>NZ_FRDM01000104.1 GCF_900143215.1 Geodermatophilus obscurus | reverse complement strand
GCGCCGTGGGTGCGGCGGATGCCCTCCCAGACGGCGACCACCCGGGCGTTGCGGGTGGGGTCGGGCAGGTCGCGCAGCTGGTGAGCGAACTTGATCGCGCTCAGTCGGCGGCTCATCGTGCCGACCCTGGCGCCGCGGCCGGCCAGTGCGGTCAGGTAGCCGGTGATCGTCGCCGGCGCCGCCGGCAGCGGCTCCAGCCCGGCGCGGGTGCACCAGGCGGTGAACTCGGCCCAGTCGAAGCGGTAGCCGCGCAGCGTGTTCGCCGCCCGCGCCGCCTCCACGTAGGCCGCCTCCTCCGGCGACAGTGGTATGCCCTGCAACAGGGTGACGGCGTCGCCGGCGCCCGGGCTGGCGGTCCGGGCCGGCGCCCCGGCGGGGTGGTCGGCCGAGGCAGTCACGGGGTCGAGCTCTGCTCGGCGAGCAGCCGGTCGGTGAGCTCGACGGTGGCCAGGTACCACCAGAACACCCAGTCCAGGAAGACGTCGGCGTAGTCCTCCTGTTGCGCCTTGCCGTGGGGTCCGCGGACCCCCCGGTGGCGAATGTCGAACTCGTTGGCGATCTGGAAGAGGGCGCCCTCGTCCTTACTGAACAGCTCCTGCTTGAGCAGCGCTCGGCGGTCCTCGAGAACCCGGGCCAAAGCCGCGGCTGCGCTGCGCTTTTCCTCCCGGGTGGCCCCGCGGCCGCGGAACAGGGCGATCGCATGGCGGACGGCGTCCCGGTCTCGCGGGTCCGGAGTGGCCAGCGCCCGTTCGACCAGCTCGTCCCGGTCGTCCCCGGCGATGTGCACCAAGCGCCCGGCGTCTTCGCCGTTGTCGGCCAGCCGGACATCGGCCCCGTGCCGGGCGAGTAGCTCGTTGACTCTCCAGCGGTACACCGCTTGTCCGGTGCGGACGGCGAAGGAGCCGTAGTGGAACCCGCAGTCGCCGAAGTCGTGCGTCCAGCGGTCCCGAGGGCGGGCCACCAGGTCGTGCACCATCTCAATGAGGTCGTAGAAGGTGTCCTCGTCCCAGGCGCCGGGATCAAGCGGCCATAGCTCCCGGCGTCCGATCCGCTCGGCGGTGAGCCGCTCCAGCACTTCCGTGGGCTCCGGCGGATCTCCTCGGTCGTCGACGCACGGCGTCCGGGCTGCCTTCTCCAGATGTGACTGTTCAGGTCCTCGCTCGCGTGTCGTGATCGGGTGATCCCGGTCGGGGTGTGAACGATCGGTCCGTGACCGCTCCGTCCTACGAGCAGCTGGCGGCGCTCGTGGCGGCG
>NZ_FRDM01000056.1 GCF_900143215.1 Geodermatophilus obscurus | reverse complement strand
ACTCTTGATGTCAATCAACCCAAAGAAACCCACAAAAGGGGTTCAAACTTGGCACTGACTTTCGGCACGCTGTTGAGTTCTCAAGGAGCGGACGCACTCGTGCTCCAGCCTTCTCGGCCTTCGTTCGAGACGATATCTCCGTTGTACACCGCGCTCCGCAACGGTCGAGCCTCAGGGGCTCGTCCGGCGGTTGACCAGGCTGGCGGCCCGGTCCGTTCTCGCTCGGTGCAGAGGGAACAGTACACCACTCTGGGAGACCCTCGCACGGGGGTCCGGAGCGGGGCTGCGGTCCTCTCCGCCGGCCCTGTCACCAGGACCGACGATGCCCTCGGGAGGCTGGGCGGCCACTCGTCCGGAGACGTGTGGCGGAAGGTCGTCCCACCGCATCCGCGCTCCTCGTCATGGAGCCGGAGGTGGGTGGCCGGCCACTGCGCCGCGGCGTCCCGACGGGGTCCACGACGCGGCCTCTGGTCGAGGCCTCCGGAGGCACCCGCGGGCTCCGTTCCAGCGGCGCACCGGGGTCAGGCAACACCACGGGGACGGAACTGCACGCTCACCCGGGGGCCCACGGGCTTCGTCGTCTTCGGGACGCAGTGCTCCCACGTGCGCTGGCAGGAGCCCCCCATGACGACGAGGTCGCCGTGCCCCAGGGGGTAGCGCAGGCTCTCCCCGCCTCCGACCGGGCGGAGCAGCAGCGGCCGCGGGGACCCGAAGGACACGATCGCCACCATCGTGTCGGCGCTGCGGCCACGGCCGAGCCGGTCACCGTGCCAGGCGACGCTGTCCCGCCCGTCGCGGTAGAGGCACATGCCGGCGCTGACGAAGGGTTCGCCGAGCTCTGACCGGTAGTGGCCGGTGAGCGCCTCCCGTGCCTGGGTCAGCAGCGGGTGCGGCAGCGGCTCGTCCCCGCCGTACCACCGCAGCAGGCGAGGGACGACGACCTCGCGCTCGTACATCTGCCGCCGATCGGCCCGCCAGCCGAGGTCCCCGAGCAGCACCTCGAGGACCTCGTCGGACCCCTGGACCCAGCCGGGCAGGTGGTCGACCCAGGCGCCGCGGCCGAGGTGGTGCCGGGTGACCTCGAGCGGACCGAGCGTGGCCTCTTCGGCGAGGTCCCACATCGACGGCTGGTGCGCGAGCGACATGGACGGAGGCTACGCCCGATCGAACATGCGTACGAGAAGGTGCGACGCCGCGGTCGTGATCGGAGCGCGACCCGTCCCGGCTCCCGCCACGAGCCTGCGCGTGGCGAGGAGGCCGGGTCCTCCGTCAGGCGGTGAGGGCCAGCGCGAAGGGCAAGACGCGGGAGGCGCCGGCCAGGCGCAGCTCACGACCGGCGACGGTCATGGTCCAGCGGGAGTCGGCGAGGTCGTCGACCAGCAGGACCGGCACCGGGCCCAGCTGGGCCAGCCGCTCCCGCAGCTCCGGGCCGACGACGATCCGTTGCCACACCCCCGCCAGTCGGAAGGCGCTGTTGCCGCCGGGCTGGCCGGTCGGACCGCCGTGCGCCAGGGACAGCTCGCCGAGGTACGGCAACCGGCCGAGCCCGGCCAGACCCTGCGCCAGCCCGGTGACCAGGCGGGGACGGCGGCGGGAGGGAACGGCGACCACCGCGGCAGGGCGCTCGGCCCAGTCCCAGGCGGCCAGCACCCGCGCGCAGGCCCGCAGCAGCTCCTCGTCCAGCGGGACGTCCGATGGCGTGCGCCGCACCGGCACGTCGAACGCGGCGTCCGGGTCCTCCTCCAGCCCCGGGGCCTCGAGGTCGACCACCCCGCCGACGCCGTCGTCCCCGAGCAGGGTGCGCAGCCGCTGGCCCCAGCCCAGGTCGGTCAGCCGGGCGACGGCCCGGCCCGGGTCGAGCTGCTCGCCGGGCGCGATCTTTCCCTTCACCTCGACGCCGAGCCGGTCGACGCCGGTCGGCCACTGGGCGCGCGGAGCGAGCTCCACGCCGGGGCGGTCGAGCGCTGCCGAGGCGGCCTGGGCGGCGCCCTCCGGGACGTCGGAGGAGTACCAGGGGCCCGCGCAGACGTCGCAGCGACCGCAGGGCGCGGCGGTGGGGTCGTCGAGGGCCTCCTGCAGGAAGGCCATCCGGCACCGCGCCTCGTCGACCGGCTTCGCGTAGGCGATCATCGCCCGCTGCTCGGCCTCCCGGGTACGGGTGACGCGGGCGTAGCGGTCGGCGTCGTAGACCCACGGGCGGCCGGTGGACCGCCAGCCGCCCTGCACCCGTTCCACCGCGCCGTCGACGGCGAGCACCTTGAGCAGCAGCTCCAGCCGGGACCGGCGGACGTCGGCCACCGTCTCCAGCCGCGCCACCGACCAGGCCTTGCCGTCGGCCATCGCGGACAGCACCGCGGCGGCGTGGTCCTCCCGCGGCATGGAGGAGGTGGCGAACCACTGCCAGATCGCGAGGTCCTCGGGGCCGGGCAGCAGCAGCACGTCGGCGTGCTCGACGGCGCGACCGGCGCGGCCCACCTGTTGGTAGTAGCTGACCGGCGACGACGGCGCCCCCAGGTGGACGACGAACCCGAGATCGGGCTTGTCGAAGCCCATGCCGAGCGCGGAGGTGGCCACCAGCGCCTTGACCCGGTTCTCACGCAGCGCCTCCTCGGCGTCCTTGCGGTCGGCGTCGTCGAGCCTGCCGGTGTAGGCGCGCACCTCGTGGCCGGCGTCGCGCAGCAGCGCGGCGGTCTCCTCGGCCGCCGCGACGGTCAGCGTGTAGACGATGCCGCTGCCCGGCAGGTCGCCGAGGTGGGCGGCCAGCCAGGCCAGCCGGGCCCGGTCGGTGGGCAGCCGGAGCACGCCGAGGCGCAGCGAGTCGCGGGCCAGCGGGCCCCGCACCGTCGTCACGCCCACGCCACCGGCGCCGAGCTGCTCGGCGACGTCGGCGACCACCCGCTCGTTCGCGGTGGCGGTCGTGGCGAGCACCGGCGTCCCGGCCGGGAGGGTGCCCAGCAGGTCGCGGATGCGGCGGTAGTCGGGCCGGAAGTCGTGCCCCCAGTCGGAGACGCAGTGGGCCTCGTCGACGACGAGCAGGCCGCACCGGGCGACCAGGCCCGGCAGCTGCTCCTCGCGGAAGCGCGGGTTGGTCAGCCGCTCCGGGGAGACCAGCAGGACGTCGACGTCGTCGGCGGCCAGCGCGGCGGCGACGTCGTCCCACTCGGTGGCGTTGGCGCTGGAGATCTCGACGGCGCGGATGCCGGCGCGCGCGGCGGCCGCGACCTGGTCGCGCATCAGCGCGAGCAGCGGGCTGACCAGCAGGGTGGGGCCGGCGCCGCGGCGCCGGAGCAGCGCGGTGGAGACGAAGTAGACCGCCGACTTGCCCCACCCGGTGCGCTGCACGACCAGCGCCCGCTCCGAGCGCTCGACCAGCGCGGCGACGGCGGCGTCCTGCCCCTCGCGGAACTCGGCGTCGGGCCGGCCGGTCAGCTCGCGGAGGACCACGAGGGCCTCGGTGGCCAGGTCGGCGGACGGCGCGGCGGTGGTCATGGCACCCGACAGTAGGCACCCGGGACGACGGGACCGGCCGCCGCGCGGATCCTGGGGACGGGGGAGGACAATCCACACACGATGCGACCACCGGACAACCACGTGCACACCAGGTGGTCCTGGGACACCTCCGACTCCTCCACGATGGTGCGCGCGTGCGAGCGGGCGGTGGCCCGGGGCCTGCCCGCCATCGCCTTCACCGAGCACCTCGACTTCACGACGTGGACGCCGGAGGACCGTGCGACCGCCGACGGGCTGGTCGACCGGCACGCCTCCCGGCACCTGCCGATCGACGTCGAGGGCTACTTCGCCGAGCTGGAGGAGTGCCGGGAGCGCTTCCCCGAGCTGCGTGTCTGGTCGGGCGTGGAGACCGGCGAGCCGCACCTGTTCGCCGCCAGCGTCGCCGCCCACCTGCGCGACTCCCCCGTCGACCGGGTGCTCGGCTCCCTGCACTCGCTGAGCCAGGACGGCCGGCTCTACGGCATCGGCCGGCTGCTCTATCCCGACCCGGACAGCACGATGCGCCGCTACCTGGCCGAGGTGGTCGACATGGTCGAGACCAGCGACGTCTTCGAGGTGCTCGCCCACGTCGACTTCCCGCGGCGGTACTGGCCCGGCGGCAGTGACCGGTACTCCGAGAAGGACTACGAGGAGGAGTACCGGGCGGTGTTCCGCGCGCTGGCCGGGACCGGCCGGGCGCTCGAGGTCAACACGACCAGCCCGCTCGCGTCGGTCGACCAGGTGCGCTGGTTCTTCGAGGAGGGCGGCGAGGCGGTCAGCTTCGGCAGCGACGCCCACCAGCCGGCCGGCGTCGGCCAGCACTTCGACCTCGCGGTGGACGTCGTCGAGGCCGCCGGCTTCCGGCCCGGCCGGGACGCCTTCGACTTCTGGCGCCGCTGAGGTACTTCAGCGCTGAGGCATCTCGGGCTAGGGTCGCCGGGGTGACCCCCGGCCGCGTCGTCATCGCCCTCGGCGGCAACGCGATGACCGGCCCGGACGGCTCGGCGACACCCCGCGCGCAGCGTGACGCGATCGCGGCGGCCTGCCGGCACGTCGCGGCGGTGGTGGCCACCGGCGTCCCGGTGGTGCTCACCCACGGCAACGGGCCGCAGGTGGGCAACCTGCTGGTCAAGAACGAGCTGGCCGCGCACGAGGTCCCGCCCGTGCCGCTGGACTGGTGCGTCGCCCAGACCCAGGCGACCATCGGCTTCACGCTGGCCAACGAGCTGGACGCCGCCCTGTCCGCCCGCGGGCTGCCGCAGCGCACCGCCGTCCTGGTCACCCGGACCCTCGTCGACGCCGACGACCCGCACTTCCGCGAGCCCTCCAAGCCCGTCGGCCGCTACCTGCCGCGCGAGCGGGCCGAGCGCTCCATGGCGCACGGGCAGGTGTGGGAGGACCGCGGCGAGCGCGGCTGGCGGCGGGTCGTCGCCTCGCCCGAGCCGCGAAGGGTGGTCGACGTGCCGGCCGTCGAGGCGCTGCTCGCGGCCGGTTTCGTCGTCGTCTGCGCCGGCGGGGGCGGCGTCCCGGTGGTGGAGGACGGCACCGGCGGAGCGCTGCACGGCGTCGAGGCCGTCGTCGACAAGGACCTCACCGCCGCGCTGCTGGCCCGCGACCTCGAGGCCGGCACGCTGGTGATCGCGACCGACGTCCCGCAGGTGCTCGTCGGGTACGGCACCCCCGCCGCCCGGCCGCTCGGGCAGGTCACCCCCGCCGCGCTGCGCGCGCACGCGGCCGCCGGGGAGTTCGGCCGCGGCTCGATGGGCCCCAAGGTCGAGGCCGCGCTGCGCTTCGTGGAGGGGAGCGGGGCCCGCGCCGTCATCACGTCCCTCGAGCACATCGCCGACGCCGTCACGCGCGATGACGTCGGCACCGTCGTGAACGCTCAGTGAGAGGAAGCTCCGTGCCCGCACCCATCGAGGTCCGCAAGGTCCCGCTGCACAACGTCAGCGACGCCTCCGAGCTGGCGAAGCTCATCGACGAGGGCGTCATGGAGGCCGACCGGGTCGTCGCCGTCATCGGCAAGACGGAGGGCAACGGCGGGGTCAACGACTACACGCGGATCATCGCCGACCGGGCCTTCCGCGAAGTGCTGCTGGAGAAGGGCAGCCGGTCCAAGGACGAGGTCGGGGAGATCCCGATCGTGTGGTCGGGCGGCACGGACGGCGTCATCAGCCCGCACGCGACCGTCTTCGCGACGCTGCCCGAGGACGCGGTGGAGAGGACGGACGAGCCGCGGCTGACCGTCGGCTACGCGATGAGCGACGTCCTGCTGCCCGAGGACATCGGTCGCATCGCGATGGTGGAGAAGGTGGCCGAGGGCGTGCGCCGGGCGATGGCGGAGGCGGGCATCACCGATCCGGCCGACGTCCACTACGTGCAGACCAAGACGCCGCTGCTGACCAGCGAGACCATCCGCGACGCCAAGGCCCGCGGCAAGGACACGTACTACGACGAGCCGCACGGCTCGATGGACCTGTCCAACGGGACGACGGCGCTGGGCATCGCGGTGGCCCTCGGCGAGATCGAGATGCCGGGTCAGGAGCAGGTCATGCGCGACCTGTCGCTGTACAGCGCGGTGGCCTCGTGCTCCTCGGGCGTGGAGCTGGACCGGGCGCAGATCGTCGTCGTCGGCAACGCGCGCGGGCACGGGGGCGCCTACCGGATCGGCCACTCGGTGATGCGCGACGCCCTGGACCAGGACGGCATCTGGAACGCGATCCGCCACGCCGGCCTGGAGCTGCCCGAGCGGCCGCACCCCAGCGACCTCGGCGACCGGCTGGTCAACGTCTTCCTCAAGTGCGAGGCCGACCCGACCGGCTACGTCCGTGGCCGGCGCAACGCGATGCTCGACGACTCCGACGTGTTCTGGCACCGGCAGATCAAGGCGACCGTGGGCGGGGTGGCCGCCTCGGTGACCGGGGATCCGGCGGTGTTCGTGTCGGTGGCGGCGGTGCACCAGGGCCCGTCGGGGGGCGGTCCGGTGGCGGCGATCGTCCGCGTCTGACGACAGCCGCGGGAGCGTCGCAGCGAGCTCTGCGAGGGAGGAGCGGACCGGGGCGCGCAGTCGCGCCTCGAGCGAGGCCCGGGACTCCGCCGTCCCCGTGTTGATCATGGGGTCGTTGCTCGAGGACCCGCCGTCGTCCGGCGCGTCGTACGGCGACGACCCCATGATCAGCGCCTGAGGGCACTGCGGCCGACGACGACGGCCGACGGGCCGGGAACGGCGGGTGCGGCGCGCCTTCCCTCGGGTGACGGACCGCGACCTGGCGTGGGGGCGCACTGCCCATCGGGCCGATCCGGTTTCGGTGGGCGGCCGACGGGGAGCTGTTCGGGATGCTGTACGTCGGGATGCCGCTGGACGCACTGCCCGGCTGAGCCCGCTCCGACCTGGACCGGACCCGCGCGATCAGGCACTGTCAGCCGACGACGGTGAGGAAGGCGGGCGGAACGGCGTCGACCAGCCACACGCCGTTCGCCGAGCGGGTGGAGACGATGCCGGATGCCGCCATCCCCGCAGCGTCCACCTGCAGGACGACGGCTCGCCCGTGCCGCGCCCCGACCCGTCGGGCGGTGACCTCGTCGGGGCTCAGGTGCACCGCGTGCCGGCGTCCGGGCCGCAGCCCCTCGGCCTCGATGGCCGGCAGGTTCCGCTCCGCCGTCCCGTGGAACAGGACCGGGGGCGGCGGCTCGGGGACGTAGCCGAGGTCGACGGCGACGCTGTGGCCCTGGCTGGCGCGGATCCGGGTGCCGGTCCCGTCGAGGGCGAACCGGCGCTTGTCGTTGGTGACGACGACACGCTCCAGCTCGGCCCGGGTCCAGCCGAGGGCGGCGAGCAGGTCGCCGACGTCCACCCAGCCGGCGGCGTCGAGGGTCAGCCCGACGCTGCTGGGAGCGTGACGCAGCACGTGGGAGAGCCGCTTGCTGCGCCGGACGACGTCGCGGGAGTCCACGCCTCCCAGCATCAGCGGGAGGAGTGCTCGACGACGAGCCGGCGCCGACGACCGTGAGCAGTGACCCGGTTCACTGAACTCATCGTGTTCGGATCATCACACACTGCAGTTCGAACGCTACGGTACCGGTCAGTTCGAGACCTGTTCTCCCTCTATCTGTGCAGGAGGACCCGTGGCGGGTACCCCCGGTGTCGATTTCCCCGAGCAGCGGGACGTGGTCGACGTGGTGGTCGGTGGACGAGGCGAGGTGCTCGTCAGCTGGGTCGAGTCGGCGGACGACGCCGAGATCGTGGTGACGGTGGGCGAGGACCGGGACCGGCGCCGGGCCGCCCTCCCGGTCGGGGAACGCCTGGAGCTGGTGTGGCGCGCCGCGGCCGAGCTGCGGTCCCTCCCGGTGGAGCTCATGGCCTCGGAACCCGGCGCGACGCCGGTGTGGCGGCTGCGTCCGACCGGGCCGGCCACGAGGGGCCAGCGCCGATCCGCGGTCCGGGCGCCACTGAGCGTGCCCGTGCGCATGACCGTCGGCACCGCCGAGGTGCCGGGGACGACGGTCGACGTCAGCGAGGCCGGCACCCGGGTCGCGTTCGAGGTCTCCGCCGGCCGCACGGACCCGACCGGCGGCAGCGACCCCGAGCCCGCCGTCGAGGACGCTCCTGAGGGTCGCACCGGCGACGGCCTCCCTGGCGCAGGGGCGGTCGTCCCCCTCCGCCTCTCCTTCGTCGACGACGAGGTCGTCTGCCAGGCCGAGGTGATCCGGCAGATCCGGCACCGGGACCGCCGTCCGGAGCTGACGTTCCGCTTCATCGGGCTGCACGAGAAGACCGAGGACCTCATCCGCAGGCAGGTCTTCGCCGAGCTGCGCTCCCTCCGGGCCCGCGGCCTGGACTGAACCGCCCGGCGGGACGGGGGACCCGCGGTCAGGTGGCGGTGCGGGCCTCCTGCGCCAGCGCGGCCAGCGCCTGCTCGAAGCACTCGCGCGGCGGCTGCACCAGCCCGGCGCCGACCTGCCCGGTGCCGGCCACCCGTCCGGCCATGCCGGTGTTGATCTGCGGCAGCCACCCGGTGCGCGCCACGGCGAGGACGTCGATGCCGGTCGGTGAGCCGCGGAAGCCGAGGATCGGCACCTGCATCGCCGGGTTCTCGGCCAGGGTCAGCTGGTACATCCGCTCGGTGGTGGCCAGCGCGTCGGGCACGGTGCCGCCGACGAACCGGACGATCGCCGGCGCCGCGGCCATGGTGAACCCGCCGACGCCGTAGGTCTCCATGATCGCGGAGTCGCCGATGTCGGGGTTGGCGTCCTCCGGGCCGTAGTCGCCGAGGAACAGGCCGACCGGGGTGTTCGCCGGGCCGGTGAACCAGCGGTCGCCGGTGCCGGCGGTCCGGATGCCGAACTCGGTCCCGTTGCGGGACATCACGGTCACCATCGTCGAACCGGGCACGCCGCGGGCGGCGTCCATCGCCAGCTTCGCCGTCGGCATGCCCAGGTTGAGGAAGAAGTGCTCGTTGCCGCCGATGAAACGCAGCACCGCCGCGATGTCGGACGACGGCGCGTCCACCTCCACGGCCGCCGGCGCGAGCTCGCGCAGGGTCATCAGCGAGCCGGCGCGGTTGCGGTTGTGCCCCTCGTCGCCCATCTGCAGCATCTGCGCGAGCACCGCCTTGACGTCCAGCGGCTCGGCCATCGAGCGCACCGCCGCCTGCAGCACCGGCCCGAGGACGTCGCGCATCCACCGCAGCCGGGTGAGCACCTCGTCCCCGTAGGCGCCGTACCGCAGCACCTTGCCCAGGCCCTCGTTGAGGTTGCAGAACGCCTGGCCGCCGGTGACCGGGTCCTGCAGGCACCACGTCCACATCGACGGGCTCGTCACGCCGGCCATGGGCCCCACTGCCGAGTGGTGGTGGCACGGGTCGAGCGCGACCCCGCCGGAGGCCAGCAGCCGCTCGGCGTCCTCGACGGTGTCCGCCCAGCCCTCGAACAGGCAGGCGCCGATGAGCGCGCCGCGCAGCGGCCCGGACGCGTCGTCCCAGCCGATCGGCGGGCCGGCGTGCAGCAGCGTGCGGTCGGTCAGGCCGAGCACCTCGCGCGCGGGCCGGACGTCGACCAGCCGGGACCCCGCGGCCATCACCCGCTCGACGGCGGTGCGGTTGGCCGCGGCCCGGCGCCGGTCGAGCGCGAGCGCGGCGAGGTCGGCGGGGTCACCGAAGCCGGGTGGGCGCCAGTCGACGTCGTGCACGTCGGCGCCCTGGGCGCGCAGCGCGGCGGAGAACACGTCGACACCCGCGGCGACGACCGTCGGCGTCCCGGAGAGCAGGTCCCTCATCGCGCGGCTCCCAGCAGGTCGAGCGCGTGCCGGATGGCCTGCGCGTTGGAGGCGAAGACGGCCGCGCCGGCCGCGGCGAGCGCGTCGGCCTGGCGCGACCAGCACTGGGGGTCGGCCTCGGTGCCGACCAGCGCGACGACGGCGGGCAGCCCGGCCGCCCGCAGCGCGGGCGCCAGGGTCGCAGCGGGGTCGGGGTCGGCGCCGTGGCCGAGGACGACGTCCACCAGCACGACCGCGGGTTCGCCGGAGGCCGCGATGCGGGCCAGCGCCTCGAGCCGCAGCGTGGGGTCGATCATCGGGTGCGCCCGGCCGGCGGTGAGGGCGTCGTCCCCGAAGTCGACCACCACGTGCCCGGGGACGGACAGGTCGGGGGCGGATGGGTCGAGGGCAGCGTCGAGCTCGGGGCGCAGCGGGGTGTTGGAGCGGACGTCGCCGAGCACGGGAGCGGCGATGAGCATCGCCTCGTCGGCGAGGGTGCCGCCGGCGTAGAGCCCCTTGAGGACGGCGCCGGGGGCGGCCTGCCGTGCGGCGGGACGCGACGGCCACTCCGGCACCGCGACCCCCGTGTCCCGCAGCAGGGACTCCACCGCGGCGGTGAGGTCGGGGCTCTCCGCCGACAGCGCGGCCGAGCGGACCGGCACGGACAGCTCCGCGGCGACCTCCGCGACCGCCACCGCCACCGACGGCGCCGGCGGCTTGGACACCAGCAGCACCCGCTCGGTGGCCGGGTCGGCGTCGAGCAGGGCCAGGGCGTCGAGCGTGGCCAGCCCGCCGACCGCCTCCGACAGGTCGCGGCCGCCGACGCCGAGGACGTGCGAGACCCCGACGCCGGCCGTGTCGAGCAGGCAGGAGACCTGCTGGGCGCCGGTGCCCGACGCGGCGACCAGCCCGACCGGGCCGCGGCGGACCACGTTGGCGAAGCCGAGCGCGAGGCCGGACACGATCGCCGTCCCGCAGTCGGGGCCCATGACCAGCACCCCGGCGTCGTGCGCGGCGCGCTTGAGCGCCACCTCGGACTCGACCGGGACGCCGTCGGAGAAGACCAGCACGCTGCGCCCGGCGGCGATCGCGTCGGCGGCCTCGGCGACCGCGTACGGCCCCGGGACGCTCACGATCGCCAGCGCCGGACCGTCGGTGGGCAGCGCGTCGAGGCCGGCGCCGATGGTGCACAGCGGCACGGCCTGCGCCGGGCCGGCGGTGCGCTCGCGGGCGGCGAGGGCGGCGTCGACGGCGGCGACCGCGGCGGCCAGCGCGTCGTCGTCCGCAGCGGAGACGGCGACGAGCAGCTGGTCGGGCGAGGCGCCCTCGGCAGGGGCCAGACCCATGCCGGCGGCGAGCTCGAGGTTCAGCGGCGTGGCCATCGCGACGAGCACCGCGGTGACCCCCTTCCGAGCGCCGACGTCCCGGCTGACCTGCATCAACCGGACCGAGTCGGCGTACACGCCGCTGCGCAGGGAGACGTGGCGGACGGGGGGTGCGGTCACGCGACCTCCTCGCTGGCGCTCGTCGCCCGCGCTCCCGGGAGTGCTCTGTCCATGGGTTCGCTCGCAAGCTCGCTCACCGCGCCGACCGTACCGGCCGAGTACCTCAGTGGTGAGACATCCGCCGACGACGATTTAGCACTGAGGTACTTCCGCGCTGTCCCCGGTGCGTGTCACATTGGCGCCCGCTGGGAGCCGGGAACGTCCGTTCGGGGGAGCCGGCCGCGTCCCAGGAGCGGGTCGAGGAGGCGGGCATGGCGCTGGGCTGGAAGCTCTACGGGGACGGCAAGACCCCGCCGCTGGGCGAGGCGGTGGCACCCGACGAGCGGCTGTCCTGGCCGCGGACCGCCGGCATCGGCGCGCAGCACGTCGTCGCCATGTTCGGCGCGACGTTCGTCTTCCCGCTGATCATGGGGCTGGACGCCAACCTCGCGATCATGATGAGCGGCGTGGCGACGATCATCTTCCTGATCATCGTGAAGAACCGGGTGCCGAGCTACCTGGGCACCAGCGCGGCGTTCGTCGGCGGTGTGGCGGCGATCCGCGCCAACGGCGGCGACTCCGGCGACGTCGTCGGCGCTCTCCTGATCGCCGGTGCCGTGCTCGCCCTCGTGGGCGTGCTCATCCACTTCGCCGGCCTCGGCGTGATCAACAGGCTGCTGCCGCCCGCCGTCACCGGCGCGGTGGTCATGCTCATCGGCTTCAACCTGGCGCCGGTCGCCGCCGGCGTGTACTGGCCGCAGGACCAGTGGGTGGCGCTGGCGACGATGGCGTTCGTCATCGTGGCGTCCCTGGCGCTGCGGGGCTTCCTCGCCCGCATCTCCATCCTGCTCGGGCTGGTCTTCGGGTACCTGCTGTCGGTCCTGCTCGACGTCACCGCCGGGCAGATCACCTCGCCCGACGGCACCGGCGAGGTCGTCACCCGCGACCGGATCGACTTCGACTCCGTCGCCACCGCCGACTGGTTCGGCCTCCCGGACTTCACCGCGCCGAGCTTCTCGCTCAACTTCTCGCTGCTGGTCGTCCCCGCGGTCATCGCCCTGGTCGCGGAGAACGTCGGCCACGTCAAGGCGGTGGCCGAGATGACCAAGCGCGACCTCGACCCGATGATGGGCCGCGCCGTGATGGCCGACGGCGTCGCGACCGTCGTCGCCACCTCCGTCGGCGGGTCCCCCACCACCACGTACGCGGAGAACATCGGGGTCATGGCGGCGACCCGCGTCTACTCGACGGCGGCGTACTACGTGGCCGCGCTGGTGGCGATCCTGCTGGGGCTGATCCCCAAGTTCGGCGCGCTGATCAACATCGTCCCGGGCGGTGTGCTCGGCGGGATCACCGTCGTCCTCTACGGGATGATCGGCCTGCTCGGCGCGAAGATCTGGAAGGAGAACCGGGTCGACTTCGCCAACCCGATCAACCTGGTGCCGCTGGCCGCCGGAATCATCATCGGGATCGGCAACGTCACGATCCAATTCGACGACCGGTACCAGCTCAACGGCATCGCGCTGGGCTCCATCGTCGCCGTGCTGGCCTGGCACGTCGCCCGGGCGCTGGCCCCGGCGGACATGAAGGCCGCGCTGCTCCGCGAGGGATCACACCCCGCGGCGGGGACGACGTTCGGCCACGTGCACGGCGACGAGGTCAGCCCCGACCCGTCCTCGGTCGACGAGGTCGGCCGGCCCGGCGTACCCGGCCGCGGCCCGGGAGAGGGCACGCTGCCCCGGTGAAACCCGCTCCCTTCCGGTACGCCGACCCGCGCTCGGTGCCCGAGGCCCTCGAGGTCCTCGCCGCCGAGGAGGGCGCCAAGGTGCTGGCCGGGGGCCAGTCGCTGCTTCCGCTGCTGTCGATGCGGCTCGCGGCGCCGGCCACGCTGGTCGACCTCAACCGGGTGCCCGGGCTCGACACCGTCGAGGTCAACGGGGACGGCGTGCGGGTGGGGGCGCTGGTCCGGCACGCGGGGCTGCTGGCGCACGAGGGAGCCGCCCGGGTGCAGCCGCTGCTGGCCCGGGCGACGGCGAACGTCGCGCACCCGGCGATCCGGAACCGGGGGACGACGGTCGGCTCGATCGCGCACGCCGACCCCGCCGGCGAGATGACGTCGGTGCTCGCGCTGACCGGCGGCTCGGTGACCGTGGCGGCCCTCTCCGGCGAGCGCGAGGTCGACTGGCAGGACCTGTTCGTCGGCCCGCTGGAGACCTCGCTGCTCGGCGCCGCCGTCGTCACCGCCGCCTTCTTCCCCGCCCTGCCGCCGCGCTCGGGCACCGCCTTCGCCGAGGTGGCCCGCCGGAAGGGCGACTACGCGGTGTGCGGCGCCGGCGTCGTCGTCACCCTCGACGAGGACCGCCGGGTGGCGACGGTCCGGGCCTCCTACATCTCGGTAGGCCTTACCCCCGAGGTGCACGACCTGACCGACGCCGTCGCCGGCTCCCCGGTGGAGAAGGCCGACTGGGCGGCCGCCGGCGCGCTGGCCCGCACGCTGGTCGAGCCGGACGGCGACCTGCACGCCAGCGCCGACTACCGCCGGCTGCTGGTGGGCGTGCTGACCGAGCGGACGCTGGCCGAGGCCGCCGAGGAAGCCGCAGGGGAGTTCGAGTGAGCGTTCCCGTCGACACCGAGCGGACCGTCCACCTCACCGTGAACGGTGTTCCACGTGAAGCCACCGTGCCGGTGCGGCGGCTGCTGTCCGACGCGCTGCGGCACGACCTGGGGCTGACCGGCACGCACGTCGGCTGCGAGCACGGCGTCTGCGGGGCCTGCACGGTGCTGGTCGACGGCGAGCCGGTGCGCTCGTGCCTGGTGCTCGCCGTCCAGGTCGACGGCGCGGCGGTGACGACGGTGGAGGGCCTGGCCCGCGACGACGGGAGGGGTGGGCAGGTGCTGCACCCGGTGCAGGAGGCGTTCCGCGAGTGCCACGCGCTGCAGTGCGGGTTCTGCACCCCGGGCTTCCTGATGACCATCGCCGCCGGGCTCGAGGCGCGCGACGCGGCCGAGGAGATCAGCGAGGAGGAGGTCGACGACCTGGTCGGCGGCAACCTCTGCCGGTGCACCGGCTACGCGAACATCAAGAAGGCCGTCCGCCACGCGGCCGCGTCGATGGCCGTCCCCGCGGGAACCGTCGCCGGTCCCCCGGCCGTCCCCGCGGAGAGTGCCGCGGACGGAGGCCCGCGGTGACCACCAAGCTGTTCGGCGAGCCGGTCCGCCGGCGCGAGGACGCCCGGCTCATCACCGGGAAAGGCCGCTACCTCGACGACATCGGTGCCGGCGCGCTCGCCGCCGCCTTCGTGCGCAGCCCGCACGCGCACGCCAGCATCACCGACGTCGACGTGGATGCCGCCCTCGACGTCGAGGGCCTGGTCGCCATCTACACCTACGAGGACCTCACCGGCCCGCTCGCCGAGCCGCTGCCCGTGCTGATCCCCCACCCGCAGCTGACCGCGCCGCGCACCGGCTACCCGCTGGCGAACGGCGAGGTGAACCACGTCGGCGAGCCGGTCGTGATGGTGGTGGCCACCGACCGGTACGTCGCCGAGGACGCCGCCGAGCGGATCGCCGTCACCTACGAGGAGCTGCCCGTCATCGTCGGGGTGGACGCGGCGCGGGAGGCGCGAGCGTGCGTCCACGAGGAGATCCCGGACAACGTCGCGGCGCGGCACCACCAGGAGACCGGGGACGTCGAGCCGGCGCTGGCCGCGTCGCCGCACACGCTGTCCTTCACCCAATACGTCGAGCGCAGCGCCTCCATGCCGCTGGAGGGCAAGGGCGTGCACGCGCGGTGGGACGCCGACGACCGCTCGCTGCGGGTGCACACCAGCACCCAGGCCTCGACGTCGGTGCGCGCCGCCATCGCCGCGAAGCTCCAGCTCCCGCTCGACCAGGTGGAGGTGGTAGCCCCGGACGTCGGCGGGGGCTTCGGCGTGAAGATCGTGCACCCGTGGCCGGAGGAGCTGCTGGTGCCGATGGCCGCGATCGCGCTCGGCCGCGAGGTGAAGTGGACCGAGGACCGCCGCGAGCACTTCATCTCCAGCGCGCACGAGCGGCAGCAGCGGCAGGAGGTCAGCGTCGGGTTCGACGACGACGGCCGGATCACCGCGCTCGACGTGCACGTCTGGCACGACAACGGCGCGTACACGCCCTACGGGATCATCGTGCCGATCGTGACCGCGACCCAGCTGGTCGGCCCGTACGTGATCCCCGTGTACCGGGTGGTCGTGGAGAGCGTCTACACGAACACGGTCATCGTGACGCCGTACCGCGGCGCCGGGCGGCCGCAGGGCTGCTTCGCGATGGAGCGGACGATGGACCGCATCGCCGACGTCCTCGGGCTGGACCGGGCCGTCGTCCGCGAGCGCAACCTCATCCAGCCCTCGCAGTTCCCCTACGACCACCACCTGACGTTCCAGGACGGCCGGCCGGTCATCTACGACTCCGGCGACTACCCGGCGCTGCTCGGAAAGCTGAAGGCGCTGGTCGGCTGGGACGGGATCGAAGCGCTGCGGGACGACGCCGACGCGCGCGGGAAGCTGCTCGGCGTCGGGATGGCGCTGTACGTGGAGGGCACCGGGCCCGGCCCGTACGAGGGCGGGCACGTGCAGGTGCTGGGCAGCGGCAAGGTGCTGGTGTCGACCGGGCTGACCACGCAGGGCCAGGGGCACGAGACGTCGTTCGCGCAGATCGTCGCCTCCGAGCTCGGCGTGCCGATCGAGGACGTCGAGGTGACCACCGGCGACACCCGGCGCTTCCCGTACGCGGTCGGCACGTTCGCCTCCCGGGCCGCGGTGATGAGCGGCAACGCGATCGCGCTGGCCGCCCGCGGGGTGCGGGAGAAGGCGCTGCGGATCGCCGCCGACGTCCTGGAGGCCGACCCCGGCGACCTGGAGATCTCCGACGGCGTCGTGCAGGTGCGCGGGACGCCGGGGGCCTCGATCCCGCTGCGAACGGTGGCGGTGCTGTCCAACCCGCTGCGGTACGCGTTCGACGAGGCGGCCAAGCAGGCGACGCAGTTCGCTCGGGCCGGCTCCGACGACAAGCCGCCGGTGGCCGAGGGTGACGCGCCGGGGCTGGAGCACCGCGACTACTACTCACCGATCCGGTCGACGTTCGCGTCCGGCGCGCATGCGGCGGTCGTGGAGATCGACCCGCAGACGTGGGAGATCGACGTCGTGAACTACGCGGTGGTGCACGACTGCGGCAACGTGGTGAACCCGATGATCGTCGAGGGTCAGGTGCACGGCGGCGTCGCGCAGGGCGTGGGCGGGGCGCTGTACGAGCGGATGGCCTACGACGCCGACGGGCAGCTGCAGAACGCGTCGTTCATGGACTTCCTGATGCCGTACGCGTCCGAGGTGCCCGACATCGTGATCGACCACCAGCAGACGCCCTCGCCGCTGAACCCGCTGGGCATCAAAGGCGCCGGCGAGGCCGGCGTGATCCCGGGGTCGGCGGCGCTCGCGTCGGCGATCGAGGACGCGGTGGGACGGCGGATCACCTCGATGCCGATCTCTCCCACGGAGCTGTACGACCTGATGCGCTCGGAGACGGCCGAGCGGACGGCGGCGTCGGGCCGCAGGACGGGAGTGGGTGCGTGAACCTCGACGGCTCGGCGGTGCTGCACGGGTCGCCGGACGACGTGTGGCGGGTGCTCACCGATCCTGCGGTGCTGGCGCGGACCATCCCCGGGTGCCTGGCGCTGGAGCGGGTCGGCGAGGACTCGTACCGGATGGACGTCTCCGTGGGCGTCGGCGCGGTGAAGGGCACGTACGCCGGCGAGGTCCACCTGACCGACCAGCAGCCGCCGAGCTCGTACGTGATGCACGCGTCCGGTGCGGGGGCGCCGGGGCAGGTGCGGGCGACGGTGACGATCGAGCTGGCGCCGGACGGCGACTCCGCGACCGTGCTGACCTACTCGGCGGATGCGGTGGTGGGCGGGCCGGTGGCCGGGGTCGGTCAGCGGATGATCACCGGCGTCGCCAAGCGGCTGACCGCGCAGTTCTTCACCGCGGTGGACGCCGAGCTGGCTGGCGCGGGCGCTGCTCCGGTCGAGCCTCGGCCCTCGGCTGATGCAGTGAGCCAGCCGCGCGTCGAGCCTCCCGCTGCTCCCCAGCCGCAGGTCTTCACCGGCCGCGCCGGCGTTCCCGCGGGAACGTCCGGCGACCTCCGCACCCTCGCGCTGGGTGCCGCCGGCGGCGGCCTGCTCACCCTGCTCGGCGTCCTGGTCGGCTACCGCCTCGGCCGCCGCTCAGAATGATTTAAAGGCAACCGGTGTTGGAACATCAACCACCGGCGCGTGATACATAAAGTCTCCTGAGATCACTGAAGGACAATGGGTTCTCGACATAGGCTGCCAGGCCAAACTCGTGGGCGGCCTTGACGGCCATGGGGTGAATCGTTTGCCGAAGTTTTTCGATGAGCGACCTCGTATTCAAGGCCTCCATCGCGTCTAAGGCGTCCCGCCTTAGACCGCCGATCATCAATCGCTTCAACTCGACATGGGCGTCAGCCAGACGATCAGACAGGACCGCACTGATCTCTGGCACCAAGGCCGCCGGACCCACAGTTTGTTGTCGAAGCCTAATGGGGCTCTTCGCAGTTGAGGGTGTAGATGGGGCTGGCGCGTCGGTCCCGGGATAGACGTCGAGGCCTTCCGAGGATGGAAGTTCTCACACTGCCC
>NZ_FRDM01000025.1 GCF_900143215.1 Geodermatophilus obscurus | reverse complement strand
CTGAGCCCGGATCCACCGTTGATCTTGTGTAGTGGGGGCGCCTGAGGCTCGGGACGCGCCGCCGACCTGCGACAACGCTCGCGAGAGGCGCACACCGGACCTGCATCCCGCAGATGCAACCCCGAAAGGGCGCCGGAAAGAGCATCCGCGCAGGTCACCGGCGCGCCAAAGGCCGCTCCCGGAATGCGCTCCTATCGTCAGCGGTGGATCCAGGCTGAGACGTCGCGGGTGGTGAGCACGGTGGTGCCCGCGCCCGGATCGCGCACGGCCACCGGGAAGCGCTGCTCGCGGGCGCCGGGGTCCATGTGCCACGTCGGCACCTCGTGCCACCAGCGCCACGCCTACGTGACCGCGACGACGAGAGCGAACAGCAGCAGGGCGGCGGGCCGCCGGGACGCGCGTCCGGCGTCGTCCCCGCGGGGGTCGGTGTCGAGCAGCTCGGGCGCGGAACCGGTGGAGGTGGAGACCATCCTCAGATCCGGCGGTGGTCGGTCGGGGCGTTGCGGGGGCCGCGCCTGGGCGGGCGGCTCCCGCCGATGCCCAGCAGCCGGACGACGCGCTGGCGCTGCCCCCGCCAGGGTTCGAGCAACTCCATCATCCCGTCGTCGTCGGTCCTCCGGCCGGCCAGCGACCAGCCGACCAGGTTCTTCAGGTGGTAGTCGCCGTAGCTCACCGTGTCCGGGCAGCCGAAGGCCCGCTGCACCACCTCGGCCGCCGTCCAGACGCCGATGCCCGGCACCATCTGCATCCGGCGCTGCAGGTCCAGGCAGTCCACGGCCTCCTCCGGCTCCAGCCGGGCGGCGACGCTGGCCACGGCCCGCAGCGCCCGGCGGCGGGCGCCGTCCAGACCGCAGCGGTGCCACTCCCAGTCGGTCACCGCCAGCACCCGCTGGGGGGTCGGCACCACGCGCATGCCCTCGGGGGCGGGGCCCGGCGCCGGCTCGCCGGCCAGCCGCAGCAGCGCCCGCCACACGCGGTGCGCCTCGACGACGGTCACCTTCTGCTCGAGCACGGCGGGCACCAGCGCGTCCCAGGTCCGCCCTGTGCGCCCCAGCCGCAACCACGGCGAGGCGCGGTGCACGCGGGTGAGCAGCGGGTGCCCGTGGGGCTCGAACTCCTCCGGCCGGTCCTCCGCGCCCAGCCACGCCGGCACCGCCGACCCGGCACGCTCGGCGCCGGGCCCCCATGCCGCGACCCGGACCTCGCCGCCCCAGACGGTCAGGTGCACCGTCGCCGGCCCGTCGGGCGTGCTCACCGTCCGCCAGCAGCCCGCGTCGTCGTGGCGCAGGGCCGGGTCGCCGGTGCTGCGCTGGTGCGGGTAGAGGGTCCGCCGGACGTCGAGCGGCCAGTCCGGCCGCCAGACGTCCTCGAACGGCGGGGCCTCGAGGGTGGTGCTGGTCAGGTCGTGCTCCCTGGGGAAGAGGGCCGCGCGGGCACCACCCGCGCTGGGGGCAGCGTAGGACCGGGGTCTGCCCCTGCCCATGCCGTGGGAGCGCCGGGCGCGGGCACCGGCTGCCCGACCGGGCGGAGGTCCATCGGCGCGGTCAGGTCGTCGGCCGGCAGCCCCGAGGGATCCGCCGGCCCGGAGCCCGCGCTCGCCTCCCTCGTCCGCCGGTCCAGCAGCAGGAGCACGACTGCCACGCTCACGGCGATGGTCGGCCAGTAGACGTACCGGTAGTCGTAGCCGATCACCATCGGCAGGTAGGTCACGACGTAGAGGACCGAGGACGCCGCCAGGGCCAGCACGACGCCGGCGTGCTCCGCCGACGCCCGCCGCCGCCAGCCCAGCGCGAGCACGACGAGCGCCGCCAGCAGCCAGGCCCAGGGCATGTAGACGAAGCCGAAGTTCCGTGCCGTGACACCCACGTAGGTCTCCAGCGCCCGCGACGCCGGGTTGGGCTCGAACACCAGCCCGTACGGGTTGTCGCCGATCGTGAGCCAGGAGACGAAGACCTCCTCGGGCGGCGTGTGGAGGAACTTCCCGAACACGCGGAGCCGGAACCCGGCGTAGTCCTGCGGCTGCTCGGCGATTCCGCGCAGGTAGAGGTCCCGTAGCTCGTCGGCGTGCGTGAGGAAGGCCGACGGGATGGTCCCCGTCGTGTTGGCGCACCGCCACGTGTAGTTCACGTCGCGGGTCTCCGGCGGACAGGTGGTGGCGAGCGTGACCAGGTAGTCGCGCAGCGGCGGGCTGACATCGGCCGACCGCAGCTGGTCCACGGTGTAGAGGTGCAGGACGTCGTCGAGCATGATGCTCGCCGCCGGGTGCGTCTCCTCCACCGGGCGGACGGCGTCGATGACCGGCGTCGCCACCAGCGCGCCGGCGAGGACGGCGGCGGCGAGTGCAACCCGGTACCGCCGGGCCCGCCGCATCCCGGGCCAGGTCAGGAGGAACAGCAGCGGGATGATCGCCGGGAGGGCGTTGTAGCGCACCGCCCCGGCGTAGGCCAGCAGCAGGACGGCGACGGCCACCGCGCACCAGCGCACCCAGGCGCGGTCGACCCCGCGGCGGACGAAGATCAGCAGGACGACCGCGCCGAGCAGCGCGAACGCGAGCTGGCCGTCCTTCCAGATCACCGCCGACATGCTGGCGACGTGGGGCAGCACGCCGAGCAGCAGCGGCAGCAGCGAGAGCAGCCTGCGACCGCTGCGCCGGAAGACGTGGACCGCCAGCAGGGTCAGGCCCGCCCAGAGAAGGCCCAGCTGCGCGACGAGCATGCTGCCGACGCTGCCGCCGGTCAGCGCCATGAGCAGCCACCACAGCGCCGTCATGACCGGTGGGTGCCAGTCGGCCACGGTCGAGAGGTCGAGCGCCTGCCCCAGCTGCATGACCGAGTCGAAGGACATGAAGCCCGGGTAGAAGGCCAGCCCGTTGCCCATCCAGAGCACCGTGCCGAGGACCAGGAGGGTCGCCGTCCAGTGCCGAGAGGGCCAGGAGCGCTCGACCGCACCCCGCAGCCCCGACAGGACCGCGCGGCGCCGGCCGGATGCGTGCCCCGGCGCGGGGTCGGTGGCCGTGGTGGTCGTGTTCGCCATGCGTCTAGAACCGCTCCCTGTGGTGGACGGCTCCGCCGGCCATCACCTCCGGGCGCCGCCCGTCAGCGGCACCGGGCAGCGACTGTAGGTGGATCCGGCGGCGCCGCGCCGGACCCACCTCCGTGTCCGCACCACCCGCCTCACCGGGCTCGTGCGTGCACGGGCGGGCGCTGGGTCAGCGCGGCGCCATCCGCAGTGCGCCGTCCATCCGGATGACCTCGCCGTTGAGGTAGCCGTGCTCCACGATGGCGAGCGCCAGCTGCGCGAAGTCCGCCGGCCGGCCGAGACGCTTGGGGAACGGGATGCCGGCCGCCAGGGCCTGCCGCGCCTCCTGCGGCAGGCTGCCCAGCAGTGGGGTGTCCACCAGGCCGGGGGCGATGGTGCAGACCCGGACGCCGACGCTCGACAGGTCGCGGGCCGCCGGCAGGGTCAGGCCGACGATGCCGCCCTTGGACGCCGCGTAGGCGACCTGCCCGATCTGCCCGTCGTAGGCGGCGATCGAAGCGGTGTTCACCACGACGCCGCGCTCGCCGTCCTCGTCCGGCTCGGTGGCCGCCATCGCGGCGGCGGCCAGCCGGAGCACGTTGAAGGTGCCGACCAGGTTGACCATCACGGTGCGGACGAACGGGTCGAGGTCGTGCGGCACGTTGCCCTTGCCCACCGTGCGCTGGGCCCAGCCGATGCCGGCGCAGTTGACCGCGACGCGCAGCGGCCGCTCCCCGCCCGCCGCCCGCTCGACCGCCGCCTGCACCGAGTCGGCATCGGTCACGTCGGTGCGCACGAAGGCGGTCTGCCCGCCGAGCTCGGCGGCGAGCTGCTGCCCCTTCTCCTCCTGCAGGTCGAGGACGGTCACGGCCGCACCTCGCGCGGCCAGCGCCCGGACGGTGGCCTCCCCGAGGCCGGAGGCCCCACCGGACACGACAGCGGCGACGTCGAAACGCTTCATGGAGGCGGACGGTAGCGATCACCCCGGCGTGACGCGCACCGGGCGGGTGACCGACGCGCGGATCGCGACAACCCGCGCGGTCAGGAGCGCGCGGACGCGGTGCAGGACGGAGCAGCCGCCTCACCGCGGACGCCGGCCAGGCGCAGCAGGCGGTCGACCACCGGAGGCCAGGTGTAGGTCGACTCGACCGTGCGCCGCAGGACCTCCCCGGCCTCCGTGGCCAGCTGGGGCCGAGCGGCGAGTTCACCGAGCCGGGCCGCCGCTGCCTGCACGTCGGCGACGCGCCAGCCACCTCCGTCCCGGAGCACCTCGGCGGTGCCCCCGACGGGGTGCGTGATCACCGCGCAACCCGCAGCACCGGCTTCGAGCAGGACCGTGGGGAACCCCTCGGAGTCGGAGAGCAGCAGGAGCACGTCGGCGTCGACGAGGCGAGCCTGGACCTCCTCGTGTGGTACCGGGCCGGTCGTCACGATGCGCCTCCGCGACGCCCGGGCCTCCCGCGCCACCCGGGCCGCGATCGAGCCACCGCCGCAGACGGTGAGCTCGACCTCCGCGGACGCGGGGAGGCCGTCGACGACCCGCACGGCCTCGAGAGCCCCCTTCGCCGGCTCGAGCCGACCGACGGAGACGACGCGCAACGGCCCCTCGCGCCGGCCTCGGCGCGGCGGGGACACCCGGGCCACCGCGTTGCCCACGCTCGAGCCCGCGTCGACGCGCATGTGCGAGACCCAGGCGGCGGCCTCCGTCGAGACGCCGGCCACGGTGGGGACGACCCGCCTGAGCCTGCCGGCCAGGACGTGCTCGTAAGCGGCGACACACCTGTCCACCACCGGATGGCCGGTGGCCACGTGGGCGGACCCGTGGTTGAGCCAGATCCTGGGAGCGGACCCCACCGCGCGCGCCACCACCAGGTTGGACACGAAGAGATGCGACTGGATCAGCACGAAGTCGTAGGAGGTCTCCCGGATCTCGTCGATGACCGCCGCGTTGCGCTCCGTGCGCCGGGGGAACGGCAACCGGCCGCCGACCAGCCGCGACTCCAGGGCGAGCAACCTCTCCCCGTTCGGGCCCAGCGCCCGGCCGGCGGCCTCCCCCTCCGTCACGCAGTGGACGACGTCGACCTCCCACCCACGGCGGCGCAGCTCGGCCGCGACGCCGGCGCTGTGACGTTCGATGCCCCCGGGATGTGGGGGATAGAACGGAGCGGCGATGAGTGCTCTCATCACAGTCCTTCCCGTAGGCCAGTCGGGCTCTTCCTCCCGGACCCCGCCGCCGAGGAGCCCCGCCGGTCGGATGCGGCCGCGACCGCCGGTCAGGACGCCCCGGACCCGAACCGGGTCGAGGACCCGGGCCGAGCGCTCCCGGCACCCATCGGAGAAACTGTAACCAACGAAGCACCGAACGTTACGAATCCGCAGACGCACTGACCTCACCAGCCCCAGGGGCGAGTCCGCGCGCCAGCCCGCATCCGGGAGGGCAGGTAGCGTCACCACGGCACAGCACCCGCGGTCACGGCTCACATCTCACTTCACGAGATCCCGTCGGCACGCGCCATCCGAAATGAGCTCATGTCCTCTCTCAACTCGTCGCGCGTGCCGCGGCAGCGCGACCGAGAAGCGACTGCTTCGTGCTGAACCCATCCACCAGACCGCCCGAGTGCACGGAGGACGGGTCGGTCCCAGGCGCCAAGAGCCAGCGCGCCGCTACCAGGACAGCGCTCGCAGCCTCATCGATCCTCGGTGGCCTGAGCGCGGCTGTGGTCCCCGTACTCGCCGTGTTCCTGCTCGAGGTGCACGACTACAGCGTGTTCTCGCTCGTCTACCTGGTCTTCGCTCAGGGCTGGTCCATCGCACTGTCCGGGGTGTGCGACACGTGGGCGCGGTTGCGCACGGCAGGGATGACGGCCGGTAGCTGGGCGAACTACACCGGGGCCCTGGCAGCCATCAGCGGCACGTCCGCCGTCGTGACGCTGCTGGTCGGCCTGCTCATGTTCCACTCGGTCGTGGAGGCATCGGCCATGGCCGTCGGGGTCGGGGCCTCGCTGTACCGTCAGGCGGCGCGCTACTACCAGGCCGGCGTCAGAGGGCCGCACGCGGTCCTGCTGTCCGACGGCATCGCGGTGGTCGGGTTCCTCGGGGCCCTGGTCGTGCTGCACGTGGCCGATCAAGCAATGCTGACGGCTCTGCTGCTGGCCTGGGCGCTCTCCGGCCTGGCCTCCGCGGCCTTCTACCTACCTGGCGCATTCCGCGACGGTGGCCCGACTGCCTGGTACCGGAGGAACCGGACGACGGTGCGGTCACTGCTCGGCGAGTCGCTGCTCATGGACGCCGGAGCCGTGGCGACCCCGATGCTCGTGGCCCCCACTCTCGGCCTCCACAATTTCGGCATCTACCGCAGCGTGTCGAGTCTCTCGGTCCCGATCCAGCTGCTCATCGATCCGATCCGACCGAACCTCTCGCAACTGCCGCTGCGACGTGCCGTCAGTACACAGGCGGTCGCGACAGCGGTCACCCTCTCTGCCTCGGTGGGGGCCGCCGCGCATGCCGCGCTGACCTACCTCGTCCCCATCGCGTTGCCGTTCAGCCCCGTGTTGACCGAACTCCGCCACTTCGCGCTGCCCTGCGGCGTGTTCGTGACCTTCCAGGTCATGACGTACATCCTCAACATCCTCGCTCGCATCCACGTGAGTCACCGGCGCCTGATCATCGGGCGCGCCACCCACACGGTCTTCGCCATCCTGCTCCCAGTGGTGGGCGCCCTCCTCGCCGGACTGCCAGGGGCGGTGTGGTGCTTCGTCGCCACGAGCGCGTCCACGGTCGTGATCTGGCTCCTGCTGTTGATCCTCAGCGCCCGACGTGGTGTCCGGCCCGCCCACAGCGGCCCGTCGCTCCCATGAGGACCCCTCCGTGATCCGCCGCGTCCGGACCGCGTCCGACGCGGCCGTGCGCTGCGTCTCGGTCCCGCCCTCGGCATCGCCGGTGCTTGGCTCCTGACGGCGGTTCTCAGGCGGCTTGGCGGGTGGGGTAGCCGGCGTGGGAGAACCAGCCGGCGGCGGCGACGGCGGTAACTGCGGCCAGTGCGACGGCGATGGCGGCGTCCCAGCGCCGCCCGGGTGCGCGCGGCGGCCGGCTTGACCAGCGCCTTGATCAAGCTGTTGGCCTCCTCGACCGGGGACAGGTCCGGCGAGCAGGCCGGCAGGAACACCAGCCGGCAGCCGGCGGCGGCGACCAGCGCGCGGATCCGCTCGGGCTGGTGCGCCCCGACGTTGTCCACCACGATCACCGTTCCCGCAGACAGCGCCGGCAGCAGCACCTTCTCCAGGTAGGTGGCGAACACCGCGGTGTCGGTGCCGCCTCCACCGTCATCGCCGGACGCATGCCGCCCAGGCTCACCCCGGCCAGCAGCGTGGTCACCGGCCCGCGGTTGCGCGGCACCGCTCCCCGCGCACGCACGCCGCGAGGTGCGCGGGCCCGCCGGCGGGTCATCGCGATGTGCATGCCGCACTCGTCGACGGACACCGGCCGCGCCGGATCGATGGTGTCCACCTGCTCCCGCCACTCCGCGCGCGCGTCCTCGTCGCGCTCGGTGGCGTTCGGGCTTCTTGCTTCAACGGCCGCCCCGCCGGCCCGGGGTCAGTTCCATGCCGGGCCCGGGCGGCAGGCCGGCGATCGCCAGCGACATGCTCGCCAGCGACACCGGCTCACGGCCGGCAGCCACGAACCAGGCCACGTGCTCGGCCAGCGTGGCATCCGCTGGAGCGTCCGACCGAGCCGTCAGCCACGCGTGCAGCCGCCGGCGCACCGTCGGCTCCGGCCCGTGCCGCTGCTCGCTCGCCGCCAGGCTGCCGGTCGCCCGCCGACGGGCCAGGTAGCGCTCCACGGTCCGGCGCGACACCTCGAAGCGTGCCGCCACCTGCGACTGGGTCATCCCGCATCGACCGCGCCACCACCCGCGCCCGGAGATCCTTCGAAAACGCCCGCACACCGGGCGGACTACTCCGCCACCCGTCAGCCGTCAGCCGTCAGCCGTCAACCAACCGACACACCGCTGTCAGGTCCCGGCCGGCCCGGTCGTCGCGGCCACGCGCCGGTGTCCGTCCGCGGAGGGCTGGTCGGCGACGTGGTCGACGAGGAGCACGCGGCGCTGGCAGGGAGCGGCGACAGCGGACCAGTAGCCGGCTCCTCGCCCAGACGAGGACCCAGGAGGCGTCGTCTCTCCCGTCGCTCAGTCAGAGCAGTCGAGCGCAGGGCATGTCGCGCAGGAGGCCGGGCAGGGATCCGCGACATCCCTCCGAACGAGGCCGAGGACGGAGGTCAGGGCCGGCCGGGCTGCCGGCCCTGCGCCACCAGCCGCGCCTCCGCCTCGGCCAGAGCCACTTGTCGCGACAACCGCGTCAGCCGCGACTCCTGCTCACGGAAACGAACGCTCGTGCTGCCCACGAGATAGATGATCACGATGGCCAGGACGTAGACCAGGAAGTCCGTCCCGCGGTCCACGCCGACGACGTCGGCGATCGCCTGCAGGATGTCGGGGAAGATCACCGCGAAGACCCCGACCACGACGGTCAGCCCCGCGACCAGCTTGCGACGCGCCTGGCCGCGGAGCGACGCCCGCGAGCGCAGCGAGAGGACGACGGCCAGCGCGACCGCCGGTACGAGCAGGAACTTGATCACGCCCGGCTCCACGTGCCCACTCGGTGGGCCAGGATGTCCCCCAGGATGTTGACGCTGTTCAACAGCGGCTGCCCCTTGGAGCGGGAGTACTCCGTGTACAGGACGTGGACCGGGTACTCGGCCACCCGGTAGATCGACTGTGTGAGCTCTTGTTCGAGCTCGCTGGCGTGGGCCATCCCGGCGAAGACCAGGTTGATCCGTGCAGCGACGTCCCGGGTGACCAGCCTCAACCCGTTGTGTGCATCGGTGAGCTTGTGTGCGCTCCCCCGGTTGAACACCTTCGTCGCGGTCTTGAGGATGAGCCTGCGCAGCCCGCTCATCTCGGTCTTGCCGTCGAGGAACCGCGAGCCCAGGACGACGTCGTAGCCCCCCTCCTCCGCCTTCGAGATCATCCCCACCAGGTCCGCCGACTGGTGCTGTCCGTCGGCATCGAAGGTGGCGACGTACTTGGCGCCGGTGAACCGCAGAGCAGCCTCCACGCCGGTCTGCAGCGCACCCCCCTGCCCCAGGTTGATCGGGTGGGACACCCGGATGGCGCCGGCCGCGTCGATCTCGGCGGCAGAACTGTCGGAACTGCCGTCGTCGACGGCGATGACCGTCAGGCCCAGCCCGACCAGGTCCTCGATGACGCCTCGGACGACGGTCGCCTCGTTGTAGACCGGCATCACCACTGCCGTCTCAGGAAGGTCGCCGCCCAGCGGCTGCGCGCTCACCCCGTGTGTACTCATCGCTGCTGATGGTAGGGGGATGCGGCGTCCCGCCCACGCGCTCGGCCCTGAGTCGCACCTCTCACTCCCCTGCCGTCACATGCGGCCCAGCCGGCGCGTCCGCGGACCGGCGTCCACCCGCACATCACGCCCCGCAGCCGCGCGCTCACGGAGCCTTCCACAGTCCCCCAGGTGGACACACCGAACGACGTCTCGCACCCTCCTGCTCCTGGAGGCCTGCCGCGTCACGGGGTACAGCAGGTCGTCAGGTCGTCGGCGCCTCCTCGAGCGCCGTCTACGGGTCCAACCCGGCCCCGCTCGAGGATGAACGCGAGTGCGTCCGGCCGCTGAGCCCGTACGCCGTCAGCAAGCTGGCGACCGAGCAGTACCTGTTGACCTACCAGACCTGCTACGACGTCCAGACGGTCGCCTTCCGCTTCTTCGACGTCTACGGGCCGGCCAGCCGGCGGACCACGTCTACGCGGCAGTCGTCCCCCTGTTCGTCGACGCCGTGCTCGCGGAACGCCGCCTGCAGGTGTTCGGCGACAGCCAGCAGACGAGGGACTTCGTCTTCGTCGGGACGGTGTGCGAGATCCTCCTGGACGCGACGCTCCGGCGGCTGAGCCACCCCGAGCCGGTGAACGTCGCACTCAACACCGAGACCAGCTTGCTGCAGCTGATCGAGCTCCTGCAGTCGGCCAGCGGCCAGCGGGCGGAGGTCGAGTTCCACGCGCCACGCGCTGGAGACGTCCGTCACTCGCGCGCCGATGACAGCCGGCTGCGCGCGCTCTTCCCCGACCTCGTGCCGGTCCCGCTGACCGACGGCTTGCGAGCGACGGTCGACCGGGCCCGCAGCCGGCGCCGAGCGGACCTCAGGTGAAGCGGCTGCCCGCCTGAGCGACGACCGCGTCCAGCAGTTGCTTGACCCGCTCGGCCTCGCGCACCGGGCACACCATCGTCACGTCGGCGGTGTGCACCACCACGCTGTCGCGCACCCCCACCAGGGCGATCAGGTGCTCCGAGTCGTCGCTGAAGACGATGTTCCCGCTGCTGTCCAGGGTCACCGCGAGCCCCCGCACGGCGTTCTCACCGACCGTCCCCAGTGTGGCGGCCAGCGCGGGCCAGGACCCGACGTCGAGCCAGTCCACGTCGAGGTCGGCGACCAGCACGCGCCCCGGCTCGGTCGCCGCGGGCTCCAGGACGGCGTAGTCGACGCTGATCTTCGGCAGTGCCGGGAAGACCTCGGCCAGGACGGCGTCGCGCCGCGGCCCGACCGGGACGGCGACGACCCGCGCCAGACCCTGCGCGGTGGCGGGCAGGTGATCGGCGAGGGCGTCGAGCACGGTGGACGCCCGCCAGACGAACATGCCCGAGTTCCACAGGTACTGCCCCGAGGCGAGGTAGGCCTCGGCGGTGGCGCGGTCGGGCTTCTCGCGGAAGGACGCCGCCTCGGCGACGCCGGGCACCTCGGTCGGCGCGCCGCGCTGCACGTAGCCGAAGCCGGTGGCCGGCGCGGTGGGCCGGATGCCCAGGGTCACCAGCGAGCGGGGCCGTGCGGCGAGGGCGTCGTAGGCGGTGGTCAGCGCCGCGGCGAACCGCTCGACCGGTCGGATGACGTGGTCGGCGCTGACCACGGCCAGCTCGGCGTCGGGGTCGACGTCGGCGACCAGGGCCGCGGCCAGGCCGACGGCGTTGGCGGTGTCCCGGGCGACCGGCTCGAGCACCAGCCGGTCGGGGTGCAGCCGCGGCAGGGCGGCGCGCACCTGCTCGCCGTAGCGGGCGGCGGTGCAGACCCAGATGCGGTCGGCGGGCAGCACCGCCTCCAGCCGGGCGAAGGCCTCGGCGAGCAGGCTGTGCGCGCCGCCGTCCCCGCCGGCGACGACGTCGAGCAGCTGCTTGGGCCGCCCGCTGCGCGACAGCGGCCACAGCCGTGTCCCCGAGCCGCCGGCCATGATCACCGCGTGTCGCACGTCAGGTCCTCCTCCGGCGGGCCGCCCGGCCCACCCCTTCGGCTCGGCGTTGGAACGGCGCCCCGGCAGCGACCCGGCCGCTGACGTAGGAGATCAGCATCCGGCCGCCCAGCCCGGCGCGCAGGGCCAGCCGGAGCGGGGCGTGGCGGCGCAGCGGGTACTGCCCGGAGAGGTAGCGCAGCGCGCTGGTGTGGTGCACCCGCTGCATGCGGTGCGGTTGGCGCCGGGTGGCGTGCCCACCCTCGTGCTCCACCACCGCCGACGGCGCGTAGACGTGCAGCCAGCCGCGGCGGGTGAGCCGCTCGGCGAGGTCGACGTCCTCGAAGTACATGAAGTAGCCGGGGTCGAAGCCGCCGACCGACCAGAAGGCCGCCACGTCCACCAGCAGGCAGGAGCCCGACAGCCACCCGGCCGGGCGCTCGCGGGGTGCCTCGCGCTCGCGCCGGTAGCGCGCCGTCCACGGGTTGCCCGGCCAGGCCCAGCCGAGCAGCGCGTGCCCGGCGCCGGTGGACAGCCGCGGCAGGTCGCGGGCCGAGGGGTAGAGCTCGCCCTCCGGCGTGCGGATCGCCGGGCCGACGGTGGCCGCGCGCGGCCACCGGGTGGCCACGGCCAGCAGCTCGTCGACCGAGCCCGGGTCGAAGCGGACGTCGGGATTGGCGACGACGGCGTACCCGTCGGTCAGCCCGGCCAGCCCGGCGTTGACCGCGGCGCCGTAGCCGATGTTGCCGCCGGTGCGCAGCAGCCGGACGTGCGGGTGGCGGGCCGCGGCGCGCTCGGGGACGCCGTCGGTCGAGCCGTTGTCGGCGAGGACCACCTCGACCGGCCGCGTGGTGGCCTCGGCCAGCGACTCCACGAAGCCCTCCAGGGCCTCGCCGGGCGAGTACGTCACCGCGACCACGCGGAGGGGGACGGTCGGTGGTGGTCCGCTCACCTGGGGAACCCTACGAGCAGCCCGAGCTGCCGTCGCCGCACGCACCCCGAGGTCCGCACGGGCGCGCCGCGTGGGGCTCCAGGAGACCGGTGTGACGAGGGGGACGGGCCCGTCACAACCATGCCCGTTGCACCCGGGAAGGGCCGTTCTGCGCCGGTACAGTCGCCAAGCGTGACTCAAGCCAGTCCTGATCTCGTCGTCGTCGGCTCCGGGTTCTTCGGCCTCACGGTCGCCGAGCGGGTCGCCACCCAGTTGGACAAGCGCGTGCTGGTCATCGACCGCCGCAGCCACATCGGGGGCAACGCCTACTCCGAGCCCGAGCCCGAGACCGGCATCGAGGTGCACGTCTACGGCGCCCACCTGTTCCACACGTCCAACGAGCGGGTCTGGCAGTACGTCAACCAGTTCACCGAGTTCACGAACTACCAGCACCGCGTCTTCAGCATCTACCAGGACAAGACGTACTCGCTGCCGATCAACCTGGCCACGATCTGCCAGTACTTCGGCAAGAGCTTCTCGCCCGAGCAGGCCCGCGCCCTCGTCGTCGAGCAGTCCGGCGAGATCGACACCGCCGAGGCCGCCAACCTCGAGGAGAAGGCGATCTCGCTGATCGGCCGCCCGCTGTACGAGGCCTTCATCCGCGGCTACACGAAGAAGCAGTGGCAGACCGACCCGACCGACCTGCCCGCCGCGGTCATCGCCCGCCTTCCGGTGCGCTACACGTTCGACAACCGGTACTTCAACGACACCTACGAAGGTCTGCCGAAGGACGGCTACACCGCCTGGCTCCAGCGGATGGCCGACCACCCGAACATCGAGGTGCGGCTGGACACCGACTACTTCGACGTCCGCGACGAACTGCCCTCGGACGTGCCGACGGTCTTCACCGGCCCGATCGACAAGTACTTCGGCTACGAGGCCGGCGAGCTCGGCTGGCGCACGCTGGACTTCGAGACCGAGGTCCTGCCGGTGGGCGACTTCCAGGGCACCTCGGTCATGAACTACGCCGACGAGGACGTGCCCTTCACCCGGATCCACGAGTTCCGGCACTTCCACCCCGAGCGCGACTACCCGACGGACAAGACCGTCGTCGTCCGCGAGTACTCCCGCTTCGCCCAGACCGGCGACGAGCCGTACTACCCGATCAACACCGCCGAGGACCGGGCCAAGCTCGAGCGCTACCGCGAGCTGGCCGCCAAGGAGGCCGCCGAGAAGCGGGTCCTCTTCGGTGGGCGCCTGGGCACCTACAAGTACCTCGACATGCACATGGCGATCGGCTCGGCGCTGACCATGTTCGACAACCGCATCCGCCCGTTCTTCGCCGAGGGTGGCCCCCTCGACGGCCGCCTGGAGGACTGAACCCGATGACGACCACTGCGGTGTCCCCCGACGTGGTGGCCGACCTGGCCGCTGACGACCTGGCCCCCGGCCGGGCCGTGACCCTCCTCCAGCGGGTCCTCATGCCGCGGGGCGCCGACCCGCGCAAGGTCCGCGCCCTCTACCTCGACGAGGTCCGGTCCGAGAAGGTGCACGTCGCCTCCCGGTCGACCGGGCACCTCTCGGCCGGTGACGAGGTCTCCTTCGCCACGTACTTCAACGCCTTCCCGGCGGGCTACTGGCGGCGGTGGACCTCCCTGACCAGCGTCACGCTGCAGCTGCGCATCTCCGGCACCTGCCGCATCGACGTGTACCGCTCCAAGGGCAACGGCGACGTGCTGCACGCCCTGGGCACCACCGTCGAGGGGCAGGGCCGGACGGTCGAGCTCGACCTGGACCTCACCCCCTTCGTCGAGGGCGGCTGGTACTGGTTCGACGTCACCGCCGACGACGGCACGATCATCGAGGACGCCGGCTGGTACGCCGACCGGGAGCCGCTGCGCCCGGGCCGGCTGGCCGTCGGCATCTGCACCTTCAACCGCCCGGTCGACTGCGTCGCCGCGCTGCAGACGGTCGCCGCGGACCCGGTGCTCGACGCCGAGCTGGCCGCGGTGGTCGTCGCCGACCAGGGCAACCTCAAGGTGCGCGACGAGGCCTCGTTCCCCGAGGTGGCCGACCAGCTGGGGGACCGCCTGCACCTGGTGGAGCAGGGCAACCTCGGCGGCAGCGGCGGCTTCGCCCGCGCCATGCACGAGACGCTGACGACCACCGACGCCACGCACCTGGTCTTCCTCGACGACGACGTCCAGCTCGAGGCAGACAGCCTGCACCGGGCGCTGACCTTCGCCCGGTTCACCGACGAGCCCACCCTCGTCGGCGGTCAGATGCTGAGCCTGCAGGACCGCTCGGTGCTGCACACCATGGGCGAGAGCGTCGACCGCCGGCTCATGAAGTACCGCTCGGCGCCCTACGCCGCGGTGGGCCACGACTTCGCGCACCACTCGCTGCGCGACGCCCGGCACCTGCACCGCCGGGTCGACGTGGACTACAACGCCTGGTGGATGTGCCTGATCCCCCGCGAGGTGGCCGAGCACATCGGGCTGCCGCTCCCGCTGTTCATCAAGTGGGACGACGCGGAGTACGGCATGCGGGCCGGCGCCGCCGGGTACCGCACGGTCACCCTCCCCGGCGCGGCGATCTGGCACCTGTCCTGGACCGACAAGGACGACGCGACCGACTGGCAGGCGTACTTCCACGCGCGCAACCAGCTCATCGTGGCCGCCCTGCACAGCCCGCTGAAGCGGGCCGAGGACATCGTCCGCGGGAACGTCCGGGCCGACATCCGGCACCTGTTCCGGCTGGAGTACTCCGCGGTCGCGCTGCACCTGAAGGCCTACCGCGACTTCCTCGCCGGCCCGCAGGACCTCTTCCGGCAGCTGCCCGGCGTGCTGGCCGAGGTGCGTGCCGAGCGGGCGCGGTACTCCGACGGTCAGGTCATCACCGAGCGGGCCCGCATCCCGCTGCCGCAGATGGGCCAGGACGCGACCGAGGGGATGGTGCACCCGCCGGTGGCCAAACGCGCCATCGTCCGCGCCGCGCTGCAGGCGCTGCGCAACAACGTGCGGCCGGTCCAGGACGCCGAGGGCCGGCCCCAGGTGGAGCTGCCGGCCCGTGACGCCCAGTGGTTCGTGCTGGCGCAGCTGGACAGCGCCTCGGTCGCCACGGCCGACGGCCGGGGCGTCACGGTGCGCCGCCGCGACCCGGCGACGTTCTGGCGGCTGGCCCGGGAGTCGGTGCGGCTCAACCTGGAGATCGCCCGGCGCTTCCCCCGCGCCAGGCAGCAGTACCGCGACTCCTACGCCGACCTGACCTCGGCGAAGAACTGGGAGAGCGTCTTCGAGGCGTGACCCACCGGCTCCGCCCGGACGGCCCGGCCCCCTCTCGCGAGGGGTGCCGGGCCGTTCGGCGTCCGGGAGGACCCTCGACCGCGCACGACACGACGACGGCGGGGCACCTCCCCGGGGGGAGGCGCCCCGCCGTCGTCGGTGCGGTGCGGGTGCGCGGGCCGTCAGGCCGCGGGGGTGAACCGCTCGCGGCGGCCGGCCCGCAGCAGGCGGAGCCACTCGCGGTACCCGGCGACGTCGCGCCGGGTCACCAGGAAGAACCAGGAGAAGCGGACCAGCTCCAGCGGGAAGAGCCAGCGCATCCCGGGCTGGCGCATGAGGTACCCGCGGTTGCGGTAGGTGTAGTAGCGCTTCCAGTCGGCATCGGGGTACTGCGCGGACAGCCGCCCCCCGAGGATCGGCTTGAACTCGTCCCGGCCGTTGGGGTGCAGGTAGGTCGCGTGCAGCGCCGTCCCGAAGGGCAGCCCGGCGCGCACCAGCCGGCGGTGGATCTCGGTCTCGTCGCCCCGGGCGAACAGCCGCAGGTCCGGCACGCCGGTCTGGGCGAGGGTCGCGGCGGCGAACAGGGCGCCGTTGAACAGCGAGGCGTAGCCGGGCAGGAAGTCGGCGCCGCCGAGGCGATCGCGCTCACCCTTCCAGCGCAGCCCCGAGCGCATCGGGAAGGCGAAGCTGCCGGGTGCGTCGATGTCGGCGACGGCGGGTGAGACCTCGGCCAGCCCGCGCTCCCGGGCCACCGACAGCAGGGTGGCGAGCACGTGCTCGTCGGCGGGCCGGCCGTCGTCGTCGGCGCACCACACCCAGTCCGCGCCCTCGGCCAGGGCGGTCAGCATCCCCAGGGCGAAGCCCCCGGCACCGCCGAGGTTGGCCTGCGACAGCAGGTAGGTGTGCGGCAGCCCGCTGGCCCGCACGACCTCCTCGGCCGGCTGGTCGGGTCCGTTGTCGACCACGACGACCGAGTCGACCGGCCGGGTCTGCACCGCCAGCGCCTTGAGCGCCTGCGCGAGGGACTCCGGCCGGTGCCGGGTGACGATGACCGCGACGACGCGCTCGTCGTCAGGACGGGTGGGCGTCCGCGGTGCCGCCTCGGACACTCAGCCCCCCGAGGCCGCGTGCTCGCGGCCCTGGTACGCGTCGAGGACCTCCTCGAGCGGCCCCTGCTGCCGGATGGTGCCGTGCTCCATCCAGAGGGCAGAGGTGCACAGCTGCCTGAGCAGGTCGTTGGAGTGCGAGGCGAAGACCAGCAGGCCGGCGCGGTCCACGAGGTCCTTGAGCCGCCCCTTGGCCCGCTCGAGGAACGCGGCGTCGACCGCGCCGATGCCCTCGTCGAGCAGCAGGATCTCCGGGTCGATGCTGGTGACGACGCCCAGCGCCAGCCGCACCCGCATACCGGTCGAGTAGGTGCGCAGCGGCATGTGCAGGAAGTTGCCGAGCTCGGTGAACTCGGCGATGTCGTCGACCCGGGCCTCCATCTGCTTGCGGCTCATCCCGAGGAACAGGCCGCGCACGAGGATGTTCTCCAGGCCGGAGATCTCCGGGTCCATGCCGACGCCGAGGTCGAAGACCGGCGCCACGCGCCCGTGGACCAGGGCCTGGCCGCTGGTGGGCTCGTAGATGCCCGACAGCAGCCGCAGCAGGGTGGACTTGCCGGCGCCGTTGTGGCCGACCAGCGCCAGCCGGTCGCCCTCGGACACGTGCAGGTTGATGTTGTGCAGCGCCTCGATGACGACGACCTTGCGCTCGTTGGCCGCGACGTTGCCGCCGACCACACCGAGCACGGTGTGCTTCAGGGACCGCGACTTGGCATCGAAGATGGGGAAGTCCACGCTCGCGTCGCGGACGTCGATGCTCACCATGGTGCTGCTCTCCTCAGACCCAGTACGCGACGCGGCTGCGGTAGCGCCGCATGACCAGCAGGGTCATCGCCCAGCCGACCACGGCGATCCCGATGACGATGAACCAGGTGCGCCACTCCTGGTCCTGACCCAGCATGGGCCGGCGGATGAGCTCCACGAAGTGGAACAGCGGGTTGAGCTCGACCAACCGTGCCCGCTCGGCGACGGCCGGGTTGTCCAGCAGGACGTCGTACATCCAGACGATCGGGGTCAGGAAGAACAGCAGCTGGACGACGCTCTGGGTCACCGGCGGCAGGTCGCGGAACCGGGTGCTGATGATGCCGATGAGCAGGGCCACCCACATGCCGTTGACGACGAGCAGGCCGAACGCCGGGAAGGCCGACAGGTCGGTCCACCGCAACGGCTGCGGGAAGAAGACGAGCATGACGGCGTAGACGATCAGGTTGTGGGCGAAGAACAGCGTCTGGCGCCACACCAGCCGGTACACGTGGATGCTGATCGGCGCCGGCAGGTGGGTGATCAGCCCGGAGTTGGCGACGAAGACCTCCGAGCCCTCGCTGATGCACCCGGAGATGAACGTCCACACGATCATCCCGACGAGGACGTGCGGCAGCAGCACCGCCAGCTCGAGGCCGAACAGCGCGGAGTAGAGGATCCCGAGCGCGATGGCGGTGACCGCCATGCTGATGGTGATCCACATCGGGCCGAGGACCGAGCGCCGGTAGCGCTGGCGGATGTCCTGCCAGCCCAGCTGCAGCCACAGCTCCCGCTGTCCCCAGCCGCGGCTCAGGTCGCGGAAGGCGGAGCGGAAGTCCCGCCCCGGCGGCCGCACGTGCGGCGGGATGTCCGGCGTGGGGGTCGTGGTGGTGCCGCTCGTCGACATGCCGGCCTACTCGGCGTCGGCGCCGAAGAGGCGCCGCCAGTTCTCGCGGCTGGTCAGCTGGGGCAGCGCGTCGCGGTACTGCTGCGCCGCGGCCGGGCCCTGCCGGGCGAGCCGGTAGCAGGCCGCGGCGCTCTGGCGCAGCAGCGCGACGGCCCGGTCGCGGTCCAGGTCGCGCACCCGCACGCCCTCCTGCGAGGCGTCGGTGACGATCGCCCGGCGGTACCGGGAGACGTGCCACCACTGGGCGTCGTCCGCGGTGACGGCCGCCGAGCCGGCGGTGCGCCCGGTCAGCTGCCACAGCAGGCGCTTGGCCAGCACTGCGCGGAACGCCGACGGGTCGGGCAGGCCCCGCGCGATGGACTCTCCGCGCAGCGGGACGCCGGGGACCTCCGCGGCGTCGTGCTTCACCGTCTCGGGGTGCGCCTTGCGCAGCTCGCGGACCTCACCGAGGACCCGCTGCCCGCCGTCGGCCAGGATCTCGGGGCCGGCGAGGAAATCGTCGATCCCCTTGAGAACGGTGGCGGCCAGGCCGTACTGCAGCCCGGCGACGTAGGCCACCAGGCGACCGAACAGCGTGACGGCGATCGACCGGCTGTCGAACCCGGTGTGCAGCGCCGAGGTGATCAGGCTGTTGCGGATGCTGAAGTACCGCGACCAGTCGTCCTGGTCCTTCCAGGTGAAGTCGGCGTGCCAGACGCCGGCCCCCGGGAGGGTGACGGTGGTGAAGCCGTTCTCGCGGGCGCGGTAGCCGTACTCGATGTCGTCCCACTGGAAGAACACCGGCAGCGGATAGCCGGTCGCCGAGACGATCTCCGAGGGCAGCAGCGCGCTCCACCAGGCGTTGTAGTCGGCGTCGACCCGCACCTCCTGGTTCTTCTCGGTGAGGTCGGCGTTCCACAACGCGCCGGGGACGACCTTGCCCGCCTGCAGCGCGACCAGGTCGGCGAACTCCGCACCGGTGTGCAGCCGCTTGGGGTGCAACGCGTACAGCATCTGCGCGCCCACGATCACCGGCTCGCGCGCCGAGTTGGCGAACGCGGTCATCCGGATGATCGACTCGGGCTCGAGGACGATGTCGTCGTCCATGAACAGGATGTTGGCGTGGTGCTCGGACTCCACCCCGGTGATCTCGTACATGCCGCGGGTGAAGCCGCCGGCGCCGCCGAGGTTGGCCTGGGTGATGTAGCGGAGCCGGCCGGCGAGGGCGGCGGAGACCTGCTCGAAGTCCGGGTGCGCGGAGACCCGCTTGTCCCCCTGATCGACGACGTAGACGGTGTCGAGCGCGTCGAGCGCCGGGAGGTCGGCGGCCATCGTCTGCAGGGTCTTCACGCAGTCCGCGGGGCGGTTGTGCGTGCAGATCACCACGGCGGTCTCCCGCGGTCGCGGCGGGTGCGGGATCGTCCACCGGCCGGAGGACACGCGGAGCTCCGCGTCGCCGGTGGAGAAGTCGGCCCACACGGCACCGCCGTCGACGAACCGGTCGAGCGCGACGGTCAGCGAGACCCGGTCCTCCCCCGACACCGAGGCGCCGGTGAGGAACCGCTCCTCCCCGGTGGGGTCGCTGGCGTACAGCTCGACGCGGCCCTCCCCCGAGGTCTCCGCCTCGAAGGTCATCTCCCGGACGGCGGTCCAGCGCTGCCAGTAGGAGGCGGGTACGCGACCGGAGTAGGTGTTGGTCGACAGCACCGTGTGCGGGGCGAGCCGGAACGAGGTGCGCCCCAGATCCACGTGGCCGCGGAGGCGCTTGGCGTACAGCTCGACCGGCAGACCCGGTGCGGGCGGCAGCGTCAGCAGGCGCTGCGCCAGCCCGGCGACGCCTGGCGTCGACTCGGTCTCGGCGACGGGCGGCTCTGCGGAGGTGGTGGTCATAGGCTTGTGCAGTCCTCAGGACGACGGCATGACGGGTCCGGGTCGCGCGGCGGTCGACCGGGCGTGGACCACCCACCGGTCACGGCGGCGACACGCGTCCCTCGACCGGCTTCGATGACCGCAGCATAGCCGCGCCGCCCCCTGACGGCCGGAGGGCCGGCAGAACGGGACCCCATCCGTCACAAACCTCCCAGGAGGGCCGCTCCACCCCGGCGGAACCAGTCCGTCCCACCCCCGGTTGCTACCGTCGCTGCGATGGCAGTCGCAGACCCCGAGGTCGGAGCGCCGACCCCCGTGACGAACGGGCTGGAGGTCGTCGCCGGACTGGTCGACGCCTACGCCGGCCGCACCCCCGTCGAGACCGTCGCGGTCGTCGGCAACGCCCCGGTGCCCCCCGACCCCGAGCGGGCCGCGGCCATCGACGCGGCCGACCTGGTGTTCCGCGTGAACGGCTTCGCCCTGGACGGGCCGCAGCAGCCCCGGGGGCTGGGCACCCGCGCCGACGTCGTGGTCACGCAGTGGGCCCTGGAGGCCACGCCGTGGGTCTTCGCCGACTACCGCTCCCGGCTGTACCTCTACAACGAGCCCGGGATGATGTACGCCGACGTCGAGCGGTTGCCCGCCTGGTGGCCGCCGGACCTCGGCCTGGTGCCGATCCCCAACCGCGAGGTCCACCAGCCGCTGTCCCGCGCGCTCGGCTTCGACCCGGCCCAGCCGCGGTGGGCGACGACGGGCACCGTCGCGGCCTGGCTGGCGCGCCTGCTCTACCCCGACGCGCGGCTGCTGCTCGCCGGGTTCTCCTTCATCTGGACCCCGGTGCAGTCGACCTGGGACCACGCCTACGGCGGGGCCTCGGTCCTGACCGGGGACCACGAGCTCATCGCGGAGGCCACCATGCTGCGCAGCTGGATCGAGGACGGCACCGCGGAGTACCTCCGGTGAGCGGCCCCCTGCGCCGGCTGGCGGTCGCGGTCCGGGTGAACCCGGTGTGGGCGCGCGTGCAGCGCAAGCTCGACACCGTCGTCGCCGTCCGCACCGATCCGGCCCTGCAGGACGTGCGCGACCACGTCGAGCACGTCGGCACCGACGTCCGGGCGGAGCTGCGGGCGGAGCTGCAGGCCGGCCTCGACGCGCTCCGCCGCACCGTCGACGAGCGCTGCGACGCCCTCGCCGGCGAGGTGCACCGGCTCGAGGACGAGCTGCGCCGCGTGTCCGGCGGGCTGGCCGAGCTGTGGGAGCACCACGGCCGGGTCTCCTTCGACGTCGACCGGCTGGGGCCGCACGTGGCCGCCCTCGAGGTGCGGATCGCCGACCGGGAGCGTGCGGAGACGCCGGTCGAGGTCGGCGGCCCCGAGGACACGACCGAAGCCCGCCGCCTGCTCGACGACGTGGTGCGCGAGCACGAGCGGATCCGGGTCCGCTTCAGCGGCATCGCGCTGTACGAGGAGCGGCTGCGCAAGCTGGAGGCCGCCCGCTGGCCCGGCCCCGCGACGGGCTCCGACGGCGCCGGCACCGCCTGACCCCGGCCCACACGACGGCGGCCGCCGGCCCCCTCCTGGGGACCGGCGGCCGCCGCCGTCGTACCGGTCAGTGCACGCGGGCGCTGGCCACCCGGTTCTCCACGACGATCTCGCCGTGCTCGAACTCGGTGAGCGTGCCCGTGGACGTCTCGACGGTGTCCGCGGTCGGGTAACCGAGCGGGGACGTCGTCTCGCCCACCTCGACGTAGTGGACGGCGGCCTCGCCCGTCACCACGTGGGCGCCGGTCGCCGGGGACCAGTAGATCGCCCCGTCCTGCAGCTCGACCTTGGCACCGCCGCCGGCCGCGCCGACGTCATCCGTGGTCGGGTAGCCCAGCTCCTGCGGGCCGCCCGCGGTCACGTACCGCTCGAGCAGGGCGCCGCGCACCACCTTCGCTCCGGTGGCCGGCGACCAGAACACGGTGCCGCCGCGGAACGTCGTCAGGTACCCGCCGTCGGGCGCGGCCGCGTCGTCCCCGGTCGGGTAGCCCAGCACCCCGGACTCCGCGCCCCACTGCCGCCACTTCGCCAGGATCTCCCCGCGCACGACTCGCGCCCCGGTCGCCGGTGACCAGTAGATCGCCCCGCCCTGCAGCTCGGCCTTGGCGCCGCCGCCGGCCGCGCCGACGTCATCCGTGGTCGGGTAGCCCAGCGCCTGCGGCCCCCCGCCGTCGAGGTAGCGCTGCAGGATGGCCCCGCGCATCACCTTCGCGCCGGCGGCCGGGGACCACCAGACGGTGCCGCCGCGGAAGGTGGTCAGGTACCCGCCGTTCGGGCCGACCGCGTCGTCCCCGGTCGGGTAGCCCAGCACCCCCGACTCCGCGCCCCAGGCCCGCCACCGGGCCAGGATCGCCCCGCGCACGACGTGCGCCCCGGTCGCCGGTGACCAGTAGATCGCGCCGCCCTGCAGCTCGGCCTTGGCGCCGCCGCCGGCCGCGCCGACGTCATCCGTGGTCGGGTAGCCCAGCACGCGCGGGCCACCGTGGGCCACGTAGCGGTCCAGGATCGCGCCGCGCAGCACCTTGGCCCCGGCTCCCGGCGACCACCAGACGGTGCCGCCCCGGAAGGTGGTCAGGTACCCGCCGTTCGGACCGGCCGCGTCGTCCCCGGTCGGGTAGCCCAGCGCCCCCGCCTCGGCACCCCATTCCCGCCACCTCGCGAGGATCGCCCCGCGCACGACGTGCGCCCCGGTCGCCGGCGACCAGTAGATCGCGCCACCCTGCAGCTCGGCCTTGGCGCCGCCGCCGGCCGCGCCGACGTCATCGGTCGTCGGGAAGCCGAGCACGGGTGCGCCGCCATGGGCGAGGTAGCGGTCGAGGAGGGCACCGCGCATGACGTGCGCCCCGGTCGACCCCGACCAGTACACGTGCCCGCCCCGGAAGGTGGTCCGGAAGCCGGAGGCGTACGCCTGGTCGTCGCCGGTCGGGTAGCCCAGCGCCCCGGACTCCGCGCCCCAGGCCCGCCACCGGGCCAGGATCGCGCCGCGCACGACTCGCGCCCCGGTCGCCGACGACCAGTAGATCGCCCCGCCCTGCAGCTCGGCCTTGGCACCGCCGCCGGCCGCGCCGACGTCGTCCGTCGTCGGGAAGCCGATCGCCCGGGGACCGCCCGCGGCCTCGTACCGGGCGAGGATCGCGCCGCGCAGCATGCGCGCCCCGGTGGGTGCCGACCAGTAGAGCGTCCCGCCCTGGAAGCGGGAGCGGAATCCACCGGGGACCGCCTCGTCCCCGCCGACCGGGTAACCGAGCACGCCGGCCTGGGCGCCCTTGGCGCGCCACGTGTCGAGCAGGTTGCCGCGCACCTCGCGCGCCCCGGTGGCCTGCGACCAGTAGATCGCGCCGCCCTGGAAGTCGGTGAACCAGCCGGGGTTCACCGGCGCCGCGGTGTCATCGCCCGTGGGGTAGCCGAGGAAGGGCACCCCGCCGAGGGCGAGGAAGTGCTGGAGGATCGCGCCGCGGACCACGTGAGCGCCGGTGTACTGCGACCAGAAGATCGTGCCGTGCTGCCAGCTGCCCCGGCAGCCGCCGTTGGGCAGGTCGCAGATGACCCCCGTGGTGGGCGCGCCCAGGTCCACGCCGGATGCCTTGAGCAGGGCATGCTTCTCGGTGACCGACGACGGGCCCGACTGGGTGTTGCCGAACCAGTCGACGTAGTAGTGGAAGAAGTTCCGGTTGCCGTAGGTGGAGCAGCGGTCGCCGGTGCCGTAACCGGCGCTCAGCGCGGCTTGGTTCGGCACGTAGGGCGTGTAGTTGTACAGCCCTGCGGTGGCCTGGTTGCGGATGTAGACCGGGACCTTGCCGCAGTCCCGGCTCTGATAGTTGAACTTCTCCGGCGTGGTCCCCTCCGGGAAGTACCGGATCTGGACGGTCATCCCCGGGCGGTGCGCATAGCTCGTCGGGTTCTTCGCGTAGACCTGGTACCGGCGGGCGGCGCTGTAGACCTGATTGGCGAAGCCGTTGTAAGCCGGATCGCAGCCGCCGTTGTCCGGGCAGGCGTACCCCATCGCCTCGCGGTAGCGCTTGACGGACCCGCTCCCGGTGACCAGGGATTGCTCCTTCTGCAGCATCACCAGCAGCACCCGCTGGCTGATCCCGCAGGCCGCGCCGGCCTTGGTGATGATGTCGGCCGCGCTCTCGTCAGGCCGGCCGGCGTACCCACGGCAGTACTGGTCCGCCGGCCGGTCGCCCGTGGTCTGGCGGTAGTGCTTCAGACAAGGGGACCCGTCGGCCGCCGGTTGGCACTTCACACCCTTGGCGTCGAGGAACGCCTGGACCTCGCTCCCGTTCATCGCCGCGCCGTTGAAGAACAGGTCGTCGCTGATGATGCTGCCCGGGTCGAACAGCCTCAGGTCGGCTGACTCGTGCAGGTCCGCGGGCTGCGGCGAGGAGCCGGCGACGAAGGCGAACGCCAGCCCGAGGCCGACCAGAGCGGTGGTGATCAGCCGGAGGCGGGACCTCACGGGACCACCACCTCGCCGGCCGCGGACTCCCCGACCGACGTGTCCGACGTGTAGCTGAGCACCGCCTCCCACGTGCCGGAGGTCAGCGTGGCGCCACCGACCCGCACCTCGCCGCAGTCGGTCGTGGTCACGTTCACCGTGCCGAGCGACTCACCCCGCAGCTCGACGCCGTCCCGGCGGAGGACCAGTGTGCAGGTGGCGTCCTCCTCCAGGACGCCGGCGGCGTACCCGCCGGCGACCACGGCCGCAGCGGCGGCGTCGTAGCCGGTGTAGGACAGCGAGACGGCCACGGTCGCGAGCCCGTCGGCCGCCTCGTCCTCCGGCGCGGCGGTGGGCGTCGGCGACACGTCGGCCGCGTCCTCGCCGGGCTCCTCCTCGACCGCGCCGTCGTCCTCCGTCGGCCTCGTCGCCGCGGGCGGAGTCGCCGTGGACGCGGTCGGCGGCAGCGCACTCGACGACGTCGGGACCGCCGCGGGTGTGCCGGTGGCGGCCGGTGCGGGGTCCTCCGACTGGGTCCAGAACCAGAACGCGCCGGCGGCCAGCAGGGTCACGAGGACCAGGACGGGACCACGACGGCTGCGACGGGTCTTGCGAGACAAGGGCACCCCCAGGTCGACCCACGGCCGGGTCGCTCATCGGCGTCCGGGCGGGGACAGCGGTGCCCCTCGCCCGGTGATCGCGGACGCATGTCAGCATCCGTGTCCGGGACGCTACGAGGCGTGATGACCCGCGGCGGGGAGCGACGCGGGTCCTGCGCCACGTGTGGTCACTGCGACACGGCCACGGCCCCGCTGGTGGCGTTCCACGTCATCCAGCCGCGCTCGAAGTCCGTGCGCAGACCGCCGGGGACGGGATAGCTCGACCGGGTCGGGAAGCCCAGCGTCGAGGAGCTGCCGCTCCGCTCCCAGTAGGTCCGCGCCATCGCGCCGGACACCACCTGGGTGCCGGTGGCCGGCGACCAGTACACGTCGCCGCCCTGGAACCGCACGACGTAGCCGCGGCCGTCGGCAGTCCTGGCGTCGCTGGTGGTCGGGAACCCCAGCGGGCCGGTCGCGCCGCCGGCGGCGAGCCAGGTGGACAGGATCGACCCGCGCACCACCTGCGGCCCCGTCGTGGGCGACCAGTAGACGTCGCCGCCCTGGAACCGCACGACGTAGCCGCGGCCGTCAGCTGTCTTCGCGTCGCTGGTGGTCGGGAACCCCAGCGGGCCGGTCGCGCCGCCGGCGGCGAGCCAGGTGGACAGGATCGAGCCGCGCACCACCTGCGTCCCGGTCGTGGGCGACCAGTAGACGTCGCCGCCCTGGAAGCGCACGAAGGCACCGCGGCCGTCGGCGGTCGGCGCGTCGCTCGTCGTCGGGAAGCCCAGCGGGCCGGTCGCTCCGCCGGTCGCCAACCAGGCGGCCAGGATGCCGCCCCGCACGATGCGGGGGCCGGTCGCTGCCGACCAGTACACGTCGCCGCCCTGGAAGCGCACGAAGTAGCCGCGGCCGTCGGCGGTCGGCGCGTCGCTCGTCGTCGGGAAGCCGAGGTAGCCGGTCGCGCCACCGGCGGCCAGCCAGGAGTTCAGGATCTCGCCCCGGACGATCCGGGTCCCGGTCGTGGGCGACCAGTAGACGTCGCCGCCCTGGAAGCGGACGTAGGCGCCCTTGCCCGGGACGGGAGTGTCGCTGGTCGTGGGGAAGCCGAGGTAGCCCCCGGGACCGCCCGCGGCCAGCCAGGTCTCCTTGATCGAGCCGAGGACGGTGCGCGCACCGGTGGCCGGCGACCAGTAGATGTCGCCGCGCTGGAAGCGCACGAAGTAGCCGCGGCCCTCCGGCGTCGGCGCGTCGCTCGTCGTCGGGAAGCCCAGGCCCCCGGTGGGCCCGCCGGCGGCCCGGTAGGCGTCGAGGATGTCGCCGCGCACGATCCGGGTCCCCGTCGTCGGCGACCACAGCACCTCGCCCCCCTGGAAGCGGACGTAGGCGCCCGGGCCGGCGGGCGTGTCGCTCGTCGTCGGGAAACCGAGGAAGCCCGTCGACCCGCCGGCGGCCAGCCAGGTCTCCCGGATCGAGCCGACGACCACGCGGGCACCGGTCGTCGGCGACCAGTAGATGTCCCCGCCCTGGAACCGCACGAAGTAGCCGCGCCCCTCGGGCGTCCGCGCGTCGCTGGTGGTCGGGAAGCCCAGACCCCCGGTCGCGCCGCCGGTGGCGAGCCAGGCGCCCAGGATGTCGCCCCGCACCAGCTGGGAGCCGGTCGCCGGGGACCAGTAGACGTCGCCGTGCTGGAAGCGGACGAACGCACCGCGGCCCCCGGGGGTCTGCGCGTCGTCGGTGATCGGCGGGCCGAGGACGGCGGGCCCGCCGGCCGCCAGGTACCGCTCGAGGATGCCGCCGAGCACCAGCCGGACGCCGCCCACCGGGGAGGAGTACAGCCGCGCGCCGTTGGCGTAGACCTGCCAGCTGACGCCGGCCGCCGACTGCTCGCCGCCCACCGGCGCGCCCAGCCAGGCCCGCAGACCGGCGTCGGAGTCGTACCGGGTGGCGATCGGCGACTTGCTGTTCGCCATCCGGGCGGCGACCTTGTCGCGGATCTCGCCCAGTCGCGCGTAGCCGTACCTCCCCGGGCACGCGGTGCCCTTGGTGTCGCGGTGCCCGAAGACGGTCGGCAGCGTGACCCGGGCGCCGGCGGCGTACTTGTCGGTGCCGCCCGAGGTGAGCGTCGTCGTCCCCCTGGGGTTGACGCCGTACAGCGAGAACTTCCAGCCGATGATCGCCGCGACCGAGTCGATCATCGCCTGGGGCGTGTCGACGACGTCGTAGTTGCCCATCATCGACACCCCGAAGGTCGAGGTGTTGAAGCCGCCGGCATGCGCGCCGACCACCGTGCTGGCCAGGCCGCCGGAGCGGCCCTCCCAGAGCCGGCCGAACTTGTCGACGAGGACGTTGTAGCCGATGTCGCCCCAGCCCAGGCTCTGCGCGTGGTACGTGTACGTCGAGCGCAGGATCGCCGGCACCTGGTCGGCGGTGTAGTTGTTGGAACCGGCGGTGTGGTGCAGCGTCGCGGCCTTGATGGTGCTGGCGTACTGCGGAGCCCAGCCCATGATCCGCTCGTCGGCGCCCCACTGCGCCCGGGAGAAGACCGGCGGCATCGCCACGGCCGCGTCGGCGGTCTCGGTGATGTCGGGGTCGTCGAGGGAGGCGTCGGCCGCGCTCTCGCCCGGGTCGACGAGGTCCAGCTGCACGTCGGTGGGCTGGGCGCCCGACCGGGTCACCAGCTCGGCCTCCACCGCGTCCGCCGGCCCGGTCCACAGCGGCGCCGTCCCGCCGCGGACGGGGGTGCCGGTGTCGGTCCCGGTCTCCTGCTCGGCCGCCTCCGCGCTGACCTCCGTCCACGGCCCCCAGGTCCCGGCGAGGTCGCGCACCCGCACCTGCACGACGGTGTCGGTCACCGCCGGGTCGAAGGCCCACGTGACGCCGACGAGGGAGAACTCCGCCACGTCGGTGGCGCTCGCCGAGAGCGTCGGAACGGCGTCGGGCGCCCCGGCGACCGGGTCGGTGGTGCCCGCCTGCACTTCGGCCGCAGGCGCGGGGTCGCTGACCGACCCCATCGCCACCTCCTGGACCGACGTCTCGACGGGCACGGCCTCGGGGGTCGGCTCGGAGTAGACGGGCAGCACCAGGACGACGCCGGTCAGGGCGACGAAGGCGGTGGTTCCGGCGAGCAGGCGACGCACGGGTTGGTCCTCCGGTGGAGCGTGGCGGCTGCACCCCTGCAGCCGGGCGCATCTGTCCACGGAGAGCATCGGCGGGCACCCCGTCGGTCTTGAGCCGAAGCGGCCGCGACATGCGGGAGGACCCGTTCGTGCCGACCCGCTGGCCACTCCGGTCCCACCGACCACCGAGGTCAGCGGGCCGGCCACCCCTGCAGCGCGAGGTGCAGCGCGGTCCGCCACGGCCGCGGGGCCGGCAGGCCGGTGGCCAGCCACGCGCTGCCGTCGAGCACCGACCACGCCGGGCGCGGTGCGGGGCGCGGGAACGCCGCGGTCGTCGTCGGTGCCACCAGGGCCGGGTCGGCGCCGACCTCCTCGTAGACGGCGCGCGCCAGCCCGTACCAGCTGACCGCGCCGGCGTCGGTGCGGTGCAGCACCGGCGGCACCGGCCCCGGGCGGGCGCCGAGCGCCACCAGGCCGGTGGCCAGGTCGGCGGCCCACGTCGGCGAGCCGATCTGGTCGTCGACCACCGAGACCGGGGCGCCGTCGAGGGCGCGGCCGGCCATGGTGCGCACGAAGTTGCCGCCGTGCGCGCCGTACACCCACGCGGTGCGGACGACGGTGGCGTCGCCGCCGGCGGCCGCGACCGCGCGCTCCCCCGCCGCCTTGGTCCGGCCGTAGGCCGAGCGCGGCGCCACCGGGGCGTCCACCGGATAGGGCTCGCCCGCCTCCCCGTCGAAGACGTAGTCGGTCGAGACGTGCACCAGCCGCCCGCGTCCGGCGAGCTCCTCGGCCAGCCAGCCGGGGGCGCGGCCGTTGACCAGCAGCGCGGTGTCCTCGTCGGTCTCCGCAGCGTCGACGGCGGTGTAGGCGGCGGCGTTGAGGACGACGGGACGGGCTCCGCGGACGCCGTCCAGCCAGCGGCGGACGACGTCGCGCACCTGCCGCTCGTCGGTCAGGTCGAGCTCGGCACGCCCGAGCGCGGTGACGGAGTCCCCGGGCCGGCCGGCCAGGACGGCGAGCAGGTCGCCGCCGAGCTGCCCACGGGCGCCGGTGACCAGCCAGGCGATCGGGGAGTCGGGCCCGGTCATGCCCGGGCGGGAGCCGCCGTGCCGGCGAGCCCGGCCTTGAGCGGCTCCCACCAGGCCCGGTTGTCCCGGTACCACTGCACGGTGCGGGCGAGCCCGTCCTCGAAGCTCGTCCGGGGCGCGTAGCCGAGCGCGGCGGTCTTGGAGTAGTCGACCGAGTAGCGCAGGTCGTGGCCGCCGCCGCGCGGGTCGACGATGTTCTCCACGTAGCTCCAGTCGCGGCCGGTGGCCTCGAGCAGCTTCTCGGTCAGCTCCCGGTTGGACAGCTCGCGGCCGCCGCCGATGTTGTAGAACTCGCCGGGCCGCCCGTGCTCCAGCACCAGCTGGACGCCCCGGCAGTGGTCGTCGACGAACAGCCAGTCGCGCACGTTGGCGCCCTCGCCGTACAGCGGCACCTTGTGCCCGTCGAGCAGGTTGGTGACGAACAGCGGGATGACCTTCTCGGGGAAGTGGTAGGGCCCGTAGTTGTTGCTGCACCGGGTGATCGAGATGTCCAGCCCGTAGGTCGTCGCGTACGCGCGGGCGATCAGGTCACCGCCGGCCTTGGCCGCCGAGTACGGCGAGTTGGGCTCGAGCAGGTGGTCCTCGGTCCACGAGCCCTCGTCGATGGAGCCGTAGACCTCGTCGGTGGAGACGTGCACGACCCGGCGGACGCCGTGCCGCAGGCAGGCCTCGAAGGCCTGCTGGGCGCCCAGCACGTTGGTCAGCACGAACTCCGAGGCACCGGTGATCGAGCGGTCGACGTGCGACTCGGCGGCGAAGTTGACGACGACGTCATGACCGGGCAGCGCGGCGTCGAGGTCGGCGGCGCTGCAGATGTCGCCGCGCACGAAGCGGTACCGCGGCGAGTCGGCCACCGGGGCCAGGTTGGCGAGGTTGCCGGCGTAGGTGAGCTTGTCGAAGACGGTCACCTCGGCGTCCTCGAACCCGGGGTAGCCGCCGGTGAGGAGAGTCCGGACGTAGTGCGAGCCGATGAAGCCCGCTCCCCCGGTGACGAGGACGCGCATGCGCCGATCCTCCCGCCCGGGTGCCGCCGGAGCATCCTCCGGCGGAGTGAGGCGTGTCGCGGAGCGCTGTTAGCGTCGCCTGCGTGCCGGCTCCGGGGAACGCACCGCGGGTGGTCGCCGTCGTCCCCGCCCGCGCCGGCTCGCAGGGCCTGCCCGGCAAGAACCTCGCCCGGATCGGCGGGCTCTCCCTCGTCGGCCACGCCGTCCGCGCCGCCCGCGACGCCGGCGTGACCGAGGTCGTCGTCACCACCGACGGCGCCGCCATCGCGGCCGAGGCCCGGGATCTCGGGTGCACGGTCGTCGACCGGCCGGCCGAGCTGGCCACCGGTGACAGCCGCACGGTGGACGCCGTCCTGCACGCCGTTCGCACGCTGGCGCTGCCCGCGGACACCCTCGTGCTGCTGCTGCAGCCCACCTCGCCGCTGCGCACCGGTGACGACGTGCGCGCCGTCCTGGACCGGCACGCGGCCGGCGACGTGGGCAGCACGCTGACCGGCTGCGCGGTCGCCCACCACCCGCTCAAGCAGCTGCTCGTCGACGACGCGGGGACGGCGTCCCCGGTGCGCACCTGGGCCGACCTCGAGGCACCGCGCCAGCAGCTGCCCCGCGCGCTGCGCCCGAACGGCGCGGTCTACGTCACCGCCGCCGGGGACATGGCTGCGGCCGGAGCCGTCCTGGTGCCACCGCTCGCGGTGGTCGAGATGCCCGAGGAGCGCAGCCTCGACGTCGACACCGCCGCGGACCTCGCCGCCGCGTGCGCCCTGCTGGAGGGCTAGACGCCCTCGGCCAGCGGCCGGTCGACGAAGCGCTTCTGCAACCCCAGGGCCCACACGTCGTCCCCGCAGACCGCCTCGACGATCCGCCCGGCGGCGCCGACGGAGCCGAAGTGCTCCTCCGGCCGGCTGCGGCCCGCGGCCCGCGCGGCCTCGATCGCGCCGGCCACCTCCTGGGCCACGGCCGGCACGTGCCGCACCGAGGCGGCCGGGGAGCGGTCGGTCTGACGTGACCCGACGTCGACCGACGGCGTGCCGAGCACCGGCGCCTCCCGGACGCCGCTGCTGGAGTTGCCGACGACGACCTCGGCGTGGCGGACCAGCGTCAGGTAGGCGGGGAAGCGCATGGACGGCAGCCGGACGACGCCCGGGCGGTCGTCGAGCCGCTCGAGCGCGGCCCGGACGTCGTGCGTGCCCTCGTCGTTGTTGGGGTCGATGACCACCCAGGAGCCCCCGGCGGCGAGGACGCCGTCGACGACCGCCTCGGCGTGCCGCCGGTTGAGGTCGAGCTCGGTGGTCACCGGGTGCAGGGCCAGCACGCCGTAGGGCGGGGCCGGCGTGCCGTAGTGCTCGCGCACCGGGGCCAGGTCCGAGTCCGCCGCGACCGCGAGCGCGTCGGCCTCGGGGCTGCCGACGACCAGCACGCGGTCGGCCTCCTCCCCCAGCTGCAGCAGCCGGGCCCGGGCGTGGTCGTTGGCGACGAAGTGCACGTGGGCGTGCTTGCTCAGCGAGTGCCGGATGGCGTCGTCGATGGTCCCGGAGACCTCGCCGCCCTCGACGTGCGCGACGCGGGTGTTGGTGAGGCTGCCGGCGAGCGCGCCGGCCAGCGCCTCGACCCGGTCCCCGTGCACCAGCACCATGTCCGCGGACTCGGCGAGCAGCAGCCGGGCGATCGAGTTGATGCTGTTGGCCAGCACCAGGGCCATCGGCTCGTCCTCGACCTGGTTCGGCACGTGGTGCAGGTGTCGCAGCCCCGCCCGCTCGATCTCGCGCAGGGTGTACCCGTAGCGGTGCAGCAGGTGCATGCCGGTGACCACGAGCGAGAACTCGAGGCCCCGGGCCTCCTGCAGCCCCAGGTAGACGTCGCGCATCTTGCCGAAGTCCGCGCGCGTGCCGGTGAGGCCGACGACGCGGCGGGGCCGCCCCGGAGCCGTCACGCGTCCTCCTCGCTGCCCCCCGCGAGCGGGAGGTGCCCCCAGCTCGCCGACCGCGCGGCGAGCCGTGCTGTGCACCTGGGTGACCTCGCCAGCTCCGTCACGCTTCTGCCAGGTCGGCCCACGCCACCTGCACGTCGGCGGACAGGTCCCGGCCGGCCCGCCGGCCGAGGACGTCGTCGTAGTGCTTGGCCACGACCTCGCCGGTGCCCGGGCGCTTCACCCACAGGTTGTCGACGGTGAACTCCTCGCCGGCGGCGACCGGCTTGGTGGTCACGACGCAGGCGTAGGCGAAGTCGATGGTGGGCTGCTCCTCGGGGAGGATCTCCTTGCGGCCGCCGCGGGCCAGGCCGAGCAGGTCGGCGCCCTCGATGAGCCGGGCGAACTCCTCCGGGGTGCTGGAGATCGGGATGTCCGGCCCGCTCCAGGACAGGTCCGAGGTGAAGTGCCGCTCGAGCACGCTGGCGCCGACGGCGACCGCGCCGAGGCAGGCGTAGATCGAGGTGGTGTGGTCGGACAGGCCCAGGACGGCGTCGGGGAAGGCCTCCCCCAGCTCGGTGATCCCCCCGAGGCGGACCTTCTCCGGCGGGGTGGGGTACATGCTCGTGCAGTGCATCAGCGCGAACGGCACCCCGCTGGCGCGCAGCAGCTCCACCGACGGGCGGATGGTGCTGACGTCGTTCATCCCGGTGCTCAGCAGCACCGGCTTGCCGAACGAGGCGATGTGCCGGACCAGCGGGTAGTTGTTGCACTCCCCTGAGCCGATCTTGAACGCCGGGACGTCGAGCCCGGCCAGCCGGTCGGCCGCGGCCCGGCTGAACGGCGTGGACAGCGCCAGCATGCCGCGCTCGTGCGCGTGGGCGAACACCTCGCGCTCCTCGCCCGCCGAGAGCGCGCAGCGCTGCATCATCCCGTAGATCGACTCGTCGGCGTTCCCGGGCACGACGTCGTTGGGGATCATCTCGTCCTCGACCACGTGCGACTGGAACTTGACGCACTCGACCCCGGCGTCGGCAGCGTCGTCGATCATGCGGTGCATCCGCTCGAGGTCGCCGTCGTGGTTGATGCCGAGCTCGGCGATCACGAGCGGACGCTCGCCGGGACCGACCCGGCGGGTGCCGACGGACAGGGTCCCCGGGGTGTTCGTCATGCCGCCACGGTACGAGTCCACCCCCCGCCGTCCGCGACCACGGCGTCGCCCCAGCACCGCTCGTCACACGTGTCCCGTTTCGTCACGGCACGCGAGCCGATGGCGGCCGCGGCGACCTAGCATCGCCTCAGCCTCCGGGTCGACGCCCGCCGCCACGGCGGCTGACCGAGGCCGGCCCCGGTCACGACGGATCGGCGTCGTGTCCGCGCGGACGAGCACGAGGGAAGGACGCCCCCTGTGAGACGAGAGAACCCCGGGTCCCCCGCAGGGGGTGGCGACCGGCAGCTCCCGGCGCGCCTGGACCCGCGGGCGGGCCGCGCCGGCTCGGGGCGGGCCCGCTCCCGGCACCAGGCCGCCGACGCGGTCGACGCGGTCGACGCGGAGGGTCCGGCGCCCCGTCGGCGCACCGGCCGCGCGGCCACCGCGGCGCGCGTCGTCGCCGGGGTCCTCTCGGTCGTCCTGCTCGCCGGGTCCGGCTGGGGCTGGTACCTGGGTCAGGTCGCCGAGGCCACGGTCAACCGCACCGACGCCATCCCCACCGACGGCAACGAGGGCACCGGCGACGCGCCCGAGGCGATGAACCTGCTGCTGGTCGGCAACGACAGCCGCGCCAACCTCACCGAGGACCAGCTGGCCAGCCTCAACGCGGGCAGCGACTCCGGCATCAACACCGACACGATGATCCTGGTGCACGTCCCGGCCGACGGGTCGCGCGCCTCCTTCGTCTCCTTCCCCCGCGACTCCTACGTGCAGATCCCCGGCTACGGGAAGGACAAGCTCAACGCCGCCTACGCCTACGGCTACGCCGAGACCCCGGCGAGCGCGTCCGAGGAGGTCCGGCAGGCCGGCGGCGCCCAGCTGCTGGTGCAGACGATCAGCCGGCTGACCGGCCTGCAGATCGACCACTACGCCGAGGTCGACCTGCTCGGCTTCTTCAACCTCAGCTCCGTCGTCGGCGGGGTCGAGGTCAACCTGTGCGAGGCCGTCGATGACTCCGAGTGGTCCGGCGCGGTGTTCGACGCCGGCATCCAGACGATCAGCGGCGCCGACGCGCTGAAGTTCGTCCGCCAGCGGCACGGCCTGCCCCGCGGCGACTTCGACCGGATCGTCCGCCAGCAGGTCTTCATCGCCGGCGTGCTGCGCAAGATGCTCTCCGAGGACGTCCTGCTCGACCTCGGCAAGCAGCGCGAGCTGACCGAGGCGGCGTCCCAGTCGCTCACCATCGACCAGGGCCTGGACCTGTTCCAGCTGGCCGAGCAGATGCAGTCGGTGACCGCCGGCAGCATCGAGTTCCAGACCATCCCCTACGTCGGCACCGACCGCGACGAGCAGGACCGCTCGATCATCCAGCTCGAGGACGAGGACACCCTCCACGAGTTCTTCGCCGACCTGTCGGCCGAGCCCGCGGCGCCGGCCGAGGCCACGCCCGCCGCGCCGGAGCCGGTCGCGCCCTCCGCGGTGACCGTCGACGTCCTCAACGGCTCGGGCACCTCCGGGCTGGCGGCCAAGGCCGCCGGTGCGCTGGAGACGGCCGGCTTCGTCGTCGGCACGACCGGCAACGCCGGCTCCTCCGGCCACGACACCACGCTGGTCCGGTACGCCGCCGGCGACGAGGCCCTGGCCGCCACGCTGGCCGCGGCCGTGCCGGGCGCGGTCGTCGAGGAGAGCGCGGACGCCGTCTCCGGCACCGTGCAACTGGTGCTCGGCACGGACTTCAACGCGGTCGGCCAGGCCGTCGACCCGGCCGTCCCCTCGGCGCCGGTCGAGGGCGAGGACGCCCGCACCGCGGCGGACACCGGCTGCATCAACTGAAGAAGGACCCTCCTGGGAAGCTGGAGGCATGACCCCCGCCGACCTGCTCGCCGCGACGCTGCGTCGCGCACCGGCGGCGCCGCTGCTGACCTCCTACGACGACCTCGGCGGGGGCCGGGTCGAGCTGTCGGCAGCCACCCTGGCCAACTGGGTCGCCAAGACGGCGAACCTGCTGCAGGACGAGTTCGACGTCACCGGCGGCAGCACGGTCGCCGTGGCGCTGCCGGTGCACTGGCAGACCGCGGCGGTGCTGCTGGGGGTGTGGAGCTGCGGGGCCACGGTGCTCGACACCGCGGCCGAGGACGACGGCCGGCTCGACGACGCCGACGTCGTGCTCGCCGCGCAGGACCGCCTCCCGTCGCTCGAGGAGCAGGAGCTGCCCGAGCTGCTCGGCCTCTCCCTGCACCCGCTGGGGATGGGGATGACCGGGTACGCCGGCCCGGCGCGCGACTTCGCCCTCGAGGTCCGCGGGCACGGCGACGTCTTCACCCCGTGGCAGCGACCCGACCCCGCCGCCCCCGGCCTGCTGCTGGGCGGGCTGGAGCTGACCCTCGGCGGTCTGGTCGACACCGCGCGCGAGCTCGCGGGGCGGCTGGGCCTGGTCGAGGGTGACCGGGTGCTGGTCGACGACCGCACCGCCGCGGAAGCCGGGCCGGTGGCGTGGCTGCTCGCGCCGCTGACCGCCGGCGCGTCGATCGTGCTGGTCCGCTCCCCCGACCCCTCGCTGCTGCCGGGCCGCGCCTCCGCCGAGAGGGTCACCGCTACGCTCGGCCGCACGATCGACGGCATCCGCGAGCTGGGCCGTCCTGCCTGACGCAGCCGCCCAGCCGCCCGGACGGACGGACGGTGTTTCTGCATGGACAAGGTGGTCGGCAGCACCGCTGAGGCGGTCGCGGACATCAGGGACGGCGCCGTGCTCGCCGTCGGCGGATTCGGCTTGTGCGGCGTGCCCATCAAGCTGATCGACGCGCTGCTCGAGCAGGGCGCGTCCGGGTTGACGACGATCAGCAACAACTGCGGCGTCGACGACCAGGCCCTCGGCGTGCTGCTGTATGCCGGGCGCATCACCCGGACGATCAGCTCGTTCGTCGGCGGCAACAAGGAGCTCGCCCGCCTCTACCTGTCCGGCCAGCTGTCGGTGGAGCTGACCCCGCAGGGCACGCTGGCCGAGCGGCTGCGGGCCGGCGGCACCGGCATCCCGGCCTTCTACACCCCCACCGGGGTGGGCACGATGGTCGCCGACGGCGGCATCCCGGTGCACTACGACGCCGAGGGCAACGTCGTGCAGACCTCCCGCCCCAAGGAGATCCGGGAGTTCGACGGCCGGCAGTACGTGCTGGAGACCGCGCTGACCGCCGACTTCGGCCTGGTCCGCGCCGCGGTCGGCGACCGGCACGGCAACCTGGTGTTCCACGAGTCCGCGCGCAACTTCAACCCGCTGGCCGGCATGGCCGGACGGGTCACCATCGCCGAGGTCGAGGAGCTCGTCGAGCCCGGCGAGATCCGGCCCGAGGACGTGCACCTGCCCGGGGTCTTCGTCAACCGGGTGGTCGTCGTCGGCCTGGAGGGCAAGGGGATCGAGTACCGCACCACCCGCCCGCGCACCGACCGCTCCGCCGCGCCGGCCGCCGCCGGCGACGAGGCCACCGAAGGGGATGCCCGATGAGCCTGACCCGTGACCAGCTCGCCGCCCGGGTGGCCCTCGAGCTGGAGGACGGCCAGTACGTCAACCTCGGCATCGGGATGCCGACGCTGGTGCCGAACTTCATCCCCGACGACGTGCACGTCGTGCTGCACTCGGAGAACGGCATCCTCGGCGTGGGCCCCTACCCCTTCGAGGGCGAGGAGGACCCGGACCTGATCAACGCCGGCAAGGAGACCGTCACGATCCTGCCCGGATCCTCGTTCTTCGACTCGTCGCTGTCCTTCGGGATGATCCGCGGCCAGCACCTCGACGTGGCCGTGCTCGGCGCGATGCAGGTCAACCCCCGCGGGGACCTGGCCAACTGGCTGATCCCGGGGAAGATGGTCAACGGCATGGGCGGTGCGATGGACCTCGTCCACGGCGCCCGCAAGGTGATCATCATGATGGATCACGTCGCCCGCGACGGGTCCGCGAAGCTGGTCGAGGAGTGCACCCTGCCGCTGACCGGCAAGTCCTGCGTGAACCGGGTGGTCACCGACCTGGCCGTCGTCGACGTCACCGACGCCGGCTTCGTGCTCCGCGAGACCGCGCCCGGCGTGAGCGTCGAGGAGGTCCAGGCCGCGACCGGCGCCCCGCTCACCGTCGCCGACGACGTCCGCGAGATGCCGCTCCCGGCAGCTGTGTGACGTCCCCGGGGGACACAGCACGTCCCGTTCCGGGGTCGACGAGCCCCGGCGGGGCGATGCCGTGACGTTCAGCGTCATCGCGCGGAACCCGGCGACCGGCGAGCTGGGCATCGCGGTGTCGTCGTGCATCCTCGCCGTCGGCCGGGCGGTGCCCAGTGCCCGGCCCGGCGTCGGGGTGGTCGCCGTCCAGGCGCGCAGCCGGCGCGGGCTGGGCCACTCGCTGCTGGCCGGCCTCGCCGACGGCGCCGACCCGGCCGACCTGGTGCGAGCGGCGGCGCACGCGGCCGAGGACGTCGACCGGCAGATCGCCGTCCTCGACGCCACCGGCCGGGTGGCCGCCGACACCGGGCGCGGCTCGTTACCGGTCAGCGGCCACCTGCTCGGCGAGCAGCTGAGCGTGCAGGGCAACATGCTCGCCTCGCCGGAGGTGTTGCCGGCGATGGTGCAGGCCTTCACCGCCGCCCGCGGCGACCTGCCCGACCGGCTGCTGGCGGCGCTGACCGCCGGTCAGGATGCCGGCGGGGACGTCCGCGGCCGGCAGTCCGCGGCCCTGCTGGTGGTCAGCGGGACGCCGGCCAGCGACGAGGACGACGGCGTGCGGATGGACCTGCGGGTCGACGACTCGGGCGACCCGGTGGCGCAGCTGCGGATGCTGCGCAACCTGCAGCGCGCCTACGACGAGCGCGACTACGAGACCCTCGCGCTGTTCGCCCCCGAGGGCGCCCGTGACCTCTACGCAGCGCTGGCCGCCTCGCAGCGCGGTGACCGGACCGCGGTCCGGGCCGCGCTGGAGGAGATGCGGACCCGGCCCGGCTGGTCGGCGTGGCTGGCCGCGATGGCCGGCGACGCGCGGCTGGCAGGGGTCTCCCGCCTGCTGGAGTGACCCGCGGGGAGCCGCCCGGTCCGGGCGGCTGGCCGCGACGTCTGCTCCCGGTCCAGGCAGAGCTTGCCGGTCAGGCCGAGGAAGACGGTGACGGCGGTCTGCTCGCGCAGCACCGGGTGGCTGCTGCTCACCGTGGGGCCGTCGATGGGTCCCGGGAGCGCGCCGATCCGGCTGGCCAGCACCAGCCGGGAGCGCGGGTAGGCCATGGCCAGGTCGTCGGCGCTGGTGCCGGTGTCGCGGCGGTGGTCGCCGCTGCCGAAGGCCAGCCGGAGGGCGCCGCGGGCCCGGGCGATGGAGACCGCCTCCTCGATGCCGGGCGCCGACTCGACCAGCGCCAGGACCGGGGTCGAGCCGCCGAGCCGGTCGAAGGTCTCGGTGACCTGCTCGGCGGCCTCGGTCTTGGCCAGCATGACGCCGAGCAGGCCGGGCGCCCCGGCGAGCTCGGCGACGTCGTCGTCCCAGAACTACGTCGGGCGGTCGTCGATCCGCACCCAGGCCGAGCAGTCCCCGCGCGACAGCCACTCGATGACGCCCGCGCGGGCCTCGGCCTTGCGCCGGGTCGACGGCGTCCTCGATGTCCAGGATCACCTGGTCGGCCCGCGAGTCGCGAGCGGTGCCGAACAGGTCGGTCCGGGCACCGTTGACCAGCAGCCAGGAGCGCGCGTCCCCGGGACCCACCTCGCGCTGTCCCACCACGTGCCCATCCTCGTGCCGTGTCCCGGGCCACTCGCGACCGGGCAGGGTGGTGGAGGACCCGCGCCGCCGCGACGGGCGTGACCGGCTGCGGCCTCGGGGCTGACGGGCAGCCCGATCGTCGACCGCAGCCGGCCGCGGCGACGGAGCAGCCGTCAGTCGCGGCTACAGGTCTCGGATCCGTCGACGTCCCCCAGCGGCGACAGGTCGATCCGATAGATCGTCGCCCCGTCCCGCTGGTAGACCGGCACGAGGGACTCCACCCCACCGAGGTCGCGGAAGCCGATGATCGGCGTCGGCCAGACGGTGATGGTCTCCTCGGAGGAGTAGACGTAACGCACGCCGAGCTCCTCGACGGCGTCGCGGACGTCGGCGTCGTGGTCGAGACAGTTGAGACCCTCGAGCACGAGGCGGCGTGCAGCGGGCATCGTCGGCGCCAAGGGCAAGGAGGTGGCGGCCCCGAAGACCGGTCGTACGCCGGCCAGCGTCCACATCCACGCGGACCCGTCGTTGGGGTCGTTCAACACCGGCCCGTCACCCGCCAGCCGTCGGAGCTCCCGGAATGCCGGGAGGTCGGCTTCCGAGACGGAGCCACCGACCCCGTACCCGTAGGCCCTGTCCAGGTGCGACTGGTTCTGGGACACGTAGAAGCCGTCGGTGAGGACGCCCAGCACGAGGAGCCCGCCCAGCGCTGCGGCCGCTCCCAGCACGGGTCCCCGGTCCCGGGGTCCCCCGGCGGTGCGGGTCAGCCGTTCGCGGAGCCCCGGCACCGCCCGGAGGACGCCGGTCAGCTGGTCGCCGAGCCACACCACGCCGATCGCTCCGGCCACGGACAGCGACAGGAACACCAGTCCTTCGAACCGGTACCGGTCGTTCCACCAGGGGGCGGTGACCAGCTCCGTCAGCCGGTTGTCGTACGCGGCGGCCATGGCGCACAGCCCGACGAATGCGAGACCGCCGACCAGCCACCACCGCATGGCAGCCCTCCGCAGGCCGACGACCAGGCCGATCAGCGCCGGCACCGCCAACCAGACCTGCGGGAAGCTGTTCTCGTAGTTGTACGACAGCAGCTCACCGATCGCCTCGCCGGGAGTCTGCGCGACCGGCCAGTCGACGGCCGTCCCGCCGCCGGTGTTCAGGACCGCCTGACCGATCAACGGGAGGATCACTGCGGCCGCCAGCACGCCCGCCGGTACCAGGACGACCAGGTCACGAGCCACGCGGCTCCGGTCGGCCCACCAGCGAGCAGCCACGAAGCTGACCGCGAAGATCCCGGCCGACAGCGCCGCGCTGGGGTGGATCAGCGCCAACCCGGCAGCGGACCCACCGAGCAGGAGGGTGAGCAGCGGTCTCCGTCGGTCGACTGCGATCAGGAGGACGGCCAGGAAGGACGGCACGACGGCGATCCCGAACGCGAAGACCCAGATCGGACCGCGCCAGATGAGGTCCGTCGGGTAGCCCGTCGTGGCCGCCAGGATCGCGGGTGCGAAGACCGCCTCCCGGACCAGGCCGACGCAGCGCAGCAACGCCACCAGCCCGAGGCCCGCGATCAGGACGATGCAGGCCACGAGCGCGTTGATGGCGGGCACCGTGCCGCCACCCAGCTGCGCGACCAGTGAGGCCAGGGCGTGGAAGGCGTCCGGGTAGGACGACGTCCCCGCCAGGTAGCCGTTCACCTCTCCCGTGACCGCGGGGTGCACCTCGCCGGTGCTGGTGATGACCTGGACCGCGTTGACGTGGAAGAGGGCGTCGAACCCCTGGTTGGGGTCCTGGAGACCGTCGGTGCCGCCCACGACCGTCCACCAGGCGATCCCCGTGGCGAGGACCAGTCCGGCGGCCGTCGCGAGCGACCACGCGAGGTCCTCGGAGCTCGACCCCCCGCCTTCGACGGGAGGAGGACCCCCACGCCGACGCCGCCCCACGATCAGGACGAGCAGGACGAGGAGGATCACCGGGGCCGTTGCCCACGCCGCGTTCGCCGGCGTCCAGCGGAGTCCGGTCACGCTGCTCACGAGCATCGCCACCAGGAACAGAGCGGAGGTGAACACCGGCGCTGCGCCCAGAGCCGACCACCCGCGGATGCCAGCAGCGACCGCGAGGAGGAGCCCCGGCGTCACCAGCACCAGAGCAGCGGTGACGAGGATGGGTAGTGCTTCCAGTTGGGGCCACCATCTGCTCTCGAGGCCCACTGGTCGTGAGCGCGCTGTCTCTCAGCGTATGTGAACGCCTCGGGACCGCTCCGGGACACGGCGCGCTGTCCGAGGCACCCTGCACCTCGTCGGCCCCATCCGGCACGCAGGCCGACTCCTGTCTCCTGCCTCTCCGCAGCGACGTGGCAGCGATCGCTCGGCACAGCGGACAGCGGACGACCACCAGCTGCTGGACCGGGTGGCGCCCTGGTGACTGCGGGTGGTCCAGCACCCCGTGCGGCGGGTGACGTCCCCGGACAGGCCGATCACCAGCGGTAGCCGGGACTCCGCACCGCCCAGGCCGACGAGACCGCCAAGCAGCCCGACCGCGACGCGAGCCTCCGCATCACCGGCGGACACCGCCGGCGCACCGTAGCCGCCGGCGTGGCCCGTCCCGGACGCGCCGGTGCACTACGGCCGGGACGGCACCAGCTGGGCCAGCAGCGCCGGGAGCCTGGAGTCGAGGTCGTCGACGATGCGCCGCACCGTGTCGAGGTCCTGGCCCTTCGGGTCGTCGACCGGCCAGTCCTCGTACCGCCTGCCGGGCACGTACGGGCAGCTCTCGCCGCAGCTCATCGTGACCACGACGTCAGCGGCCTCGACCAGGTCGTACGGCGGCGGCGGCGGCGACCGAGCGGCCGGCGTTGCGCACGCAGCTGAACAGCACGGACGGCTTGGTGGTCACGGCGTTCCTCCCGGGGGCCGGCGGGTGCCGGGGTCGGTGGCGGCGAGCTCGCCGCCACCGCGGCAGCGTGTCGGGTACAGCAGGCGGACCGCGCCGGAGGGCACGACGGTGCCGATCATCAGCACCGTGCCGAGCGCCTCGGTCGGCCCCGGGCCCACGGCGGTCAGCGGGTCGCCAGGGCGGCGTGCAGCGCCTCGAGGGCGCCCGGGACGACGGCGTACCAGACGTTCCGGCCGCGCTTCTCGCTGGTGGCCAGACCGGTCTGGACCAGGACCCGCAGGTGGTGGCTCACCGTGCCCTGCGTACGGCCGACGGGCTCGGTCAGGTCGCACACGCAGATCGCGCCGCCGTCGGCGGTGGCCAGCAGGGACAGCAGCTGCAGGCGCACGGGGTCACCCAGCGCGGCGAACTGCTTGGCCAGGGTCTTCGCGTCGGGCGCGGAGAGCACCTCGGCGGTCAGCGGCGCACAGCACACGGCCACCTCGGGCTGGTCGAGCACGGGCAGCTCGCGCACGCTCATCGGGTCGGTCTCCTCGTCGTCGCCACTCCTGCAAACCATTGACAACCGTCGATGTTAAGGGAACAGTGGCCCATCGACGATCGTCAATGAGTCCAGCGCCCGCGACAACGACGTAGAGGCCACTCTCATGTCCCGCATCCAGCTCGCCCTCGACGTCGACGACGTCGAGGCGGCGACCGCCTTCTACGCCAAGCTGTTCGGCGTCGCGCCGGCGAAGACCCGGCCCGGGTACGCGAACTCCGCCATCGCGGACCCGCCGCTGAAGCTGGTGCCGCTGGAGAACGCGGGCTCCGGCGGCACCCTGAACCACCTCGGCGTCGAGGTGGCCTCCGTCGACGAGGTCGACGCCGAGCAGACCCGTCTGTCCTCGCTGGGCCTGGCGTCGACCGAGGAACCCGACTCGACCTGCTGCTACGCCAGGCAGACGAAGTTCTGGGTCGAGAACACCCCCGATGACGTGCGCTCCGAGATCTACACCGTGCTCGCCGACAGCCCGACGTTCTCCGGCGACGCCGCCCTCGCGGGCGCCCGGACCGGCGGTGACACCACCGCCGGGTCGGCCTGCTGCACCCCCACCGCTTCGGCGGAGGACACCGAGCCCGCCGCCGGCGGCTCGACCCCGGCAGCCGACACCGGAGGGAGGTGACCGCTGTGAACGACGAGTGCTGCGAGGACTGCACCACCGAGGAGTGCAGCACCGGCTGCTGCTGACGCCGGACGACGGCGGCCCTGACTCCTCCAGGAGTCAGGGCCGCCCTCGCGCGTGGTGCGGGCCGCCTCTACTTCAGGAGACTCCGGGCGATCACCATGCGCTGGACCTGGTTGGTGCCCTCGTAGATCTGGGTGATCTTGGCGTCGCGCATCATCCGCTCGACCGGGAAGTCCTGCGTGTACCCCGCGCCGCCGAAGAGCTGGACGGCGTCGGTGGTGACCTGCATGGCGACGTCGGAGGCGAACGCCTTCGCCGACGCCGAGACCCGGGAGACCTCGGCGCGGCCCTGCTCGCCGGCGGCCGCGGCGACGTAGACCAGGTGGCGGGCCGCCTCGATCCTCATCTCCATGTCGGCGAGCATGAACTGCACGCCCTGGAACTCCGCGACGGCCTTGCCGAACTGCTTCCGCTCCTTGACGTAGGCGACCGCGGCGTCGAGCGCGCCCTGCGCGATGCCCACGGCCTGCGCGCCGATGGTCGGCCGGGTGAAGTCCAGCGTCCGCAGCGCGGTCTTGAAGCCGGTGCCGGGCTCGCCGATGATCCGGTCGGCCGGGATGGTGCAGTCGGTGAGGTAGAGCTCGCAGGTGGGCGAGCCCTTGATGCCCATCTTGCGCTCCTTGGGTCCGACCGCGAAGCCGGGGTCGTCCCGGTGGACGGCGAAGGCGGAGATGCCGTTGGCACCCCTCTCCTGGTCGGTGACCGCCATGACCGTGTACCACTCGGAGATCCCCGAGTTGGTGATCCAGGCCTTGGTGCCGTTGAGCACCCAGCTGTCGCCGTCGAGGCGGGCGCGGGTCCGCATCGCGGCGGCGTCGGAGCCGGCCTCCCGCTCCGAGAGCCCGTAGCTGATCATCGCGTCGCCGGCGGCGATCGGCCGCAGCACCCGCTGCTTGAGGTCCTCGGACGCCGACAGGATGACCGGCATCGAGCCGAGCTTGTTGACGGCGGGGATCAGCGAGGCGCTGGCGTCGACCCGGGCGACCTCCTCGATGACGATGCAGGTCGCGATCGCGTCGGCGCCCTCGCCCCCGTAGGCCTCGGGGATGTGGGTGGCGTGGAAGCCGGCCGCGGTGAGCGCCTTGTGCGCCTCGATCGGATAGCGCGAGTCGGCGTCCACCTCGGCGGCGTACGGGGCGATCTCCCGCTCCGCGATGTCGCGGACCGCCTCGCGGATCGCCTCGTGCTCCTCGGTCAGGGCGTACAGCCCCGCAGCGTTGTTACCCACGAGTATGAATCGTAGGACGTCCTACTGTCAGGAGGAAGCGACGCGCTCCTGCAGCGTGGCGTCCCGGGCGAGGACTGACTCCGCCAGGTCGGCCTGGAACCGCTCGACGGCGGCCCGCAGGTCCGGATCGGAGGCGGCGAGGATGCGCACGGCGAGCAGGCCGGCGTTGCGGCCGCCGCCGATGGAAACCGTGGCGACCGGCACCCCGGCGGGCATCTGCACGATCGAGAGCAGGCTGTCCAGCCCGTCGAGGCGGTCCAGCGGCCGGGGGACGCCGATCACCGGCAGCGGCGTGGCCGCGGCGACCATCCCGGGCAGGTGGGCCGCTCCCCCGGCGCCGGCGATGACCACCCGCAGCCCGCGGCCCGCGGCGGTCTCGGCGTACTCCAGCATCCGGCGCGGCGTGCGGTGCGCGGAGACCACGTGCGCCTCGTACGGGACGCCGAACTCGGCCAGCGCGGCTGCGGCGGGCTCCATCACCGGCCAGTCGGAGTCGCTGCCCATGACGATGCCGACGATCGGGTCCACGCGGGCTCCTCGCTGCTCGGTCGGTGCGCTGGTCGGTCGGTTCAGTGCTCGGTCGGGAAGGCGAACGCCGGGTCGACCTCGCCGTCGGCCAGGTAGCGGGCGGCCGCGGCGGCGCGGGCGCGGACCTCGTCGAGGTCGGCGCCCAGCGCCGTCACGTGACCGAGCTTGCGGCCGGGGCGCTGCCCCTTGCCGTACCAGTGCAGCTTGACGTCGGGCCAGTGCGCCATGAGGTGGTGCACCCGCTCGTCGAGCGACGGGCCGGTCCAGCCCTCCTCGGCCGCGCGCCCGCCCAGCACGTTGGCCATCACCACGACCGGCGCGGTCATCCCGGTGGCGCCCAGCGGGTAGTCCAGGACGGCGCGCAGGTGCTGCTCGAACTGGCTGGTCCGCGAGCCCTCGATGGTCCAGTGCCCGGAGTTGTGCGGCCGCATCGCGAGCTCGTTGACCAGGACGCCGTCGGCCGTCTCGAACAGCTCGACGGCCATGACCCCGACGACGCCGACCCGGTCGGCCACCCGCACCGCGAGCTCCTGGGCGGCGGTCGCGGTGTCCTTGTCCAGCCCGGGCGCCGGCGCGAGCACCTCGGTGTTGATGCCGTCGCGCTGCACGGTCTCGACCACGGGCCAGACGGCGACCTGGCCGAAGGGCGAGCGGGCGACCAGCGCGGACAGCTCCCGGACCATCGGAACCCGCTGCTCGACCAGCAGCACGTCGTACCGGCCGAAGAGCCCCGCGACGTCGTCCACCCCGTCGACGACGAACACCCCGCGCCCGTCGTAGCCGCCGCGCGGCGTCTTGACGACCACCGGCCAGCCGTGCCGGTCGCCGAAGGCGGCGACCTCGGCGACGGAGGCGACCTCGGCCCAGACCGGCTGCGGCTCGCCCGCGGCGGCCAGCGCCCGGCGCAGCACCAGCTTGTCCTGGGCGTGCACCAGCGCGTCGGGCCCGGGGGCGACCCGGTGACCGGCCGCCTCGAGGGCGCACAGGTGCTCGGTGGGGACGTGTTCGTGGTCGAAGGTGACCACGGTGGCGCCCTCGGCGAGCGCGAGGAGGGCGTCGAGGTCGCGGTGGTCGCCGAGCCGGACGTCGGCGGCCACGAGCGCGGCGGACTCGTCCGGGCCGGTGGAGAGGACCCGCAGCGACTGGCCGAGCGCGACGGCGGCCTGGTGCGTCATCCGGGCCAGCTGGCCACCGCCGACCATGGCGACGACGGGCAGTCCGGTGCGCGGGTCGACGGGGGTGGCCACGGGTGCCCAGCCTAGGGCGTGTCCCCGAGACGGCCCGCCGGGCTCAGCCGGACTCAGCCGAGCGCGGCCAGCGAGCGACCGATGCGGTCCCCCGCGTCGGCGGCAACGGCCGGCGCCGGGTGGACGCCGTCCGGCGACGCACCGGGGGGAAAGGCTCCGCCGGCGTCGACCTCGGTCCAGGGGTCGAGGTAGGTCCAGCCGTTGCGGCCGGCCAGCTCGGCGAGCGCGGCGTTGAAGCCGTTGCGGGCCGCGGGACGGAGGTCGTTGGGCGCGATGGCGACGACCAGGGCGGTCGGCGCGCCGGTGGCGGCGACGACCCCCTGGATGGCGGCGGCCGACTCCTGCCACGGCACTCCTCGTACCAGGTCGTTGGTGCCGGCCATGACGACGACCGCGTCGGCGGTCCAGTCGGTGGGCTCGACCCCGGCCAGCATGTCCGCGGTCGTGGCCCCGGGAACCGCCCAGCCGCCCACGAGGTCCACACCGCTCGCCTGCTCCGCGGCCGGGAGCCAGGAGGCGTCGCCCTGGACCCGGTCCTCGACGAGGGGCTGCGACGGGTCCGTGGCGCCCGCGGTGATCGAGTCGCCGACCGCGACGAAGGTGCGCGGGGCTGTCGGGGCGGGGGCCGGGCTGCGGGACGCGGCAGAGGTCGCGGGCGCCACCGTCCCGGCCCGGCCGTCGTCCGCCGTCGGGCCGCAGCCGGCGACGGCGGCCAGCAGGACGGCGGCCACCGCCGTCCGCACGGGAACCCGACGAGGGAGGGGGCACGCCACGGGACCAGTCTGGATCACCGGGCTGGGAGGTCCGGAGAGGTGGCGCGAGGCCGCCGTCAGGCGCTGAGCGGCCGCCGCGCCGGCACGGCGACGACCGGCTCGGCCCGGGGGACGCCGGCGCTGCGCCCGGCGAGCAGGGCCGCCGTGGCGGACGTCACCGGCCGGTCGCCGCGGACGACGGCGGTCCGGGACGCTGCCGGCGCTGCCGCGACCGCGGCCGGACGGCGCACGGGGAGGACCCGGCGCAGGCCCTTGCGGGCCGGCTCCTCGACGAACCGGTGGGCCAGGTGTGCGAGGACGGACGTCGAGAGCAGCACCGGGGCGAGCAGCAAGGCCCACAGCGAGGTGCCGGCGGCGATCTTCGGCCACCAGTCCATCAGCGTCCAGAACACCTCGAACACCGGGATGTGCACCAGGTAGAGGCCGAAGGAGATCCGGCCGCCGTGCACCACGGACTCCCGGGACAGCAGAGCGCTCGGACCGGTGCGGGAGAGGGCGAGGGCGCCCACGAGCACCGGGAAGACCAGGACGACGATGCCGCCGAACGCCGAGTGGTCGTTGTCGATCCCCCGCCAGTCGCCCCACCACAGGCCGACGGCGATGGCGCCGAGGCTGGCCAGGGCCCAGGTGGCGGCGGCGGCCTCCACGCGCGGGGTCCGGCGCACCCGCCGGACCACCAGGCAGGTGAGGGCGCCGGCCAGGAACGCCGCGCCGATGCGCAGCAGCCAGGACCACGCGATCACCGGCCCACCGTGGACATAGGTGGTGTAAGACAGCGGCACCATCAACAGGACGGCGGTGGCGCCGAGCAGCACGAGCGGCGCGTTGCGGATACGCCAGAGCAGCACCGCGACCAGCGGGAAGGCGACGTAGGCCAGCCACTCGGCGCTGATCGACCAGGCCGAGCCCATCCACGACTCGCCGCCCGAGGCGGGGTGCCACCACAGCTGGGCCATCGTGAACTGGAGCAGGAAGTTCCAGACGTCGAGCACCGGCTGCTGCACCTGGTAGGCGACGACGCCATCGGTGACCCGGGTGGCCTTGACCAGCAGCCAGCCGCCGTAGACGACCGTGACCAGGGCGTAGACCGGCCAGATGCGGCAGACCCGGGCCCAGAGGAAGGTCCCGGCCTCGCGCACCGAGGGCTCGTGGCCGACGCGCTCGAGGTAGGTCAGCGTGATCACGAAGCCGCTGAGCACGAAGAACAGGTCCACGCCGGTGGCGCCGGCGCGAATCACCGGCCGGAGCGGCTCCCAGTAGCCGTCGTACCCGAGGCCGGGAGTGAACTGGAAGTGGTAGAGGACCACCCAGACGGCCGCGACCGCCCGCAGGCCGGTCAGCGACCGGATCTCCTGCGAGCCGACCGGCTGCTCACCGCCCGCTGGCCTGGCCTGAGCTGGTGTGGACACGCGGTCTCCTCGCTGCTGTCTTCGCCTACAGGGCGTTCATGGCCCGTGACGAAAACGTAATGAACAGCCGGGGTGTATCGAGTCGATGACACGACAGAGATCCCCCGCCGGCACGGCAACACCTGCCGAATTCACGCCGTCCGGCGCGCCTCACGGACCGGACGGAAGACGAGTCGCCCGGTGTTGCCCGGGAACGGGGGTCGACGTCCTCGGCAGGTCCGCTCGCGCCCCGACGCGTACCCTGGCGCTTCGTGACTGCCGTCTCCGAGCGCGCGCCGCGCCGCAGCCGTTCCCTGTGGTCCGTCGTCCACCACCTCGGGGCCTTCGGCGTCGTCGGTGGGGTCGGCTTCGTCATCGAGATCGGGCTGTTCCAGTTGTTCTACGGGCACCTGGGCAGCGGTGCGGTCGTCGCGAAGGCGGTGGCCACGATCGTGGCGATGACCGTCGCCTTCTTCGGCCACCGGCACTGGTCGTTCGCGCACCGGGCCCGCACCGGGTTCAGGCGCGAGTACCCGATGTTCCTGGCCATCAACGGCCTGACGCTCTTGCTGGGCCTGGGCATCGTCGCCTTCGCCCGCTACGGCCTGGACCTGACCAGCGCGTGGGCCCTGCAGGGCGCCAACCTGGTGTCGATCGCCCTCGGCACCGTCGTGCGCTACCTGATGTACCGGCGCTGGGTCTTCCCGGCCGCCGACACCGCTGGCTGATCCTCGCGTCACCCCGCTGCAGGGGCGCTCGTCAGCCGCGCGCGGCGGTGCTCTCCCGTCCACCCGTGGTCAGCAGCGCGTCCGCCGGACGACCCGCTCGTGGTGCCGTCCGCGGTCTCGGAGCTGCCGCCAGCGGCCACGGACGGCCGGGAGCGGGCGCCCGCGACGCGCTCCGTGGAGCGGGGCCCGGCTCAGGCGCGCCTGCGAGGACGACGGTGGACCGTGTCTGCCGTGCCGTCGACGGCTCGATCGCACGCCGGCCGCTCCAGAGGCGGACCAGGCGGCGACGGGCCGGCTCCTCGACCCACTGGTGCAGCGCGGCGGCACCGAGGAGGGAGACGACGATGAGGACCGGCACGACCAGCACGACCCCGGGAGCGCGCGCTCCGGCGGCCGACGGGTCGTGCCAGATGACGCCGAGGGCGACGTCCTTCACCAGCGTGTGCGCGAGATACAGGCAGTAGGAAATGCGGCCCCCGTACACCACGGGATCCCGCGACAGGAAGGCCGCGAGCCGCCCGTCCGCCGAGGCCAGGCCGGTGACGAGCGACGGCCACGCGACCACGGCCACCGCGCCGTACATGCCCGGGTGGTCACCCGCGAGGACGTCCTGGCCGGTCCGCCAGTGCGCCCACAGCAGCACGACACCCACCGTGGCCAGACCGCCGAGGACGAGGGGCTGCCCCCAGCGCCGGCCGCGCTCGGTGTCCTCCAGGTCGGCGAAGGCACAGGCGGCGAGCATGCCGGCGGTGAAGCTGCAGGCGATGCGCAGCAGCCAGTGCATCTCGACGTCGTCGGTGCCGTGCAGGAAGGACGTCGCGGCCAGCGGGGACATCACCACCGTCGCGAGGACCAGGTTGACCGCCGGGTGCGCGCGCAGGAAGGGCCGCACCACCAGGGCGAGCAGCGGGAAGGCGAGGTAGGCCGCCCACTCGGCGCTGATCGACCACCCCGGCGTGACGTAGCTGGTCCCGAGCAGGGAGTCCGCGCCCCACATCTGCGTCATCGTGAGCTGGCGCAGGAGCGACGCCACGTCGATGGGCGGGTAGAGGTCGGCGACGCGGCCCCGCAGGCCGATCAGGTCGGCCGTGGTGAACCAGGCGCAGGCGAGCAGCGTGACCGTGGCCCAGGCCGGCCACACCCGGGCGAAGCGGTTGGCCACGAAGCGTGCCGCACCCGCCGTCGACCAGTGCCGGCCGCACTGCTCCAGGTAACCGCGGGCGATCACGAAGCCGCTCAGCACGAAGAAGAGCTCCACCCCGATCCAGCCGGCGCTCAGCACGGCGATCGACCCGGGCACCTGGTCCAGGTAGGGGGTCAGCTCGGGCACGAAGTGGTACATGACGACCCACATGGCCGCGACGAGGCGCAGCCCCGTCAGCGCCCGGATCTCCGACCGGGACCGGCACACGGCGCCTGTCGCCTGCGGACTGGGGGCGGCCGTGCGTGCGACGGACATGGGCGTCTCCCGGGGAGGGCGTGGAGGCGTGCTCCGGACCTGTGGACTCCCTGGACGTTAGTGACGCTGCGCGCACGGTTGTTGACTCGAAAAGCACCGAAAATCGGCGGCGCCGGGGCAGGAACTGCCAGGGGTGCGACTCTCCCGTCACACCCTCCCCAGCCGCCCCGCCCGGCCCGGGATCAGCCCGCCAGACGGGACCCGTGCCGGCCCGCGACGACCTCCAGCCGGGTGGGGACGCGGGTGCGCAGCTCCTCGAGGTGGCTGATGACGCCGACCGTCCGGCCGCCGCGGCGCAACTCGTCGAGCACGTTCATCACCGCGTCCAGGGCCAGCGCGTCGAGGGTGCCGAACCCCTCGTCGACGAACAGGGTGTCCATCTGGATGCCGCCGGCCTCGGCGGTGACGACGTCGGCGAGCCCGAGGGCGAGCGCCAGCGAGGCCATGAAGCTCTCGCCGCCGGACAGCGTCTTCGTGGGACGACGGGTGCCGGTGTACTCGTCGAAGACGTCCAGGCCCAGCCCGCCCCGGGCGCCGTTCCGCGCCTGGGCGTCGCTGTGGAGGAACGTGTAGCGGCCGGCGGACATCTCCTGCAGCCGCCGGCTGGCGACCTCGGCGACCTGCTCCAGCCGCGCGGCCAGCACGAAGGACTGCAGCCGCATCCGCAGCGTGTTCGCGCCGCGGCCGTTGACCAGGTCGGCCAGACCGGCGACCCGCCCGGCCCAGGCGCGGCGCTCGGCGAGCTCCACCTCCGCGGAGACCACGTCGCCGGCCAGCGCGTCGAGCGCTCCTGCGCAGCGCCGGGCCTGCTCGAGGGTGGCGACCGCGTCCTCCCGGCGGGCGGTCAGCTCCGCGCAGCGCTGCTGCAGGGCCGCGACGTCCGGCCGGGCGGGCAGGTCGGTCAGCTCCGGGTCGGCGAGGGTGGCCGCGGCGACCGACCGGGCCTCGTCGTGCTGCCGCAGCCGCCGCTCGAGCCCGGCCAGCTCCCCCGCATCGAGCAGTGCGCCCGCTGCGTCGACCAGGTCGGCGAAGCCGGCGGCGGAGGCACGCCGGCCCGCGGTCTCCCGCGCCGTGTCGGCGGTAGCGCGGGCGCGCAGCTCCTCGGCCCCGGCGGACAGCACGGCCTCGCAGCGCTCCGCGGCCGCGGTCAGCCGTCGCTCCCGTGCCGGCAGGTCGGCGTCGTCCCCGCGGGCGGCGTCGAGCCGGGCGGTGAGCTCGGCCAGCGCCTCCTCGCGCGCCACCCGCTCCGCGCTGCGGCTCTCCACCGCCAGGCGGTCGGCGGCGAGCGCGGCCGCGGCCGCGGCCAGCTCGGCCTCGCGATCGGCGAGGTCGCGGCGGGCCTCCTCGACCGTGGCGGCCAGCCCGGCGACCTCGGTGAGGGCCGCGCGGGCCTGATCGGCTCTGGCGGCCAGCTCGGGCAGGGGCAACTCCCCCGCTCGGGCACGGAGGACGGCGAGCTCGCGCTCTCGCTCCTCGACGCCCCGCCGGGTGGCGGCGACCCGCTCCTCGGCCGCGTCGACGGCCGCGCGCGCCCGCTCCTCGTCGTCGGCGGAGACGACCGGACCCGCGTGCACGGCCGGCCGTGGGTGCTCCGTGGCGCCGCACACGGGGCAGTCGGCGCCGGCGGTGAGTCCGGCGGCCAGCTCGGCGGCCATGCCGTCGAGCCGACGGCCGCGCAGGTCGACCAGCCCCTCGCGCGCCTCCAGCCAGGCGGTCCGCGCCGCGTCGGCCGCCGCCCGGGACGCGGCGAGCACCGTCGCCGTCCGGTCGGCCTGCGTCGCGGCCGCCAGCGCTGCCCGAGCCGACTCCTCGGCCGCGGTCAGGCCGGCCAGCCGCGCCACGGCCTCGCCGGCCGCCTCGACCCGGGCCTGCGCCTCGGCGATCCGCGCCGGCCAGGTCCGTGCCGCGGCGGTGCCCCGCTCGCAGCGGTCGGTGAGCGCCTCGATCTCCCGCTCCAGCCGACCGATCTCCCGCGCGAGCCGGACCGCGCGGTCGGCCTCGGGCACCAGCGCCCGGGCCGCGGCGGCCTCGTCGCGCAGCTCCCGGGCGGTGAGCGCGTCGGCGTCACGGCCGGCGGCGACCTCGGCCCAGGCGGCCCGCCCGGACTCCAGGGCGGTGGAGGCGGCCTCGGCGGCCAGCGCGGCGCGGCCGGCGGACTCCAGGACGTCGCGCAGCACCTCCGCCCGGCGTCCGGCGTCCGCGCGGACCCTCAGCGGGCCCAGCTGCTCCTCCTCGGCGGAGAGCCGGGCCAGCTCCTGGCGGGCGCGGTCGCGCCGGGCGTGCCGGTCGGCCAGCGCGCGCGCCTCGGCCAGCTCGCCGTCCAGGCGGGCGCTCGCGGCGGCCGCGGTCTCGGCCGCGGCGGATGCGGCGGTGAGGTCGCCGGCGGCCCGGGTGCGCACGGCGGCGACCCACGCGTTCACCGACGCGCCGGGCCGGGCGCCGACCAGCTCGGGCGCCAGCTCCTCGGGCACCGCGACGTCGGCGGCATGGGCGACCCGGTCGAGCAGCCGTCCCAGCCGCTCGCGATCGGTGCGCAGCATCTCCTCGGCGGCGCGGCGCTCGCCGGCCAGCCAATCCTCCGCCCGGGCGAAGCGGCCCACGTCGAAGAGGGTGCGCAGCAGCTTGGCGCGGTCCTCGGGCTCGGCGCGCAGGAAGCGGGCGAAGTCGCCCTGGGGCAGCAGCACCACCTGGCAGAACTGCTCGGCGGACAGGCCCAGCCGCACCCGCAGGTACTCCGAGCCCTCGTCGATGCGGGTGCTCACCGGCTCCCATGTCGCGCCGTCCCACCGCTGCACGGTGAGCCTGGCCTGCTCGGTGGTCTCGCCGGCGCCGCGCTTCTTCGGCCGCGTCTGCTCGGGCCGGCGGACGACGAGCAGCCGCTCGCCGGCGAGGGTCAGCTCGCAGGCGACCTCGGTGCGGGTGGCGGCCTCGGCGTGGTCGCTGCGCAGCCGCTTCTCCTCGCCGCGCGCCCCCGGCACGGTGCCGTACAGGGCGTAGACGACGGCGTCGAGCAGCGTCGTCTTGCCCGCGCCGGTGGGGCCCCACAGCAGGAAGAGTCCGTCGCGGGCGACCGCGTCGACGTCGACGGTCTCGGTGCCGGCGAACGGCCCGAAGGCGGTGATCGAGAGGGAGTGCAGCCTCACCGGGCCAGCTCCTCGCGGGCCGCCGCGCCCAGCGCCCGGACCAGCAGCTCGCGCTCGGCGTCGCTCATCCCGACGCCGTCGCGGACGTGCGTGACGAACTCCGCGGCCACCTCCAGATCGCTGCGGCCGCGCAGCCGTTCCTGGTAGCTGCGCCGGTCCCCCCCGCCCGCGCCGCCGGTCCAGTCGAGGTGCACGCAGTGCGGGAAGCGGGCCTGCAGCCGGCGCATCGGGTCCGACGGTCGCACGTCGTCGGTCAGCCGGGCCGAGACGAAGTGCTCCTCGACCGGCGCGTGGGCCGGGTCGGCGAGCAGCTCGTCGAGGGTGCCGGTGAGCACGGTGAGCGGGCGGGGGGTGGGCAGCGCCAGCGCACGGACGCCGGCCAGCCCGGTGGCGTCGAGATCGACCAGCCAGACCTGCTTCTGCTGCCCGGCCTCGCCGAAGGAGTACGCCAGCGGGGAGCCGCTGTAGCGCAGCCGCTCGGTGATCGTCTGCGTCCGGTGCAGGTGACCCAGGGCGACGTAGTCGACCCCGTCGAACACCGGCGCGGGCACCAGGTCGACGCCGCCGACGCAGATGTCGCGCTCGCTGTCGCTGGGCACGCCGCCGCCGACGAAGGCGTGCGCCAGCACGACCGAGCGGGCGCCGGGACGCAGGAACAGGTCGCGGCGCACCCGCTCCATCGCCTCGGTGAGCACCGCCTCGTGCGACCGCGCACCCGGTACCCCGAGCTCGTGGCGGGCGAGCTCCGGCTCGAGGTAGGGCAGCCCGTAGACGGCGACCTCACCGTGCTCGTCACGCAGCAGCACCGGCTCGTCGAGAGCGGCTGTCGTGGCGCGCACGTGCAGGCCGGCGGCCGACAGCAGGCCGGAGAAGGTGCCGAGCCGGCGCGCGGAGTCGTGGTTGCCCGGCGTCAGGACGACGGCCGCCCCGGCCCGCAGCAGCCGACCGACCACCCGGTCGAGCACGCCGGTCGCGTCCGCGGAGGGCACCGCGCGGTCGTAGACGTCACCGGCCACGACCACCACGTCGACCGACTCGACGACGACGACGTCGGCCAGCCCGGAGAGCACCGCCTCCTGCTCGCGCAGCAGGTCGGCCCCGTGCAGGGAGCGGCCGATGTGCCAGTCGGAGGTGTGCAGCAGCCGCATGGCCGCAGAAGGTAGGTCGGGGTACCGACAGGTTCGCCACGCCACGCCGTGACGGGCCCGTCACACCCGGCTCAGAAGCGGGTCGTGCGGTGCCCGGCGGTCCAGCCGGCGGGGGTCCAGCCGTCGGGGGTCCAGCCGTCGTCGTCCCACCCGTCGCGCGGCGGCGGCACGCCCGCGCCGCCGCGCCGGTCGGCGTCCTCCTCCACGAGCTGGACGAGCAGCTGCTGCACGCCGTCGCTGTCGGGCACCCGCTCCAGCACGGTGGCCCCGCCGTCGCCCACCGTCTCGATGGTGAGCGTGCCGGAGCTGACCAGCCGCTGACCCAGCGTCTGCCGGTAGGAGACGTCGGCGATCCGGGACAGCGCGATGTCGCGCCCCCGGCGGGCGAGGACCCCCTCGCGCAGCAGCACGCGGTGTGTGGTGACCACGTAGTGCGTGGTGCGCCAGCGCAGCACCGGCCGCAGGACGGCGGCGACGAGGACGAGGAGCGCCAGCCCCGCGAGCACCGTCCGCACCGTGCCCTGTGAGGGGCCGGCAGGCACCAGGGCGGCGCCGAAGGAGGTGCCGCCCACCACGAGCAGCAGGACGAGCACCGGCCGGGCGAGGGTCAGCCAGTGCGGGTGCAGGTGCCGGACGACCTCTTCGTCCTCGGCGAGCAGCCTGTCCGGGTAGGGCACGCGGACAGAATGACGGAGGGTTACTCGCTCATCACGCTTCCCGCGCCGGTGCGCGCACATGTCGCACGTCCCCGCTGGCGAGTTCGACGACGCCCTCGCCCGTCCGGACGACGAGCCGGCCGTCCCAGTCGACCGACTCGGCGACGCCCTCGAGCGTGGAGCCGTCGGGCAGCGCGACGACGACGTCGGCCCCCACCGTCGAGCACCACGCCAGGTAGTCGCGGGCCAGCCCGCTGGAGACCGGGTCGCCGAGCGCGCGGGCCCAGAGGAGGTAGCGGCGCTCGAAGCCGCGGAGGAACTGCAGCAGCACCGCTGCGCGGTCGACCGGCCGCCCCGCCTCGAGGGCGAGGGAGGTACCGGTCTGCGGCAGCTCGTCGGCGCGGGTGGAGACGTTGAGGCCCACGCCCACGACCACCGCCCCGCTGCCGACCTCGGCGAGGATGCCGGCCAGCTTGGCGCCGCCGGCGGCGAGCAGGTCGTTGGGCCACTTCAGCGAGGCGCGCACCCCGGGCACCTCGGCCACGGCCTCGGCGAGGGCGACGCCGGTCAGCAGCGGCAGCCACCCCCGGCGGGCGCTCGGCACGTCGGGGCGCAGCAGGAACGAGACGGTGATGCCCGCGCCCGGCGGGGAGGTCCAGACGCGGTCGAGCCGGCCCCGGCCGGTGGCCTGGTGCTCGGCCACCAGGACCGTCCCCTCGGGCGCCTCCTCGGCCGCGGCCGCGAGGAGGGCGGCGTTCGTGGAGCCGATCTCGGGTACCACCTCCAGCGAGCGCCACAGGGCGCTCCCGGCGGTCAGCGCGGCCGCCAGCGACCGACCGTCGAGCGGGGCCCGGGAGGGGTCGGGAGAGGTGGACGGCAGCGTCTCGGGCACTCTTCTACGCTACGGAACCCGTGAGCGAGGGAGCTCACTCCCGGGCACGGCAGCGCCTGGACGCGGCCGACGAGCCCACAGCGAGGAGAGATGCGTGAGCGAGCCTGCGAGCTCACCAATGGACGCAGCAGCGCGGCGCGAACGCGCCGACGAGCGCAGCGAGGAGAGCACGTGAGCGAGCCTGCGAG
>NZ_FRDM01000004.1 GCF_900143215.1 Geodermatophilus obscurus | reverse complement strand
ATCCCGCCGTGGCGCAGCAGATCCAGGTCACTGATCGAGTCCGCGCCGGCGACCATCCCGGCGACCAGCGCCGGCACCTTGACCGCGGCGTTCGCTCCGGCCGAGCCCGGCACCGTGACGTGCTCGGCGACCAACTCCTGCAGTCCGGCCCGTTCGGCCAGCGCCATCACCGGCGCCAGACCGGCGACCGAGATCAGGTTCGGGTCATCGAAAACCGCGCTGAGCTTGTGGAAGACTCGCATTTACCGGATGCCCCTGCCTGCCAGCCGATGGAACCGTCGCAAGTCCCATCCTCCCTGGCGACAGGGGCATTCGTCTCTACTCGATGATCAATTGGCCAAGATCATCGGCGGATCGAGGCTGAGCGTCGGCTGCTCATGGCCTTGGCTGCTGCGGTGGATGAACCGCTGCTGCGCGACCAGATCGCAGCGGTCGTTGTGGATGCGGTCTGCCGCTGCGGCTGTTCCTCTGTGCGCCTGCGCAGCGTGAGGCAGCCGATTCTTGCCGAGAGGATCACTCAACTGTCCAGCACGGGCCGCGACGACTACTTCGCCGTGGAGGCCACCGGCCGCCGTCCGGAGCAGCAGTTCGTGAACGTCGTGCTCCATGTCACGCACGGTCGAGTAGGCGAACTGGAGGTGTTCGACGCCGTAGAGGGGGTGGGCGTCGCAGTCACCCTTTCCGACCTGACTGACTTGACCGAACCGACCGTGAGCTGAGCAATAAGTTGTAGCGGCCTGGCCCAGACCTGCCGTAGTGCAGCTGTCCCTGAAGCCCCCTTCAGGGCGAGCGCGTCGGACCGACGCCATCGGTCGATCGGGAGCGCGGTGGGTCCGTCTTCGGCTCGGCTGCGCTCGGACTTCTCGCCAACGCCCGCCGCGGTGGGCAAGCGGCTGGCCCGGGCGTCGCTAGGCTGATCCCCGTGCCCAGCATCGACGCCGTAGGCGCGCGGGAGATCCTCGACTCGCGCGGAAACCCCACCGTGGAGGTCGAGGTCGCCCTCGACGACGGGACGATCACGCGGGCCGCCGTGCCCAGCGGCGCCTCGACCGGCGCCTTCGAGGCGGTGGAGCTCCGGGACGGCGGCGAGCGCTACGGCGGCAAGGGCGTGACCAAGGCCGTCGACGGCGTCCTGGACGTCATCGGCCCCGAGCTGGTCGGCTACGACGCCAGCGAGCAGCGGCTGGTCGACCAGCGGCTGCTGGACCTCGACGGGACGCCCGACAAGTCCCGCCTGGGCGCCAACGCGATCCTCGGCGTCAGCCTCGCGGTGGCCAAGGCCGCCGCCGAGTCCGCCGGCCTGCCGCTGTTCCGCTACGTCGGCGGGCCGTCGGCGCACGTGCTGCCGGTGCCGATGATGAACATCCTCAACGGTGGCGCCCACGCCGACAGCAACGTCGACGTGCAGGAGTTCATGATCGCCCCGATCGGCGCGCCGACCTTCGCCGAGGCGCTGGCCATGGGTACCGAGACCTACCACGCGCTCAAGTCGGTCCTGAAGAAGGACGGTCTGTCCACCGGGCTGGGCGACGAGGGCGGCTTCGCGCCGAACCTGTCCAGCAACCGGGCAGCGCTCGACCTGATCGTCCGGGCTGTCGAGTCTGCCGGTTACTCCGTGGGCACCGACATCGCTTTCGCCCTCGACGTCGCGGCCACCGAGTTCCACGCGGACGGCGCGTACGCCTTCGAGGGCAAGAAGCTGTCGGCGGAGGAGATGACCGCGTACTACACCGAGCTGGTCGACGCCTTCCCGATCGTCTCGATCGAGGACCCGCTGTCGGAGGAGGACTGGGACGGCTGGGTCGCGCTCACCGCCGCGCTCGGTGGCCGGGTGCAGATCGTGGGCGACGACCTGTTCGTGACCAACCCGTCCCGGCTGGCCGACGGCATCGCCCGCAACGCCGCGAACGCGCTGCTGGTCAAGGTCAACCAGATCGGCACGCTCACCGAGACCCTCGACGCGGTCAACCTGGCCCACCGCAGCGGCTACCGCTGCATGATGAGCCACCGCTCCGGCGAGACCGAGGACACCACGATCGCCGACCTCGCCGTCGCCACGGACTGCGGGCAGATCAAGACCGGTGCGCCGGCGCGCAGCGAGCGCGTCGCCAAGTACAACCAGCTGCTGCGGATCGAGGAGGAGCTGGACGACGCCGCCCGGTACGCCGGTGCGGCCGCCTTCCCGAGGCTGGGCGCGGCGGCCGGCGAGTGACCGGCCGCGCCCGCCGATGAGCGCGGCGCGCGGCCGCCGGAACAGGTCGGGCGCGGCACCGTCGGGCCGGCGGCGCTCCACGGGGCGGCCGCTGTCGGGTGCGCCGTCCCGTCCGGTCCCGGCCGGCTCCCGCTCGGGTGCGGGTAGCCGGCCGGAGCCGCGCCGCGCCGTCCGCCGCACGCCGCGGGCGGCGGCCTCGGGCACCCCCCGCCGGCCCCTGGTCACCGGCCGCGCGGTGCTGCTGGCCGGGTTGGTCCTGGTGCTGCTGCTGACCCTGGCCGGCCCGCTGCGCCAGTTCCTGGCCGGCCGCGCCGAGCTGACCCGGCTGGCCGCGGAGGGCACCGCCCTGGACCAGCGGGCCGAGCAGCTCGAGGAGGAGCTGGAGCGGCAGGCCGACCCGGCCTACACCGCGCGCCAGGCCCGCGAGCGGCTGGCCTACGTGCTGCCCGGTGACCGGCTGGTGGTCGTGGTCGACGGCGAGGCCGTCGAGGGGGACGCCGGCACGGTGCCGGAGCCCGTGGACGGCGAGCTGCCCTGGTACGAGGCGCTGCTGCAGTCGGTCGCGGTGGCCGACGGCGACGAGGAGCCCGACGGGTGACCGAGCTCGCGAGCTCACCCACGTGTGCGGCACCGACGCGGACGCGGCCGACGAGCGCCGGCGAGGAGGTCGCGTGACCGAACCGATCACGCCGGAGGAGCGGGAGGTCGTGGCCCGCCAGCTCGGCCGGCCGCCGCGTGCCCTGCGCGCGGTGGCGCACCGCTGCCCCTGCGGCCAGCCCGACGTCGTGCAGACCTCCCCGCGGCTGGAGGACGGCACCCCGTTCCCGACGCTGTACTACCTGACCTGCCCGCGGGCGAGCGCTGCGGCCAGCCGGCTGGAGTCCACCGGCCGGATGCGGGCGTGGCAGGCCGACCTGGGCGCCGACCCGCAGCTGGCCGCGGGCTACCGCGCCGCCCACGAGGCCTACCTGGCCGAGCGGAACGCGTTGGGTGAGCTGCCCACCCGCACCACCGCCGGTGGGATGCCCGACCGGGTGAAGTGCTTGCACGCCCTGGCCGCGCACGCGCTCGCCGCCGGCCCGGGGGTCAACCCGGTCGGCGACCGCGCCGTGGCCGAGATGGGGGAGTGGTGGGCCAACGGCCCCTGCGCCCGGACCCCCGGAGACGACGGCCGAGCGAGCATCGCAGGGAGATGCCCGTCGCCGACAGGGAGTGAGCATCGCAGCGAGCGCCAGCGAGCGAGGACAGGAGCGACCGCGGAGGCGACTGACGACGTGGACCGAGGAGCGGAACGAGGCCGGAGTCGAGCCGGGGACGAGGACGACCGATGACCCGCGTCGCCGCCATCGACTGCGGCACCAACTCCATCCGCCTGCTGGTGGCCGACGTCCCGCCGGAGGGGCCGCACACCGACCTGCTGCGCCGGATGGAGGTCGTCCGGCTGGGGCAGGGCGTCGACGCCACCGGCCGGCTGGCGCCGGAGGCGATCGAGCGCACCCGGGTGGTGCTGGCGCAGTACGCCGCGCAGGCCAGCGAGCTCGGCGCGACCGCGGTCCGCATGGTCGCCACCAGTGCCAGCCGGGACGCCGCCAACCGCGCGGACTTCGAGGGGATGGTGCTGGCCACCCTCGGCCGGCTGCCCGACGTCGTCCCCGGGAACGAGGAGGCGCGGCTGTCCTTCCTCGGGGCCACCGCCTCGCTGGACGCCGCCGTCGCCGCACACGGCCAGCCGCGACCGCGCCCGCCGTACCTGGTGGTCGACATCGGCGGTGGGTCCACCGAGTTCGTGCTCGGCGACACCGGCGGGGTGCGCGCGGCCCGGTCGGTCGACGTCGGCTGCGTGCGCCTCACCGAGCGGCACCTGCACGGCGACCCGCCCTCGGCCGACGAGATCCAGCGCGCCGAGGCCGACATCCGCGCCGCGCTGGCCGACGTGGCCGCCGCCGTCCCGGTGGGGGAGGCCGCGACCCTCGTCGGCCTGGCCGGCTCGGTGACCACCGTCGCCGCGCTCGCCCTCGGTCTGCCGGCCTACGACCCGATGACCATCCACGGCTCGCGCATCCCGGTGTCGGCCGTCCGCGCGGTGACCGCCGGGCTGCTCACCGCCAGTCGCGAGCGGCGTGCGTCCTACCCGGTCATGCACCCGGGGCGGGTCGACGTCATCGGTGCCGGTTCGCTCGTCCTGCGGGTGCTCATGGACGCCTTCGCGCTGGACGACGTCGTGGTCAGCGAGCACGACATCCTCGACGGCATCGCGCTGCAGCTGGCCCGCGGAGCGGTCAGGGGGAGCCCTCGTTGAGGCCGGGCGGCAGCTTGCCGGTCAGCGACTGGTAGGCCGCCGCCGCGCCGCGGGCGGCGACGAGCCGGCCGGCCGCCACGGCGACCCCGGACACCGCGGCCCAGGCCAGGGCCTCGCCCCAGCCGACGCCCGGCGCGGCCGGGTTCTTGGGCGGCTGGGTGCCGCGGACGGCGTACCAGGCGGCGTCGCTGAGCTTCCGGACGGCGATCCCCGCGGGGACGGCCATACCGGCGCCCAGCAGCTTCCAGGTCAGCGGTGCCTTCTGCTTCTTCGTCCGGGCCACGCCGCGATCATGCCGCCCCGCGGCGCACCCGCGCTCGCCCGGGGTGGTCTGCTGGATCCATGGAGGACCCCACTGCCCCCCGTGCAGGACCCCCCTGTCCCCACGGCCTCCCTGCAGGGGCCCGCCGCGAGCTTGCGAGCGGTGGGGGGCAGGGAGGTCCTTCTGCTGCAGGGAGGTCGATCGAGGCTCGCGATGGGATCCTGCAGCGGGGCCACCCGGGCGACGCGGCCGGCTTCCCGGTCACCCGCAGCCCGGCCGGCGTCGTCCGCTCGGCGCGGAGCACCCGCGACCTCGCCGTCCTCGACGCCCGGATCTCCGGCTGCCGTGCCTGCCCGCGCCTGGTGGCCTGGCGGGAGGAGGTCGCCCGCGTCAAGCGGGCCTCCTTCCGGGACGAGGAGTACTGGGGCCGCCCGGTGCCGGGGCTCGGCCCGGCCGACGCCCGGATCGCCGTCGTCGGCCTGGCGCCGGCCGCGCACGGCGGCAACCGCACCGGTCGGGTGTTCACCGGCGACCGCAGCGGGGACTGGATCTTCGCCGCGCTGTGGCGGGCCGGCCTGGCCAACCAGCCGACGTCCACGCGCATCGGTGACGGGCTGCAGCTCACCGACGTGCGGGTCGCCGCGGCGGTCCGCTGCGCGCCGCCGGCGAACGCCCCCACGCCGGAGGAGCGGGACACCTGCTCACCGTGGCTGGCGCGTGAGCTGGCGCTGCTGCCGCGGCTGCGGGTCGCCGTCGTCCTCGGCGGGTTCGGCTGGACGGCGCTGTGGCCGGTGCTGGCCGAGGCCGGCTACCCGCTGCCCCGGCCGCGGCCGGCGTTCGGGCACGGCGTGGAGGTGTCGCTGGAGGGGCCGCGCGGGCCGCTGACCCTGCTGGGCAGCTACCACGTCAGCCAGCAGAACACCTTCACCGGCAAGCTCACCGAGCCGATGCTGGACGCCGTCCTCGCCCGGGCCACCGAACTGGCCGCGACCCTGCCGGGACCCCCTCTCCGGCCCTAGGCTCGCACCCATGGCGCAACGACCCGTGGTCCTCGTCGTCGGCGGCGGCTACGTCGGCCTCTACACCGCCCTGCGGCTGCAGAAGAAGTTGTCCCGCGGGCGAGCGGAGATCGTCGTCGTGGACCCGCAGCCGCACATGACCTACCAGCCCTTCCTGCCCGAGGCCGCGGCCGGCTCGGTGGAGCCGCGGCACGTCGTGGTGCCGCTGCGCCGGACGCTGCCGCGCTGCCGCGTGGTCACCGGGGCCGTCACGGGACTGAGCCACGCCGAGAAGCGGGCGCGGATCGCCCCCCTCGAGGGTGAGCCCTACGAGCTCCGCTACGACGTCCTGGTGATGGCCGCCGGGTCGGTGGCCCGCACGCTGCCCATCCCCGGGCTGGCCGAGCACGGCATCGGGTTCAAGAACGTCGGCGAGGCCATCTACCTGCGCAACCACGTGCTGGCCCGGCTGGACGCGGCCAGCTCGACCGACGACCCGGAGGTCCGCCGCCGCGCGCTGACCTTCACCTTCGTCGGCGGCGGCTACGCGGGGGTGGAGGCCTTCGCCGAGCTCGAGGACATGGCTCGCTACGCGATCACCCACTACTACCCGCGGCTCTCGACGGCCGACATGCGCTGGGTGCTGGTCGAGGCGATGGGCCGGATCCTGCCCGAGGTCGACCTGGACATGGCCGCCTGGACGGTCAAGCAGCTCACCGCGCGCGGGATGGACGTGCGGCTCAACACCAGGCTGGAGTCCGTCACCGACTGCCACGTCCGGCTCAGCGATGGCGATGAGTTCAACAGCGACACCCTGGTGTGGACGGCGGGCACCAAGCCCAACCCGATGCTGAAGGAGACCGACCTGCCGGTGGACGAGCGCGGGCGGGTGGTCTGCGAGCCCACCCTGCAGGTGCGCGGGCTGCCCGACGCGTGGTCGGCCGGCGACCTGGCCGCCGTCCCGGACCTCACCAAGGAGAGCCCCGGCGCGACCACCGCGCCCAACGCGCAGCACGCCGTCCGGCAGGCCAAGCGGCTGGCCGACAACATCGTGGCGGTGCTCGAGGGCCACGAGCCGGAGCCCTACCGGCACTCCTACGCGGGCTCGGTGGCCAGCCTGGGCCTGCACAAGGGCGTCGCGCAGGTCTACGGCGTCAAACTCAAGGGCTGGCCGGCCTGGTTCATGCACCGCACCTACCACGTCAGCCGGGTGCCCACCTTCAACCGCAAGGCCCGGGTCGTCGCGGACTGGACGCTGGCTGCGGTGTTCCGGCGCGAGGTCATCTCGCTGGGCCAGCTGCAGGACCCGCGCCGCGAGTTCGTCGAGGCGGCCAACACCGGCCGCACCGGGTCGCTGCCGCCGCCCTCGGCGGAGGACAAGGCCCAGTCGGGCTCCCTCCGGGCGAGCTGACCGCCGGGCTGGCGTGCTCGGCGGCCCCCGTAGCCCAACTGGCAGAGGCAGGCCCCTTAAAAGGGTCCCAGTGTCGGTTCGAACCCGACCGGGGGCACCCAGGGGCCGGTACGGACAAGTCAAGGCTTGACTGCGCACCGTGACCCCACGCAGAGTCACACAGGTCACACACGGTGTCCCAGCGTTGAGGCACCTCGCGAGCGGAGGGGAACCCTGCATGACCCGAACCGACTCCCGCCGGGCACGGATGGTGGCGTTGGGTGCCGCCGGCGCGATGGCACTGGCGGGCACCGTGGCGGTGGCCGCGCCGGCCGGCGCCGCGCAGGCGTGCGAGCAGCGGACCAACAACACCGTCGCCAAGCTGACCGACTGCGTGACCCTGGACGGGGTCATGGAGCACCTGGAGGCCTTCCAGGGCATCGCCGAGGACAACGGCGGCAACCGTGCCTCCGGGACGCCGGGCTACGACGCCTCCGTCGACTACGTGGAGCAGCGGCTCAAGGGGGCGGGCTGGTCGGTCACGACCCAGTCGTTCGACTTCCCGTTCTTCGAGCTGCGGAGCAGCTCGTTCAATCGGGTCACGCCCACGGCGACCACCTACACGGTGGGCACCGACTACACGCCGATGACCTACACCGGCGCCGGGACGGTCGACAACGGCGCCGTCAGCCCGGTCGACCTCCCGGCCACGGAGCTCGGCAGCGGCTGTGAGGCCACCGACTTCACCGGCTTCACCTCCGGGTCGGTGGCCCTCGTCCAACGGGGCGGCTGCGCCTTCGGCGTGAAGGCGCAGAACGCCGAGACCGCCGGCGCCTCCGCGGTCATCGTCTCCAACAACGCGGAGGGGCCGGTCAACGGCACGCTGGGCGCTCCCGGGGTCGGCATCCCGGTCATCGGGGTCCCGACGGCCCTCGGCCAGGAGCTCGCCGCAGCGGGCACGACGGTCAACCTCGCCGTCGACTCGACCAGTGAGACCCGCACGACCGAGAACGTCATCGCCGAGCTGCCCGGCCGGACCTCGGACAACGTCGTCATGGCCGGCGCCCACCTCGACTCGGTGCTGCAGGGCCCGGGCATCAACGACAACGGCAGTGGCAGCGCGGCGCTGGTCGAGGTCGCCGAGAACCTCACCGAGGTGAAGCCGGAGAACACCGTGCGCTTCGCCTGGTGGGGCGCGGAGGAGCTCGGCCTGCTGGGTTCGAACCACTACGTGTCGACCCTGCCGCAGGCGGAGAAGGACCGGATCGGCCTGTACCTGAACTTCGACATGGTCGGCTCGCCGAACTTCGCCCGGTTCATCTACGACGGTGACCAGTCCGACTTCCCGGCCCCGACGGGCACGCCGGTGCCGGCGGGCTCGGACCAGATCGAGTACGTCCTCGAGGACTACTACGAGGCGCAGGACCTGTGGTACGAGGGCACCGAGTTCAGCGGTCGCAGCGACTACCAGGCGTTCATCCGGGCGGGCATCCCCTCCGGTGGTCTCTTCACCGGCGCCGAGGTGCTGAAGCAGGAGTACCAGGTCCCGCTGTACGGCGGCACTGCCGGCGTCGCCTACGACGCGAACTACCACCAGGCCGGGGACGACATCGGCAACATCAGCGAGACGGCGCTGGACCAGAACTCCGACGCCATCGCCTATGCCGTGCTGACGCTGTCCTACGACACGGCCAGGGTGAACGGCGACACCGGCACGCCGGTGCCGGGCGGCACGTTCGAGGAGGACCCGACCGACCGCCAGTTCCGGGTGACGGCGGAGCAGAAGGCCGGCGGCGGCGGCCTGAGCTCCGACCACGACCACGACGGCGACGAGATATGAGACAGGAGCCCGCGGGGGCCGGTGGCGGCCGGCCACCGGCCCCCGCGGCACGTCCGCACCCCCCGTCCGGGTGTCCAGCAGACACCCAGGAACGCGCGGGCCTCCTGAGGCGTTGACCTGGACGAGTGGGGTGCAGGACCGTGGGCCCCACGACAGCCGGTCACCTCGAGGAGATGACGATGCCCAGCTCCAACCCGGTCTTCGGCCGGGGCCTGCAGAACACGGGCCCTGGCTACGGCCAGCAGTCCACCCCGTGGGGTGGCGCTCCGCAGTACGGGGCTCCGCAGTACGGGGCCCCGCAGTACGGGGCCCCGAAGTCCGGCTACGGGACGCAGGACCCGTACGCCGCGCAGTCGCCGTACGCGCCGCCGACCACCCGCTACATGACGATGGACGACGTCGTCCAGAAGACGGGCCTGTCCTTCCTGGTCACCGTCCTCTCGGCCGCCGTCACCTGGGCGCTGCTCCCGCAGGCGCTGGCGTTCGGCCTGGCCCTGCCCGCGGTCCTCGTGGCCCTGGTGCTCGGTCTGGTGATCGCGTTCAAGCAGATCGCCAACCCGGTCGCCACGCTGTCCTACGGCGCGCTGTACGGCATCGCCCTCGGTGCCATCAGCGAGGCGTTCAACGCGATCTACCCCGGCATCGTGATGCAGGCGCTGGTCGGCACCTTCGGTGTCTTCGCCGGCATGCTCGTCGTCTACAAGACCGGCGCCATCCGGGTCACCCCCAAGCTGACCCGCTGGATCGTCGGCGCGATGTTCGGTGTGCTGGCGCTGGTCCTGGTCAACCTGGTGGCCGGCTTCTTCGTCCCCGGCGGCCTGGGTCTGCGTGACGGCGGCACCCTGTCCATCATCTTCAGCCTGGTCGTGATCGGTGTCGCGGCGTTCTCGCTGCTGCTCGACTTCGACATGGCCGACGAGGCGATACGCCGCGGCGCCCCCGCGAAGTTCGCCTGGTACATCGCCTTCGGCCTGCTCATCACGGTCGTCTGGCTGTACCTGGAGATCCTGCGGCTGCTGTCCTACCTGCAGAGCGGCGACTGAAGAAGGACCCCGTCCTCCCCACCCTTCGCAGGCTCAGGGTGGGCCCGGGACGGGGCCGTGAACACCAGTGGCCCGGTCCCCGCGAGGGGGCCGGGCCACTGGCAGCTCCGGGGGCCGCTCCCCCTGGGGTGGGATCGGCGGTCTCGCACGGCTCCGGGGTGGGCAGCGTGCGAGACCGCCGATCTCGCCGGGTCCTTCTTCAGGACAGACGCTCCAGGACCATCGCCATGCCCATGCCGCCGCCGACGCACATCGTCTCCAGGCCGAAGGTCTTGTCCTCGGTCTGCAGGCCGTTGATCAGCGTGCCGGTGATGCGGGCGCCGGTCATGCCGAAGGGGTGGCCGACGGCGATGGCGCCGCCGTGCACGTTCAGCTTGTCGATGTCGATGTCCAGGTCGCGGTAGCTCGGGATGACCTGCGCCGCGAAGGCCTCGTTGATCTCGACCAGGTCGATGTCACCGATGCTCATCCCGGCCCGCTGCAGCGCGAGCTTCGAGGCGTCCACCGGGCCGTAGCCCATGATCTCCGGCGAGAGGCCGGTGACCGCGGTGGAGACGATGCGCGCCAGCGGGGTCAGCCCCAGGTCGCGGGCCTTGGTGTCGCTCATGACCACGACCGCGGCGGCGCCGTCGTTGAGCGGGCAGGCGTTGCCCGCGGTGACCCGCCCGTCGGGGCGGAAGACCGGCTTGAGGCCGGAGATGCCCTCCAGCGTGGTGCCCGCGCGCGGGCTGTCGTCCGTGCTGACCACCGTGCCGTCGGGCGTGGTGACCGGGGTGATCTCCCGCTCCCAGAAGCCGTCGGCGATGGCCTGCTCGGCCAGGTTCTGGCTGCGGACGGCGAACTCGTCCATCTCCTGGCGGGAGACGTCCTTGAGCAGCGCCAGGTTCTCCGCGGTCTGCCCCATCGCGACGTAGATGTCCGGGACCTCGCCGTTGTCCCGGGGGTCGGTCCAGGAGTCCGCGCCGCTCTCGGCGGTCTTGGCGACCCGGGCCTGAGCGTCGGCGAACGCCGGGTTCTGGGTGTCGGGCAGCGAGTCGCTGTTGCCCTTCACGAAGCGCGACACCATCTCGACGCCGGCCGAGATGAAGACGTCGCCCTCGCCGGCCTTGATCGCGTGCATGGCCATGCGGGTGGTCTGCAGCGACGACGAGCAGTAGCGGGTGATCGTCGTCCCCGGCAGGTGGTCCATGCCGAGCAGGACGCTGACGACGCGGCCCATGTTGTGGCCCTGCTCCCCGCCGGGCAGGCCGCAGCCGAGGATCAGGTCGTCGATGTCGGTGGGGTCGAGCGCGGGCACCTTGTCGAGGGCCGCACGCACGATGGTCGCGGTGAGGTCGTCGGGCCGCAGGTCCTTCAGCGAGCCCTTGAACGCGCGGCCGATGGGGGAGCGCGTGGTCGCGACGATGACGGCTTCGGGCATGGGTCCTCCACGATTCGGGGATCCGACGACGGGTCGCCGCCGGACGTCGGGTCGCCCCCGAACCTACTCCCCGGTAGGGGCCGCTCCGCCCTCAGGCGAGCGGTGTCGCCTCCGCGGCGCGCTCGGCCTGCTCAGGCGTCGGCAGGTCCGGTGGCCGGCGGCGGCGCAGCCGGGCCCACGGACCCCGGGGGCCGGTGTCCGAGCCGCGGACCGCGGTCGCCTGGACCTCGGTGCCGGTCCGCCCTGCGGCCCGCGCGGCAGCCGTCGCGACCGGGCGGACGGTGTCGCGTCGCAGGTTGCGCAGCCCCCGGTCGGCCGCGGCCGGCCAGACACCGAGCGAATCGGCGATCGAGGGCAGCAGGACGGCGGCCGCGGCGGCGTAACCGGCCGCGCTGGGGTGGAACTCGTCGATGCTGAACAGGTCCTGGTCCTCGGCGAACGACGGGCCGAGCACCGATCCCAGCGACACGCTGCGCCCGCCGGCCTCGACGACCGCGATGGTCTGGGCGGCGGCCAGCTGCCGGCTCCACCGGCGGGCCAGCCAGCGCAGCGGCCGGCCGATCGGGCGCACGGTGCCGAGGTCCGGGCAGGTGCCGACGACGACCTGTGTGCCGGCCTCGGTGAGCCGGCCGACGGCGTCGTGCAGGTGCCGGACGGAGACCTCGGGCGCGGTGCGGCTGGTGACGTCGTTCGCGCCGATCATGATGAGCGCGACGTCGGGGTGCTCCCGGAGTGCCTTGTCGACCTGCTCGTCGAGGTGCCAGGACCGGGCGCCGGACACCGCGAGCCGCACCAGCCGTACGGGGCGCTCGGCCAGCTCGGCCAGCGCCGCGGCGAGCAGCACCCCGGGGGTCTGGGCGGCGCGGTCGACGCCCAGGCCGGCCGCGGTGGAGTCACCCAGGACGGCGAGGACGATCGGCCGGCCGCGCCCGCGGCCGTACACCCCGTCGCCGGGGGGCGGGGCGACCTTGACGGTCCGCGACTCCACGTGGCGCCGGGCCGACCGGGCCTGCTGGCGGAGAAGGGCGAGCACCCCGGCCCCGGCCAGGCCCAGCCCGCCGCCGCCGTAGGCGGCCCCCGTGGCCAGCCGCCATGCCGTGGTCGCTCGAGTCACCGCCGCCCTCGTCCCCTCGGAAGTGGTGGACACCTGTCCCTGCAGGCTAACCGCCGCCTACGGTCGTTCCGTGGCCGAATCCCCCGCAGGGGTCACTCACGGTGACCGCGCTCAACAGATCGTCGACGTGCTCGTCGACGCCTTCTCCGAGCTCATGACCGCCGACGCGGACGCGTTCCGCACCAAGTTCCGCAAGATGGCGGCCGACCCGTTCGCCTTCTACCGGGGCACCGCCTGCCTCTTCTACGCCGACATGGCGCAGCTGCAGGACCGCTGGTGCGACGAGCGCACCGGCCGGGTGTGGATCCAGGGCGACCTGCACGCGGAGAACTTCGGCACCTACATGGACGGGGCGGGGCGGATCGTCTTCGACGTCAACGACTTCGACGAGGCCTACGTCGGGCACGTGTGCTGGGACCTGCGCCGGTTCGCGGCCAGCTTCGCGCTGCTGTCCTGGCGCAAGGCATTCGGCGACGAGGTCATCTCCGACCTGCTGCGCGGCTACCTCACCGCCTACCTCGACCAGGTGGCGGCGTTCACCCGCCTCGACGACGACAAGACCTTCGCCCTCGTCAAGGAGAACACCGAGGGGGCGGTGCACGACGCGATCCTGCGGACGACGGCGCACACCCGCCGGGGCCTGCTGGACCGGATGACCGTCGTCGAGAACCACGAGCGGCGCTTCGCCGACGGCCCCCGCAACCGCCGGCTGGACGACGGCGAGCGCGAGGAGGTGCTCGCCGCCCTCGACCGCTGGAAGCAGACGGTGCACCCGCCGCGCCGGCGCCGCGACGTGACCTACGACGTCAAGGACGTGATCGGGACCGGCGGCTTCGGCATCGGCAGCGCCGGGCTGCCCGCCTACAACGTGCTCATCGAGGGCTACGACCAGGCGCTGGAGAACGACGTCGTGCTCTCCCTCAAGCAGGGCAACGTGCCGGCGCCCAGCCGGATCGTGCGGGATGCCGACATCCGGGCGTCCTTCGAGCACGAGGGCCACCGGACCGCGATCTCCCAGCGCGCCTTGCAGGCCAACGCCTCCCAGTTCCTCGGCCACACCGAGATCGACGGCGTCGGCTTCGTCGTCCAGGAGCTCTCGCCCTACGAGACGGACCTGGACTGGGACGACCTCACCGAGCCGGAGCAGATCGCCCCGGTGCTGGCCCAGCTGGGGCGGGCGACGGCGAAGGTGCACTGCGTCGGCGACGCCGACAGCGACCACACGCTGGTGCCGTTCCAGACCGAGGAGGCGGTCACCGCGATGGTCGGGGACCGGCGCGAGGAGTTCATCGCCGACCTGGTCGACTTCGCGCACGACTACGCCCACCGCACGCAGGACGACTTCCGGATGTTCGTGGACGCCTTCCGCACCGGGCGGATCCCGGGGATCAGCTCGAGCGGGACGCACCCGCTACGGGGATGACCATGCCGACGTGCGGGCCGATGCCCGGCTTGTCGTACTCGCCGGTGACCACGGTGAAGCCGGCCCGCTCGTAGAACCGGGCCGCGGTCGTGCGGGCGTCGCACCAGACCAGGTCGCCGCCGCGCTGTGCCACTGCCGCGAGGCAGGCCCCCAGCAGCGCCCGGCCGGCGCCCGCCCCGCGCACCGCGGGGTCGGTGGCCATGCCGCGCAGCTGCCACGGCGCCCGTGCCTCCGGGCGCCAGGGGCAGGGGGCGGGGCTCAGCCGGGCCACGCCGACCACTCGGCGGTCGGGCGTGCGGGCGGCGAGGTGCACGGTGGCCGGGTCGTCGTCGCCTGCCCAGACGACCTCCCCGCCCTCCGGCCGCAGGACCGCGCGCCGCAGGTCGTAGGTCGCCTCGGCGGATACCTCCTCGACGGTCACGGCGCTCGGCTCGGCGGTCACCGGCCCAGTCTGCCGGTGGACGGCGGCCCCTCTGCAGGGTCCCGCCGCCGGCCGCGTCCAGAGGCTCGTCCCGAGCGTGCGAGGGATGAGGAGGACGGGGTCCTTCTCCGGTGGGCGACAGGGTCCTCCGTCAGCGGGCCCGGCGTCCCCGCCTCGTGCGCAGGTAGTCAGCCACGACGTACTCGCCGAGCCGCTCGCTGTCGGGGGTGAACACCCGCCCGCCGGCCCGCTGGGTGATGTCGTGGACGAAGCGCACCAGCCCGGGCTCGGGATCGAGGGCGAAGACGTTCATCGTCGCCCCCGACCGGGCCACCCGCTCCACCTCGGCGACGGTGCGGGCGATGGTCTCCGGCATCGGCGGCCAGCAGAAGAACGGCGTCCCGTCGTCCTCCAGGTGAGCGGTCGGCTCGCCGTCGGTGACCACGAGCACCACCGGCTCGGCGTCCTTGTGCCGGGCGAGGAAGCGCCGGGCCAGCATCAGCCCGTGCTGCAGGTTGGTGCCCTGCAGCGTGTCCACGCTCAGCTCGGCGAGGGTCTCCGGGCGCAGCACCTGGGCGGTGGAGGAGAAGCCGATGATCTGGATGGCGTCCTGCGGGAACCGGGTGGTCACCAGCGAGTGCAGCGCCATCGCCGTCGACTTGGCCGCACCCCAGGTGCCGCGCAGCGCCATGGAGTAGGAGAGGTCGACCAGCAGTGCGACCGCGGCCCCGGTGCGCCGCTCGGTCTCGACCACCTCGAAGTCCTCGACGGCGATGCGCACGCGCCGGTCGTCGTCCGCGCGGGGCTCGTGCGCGGTGCGCAGGACGGCGTTCTTCACCGTCCGCACGACGTCCAGCGGCTGCTCGTCGCCGAACCGCCACTCCCGGGAGCTGCCGGTCAGCTCCCCGGCGGCGCCGGCGTCGGCGACGTCGTGCTCGCCGCGGCCGGTGGCGTCGAGCTGGGCGAACACCCGGCGCAGCGCGGTCGCGCCCAGCCGGCGGACGGCCTTGGGCGAGAGCTCGAGCTTCCCGTCCGAGCGGTTGAGGTAGCCCTGCCGCTCCAGCTCGCGCTCCATCTGGCGCAGTGCGGCGAGGTCGTCGACCGCGGGCCGGCCCAGCGCCCGCTCGAGCAGCTCCTCGTCGACGTCGGCCAGCGAGGCCCCGGCGTAGCCCTGGGACAGCTGGTTGGACAGCGCCTCCAGGTCGGCCAGCTCGGCGACGGCGCTGGTGGCGTCGCCCATGCCGAGGGACTGCTCGCCGTCGGGCACCTGCCCGCGCTGCCCCCAGGGCAGGTCGGGCCGGGCCTGGCGGAGGGCGTCCTGCAGGTGGGCCATCTCGCTGGCCAGCCCCATGTCCTGCATCGTCTGGGCCATCAGGTCGGCCAGCTCGGCGCGCTGCTCGGGGGAGAGGCCGGCCATCATCCGCTCCTGCGCGGCCGCCCGGCGGGCGAGGGAGTCGATCAGCTCCTCGACCGACTGCGGGTCGTCGGGGAAGAACTGCCCGTGCTTCTCCATGAACTCCTGGAACTGCTCGTCGGTGTCCTCCCCGCGGTTGTGCGCGTCGATGAGCTGCGAGAGGTCGGCGACCATGTCCTTGACCGCCTGCACGTCGCCCTCGGTGGCGTTCTCCAGCGCCTGCTTCATCGAGGCGAAGGAGCTGTCGAGCACCTCGCGCCGCAGCAGGTCCTGGATCTGCTCGTAGGCCTGCCGGGCCTCCGCGGAGCGCCAGTCGTACTCCTTGAGCGCCCGGACGGCGCCCGCGGTGTCCTCGGGCAGCGCGTCGAGCTCGGCCTCCGCCAGCCGCGCCATGTCGTCCGGGTCGGGGAACAGCTCCCGCCGCTCGGCCTCGACGGCGCGGTCGAGCAGCTCCCGGACCTCCTGCAGGGTGCCGTCCATCCGCCCCGCGTTGCGCGCCTGCCGCAGCCGCTCGCGGACCGACCGGCGCAGCTCGTCCAGCCCGCGCCGGCCGTCCATGCCGCGGCGCAGCAGCTCGCGCAGCGCCTCGCGCACGCCGCTGCCGCCGAGCACCGAGTCGCCGATCTCGTCGACCGCGCTGCCCAGGTCGTAGGGCGGGGCCAGCGGGTCGGGCCCGCCCCGCCAGCGCCCGTACCGGTGGCCCCTGCCGGGCCTCCTGACCACTAGCCCTCCTCGCTGACGCTCGTCGGCCCAGTGGCCCTGGACGCTGTGCTCATGCGTGAGCTCGCACGCTCGCTCACGTCAGGCTCCGTAGACGGTGCGCACGCCGTCGGTGTCCTTGGCCAGTCTCCGGGTCAGGTAAAGGCCCTCCAGGGCGAACTCCACCGCGGCGGCGGCCTGCTCGGCGGACTGCTCGCCCTCCGGCACGCCCAGCCGGCCCAGCAGCTCGGCCAGCTTCGGGATGGTGCCCAGCTGGCCGAGGAGCGCGGCGGCCGGCACCAGCTCGCCGGACTCCACGGTCTCCCCGCCGGTGAAGTGCTCCTGCAGTCCGGTCAGGTCCAGCCCGGCGCAGCGGGCCCGGAAGGTCTGCGCGGTCGCCTGGCGCAGCAGGTGCTCGAGCACCTCGGTCTCGCGCTCGTCGTCCGGGTCGGAGCCGGAGTCGGCGAACTCGACCTTGCCCCGGCTGGCCGGGACGATGCTGGGCAGGTCGACGACGCGGGCGACCGGCCGGGTCTCCCCGGCGAGGGCGGCCCGGCGGACGGCGGAGGCGGCCACCGTCTCCAGCCCGGCGATGGCGAACCGGGCGCTGACGCCGGAGCGCTGGTCGACGTGGTTGGAGTCGCGGACCAGCCGGGTGAAGCGGGCGACGATCTCCACCAGGTGCTCGGGCACCAGCGGCGTCTCCAGCTGCTCACCACGGGCGAGGCCGGCCCCCGCCCGGCCGGCTGCGTCGCTGCCGCCCGCCCACCCCGGCCAACTGGTGTGCGCCTCCTGGGTCAGCAGGCGCACCTCGTCGGCCAGCTCGATCGGGTAGTGGGTGCGCACCTCGGCGCCGAAGCGGTCCTTGAGCGGGGTGATGATCCGGCCGCGGTTGGTGTAGTCCTCGGGGTTGGCGCTGGCCACCAGCAGCAGGTCCAGCGGCAGCCGCACCCGGTAGCCGCGGATCTGGATGTCGCGCTCCTCCAGCACGTTGAGCAGCGAGACCTGGATCCGCTCGGCGAGGTCGGGCAGCTCGTTGACGCTGAAGATGCCCCGGTTCGTGCGCGGCACCAGGCCGTAGTGCACCGTCTCGGGGTCGCCCAGGGTGCGGCCCTCGGCCACCTTGATCGGGTCGACGTCGCCGATGAGGTCGCCGACGCTGGTGTCCGGGGTGGCCAGCTTCTCGCCGAAGCGCTCGCTGCGGTGCAGCCAGCCGACGGGCGTGGCGTCGCCGTGCTCGGCGATCTGCCGGTGGGCCCACACGCTGATCGGGGCCAGCGGGTGCTCGTTGAGCTCGCTGCCGGTGAGCACCGGCGTCCACTCGTCGAGCAGGCCCACCAGGGTGCGGATCAGCCGGGTCTTGCCCTGGCCGCGCTCGCCCAGCAGGACGAGGTCGTGGCCGGCGATGAGGGCGCGCTCGACCTCGGGGACGACGGTGTCCTCGAAGCCGACGATGCCGGGCAGGGACGGCTCGCCGGCGGCCAGGCGGGCGAGCAGGTTGGCGCGGATCTCGGCCTTGACCGGCCGGGGGGTGGCCCCGCTGTCGCGGAGCTCGCCGAGGGTCGTGGGTGCAGGGGGAGCGGAGGCGGGAACGCCGGGGTCCGTCACCCCAGCCACGGTACGACGCGACCGGCGGCACGGGCACCCGTCCGTCGCTGCCACCTGGGCCTCCGTGCTGCGAAGATCGACCCATGGTGGCGGGAGAGCCGCGGCGGGACGGCGTCGCGCTGGTCGGGGGAGCGGACGTCGAGGCCGCGGCGGCGCTGCTGGACGGCGTCGTCCGGCGCACGCCGCTGGAGCACTCGCGGGCGCTGGCCGAGCGGGTCGGCGGCCCGGTGTGGCTGAAGTGCGAGAACCTGCAGCGCGCCGGCTCGTTCAAGATCCGCGGTGCCTACACGCGGCTGGCGCGGTTGTCGCCCGAGGAACGGGCGCGGGGCGTCGTCGCGGCCAGCGCCGGCAACCACGCGCAGGGGGTGGCGCTGGCCGCGCAGCTGCTGGGCATCCGGGCGACGGTGTTCATGCCGGAGAGCGCGCCGCTGCCCAAGGTGGCGGCCACCCGCGGCTACGGCGCCGAGGCCCGGCTGGGCGGCGCCTCGCTGACCGAGGCCCTGGCGGCCGCCGCCGAGCACGCGCAGCGCACCGGCGCGGTGTTCGTCCACCCGTTCGACCACCCCGACGTGATCGCCGGGCAGGGCACGGTCGGCCTGGAGGTCCTCGACCAGTGCCCCGACGTGGCCACCGTCGTCGTCTGCACCGGGGGCGGGGGCCTGGTCTCCGGTGTCGCGGCCGCGGTGCGGGCCCGCCGTCCCGACGTGCGGGTGGTCGGCGTGCAGGCCGCGGCGGCCGCCGCCTTCCCCGGGTCGCTGGCAGCCGGCCGGCCGGTGGCGCTGACGGGGATGACCACGATGGCCGACGGCATCGCCGTCGGCTCGCCCGGGGAGTTGACGTTCGCGCACGTCCGCGACCTGGTCGACGAGGTGCGCACGGTCAGCGAGGAGGACCTCTCGCAGGCGCTGCTGTTCTGCCTGGAGCGGGCGAAGCTCGTCGTCGAGCCGGCCGGGGTGGCCGCCGTCGCCGCCGTGCTCGCTGACCCGGCCGCCTTCCCGCCGCCCGTCGTCGCGGTCGTCTCCGGCGGCAACATCGACCCGGTGCTGCTGCTCAAGGTGGTGCAGCACGGCATGGCCGCGGCCGGGCGCTACCAGTCGCTGCGGCTGCGGGTGCCCGACCGACCGGGGTCGCTGGCCGCGGTGCTCACGGAGCTGGCCCAGGTCGGCGCCAACGTGCTGGAGGTCGAGCACGAGCGGACGGCGACCCGGCTGGGCCTCGGCGAGGTGGAGGTGTTCGTCGTCCTGGAGACCCGCGGGCCCGAGCACGCCGAGGAGCTGCTGGCCCGGCTCGACCGGGCCGGGTACACGGTGACCACCGGCTGACGGGGAGCACCTGCAGGACCCCGGCTCCCGGGAACCGCCGACACCGCGCCAGGAGCGGTCCCGACCCGCGCGGAGCAGCTCCGCTGGGGGCCCGGCCCCGGGTGGTCCGGACCGGGGTCGGTTCCGGGCCACCCGGGTGCACTCGTGCGGTCGGGCGCAGGATGGGCGGCGATGAGCGCCGTTCCCGCCTCCGCCGCCCCGTCCGCCGACAACCCGTTGCTCGAGCCGTCGCCGTTGCCGCTGCAGCTGCCGCCCTTCGCGGAGATCACCCTGGAGCACTGCCGCGAGGCGGTGCTGGCCGGGATGGCCGAGCAGCGCGCCGAGGTCGCTGCCATCGTCGGGTCGCCCGAGCCGCCGGCGTTCGAGAACACCGTCGTCGCGCTGGAGCGGTCCGGACGGCTGTACCGCCGCGCCGGCGCGGTCTTCCACAACCTCGCCTCGTCGGTCGCGACCGACCAGCTGCGGGAGATCGAGCGGGAGCTGGCCCCGCTGGAGTCCGCGCACGCCGACGCCCTGCGGCTGGACCCCGCGCTCTTCGCCCGCATCGACGCCGTGCACGTGCAGCGGCACGACAGCGGCCTGGACGCCGAGGCGGTGCGGCTGGTGGAGCGCTACCACCTGGACTTCGTGCTCGCCGGCGCGCGCCTCGACGAGGCCGGCCGGGCCCGGCTGACCGAGCTGAACCGCGAGCTGTCGGAGTTGTCGACGACGTTCGGGCAGAACCTGCAGCTGGCCACCGAGGCCGCCGCCGTCGTCGTCGCCGACGCCGCGGAGCTCGACGGGCTCAGGGCCGAGGAGGTCGCCGCGGCGGCCCGTGCCGCCGCCGACCGCGGGGTTCCCGGGTTCCTCATCCCGCTGCTGCTGCCCACCGGCCAGCCGGTGCTGGCCAAGCTGCGGAACCGGGAGCTGCGTCGCCGCGTCTTCGAGGCGTCGGTGGGCCGGGCGTCGGGCGGCGAGCACGACAACGGGCCGGTCGCCGTCCGCATCGCCCGGACGCGCGCCGAGCGGGCCCGGCTGCTGGGCTTCGACACCCACGCCGACCTGGTGCTGGCCGACCAGACCGCGGGCAGCACCGAGGCGGTCGACGCGATGCTCGCCCGGATGGTGGGCCCGTCGATGGCCAACGCGCAGGCGGAGGCCGCCGCGCTGGCCGAGGTCGCCGCCACCGACGGCGTGACGGAGCTGGCGCCCTGGGACTGGGCGTTCTACAGCGAACGGGTGCGCGCCGAGCGGTACTCGGTGGACACCACGGCGCTGCGGCCGTGGTTCGAGCTGGACCGGGTGCTCGTCGACGGCGTCTTCGCCACCGCGGAACGCCTCTACGGCTACCGCTTCACGCCCCGGCCGGACCTCGTCGGCTACCACCCCGACGTCCGGGTCTGGGAGGTCACCGACGCGGCGGGCGAGACGGTCGGCCTCTACCTCGGCGACTTCTACGCCCGCGAGGGCAAGCGCGGCGGCGCCTGGATGAGCTCGTTCGTCACCCAGTCGCGCCTGCTGGGCACCCGGCCGGTCGTCGTGAACGACCTCAACGTCACCCGGGGCGCCGACGGGCAGCCCACCCTGCTCACCCTCGACGAGGTCAACACGCTGTTCCACGAGTTCGGCCACACGCTGCACGGCCTGAGCTCCGCCGTCACCTACCCGCGGTTCGCCGGCACCAGCGTGCCGCGGGACTTCGTCGAGTTCCCGAGCCAGGTCAACGAGATGTGGGCGCTGTGGCCGGAGGTCCTGGCCGGTTACGCCCGGCACGTGGACACCGGCGAGCCGTTGCCGGCCAGCGTGGTCGAGGCGATCGAGGCCGCGCAGCTGTGGGGCGAGGGCTTCGCGACGCTGGAGTACCTGGCGGCGACGCTGCTCGACCAGGCCTGGCACCGGATCACGCCGGAGACGGAGGTGGGGAACCCCCAGGAGTTCGAGCGGGTCGCGCTGGAGGCGGCCGGCGTCGCCCACGACCTGGTGCCGCCGCGCTACCGGACGACGTACTTCCAGCACGTCTTCGCCGGGGGCTACGCGGCCGGCTACTACTCCTACATCTGGTCGGAGGTGCTCGACGCCGACACCGTGGAGTGGTTCAAGGAGAACGGTGGCCTGCGGCGGGAGAACGGCGAGGTGTTCCGGTCGCGGCTGCTCGCCGTCGGCGGGTCGGTCGACCCGCTGGAGGCCTTCCGCGCCGTCCGCGGCCGGGACGCCGACCCCACCCCGTTGCTGCGCCGCCGGGGGTTGCTGCCGGCCGGCTGAGAGCTGGAGCCGGGCGGCGCGGTCGGCCTCGCTACAACCAGGGTAGCGAGAGGACGACGTCGAGGTCGTCGGGGAGGTCGCCCTCGCGGACCAGCCGGTTGGGCTGGCGGTGGCCGCACGCCGTGCAGCGGTGGACCACCTGCCAGCCCTTGCCCGACTTCTCCACCAGGCCGATCGGCTCCATCGGCGCCCGGCACGCACTCGCCCGGTCGCCGGGGAGGTCGTCGACGTGCAGCGACCACAGGCACACCGGGCAGTGGTTGCGGTAGTGCCCGTCGGTGTTCGCCGGCACCGCCGACCCGCAGTGGACGCAGGCGAACCCAGTGTTCTCCGTCCGCCGGGAGCGCGCAGGACGGGTCACCGGTCCTCCTCGCTGGCGCTCGTCGGCCCGGTGCCCCCGGGCGCTGCGTGCCTGCGTGACCTCGCGAGCTCGGTCACGAGGGGACCCCGGTCAGGGGACGAAGGGCTCGATGGCGACGACGTCGACGGTGATGTCGCGGCCGTTGGGTGCCTGGTAGGTGACCGTCGTCCCCGGCTCCGCGCCGAGGATGGCCGAACCGAGCGCCGACTCGGGGGAGTAGACCTGCAGACCCGTCGTCCCGGCGATCTCGCGCGAGCCGAGGAGGAACTTCTCGGTGTCGTCGTCGCCCCGGAAGCGGATGGTGATCACGGTGCCGGTGGCAGCGTGCGTCGCCGTCGTGGGCGCGTCGCCGACGCGGGCCTTCCGCAGCAGGTCCTCCAGCTGGCGGATGCGGGCCTCCTGCTTGCCCTGCTCGTCCTTGGCGGCGTGGTAGCCGCCGTTCTCACGGAGGTCGCCCTCCTCGCGGCGGGCGTTGATCTCGGCGGCCATGGCCGGGCGGCCCGCCACCAGCTGGTCGAGCTCGGCCCGCAGCCGGTCGTGGGCCTCCTGGGTCAGCCAGACGCCCTGGTTCTGCTCGTCAGTGGGGGTGGACACGGTAGTGCTCCTGAAATGTCGGTGGCCGCTCCCCGTCCGGGGAACGGCCGCGTTCAGAACGGCCAACGTAACACCGTCGGCCGGGGTCGGTGTTCCGCCCGCACCCCGCCTCCGGGATGCGGAACGCTAGCGGACCGCAGCGTGACGAGCGCCACGAACACCCGATCGTGGGCCCGGACGGCGGCGGCACCCGGTGGAGCCGGTGGATGATGGACCGGTGACCGAAGCAGACCCGTTGCGCCTGCTCGCCGTGCACGCCCATCCCGACGACGAGTCGAGCAAGGGCGCCGCGACCATGGCCAAGTACGTCGCGGAGGGTGTCCGCGTCATGGTGGCGACCTGCACCGGAGGTGAGCGCGGCTCGGTGCTCAACCCGGCGTTGGACCGGCCCGACGTCTGGGAGCGCCTGCCGGAGATCCGCCGGGAGGAGATGGCCCGCGCCCGCGAGATCCTCGGCATCGAGCAGGAGTTCCTCGGCTTCGTGGACTCCGGCCTGCCGGAAGGGGATCCGCTGCCGCCACTGCCCGAGGGCTGCTTCGCGCTGGTGCCGATCGAGGAGGCGGCGGCCCCGCTGGTCGAGCTGATCCGCCGGTTCAAGCCGCACGTGATCACCACCTACGACGAGCGCGGCGGCTACCCGCACCCGGACCACATCAAGACCCACGAGGTCTCGGTGCACGCCTTCGACGCCGCCGGCGACCCCGACCGCTACCCCGAGCTCGGGGAGCCGTGGCAGCCGCTCAAGCTCTACTACCAGATGGGCTTCACGCTGCCCCGGACGCGAGCGCTGCACGAGGCGATCCTGGCCTCGGGCAAGGAGTCCCCCTACGCGGAGTGGCTGGAGAACTGGGACCCCGAGCGGGACATGTCGCACCGGGTCACCACCAGGGTGCCGTGCGCCGAGTACTTCGCCGTCCGGGACGCCGCGCTGATCGCGCACGCCACCCAGATCGACCCGGACGGCCGCTGGTTCGCCTGCCCGCTGGAGGTCCAGCAGCGGATCTGGCCGACCGAGGACTACGAGCTGGCCCGGTCGGTCGTCGACTCGCCGGTGCCCGAGGACGACCTCTTCGCCGGGGTCCGCAGTGAGGTGGTCGCCCGATGACCGGGTTCGTGCTCCTGGCGGCCGACCAGCAGCTGCCCGAGGACGTCGGCAAGGCCGGCCCCATCGGTGCCCTGCTGACCGTGCTGCTCTTCCTCGCCATCCTGCTGCTGGTGCGGTCGATGACCACCCACCTCAAGCGGGTGCCCCGCAGCTTCGACGCCGGGGACGACGGGCCGCAGGTGATCGTCCCCGACACCCCGGCCGAGCTGGTCGACCCGCGACCCGAGCCGGGGCAGGAGCTGCTGGACACGCTGCGGCGGGCACCTCGGGCGATCGAGGCGCCGCGCCGGGACGACGACCGGCCGGGCCCCGCTGGGGGCTGACCGGCCGGCCGCCGCCGCTGCGGGCTACCAGCGGTGGGCGACGTCGACGACCAGCCGGTCGACGCCGGCGGACGAGCCCTCGAGGACGAAGACGCGGAACGGCAGCCGGGCGCGGGTGCCGATGCCGATGCCGGTGTGGCCCTCGAACGAGCCGAGCCAGGCCACCTGCCGCAGCGTGCGGTAGCCGCTCACGTCGACGACCTCCCGCCGGTTCGCCGGGGCGTAGGTCGGGCGGCCCCGGTCGTCGGAGGCCACCGCGCCGAGCGTGACCTGCAGGTCGGCGCCACCGCGCAGCGGCACCGCCGTTCCGCTGCCGTCCTCGCGCACCGAGGGCACGTAGCGGACCGACCAGGAGTCGAAGCCGGACACCTCGGCCACGTCGACGACGACCCGGTCGAAGCACTCGTGCCGCCCGGCGCGGACGTTCTGGACCAGGTCGTCCCCGGGGTCGGCGCGGCCGGTCACCTCCGGTTGGGAGCCCCAGGTGATGCCGCAGTAGGGGGCCGCACCCGCCGTGGCGGGTGCGGCGACCCCCAGCGCGGCGAGGGCGGAGACGGCGAGGGTGAGGAACCGGGATCGGTTCACGGCGGGCCTCCTCGAGGAATCGGTGCCGACGGCAGGATCTGCCGAGCCCGGCCTCCGGTGCCATGGGTGTCGACATGTCGAGTTGACGAACCTCCAGCGGACCTCACGACAGGAGATGACGAACAATCCCGGCGAGCCTCCCGGTCGGTCCGGGCAGCTCGTGCTACGAGCCCGTTCGGGTGACGCGGCGTCCACGGACGGTCGCCACACGCCCCACGGCGCAGGCGCGGAACGAGGCGTCTCGCGCCCAGCCGGGACTGCCGTCGATCGTCCGCCGGTGTGCGGGCGCCCGGCCGGCGGCGGCGTCGTCCGTTCGGGCGACTGATCCTCCTCGGGCGTCCGGATCACCACGCTGAGCTGGCACCATCCCGGCCGAGGACGGCCAGCGGGGGCTCGGTCCGCGACCCGTCGTCATCGACGGCGGTCACGGGGAGGGGCGTTGCCGGGGCCTGCGGCCGACCGATCACGAGCGATCGGAGTCGGAACCAGTGCGAGCTGAGGCAGCGGTGTGCCTGCTGGGCCCGGAGGACATCAGCCCTTCCGTCGAGGCGGCCTGGCGCGACCTGGCCGAGCGTGCTGCAGAGCCCAACCCGTGCAACGAGCCCGACATGCTCCTGCCGGCGATGCGCCACCTGCCTGACGGGCGACGCGCGCGGCTCCTCGTGGTCGCCGACGGGGACCGGCTCGACGCCGTCCTGCCCGTGCTCGCCGTCCGGCGGTGGCGCAACCGTGCGCCGGTGCCGGCGCTGGTGTCCTGGACGCACGACTTCCAGGTGCTGGGGACACCGCTGGTCGACGCCGATCGCGCGACCCGGTCCCTCTGCGCGCTCCTGCAGGCCCCGTGGCGGGTGCGGCAGGGGGCTGTGCTGCTCGAGATCGAGGACCTCGGCGACGGAGGACCCGTCGCTGCTGCGCTGGACGAGGCCGCGGCGTCCCTGGGCATCGACGTCCGGCGGCGGAACGGCTACGAGCTGGCCGTGCTCGCGCGCACCGAGGACGGCGCCCTCCTGGGGGACGACCGCCGCGAGCGGCGGCGGCGCGCTCGACGCGGGCTGGAGCGGCAGGCCGGCCCGGTGAGCTCGGTCGACCGGTCGGCCGACCCGGGAGCCGTGGAGCTCTTCCTGCAGATGGAGGCCTCCGGGTGGAAGGGGAGAGCCGGCACCGCCATGGCCTGCGATCCGGCGACCACGGCCTTCTTCCGCGAGGTGTGCCGCCGGTTCGGTGCGACCGGTCGCCTCGAGCTGCGCTCGCTGGACGTCCCCGACGGCCCCGTGGCGATGGAGATGGCGGTCCACGCCGGAGGCGGCGCGTTCCACCTCAAGACCGCCCACGACGAGCGGTACCGCGCCCACGTGCCGGGGATCCTCGCGATGGTCGACTACGCCGACCGCTTCGCCGGTGAGTCGACCGCGTTCAGGGACGTCTGCACCGGAGGGCCGACCGAGATGGAGGCGCGGGTCTGGCCGGGTCGGCGCGCCCTCTCCACCGTGGTGGCGCCCTTCGCCTCGCCGGTGAGCAGGGGGCTGGTCGCCGCGCTGGCCTCGGCCCGGCCGCGCCGCGACAGGCCGGCCTGAAGTGGACGCGAGGTCCCCGTTCGCGTGGCAGCTGGCCGCGGAGTACGACCCGCAGCCGCTGCTCGGCGGGGTGGGGCCGGGCCTCGCCGACGACGAGATCGCCCGGACGCTGCGCGACCCCGGCAGTGTCCCTCCCGGCCGACCCGTGCCGGAGTAGCGTCTCATCGCCTTCGTGCTCCACCCCGGGCTGACCGTGCTGGACCTGGTCGGCCCGCTGCAGTGCTCACCGTGCTCCGGAGGTTCGCGCCGGTCTACCGCACGGTGACCGTGTGGGCTCGCCGCGGGCCCGTGCCCACCGACGTCGGCGTGCCCACGGTCCCCGACCGGACGTTCGAGCAGGTTCCGCCCCCGGCGCTCATGGGCTGGGCAGTCACAGCGGTGTTCGTGTTGCTTGACGAGGCCGGGGGAACCGGTGCGGGCGAGGCGGCCGGCGGCACTCGGGCGGGGCGGCACTCGGGCGGGGCGGTGCTCGACCGGTGCCGGGCCGAGGCCACCGACGCGGACCGCCTGTCGAAGGCGCGGCCGTCCACTCCCTGCGGAGGCCTCCACCCCTGCTTACAGGGAGAAGCAGGGGTGAAGCGTGCACGGAGATCGTGCATCCCGGCGGGCTTGTCGGCGGGCCCCGCGGTGCCCGACCCACGGCGCTGGGTCGGGATGAGTGGCATGGGGCTGCTCGTCGGCGGAGTCCCCTCCGTTCGACGCGTCACCGGGAACGCGTCGAACGCCCCCGGGCACCAGCCGGCCCGCCGACCCACCTGAGAACCGCTGTCAGGCCGCAGGCACGGGATGGTCGTCGTGGGCCCCGCGGCTGTCGATCAGGTGGCGCAATGGTCCTCGACGGATGCCGCTGCCTGCTGCAGGGCGCTGCCGGCAACTCGCCTCGCGACGACGGGGCCGGCGAGCGCGGTCAGCGGTTGTCCGGTGCGGCGGGCGTGGGTGCGCATGAGGGCGAAGGCCGCCTCCACGCTTGTTCCGGTCTGGGCCGACAGGACGCCTTTCGCCTGCTCGATGAGGATCCGGCTGTGCAGGGCGGTTTGCAGCTGCTCGGAGAGCATGACCTGGTCGCGGACGCGCGCTCGTGCAGCAGGCCGATCGTGGCGATGCCGGCGAGTCCCTGGGCGACGGCGAGATCGTTGTCGCTGAGCGGTCGCCGTTCGGCCCTGAACAGGTTCAGGGCGCCGATCACCTGCTGCCGCAGCCGCAGGGGCACCGCGTGGGAGGTGCCGAATCCGACCTCGCGTGCAGCTCGCGTGAACACCGGCCACCGGTCCGTGGCGGTGGCGAGGTCGATGTTGGCGATGACCTGGCCGGTGGCGAAGTAGTCGAGGCAGGGTCCCTCCTGCTGCTGCAGCTCGAAGAGCTCCAGCAGTCGCGCGGACTCGTGGGTGTGCGCGATCAGTCGCAGGTTGCCGCGTTGGTCGTCGAGCAGCAGCCCCGCGGCGTCGGTGTCGACCAGGTCCACGCAGCGCTCGGTGAGGGTCTGCAGCAGGCCCACCACGTCGAACTGCTCGACCAAGGTGTCGGCCAGCTCGACGAAGACCTCGATCAGGCGCTGCTCGCGCACCATGCATTCCTCCACCCGGTGGCCGGCTACCGTGGCTCCTTGCCGTGCTGCGGCGTCGGTCAGTCATGGTCGTCGTCCCCGCCGAGCGCGACCACCCCGTCGAGGACGTCGCCCGCCAGGTGCCCGATCGGGCGTCCCTCGGCGTACGCCCGGGCGCGCAACAGCGCCAGCGCCTGGGCCGGGCTCACTCCGGCGCGCACGGAGACGACCCCGGTCGCCTGGTGCACCTCGGCCCGGTCGTCCAGGACCTCCAGCGCGTGCGGGGGCGGCATCCGCCGCGCGGTGTCCTGGGCCTGCAGGTCCAGCAGGAGGTGGGTGGCGGCGTCGGCGAACGACAGCGCGCCGGTGAGTTCCTCCCGGGAGAGCTCGCCGGCGGTGTCCCGGTAGAGGTCGAGCACGCCGAGGCGGATGCCGCCTACCTGGAGGGGTAAGGCGAAGACCGCCCGGAGTCCGGCGGCGTCGGCGCCGGCGCCGAACTGCGGCCAGGTCTGCCGCGAGGTGACTGCCAGATCGGGCGCGAGGACCGGGCGGCCGGTGCGCGAGGCGTCCACGCACGGCCCCTGGCCGAGGGTGAACTGCAGTTCCTCCAGTTGCAGCGCCCCGTCGTCGCTGGCGGCCACCGTGCCGGCCGGACCCTCATCGGTCATCAACGCCATCCCCACGCCGCTCACCGGCAGGGTCCGGGCGGACAGGCGCACCAGGCCGTCGGGCAGGTCCTCCCCGTCGCGGGAGCCGGTCTAGACCGCGGACAGGATCTCCCTCACCGCTCTCGACTCCATGTGCCCCTCCCCGGCGCCGCCGCAGGCGCGGGCCGCTGTCCCACCCCGGGTGACGTACGGCTGCCGTTCCCGGCTCCGCGCTCGCCGTACGGGGCGACCAGGTGCCGACCGTGCCGAGGACTGCTGCGGATCGTCACCGTCGTCCCGTCTCGTCCGGCGGCGACCGTGGTGTCGGTCAGGAGCCACATCACCCGCAGCCCCCGCCCCCGGTCGGTGCCGGCGAACGCATCCCGCCAGCGGCCGTGGTCGCAGACGGTGATCGTGACCTGGGCGTCGCCGATCTCGGCCAGGACCTCGAAGAACGGCTCGGTCGGATTCCTGGCGTGCTCGATCGCATCGCTGATGGCCTCGCAGGCGGCCAGGAGCAGGTCGTAGCGCTCGTCCTCGCTCAGGTCGGACTCGCGGCGAAAGGCATCCAGTGCCCGGCGCAGGACGGTGGCGGCGGCTCCGAGCGCAGTCGTCCGGCGCCGGCACGGCGCGGACCACGGCCAGGGTCGGTGATGTGTCCCGCTTCAGTTGGCAGAGTGAGACGCACCGACCCAACTCCCCACAACGGTGAAGTCGCCGGGTCCGGCCGGCGCGTCGCCGTCCCGAACCACGTGCAGGCCGTGTCGTGATCGTCCAGGCATGCGACGCCCTCGTCCCCTGAGCAGTGGAGCGTGTCGCTGCCGGGTCCGGGGCAGGGTCCGCATTCGGCGGACGTACCGGCCACGATACGGCTCACGGTCCGGCCGCGCCGAACGGACTCGTGCGGCCACGACCGTGCCCCGGGCTGCGCAGATGCCGGCTGCGCGCAGCCGGGCGAGTCGGTCGCGGCTGAGCTCTCCGGTCGCCCCTGCCGGCGGCGATGGCGTCGGTCAAGTGGCCCGTCCAGCTCCGCGACTGATTGGCTGAGCCATGCCGAAGATGCTGCGGATGGCCGGGACCGATCTCATCTGGGAACTGGAGGACTCCGTCGATCTGGCCAGTCGTGCGAAGGAGATCTCGACAGCACGAGCGAGCAACCAGTTCTTGACGCTGATGGCGCGCCTTCCGGGCCAGCCCGAGTTCGCTTATCTGACCCTGGCCCCGGGACAGCTCGCGTGGTGGTCGCTGGGGGAGGAGAACATCCCGAGCGCGATGGACTGGAACCGGTGACGCCCTGACGAGCACTCCCGCCGCGCCCCCGAGGTGCGGATGGGCTGACGACTCGCCGAACAGCGCAGCGTGTCGGTGTCGATGCCCAGCTGCTGGCCGACCCGCCGGCGGGCGGTCACCGTGACGCCGTCCGCGGCGAGCTCCCGCACCGGGCGGATGGCCCGCTGCCGGGCCTCATCGAGGTACTTCTCCGGTCCCGCCATGCAAGACCTGCGTCACAGGCGCCTGTTCGTGCGAGCGCCTGACGTGAGCGGACCACGGTGTCCGCGCCACCGGGCCCGTCATTCGATGTGAGAGGAGGACGGCTGTGACAAACCGCCTGGCCGCCGCCACCAGCCCCTACCTGCTGCAACACGCGGAGAACCCGGTCGATTGGTGGGAGTGGGGCGAGGAGGCCTTCGCCGAGGCGCGCCGCCGGGACGTGCCCGTCCTGCTCAGCGTCGGCTACGCCGCCTGCCACTGGTGCCACGTGATGGCGCACGAGTCCTTCGAGGACGAGCCGACGGCGGCGCGGATGAACGCCGGCTTCGTCTGCGTGAAGGTCGACCGCGAGGAGCGGCCGGACGTCGACAGCGTCTACATGGCCGCGACCCAGGCGCTGACCGGCTCCGGCGGCTGGCCGATGACCGTGTTCACCACGCCCGACGGCCGGCCGTTCTACTGCGGCACCTACTTCCCGCCGCGGCCCGCGCACGGCATGCCGTCGTTCCGGCAGCTGCTCGCCGCCGTCTCCGACGCCTGGCGGACGCGGCGCGAGGACCTGGAGACGGCCGGCACGCGGATCGCCGAGGGCATCTCCTCCCGGCTCGACCTCGGGCCGCCGACCCCGCTCGCGGCCGAGGTGCTCGACCGCGCCGTCGCCGCCCTGGCCGGGGGGTACGACGAGCGGTGGGGTGGGTTCGGCGGCGCCCCGAAGTTCCCGCCGTCCATGGTGCTGGAGTTCCTGCTCCGCTCCGCCGCGCGCACCGGCGACGACCGGGCGCTGCGGATGGCACGCGGCACGCTCGAGGCGATGGCGCGCGGCGGCATCCACGACCAGCTCGCCGGCGGCTTCGCGCGCTACTCCGTCGACGCGCGGTGGGTCGTGCCGCACTTCGAGAAGATGCTCTACGACAACGCCCTGCTGCTGCGGGTGTACCTGCACCTGTGGCGGGCGACCGGGGACGAGTGGGCCCGCCGGGTGGCCGATGCCACGGCGGCCTTCCTGGTCCGCGACCTCGGCACGCCGGAGGGCGGCTTCGCCTCCGCGCTGGACGCCGACACCGAGGGCGTCGAAGGGCTCACCTACGTGTGGACGCCCGCGCAGCTGGTCGAGGTGCTCGGGGAGGACGACGGCCGGTGGGCGGCCGCGGTGTTCGAGGTGACCGACGCCGGGACCTTCGAGCACGGCACCTCGACGCTGCAGCTGCTGCGCGACCCCGACGACCCCGGTCGGCTCGCCTCGGTGCGGGAGCGGCTGGGCGCGGCGCGGGCACGGCGCCCGCAGCCGGCGCGCGACGACAAGGTGGTGACCGCCTGGAACGGGTTGGCGATCGCCGCGCTGGCCGAGCACGGGGTCCTCACCGGGTCGCCGTCCTCGGTCGAGGCCGCCCGCCGGGCGGCGGAGCTGCTCGCCGACGTCCACCGGGTGGACGGGCGGCTGCGCCGGGCATCGCGGCAGGGCGTCGCCGGGGCCCCGGCGGGGGTGCTCGAGGACTACGGCGACCTGGCCGAGGGGCTGCTCGTGCTGCACCAGGCCACCGGGGAGGGGCGCTGGCTGGAGCTGGCCGGCGACCTGCTGGACGTCGTCGCCGAGCAGTTCGTGGACGCCGACGGCTGGCACGACACCGCCGCCGACGCCGAGGCGCTGGTCCACCGGCCGTTCGACCCGGCCGACGGGCCGACGCCGTCGGGGCTGGCCGCGGTGGCCGGTGCCGCCGTCAGCTACGCCGCGCTGGCCGGCGCGCCGCGGCACCGGGAGCTCGGCGAGGCGGCCGTCGGCTCGCTGACCCGGCTGGCCGAGCGCGCGCCGCAGGCGGTCGGCTGGGCGATGGCGGTCGGTGAGGCGCTGCTGGCCGGCCCGCTCGAGGTCGCGGTCAGCGGACCGGCCGGGCCGGCGCGCGACGCCCTCGCGGCTGTCGCCCGCGCATCGACCAGCCCGGGCGCGGTGGTGGTGGTCGGCGAGCCGGACGCTCCCGGGGTCCCGCTGCTGGCCGGCCGGCCGCTGGTCGGTGGCCGACCGGCCGCCTACGTGTGTCGGGGCTTCGTCTGCGCCGCCCCGGTTTCCGACGTGTCCGCTCTCCGCGTAGCGATGGCCCCTTCCTGACCGTACCGCTTCGGCTTACCGTGTAAGTGTGTAATCACCTACTCGGGAGGCCGTCGTGCACGGACACCACCACCGTTTCTCCTCCGAGAACCCCTTCGCCGGCATGCGCGGCGGGTTCCGCGGCCCACGCGGTCGCGGTCCCGGCGGCCGTGGCCGGGGCCCGGACGCGCCGCCCTCGGTCGAGCGCGCCGAGGTCGCCGGCTGGTTCGCCGGGCGGCTACCCGACGACTGGTTCACCGGGCCGGTCGAGCTGACCGTCGACCGCGACGAGATCACCGTCGTCGGCACCCTGGCCGAGCCGGAGGCCGGGGAGGGCGACGCCGCAGCCGCGCGGGCCGGGCGGATCGCCCGCTTCCGCGAGGAGACCCGCGAGCAGCGCATGGCCGTCGCCGACGCCGCGCAGGCCCGCTACGGCCGTTCGGTCGCCTGGGGCGCGGCCTGCGGCGACGTCCGGGAGGTCTTCACCAACCTGTCGGTGCCGGTGATGACCCGGCTGCGCCAGCCCGACCGGCTGGTGCTCGACACCCTCGTGGACGCCGGGGTCGCCCGGTCCCGGTCCGAGGCGCTGGCCTGGGCCGTCCGGCTGGTCGCGCAGCACACCGACGAGTGGCTCGGTGAGCTGCGCGCCGCGATGGCGTCGGTCGAGGAGGTCCGGGCCCGCGGCCCGCAGGTCGACTGAGGCCTGCCAGGCTGCCCGGGTGCCCTCGCCGACGGAGCTGCTCACCGCCACCTACCGGTCGCTGTCCGCGCTGGTCGCGGACCTGCGGCCGGAGGAGGCCTGGCAGCCGACCGGGTGCTCCGGGTGGGCGGTCCTGGACCTGACCCTGCACCTGGTCGACGACGTCCGCCGGGGCCTGGTCGCGCTGGCCACCCCGGCGGAGCCGCCGGCCACCAGCGACGCGGTCGCCTACTGGCGGGCCTGGCAGCCGACCGCGGCGCAGGACGAGGACGTCGCCTGGCGCACCCGCGTCCGCGCCAGCGTCACGGGTGGGCTCGCGGAGCTGTCCGCGGTGTACGCGGAACTCGTCGCCGCCGTGACCGTGCTCGGCGAGCGGATCGCGCCCGACGACCTGGTCGGCACCCAGGGACACGTCCTGCGCGCCGACGACCTGCTGTCCACGCTGGCCGTGGAGGCCGCGGTGCACCACCTCGACCTGGTGGCGCACCTGGACCGGCCCGGCCCGGCACCCGAGGCCCTGGCCGAGGTGCGCCGCGTGCTCGAGGGCCTGCTCGGCGGCCCGCTGCCGGTCGCGTGGGACGACGGGACCGCGGCCCGGCGCGGCACCGGCCGGGAACCGCTGGACGACGCCGACCGCGCCGTCCTGGGGTCGTCCGCCGAGCGGTTCCCGGTCTTCGGCTGAGGGGGACGCGGCGCGAGCGCCTGAGCCGGGGACACTGGGGGAGTGCCAGCCAGTGCCGCCGTCCCGACCGACACCGACGTCCTCGTGGTGGGAGCCGGCCCGGCGGGCGCAGCGGCCGCCGCCTGGGCCGCCCGGGCCGGGCACGACGTCGTCCTCGCCGACGCGGCCGTCTTCCCCCGCGACAAGCCCTGCGGCGACGGGCTGACCCCGCGGGCGATCGCGGAGCTCGACCTGCTGGGCCTGGGGAACTGGGCGCGTTCACGGGCGCGCAACCGCGGCCTGCGCGCCGCCGGTTTCGGCCGGACGTGGGAGCTGCCCTGGCCCGGCGGCGCGTTCCCCGACCACGGCAGCGCGGTGCCGCGCACCGAGCTCGACGCCCGGATCCGCGACGTGGCACTGGCCGGCGGCGCCGTCCCGCTGGAGGGGGCGCGGGCAGTCGACGTCGAGCGGGACGGGAACCGGGTGACCGGCGTCGTCTTCGAGACGGCGGACGACGAGGCGGTCACCGTCGGCTGCCGGCGGCTGGTCGTGGCCGACGGCGTCCGCTCACCGCTGGGCCGGGTGCTCGGCCGCGAGTGGCACCGCGACACCGCCTACGGCGTCGCCGCGCGCGGCTACGTGCGCTCCGGGCGGGCGGACGACGAGTGGATCTCCTCGCACCTGGAGCTGCGCGGTGCCGAGGGGGAGCTGCTCTCCGGCTACGGCTGGGTGTTCCCGCTCGGCGCGGAGGCCGGGCAGGTGAACATCGGCGTCGGCACGCTGGCCACCGCCCGCCGTCCGGCCGGGGTGCAGCTCAAGGCGCTGATCGAGGTCTACGCCGACGCCCGCCGTGAGGACTGGCGGCTCGACGGGCCGGTGGAGGCGCCGGCGTCGGCGCTGCTGCCCATGGGCGGGGCGGTCTCCGGCGTGGCCGGTCGCAACTGGGCGCTCGTCGGCGACGCAGCCGGGTGCGTCAACCCGCTCAACGGCGAGGGCATCGACTACGGCCTGGAGACCGGCCGCACCGTGCTGGAGCTGTTCGGCGAGGACGACTGGACGCACGCCTGGCCGGCCACCCTGCGCCGGCACTACGGAGAGGCGTTCTCCATCGCCCGCCGGCTGGCCGGGCTGCTCACCGTCCCGCGGTTCCTGCCCGCGGCCGGCCCGGTGGGCATGCGCTCGCGGCCACTGATGACCGTCGCGCTGCGGGTGATGGGCAACCTGGTCACCGACGAGGATCGCGACCTCGTCGCCCGCACCTGGCGCACCGCCGGCCGGCTGTCCAACCGGATGGACGAGCGCCGGCCCTTCAGCTGAGCGGGGCGCGGCGCAGCCGCGTTCGTCCGAGCGGGGGCCGGAGGCTCCCCCGAGAACGGACGGGAGGTGGGTCGAGGAGGGGATCTGCGGCGCAGCCGCAGTCCTGAGGAGTGGGGGCCGGAGGCCTCCGCGATCGAGGGACGCAGCGGCTCGACGCAGTCGGGAACGGCACGTGGCCGCGGTGCCGTCCGGTAGGACGGCGGTGTCATCGCCGCGGTGTCTGACCGGAGGTCACACGAAGGGGGAGTTGTACATCGCGAAGTAGACGGCGATGTAGTGGCAGATGGCGGCCACGACGGTCATCGCGTGGAAGACCTCGTGGTAGCCGAAGACGCCGGGCCAGGGGTTGGGCTTCTTCATCGCGTAGGCCACCCCGCCGAGCGTGTAGAGCACGCCGCCGACGGCGAGCAGCACCAGCGAGGTCACGCCGGCGATGTGCAGGATGTCGGTGAGGACGAAGACCGCGACCCAGCCCAGCCCGATGTAGAGGGGCACGCCGACCCACCGCGGCGCGGTCGGCCAGGTGAGCTTGAGGAGGACACCGGCCAGCGCACCGGCCCAGACGCCGGCGAGCACCCAGTAGCCGGTCGGCTGGTCGACCGCCAGCAGGGCGAAGGGGGTGTACGTCCCCGCGATGAACAGGAAGATCATCGAGTGGTCGAGCCGCTTCATGATCTTCCAGCCGCGCGGTGACCAGCGCCGCCGGTGGTACAGCGCGCTGATGCCGAACAGGCCGCAGATGGTCACGCAGTAGACGGTCACCGAGACGCCGGCGCGGGCGCCGAGCACGAAGCCCAGCGGGACGAGCACGGCCCCGGCGACGATCGCGCCGAAGAAGGAGAACAGGTGCAGCCAGCCGCGCATCCGCGGCCGGGTGTCGGGGTGGTCCCAGTCGCGGTCGCCGAAGTCCTCCGCGGTCCAGGTCCGCTCGACCTGCTCGCCCTCCTGGAGGACGGTGGCCACCGCCGGGCCCGGAGGGGCTTCGATCTGGGCGCCGTCGGCCTCGACGCGGACGGTCTCGCCCTTCCGGTTGGGGACGCTCATGCGCCGAGGTTACGCACCCGTAGGGAGTGCGGCGACGGGACCCGACCGTGATCTCCCCGGCAGCCGCCGAGACCTTCGTGCAGGTCGGGAAGGGGTGCACGTGGACTCGTGGAGTGGGCCTACTGTGACCCACCGTGGGGATGCGGCAGTGGGCTCGCGACGTCCTCACCCAGGTGTACGAACACCGGCTCGCCCGGGCGCTGGAGGGCGCGGCGATCCCACGGCACGTCGGGGTGATCGTCGACGGCAACCGGCGGTGGGCGCGGGCCATCGGGCTGGAGGACCCCAACGCCGGTCACCGCCGCGGCGCGGACAAGATCGCCGGGTTCCTCGGGTGGTGCGACGAGGCCGGCGTCGAGGTCGTCACGCTCTTCCTGCTCTCCACCGACAACCTGTCCCGCCCCGAGCCCGAGCTGCTGCCGCTGCTGCGGATCATCGAGGGCGTCGCCGAGGACCTCGCCGCCCCGGACCGGCGGTGGCAGCTGCGCCCCGTGGGTGCCCTGGAGCTGCTGCCGGCCGAGACGGTCGCCGTCCTCAAGCAGGCCGCCGAGGACACCCGCGACCGGCCGGGCGCGACGGTCAACCTCGCCGTCGGCTACGGCGGCCGGCGGGAGATCGCCGACGCCGTCCGTTCCCTGCTGGCCGAGCACGCCGAACGGGGGACGACGCTGGACGAGCTGGTGAGCGAGCTCGACGTCGAGCACATCGCCGAGCACCTCTACACGCGCGGGCAGCCCGACCCCGATCTGGTGATCCGCACCAGCGGGGAGCAGCGGCTCTCGGGGTTCCTGCTCTGGCAGACCGCGCACTCGGAGTTCCACTTCACCGACGTCTACTGGCCCGACTTCCGCCGCGTCGACTTCCTGCGGGCGCTGCGCGCCTACGCCGCCCGGCACCGTCGCTTCGGCGGCTGAGAAACTGCTGGTCATGGCGCCTTCGCTCGACGTCCCCCTGGAGTACGTGCGGCTCGGGCTGCGCTTCGACCGGCTGGAGCCCGGTTTCGTCGACGCCTACACCGGTGACCGGCGGGTGCGGGCCGCGGTGGAGGACGAGCCGGCGCCCACCCCGCAGGGGCTGCGCGACCGGGCCCGCGCGCTGCTCGGCGAGCTGGACGCGGCCGGCCTGCCCGCCGACCGCGCCGGGTTCCTCCGCGGTCAGCTGACCGGGCTGGAGTGCACCGCCCGGAAGATGGCCGGCGAGCCGGTGCCCTTCCTCGAGGAGGTGCGCAGCTACTTCCAGGTCGACCTCACCCTCGGCGACCCGGCCGGCTACGCCGCCGCGCACGCCGAGCTCGACGCCCTGCTGCCCGGCAGCGGAGCGCTGGCCGAGCGCTACGCCGCGCACCGCCGCCGCGAGGAGTGCCCGCCCGAGCGGCTGGCCGAGGCGGTGCACGCCCTGTCCAGCGCGCTGCGCGACCGGGTGCGCGCCGACTACGGGCTGCCCGAGGTCGAGACGGTGCGCTACGAGGTGGTCACCGACAAGCCGTGGTCGGGCTTCAACTACTACGAGGGCGACTACCGCTCCCGCGTGGCGATCAACGCCGACCTGCCGCACCGGCTGGGCCAGCTGCCCCACCTGGTGGCCCACGAGGCCTACCCGGGGCACCACACCGAGCACTGCCGCAAGGAGCTCGGCCTGGTCGAGCGCGGTGCCCGGCTCGAGCACACGGTCTTCCTGGTCAACACCCCCGAGTGCCTGATGGCCGAGGGGCTGGCCGACCTCGGCGTCCAGGCCGCGATCGGGGCCGGCTGGGGACCGTGGGCCGCCGAGGTGCTCGGTGACCTCGGGCTGCACTTCGACGGGCACCTCGCCGAGCGCGTCGCGGCGGCGGCCGCGCCGCTCAACCGGGTGCGCCAGGACGCCGCCGTCCTGCTGCACGACCGCGGCGCCGACGCCGACGAGGTGGCGGCCTACATCCAGCGCTGGTCGCTGGTGAGCGCTGACCGGGCCCGCCAGCAGCTGCGCTTCCTCACCCACCCGCTGTGGCGGGCCTACACCACCAGCTACGTCGAGGGCTTCGACCTGCTCTCGCGGTGGCTGGACGCCCGCCCGGCCGAGCAGCCGGTCGCCGACCGCTTCGGCCGCCTGCTCGACGAGCCCCTCACCCCGGCCACCGTCGCCGGCGAACTGCGGGCCGGTTGAGCAGGCGGGTGGGATGACGTGGCGGGAGGTGACATGGCGCGGCACACCCCGGAGGAGGCCCGGGACCTGGGCCTGTGGACGGCGGGGTGGCTGGCCGTGCTGCTGGTCGGCGGGTTGTGGTGGCTCGGCGACCTGAGCCTGCAGTGGCCGGTCCTGCTGGTGCCGCTGGTCTGGGTGCTGGTCGCCGTCCGGCCCCGCCGTCCTCGCTGAGACGGTCGGGGCCGCTGGTGCCCCGAAGGAGGGACACGCCACCGCTTCGACGTGTTCCTGTCACTTCTCCGGCCTACCGTCCGCGGTGGAGGGCGAGCTCACCTCGCCGTCCACGGGAGGCCCGGTTGGTGCTGACGATCTCGTCGACCAGGGGGGCCGGCGCCCGGCTCCTCGGCCGGGGCCCGGTCACCTTCGAGCCGGGGCGCGCCTTGTCATCAGGGTGGCGCCCCACGGGAGTCGACTCGTGAACCCTCGCCGCACGTTCGTCCTCGACACCTCCGTCCTGCTCTCCGACCCCGGTGCGCTGCTGCGCCTGGGCGCGCACGACGTGGTCCTCCCGCTCGTCGTGATCGGGGAGCTCGAGGACAAGCGCAACCACCCGGAGCTGGGCTGGTTCGCCCGGCAGGCGCTGCGGCTGCTCGACGACCTGCGGGTGCAGCACGGCCGCCTCGACGCCCCGGTCCCGGTCGGCGACGACGGCGGCACGCTGCACGTCGAGCTCAACCACAGCGACCCCGCGGTGCTGCCGGCCGGGTTCCGCAACGACAGCAACGACAGCCGGATCATGGTGGTCGCGCTCAACCTGCGCGCCGAGGGCGCCGACGTCTGCCTGGTCACCAAGGACGTGCCGCTGCGGGTCAAGGCCGCGGCGGTGGGGCTGGACACCGACGAGTACCGGGCGCTGGACGCCGTCGACGCCGGCTGGACCGGGATGGCGGAGCTCTCGCTCGACGACACCGAGCTGGCCGCCCTGTACGGCGAGGGCGAGGTGTACGCGCCGGCCGCCGCCGAGCTGCCCCCGCACACCGGCCTGGTGCTGCTCTCCTCGCGCGGGTCCGCGCTGGGGCGGGTCACGCCGGACAAGCACGTGCGGCTGGTGCGCGGCGACCGCGAGGCCTTCGGGCTGCACGGCCGCTCCGCGGAGCAGCGGATCGCGCTGGACCTGCTGCTCGACCCGGAGATCGGCATCGTCTCGCTCGGCGGGCGGGCCGGCACCGGCAAGTCGGCGCTGGCGCTGTGCGCGGGCCTGGAGTCGGTGCTGGAGCGGCGGGCGCACGCCAAGGTCGTCGTCTTCCGGCCGCTCTACGCCGTCGGGGGCCAGGAGCTCGGGTACCTGCCCGGTGGCGAGGGCGAGAAGATGTCGCCCTGGGCGCAGGCGGTCTACGACACCCTCGGTGCGCTGGTCTCGAAGGCCGTGCTGGACGAGATCGCCGCCCGCGACGTCATCGAGGTGCTGCCGCTGACCCACATCCGCGGGCGGTCGCTGCACGATTCCTTCGTGATCGTCGACGAGGCGCAGTCGCTGGAGCGCGGGGTGCTGCTGACCGTGCTGTCGCGGCTGGGCTCGGGCTCGCGCGTGGTGCTCACCCACGACGTGGCCCAGCGGGACAACCTGCGGGTGGGCCGGCACGACGGCATCGCGGCGGTGGTCGAGCAGCTCAAGGGGCACCCGCTCTTCGCGCACGTGACGCTGACCCGGTCGGAGCGCTCGCCGATCGCCGCGCTGGTCACCGAGATGCTGGAGGACCTCCCGCGCTGACCCGGTCCGGCCCCACTCCCGCGCGCTTCCGCTCGTCCTCGCGCCGTCGCACCGGCGCGGCGACAGGGGGAACCGCGCGAGAGTCAGCGGTCGCCGCGGGCGAAGGCTCGCAGGAGGCGGTCCCCCACGGTGCGAGGGCGGTCCAGGTCGTCCCACGTCCAGCGGGCGACCTGCCAGCGGTGATCGCGCAACTCGTCCTCCCGACGCTTCTCCTGGAAGACGATCTCGCCCGTTTGCTGCCCCGGCCGGAGCAGGCGGCCGTACTTGACCCGGCCGTCGAACTCCCCGACCGTGCGGTGCCCTTCCCAGCCGAAGTCGCACCGCGCCATGACGCTGCCGTCGCGGCGGCGGACCCGTACCTGCAGGTCGGGGACGGCGAGCCCGAGCCGGCGGATCAACACCCTGCTGCGGCTCTCGCCGACGCTCTCGCTCAACGGGTCGGCGAAGTCGACGACGCGAGCGGCGGCACGGATCCCGGGGACCCGCCCCATGTCCAGGATGCAGCCGACCAGGTCCTCCCGGGTGGTCCCGCCCGTCCGGAGCGCGCGGTCGGCGACCACGACGGCGGACTCGAAGGGCGTGGAGCGGGCGACGTCCACCACGGTCCGGGTGACGCCGGTGGCGACGAGGCCGTCGACCACGGTGAGGTGCTCGTCGGGCACCCGGCCCACGTGCTGGTGGAGGCGCATGCTGCCGGAGCCGCTCGTCGGCGGGCGGCGAGTCACGTGGACCCGGTGCAGGGGCACGCCCCAGACGGGCAGGCCGTGCAGGACCGCGGCCGAGAGGTGGCTCACCACGGCCGGGGAGCGGAGTCCGGGGACCGTCGCGAGCACCGCGAGGCGGTGACGCACGCCGGCGTCCGTGGGGAGTTCCGCAGGGCTGTGCGCGTACGTGCCCCGCTGCAGCCGGCGCAGCTCGCCGCGGCGCACCATCCGGGCGAGCTCCGCGTCGTCGAAGCCCCGGTCCAGCGCGTCGGCGCGGCGCAGGAGGAACGGTGGGTCGGGGTCCGGGACCGTCATGCACCCAGCCTGGCGGCCGCACCGGGGCCGGGGGAGCGCTCGACCGGATCTGTGGACGGCGTCCACTCCCGCGCGGTTCCCCGCGCGATGGCGCTGCTGCACCAGCGCGTGCGCTGCAGGAACCGCGCGGGAGTGGCCGCGGAGGGGATCCGGAGGGTCAGGGCGCCCCGGGGTCGGCGTCCTCGGCGGCGGGGGAGGAGGGAGCCGACGGGCGGGGGGTGGCTGCCCAGCGCAGCAGCGCCACCACGCCCCAGCCGGCCGCCAGGCACCACGGCAGCCGGGTGACGACGTCGTGCGCGCTCAGGTCACCGCGCAGGCCCAGGGCGAGCAGTGGTAGGGCCAGCAGGAACGAGACCGCGAGCACGTCCCAGCGCAGCGGGCTCATGCCCCCGCGCCCTCCAGCCGCTCGCACAGCAGCGAGGCCCAGCGGTGGGCGGTCGCCCGGGCACCGTCGAGGAGGGCCACGGGCGTGGAGGTGCGCCCGAGCACCGCGGCCGGGTCGGCGGTGAGGTCGGTGTCCTGGACCATGAGCGCGTCCACGCGGGCCAGCGCGTCCAGCCACGGGCCGAGGTCCTCGGGCTTGCGGGTGGCCTCGACGACCGCCCACACGCCGACCGGCGCGAAGACGGCGACCATCTGCTCCAGCCAGGCGCTGCCACCGGAGCGCAGCGGGACGTCGACCGCCACGATCGTCAGCGCGCTCGACCGGTCGGCCTCCTGCTTGCGCTCGAGGGCCGTGTCGATGCTGGTGATCCGGTTGTCGCGCGGAGTCAGCGCCGCCAGGTCGCCGCGGGAGGCCCACTGCAGCTGCTCGCCGTCCAGCCGCAGCGAGGCGGCCAGCGAGCGCGCGGCGGCGAGGGTCTCGACGCCGGGCCCGACGACCAGCAGCACCTCGCCCGCCCCCGAGGGCAGCGCCGGCGCGGCCGGCAGACCGGCGGCCAGCGCGCGGGTCAGTGCGGCGTAGGCCCCCCCTCGGGCGACCTCGACGGCGAAGTCCTCGCCGAGCAGCCGCTCGGGCACGCCGAGTTCCACCAGCCGGCCGATGAGGGCGTCCTCGGCCGCGCCGGGCAGCGGACCGGTGGAGCCGCCGGACGTCGACCGCCCGCGCACCGACGGCACCACCATCGGCGCGGAGCGGCGCCAGGCGGCCGCGCGCTTGTCCACGGGCAGCCGGGTCACGGTCGCCAGCCGGGCCGCTGCGGTCGGCGGCGCCACGCGGGCAACCGACCGACCCGGTGCGCGGCCGATCGCCGGGGGCACCGGCGGGCGGCCCAGCAGCGACGGCACCGCCAGCGCGGTGCCCGGCGCCGGCGGGGGCAGCAGCGACAGCGGCGGCAGGATCGTGGTGGCGTCGGCGGGCAGCGGCAGCGGCGCCGGGTCGCTGGCGGTCGGCGCCAGGACCTCGGCCTCCACCTCCCACTCGTCGGCCTCGGCGGTCGCGTCGACCCACACCGGGATCTCGGCGGTGTGCGCCTCGGCGGAGGCCTCGCCCCACGCGTCGTCGGTCCGGGCGGCCTCGTGCTCGGCCGGCGAGGAGCCGGCGAGCACGCCGCGCAGCAGCTGGGTCAGCGCCGCGTCGGACGTGTCGTGCGCCAGGGCCGCGCGCAGGACCTCGGCGACCGCCTCCTCGCGGGAGGTGATCGGCCCGGTGCTGAAGTCCGGCTCGTGCACCCACTCGGGCACCGCGACCGGCCCCGGCTGGGGAGCCGGTGCCGGCGGGGCGACGGGTGCCGGCGGGACGACGGCGGCGACCGCCTCCGGAGCGGGGGTGGCCCGCGGAACGGCGGCCGGCTGCGGAGCGGGAGCGGGCGCGGGAGCCGAGCCCCAGAGGATGTCCAGCCCGGCGTCCAGGTCGTCGGAGAGGTCGTCGGAGAGGTCGTCGGAGCCGGCGGCCACCGCCGGGGCGGGGGCGGCGACGGGCGCCGGGGCGGGCCTCGGTGCAGCGGCGGCGGGAGCGGGACGGGGAGCCGGAGCGGGCGCGGGCGGAGCGGCAGCCGGGGCAGCAGCGGGAGCGGCAGCCGCGACGGCGGCGACCGCCCCGTCCACGGCCTCCCGCACGTCGACGTCGCGGGCCACCATCTGGGCGAGCGCGGCGGTGAACGGCGACGGCGGCAGCGCGGCGTCGGCCGCCACCGGAGCCGCCGGGGCCGGCGCCGGGGCCGGCGCGGGGGGAGCCGCAGCCGGGGGCTTGCAGAAGCCCCTTGCCGCACCCGGACGGGCGGCGCGCGGCGCGGAGGTCCGCGAGTACAGCCCCACGGCGGGCTGGCCGGCGCCGCCGCCGAGCAGGTCGGCCACCTCGTCGACCGGGTCGGGCAGCACCGGGTCGCGGCGCAGCGCGGCCTCGATGCGGGCCATCGACTCGGCCTTCGACGCCGGGCGGCGCTCGACGGCGGGCGGCGGGGCGGCCTCCTCGACCTCGGCGACGAAGCGCTCGGTGGTGAAGAAGCCCATCACCCCGCCCGTGCGGATGCGGCGGATTCCGACGATCCGCACGGACGAGCCGTACTTCTCCCGCGCGGCGGCGATGGCGCCCTCGCGGGACGCGGCCTCAACGGACGGCAACGGCACCGTTCACCACTCCCAGTGACTCGATCTGGGCCGTGCGGGAGACCTCCGTGTAGGAGATCACCGGCAGGCGGGGCAGGATCTGACGCATCAGGCGGGACAGGGCGGCCCGCACCTGCGGCGAGCACACCAGCACGGGGGACAGGCCCAGCCGCTCGGCGTCGGTCAGCAGGCCGGTGCACCCGTTGACCAGCGCGTCGACCGTGCCGGCGTCCAGGGCGAGGACCTGACCGGCCTCGCTCTGCCGCACGGCCTCCAGCAGGCGCTGCTCGAACGCCGGATCGAGGGTCATGACGTGCAGCCGCTCGTCGGGCGTGACGTAGGGGTGGCTGATCGCCGCCCCGAGTGCCGTCCGGGCGGCCTCGACCAGGCCGTCGACGTCGGTGGACACCTTCGCCCGGACCGAGAGCGCCTCGAAGATGCGCACCAGGTCGCGGATGGAGACGTTCTCGGCGAGCAGCCCGTGCAGCACCCGCTGGATCTCCCCCAGCGTGAGCAGCGTCGGGGTGAGCTCCTCGACGACGATCGGGTGGGTCCGCTTGACCATCTCGACCAGCAGCCGCACGTCCTCCCGGCCGAGCAGGTCGGCAGCGTTCTGCCGGACGACCTCGGCCAGGTGCGTGGTGATGACCGACGAGCGGTCGACGACGGTGGCGCCGGCCATCTCGGCCTGCCGCTGCAGCTCGACCGGCACCCACTTGGCGGGAAGGCCGAACACCGGCTCGCGGGTGGCCCGGCCGGGCAGCCCGTCGAGCATGTCGCCGATCGCCAGGACGGTGCCGGCAGGCGAGGTGCCCTTGGCCGCGGGGACGCCGTTGAGCCAGATGACGTACTGGGAGGCGGGCAGGTCGAGGTTGTCGCGGGTGCGCACCAGCGGGATGACCAGGCCGGTCTCCATGGCGACCTTCCGGCGCAGCGCCTTCACGCGGTCGAGCAGGTCGCCGCCGCGGGAGGCGTCCACCAGGTCGACCAGGTCGAAGGCCACCTCGAGCTCCAGCGGGTCGACGCGCATCTTGTCGGCGATCGCCTCGGGGGAGTCGGGCTTGGGCTCGTCGTCCGCGGTGGCCTGCGGGTCGGCGTCCTCGTCGACGTCCGGGGTCTCCTGCATGCGGGCGGCCATGAGCAGGAAGAGCCCGCCGATGACCAGGAACGGCAGCTTGGGCAGGCCGGGGATCAGGCACAGCGCCAGAGCGGCGCCGCCGGCGATCCGCACCGGCTGCTTGAAGCGGCCGAGCTGGGCGATAAGGTCGCTGCCCATGTCCCCGTCGGACGCCGAGCGGGTGACGATGATGCCGGTCGCGGTGGACAGCAGCAGGGCCGGGATCATCGAGACCAGTCCGTCGCCGACGGTCAGCAGCGAGTAGGTCGAGACGGCGTCGCCCGGGGCCATGCCCATCTGCATGACGCCGATCGCCATCCCGCCGATCAGGTTGACCAGCGTGACGATGATGCCCGCGATGGCGTCGCCCTTGACGAACTTCGAGGCGCCGTCCATCGAGCCGTAGAAGTCGGCCTCGGCGGTGACCTCGGTCCGCCGCCTGCGGGCCTGCTTCTCGTTGATCAGCCCGGCGTTGAGGTCGGCGTCGATGGCCATCTGCTTGCCGGGCATCGCGTCGAGGGTGAAGCGGGCGCCGACCTCGGCGACGCGACCGGCGCCGTTGGTGATGACGACGAACTGGACGATCGTCAGGATCAGGAAGACGACCAGACCGACGATCAGCGAGCCGCCGATCACGAAGTGCCCGAAGGCCTCGATGACCTTGCCGGCGTAGCCGTCGCTCAGCACCAGCCGCGTCGAGGAGACGTTGAGCGCCAGCCGGAACAGCGTCGCGATGAGGAGCAGCGAGGGGAAGACGGCGAAGTCCAGCGGCCGCCTGATCTGCATGGCGACCAGCAGGATCAGCAGCGACGCGGTGATGTTCAGCCCCAGCAGCAGGTCCAGCACCGCGGCCGGCAGTGGCACGACCAGCATGAGGACGATGGCCACCACGCCGACGGGGACGGCGGCCTTCGTCAGCTTCTGCACGGAGGACTCATCGGCAGAGCGCCTCCCCCGGGGCACCGCCGTCCACCCCAGCCGTCACTGGCGTCCCAGCGGCACCGCCGGCCCTCCTGCAGGGGAAGGACCCCCTTGCCCCCGCCACTCGCAAGCTCGCGCCAGGCCCCGTCCAGAGGCTCGCCGCAGGCCCCGTCCCGGGACCCGCCCTGAGCCTGCGAAGGGTGGGGAGGACGGGGTCCTTCCACGGTGAGGAGGACGGGGTCCCCCTACCTGCGAGGGGGCCGAGGCGCGGGGGCAGGAGGGTCCTCTTTCAGCGGCGGGCACCCGCCCGGGGCAGGTCCTCGACGTCCGGTGCGGCGAAGCCGGGCCGGTGGAAGCCGCCGCGCACGCCGCGGGCCGACAGCTGCATCACGAACGCCAGCACCCGCGCCACGGCGGTGAACAGCTGCGCGGGCACCTCCTGGCCGATCTCGCAGGAGGCGTGCAGCGCCCGGGCCAGCGGCACGTCCTGCACCATCGGCACCCGCGCCTCGGCGGCGCGCTCGCGGAGCTTGGCGGCGACCTCGTCGGCGCCCTTCGCGACGACGCGGGGCGCGCCGCGGTCGGGCTCGTACTTCAGCGCGACGGCGACGTGGGTGGGGTTGACCAGCAGGACGTCGGCGTCGGCGACCTCGGCCATCATCCGGTTGCGCGACATCGCCATCTGCGTGGCCCGGCGCTGGGCCTTCACGTGCGGGTCGCCCTCGGAGTTCTTGTGCTCCTGCTGGATCTCGTACTTGCTCATCTTCAGCTCCTTCATCGTCCGCTTGCGGACGATGACGTAGTCCGCGACCGCGATGACCAGGCCGGTGACCGCGACGACGCGGAACATCAGGACGGCGGAGTCGGTGAACGTCGCGGTGATCGCCGACAGCGGCAGCGCGCCGGAGGACGACACCAGCTGCTGGGCGCGGTCGCTGGTCACGACGACGACGGTGCCCAGCGCCGCGGTCTTGATGACCGCCTTGGCCGCCTCCCACAGCCCCTGGCCGCCGAACATCCGTTTCATCCCCGGGAACGGGTTGAGCTTCTTCAGCGTCGGCTTCATCGGCTTGCCGCTGACCGCGACCCCGCCCTGCGCGGCGGACGCGGCGACGCCGACGACCATGAGGGCCACCGCCATCGGCAGCGCGACGGTGACGAAGGTGCTCAGCGCCTGCCCGAGCAGGGCCGTGACCGCCTCCACCTCGGGGGTCTCGACGACGACGCCGACCTGCACGAACATCGCGCCGACCTCGTCGAACGCGTTGCGCACCAGCATCGGCAGCAGGAAGCTGGCCACCGCGGCACCGACCCAGGTGCCCAGTTCCTGGGTCCGAGGGATCTGGCCTTCCTTGCGCGCCTTCTTGAGGCGCTGCGGGGTGGGATCCTCTGTCTTCTCCCCACCCGGCCCGTCCTTGGCCACCGCTCACCCCCCTCCGTGCCGGGGGGACGTCGTCTCGCCCATCACCCGCTCCGCAGGGAGACCATCGCCCGGACCGCGTGCTCGAGCAGCGCGTCCAGGGCGGGGGGCAGCAGCGGGAAGGTCAGGCCGAGCAGGGCCATCGTCAGCATGATCTTCACCGGGAAGCCGAAGGAGAAGATGTTGAGCGCGGGTGCGGCGCGCGACAGCAGGGCGAGCGCGACGTCGGCGAGCAGCAGCACCGCCACCATCGGCCCGGCGATCTGCAGCGCGGCCAGGAACATCATCGACAGCGCGGTGATGAGCACCGAGGCCAGCTGCTCGGTGGGCACCGACCCGCCGACCGGCAGCCCCTCGTAGGAGGTGGCGAAGCCGCGCACGACGAGCAGGTGGCCGCCGCTGGTGAACAGCAGCGTGGTCGCCAGCAGGTAGTGCAGCCGGCCGACCGAGGAGCTGGTCGTCATCGACAGCGGGTCGTAGGCCGGCTGCAGCGAGAAGCCGCCGGTGAGGTCGATGAGGTCGCCGGCGTACTGGACGGCGGCGAACAGCACGTGGACGACGAAGCCCAGCGCCGCGCCGATGGCGACCTCGGTGACCGCGCCGACGACCAGGAAGCCGGTGGTCGGGTCCGGCAGCTCCGGGGCGATGCGGGTCATCAGCGCGACCGACAGCGCCAGCGCCAGCGCCCCCTTCACCGGGGCCGGGATGCTCCTGGAGTTGAACGGCGGGGCCAGCAGGACGAAGCCGGTGGCGCGGGCGGTGCCGAGGAGCAGCGCCGCCATCGTGCCCGCCGGGACCTCGAGGTCCACGGCCGCTACGTCCGGTCGAGCAGGCGGGGCAGCGAGTCGAACAGGCCCTGGGTGAAGGTGACCAGCTCGGAGAGCACCCAGTTGCCCGTGACCAGCAGCGCGATCGCGACCGCGATGATCTTCGGCACGAAGGAGAGGGTCGGCTCCTGGATCTGCGTCGCCGCCTGGAACAGCGAGATGAGGAACCCGACCAGCAGCGCGGTCAGCAGCACGGGTGCGGCGACCTTGGCGGCGACCAGCATGGTCGCGACGGCGATCTCGGTGACGTCGGCGTCGCTCACGAGGACTCCTCGCCGGCGCCCGTCGCGGCCGTTCGCGGCGCTGCTGTGCTCATCGACGAGCTCGCGAGCTCGCTCATCCGTAGCTCCCCACCAGCGCCGTCGTGATCAGCGCCCACCCGTCGACCACCACGAACAGCAGCAGCTTGAACGGCAGGGACACGATCACCGGCGGCACCATCATCATGCCCATCGACATGAGCGCGGCGCTGACCAGCATGTCCAGCACCAGGAACGGGATGAAGACGACCAGCCCGATGATGAACGCGCTCTTCAGCTCGGACAGCACGAAGGCCGGGACGAGCGTCGTCATGCTCACCGCCGCGGCGTCGGTCGGGGCCTCCTCGCCGGAGAGCCCGACCATGAGCGACAGCTCGTCCTCGCGGGTGTTGTCGAGCAGGAACTCCCGCAGCGGGACGACGCCGACGTCGTAGGCCTGCGACACCGTCATGGCGCCGTTGAGGTACGGCTGGACGGCGATCCCGTTGATCTCGGAGAACACCGGCCCCATGACGAACAGCGTCAGGAACAGGGCGATGCCGGTGAGCACCGTGTTCGGCGGCGACATCTGCATGCCCAGCGCGTTCCTGGTCAGCGACAGCACCACGATGATCTTGGTGAACGAGGTGGCCAGCAGCAGCACCGCCGGCGCGACCGAGAGCACGGTGATCGCGAGGATCAGCGTGATCGACGTGCTGGGGCTGCCGCCGCCGATCGAGATGTCCACACCGCCGTCGACGCCGGGGACGACGGGAGCGGTCGGGGCCGTGGGCTCGACGGGCGCGGTGGGGGCGGCGGACGCCGGGCCGGCCAGCAGCGCGAGCACCACACCGAGCAGCGCCGCGAGCAGCAGGACCAGCCCCACGCGCCGGGCGACCGGGACGCCCCGGACGGGAGCGGGGGAGGAGGTCATCAGCGGCGGACCGTCCGCTCCCGCAGCTGGCTGACGAACGTCGTCCAGCCGTTGCGGTCGAACACCGAGCCGGCGAGCGCGCCGGGCCCAGCGGGCCCGCCGCTCAGCGCGGGCTGGGCGGCGGCCAGCCGCCGCTCGGCGATGGCCTCCTCGACGACGTCGCCGTCCACCTCGGCGAGCAGGGTGACCTGCTCCTCGGTGGAGCCGACCACCAGCACGCGGTCGGCGATGCGGACGACGCTGACGCTGCTGGCCCGGCCCATGCGCTGCCGGGCGACCACCTCGATGAGGCCGTTGCCCTGACCGATGCCGCGTTTCTTCGCGACCCGCGCGGCGAACCACAGGACGCCGCCGATGAAGACCAGCGAGAGCACCAGCCGGATGACCATCCACGTCATGCCGTCACCTCGCCGGCGCCCGGTGACCGCACGACGTACGTCGCTCCGCTCATGGCGGGGCCCGCCACCTCGCTCACCGCTGCTGCGCCCCGATCTCGGACGCAGCGGCGTCGGTGATGATCTCGCTGATCCGCAGGCCGAAGTCCTCGTCGACGACGACGACCTCGCCCCGGGCGATCAGCGTGCCGTTGACCAGCAGGTCGGCCGGGGCGCTGGCGGCGCGGTCGAGCTCGACCACCTCGCCGGGGTGCAGCGAGAGCAGCTCACCGACGGTCATCCGGGTGCGGCCGATCTCGACGGTGACCTCCATGGCCACGTGCCGCAGCAGGTCCAGGCTGCCGCGCTGGATGCGGGCCTGCGGCAGCGTCACCTGCAGGGCGAGGACCGCCTCGACGGTGGCGCCGTCGGCCAGCAGCGGGACGGCGACGAACATGCCCTTGTCCCGCAGGCCGTCCATCGCGGTGTCCGGGTCCTCGGTGCGCTCGGCGTCGACGCGCACCCGGCCCAGCGTGGCCGCGGCGGCCTCGAGGGCCGGGCGCAGCGCCGTGGCGACGTCCATCGGGCCGACGGGGGAGTTGGCGAGGGCGTCGACGACCTCGGCGGAGACGACGAGGACGACGTCGCCGCTCACCTCGCCGGAGAGCCTCGCCGCGACCGCGGTGGCGGCCGTGGCCGGGACGAGGACGGCGTCGGGGTCGCTGACCGGGACGCCGGGGACGAGCTCGGCCGTCGCCGGCACCAGCGCGGCCGCGGCCCGGGCGGCGGAGGCCACGACGGCGATCACGGTCTCGGAGGCCTGGGAGTGCTCCACGGTGGCGGTCATGCGGTGTCCTTCTGGGCTCGGTTCTGCGGAGTGGCCGGGGTCGGGACGATGGCGGCGGCGAGCCGGCGTCGGTGGTTGCTGGCGATCGCGTAGGCGAAGGTGACCTCGTTGGTGGTGACCTCGAGCGGCGCGTCCTGCGGGTGGCGCAGCAGCAGCACGTCACCGACGGCGAGGGAGAGCAGGTCCTCCGACGACACCTCGAGCGGGGCGAACCGCACGCCGACGTCGACCGGCACCTGGGTGAGCCGCTCGTTGAGCGCCTCGAACGCGCGGCGGCGCTTGGCCTGCGCGGACTCCGACAGCTGCGGGGAGGCGGCGTTGTTCAGCGGCACCTGGAAGGAGGAGAAGGGCAGCACCAACGTGGCCTCGCCGCTGCGGCCGCCGATCCCGATGGTGAACGAGGCCACCATCACGGTGTCCGAGCCGGACGCGGCCTGGGCCAGCTGCGGGTTGTACTCGATCTCGCTGAGTTCGGGCTGCAGCTCGATGATGTGCGAGAAGGAGCCGGCGAACTCCTGCAGCAGGCGGCCGAGCAGGTGGTTGGTGATCGCCGTCTCCATGACCGTCATCGGCCGGTCCGGTTGGTCGGCGGAGCCGGAGCCGCCGAGCATGTGGTCGACGGCGGCCATCGCGATGTCCAGCGGGTACGCCAGCACGCCCTTGCCGGCCAGCGGCTCGATGGTGAAGGTCGCGAGGAAGCAGGGGTCCGGGAGGGAGGCGACGTAGTCGTCGTAGGAGTGCTGCTCGATGCCCAGCAGGTCCAGCCGCGCGCCGGCCCGCAGCATCGTCGTGAGGACCGTCGTCGTCTGCCGGGCGAACGCCTCCTGGGCGATCTGCAGGACCCGCACGTGCTCCCGGGAGAGCTTGGTGGGGCGGCGGAAGTCGTAGGTGCGGGGTTCGCCGCGGCGGCTGCGCCCGGTGCGGGCGGGTCCGTTCTCGGGGCGGGTCACGCACTGGTTCATCGGCGGGGAACGGGTCCGCCCTGACCGGCGGCGCGGGGCGCGGCCGGTCAGGGCGGACGGGTGTGACGGGTGGTGCGCGAGGGGCTCCCCGACGGTTCGCCCCCCATGGTCACTGGGTGACGTACTCCGTGAGGTAGACGTGCATGACCATCGGCACGCCGTCCTCGGTGTAGGCCTCGACGATCTTGTGCTCCAGGGCCTCCTTGAGCGCGTCCCGGGCGCCCACGACGTCCGCCGGCTGGGCCTGCGAGTAGGTGGCGATCACCAGGTCGAGGGCCTTGGCGCCGTCGACGCCGCCGCTGCCGTGCCCGCCGGCGGCGGCCGCCGCGGTGTACTCCAGGGTGATACCGATCTTCAGGAAGCCGCCGCCGGCGAGGTTGACCGCGATCGGCTCCAGGGCGGTGTACCCGCCGTGCTCGGGCTCGGGGGCCGCCTCGGCCTCGCCGCTGCTCGCGAACAGGAAGAAGTACGCCGCGCCGGCGAGCGCGAGCACCGCCACGAGGCCGACGACGAGCAGCTTCTTCTTGCCGCCGCCCTTCGCCACGTCGCCCTCGGGCGTCTCGTCCTTCGTGCTCTTCTTGTCAGCCATGGGTGTCCTCCTGGGGGGTGCCGGCGGCGGTCGTCCCGGCGTCGAGGCCGGGGAGCAGTTCCTTGGCCTCCGCGGAGGCATCGGACAGGACCACCACGTCCACGCGGCGGTTGACGGAGATGGAGTTCGGGTCCGTCGTCGGGACCAGCGGCCGGGTGTCGGAGTAGCCGTTGGCGACCATCCGGGCGCCCGGGACCCCGTCGGTCGTCAGGTACCGGACGACGGTCGTCGCGCGGTAGGCCGACAGCTCCCAGTTCGACGGCCAGATCCCGCCCGGCGTGACCGGCAGGTGGTTGGCGTGGCCCTCGACCCCGAGGGAGTTGGGCAGCCCGCGCAGCGTGGGGGCGATCGCGGTGAGGATCTGCCGGCCCTCGGGTCGCAGCACCGCCTGCTCGGCGTCGAACAGGACCTGGTCGGCCACGATGTGCACGACCAGGCCGCGCTCGTCGATCTCGAAGCGGGCCGCACCGGCGTGGCCGGCGGCGGCCAGCGCGGCCTCGATCTGCGCCCGCACCTCGGAGAGGTCCTCGTACTCGGCCCGGGCCTCCGCGGCGACCTGCCGAGCCTCGGCGAGCGCGGCCTGCGCGGCGGCGGCGTCCACCTCCGCCTGCTCCACGGTCTGCTCCGGGACGATGGCCGAGGCGATGTCGACCGCGCCGGGGAGCCCGTCGAGCACCGAGCCCTCCGGCGTCGGTCCGGGTTGCACGGTGATCGGCCCGCCGAAGCTCGCGGACAGACCCTTGGCCAGGGCGGCGAACTTGTCCTTGTCCACCTGGCTCATCGCGAAGAGCACCACGAACAGCACGAGGAGCAGCGTCATCATGTCCGCGTAGGACACCAGCCACCGCTCGTGGTTCTCGTGCTCCTCCTCCTCGTGCTTCTTGCCGCGCCGGCGGCCGCCGTGGCCGCCGGAACTCACAGCACCCCCACGGAGAGGTGCGCCGGCTCGCTCATGCCGCTTCCTTGGCGAGCTCGCTGGGCGGGATGAGGGAGGTGAGCTTGAGCCGGACGGCACGCGGGCTGGTGCCGGCCTGGATCTCGGCGATGCCCTCGACCAGCAGCTCCATCTGCGCGGCCTGCAGCTCGCTGACCCGCAGGATCTTGGCGCCCATCGGCAGGAACCAGAAGTTGGCGGCCATGACGCCCCACAGCGTGGCCACGAACGCCGCGGCGATCATCGGGCCCAGCGCCTCCGGGTTGCTGAGGTTGCCCATCACGTTCATCAGGCCGACGATGCAGCCGACGATGCCGATGGTCGGCGCGTAGCCACCCATCGTGGTCATGAACTTGGCGGCGACCTTGTCCTCCGCCTTCCGAGCGGCGATCTCGCTCTCCAGGACGGCGCGCAGGTCCTCGGGGTCGGTGCCGTCGATGCCCATCTGCAGGCCGCGCTTGAGGAACGGGTCCTCGATGGTCTTGACCTGGGCCTCGAGCGCGAGCAGGCCCTCCTTGCGGGCCTTCTCCGCCAGGCTCACCAGGGTCGCGATCTGCTCGGTCGCCGGCGGCACCTTGGCCGGCGTGAGGGCCAGCTTGAACCAGCCGGGCATCTTCTTCAGGTCGTCCATCGTCTGGCCGGACATCGCCGCGCCGAAGGTGGCGACGATGACCAGGATGATGGCGGGGATGAAGAGCAGCGACGTCGGGTCGGCGCCCTCCATGACCATGAAGATCAGCAGGGCGACCATCGAGACGACGAACCCGATCAGGGTGGCGGGGTCCACGGGTCAGCGCTCCTCGCGGGCCGGGAAGGGGACGACGGCGGCGTTCCCGTCGACCTCCTCCGTCCGGGACGGCGAGCGGTAGGTGCCACGGTCCATCTCGTAGGCGGTGGCGAGGATGCTGGCGCGGTACTCGCGGATCTCCACGAGCACGTCGTCCACGCTCTCCGAGACGATGTACTTGGTGCCGTCGACCAGGAAGACGACGGTGTCGGGGTGGCCCTCGACCCGTTCGACGAGGTCGGGGTTGAGCGCGAACCGCTCTCCGTTCAGGCGCGTCACACGGATCACGAGGGGTCCTCTTGCTCGATCGGGGAGGGGTGGCGGCGACCGCTCGCGCAGGCTGCCGGTCTGCAGTTGTCATCGGCGTGGCGCGGGCCCGCCTTGAGCCGAACAGGCCCCCTCACCCCCGCGGGTGAGGGGGGTGACCTGCGGAGACGCCGAGGTGCCCGGACGACGGCGGCCCGGCCCCTCGCGGACGAGGAACCGGGCCACGGTGACGTGCTGGAACGGGGAAGGACCCCGCCGCCCCCCGCCACTCGCAGGCTCGCGGCGGGCCCCTGCGGCAGGGCCGCGGACGGAGAGGTCCTTTACCGCTTGAGGTTGACCAGGTCCTGCAGGACCTCGTCGGAGCTGGAGATGACGCGGCTGTTGGCCTGGAAGCCGCGCTGGGCGACGATCAGCCCGGTGAACTCCTCGGCCAGGTCGACGTTGGACATCTCCAGCGCGCCGGCGATGAGGGTGCCGCGGCCACCGGCACCGGGCTCGCCGATCGCCGGCTGCCCGGAGTTGTCGCCGATCCGGAAGGAGCTGTTGCCGGCCTTCGCCAGGCCGCCCGGGTTGGCGAAGGTGGCCAGGGCCAGCTTGCCGATCGGCTCGCGCAGGTTGTTCGAGTAGACGCCCATGACGGTGCCGTCGCCGCTGAGCGAGATGGACTGCAGGGTGCCCATCGCGTTGCCGTCGACGTCACCCGGCACGGGCGCGGAGGCCCCGCCGAACTGGCGCATCTCGGTGAGGTCGATGGTGATCGGCCCGGGCCAGGTGCCGGTCGACGGGGTGAAGGAGACCGTCCCGCCCGCCGTGGGCTGACCCTCGCTGCCCGGGGCCGTGCTGAAGGTCAGCCCGGTGGTCAGGGTGGCGCCGTTGCCGTCGCGGGTGACGACGTCCCACTGGTTGGCGCCGGTCTTGGTGAACGTGACGTTGATCTGCTGCGCGGTCCCCAGGGCGTCGTACACCGTGAACTGCGTCTGGACCGCCGAGCCGGTGCCGACCGCCGCGCCGCTGGACAGGTTGCCCGCGACCTGCCCGTTCTCGGTGCGCGTCGGCTGCATGACCCCGCCGAAGGGGACGGACAGGGGGCCGATCGGCCGGTTCGTGTCGACGACGCCGGCGGTCGCCATCCAGCCCTGCAGCTGGGCGCCGTCCGGGGTCACCAGGTTCCCGAACGCGTCGTAGTTGAACGACCCGGCGCGCGTGTAGAGCTGCTCGTTACCGGCACGGGTGACGAAGAAGCCGTCGCCGCTGATCATGAAGTCGGTCGAGCGGCCGGTGTTCTGGGCCGAGCCCTGCTCGAAGTTCGTGGTGATGCCGGCGACCTTCACGCCGAGGCCCACCTGGGCCGGGTTGGTGCCACCCGACTGCGCCGTCGGCGCCGAGCCGTTGCGCATGACCTGGGACAGCGTGTCCTCGAAGACGGTCTGGGAGGCCTTGTAACCGACGGTGTTGACGTTGGCGATGTTGTTGCCGGTGACGTCGAGCTTGGTCTGGTGCGCGCGCAGACCGGAGATCGCGGAGTTCATGGAACGCAGCACGGGGTGCTCCTCTCAACAGGGTGATCAGGGGTGGCCCCCTTGCAGGGCCCCGCCGTGAGCGTGCGAACGGTGGGGGGCAAGGGGGTCCTTACTCAGCGCGTGCCGGGCAGCGAGACCTCGGTGAGCCGGCCCATCGGGACGTCGACGCCGTCGACGACGGCGCTGGGCTCGTCGCCGGTGATCTTCACCGAGCCGACGGTGCCGGTGACGGTGGCACCCTTCTCGTCGGTGTAGCTCACCGTGTGGCCGACGAGCGCGCCGGCGGAGAGCGAGCGCTGCAGTGCCACCAGGGAGGCGTTCTGCGCGGCGATCTCCTCCAGCTTCTCCACCTGGGTGAACGTCGCGGTCTGCGACATGAACTCGGTGGTGCTGGCCGGGCTGTTCGGGTCCTGGTAGCGCATCTGGGCGACCAGCAGCTGCAGGAACACGTCCTTGCCCATCTGGTCGGCGCGGGTCACCGTGCTGGTGGCGGAGGTGGCGGCGGCGCCGCCCACCCCGGAGACGGGACTGGTCATCGGTCGCTCCTCTCAGACCCGGACGTCCAGGCCGGACGACGGGGTGGCGGTGGGGTCGGGGCGGCCCGGGTCGGCGTCGGCGCCGCGCAGCCACGGCCGGCTGCGGCCGTCGGGCTGCCCCTGCTGGCCGGCGCGGTCGCCGGTCGCCTGCTGCTGGGTCGACGCCCAGGCGCCGCCGGCATCGCGGTCCACCGAGGCGTTGGTGCAGGTGAGCCCGGCGCTCGCCAGGTCGCGACGGAGGTCCGGCAGGGCCTCGAGCAGGGCGGCGCGGCCGGCCTCCGTGGCGCTCTTCAGGGCGAGGTCGACCGAGCCCTGGCTCAGGGTCACCTGGACCTCGACCGGTCCGAGGGTCTCGGGGGTGAGCACCAGGGTCATGGTGTGCGTGCCGTCCGGGGCGGAGCGCAGGACGGCGACCTGCTGCGCGACCTGACCGGAGACCGGCGGTGCCGGAGCGGCCGGAGCGGCCGGACCGGCGGTCGGCGCCGGTGCCGTCGTCGGGACGGCGGGCGCGGCGACCACGGCGGGGTTCCCGCCCGCGGCCGGAGCCAGGGCAGGCACCGGGGCGTCCTGGTCGGGGGCGGAGCCGGGATCGGCGCCCGGGCCCTGCGCCGGAGCCGGGGCGGCGGCCGGCCGGGGGAGCGGTACGACGCTGTCCGGGGTCACGAGCTCCGGCGCCGTCGGGGTGCCGGGCGCGTCCGCACCGGCGAGCACGACGGTGATCCCGGGGAGCGGGTCGACCGTGGCGGTCGCCGGGACCGGTCCGGGGGTGGTGGGCAGGACGGCGTCGGCTGCCGGCGCGTCCGGGACGGGGACCGCGCCCGCGGGGAGCCCGGTGGGAGCGGGCGCGGGGATGCCGGCGGGCGGCACCGCCGCGGGGACGCCGTCCGGGACGACGGGCAGCGCGACGGACGGCAGGACCGCGGTGCCGGTCGCGACGGCGGAGGCCACCGTTCCGACCGCCGAGCCGGCGGCCGCGGGGTCGACGGCGATCGCCGGTCCGGCCGCTGCCGGGCCGATGCCGGTGAGCAGCGCCCACAGGCCCGGTGGCATGCCGGCGCCGGAGAGGGCGGGCTGTCCGGCGACGGGCTGCTCGGCGGGGGGCTGGTCACCGGCCGGGACCTCCGGAGCCGGCCCGGCCGGGGCGCCGTCGGTCTCCGCGGCCCGTTCCTGGCCACGGGGGCCGCTCTGCTCGCCGGCGACCGCGTCGTCCAGGGCGGACGCGAAGCGCTCGGCCCCGCCGGGCGAATCGGTCGCGGCCGGGCTCGCGGCGGCCGGGGCGGGCGCCGGCGCGGCCGGTGCCAGGGGAGCTGTCATGGTCTCTCCTCGCTGACGCTCGTCGTTCCCACGACAGGCTGTGCTGTGTCCCGGGGTTCCCACGCGAGCTCGGTCACCTGAGGGCCTCCGCCTTGCTCATCACGCTGCGGACGTAGTTCTGCGTCTCGGCGTACGGCGGGATGCCGCCGTAGCGGCGGACGGTGCCGGGCCCGGCGTTGTAGGCGGCCAGGCCCAGCTCGGTGGAGCCGAACTGCTCGGTCAGGTCGGCCAGGTAGCGGGCCGCGCCGTCGACGGCCGAGGCGGGGTCGAGCGGGTCGACGCCGAGGCCCCGGGCGGTGGCGGGCATGAACTGCATGAGGCCCTGGGCGCCGGCGGGGGAGACCGCGGAGGCGTTGAACCCGGACTCCTGCTGCGCGACGGCGGCGAGCAGCGCCGGGTCGACGCCGTGCCGGCTGCCGGCCCGGCTGAACAGGTCGGCGTACGGAACCCCGGACAGCGACGCGCCGGCCGCCGTTGCAGGCACGGCGGACGCCGACTCCGCGGGCAGCACCCGCCGGATGACCGCCGGGTTGCCGACGTCCTGCACCTTGACCACCTCGCCGGCCTGCGGGGCGGCGATCATCTTGCCGTCGCCGACGTAGATACCGACGTGGTCGATCCCGGGGCGGCCGGGGGAGTGGTCGAAGAACACCAGGTCGCCGGGGCGGGCGTCGGCCAGCGAGGCGACCGCGGTGCCGGCGGTGGCCTGCTGCGAGGAGGTGCGCGGCAGCTCGATGCCGAGGTTGCCGTACACGAGCTTGGTGAAGCCGGAGCAGTCCAGGCCCTTGGCCGGGTCGGTGCCGCCCCACAGGTACGGGACGCCGAGGAACTTGCGGGCCTCGGCGACGACGGCGGCCTCCGAGGCGCTGCCGGCGGGGGCGGTGCCCGCCGCGGCGGAGGTCGCGCCGGTGCCGGTGAGCCCGGCGGCGCTGGCGGCCGCGGTCCAGTCGGCGGAGACCGCCGGGCGGGGCACGGTGAGGAAGCGGGCCTGGATCTCGCTGATCCGGGACTGCACCGCGGTCAGTCCGTCCACGCCGCCTCCCCGTCGGTGCGGGTGCGGCGGCGGCCGGAGCGGCCGGTGACGAGGTCGTCCACGGTCCTCTCCTCGGCAGCCTGCTCGGCCAGTCGCACCGCCTGCAGGTGTCGTTCTCGCAACCGGTCCAGGCCCTTGGTGCGCTGCGCGGCCGCGGTCCACGCCGCGCGGACCAGCTCGGCCTGCTCGGCCGACGCGGTCGCCAGCGACCGGGCCGCGGCGGCGTCCTCGGCGGCCAGCCGGCCGAGCACCATCGCGGCGGCGAAGGCGCCGGGCGAGACCGGGCCGGTGGGCAGGACGGCGGCGACCGCGGCCTCGGCCTCGGTGGCGCGGCGATCGGCGTCGGCGGCGGCCCGGGCGGCCTCGGCGGCGGCGAGCGCGGCCGCCCGCTCCTCGGTGCGGCGCACCTCGAGGACCGGTTGCAGCCGGAAGGCGGCGCGCCTCACGAGCGGACGATCCGGTTGAGCCACGCCCAGGAGTCGCCGGCCGGGGTCAGCTCGCCGGTCGGCTGCTGCAGGAACGACTCGATCGCCGGCGCCAGCTGGCGGGCGCGGTCGACCAGCGGGTCGGTGCCGGCCTGGTAGGCGCCGATCTCGATGAGCTCCTTGACGTCGCGCAGCGCGCCCATGAGCCGGCGCACCTCGCGGGCGTCGGCCATCTGCGCCGGCGGCACGACCGCGGTGGCCACCCGGGAGATCGACTCCAGCACGTCGATGGCCGGGAAGTGGCCGGCGGTGGCGAGCTTGCGGGTCAGCACCACGTGGCCGTCGAGGATGGAGCGGGCGGTGTCGGCGATCGGCTCGTTGTGGTCGTCGCCGTCGACCAGCACCGTGTAGAGGCCGGTGATCGACCCGACCGACGCCGTCCCGGCCTTCTCCAGCAGCTTGGGCATCATCGCGAAGACGCTCGGCGGGTAACCGCGGGTCGCCGGGGGCTCGCCCGCCGAGAGGCCCACCTCGCGCTGGGCCATCGCGGTGCGGGTGATCGAGTCCATCGTCAGCAGCACGTCGCGGCCCTGGTCGCGGAAGCCCTCGGCGATGCGGGTGGCGACGAACGCCGCCTTCAGCCGCACCAGCGGCGGCTCGTCGGAGGTGGCGACGACGACGACGGTGCGCGCCATCCCCTCCTCCCCGAGGTTCTCCTCGAGGAACTCGCGCACCTCGCGGCCACGCTCGCCGATCAGCCCGATGACCCGGACGTCGGCGTCGGTGCCGCGGGTGATCTGCGCCAGCAGCGTCGACTTGCCCACGCCGGAGCCGGCGAAGATGCCGAGCCGCTGGCCCCTGCCGAGCGGAACCATCGTGTCCAGCACCCGGACGCCGGAGGTCAGCGGCTCCGCCACGCGGGTCCGGGTGAGGGCGTGCGGGGTCTCGCTGGCCAGGTCGACGAACTCCAGCGACTGCGGGTCCAGCGGCGGGCCGCCGTCCACCGGCCGGCCCAGGCCGTCGAGCACCCGGCCGAGCAGCGCCTCGCCCACCGGCACCTGCAGCGGCATGCCCGTGGCACGCACGCGCGCGCCGGCGTGCACGCCGGAGAGCTCGCCGAGCGGCATGCAGGTGAGCCGCTCGCGGGCGACGGCGACGACCTCGGCCAGCAGCCCTCCCTGCGGCGACGGGTTGACCTCCACCAGGTCGCCGACGGCAGCGGGGACCCCCTCGACGGAGAGCGTCAGGCCCATCGCGCCGACGACCGAGCCGGTCACCTGCGGGCGGGCCGCCGCGCGGGCGCGGTCGAGCAGACCCATCGTCACGGGGCGAGCACCGCCCGGACCCGCTCGAGGGCCGCGCCCAGCTGGGCGTCGACGCGGGTGGGGCCGGTCTCGGCGACGGCCCCGGCGCGCTCGACGGAGAGGTCGCCGACGACGCGCACCGTGTCCGGCAGCTCGGCCAGCGCCCCGGGGGGCAGCTCGGCGAGGTCGTCTGGGTGCAGCCGGACGACGGTGGGCGCGTCGGCCGGGCACAGCGTCAGCGCGCGGCGGACGGCGTCCACCACGGGGGTGCCGGCGAGCGCGAGCTCACGGCACAGCACGTCCTCGACCAGCGTGAGCACGATCGTGATGACCGAGTCGCGGACGTCCTCGGCGACCGGGAGGGCGGCCTGCTCGAGCTGGGCGACGGCCGCGCCGAGGGCAGCGGTGGCCGAGACCATCCGCCGCTCCCAGCGGGCCTGCACCTCGGCCAGGCGCGCCTCGGCGGCCCGCTCGGCCTCGGCGACCACGGCCTCGGCGGCCTCGCAGCCCTCGGCGTGGCCGACGGCGTAGCCCTCCTGGCGGGCCTGCTCGCGCAGCCGGGCCAGCTCCTCGGCGTAGACGTCGCCGAGCCGGAACGACGGCCTGCTCCCGGCCACCGGCACGTCGGCCGCCCGGCGCACCGCCGACCGCCGCTCGCCGGTCGCCCGTCGCTCGCCGGTCGGCTGCGGCGGGACCGGTACCGCGCGGGTGTACGGCGCCCGCGGGGCGGCCTGCGCGGCGGTGCCGCCCCGCAGCAGCGCGGACTCCCGTGCGGTGCGCTCAGGCGACGTCCATTGGCGCGACTCCGCGCGCCGGTCCGCTCCTCGCTCGTTCCTCGCTGCGATGCTCCCGGCGCTGTCGTCACGCGACGAAATCGTCCTCACCGCCCCGCGAGATGGTCAGCACGCCCTGCTCCTCAAGGGTGCGGATGACACCGACGACCTTGGCCTGCGCCTCCTCGACCGTGCGGGTGCGGACCGGGCCGAGCAGCTCGATCTCCTCGGCGAGGTTCTCCGCGGCGCGCTCGGAGAGGTTCCGGACGACCTTGTCGCGGACGTCGGGGCGCACGCCCTTGAGCGCGGTGGCCAGGTCGTTGGCCTCGACCTCGCGCAGCACCAGCTGCACCGAGCGGTCGTCGATCGTGACGATGTCCTCGAAGACGAACATCTGCGCGCGCACCTGCTCGGCCAGCTCCGGGTCGGTGCTGTCGAGCCACTCGAGGATCGAGCGCTCGGTCGGCCGCGGCGAGCGGTTGATGATCTCGACGAGGGTCTCGACGCCGCCGACGGTGCTCATGTCCTGGTTGGCCAGCAGCGACCCCATCCGGCGGCCGAGCTCCTCCTCGACCAGGCGGACCATCTCCGGGGAGGTGCGGTCCATGGTGGCGATGCGGTGCGCGACGGCGGCCTGCTGCTCGGGGGCGAACCCGGAGAGCACCTCGGCCGACTGCGCGGCGGTCAGGTGGGCGAGCACCAGGGCGATGACCTGGGGGTGCTCGTCCTTGAGGAAGGTGACCAGCTGGCGGACGTCGGCGTTGCGCAGCGAGGCGAACGGCACCTCGGTGTAGACGACGTTCAGCCGGGACAGGATGCCGTCGGCCTTGTCCTCGCCGAGGCCGGCCGCGAGGATCTCGCGGGCGAACTCGACACCGCCGCGCCCCACGAACCGCTGGGCGGTCATCAGGTGGTGGAACTCCTCGAGGACGCCGTCGACGTCGGCGGGCTGGACCGAGCCGATCTTCATCAGCTCGCGGGTCACCATCTCGACCTCGCGCGGGCGCATCTTGGCCAGCAGCGCGCCGGCTTCCTCCTTGGACAGCTGGGCGAGGAAGACGGCGGCCTTGCGCAGGCCCGGCATGTCCGACCGTTCCCGCACGGCGGGGAGGACGGCGGTCTGCGCGGCCGCGGGGGCCATGCCGACCATCTGCTCGACGGACGCCAGTGTCACTTCGCACCGCTCTCGCTCAGCCAGCCGCGCAGCATGGCGGCCACCTCATCCGGCTTCTCACTGACCATCGTGGCGATCTCGCCACGGACCCGGGCCCGCTCGGCGGCCTCCAGCTCCAGGGCCTCGTTGTCGACGACCGGCACCGCCCGCGTGCTCTCGATGCGGATCCGGTCCAGCTCGGCCATCACGTCATCGGCGAGCTCGAGGGCCTCGTAGTCCTCCTCCTCGTCCTCCCCACGCCGTCGCGACCGCAGCCAGACGACGAGGACCAGCAGGGCGATGCCGAGGGCGATGCCGCCGGTGCGGATCAGCGACCACATCTGGGCCTGCTCCTCGGCCTCCCGGGCGGCCTCGAGCTCGGCGGCCGCGGCGTCGGCGGCGGTCGTGTCGAAGGCCATGGAGGCGACGGTGATGTCGTCGCCGCGCGCGACGTCGAGGCCGACGGCGTTGCCGACGAGCTGCTGGACCTGCGCCTGGTTGAGGTTGCCGGCGACGGCGTCGTCCATGACGACGGAGACGGTGAGCCGGTTGATCCGCCCGGGCGCGCCCTCGACGGTCTCGACGGTCGTCCCGACGGCGTTGTTCGCGGTCGTCGACTCCTTGTTGTACGTGGAGTCCCCGTTGCCGGCCCCGGCGTCGGCCTGGTTCTCCGGGCCGAGGATGCCCCCGACGGCGGCGCCGGTGCCGGTGTACTCCTCGGTCGTCGTGCTCTCCGAGATCGGCGGGGTGCCCTCGTCGTAGGTGTGCGTCTCCGAGGTGGTGCTGCGCTGGTCGAGGTCCACGTCGGCCCGCACCGACACCGTGGCGCGGCCGGGGCCGAGGATGGGGTCGAGGACGGCCTGCGCGTTGGCGGCCAGCCGGTCCTCGTAGTCCTGCTCCAGCTGCGAGCGGGCGTCGCCGGCGGCGGTGGTCACGCCCTGGCCGGGCGCCGAGAGCACCGCGCCGCTGGCGTCGGCCACGGTGACCTGCTCGGGGTCCATGCCCTCGATGCTCGAGGAGACCAGGTTGGTCACCGCCTGGACCTGGCCGCTGTCCAGCGCGGTGCCCGGCGCCAGGTCCAGCAGCACCGAGGCGGTGGGCTCGGCCTCGTCGGAGGCGAACACCTCCTCCTCGGGCAGCGCCAGGTGCACCACGGCGGTGCGTACGCCCTCCAGCGACTCCAGGGTCCGGGCCAGCTCGTCCTGCAGGGCGCGCTGGTAGGTGACCTGCTGCTGGAACTCGCTGGTGGTGATGCCCTGCTCGTCGAGCAGCGTGTAGCCGGTGTCGTTGCCCGCGGGCAGGCCCTTGCCGCTCATCGACAGCCGCAGGTCGTAGACCTGCTCGTTCGGGACCATGATCGTCCCACCGCCGTCGGCGAGCTCGTAGGCGACGCCGGCCGCGTTGAGCTCGTCGACGATCGCCGACGCGTCGGTCGAGGCCAGGTTGGAGAACAGCGGCGCGTAGGTGGGGGCGGTGATCCACCGGTAGAAGAAGAACCCGCCCAGGACCAGCCCGGCGGCGAGCAGGCCGATGACGACCTTCTGGCCCAGGCTGATCGTGGAGAGCGCGGACCGGATCCGCTCCAGCGGACCGGCGAGGGCAGCAGGCATCAGACCGGCATCCTCAGGATCTCGTTGAAGGCCTCGACGGCCTTGTTCTTGATGGTCACGACCATCTCGGTGGCGAGCTTGGCCTCATTGGCCGCGATCATGTAGTCGTGCACGTCGCGCAGGTCGCCGGTGGCGGCCTGGACGGCGAGACCGTCGGAGGTCGACTGCTTGGCCTGCAGCTCCTCCACCGAGGACACCAGGACCGAGGCGAAGCCGTTGTCGCCGGCCCCGGTGGTCGGCGCGACGTCCGGCGGAGCCGCCGCCCCGGTGACGCCGGACAGGCCGGTGATGGCCGGAGGGAACGAGATGCCGCCGATCGGAGACGTCATGGTCAGCCCTTCCCGAGCTGGAGTGCGGCCTGGTAGGCGGTGGTGGCGCGCTCGACGACGGCGAGGTTCGCCTGGTAGCCGCGCTGCGCCATGATCAGCTGGGTCATCTGGTCGCCCAGGTCGATGTCCGGGTACCGCACGTAGCCGTTGGCATCGGCGAGCGGGTGGTCGGGCTCGTGGACCATCCGGCCCTCCGCGCTGCCGTACTCGGCCCGGGCCACGCGGACCCCGCCCTCGCCGGAGCCGTAGTCGACGGCCTGCGCCACGATCAGCCGCTCCTGGAACGCGTCCTGGTCGGTCGAGGTGACGTTGTTGATGTTGGCGATGTTGTCCGAGACGGCGTCCAGCCACTTGCGGTGGACGAGCAGCCCGGAGCCGGAGATGCCGAGGGAGTCGAACGTGCTCATGCCTCCTCCTCGCTGGCGCTCGTCGGCCGCACTCGCACGGTGGCACCGTCCATCGATTCGCTCGCGAGCTCGCTCATGGTCACGCCGTCCGCAGCGCGGTGCGCATGACGTTGTACTTCCCGTCGAGGGCGTTGAGGGCCAGCTGGTAGCGCAGCCCCGTCTCGGTGGCGATGACCGTCTCGGCGTCGAGGTTCACGTTGTTCCCGTCCATCCGGGTCGGCTCCAGGGAGCGGTGGACCGTGCCGGTCGTGGCGGTCGGCGTCGAGCCACTGCTCAGGGCGCCGCGGAGGCCGGTCTCGAAGTCGACGCGGCCGGCCAGGAAGCCAGGCGTCTGCAGGTTCGCGATGTTGTCGGCGGTGACCCGCTGCCGCTGGGCGAGCCCGCCCAGGGCGGAGTGCAGGGCCGACGAGGTGACGTCCCCGATCACAGGGCGGTTCCTCGGGCAGGGCAGCAGGACACGATCGGCCTCCGGGTACGCAGGAGACACTCGCGAGCGAGTGAGTGGTTCGCCGATCCGTGGCGAGAGGTGCGCTTTCCGTGCTCTGCAGTCATCGGCACCGGCCCGGCGGCCCCTGACCGGTGGGACCTCACGGGAGTGGTGGCTGTGCGTCGGTGGGGTGGACGTGCCGACTGTGACTCGCGGTGCGTCCCTGCGGGTCACGGTCCCGGGAACGCAGCCGCCCCCCGGGGCGCCGGTGCGGCGCCGCGGGGGGCGGGGGTGTGGGGGACGGGGCCGGGCTACAGGGCCCGGTCGATGTAGGAGGCGACCGGGCGGGGCGGGCCGTAGGACATCCGGGCGGCGACGTCGCGCTGCCTGCGGGACTGGATGATCCGCTCGACCAGCTCCTCGGCGACCGCCAGCTGGTGCTGGAGCAGCCGGGCGGCGCGCTCGCGGAGGTCCTCGGGCACCGGGCCCAGCGCCGACGAGGGCGGGACCCAGTCCTCGGCCCGGCGACCCCAGGCGGCGATCTGTTCCTCCCGGTCCGACCGGAGGACGGACTCGGCGGCGAGCACCTCGCCCTCGAGCTCGTCGAGGACCGCGGCCCAGTCGCGGGACGCCTCGCCGCCGGCCGACGAGGGGCGACCGGGGGTCATGCGGGGGAGGCGGTGAGCGTGGCGGCGGCCTGCCGCCACGCGTCCCGGAGCGGCTCGGCGATCTGCCGGCAGGCGGACACGCGGTTGCGGTCGCGCTTGACGCCGGCCTGGACCAGCTCGGTGATCATCCAGGTGTAGAGGGCGGCCAGGCGCGGCCCGCCCTCCCAGGCGTCGACCCGCAGGCTCTCGCGGAGCTCGAAGACGATGTCCTGCGCGTGCTGGATCTGCGCGGCGGCCTCGGTGCGGTCCCCGGCGTCCAGGGCGACCTCGGCCCGCTCGAGGTCGAGCACGAGGCGGTCGTAGAGCATCACGAGGATCCGCTGCGGGGACGCCGTCGCGACGGAGTCGCCGAGGTAGCGGGAACGGAGGGAGGCGGTGCTCATCAGGTGCGTCTCCTGGGGGAAGCGGGGGGTACTAGCAGGATCGGCCGGGCGGGCCCCGGCTTCAGCCGGACAGCGAACCGAGCTGGCCGGCCAGCCAGCTGGACTGGTTCTTCAGCGAGCTGAGCGCGGTCTCCATGGCGCTGAACTGCCGGGTCAGCGCCTCCTTGCGGACGGCGAGGCGCTGGTCCCAGTCCGCGATCCGCGACTGGAAGTCCTTCACCAGGGCCTCCCGGCCCTGTGCCAGCAGGGTCAGCGTCCCCGTGGTCGAGTTCGTCACCCGCTTGGTCAGGGCCTCCAGGCGCTGGCTGATCCCCTCGACGGCCGGGGTGGGCGGCGTCGTCGTGTTGTCGGCGGACGCCCCGGCGAGCACCCGCTGCACCGTGGCGGGGTCGGCGGCGAGCTTCGCGAGGAAGGTGGTCTCGTCGAAGGTGACGGTGCCGTTGCGGGTCAGCTCGATGCCGACGGCGCCGGGTGAGCCGGCAGCGCCGTTCGGACCGGCACCGCGCACCGCGTCGGAGACGCTCTGCAGCAGCCGGCCGGTCAGCGCGCGCAGTTGGAAGTCGCCCTTGAGCGCCGCGGTGCTGCCCTTGTCGGAGTTGCCGTGCTTCGTGATGGTGCTCAGCGCGGAGTTCACCGCGTCGACGAACGTCTTGATCTTGGTGGCGACGGACTTCGGGTCCTCGCCCACCTCCACGACGCCGCTGGCGTTCTTCTCCGTGACCGTGACCGAGACGCCGGTCATCACCTCGGCGAAGGTGTTCGTCGCCGACCTGACCGTGACGTTGTCGCCGCCCAGGTCGAGCACGGCGTCCGCCGCGATGGAGACCTGGGAGAAGGCGGCACCCGCCGTCGGCTGGACGGAGAAGTCGCCGTCCTCGCCGGAGACGGCGCTGGTGAGCTGGAGACGGTAGCCGTCGCCGGTGTTCAGGGCCGTGGCGCGGACGCCGGCGCCCTCCAGGCCGTTGATGTACGCGACCGTCTGCGCCAGCGTCGCGCCGGCGGGCGGGGTCAGGACCGTCTCGGTGCCGTCCGGCCGGCTGATCGTCAGCGGCCACGGGTCGGCGACCGTGCCGCCGGAGGTGGTGGCGGTGCGGACCGGCGTGCTGGCCGACTCCCAGGTGACGCCGCTGACGAAACTGGCGGTCGAGGCGAGGGAGCGGACCGTGAAGCTCAACCGGCTGCCGGGGACGGACGTCGACGTGGCGCTCGCGGTCACCGAGGTGGCGCTGCTCTTCGCCGTCCGGGCCGCGGCGAGACCGTCAGCGGTGAGTGCCGCGGCGGCCGTGCGCACGGCGTCGATCTTGGTGTTGACCTCGCGGTAGGCGTCGGCCGCCTTCTGGGCGGCGCTCATCTGCGTCTTCAGCCGGGTCTGCGGCAGCGCCTCGGCCGCGACGAGCTGGGAGACGAGCGATGTCGTGTCCAGGCCGGAGATCAGGCCGTCGACGCTCAGGCTGACCATGGGTTCCTCCAGGCGGGGTCAGGGGTGGGGACGCCAGTGAGGGGGGAGGCTGGGCCTCCCCCCTCACCGGGTGGTGCTAGCGGTTCAGGCGCTCAGGGACCGAGGTCACCGGAGGAGCTGCAGGACGCCCTGCGAGCTCTGGTTCGCCTGGGCCAGCATCGCCGTACCGGCCTGCGACAGGATCTGCGACCGGGTGAAGGACACCATCTCCTGGGCCATGTCGGTGTCGCGGATGCGGCTCTCCGACGCGGTCAGGTTCTCGACGGTGGCGTTCAGGTTGTTGATCTTGTGCTCGAGCCGGTTCTGCACCGCACCGAGCTTGGCGCGCTGCTCGGAGACCTTGCCGATGGCGTCGTTGACCGCCGAGATCGCCGCGGAGGCGGTCGCCAGGGACGAGATGCTCCCGCTGGCGCCCAGGGACGACGCCGCCATGCTCGAGATGCTGACGGACAGCGTCTCGCCGGCGTTCGACCCGACCTGGAACGTCCCCGTGTAGCCGCCGCTCAGCAGGTTGGTGCCGTTGAACGTGGTGAGGTCGGCGATGTCGTCCAGCTCGGACTGCAGCGCCTGGAACTCCTCGTTGGCCTTGGCCTTGTCGGTGTCCGTCAGGGCACCGTCGTTGGCCGCCTGCACCGCGAGGTCGCGCATGCGCTGCAGGATCGAGTGCGTCTCGGTGAGGGCACCCTCAGCGGTCTGGACGACCGAGATGCCGTCCTGCGCGTTGCGGACGGCGACCTTGAGGCCACCGATCTGCGCCCGCAGGCCCTCCGAGATGGCCAGGCCGGCGGCGTCGTCGGCGGCCCGGTTGATGCGCAGACCGCTGGACAGCTTCTCCAGCGACTTGCCCATCGCACCATCGGTCACGTTCAGGTTGCGGTAGGCGTTGAACGCGGCGATGTTGTTGTTGACGCGCAGACCCATGGTGTTCCTCCTTGGAATCGGGTCGTTCCTGATAACCGCTGCATCCGTGCTGCGGCCTTGCACAGGGGTCTACGGCCGCTCGTGAGCCGATCTTGAGGCGAACCGCGGATGTTTCTCGCAGATCCCCGCCGGACGGGTCACCCACGGCCGTTGGGGCGGGACTGGCGCCTGGGGCGCACGGGGTGCGGGGCGGCGTGTCCCCGGCAGGTGGACGGCGGGGACCGGTGCCGGCCGGGATGGTGAGCCGACGGGTGGAGCGTCCGCTGACCCCACCCCCCCGCCCCTGATCCCACCGCCCGTGCGGCAATCCCGCAGGGCGACGCACCTGGCGCTCGCCGTCCGAGCGCCGTGAGGACGTCTGCTGCCATGAACGTGCTCCTGTCCCACACGATGTTCACCGGCTCGCTGTTCCACCGCATCGCCGAGCCCGCGCGGGCGGTCACCGAGGCCGGCCTCGGCATCGAGGTGACCGTCCAGCACGGCCTCAAGACGATCATGGCCCCCGACCCGGACGACCCGGCCGGTCCCCTCGTCGTCCGGGAGGTCGATGCCCAGGGCGCCGACGTCGTCGTCCTCCAGCTGCCCAAGACCCGGGAGATGCTCGCCTGCCTGCGGCTGCTGCAGGCCCAGGGCGTCGCCGTGGTCGTCGAGGTCGACGACCACCTGACCGCCCTCCCGCCCGGCCACCAGGGGCACGACGCCCTCGTCCGGAAGGGTGTCGGGCGGATCGCCGAGGCGTGCGTCCGGGAGGCCGACCTCGTGACGGTGTCCACCCCCAACCTGCTCGCGCTGTACGGGAGGGGAGGCCACGGGATGCTGGTCCCGAACGCGATCCCCCGCCGGATCGCCGAGCTGCCGCCGGCCTACGAGCGGGACCCCGAGGTGCTCACCATCGGCTGGACCGGCACGGTCGGCACCCACCCGTACGACCTGCAGGAGATGGGCACCGGGCTGCCGCAGGCGCTGGACCGGACCCGGGGCCGGAGCCGGTTCGCGATCCTGGGGCAGGGCGCGAACGCGCGCGAGCTGCTGCGGCTGGCCGAGGACCCGGTGGAGATCCCCTGGATCCTGGACGTCGACGGTTATGCCGCGGCGATCGGGGAGCGGTTCGACATCGGTGTCGCGCCGCTGCGCATCGACACGTTCAACAACTGCAAGAGCTGGCTGAAGGTGCTGGAGTACTCCGCGCGCGGGGTGTTCGCCGTCCGCTCACCCAGTGCGGAGTACGAGCGGCTCGGTCTGGGCTGTCGCGCCAAGCGGCCCCGGGACTGGGCCACGGCGCTCACCCGCGCCATCGAGGACGCCGACTGGCGTCGCGAGCAGGCCGCGGCCAACCGCGAGCAGGTGCTCGCGCGCCACCTCACCGAGCACACCGCCGAGCTCTGGGCCGCGGCGTGGCGGCGGGCGCGCGACATCCGGACGCGCGCCGACCGCCTCGGCGCCTGACCGCAGCGACGGCGGAGGGGGCAGGACCAGCTGGTCCTGCCCCCTCCGCCGTCTGGTGTCGTACAGCCAGGTCAGTGCACGGGGGCCGGCTGCTCCCGCTCGGAGCGGGGCGCGGGGATGTCGGTGGACCCGCCGGGGTCGGGGGAGCGGTCCCACACCGCCCACGGAGCCCTGCCTGCGTCCCAGAGCTGGTTGAGCAGGACGTGCTCACGGGAGGTGTCCATCGGCTGCCAGAACCCGTCGTGACGGTAGGCGGCCAGCTGGCCCTCTGCGGCGATCGCCGTCAGGGGCTCCTGCTCGAGCATCAGGTGGTCGCTGTCCCGCAGGAACCGGAAGACCGAGGGCTCGAAGACGAAGAAGCCGGCGTTGACGCGACCGTCCATCTGCGGCTTCTCGCGGAAGCGGGTCACGACCCCGCTCGCGCTGGTGTCGACCAGGCCGAAGCGGGACATCGGCCGGACGGTGGTCAACGTCGCCTCGAGTCCGTGCCCGGTGTGGAAGTCGAGCAGCGCGGGGACCTCGATGTCGGCCAGGCCGTCACCGTAGGTCACGAGGAAACGCTCGCCCCGCACGAACCGCTCGATGCGCGCCACGCGGCCTGCGGTCATGGTGGTCGGCCCGGTGTCGGCGACCGTGACCGTCCAGTCGCTCTCGTGGTGGGCGTCGTGGAAGACGATCTCCTCCGGGCGGCCCAGGTTGACCGTGAAGTCGTTGTTGTGGGCGGCGTAGTTGAGGAAGTACTCCTTGATGTGCTCGCCCTTGTACCCCGCGCAGATCACGAAGTCGGTCAGTCCGTGGGACGCGAAGATCTTCATCAGGTGCCAGAGCACCGGCTTGCCGCCGATCTCGACCATGGGCTTCGGTCGGAACTCCGTCTCCTCCCTGAGCCGGGTTCCCAAGCCGCCGGCGAGCAGCACGACCTTCATGACGTGGACACCTCTTCCCGAGGGTGTGACTGAGGAGAGCGCGGGGCCGCGTCGTGTGCCGACCGCGGCGGACCCGTCACAGGGGCGGTGAGCCCTCGCGACGCAACGTACCGACGCGGGACGGGACTCCTGGCTCCCGGCCGTACGCCCCGCCGCGTCGGCGCCTCGTGCCGCTGCCTGCGTCCCGCTGGTCACGGCAGCCCCTGGGTTCTCGCCGGGTCGCGGGTTGCCGGGGAACTCCCGTTATCGTGAGTGGGCGAACCATCACGCTGCGGCACGAGTCCGCTCGTCCCAGCTGCGCTCGAGGTCGAGTCGCATCGCCCCCGGCGCAGGACCTCCTGCACCGCGGTCGCCGGCCACGCGTGCCGGCGGGCCACCCCGAACCCGAGGAGAACGTTGAGCGTCGACGCACCCGTGAGCAGAGACGACATCCTGGCCGCGGTGCGCGGCTACGCGCAGGGGTCCCTCGCCCCGGCGCCCTTCGTGCCGGGCGAGACCACCATCCCCGTGTCGGGCAAGGTGCTCGATGCCGAGGACATCGCCTCCCTGGTCGACTCGTCCCTCGACGGGTGGCTGACCTCGGGCCGGTTCACGGCGGAGTTCCAGCGTGCTCTCGCGCAGTACGTCGGCGCCCGGTCGGCGACGTTCGTCAACAGCGGCTCCTCGGCCAACCTGGCGGCGCTGTCCGCGCTCACCAGCCCCAAGATCGGGCTCCGCCGGCTGCGTCCCGGTGACGAGGTGCTCACCGTGGCCGCGGGGTTCCCCACCACCGTCAACCCGATCCTGCAAAACGGGCTCGAGCCGGTCTTCGTCGACGTCGAGATCGGCACCTACGACGCCGTCGCCGAGCAGCTGCGTGAGGCCGTCGGTCCCCGCACCCGGGCGATCATGATGGCGCACACGCTGGGCAACCCGTTCGACCTCGACACCGTCACCGAACTCTGCCGCGAGCACGACCTGTGGCTGGTGGAGGACAGCTGCGACGCCCTGGGCTCGACCTACCGGGGCCGGCGCACGGGCAGCTTCGGGGACACCGCGACGGTGTCGTTCTACCCCGCCCACCACATCACGACGGGGGAGGGCGGTGCGGTCTTCACCAAGTCGCCCCTGATCCGGCGACAGGTGGAGTCCTTCCGGGACTGGGGACGGGACTGCTACTGCGAGACGGGCAAGGACGACACCTGCGGCAAGCGCTTCCAGTGGCAGCTGGGGGACCTCCCGGAGGGGTACGACCACAAGTACACGTACAGCCACATCGGTTACAACCTCAAGGCCACCGACATGCAGGCCGCCCTCGGGGTGAGCCAGCTGCGCAAGATCGACACGTTCGTCGAACGGCGCAACCAGAACTTCGAGCTGCTGCACAAGCTCCTCGACGGCGTGGAGGGGTTGATCCTGCCGCGTGCCACGGAGCACTCACAGCCCTCGTGGTTCGGCTTCCCGATCACCCTCGAACCCGGCTACCCGGTCGACCGCGAGGACCTGCTGCGGTACCTGGACGCCAAGAAGATCGGCACTCGGTTGGTCTTCGCCGGCAATCTGCTGCGGCAACCGGCCTACCGGGGGATCGAGGCGCGCGTGGTGGGCGACCTCCGCGCCTCCGACGTCGTGATGACCCGCTCGTTCTGGCTCGGCGTGTACCCGGGGCTCACCGAGCCGATGCTCGAGTACGTCGCCGAGACCCTCACCGGTTACCTGCGCGACCGCGCCGGGAAGGCCTGACGTGCGCTTCCTCGTCACCGGGCACACCGGGTTCAAGGGAGCCTGGTTGGTCCTCGGACTCGTGGCCCAGGGGCACGAGGTGCACGGTCTGGCCCTGGACCCGGCGCCCGGGTCGCTCTACGAGCGGGCGCGGGTCGCCGAGCTCGTGGCTCGCGACGTGCGCGCCGACGTCCGCGACGCGGACGCCGTCCGCCAGGCAGTCGCTCGTACCGCGCCGGACGTGGTCCTGCACCTCGCCGCGCAGCCACTGGTCCGCGAGTCCTACCGCGAGCCCCGGTTCACCATCGAGACCAACGTGCTGGGTACCTACAACGTCCTCGAGGCGGCCCAGGCCACCGGCAGCGTCCGCGCCCAGGTCGTGGTGACGACGGACAAGGTCTACCGGGACGTCGACCAGGCGAGGGGCTACCACGAGGACGACCCGCTCGGCGGCCGGGACCCCTACTCGGCGTCGAAGGCCGCGGCCGACATCGTCACCCAGTCGTGGATGGTCAGCACACCCGGCGCCGTCCCCACCGCGATCGCGCGAGCCGGCAACGTCGTCGGCGGCGGTGACGTGTGTGCCGACCGGCTCCTGGTCGACCTCATCGCCGGCTTCTCCGCCGGGGTCCGGCCGCAGTTGCGCAACCCCGGGGCGATCCGCCCGTGGCAGCACGTCCTCGACTGCCTGCACGGCTATCTCGTGCTGGTCGACGCCCTGCTGGACGGCCGGGCCTCCGGCGAGGCGTTCAACTTCGGCCCGCCGCCGTCCAGTGCCGTGTCCGTCGGCACCGTCGCCTCCACGGTCGCGGCGCTGTGGGAGGGCAGCGCTCCCTGGCAGCAGGACGGGCAGACCGACCACCCCGTCGAGACGGGGACGCTGACGTTGGACGCCGCCAAGGCGGGAACCCAGCTCGGCTGGCGGAACCTGCTGGACCTCGACGAGACGTTGGCCTGGACCGTCGACTGGGCCCGGCGCACGGCCGCCGGCGAGCCGGTCCGGAACGTGTCGCTCGAGCAGGTGCTGGCCTTCGCCGATCGGACCACCCGCGTGGCCGAGGCCGCCTGACCGTGGAGTTCCGGGAGACCGGGATCGCCGGGTGCCACCTCGTCGTCCCCACCGTGCACGCCGACGACCGGGGGGTGCTGGTCAAGACCTACCTGGAGTCGGCGTTCGCGGACCGAGGGTTGCCGACGCACTTCCCGGAGCAGTTCTACAGCCGCTCGCGTCGAGGCGTGGTGCGTGGCCTGCACGTCCAGCTGCCGCCGGCCGCCCAGGACAAGCTCGTGTGCTGCGTCGCCGGCGAGGTCTTCGACGTGGTCGTCGACCTGCGTGCGGGCTCGCCCACGTACGGGCGACACGCCTCCTTCTCGTTGACCGCCGAGACCTGGCAGCTGCTCTACGTCCCGGTCGGCCTGGCCCACGGCTTCGCCGCGGTCTCCGAGCAGGCGACCATGGCCTACCTCGCCACCGCCGAGTACGCGCCGGGCACGGACGGCGGGATCCGGTGGGACTCGGCCGGCGTCGACTGGCCGGTCGACGCCCCCGTCGTCTCGACCCGCGACGCGGAACTCCCCCCGCTCGGCGAGTACCGCACGCCCTTCACGGCATGAACCGGCGCGCACTGGTCACCGGGGCGAGCGGGTTCATCGCCCCGCACCTCGTCCGTCGGCTCCTCGCCGACGGCTGGGAGGTCGCCCTCGTCGCCCGGTCGACGTCCCGGGTGCCCGAGGACCTCCTGCCCCGGACTGCGCTCCTCCACGCGGACGCCGGGGCCGCGGCGTTCACCGACGCCGTCCAGGCGTTCGCCCCTGGGACCTGCTTCCACCTCGCGACCCACTTCGTGGGCGTGCACGACCTCGCCGACATCCACCCGCTGATCGCCGCCAACCTCACGCTCGGGACGCTGCTGGCCGAGGCCCTGTCGGCGCAGCGCGGGGCCACGTTCGTCAACGTCGGCACCATCTGGCAGCACCACGAGAGCCGGCGCTACGGTCCCACCTCCCTGTACGCGGCCACCAAGCAGGCGTTCGCCGACGTGCTGCAGTTCTATGCCGAGTGCACGCCCCTTCGGGTGGTCACCCTGGAACTGTCGGACACCTACGGCCCCGACGACCGGCGGACCAAGCTCCTCCAGCTGCTGGTACGGGCGCACCGGACCGCTGAGCTGCTGTCCCTCTCGCCGGGGGAGCAGTGGATCGACCTCACCCACGTCGCGGACGTGGTGTCGGCGCTGCTCCGGGCTCCCGACCTGGCGGGCCCGGACGCTCCGGCCTACTCCGTCAGCGGGACGGCCCTGCCGTTGCGGGAGTTCGTGGCGCTGGTCGGCGACCTGCTGGGCGCCGCGGTGCCGGTCCAGTGGGGCGCCCGTCCCTACCGGCCGCGGGAGATGATGGTGCCGTGGCGGTACTCGCCGCCGCTGCCGGACTGGCGGCCGTCGGTCGACCTCCGCGAGGGACTGGCCGCCGTCCTCGCACAGATGGCCTGACCCGCGCGGCCGGCCCGTCAGCCGCCGTCGGTGTAGGTCTCCTCCTCGCTCACCACGACGGGGCGGGTGGCGATGAGCTTGTCCTCCGGCCAGCGGGCGACCAGCGAGGCGGTCAGCAGGGAGTGCAGGCGCTCGCAACAGAAGCCGAGAGCCCGTCGCTGATAACCCTCGTGAGGAACGGCGACCGTCGCCTCGAACGCGTCGACCACGCTCTCCAGCGCCTCGAGCACCAGCACGAGCCACTCCGCCGGGAAGACCCCGGTGGTCGGCGCGGCGATCATGACGTTCTGGCCCAGGAAGTGGCTGACGGCGCGGCCGTCGACGACCCCGAGGTCGACGGCGATGCCCATGAAGTGCAGCAGGTCGCGGGTCACGTGTGCGACGCCGTACTGGGTGACGACCGGCATGCCGAGGTCGAACGGGGCCGGCATCAGGATCGTCTTCGGCGGGGGGACGAAGAGCTGGTTCGGGAGCTGCTCGAACTCCTCAGCGGTCACCAGGCCGTAGACGAACGAGGGCTTGCCCACGGGCTCGGTGACCGCGTAGCGACGGTAGTGGGAGATGCCCACCATGGGCTCGTCCTCCGGCGCGGTGCCGTCCGGCCAGGACTCCTGGAGCAGGCGTCGGATCGCGAAGAGGGTGGCGTACTCACTGAGCTCCGGACCTCGGTCGCGGAGGTGGGGGTACCGCTCGCTGAGGTCGGTCACGCCCTCGCCGACGGGCACCGTGGAGACCCGCTCCATGAACGCGGGCACCGTCCAGTCGCTGGTCCGGTGGGTGAGGTTGAAGTACCTCATGTCTGCTGTGGTCCCCTCTCGGCGGTCGGTCGGTCGGTCGGTCGGGCCGGCCGGGCTCAGGCGCTCCGGCCGGTCGCCGTCACCCACGGGTTGCGGTGCGGCGGAACGGTCACGGGACGCGAGTGGGGGAGCGGCGGGGCCGCAGCCGGCGGGGCGTTGCGGCCGGCCACCCGGTCGACGTAGGAGCGCTGCTGGTTGCGGGCGCGCACCCCGCCGTCGGCCGGCACGGCCTTGCCCTCCCACACCTCGCTCATCGCCGCGTGCAGCAGGGTGAGCGCGCGGGCGCGCATCTGCGAGACGCGGGAGAGGGTGACGCCGAGGTCGGCGGCGATGTCGGTGAGGGACTCGCCTCCGAAGAAGTTGCGCTCCACGACCTCGTCGAGCCGGTCGGGCAGCTGGCGGATCGCCTCGTGCAGGTACCGGGACCGTTCGCTGCGCAGCAGTGCCCGCTCCGGCGACTCCCCCGTGTCGGGCAGGTCGAGCGAGGTGCCGTCCGGACCGGTCTCGGCGTCGATGCTCACCATGACCGCCCGGTGGACGTCGACCTGGAGGGAGTCGAGGTCACTGGTGGCCATGCCGAGGCTGGCGGCGAGCTCCCCGCGCGTCGGCGGGCGGCCCAGCTGGATGGCCAGCGCGTCGGCCGCCGCGTCGGTGCGCCGGGCGGCAGCCCGCACGGAGCGGCTGGCCCAGTCACCGGAGCGCAACTCGTCGAGGACGGCGCCCTGCAGCCGGGCCAGGGCGTACGTGGCGAACGACGCCCCCGCGGACGGGTCGAAGCGCCGGGCGACCTCGACCAGCGCCACGCGCGCGCAGGACAGCAGGTCCTCGCGGCTGACGTGCGCGGGCAGCGAGATGCGCGACGCGACCGCGTTGACCGCGAAGGCGGCCAGCGGCAGGTGCTCGGTCACCAGGGCGTCGACGTCCCGGGTCGAGGTGTCCCGGGTCGAGGTGTCGCGGGTCGAGGTGTCGCGGGTCGAGGTGTCGCGGGTCGAGGTGTCGCGGGTCGAGGTGTCGCGGGTCGAGGTGTCCCGGGCCGAGGTGTCCCGGGCCGCGCGTGGCCGGGCGGGGGGGCCGGCGTCCGGGGCGACGGGGAGGCGCGAGGCTGAGGCACTGGACCGCAGGGTCGCCTGTGCACGCGATGGGCTCACGTCCCCCTTCTCGGCAGCCTCGGGCCCCGATGGCACCCCCTGATCGGCACGGACGCGTCCCGACTTGAGCACCTCGGCTCAAGGCCCCCCGGATGGTGCCGAAGCTGCTCCTGAGAACCCGCGGGCAGCACCGACGCCTGCCCCGGGGAGTACGGAGGGACGGTGAGGGGCGTGGACTACCAGCACCTGTCGACGTTGCTGTGGCGCGAGCAGGAGCTGCTGGACCTGCTGCTGTTCAAGGCGGAGGAGAAGCAGTACCTGATCGTCACGGGCAAGACCCGCTGGCTGTCACGCATCGCGCACGAGATCGAGGTCGTGCTCGACCAGCTGCGCACCATCGAGGTGGAGCGTGCGGCGGCCACCGAGGTCATCGCCGAGCGGCTGGGCGTGGGCGTGAACCCGTCGCTGCGCAAGCTCGCCGAGGCCGCCCCGGCCCCGTGGAACGACCTGTACGCCAAGCACCACGAGACGCTGTTGGTGCTCGTGACGGAACTGCGCGGCCTGTCCGACGCCAACCGCGAGCTGATCGAGGGCGGTCTCGCCGCCTTCGGCGACGCGTTGCTGTCGGTCAAGGCGCCGTCGGCCGGCACCTACGGGGCGACCGGGCGCAGCGACCAGCGCGCGCACCGCGCGGTCACCCTGGACGGTGCTCTGTGACCGGGCTCGCGAGGTCACAGCGGGGAGCCGGCGTGCCGCGAACGCGGACGACGAGCGTCAGCGAGGAGTACAAGTGAGTTCCACCTTCGGCGGGCTGAACACGGCCCGGACGGCGCTGTGGGCGTCGCAACGCGGGCTGGACGTCACCGGCCAGAACATCGCCAACATCAACACCGACGGCTACTCGCGGCAGCGGGTCGAGCTGCGCGCCATGGGGGGCACTGCCGTCCCCGCGATCCACTCGGTGAGCAGTCCGGTCGGCAACGGCGTGGACGCCAGCCAGGTCAACCGGATCCGCGACGTGTTCCTGGAGCGGCGCGGCCAGGTGGAGACGGCGCGCACCGCGCAGCTGACCGTCGGTAACGAGGCGCTGGCCCAGGTCGAGGCCGCCTTCCGCGAGCCGGGGGAGACCGGCATCCGCAGCATGCTGGACGACGTGTGGGCGGGCTTCAGCGCCCTGGCCAACGCCCAGGACCCGACCGAGCCGGCGGTGCGCAGCCAGGTGCTGGAGCGGCTGGACATCCTGGCCTCGGGCATGCGGACCACGCGGGCCACCCTCGACCAGCAGTGGGAGCAGACCCGCGACAACGTCGTGGCGCTCGCCGCCGAGGTGAGCACGACGGCGTCGTCCATCGCGAACCTCAACACCCAGATCCGCCAGGCCACCCGGTCGGGGCTGCCCACCAACGAGCTCTCCGACCGCCGGGACCTGCTGGTCGTGCAGCTGGCCGAGAAGGTCGGCGCCACGTCCGTGGCGGCGTCGGACGGCATGGTCGACGTCCTCGTCGGCGGTACGACGCTCGTCGCCGGCGGCTCCGCGCTGGGGCTGCGCGTCGCCGGCGTCGACGACCCGGACGGTGTCGGCGCCGGCAACGACCCGCGGCTGGTGACGGCCCCGGGCGGGACGACCCTCGCGGTCGGCGGCACCGCCGGCGGCCAGGTGGCCGTGCTGTCGACGACCCTGCCGAGCTACCGGAACGCGCTCGACGGGCTCGCCCGCGACCTGGTGGGCAAGATCAACGCGGTCCAGGCCCAGGGCTACGACGTCTCCGGCGCGTCGGGGGCGGCCCAGCCGCTCATGGACGACGGCTCGGGCAACCCCGTCGTGGACCTGGCCAACGTCGACGCCGGCAACATCAGGGTCCGCGTCACCAGGCCCGAGCTCATCGCCGCGGCGGCGACCGCCCCCGGCGTCCTCGGCGCACCCTCGGCGGACGGTGGCAACGCCGACGCGTTCTTCGACCTCAGCCTCGAGGCCGGTGGCGTCGACGCCACCTACCGGGCGCTGGTCGTCGCGCTCGGCGTCGAGGCCTCTGTCGCGGCCCGCGACGTCGAGGTGCAGAAGGTGATCTCCACCCAGGTGGACGCCGCCCGCGAGTCCGTGTCCGGCGTCAACCTCGACGAGGAGATGACCAACATGCTGTCCTTCCAGCACGCCTACAGCGCCGCCGCCCGCATGGTGACCGCCATCGACGAGGCACTGGACACCCTGATCAACCGCACCGGCGTCGTGGGGCGGTGACCTGATGCGGATCACCCACCGGGCCGTCACGCAGACCGCGCTCCTCGGCCTGAACAGCAACCTCTCGTCCGTGGCGAAGCTGCAGCAGCAGTTGACCTCCGGAAAGCTGATCAGCTCGCCGTCGGACTCGCCGACCGGCACCAACAAGGCTCTGCAGATCCGTCAGGACCAGAGCGCCGTCGAGCAGTTCGCGAAGAACATCTCCGACGGGCAGAGCTGGCTCGACGCGACCGACACCGCGCTGACGACGGCGCTCGACCAGGTCCAGCGGGTCCGGGCGCTGACCGTGCAGGCGCTGAACACCGGTGCCACCTCGACCAGCGCGCAGCAGGCCGTCTCCGTGGAGGTGGCGGCGCTGCGCGAGAGCCTGCTGGGGGTGGCGAACTCGAGCATCAACGACCGCGCCCTGTTCGGCGGCGTGACCCAGGGCTCGGCCGCGTACGACGCCGACGGCAGCTACGTCGGCGCGCCGCCCGTGGGGGAGGGGATCACCCGGCGCGTGTCGAACGCCGACCGGGTCCGCATCGACGTCACCGGCCCCGAGGCGTTCGGCACGGGCCCCGACGGCCTGTTCGCGCTCATCGGGCGGATCGCCGCTGACGTGCAGGGCAACCCCGGCGCGCTGTCGGACGACCTGGCGGAGCTCGACGTGGCGATCGACCGGCTGCTCGGCGCCGCTTCCTCCGTCGGTGCCCGCTCGGCCCGGATGCAGGCCGCCGGCCAGGTGAACACCGACATGCAGCTGACCCTGGCCTCCCAGCTCGTGGACGTCGAGGACATCGACCTGGCCAGGACGATCATGGAGCTCAGCCAGGCCGAGGTCGGCTACAAGGCGGCGCTGCAGGCCACCGCCAAGGTCATCCAGCCAACGCTCGTGGACTTCCTGCGATGACGCTCTCCGCCGTCGCGACCCTGCCCCTGCTGTCGATGACCGAGGCGCTGCCCGGGTTCCCGGGTCACCGCGACTACGTGCTGGTCACCGCCGACGGGGACGGCCGGCTGTTCTGGCTGCAGTCGATGGCGCCGGAGGGTCCGCGCTTCCTCGCCATCGACCCGGGCCGGTACTTCCCGGACTACGCACCCGCGCTGCCCCCCGCGGTGTGCGCCGACCTGGAGCTCGACGACCCCACGCAGGCGCGTCTGTACTGCCTGGTGACGGTGCCGGCCGAGGGGCCGGCCGCGGCCACGGCCAACCTGCGGGCCCCGCTGGTGGTCAACCCGGCCAACTGGCGGTCCAGCCAGGTCGTGCTGCTCGACGGATCCCATCCCATCCGGCGTCCCCTGCGCCGATAACTGAACCGGTGGACGCGAGTCCGCCACCCGGCGCGCAGCGACGAGCTGCCCGCCCATCCGCCAAGGACGGCCACCACACACCCATGGAGGGGTACCCGTGCTCACTCTCACCCGCAGCGTTGGCGAGACCATCCGCATCGGCGACGACATCGAGGTCCACGTCGTCGAGGTCCGCGGCGGCACCGTCCGTCTCGGTTTCAAGGCCCCGCGGGAGGTGACGATCCACCGCGAGGAGGTCTACCGGCAGATCGCCGAGGCCAACCTGCTGGCGGCTCAGGTCACCGCCGACACGCTCGGCGCGCTGGCCGCCTTCGCCCCCACAGCCGCCGAGGAGTCCGCAACCGCCGCGCAGCAGCCGGCCGCCGAGCCGGTCGCCGCCCCGGTCGGTCACGGCCAGGTCACGGAGGGCTCCGCCGGCTGACAGAACTGACCGGGGTGACCCCCTCGGTCCTTGTGAATTCCTGCCCAGCACCGCACCGGATGGGTTCGGGCATCGATCGACACAGGCAAGACCTGCCGAAGAGATGCCCTGACATTGCGTATGGCACAGCGAGAGTTGTGGCGGTCGCCGGGTCGGAGATGCGCGAGAGTTGCCCCAAGCACGTCACAGGGGGCAATCACGATGCAGCACACCGTTACCACCGAGTCCGGCGACCAGGTCGCCACGGTCATCGGCTCCGGCGCGGAGCCCGACACCGTCGTCGTGCACGTGCAGCTGCGGCCGCGCCGCGGGTCCACCCGCCGGTGCCTCGCGGCGCTGGCCGAGCTGGCCGGCGCGCACCCCGCGGTGTCCGTCACCCTCACCGGGCTGAGCAAGGACGACCGGGTCGTGCGCGTGACCGTCGGTGTCGAGCTCGGCCCGCGGGCCGCCGTCGCCCGTTTCTCGCCGCAGGCGCAGGCCGCCTACGCGTTCGTCAGCTCGGTGTTCACCACGCTGTACGACCACATGCCGGTCTACACCGTGGAGCCGGGCGAGGCCGAGCGCGCCGCGGCCGCCGACCTCGTGGCCGGCCTCGCGGCCGGCCCGGCGACCGAGCTCGTCGTCCCCGCGCCCCGTTCGTCCGCTCGGGTCGAGCACGAGGAGGACCCCGTCCCCCTCACCGCTCGCACGCTCGCGGCGAGCCTCTGAACGGGGCCACCCCCGCCATCCGTCGCGGTCACGTCGACCGCACCGCGCCGTCTTCCCCACAGCGCCGAGGAGTTCCGGTGAACCACTCCACCCCCACCCCCGTCGACGACACCCGCGCCGCCCGCGGCCGTGAGCCGCTGGTCTTCGGCGGCATCCCCGAGGCCGAGGGCTGGGTCCTCGCGCCCATCACGCCGCGCGACCGGGTGCACTTCCGGACCGACCGCGAGCTGCCGCTCGAGGAGTTCCGCCGCGAGCTGCCCGACGGCGGAACGGTCAGCTACGACGAGGGCGAGGGCCTGTACCGCGTCGACGGCGCCTGCGGCACCGCCTCCGTGCTCGCCGAGTGGGTCAAGGCGTGGTGCGCCCGGCACGGGACGGCGACCGTCGGGCTGCGGGCGGAGACCGACGTCCGTCGCCGGGCGCCGCGGGACCTGCCGCCGGCGTTCCTCGACGAGCTCTGCCGGCACTACCTCCCGGTCAGCCTCAAGCGGCTGCAGCGGAACTCGAGCACCCTGCGCCTGCACGTGCCCGACCCCGACGACCTCACCCAGCAGGTCAGCGAGTGGATCCTCAAGGCGGTCGGGCAGTTCGACGAGGGCAAGGGCGTCCCGTTCGGCGCCTTCCTCGCCACCCAGCTGTCGAAGTGGGTGCACGACCTGGGCCGCAACGCCCACGGCCGCACCGCCGCCGACACCGAGAACAAGCAGCAGAAAGCGGTCGCGGCGTTCCTCGCCGAGCACCAGCGGCGGCCCAGCGAGAAGGAGCTGGCCGCGTACATGGGGCAGAGCGTCGCGACGCTGCGGCGCAACTCGCAGACGGTGGCCACGCTCAACGGGCTGCGCAACCTGCAGTCCCTGGACGGCGTCGGACCGGACGCGACCGAGATCATGCTGCCGGACGCGCACGAGGCGCCGGACGAGATCATGGGTGAGGCGGAGCAGACCCTGCTGTCGCACGCGCTGACGGCGGCGTGCGCGCCGGACCCGGACGCGCGGCCGGACCAGCGGGCGGGTCAGCCCAACGTCCTGGGCTGGGCGACCTGGTACCTGACCACCTGGGGCGGCCGGACCAAGACGCAGCTCTCGGCCGACCTGGGCACCTCCGTGCGGAACATGAACGTGCACGCCGACCGGGTCGAGCGCGCGCTCAAGCAGCGGCTGACCGAGCTGGCCGACTGACCGGTTCCAGCTGCGGGAAACAGCCGTGATACGGGTCCATCGCGGCTCCGGCCTGCCGATATCCAGGTCGTGAGAGAGCGCACGGGAGCCCGCCGCAGCCGCGGTGCGGCGCTCGTCCCGGCCGCCGCGGGTGCGTGGTGAGCGCCCTCGCCCCGGGCGGACCCGCGCCCGACGTCCTGGTCCCGCACTGGCTGACCGCCGCCGAGCGGGAGGAGCTGAGCGCGCTCGTGCGCTGTGCCCTGGAGGACGAAGAGGTGCACCCGGTGGCCGCCATCCACCTCTCCGACGTGCTCACCGAGCTGCACGTGGCCACGGCCCGCGAGGCCATGTGGCCGGGCTCGGCGGCGCGGGTGCGCCGGGTGACCGGCTGGGGCGCCGACGTGCTGCCCGTGCGGCTCTCCGCCCGGGAGCTGACCAGCGTGCTGACCCTGCCCGAGCTCGCGCCGAGGCTGCGCACCGCGCTGTGCCAGGACCGTCCGTGAGCGGCGGCCTGTTCGGCGCCGCCGGGTTGCTGCAGCGGCTGCGGTCCGTGCCCGTCAGCGTGGCCGACCTGCGCCGGGTCGCCGAGGAGGTGCTGCCCCCGCTGGAGACCGGGCGGCTGCAGATCTCCCTGGTCGAGGACCGGGTCGACGGTCCCGTCGTGGTTCTCGAGGAGCACGAGCGGCGGGTGCGCACACCGTTGCGCGACCTGGCCGAGGACATGACCGACGCCCGCGTCGGCTCGACGCCCGAGGAGCTGGCGGCCGCGCTGACGGCCTGGGTGCACGACCGCCCTGTTCCCGACGCGGTGGCCGCCGAGGACGGCGTCGCGGTGCTCGACTGGACCGACCGGACCGAGACCGCCGTCGGCTGGCGGGTCGTCGTCCGCCGCGGCGACCGGGCACTGCCGTGGACGCCGTCGGCCGCGCTGGACCGGCGCGCCGTGGACCGGGTGCGCGCAGTCGCCGGAGAGCGGGCCGCCGCGGTCGGGGGCTCCCTGCGGGTGGAGGGCCCGGTGGCGCTGTGGGCGCACCCCGAGGTGCCGCTGCTCGCCTCCGCCGTCCTCGTCGCCCCCGGGCTGCTGCTCGACCGCATCGCCGCGGCCGGGCTCGACCTGCACGACCCGCACGTCGTCGTCACGCCCTCCTCGCCGCTGGCCTGCGCCGACGCCGGCGTGGCCGCGCGGCTCGCCGGGGAGACCGGCGAGGCGTGCCAGCGACTGCCCTGGCGGCAGCTCGCCCGCCTGCGCTGGATCTGAGCTTCCGCGCCGCGATGATCAGCTGACCTGATCATCGCGCGTCCTCCCTCGCGTTCCGCGGTAGGGGAGGACACGCTGGGATCAGGTCACCTGATCATGGCCCGCCGCAACCGCCGGTTCAGGCCAGGTGGCCGAACTCCCAGTGCCAGGGCTCCGGCTTCTCGCCGCCCTGCCGGGCCCAGTCCGGCTGCACGAAGCCGAACCGACCGGCGTTGGCCGCCATCCACGCCGACTGCACGGTGCCCGCGATGTTGATGCCGCCGCACAGGTCGACCGCCAGGGCCCACCCGTGGTTCGACGTCCCGGGCACCGCGGCGAGCGCCGGCTTGGCGCGGAAGGCGGTGACCTGCGCACCCAACGACCGGTAGGAGTCCGTGATGCACAGCGGGCCGCCGAACGCCGTGCGGTAGGCGTCGGCCAGGGCCGCGTAGCCGGCAGCGGCGTCGCAGCGCAGGGCGTGGCCCCGGGTGATCGAGCACAGCGCGGTCGCGGGGATGGTGCCGTTCGACCAGCCGCCCCAGGCCGGGCTGACCGGGCCGACCGGCGCCGGCGGCGCGCCACAGGCGCCGCGGCCGGCGGTACCGGCCGGCAGTGCGGCGTTCGGTTGCGCCGGGGCGGGCAGGGTGACCCGCACGGCGGCGGACGCGTCGCCGACCGGGTGGACGCCGACCTGGTAGCCGGCGGCCGACGCGGCCACGACCTGACCCTCACCCACGTAGACGCCCACGTCGATCCCGCCGTCGGCGAGGACGAGGTCGCCGATCTGCAGCTGCGACAGCGGAACGGCGGCGCCGTGCGTCCACTGGTCGCCGGCGTCGGTCGGGATCGCGTACCCGGCCAGCAGCCAGGAGGCAGCCGCCAGGCCGCCGCAGTCGTAGGCGTCCGGGCCGGTGCCGCCGGGCACGTAGGGCTTGCCGACCTGGGCCAGCGCGGAGCTCACCGCGACCACCGTCTCGGCCGGCAGCACGGTGACCGGTCGGTTGCCCGCCACGGCCCAGGCGACGCCCGGGATCGGCTGCCCCGCACCGTCCAGCGCGGGGGAGAGGCCGGCCGGCAGCGCCGTGGGGTCGGCGAGGTCGGCCGCCGTCGGCGACTCGATGCCGGCGACCGCCAGCACGCCGAGGTGCTCCTGCCAGCGGCGCAGCGCCGCCTGGTTGGCGTCCTGCTGCGCCGCCGCGGCCCGGGCGGTGCCGAGCGCGGCTAGCTGGGCAGCGACGTCGGTCCGCAGTCCGCCCACCTCGGCGCGCACCTCGTCCAGGACGGCGGCGGCCTGCGCCTGCACGGTCCCGAGGGCGGCCTCGGCCACCGCCACGCGGCGGGTGGCGAGGGTCAGGTCGACCGCGCCGCGCTCGGCCTGCACGACGTCGACCTCGAGTTGCTGCGCGGCCCGCTCGGCGAGCGCGGTTCCGTGGAGGACGTCGGCGGTGGCGCCGGCCGCCCGGACGTCGAGCTGCAGCAGCGGGTGCCGCGCCTCGGCCGACGCCCGGTACAGGTCAGCAGCGCCGGTGCCGACCGTCGTACGCGCGGCCGTCACCTGCTGCTGCGCGGACTGCTCGGCGGCACGGGCCGACGCCAGCTCGGCGTGCCGGGCGGCGAGGTCCCGCTCGAGGGTGCGGTAGCGGGTCGCGGCGTCGAGCAGCGAACCCTGCGCCGCGAGGGCGAGACCGGTCGCGTCGGTCGGCTCGGCCGCGGTGCTGGTCGCCTGGGTCCCGGGAGCCATCAGGCCGGCGAGCACGGGCAGCACGAGACCGAGGGCGGCCAGGGACAGCCGCACCCGCCAGCGGCGGCCGTCGGCGGTGGGCAGCCAGCGGCGGAGCGGAGCCCGCCGGGCGGATGCCGGGCGGCGCTTCCGGCTGGTGCGCGCCCGGGTGCCGGGAGCCGGACGGCGTCCCGAGGAGGGCCGGCCGGTGGAGACGCGGCGGGACGGCTCGTTCGTGTGGTCCAGGGTCGCGGCGGCGCGGGCGGCCAGCACGGCGCGCAGCGCCTGGGCCTCCTGCGCGGTGAGCGGCGGGCGCTGGGTGGCGGCGCGGACGCCGGCGGTGCGGGGGCGGGCGGTGGTGGTCCGGGCAGTGGTGGTCCGGGCAGTGGTGGTCCGGACGGGACGGGCAGCGGCGGTGCGGACCGACGTGCGTGGTGCGGGCACTGCGGGTCCCCCGGGCGGTCTCGTCGTACGTGGCCGGCGCCGCGGTGTTCCGCGGTGCGTTCAGACCTCGTATCGACGGGTGCCGGGGGCGCCCGGAGGGAGGGGGGAGGGGGTCTCACCCCTCCGGGTGAGGGTGATCCGCAGGTGGCACCCGATCGGCGGACACGCCCGCCGGGGGTGCGGTGCGCTCGGTCGGCGGCCACCAGGCGCCGTGGTGGTGCTCGAGCGGGATGCGCAGCTCCGCGCCGTCCTCGGTGGAGACGACCAGCTCCATCTGGCTCACCCGGCGGCCGGTGCCGTCGACCTGGACCACGCCCCCCGTCGCCAACGGCACGGGCGGCAGCACCAGGTCGTCCTCGGAGGGGGACTCGGACACGGGACTCCCTCCCGGAGCGGTCGCGCGGACGGACGTGGCGGGACCCATGCTGCCGGAGACGCCGAGGTCCCGTCGTCCGGGGCGGACGACGGCAGAACGGACCCTCCTGCCCCCACCGTTCGCAGGCTCGCGGCGGGACCCTGCAGGAGGGCCGTCGGTGCCGGGCCCTCCTGCAGGGCCGGGATCAGCGGTCGCCGACCGGCACGAATTGGCGCTCGGTGGCCCCGGTGTAGACCTGCCGCGGTCGGCCGATCTTGGTGGCCGGGTCGTTGATCATCTCGCGCCACTGGGCGATCCAGCCGGGCAGCCGGCCGAGGGCGAAGAGCACGGTGAACATCCGTGTCGGGAAGCCCATCGCCCGGTAGATAAGCCCGGTGTAGAAGTCGACGTTCGGGTAGAGCTTGCGCTCGACGAAGTAGTCGTCGGAGAGCGCGATCTCCTCGAGCTGGCGGGCCAGGTCCAGCAGCTCGTTGTCGCCGCCGAGCTTGTCGAGCACGGTGTCGGCGGTCTGCTTCACGATCGCCGCCCGGGGGTCGTAGTTCTTGTAGACCCGGTGCCCGAAGCCCATCAGCTTGACGCCGGGCTCCCTGTTCTTGACCCGGTTCACGAACGACGGGATGTCGCCGCCCTCGCGCTGGATGGACTCGAGCATCTCCAGCACCGACTGGTTCGCCCCACCGTGCAGCGGGCCGAACAACGCGTTGATGCCGGCCGAGATGGAGGCGAACAGGTTGGCCTGGGAGGAGCCCACCAGCCGCACCGTCGACGTCGAGCAGTTCTGCTCGTGGTCGGCGTGCAGCACGAACAGCATGTCCAGCGCCGCGGCCAGGTCCGGGTCGACCTCGTAGGGCTCGGCGGGGAAGCCGAAGGTCATCCGGAGGAAGTTGTCGGTCAGGCCCAGCGAGTTGTCGGGGTAGAGGAACGGCTGTCCCGCCGACTTCTTGTACGCGTAAGCGGCGATGGTGGGCAACTTGGCCAGCAGCCGCACCGTGGAGATCTCGACGTGCCGCTCGTCGAACGGGTCGAGGGAGTCCTGGTAGAAGGTCGACAGGGCGCTGACCGCGGAGGAGAGCACCGGCATGGGGTGCGCGTCGCGGGGGAAACCCCTGAAGAACTGCTTGAGGTCCTCGTGCAGCAGCGTGTGCCGCCGCAGCCGGGCGTCGAACTCGGCCAGCTGGTCGGCGGTCGGCAGCTCGCCGTAGATCAGCAGGTAACTGACCTCGACGAAGCTGGCCTTGCCGGCGAGCTGGTCGATCGGATAGCCGCGGTAGCGCAGGATCCCGGCGTCACCGTCGATGTAGGTGATCGCCGAGGTGCACGCGGCGGTGTTGACGAAGCCGATGTCCAGCGCGACCTGTCCGGTCGTCGACAGCAGCTTGCTCGTGTCGAGTCCGTCGGACCCCTCCGTGGCGGGTACCACGCGCAGGGGCAGTTCTCCACCGGGATAGCGCAGGGCCACGTCGCCGTTGCCGGCCGCGGGTGCGCTCGCTGTCTCGCTCATCACTCGGGACGCTACTCATGTTCCCGGGGGTAGCACCACGCCCCCGTCCATCAGCGGGGCGGATCCGTTGCCGGAGACGCCCCGGCCGGACGTCACGGGTGGGTCATCGAGAGGACGTCGAGGGCCTCGTCGAGCTGCTGCTCGGTGAGCTTGCCCTGCTCGACGAAGCCCCGCTCCACCACGACCTGGCGGATCGTCTTCTGCTCGGCCAGCGACTGCTTGGCGACCTTGGCCGCCTCCTCGTAGCCGATGTACTTGTTCAGCGGCGTCACGATGGACGGCGAGGACTCGGCGTACTCCCGGCACCGGTCGACGTTGGCGACGATCCCGTCGACGCAGCGGTCGGCCAGGATCCGGCTGACGTTGGCCAGCAGCCGGATGGACTCGAGGACGTTGCGGGCCATCAGCGGCAGCGTGACGTTGAGCTCGAAGACGCCGGTGGTGCCGGCGAAGGTCACCGCGGCGTCGTTCCCGATCACCTGGGCGCCCACCTGGATGACCGCCTCCGGGATCACCGGGTTCACCTTGCCCGGCATGATCGAGCTGCCGGGCTGCAGGTCGGGCAGCTGGATCTCGGCCAGGCCGGTGCGCGGGCCGGAACCCATCCAGCGCAGGTCGTTGGCGATCTTCACCAGGCCGACGGCGATCGTCTTCAGCTGGCCGGAGCCCTCGACCAGGGCGTCGCGCGAGCTCTGCGCCTCGAAGTGGTCGCGCGCCTCGGACAGCGGCAGGTCCAGCTCGGCGGCCAGCCGCTCGATGATCGCGGCGGCGAACCCGGGCGGGGTGTTGATGCCCGTGCCGACCGCGGTGCCGCCCAGCGGCAGCTCGCCGATCCGCGGCAGCGACGCCTGCAGCCGCTCGACGCCGTAGCGCACTGCCGCGGCGTACCCGCCGAACTCCTGGCCGAGGGTGACCGGGGTGGCGTCCATCAGGTGGGTGCGGCCGCTCTTCACGACCTCGGCGAACTCCTCGGCCTTGCGGGAGAGCGAGGCCTCGAGGTGCTGCAGCGCGGGGATCAGGTCGCGGACGATCGCCCGCGTCGCGGCCACGTGGATGGCCGACGGGAAGACGTCGTTGGACGACTGCGAGGCGTTGACGTGGTCGTTGGGGTGCACCGGCGAGCCGAGCGCCTCGGTGGCGAGGGAGGCGATCACCTCGTTGGTGTTCATGTTGCTCGACGTCCCGGACCCGGTCTGGAAGACGTCGATGGGGAAGTGCTCGTCCCACTCACCGCGGCCCACGGACGCGGCCGCGGTGCCGATCGCGTCGGCGGTCTCCTGCGGCAGCACGCCCAGGGAGGCGTTCACCGCGGCGGCGGCACCCTTGATCGCGGCCAGCGCGCCGATCAGCTCCCGCTCGATCGGCGTGCCGGAGATCGGGAAGTTCTCGACGGCGCGCTGGGTCTGCGCCCGCCACTTCGCCCACGCGGGGACCCGGACCTCGCCCATGGAGTCGTGCTCGATGCGGTAGTCGGTGCCGTCCTGCTGTGCGGCTTGGGTCTCAGCGGGCATTGCTGCAGCTCCCGGTGTGGTGGTTGGTGACAGGGCTCCGACTCAGGACCCTAGATGCCCGCGGGGTCACGGTCCGGACCGCTCTGAGATAGGAGGGGCCCGGACGAACGCGGTGGGCCCAGCACGGGGCGTCCGTCCTGGTCGGATGAGGGGCGGTCCCGGGACGGGGCCCGGAGGCAGTGGCTCCACTACGGTCGGCCGCGTGGACCCCGACGCCGCCCCCGACCGGCCACCGGCCGTGCGCGCCTCGGACGCCGACCGCGAGGCCACCGTGACCCGCCTGCAGCGGGCCGTCGCCGAGGGACGGATCGACCTGTCGGAGTTCGGTGACCGGGTCGAGGCCGCCTACGCCGCCGGCACGCTCGACGACCTGGCCGCCCTCGTCGCCGACCTGCCCCCGGACGCCCGGCCACCGGTCGAGATCGTCGGCACGCGTGCCCCCGAGGAGCTCAGCACCGTGTTCGGCGACGTGAAGCTCGCCGGGCCGACCGCGCCGCAGCGGGTCACCACCGTCTTCGGCGACGTCCGGCTGGACCTGCGCGGCCTGCGAACCGACGCCGACCGCATCGAGATCACCCTGGGCACCGTGTTCGGCGACGTCGACGTGGTCATCGCCGAGGGGGTGGACGCCGAGCTGCGCGGCCGGACGGTCTTCGGCGACCGGAAGACCCAGCTCGCGCCGGTCCCGCGGCTGGCGGGGACCCCGCGGATCGTCGTCCACGCGCGCAGCGTGTTCGGCGACCTGCGGCTGCGCAGCCTGGCGCCGGGGGAGTCGGCGAGCCGGTGGCGGGCGATGATCGACCGCCTCGCCGTCCGGCCCCTGCCGCCGCCTCCACCGCCCCTGCCGCCGATCCCCCCGCCTCCGCCGATCCGCTGACGCCGTCGGGCGGTGCGGTCCGGAGGACCGCAGGAATCCGGTCCTCTCAGCGGTCCAACGGCACCGCGGAGTAGGCGCGCAGCTTCTCGAGCGAGTGCAGGCTGTCGATCAGCCGGATCGTGCCCGACTTCGAGCGCATCACCAGCGACTGGGTCGTGCACCCGCCGGACCGGTACTGCACACCGCGCAGCAGCTCGCCGTCGGTGATGCCGGTGGCCACGAAGAAGACGTCGCCACGCACGAGGTCGTCGATCCCCAGCACCCGGTCGAGGTCGTGGCCGGCGTCGATCGCCTTCTGCCGCTCGTCGTCGTCCTTGGGCCACAGCCGGCCCTGCAGCGCACCGCCCATGCACTTGAGCGCGCAGGCGGTGATGATCCCCTCCGGCGTACCGCCGATGCCCATCAGCAGGTCGACGCCGGTGCCCTCCCGGGCGGCGGCGATCGCGCCGGCCACGTCGCCGTCGGTGATGAACTTGATCCGGGCGCCGGCCTCGCGCACCTCCTGGACCAGTTGATCGTGTCGCGGCCGGTCGAGGATGCAGACGGTGACCTCGCTGACCGAGCTTTTCTTGGCCTTGGCCACCCGGCGGATGTTCTCGGCGACCGGTGCGGCGATGTCGATGGCGTCGGCTGCGGCCGGGCCCGTCGCGATCTTGTCCATGTAGAAGACCGCGGACGGGTCGTACATGGCGCCCCGGTTGGCGACCGCCATCACCGCGATCGCGTTGGGCATGCCCTTGGCCATCAGCGTGGTGCCGTCGACGGGGTCCACGGCGACGTCGCACTCCGGGCCCGTCCCGTCGCCGACCTCCTCGCCGTTGAACAGCATCGGGGCCTCGTCCTTCTCGCCCTCCCCGATGACGACGACGCCGCGCATGCTCACCGTGCCGATCAGCGAGCGCATCGCGTCGACCGCCGCGCCGTCGCCACCGTTCTTGTCGCCCCGACCGACCCAGAGACCGGCGGCCATGGCGCCGGCCTCGGTGACCCGCACCAGCTCCATGGCGAGGTTGCGGTCGGGTGCCGGGCGGTCGGGGCTGAAGCTGCCTCCGGCGTGGGTCGCGGAGCCGTCGGGCAGGGGCAGGGACACGCGGACCTCCTGGTTCCGCCGCACGGACGCTGGGCGGCGGGGTGGGGCGACAGTCCTGTCATCCTAGGGGGGTGACCTCTGCCGGCCCGACCAGTCAGCCTCCCGCGCAGGCACCCTCGCCGGCGATCGAGCGGGCCAACCGGATGAGCGCGGCCAACATGCTGCGCTCGCTGCTCCCGCTGGTGCTGATCTGCCTGGCGCTGGTGGGCTGGATGGCGTTCAAGCAGTCCGACGTCGACACCGTCCGCGAGGTCGACCCGGCCAGCACCGTGCAGCTGGCCGCCGCCCGTGCGGGCTACCCGGTGGTCGCCCCGGCGGGCCTGCCCGACGGCTACCGCCCGACGAGTGCCCGCACCGACGCCGGTGACGCGGAGGCCGGCGACCCGGTCACCCTGGAGATCGGTTACCTGACGCCCTCGTCGGAGTACGCCGGCTTCGTGATCAGCGACGACGCCCGGGCGAGCGCGGTGGACGACGTCCTGGACGGCGCGCAGGAGCAGGGCACCGTCGACCTCGGCGGCCAGGCCTGGACCCGGGGGACGACGGAGCGCGGCGAGACCGTGCTCTCCGGCACCGATGGCGACGTCACCGTGCTGGTCACCGGCTCGGCGACCGACGAGGAGCTCGAGGCCGTCGCCGGAGCGGTGCGGCCCTACTCGGGCTGATCGCCGGGGGTCGCGGCGGCGAGGCGCTCGCGGGCCCGGTCCAGCCAGTGCCGGCACAGCTCGGCCAGCTGCTCCCCGCGCTCCCAGAGGGCGAGCGACTCCTCGAGGGTCAGCCCGCCGGCCTCCAGCCGCCGGACGACGTCGGCGAGCTCCTCGCGGGCCTGCTCGTAGGTGGTCGTCGGCTGCTCGTCCGGCTTCTCGCTCATGGTGTCCTCGGTTCGCTGCTGCCGCGGATCGCCCCGCTCCTCGCTGCGGTGCTCACGTTCCTGTCCGCTCACGGGCGCCCATCCTCCCTGGCGACGCGCACCGGCAGCCGGCCACCCGCCACCCGCACCGACAGCCGCTCGCCGTCGGCCACCTCGCCCGGCTCGCGGACCAGCGAGCCGTCGGCCCGCTGCACGACGGCGTAGCCGCGCTCCAGCGTCGCGGCGGGGGAGAGCGCGGCGACCCGGGCACGCGCGTGCTCCAGGTCGCGCTCGGCGCCCTCCAGCCGGTGGGTCAGGCTCCGCCGGGCCCGGGTGCGCAGCTGCTCGACGTCGTCGCCCCGGCCGTGCAGCAGCCGCTGCGGATCGGCCAGCACCGGCCGGCTGCGGACGCTCTCCAGCCACCGCTCCTGCTGCTCCAGCCGGGCACCGACCAGGTGGCGGGCCCGGGCACGCAGCCCGTCGACCAGCCGGCGCTGCTCGCCGATCTCGGGCACCACGCGGTGCGCGGCGTCGGTGGGGGTGGCGGCCCGGACGTCGGCTGCGTGGTCGACCAGCGTCGTGTCGGTCTCGTGGCCGACGGCGGTCACCACGGGTGTGCGGCACGCGGCGATCGCCCGGACCAGCCCCTCGTCGGAGAAGGGCAGCAGGTCCTCGACCGAGCCGCCGCCGCGGGCGACGACGATGACCTCGACCTCCGGGTCCCGGTCCAGCCGCTGCAGGCCCTCGATGACCGACGACGCTGCCGAGGGCCCCTGCACGAGGCTGTGGTGGACGGCGAACCGGACGGCGGGCCAGCGGCGGCGGGCGGTGACCAGGACGTCGCGCTCGGCGGCGCTGTCGCGGCCGGTGACCACCCCGACGACGGCGGGGGCGAACGGCAGCGGGCGCTTGCGGGCGGCGTCGAAGAGCCCCTCGGCGGCCAGCAGCCGGCGGATCCGCTCGATGCGGGCCAGCAGCTCACCGAGGCCGACGGCGCGGATCTCGGTGGCGCGCAGCGAGAAGGACCCGCGGGCGATGTAGTAGTCCGGCCGGGCCCGCACGATGACGCGGGCGCCCTCGGTGAGTTCCAGGCCCGGCCGGCCGGCAACGTCGCGGCTGCAGGTCACCGGCACCGACAGGTCGGCGGCCGGGTCACGCAGGGTGAGGAAGACCGTCGCTGCGCCGCGCCGGGACAGCTGGGCCACCTGCCCCTCGACCCAGACCTCACCCAGTCGGCCGATCCACTCGGCGACCTTGCGGGCCACCGTGCGGACCGGCCAGGGGGCTTCCGGTGTGGAGGGGGAGGTCACCCCCCGAGCGTGCCAAACGGCGCCGACGCTCCGTGGAGCTGCCCGGGGCGGCCCGTCCCGGTCCCCGCCCCGAGGCTGGTGACGTGCTGGAACGGCCACCCTTCAGGGACCCGCCGAGCGTGCGAGGCGTGGGGGGAAGGGTGGTCCTCTTTCAGGCGCCGCGCGGAGCCAGCGGGCTCTCCTCGACGGCCTGGCGCTCCAGCTTCTCCAGCCGGTTGCGCAGCATCCGCAGGTAGGGCTCGCGGGCCCGGGTCGCCTCCTCGTAGGCGAGCAGGTCCGCCACGGTGGCGAGCTGGTAGCCGCGCAGCCGGCCGCGCAGCTGGGCGACGGTGAAGCTGTCGTAACCGTCGACCGGCGCGGAGCCGGCCGCCGCGCCGGTGGTGTCCGCCGCGTCCTCGGGGGTGCCGGACTCGTCGACGTCGGTGCGGACGCCGGTCGCCGCGGCCACGTCGGTGCCGCTCTCGTCGGTGGCGACCACGTCGTCGGTGGTGCCCTCGTCGGTCGCGGCCGGTGCGGACGTGTCCTCGCCGGTGCCGATCGCGTCGTCGACCTGCGCGCCCGCGGCGGTGACGACCTCGTCCCCGCTGCCGGTGGCGTCCCGGTCGTCCCCGGCGGGCGCGCCCTCGGTGGAGGGGCGGGTGTCCGCGTCGCTGGCCTCGCTGCCGAGCGCCTCGTCGACCCCGCTGTCCTGCTCGTCGGCCTGGGCCGGGGCGCCGGGGGTCTCGTCGGCGGATGCCTGGGGCGCGGCGGCCTCCCCGTCCGTCGGCGCCTCGGGTGCGGCGACGCCCTCGTCGGTCACGGTGCCCTCGACGGTCGCGACACCGCCGTCCGGGGTCAGGACGTCGACGTCGGTGGTCACGTCAGTCGCGCCGGCCCCTTCGTCGGCCGGCGCCTGGGGCGCGGCGGCCTCCCCGTCCGTCGGCGCCTCGGGTGCGGCGACGCCCTCGTCGGTCACGGTGCCCTCGACGGTCGCGACACCGCCGTCCGGGGTCAGGACGTCGACGTCGGTGGTCACGTCGGGGGCGCCGGACACCTCCCCGACAGGGGAGCCGCCCGGGTCACTGGGCGCCGGTGCGTCGGTCGCCGCGGACGCGTGCACGTCGAACTCGGTGGCGTCGGCGTCCAGCAGGGACGCCGGAGGGGTGGTCGGGCTCTCGGCGATCTCGTCGGTGTCGACGGTGCCGGTGTCCCCGGTGCCGCCGTCGACCAGCGCGCTGTCGGGGGCGCCGTCGGCTTCGAGCAGCGCGGTCTCCAGCGCGTCCTCCGTCGAGAGACCGGGCTCGGTGCGGTCGAGGTCGAGCCCCGCGGCGGCCACCTCGTCGCTGATGTCGGCGAGTGCCTCGACGACCTCCTCGGGCGCCGGGTCGGCGGGCAGGCCGGAGACCTCGTCGTCGATCAGCGCGGCGACCTCCTCGGCGATCTCCTCGTCGGTGACCGGCGCGGAGGCGCGGTCGAAGGAGGTGGGCTGGTCGAAACCGGGGGCGCGGTCGAAGGCGGAGGTGCGGCCGGCGGCCGGCTCGGGCATGTCCTCGTCGAACGTCGCCAGCCCTGGCTCGGACTCGCCGCGCAGGCCGGTGAAGACCTCGTCGCCGCGGGCGACCAGCCCGGAGTAGTGCTGCTGCAGCTTCATCGTGGCCTGCATGGCCAGCCCGATCACCCGCACGGGCAGGCCCGGCAGCGTCCGGGGGAGCTGGAGGGTGTCGTCGATGACGGTGGCGGCCAGGCCGACCACCGCGCGGACGACCTGTGGGATCTCACGCGACATGGCCCCACCCTGCCCCGAAACGCCGCGCGCGACACCCCCGCGCTGGCGGCGACCACACGGATGGAGGTAGGCGTCTCATCCCCGGTGCGGCCGCCCTGCAGGGTTCCGGTGTGAGTCTGCTGACACTCCAGGGCGGCCGCCCTGCAGGGACCCGTTGCGAGCTTGCGAGTGGCGGGGGGCAGGCGGCCCCCTGCAGGGGCCCGGTGTGAGCCTGCGAACACCGGGGGCAGGGTGTGAGCCTGCGAACACCGGGGGGCAGGGGGTCCTTTCTCTACCATGGGGCCATGGCTGATCACCGCGGACGCGTCCTGCTGGCCGATCCCCGGGGCTACTGCGCCGGCGTGGACCGGGCGGTGGTCGCCGTCGAGCGCGCCCTGGAGCTCCACGGCGCCCCGGTCTACGTCCGCAAGCAGATCGTCCACAACAAGCACGTGGTGGCGACGCTGGAGCGGCGCGGGGCGGTCTTCGTCGACGAGACCGACGAGGTGCCCGAGGGCTCGGTCGTCGTCTTCAGCGCCCACGGCGTATCGCCGGCGGTGCACGCCGAGGCCGCGGCCCGGCAGCTGAGGACCATCGACGCGACCTGCCCGCTGGTGACCAAGGTGCACCAGGAGGCCAAGCGGTTCGCCCGCGACGACTACGACATCCTGCTGATCGGCCACCGCGGCCACGAGGAGGTCGAGGGCACCTCCGGCGAGGCGCCCGGGCACATCCAGCTCGTCGACGGCGCCGAGGACGTGGCCAACGTCCAGGTCCGCGATCCGGAGAAGGTCGTCTGGCTGTCCCAGACCACGCTGTCGGTCGACGAGACCCTGTCGACGGTCGACCAGCTGAAGACGCGCTTCCCCGGACTGCAGTCCCCGCCCAGCGACGACATCTGCTACGCCACGCAGAACCGGCAGCAGGCCGTCAAGCAGATGGCCGCCGAGTGCGACCTGGTCATCGTGGTCGGCTCGACCAACTCGTCGAACTCCGTCCGGCTGGTCGAGGTGGCGCTCGAGGCCGGCGCCCGCGCCTCCCACCTGGTCGACTTCGCCTCCGAGATCGACCCCGCCTGGCTCGAGGGCGTCGGCACCGTGGGCGTCACCAGTGGCGCCTCGGTGCCCGAGGTGCTGGTCGGCGAGGTCCTGGACTGGCTGGCCGAGCGCGGCTACCCCGACGTGGGGACGGTCAAGGCCGCCGAGGAGCGGCTGGTGTTCGCGCTGCCGCACGAGCTGCGTCCGCGCCGCACGGAGCGCTCCACCACCGACCCGGCCTGAGCAGGGCCCCGCAGGCTCGAGGCGGCCCCTGACGACGGTGGCCCCCTCCCGATCCCGGGAGGGGGCCACTCTGGCGGTACGGCGGCCGTCCCGGGTCCCACCTTGAGGGCGGGAGGGACGGGGTCCTTCGTCAGCGGCGGGCGGCCCACCGGATCAGCGCGACGACCGCGGCGGCGGCGGTCGCGACCGCCATCGCCGGGAAGCCGCGGATGAGCAGGGTCGCCACCGAGGCGGTGTTCAGCGTCGCCGACGGGGCGAGCGCGGTGTTCAGCACGGCGACGGCGATGTAGACCAGCGGCGGGGCGACCACCGGAGTGAGCAGGTCGCGGCGGCGCACCGCCACCGTGGCCACGGCGCTGGCCACGGTGAGCGTTGCCAGCGTGACGAGGCCCAGCCCGGCACCGATCCAGGACTCGAGGGCCGCACCGGCCAGGGTGACCAGGAAGACCGCGAGGACGGCGACCGCGCCGCGCAGCCCGCCGCCGTCCTCCGGCGTCTGCGCCGTCGCGCCGCGACCGGCGGGGCGGCGGGACGTCGGCCGGGGCTCGGGCGCCCGCGGCCCGCGGCGGCGGTCAGCGGCGTCGGCCCCCTCGGAGGCGTGCAGGTCGCGGGGACGGTCATCCCGGGGGCGGTCGGCGTCGGAGGAGACGGGCCGGCCGCGGCCGGCCTCCCGGGAGGGACGCGCGGTCCGCTCGCGGGACGGGCGCGGGGGCAGCGGGGGACGACGGTCGTCACGGCCGTGCGCGGAGCGAGCCATGTGGTCGCCGTGCGCGGAGCGAGCCATGTGGTCGCCGTGCGCGGAGCGAGCCATGTGGTCGCCGTGCGCGGAGCGGGCCATGTCCTCGGGGAACGGCGGCAGCTCGGCCGACCGCATCCGCGGGGGCGGCGGCGGCGGCACCGGCGGGCGACCGATGCGGGACACGTAGTCCGCCGCCTCGGGACGGACGCCGCCGCGCCGCTCGGCACGCGGTCCGGACTCGCGCCAGGTGTCGGCTGTGCTCACCGAGGCCATGGCGGACCTCCCGTCCCCTCGTCGGCGGACCCCCTCGCGGGCGTCCCTGTCGAGGGCAACGGTAGCGACGGCCGCAGGGACCACGGGGGAGGACGGCACCGAGCCACGCTGTGCACAAGTGCCAAAACCGCAGCCCCGGACGCACATCCGGTGGGGACGGCGGGACGGCTGTGACGGAACGGCACCGGCGCGACGACGGGTGTGCCCCGGTGCGCCGGGCCCGCGTTCAGCCGGTCGTGCCGTCGCGCTCCGCCGCTGGGGGGCCGTCGTCCTGCGGCGCCAGCCCGGTGCGGCGGGGCAGGTCCCCGGGCAGCGGGAACTCGGCCGGCCGCAGGGTGCGCACCGTGGCCTCCACCGGCGGCGGCGTGGGCACCGGGGACTCCGCGACGCCGAGGTCGTCGAAGCGGCGGGCGGCGACCAGCACCGAGCTCTCGTAGGAGCCGACGGTCTCGTTGTAGCGGGTCAGCGTCGAGGACAGCGCCGAGCCCAGGCGGGTGAGGTGGCCGGAGAGGGTGGACAGCCGGGCGTGCAGCCGGCGGCCGACCTCGAGCACCTGGTCGGCGTCGCGGGCCAGTCGCTCCTGCCGCCACGAGTAGGCGACGGTGCGCAGCAGCGCGAGCAGCGTGCTCGGCGTGGCCAGCACGACGTCTCGGGCGAAGCCGTACTCGAGCAGGCCGGGCTCGGCCTCCAGCGCGGTGGTGAGGAACCCGTCGGAGGGCACGAAGAGCACCGTGAACGGTGCCGCCGGCCGGAATGCCGTGGGGTAGCGGCGGGCGGCGAGGGCGTCGACGTGGGCGCGCAGCTGCCGGGCGTGCGCGACGATCCGCTCGGCGCGCACCGCGACGTCCTCGGCCTGCACCGCCTCGATGTAGCCGGTGAACGGCACCTTGGCGTCGACCACCACCTGCCGGCCGTCGGAGAGGGTGACCACCAGGTCGGGCCGCACGCCCGCGCCGGCGTCGTTGGTGGCGGAGGGCTGCTCGACGAAGTCGCAGTGCTCGAGCAGCCCGGCCACCTCGACCACCCGGCGCAGCTGCACCTCGCCCCACCGGCCCCGCACGTGCGGGGTGCGCAGCGCGGTGACCAGCGCGGCGGTCTCCTGCCGCAGCATCGCCGAGGTCTGCCCCACGCTGCCCATCTGCTCACGGAGCTCGCCGTGCGCGGTGGCCCGGTCCCGCTCGATGCCGGCCAGCAGGCGGTGCAGGTGGTCGAGCGACTCGTGCACCGGCTCCAGGCCGTCGTCGGCCGGTCGGTTGCGGGCGACCAGCGCGACGACGCCCAGGGTGACCGCGGTGGCCAGCAGCGCGCCGACGAGGAGACCGGTGAGCAGTGAGGCGGCGTCCACACTGCGAGCCTGCCGGACGAGTCCGACGGTTCCCGGCCGACACACGGCCGCGGCGGCCGGCCTGCAGGGACCCGCGTCGAGCCCGGCGAGGTGCTGGAACGGCCTCCCTGCAGGGACCCGCCGCGAGCCTGCGAGCGGCGGGGGCAAGGGGGTCCTGCTTCAGACGGTCACGGGGGCGTGTGCCGCCTCGTGGTCGAGCAGCCAGCGCTTGACCGGCGTCCCCCAGCGGAAGCCGCCCAGCCCGCCGTCGGAGCCGAGCACCCGGTGGCAGGGCACGAACAGCGCCGCGGCGTTGCGCGCGCAGGCGTTGGCCGCCGCGCGCACCGCCGCCGGGCGCCCGCAGCGCGCGGCGAAGGCGGCGTAGGTGTCCGGCTCGCCGGCGGGGACGGTGCGCAGCACCTCCCAGGCGTCCTCGAGGAACGGGCCCGAGCGCTGGCGCACCGCGACGTCGTCGATGGCGGTGACGTTCCCGGCGACGAAGGCGGTGACGGCGTCGAGCGCGGGCAGGTGCTCGACCTCCTCGACCCAGGCCGGGCGCAGCGCGCGGTGCACCACGGGGAGGAGGTCGGCGACGTCGGCGGTCCAGCCGCTGGCGAGGACGGCGCCGTCGCGGGCCACGACCACGGTGAACGGCCCGGGCGGGGTCTCGACGGTGGCGGAGCGGGCGGGAAGCGGGGTCATGAGACGCTCCGTTCGAGAGGGAGTGGTCGGGTCGAGAGCGCAGGTACGGCCAGCGCCCACAGGTGCATCACGGCGTAGGACCGCCACGGCCGCCAGCGGGTGGCGGCGTCGGCGTCGGAGCTGCCGAGGGTGACGAGCGAGCGCCGCAACGCCAGGTCGCCGGGCAGCCACACGTCGGGGTCGCCCAGGCCGCGCAGCTCGACCAGCGCGGCGGTCCACGGACCGATCCCGGGGACCGCGCGCAGCGCCCGGCCGGCCTCCTGGCGGTCGGCGCCGGGGTCCAGCGTCACCGCCCCGGCCGCCAGTGCGTCGGCCAGCGCGTGCACGGTGCGCCGCCGGGCGCCGGTCAGGCCGACGGCGGTGAGGTCGGCGTCGGCCAGGGCGGCCGGGCGGGGGAAGGCGTGGGTCAGCGTGCCGACCGGCTCGGGTAGCGGCGTGCCCGCGGCCTGCAGCACCCGGGCGGTGAGCGTGCGGGCGCCGGCGAGGGAGACCTGCTGGCCGAGGACGGCGCGGACGGCGAGCTCGTCGGCGTCCGGAGAGGCGGGCACCCGGCGTCCGGGCGCGGCCGCGACCAGCCCGGCCAGCGCCGGGTCGGCACCGAGGACGCCGTCCACCGCCGCCGGGTCGGCGTCGAGGTCCAGCATGCGGCGGCAGCGGGCCACCGCCGTCCCCAGGTCGCGCAGGGCGGTGAGCTGCAGCCGGGCGGACACCGCGGAGCCGCCGTCCGGGGCGGGGGAGAGGTGCACGACCCCGGGCCCGTGCGGCAGGTCGAGCACGCGGGAGAACGTCGTCCCGTCCCACTCCTCCAGCCCGGGGACGGCGTGCACGCCGAGGAACAGCAGCACCTCCGCTGCCTCGTACGGGGCGCGCGCGGCCAGCCGCAGCGTCAGCCGGCCGGGCGTGCCCGGCGGGCCGGGCGGCGCGGTGCGGCGCAGCTCGCCGGGGGTGGCGGCGAAGACCTCGCGGACGGTGTCGTTGAACTGCCGGATGCTGGCGAACCCCGCGGCGAAGGCGACGTCGGCCATGGGCAGGTCGGTGGTCTCGATGAGCAGCCGGGCGGTCTGCGCGCGCTGCGCCCGGGCCAGCGCGAGCGAGCCGACGCCGAGCTCACCGACGAGCAGCCGGTGCAGCTGGCGCTCGGAGTAGCCCAGCCGCGCGGCCAGGCCGGGGACGCCGGAGCGCTCGACCTCGCCGTCGCCGATGAGTCGCACGGCCCGGGCGACGACGTCGGCGCGGGTGTCCCACTCCGGGGAGCCGGGGACGGCGTCGGGCCGGCAGCGGCGGCAGGCGCGGTAGCCCGCGCCCTGGGCGGCGGCCGCGGTGGAGAAGAAGCTGACGTTGCGCGGCAGCGGGGTGCGGGCCGGGCAGGAGGGGCGGCAGTAGATGCCGGTGGTGGCGACCGCGGTGACGAACCAGCCGTCGAACCGGGCGTCCCGGCTGGCGACCGCGCGGTAGCAGCGTTCGGTGTCCAGCAGCTGTCTCACGCGACGAGCATGACAGCGCCGGGCCCCGGTGACTGGCGGTTTCCGGACGCGGCCGTGGGGGTCGGGCGGGGCGTCCGCCCCCCTGCGCCGGGGCTCGGCAGCCGGGGCCGGGCGACCGGGCGGGGACCCTCTCGGCCCGCCGTCCGTTGGAGGGGTGTCGGGCAGCGCGAGCAGGGGAGCGGGATGCAGGTCGGCACGCCGCGGAGAGCTCGACGGCCGACGCCGGCTCCCCGGGGGCGGACGCCGGTCGCACTGGCCGCCACCGTCCTGGTGGTGTCCGGTGCGCTGCTCGTGCGCGAGGCGGACCGGGAGGCCCCGCGGTCGGCGGAGTGCGCGGTGGCGCAGGCCGGGGTGCGGATCGACCCGGCCGGCGTGCCGGGCGGACCGGTCGCCGGGTACCGCGGTGAGCAGTTGGCCAACGCCGCGGCGATCGTCAACGCCGGGGAGGCGCTGGGCCTGGACACGTGCGCCCAGACGATCGGCGTCATGACGGCGATGGGGGAGTCCTCGCTGCGGGTCCTCGACCGCGGCGACGCTGTCGGCCCCGATTCACGGGGGCTGTTCCAGCAGCGGGCCAACGGCGCCTGGGGCTCCTACGCCGACCGGATGGACCCCACCACCAGCGCCGTCAACTTCTTCCGGGCCCTGCAGGAGGTCCCGGACTGGCAGGCGCTGCCGCCGACGATCGCCGCACACCGCACCCAGCGCAACGCCGACCCCCACCACTACGCGCGGTACTGGGACCCCGCCGTCGAGGTGGTCACCGCGCTGGCCGGGCGGCCGGTCACCGGCGCGTAGCGCCGGCGAGCCGGTCCGTCACCCGCCCACGGTGGGCAGGTGGCCCGGCGCCCGGCGCGCTCCCACCTCGGCCTCGAAGTCGGCGGCGAGGTCGAGCACGTCGGCGTCGGCCCAGCGGGGTCCGATGAAGCTGACGCCGATCGGCAGCGCCTCCTGGGGCCCGGCGAAGCCTGCGGGCACGGTCACGTTCGGGTAGCCGGCGACCGCCGCCGGCGTGGAGGAGGCGTAGACGTACGCGTCGGCGACGCCGTCCAGGTTGACGTACCTGGTCACCCAGCCCGGGGTGTTGGTGAGCGCCATGACCGCGTCTAGGTCGTCCTCGGTCCCGGGACCCCGGGCCAGCGTCTCCTCGATGGAGGCCCGCGGGCTCACCGGGCGAGGTCGGCGACGACCTCCCGCGCCCGGGCGCCGGCCAGCAGCACCTCGGGCAGGCCGGCCAGCGCGGTGCGCATCGGCTCGACCCCCCCGAACTGGAAGCCGAGCTGGGTGGGGTAGCAGGCGCAGGCGTCGGCTCGCCGGTCGAGGTCCTGCGGGAGGCGCACCTCGGCCAGCCCGTCCGGCAGCTCGGGGCCGGGCACGGCAGCCGGGTCGCGCAGCACGTACGGGCTGTCGCGCCACCACAGCACCGGCCGGTCGAGCGGGGCCACCGCCCGCAGCACCTGCCGGTGGTCGACGTGCCCGCCGAGGGCCTGCGGCGCCAGCCACAGGTCGGCGTCGTACCCGTCGAGCGCCGCCGTCAGCGACCGCTCGACGTCGTCCCCGGGGTGGACGCCGGCGAACAGGTCGGCGGCGCTGGTGTAACCGCGGTGCGGAGCCTCGGGCAGGCCGAGGTACACCGGCCTGGCGCCCAGCACGGCCATCGCCGCGGCGTCCTCGGCGCGGCGCAGGGCCAGGTAGTCGACGTCGGCCGGCAGCCCCTTGTCCAGCTGGCAGGCCAGTGCGAAGCCCTCCGGGTCGGGCACGCTCGCGGTGAAGCAGGTGACCACCGTGACCTCGTGGCCGGCCGCGGCGAGCGCCGCGAGCGTGCCGCCGACGGAGAAGGCGGCGTCGTCGAGGTGCGGGCTGACCGCGAGCACCCTCACAGCAGGTGCGCCGCGGAGCGGAACCGGCAGGACAGGTCGACGCCCGAGGGCATCGACCGGTCGGCGGACGGCGTCGTCCCGGCGACCTCGGCGTAGACGGCCTCGACGGAGGCCGCCAGCACCGGCCACGAGTAGAGCCGCCGCACCTCCTCGAGCGCCGTCGTCGCCAGCCGCTTCCGCAGCGCGCCGTCGTCCAGCAGCCGGGTGAGCGCGGCCCGCAGCCCGGCGACGTCGCCCGGGGTGTGCAGCAGCCCGTTGTCCTCGTGCCGCAGGCAGTCCACGACGCCGACGCTGTCGGTGCTCACCGTCGGCAGGCCGCTGGCCATCGCCTCCAGCAGGGTGTTGCTGAACCCCTCGCTGTAGGTCGGGCTGACGAAGACGTCGGCCGAGCGGTAGACCTCCGGCGCGCGGTCGGGCGGGACGTAACCGAGGAACGTCGTCCGCTCGTCGGCGCGCGCCTTCGCCTCGTCGAGGTCGGGACCGATGCCGGAGACCACCAGGCGGACGCCGTCGGGCAGCGCCTCGAGCAGGTCGAGCACCCCCTTGCGCCGGTCCACCCGGCCGTGGAAGAGCAGCACCGGCGGCTCGCGCAGCGCGCCCAGCGGCCGCTCGGCCGGCGTGAACCGCCGGGTGTCGGTGGCCCCGGGGACGATCGTGAACCGCGCCGGGTCGCTGCCGAGGTTGCCGACCACCTCGTCGCGGAAGCTGGCGCTGCCGATGAGCACCGCGGACGACGAGTCGACGACGGCGCGCATCGCCGCGGCGTGGGTGCTGCAGCAGGTGCCCACCCAGTGGCCGTCGCCGCCCTGGATGCTCACCACGGCCGGCAGCCCGGTCTCGCGGGCGGCGGCCAGCACCGCCAGGCCCGGCGGGTAGCCGTACTGGGCGTGCAGGACGTCGAAGGGCCGCTCGGCGTGCAGGCCGACGACGGTGCGCACGATCTCGTCGATGTCGCCCTCCCAGTCGGCGGGCACGACCGTCTCGCCGCGGCTGGGCAGCGCGACCACGTCGACGCCGGCCGGGACCCGGTCGGGCGGGGGTGGGCCGCCGCCGTAGACCCGGGTGCCGGCCTCGTCGTCGCGGTACTGGCTGACCAGCGTCACCTCGGAGCCGAGGGCGACCAGCTCGCGCAGCAGGTTCTCCGCGTAGACGCTCATCCCGCTGACCGCGGGCCAGTAGCGGCGGCTGACGAAGCAGATCCTCACGCCTGCTCGGCCTCCCTCAGCGTCGCGAACGCGCGCGGCACCATCTCGTGCGCCCGGTGCCCGTCGCGGGAGAGCTCGAGGGTGACCAGCCGGTCGTAGCCCACCTCCCGCAGCGCCCGCAGGACGGCGGGCAGGTCGACGTCCCCCTCGTCGAGGGGCAGGTGGTCGTGCACGCCGCGGCGCATGCCCTCGACGGCGACCGTGCCCAGGTGCGGGGCGAACGCGGCGACGGCCTGCTGCGGCTCGTACGCCCCGGCGACGACGCAGTGGCCGGTGTCCAGGGCGAGGGTGATCCCGGGTGCCTCGGCGGCCAGCCGGGCCCAGCCGTCGCAGTCCTCGACCAGCATCCCGGGCTCGGGCTCGACGGCCAGGGCGCAGCTCCTCCCGCCGGAGCTGTCGACCAGGGCACGCACGCCGTCGACCACCCAGCCCCACGCCTCGTCGCGATCCACCCCCGGCCGCGGCACGCCCGTCCAGAAGCTGACCGCCTCCGCGCCCAGCACCTCGGCCAGGTCGCAGGCCAGCCGCAGGTAGGCCAGCCGCCGCGCCCGGCCCTCGGCGTCCGCGGTGACCAGCGTCGGCTCGTGCTTGACCCGCGGGTCGAGCAGGTAGCGGGCGCCGGTCTCGACGACGACGCCCAGGCCCAGCTCGTCGCAGCGCGCCCGCGTCTTCTCGGCCCGGGCGAAGGCGTCGGGCGCGAACGGGTCCAGGTGGACGACGTCCAGCGTCAGGGCCACCCCCGCGTAGCCGGTGTCGGCGAGGAAGGGCAGCGCGTCGGACAGCCGGTGCGAGGTCAGCCCGTTGGTGTTGTACGCGTAGCGCAGAGCCGTCATCGGGCGAGCACCTCCGCGACCGTGTGCCGGCCCGGCTCGCGGTAGAGCGCGTAGAGCGCGCCCACCCGCCGGTCGGCGCCGGCGCGGTCGAACCAGGCCGGCCCGCCCAGCCGCTCCTCGGCCGCCGCGGTCAGGTGCACTCGCGCCCAGCCGCCGGGATCGGCCCCGATCGCGACCAGCGGCTCGCCGCGCTCGCGCAGCCGGCGCACGCCGCGCTCGCCGATCCGCCCGTAGGACATGGTCTCGACCTCCAGGCCCGGCACCAGCACCTTGGCCGCGACCGCGTCGCCCATCGAGGGCTGCAGCTCCACCAGCACGTCGTACCCGGCGGCGTGCAGGGCTCCGGTGGCGGCCGTGTGCAGGTCGTCGCCGGACCAGGTCGGCAGGTCGGTCAGCGCGACGGTCGACCGGCGGGACAGCACGGTGTCCTGCAGCAGGTCCACCAGCGCGCCGGTGCCCATCCGGGTCCAGGCGAGCATCGCCTCCAGCGCGCGGTCCTCCTCGACCAGCCGCTCCGGCGGGTGCCCGCCGCGCCAGTGCTCCAGGTAGCCCGGCGGGGTGGCCGGCAGCACGACGTCGAACGGGCCGTGCATGAACGCCTTGCGGCTGCGCGCCGACGCGAACTCGTGCAGCGCCTTGCGGACGGCGGTGTCGCGGTCGGGGTGCGCCGCCTCGCCGCACGCGGTCGCCATCACCGGCACCGGCTCGGACAGGTCGCGCGAACAGCCGACGGCGTAGAGGTCGACCACGCCGAACTCCGTCGCCGCCAGCTTCACCACCACGTCGATGCCCTCGGCGTCGAGCCGCTCGAGCAGCGCCAGCGCGTCGGGGTCGCGCAGACCGGCGAGGTCGACCACGACGCCGGTGTCCATGGCGCGGAAGGAGGTGGCGTTGCCGTCGCGCTGCAGCAGCTCGAGCAGTGCGTGCGAGACCGCCCGGTCGGCGTCGAACGCCGCGCCCTGCCCGTTGGTGATCACCGTGGTCAGCCAGCCGCCGGGCGGCGGGGCGCCGGGCAGGTCGTCCGGCGCGGAGGCGACGAGCTCGGCGGGGACCAGCACCGTCTCGCCGTCCCGCTGCCGGGTCATCGGCAGCCACTGCAGCGGCCGGTCGTCGTCGTAGGCGCTGCCGGCCTCCAGGCAGAGGGTGCGCGGGTCGGCCACCCGGTCGCTGCCGTGCCGCCGGGTCATCTCCGCGTGGGAGCCCTGTTCGCGCTCGACGCCCTGGTGCGCGCGCAGCGACAGCGCCATCTCGGCCATCTCGCCCATCGCCCCGGTGCGGGCCTCCTCACGGGTGGCGCCGTAGCCCAGCCCGCTGCCGCCGGGGTGCTCGGGCGACGGTGCCAGGACCGCGCTGTGCAGCGGCACGTCGAGGACGTCGAGGCCCTCGATGGCGAACTCGTCGACCGCCGTGGGGAAGGAGTCGAGGTACCGCTGCGACGCGGTCAGCGTGCTGGTCACGAGTCCTCCTCGCTGGCGCTCGTCGGGCTCGTGCCCAGGGGTGCCGTGCCCACCGGTGAGCTCGCGAGCTCGTTCACAGGTCCTCCAGGGCGACGGGGGCGGCGTCCGGCGGCCCGGAGAGCAGCCGCCGCACCAGGTGCACGACGTGGTCGGTGGTCACCCCGCGGACCAGCTCGAACGGCGTCGCGACGGCCTCGAAGTCCAGCGCGCCGACGACGGTCAGGTACTCGCGCAGCTCTCCGTGGGAGAGCGGGATCTGCGCGTGGAACGCCTTGTGCGCGCTCAGCGCGACCGGCTGCCCGGCCTCGTCGAGGTCGACCTTGAGCGAGTCGCCGCAGAACAGCACGCCGCGGCGGCGGTCGTGCAGCACCGAGTGCCCGGGGAAGTGCCCGCCGGTGCGGTGCAGGGTGAGGTCGGGGGCCAGCTCCAGTTCGTCGTCCGCCGGCCAGGTGACCCGGAAGGCCTTGGTCCACTCCAGGTCGCGGACGCCGACGCAGACCACCCGCGGCTCGAGCTCCTGCTGCAGCTGCCACAGCGCGCCGTACCCGTGCACGTGGCTGGAGGCGAGGACGTCGAACCCGCCCGACGCCAGAGCCATCCGGCGGAGCTGGGCGAGCATGTCGGCGGTGTACCAGGGCGCGCACTCGAAGCCGACCAGCCCGGCGTCGGACTCGATCACCCAGCCGCGGCTGTCCAGCCCGAAGCGCGGGTGCGTGCCGAACTCGGTGACGCCCGCGACGGCGGTCGGGCGGCAGAAGCCCTCGACCGTCTCCTCGACCTGCGCAGGCGTCACGAACTCGAAGCCGTTCTCGGGCAGCGCGTTGCGGACGTCGGCGCAGACCGGGCAGACCAGCGGCCCGGGCGCCGGCCAGCGCTGCCAGTGCCCGCAGTTGGTGCAGGCGTAGGCGGGCAGGTCGGGTAGCAGCCCGCGGTAGGGGTTGGTCATCTCGCGTCTCCCAGGGCGGTGAGGAGGAGCCGGTGCAGGGCCAGGTCGCGGGCGGCGTCGTACGGCCATGCCGTCCCCGCCGGCGCGGTCCCGGCGACCGCGGCGGTGAAGGCGGCGAACTGCGCGGCGAAGGGGGAGTCCCCGGCGAAGGGGACGTCGACCGGGTCGGGCCGGTGGAGCGTGAGCGAGCCTCCCGCGGTCTGGCCCATCGTGTCGACGGCGACGGCCATCCCGCGGGTGCCGACGACCTCCAGCCGGCGGCGGGGGAGCGCGTCGGGGGTGTTGAAGGCGACGTGCAGGTCGACCAGCACGCCGCCCGCGGTGCGCCCGGACAGCAGCGCGCCGTCGTCCACCGGGTAGTCCTGCACCCGGCGCTGCAGCAGCGCGCGCAGCTCCACGACGTCCTCGCCGAGCAGCACGCCGGCCAGGTCCAGGCCGTGCGGGGCCAGGTCGATCGCCGCGCCGCCGCCGGCCCGCGCGCGGTCGACCCGCCAGTTGTCGTGCGGGCGGCCGTCCGGCGTCCAGTCGGCGGGCAGCCAGCAGCAGTAGACGATGCGCAGCGCGGTGACCGTGCCGAGCTCGGGCACCAGCTCGCGCAGCCGCACGTGGGCGGGGTGCCAGCGCTGGTCGTAGGCCGTGCCCAGCAGGACGCCGGCGTCGCGGGCGGCGGTCACCATCGCCTGCGCGTCGCCGGCGTCGGCGGCCAGCGGCTTCTCGCAGAGCACCGCCTTGCCCGCCGCGGCCACCGCCTCGACCACCTCGCGGTGCGCGGCGTTGGGGACGGCGACGTAGACGGCGTCCAGCCCGGGGGTGGCGAGAAAGGCACCGAGGTCGGCGTGCGCGGGCGCGTCGACGTCCACCCGGGCCAGCGCGCCGGGGTCGCGGTCGTGCAGCGCGACGACGCGGGCGCCCGGCGTCGCGGTCAGTGCGGGGAGCGCGTGGTCGCGGGCCACCCAGCCGCAGCCGGCGATACCCCACCCGACGCCACCCCACCCGACGCCACCCCACCCGACGGCGCTCACCGCGCCCCTCCGCTGCGCCAGATCTGCACAGTGGCGGTCATCAGCCCGCTGATGACCGCCACTGTGCAGATCTCGCGCGCTCACCACGCCTCCGGCAGGTCGACGAGCAGCCGCCGGCGGGCGGCGTCGGCGGGCAGCGGGTCGGGCCAGCGGGCCGGCAGGTAGGTCGACCGCGGCCCGTACTCGCCGGCGTAGCGCTCGCTGGGCCAGCGCAGCTCCCCGTCGGCGTAGAGCGGGTTGGGCCGCAGCGGCGGCAGCGGCTCGCCGAGGTCGACCGGGGCGGGGGAGAGCGGGTCGCCGGCGACCAGGGCCACCGCCTCGCTGGCGTGCAGGTCGGCGGCTGCGGCGGCCCGGGGCGGGCGGCCGGCGAGCAGCGCGGCGGTGAGCTCTGCGTCGTCGTAGAGCAGGCCGGTGCCGAGCACCGCGGCGTAGCCCTCCGGGGTCAGCGGCTCGCCGTGCGGGTCGGCGACGTGCGCGTGCCCGACGACCACGGTGCCGCCGTCCCCTGCGATCCCGCGCATCGCCGCGGCCGCGGCCGGCTTGTCGCGCAGGAAGTAGAAGGCGTCGTGGCACAGCACGTAGGCCGGCGTCGGCACGTCCAGGGAGGGGACGCCGGTCACGTCGGCGCACACGTAGCGCGCCGACGGGCAGACGAAGCGCCGGGCCAGCCACAGCTTGGCCCAGACGACGTCGACACCCACCAGCTCGGTGCAGCCGCGGCGGGCCAGCTCCCGCAGGTGGGTGCCGATGCCGCAGGCGACGTCCACCACCGGACGGTTCCCGGGCCAGTGCTGCTGGAGCAGCGCCAGCCCCGCCAGGTGGGTGGGGTCGGACCAGCGGTGGGCGAAGTAGTCGGCCACCCGGCCCATGCCGAGCAGGCCCATCGCCTCCCGCAGGGTCGTCGCGGCCGGCACGCGGGCCAGCTGCTCGGGCGGCGGGGGCGGCTCGGTCCACCAGTCGTCGGCGTCGGCCAGCAGCGCTCCGCGGGCGCGGTCGACCTCGCCGTGGGCGAGCAGGCCGACCACCTGCGCGCGCAGCTCGTCGCGGCCGGCTCGCGCGAACGGGATGCCGTCCACCACCGGGACGGCGGGTGCCGCCGTGCTCAACGCGTCACCGTCCTCTCCCGCGCAGCGCAGCCGCCCGATCGGCAGCGCCGCTCACAGCACCACCGTTCGCTGCCGCGCGGCGGAGCCGGCACGTGCACAGCCGCTCACAGCCCCGCCGCCGCCAGGACGTCGAGGTGGAAGGCCTGCACCGGCCCCGCGTGCACGAGCTCGAGGTCGTCCAGCGCCTGGGCGGCGGTGAACGCGGCCGCGCGGGCGTGGTGGTGCACCTGCAGCACCCGGTCGAGGACGTCGGCGGCGTGGAAGGCCTGGGACTCGGGCGCCCCGGCGTCGGCCCGCAGCCGCAGCACCGTGCGCAGCCGCTCGGCCAGCGGGCCCGGCAGGGCGGTCAGCTCGCGCTCCTCCAGCGTCGCCATGACCTGGCCGAGCGCCGAGCCGAGCAGCACCTCGCCGGCGAACCCGGCGTCGGGCAGCACGACGTTGTGCAGGTGGTGGGCCAGGCCGACGAGGAACGGCGCGACCGGGTCGGCACCGAACACCGGCGCGACGAGCACGCCGTAGACGGCGACGGTCAGGCAGTGGTCGCCGTGGCTCTCCGGCGGCTCGACCACCACCCGCGCCTTCCCCGGGGCGGTGGCCCCGGCGCGCGGCTGGCGGTTGAGCAGCTCGGCCAGCGCCGGCGGCTCCGGCGTCGGGACGGCGAGCGGCAGCGCCGCCCGCAGCCCGGCCCGCAGGCCGCCGTCCAGCGGGCCGGCGACCTCGTCGAAGCCGCGGCGCAGCACGTCGAGCGCCTCGTCGTCGGTCAGGCCCGCCGTCCGCAGCACCGCACCGTCGATGCCGGCCAGCCGGGCGCGGGCCACGGCCGCCGCCGTCTCCGACAGCGCGACCGCGGCCGCGTCCTCCCCCGCGACCAGCCGCCCCCAGGCGCGGGCGAAGGCCTGCTCGGCCAGCGAGCCGGGGGCGTCGGCGACACGGACCCGCTTGGCGTCGCCGACCTCGGTCAGCAGCGGGCGGAGCTCGGCGAGGGCGGGGGAGCCGCCCGTCACCGGCCGGCCGGCACGCCGGCGACCCAGTCGAGCAGCACGCGCTCCTGCCGGTGCAGGGCGTGCTCGGGGGTGCTGCCGTCCGGGGTCATCGGCGCCTTGAAGAACCAGCCGAACTGGGTCTGGACGCCGCCCTGCCCGCGCTGCTGCGCCAGGTCGGTCAGCCGGGCCAGTTCGATGGCCAGCGGCGCGGCCAGGATCGAGTCGCGGCACTGGAAGTCGACCTTGACCTGCATCCGCTGGCCGAGGAAGCCGACCAGGTCGATGGCGTCCCAGGCCTCCTTCTGGTCACCGCGCGGGCGGTAGTAGTCGATCCGCACGACGTGGTCCTCGACCGGGTAGCCCAGGATCGAGTCCAGCACGCTGCCCTTGGTCTGCAGCTTGCTCTCCAGCGAGTCCGGGTCCTCGAGGGCCAGGCCGTCGCGGTTGCCCAGGATGTTGGTGGAGTACCAGCCCTCGACGGTCAGCGACCGGCTGCGGAAGGCCGGGGCCAGCACCGTCTTCATCATCGTCTGGCCGGTCTTGCCGTCCTTGCCGGCGACCGGGACGCCGCGGCTCTCGGCGAAGGCGATCAGCGCGGGGACGTCGGCGGCCAGCGACGGGGTGAAGTTGACGTACCCGACGCCCTCGGCGATCGCCGCGTAGGCGTAGACCATCGACGGGGTGATCGAGCGGTCGTCAGCGTCCAGCCCGGCCTCGAAGGCCTCGACCGTCTGCAGCGCGGGCGCCGCCGGATCCGGCCAGCGCTCCGTGGAGGCCAGGTTGACCAGCACCAGTCCGTCGAGCCGCTCCTCCTCGCGGAAGCGGCGCAGGTCGGCCCGGACGGCGTCGACCTGCGCGCGGCGGGTCTCGGCGAGCACCACGTTGCCGCCGGTGACGTTGCGGCAGAAGTCGGCGTCGCCGGCCGCCGCCCACGGGATGACCGAGGACAGGTACGGCCCGGCCTGCTCCAGCTGACGGTGGTCGAGGACGCCGTGCTGGTCGGCGGCCTTGCGCAGGTCGCTGCCATCGAGGTCCCAGCCGCCGACGACCAGGTCGGCGTACCCGACCATGCCGGTCGCCTCCGCGACCGGGGCGCCGTCCACCTCCACTCCGGCGAGTGGCAGCCCCGAGGTGTCGCTCGCGCCGATGCGGAGCAGTTCCAGCCCCGCCACGGCGGTCGTGGCGACCGCTCCTCCGAGGCCGACGACGGCCATCCCGACCCGACGCGGTCCAGCAGACAACGTGATCTCCCTCGCACTCGACTTGATGACGCGCGGTCAACCGTGACACGGCTCACCGGGACCCGCAGCTCGAAAGTGGAGCCGCTCCAATCACGCGGTCGACGCCGGGCGTCCACCGACCGGTGGACGGCGGACCGGCAGATCGGCCGTCCCGCCGGGCCGAGGCGGAGGAGAGGGTCGTGGCATGACGACGACCCGACCGGCACCGGCTCCTCCCAGGACGGCGCCCGACGACCACCCGGCGGTCCGCGTGCGCGGCCTGGTCAGGCGGTACGGCGGGCGTGCCGTCGTCGACGGGGTCGACCTCGACGTCCGCCGCGGCGAGGTCTTCGCGCTGCTCGGCCCGAACGGTGCCGGCAAGACGACGACGATCGAGGTGCTCGAGGGCGTGCGGCGGCGCGACGGCGGGGAGGTCGCCGTCCTCGGCGAGGACCCCGGTCGCGCCGGGCGGGCCTGGCGCGACCGCGTCGGCGTCGTGGCGCAGAGCACCGGCGTCGGCGACGCGCTCACCGTCCGGGAGACCCTCGACCACTTCGCCCGGTACCACGGCACCGCGCAGGACACCGGCGAGCTCGTCGAGGCCGTCGGGCTCACCGAGGCCGTGGGCACGCGGGTGTCGCGGCTGTCGGGTGGCCAGCGGCGTCGGCTGGAGGTGGCCCTCGGCGTCCAGGGCCGGCCCGAGCTGCTGTTCCTCGACGAGCCCACCACCGGCATGGACCCGGTCGCGCGCCGGCAGTTCTGGGCGCTGGTGCGCGGGCTGCGGGCCGGCGGGACCACCGTCGTCCTCACCACCCACTACCTCGACGAGGCCGCCGCGCTGGCCGACCGCGTGGGCGTGCTGGCCGCGGGGCGCCTGGTCGACGTGGCGTCGCCGGACGAGCTCGGCGCCGAGCTGCGCAGGACGGCCACCGTCCGCTGGACCGAGGACGGCGTCCCCCGCGAGGTCGGCACCGGGGAGCCGGCCGCCGTCCTGCGCGACCTGCTCGCCGCGCACCCGGCCGGCGAGGTGCCCGGCCTGACCGTCACCCGCCCCGGCCTGGAGGACGTCTACCTGTCCCTGGTCGGCGCCACTCCCGAGGAGGCCTCCCGATGACCGCCGTCCTGACCCCGGCTCCCACGCGGCCGGCACCGCCGCCGGCCCTGACCATCGGGCTGGCCCGGACGGCGCTGGAGCTGCGGCTGTTCGTCCGTGACCCGGCCCAGGTGGTGTTCTCCTTCGCCTATCCGATCGTGATGCTGGTGATCTTCGCGTCGGTCTTCGCCGGCGAGGACCGGCCGGGCGGGGTGCCGTTCGCGCAGTACTTCCTCGCCGGGATCGCGGCCACCGGGATCATGCTGACCAGCTTCCAGGCGGTGGGGACGGCGCTGGCCGAGGAGCGTGAGCGCGGCGACCTCGCCCGGCTGCAGGTGATCGGCACGCCGCCGCTGGGCTACTTCCTCGGCAAGGCCGGTCAGGTGCTGGTCACGACGGTGCTCCAGCTCGCGGTCCTGCTCACCGTGGCGGCGACCGCCTACGACGTGCCGATGCCGGACGGGGCCGGCCGGTGGCTGACCTTCGCCTGGGTGGCGCTCGGCGGAGCGCTGGCGGGCACCGTGCTCGGCATCGCGGTCGCCTCGGTGGGCAGCAGCCGTGCGGTGGGGAACGGGATCAGCGCGTTCGCCGTCGTGCTGCAGTTCTTCTCCGGGGTCTTCTTCGTCTTCTCCGAGCTGCCCTCCTGGATGCAGGAGGTGGCTGCGGTCTTCCCGCTGAAGTGGCTGGTGCAGGGCATGCGCTCGGTGTTCCTGCCGGACGCCGCGGTCGCCGCGGAGCCCGCGGGCAGCTGGGAGCACGGCATGATCGCCCTCGTGCTCGCGGTGTGGGTGGTCGTCGGTCTGGCGGTCTGCAGCCGCACGTTCCGCTGGCGCCGGACGGCATGAGCCTGACGCGCCGGCTGGCCGCCGCCGTCGTCCCTCCCGAGGACGACGGCGGCGAGCCGCTGCCCGAGCGCGGGTGGCGGACCACGGTCGTCGGCGTGCACGTGATCTCCGCCGTCGTCTGGAGCCTGGCCGTGGTCTCCGCGGCGGTGGGGGACGCCGTCGACGACGACCGGCGGGCGCCCGCCCTCGCCGTGCTGGCCGCGCTGGGCGTCGCGTACGCCGTCCTCGGCATGCCGGCGATCGGGGCCGGCGCCCGGCGGCGGGCGGTGGCCTACCTCGTCGTGCTCGTCGCCGCGTTCGGCCTGCTCGGCTGGCTGGCTCCCGGCTTGCTGTTCCTGCTCTTCCTCGCCTACCCGCAGGTCTGGTTCGCCGTCCAGGGGAACCTCACCGGGATCAGCTGGACGCTGCTGCTGGGGCTGGCCAGCGCGACCGGTCCCGTGCTGACGCTGGGGTCGGGCAGGAGCGCCGCGGAGGTGCTGCTCGAGACCGGCATCGGCATCGCGTTCAGCCTGGCGCTGGGCGTCTGGATCAGCCGGGTGCTGCGGGAGAGCGCCGAGCGGGCCTCGCTGATCGCCCAGCTGGAGGACACCCGGTCGGAGCTGGCGGCCGCCGAGCGCGAACGCGGCGTGCTGGCCGAGCGCGAGCGGCTGGCGCAGGAGGTGCACGACACCCTCGCGCAGGGCTACACCTCGATCGTCGTCCTGGCGCAGACCGCCGACGCGCTGCTCCCCGCGGATCCGGAGGCCGCGCGTGAGCGGCTGGCCGTCATCGAGGAGGTCGCCCGCGACAACCTCGCCGAGGCCCGCGCCGTGGTGGCCGCGTTCCGGCCGGTGGCGCTCGACGGGTCGACGCTGGTGGAGGCGCTGCAGCGGCTGGCCGAGCGGTTCGCGCGGGAGACCGGGCTGGCGGTGCGGGTGGACACCGCGGCGCTCGACGGTGTGCCGGGACTGCGCACCGACGAGGAGGTGGTCCTGCTGCGCGGTGCGCAGGAGGCGCTGGCCAACGTCCGCCGGCACGCCCGGGCGACGGCGGTGGTGCTGCGGCTGGCGCGGGTGGGCTCGCAGGTGTCGGTGCACGTGGAGGACGACGGCATGGGCTTCGACCCGACCGCGGTCTCCGTCTCGGGTCTGGCGGGGCTGCGCGACCGGGTGGAGCAGGTCGGCGGTGAGGTCGACGTCGCCTCGGCGCCGGGATCGGGCACGCGGGTGACCGTGCGGGTGCCGGAGTCGTGAGCACGCGGGTGCTGGTGGTCGACGACCACCCGGTGGTGCGGGGCGGCCTGGTCGGCTGGCTCGACGCCCAGCCCGACCTGACCGTGGTGGGCGAGGCCGCCGACGGACTCGAGGCGCTCGCGATGGTGGCGTCGGCGGACCCCGACGTCGTCCTGATGGACCTGCGGATGCCACGGATGGACGGCGTGACCGCGATCGAGAAGCTGGCGGGAACGCACCCCGGCGTCCGGGTGCTGGTGCTGACCACCTACGACACCGACGCCGACATCGTGCGGGCCGTTGCCGCCGGCGCGACCGGCTACCTGCTCAAGGACGCGCCGCTGCCGCAGCTGGCCGACGCCGTGCGCGCCGCGGCCCGAGGGGAGACGGTGCTCGCGCCGCCGGTGGCCGCGCGGCTGGTCTCGCACCTGCGGGCGCCGGCGGCCGAGGCCCCGACCGGGCGGGAGCTCGAGGTGCTGGCCGGCGTGGCGCGCGGGCTCACCAACGCCGAGATCGGCCGGGAGCTGTTCATCGGCGAGGCGACGGTGAAGACCCACCTGCTGCGGGTGTTCGCGAAGCTCGGCGTCGACGACCGCACGAGGGCGGTGATGGTCGCCGTCGAGCGCGGCCTGCTGCCCCGGCCGGGTGGCTGACCCCTCCGGGCGGCGCACGTAGGCTGGATCCTGCCCGAGCGAGCCTGCGAGCTCGGCGACGAGCACAGCAGTCCGACGAACGCGGACGACGAGCGAAGCGAGGAAGTGCGCGTGAGTCTCACCATCGGCATCGTCGGGCTGCCCAACGTCGGCAAGTCCACGCTGTTCAACGCGTTGACCAAGAACGACGTCCTGGCGGCGAACTACCCGTTCGCCACCATCGAGCCCAACGTCGGTGTGGTGGGTGTGCCGGACCCCCGCCTGGGCAAGCTGGCGGAGCTGTTCTCCTCGCAGAAGACGATCCCGGCGACGGTGTCGTTCGTCGACATCGCCGGCATCGTGCGTGGCGCCAGCGAGGGGCAGGGCTTGGGCAACAAGTTCCTGGCCAACATCCGCGAGAGCGACGCGATCTGCCAGGTGATCCGGGTGTTCACCGACCCCGACGTCGTGCACGTCGAGGGCAAGATCAGCCCGGCCGACGACATCGAGACGATCAACACCGAGCTCGTCCTCGCCGACATGCAGACGCTGGAGAAGGCGATCCCGCGGCTGGAGAAGGAGTCGCGCAAGGACAAGGAGCGGGCCGCGCTGCTGGCCGCTGCCCTCGACGCCCAGAAGGTGCTCGACGAGGGGAAGACGCTGTTCTCCGCCGGCGTCGACCCCGAGCCGCTGCGCGAGCTGACCCTGCTGACCACCAAGCCGTTCCTCTACGTCTTCAACGTCGACGAGGAGGAGCTGGCCAACGAGGAGCTCATCGCCGAGCTGCGTGCCCTGGTGGCCCCGGCCGAGGCGATCCTCATGGACGCCAAGATCGAGGCCGAGCTCGCCGAGCTGCCCGAGGAGGAGGCCGCCGAGCTGCTCGCCGGCATCGGCCAAGAGGAGCCCGGCCTGCACCAGCTGGCCCGCATCGGCTTCGCCACCCTCGGCCTGCAGACCTACCTGACCGCCGGCCCCAAGGAGGCCCGCGCCTGGACCATCCCGATCGGCGCGACCGCCCCGCAGGCCGCCGGTGTCATCCACACCGACTTCCAGCGCGGCTTCATCAAGGCCGAGATCGTCTCCTACGACCAGCTCGTCGAGGCCGGCTCCATGGCCGAGGCCAAGGCCCGCGGCTGGGTGCGCATGGAGGGCAAGGACTACGTCATGCAGGACGGCGACGTCGTGGAATTCCGCTTCAACGTGTGAGGCGGGGGCGACGGGTCAACGGGGTCGCTCGCCACGCCCGACTCGGCCCTCAGCTCGGGACGGTGGCGAGGAAGCGCGTCGCCTCCCGTCGTCCCTCCTCGAGGAGTCGGCTGATGAAGGCGGGGCTCCGGTCGAGCAAGCTGGCCACATCGAGGTCGAGGTCGAGGTCGGTCGCTCGAACCTCGATGTGCCGGTACCGGTCGCCGAGGCGCTCCGCCCATTCGCTGACCTTCGCGATGAAGCACAGCTCCCGCTGCAACGACAGGTTGCCGGCCAGTTCGTTGCGGCGGTCGGCGATGTCGGCGATGGTCTTCGGCTCCCGAGCCCGGCTGAGCGGGTTGATCCGGATCACCCAGACCCCCTCCGGGCCGGTGTCGGGGAGCTGATGTACCGGCGGGTTCCAGCTGAACAGGCCGTCCCAGTAGCAGCTGTCTCCCACATGGACGGCCCCGAACAGCGGGGTTACGGCGGCCGAGGCCAGGACGGCTTCCACAGTGATCCGCGCCCTTCCTGCAGCTGGGCGACGCGGTCGAAGCCGGCGTGCCGGGTCAGCAGATCGGTCAGGGCGGCCCTCGCGTACTCCGGGGACGCATACGGGCTGACCAGCGGTGGCGTCAGCACCCGGCCTCCAGCCGGGCCAGTCCCACCAGCCACGCGTTGGCGGCTCTGTCCTTCAGCGTCGTCCCCGAGTTGGCTTCCCGGACGCGCTCCAGTAGCCGCCCGGCCTCGGCCGCGCTGCTCGTCAGCGGGCCGTACCCGGCGAGCAGAGCGCAGATGGCCCCACCGGAGGTGCCGGACAAGGCGACGATCCTGTGGTCCTCGGCGACCAGCAGACGATGGAGCACACCAGCCGTGAACGCCGTGTGACTGCCGCCGCCCTGACACGCGATCACGACCTTCGCCACTGCCGGCGCCTCCGGCTCCTCGGACCGCAGGGGCTTCGGGAGCAAGCGAGTCTCAGGAGCGGGCATCACCGTGGCGTCACCACCGCGTCACCGGGTCGTGGGCCATCCCGTGCGCGCCAGCGGGAGACCGGCATCGGCCTCGGCGGGCGGATCCACCTTCTGAGCTGCGCGCCTGCCGGACCATGACCTCTGACGGGCACGGATCGGGCTCCGCAGCTCCCCGCGCACCGCCGGGGTGCGGGCTTTTTCCCGTAGACGTATCACGAGCGAGCAGAGGACTGTCTGTCTCTCCAGACACCGTCCCAGCGCCCCCGGGGGACCAGCCATGCTGAGGTCTGTCCGAGCCCGTCTCTTCTGGACCGTGGCGGTCTTGCTGCTCGTGGCGGGGTGTGGGTCCCGTTCCGACTCCGGCGTAGCAGGTGGTGAGGCTGGGCGACCACAGGCGGAGGCGGGGTCGCCGGGCGAGGGCGCCGTCGAGTTGGACGACGAGTTCCTCGAGTCGGTCTCGGGTGCCGAGAGCCTGGATGCCGCTGTGGCGATCCTCTATGAGCGGTGCGGCGATCCCGGCGTGACGGACCGAGCGGCGTGCGAGGACGACGTCCAGCAGTTCTTCGAGTCGGCACCGACCCGGCTGGTCGACCATGGCCGTGCCGGATGTCGTGCTGACTGGGAAGCGGGCACCGTCGTGCTGGCCGGTGCGGACTGCGTGAGCGCCTTCCACCTGGTCGACTCGAACAACGAGCCCATCGACCCCGCGGCACTGCCGACTGACGGACGACTGCCTGAGGGCGGCGGGATGGCCGAGGAGGCGGTGAAGCCGCCCCCCGGGTCAGCGTCTGGCGGAGGCGGCGGCACAACGGACGAACAGGGGCCGGGGCAGCCAGGCCAACCGGGCGGGGGCGGCGGCACGACGGACGAGAACAGGCCGAGCGAACAATTCCCGCCGGTGGATCCGGTCAACAACCCGGACTTCAACAAGTTCCAAGGGACGGGAAACCTGGAGGCCGCTCTTCGAGGGCTCTACATGGACTGCGAGGACCAGGATCGCCCTGATCCTGACAACCCCAGTGAGGTCAGGCCCGTAGAGAATGTCGAAGAGTGCAAGAGGATCGCCCGTGAGTTCTTCGCGGCAGGGTTGCAGAGGGCCGTCTACAGCACGGAGGCACCCCAAGGCAACGGGCCGTGTGAGGCCAACTGGGACGACGAGAGTGTCCCGCCGAGAGTCGTACTCACAGGAACCGGCTGCGGGAGCGCCTTCCTCCTGAAGAATGCGAATGGTGACCTCCTCACCGATGAGCAGATCCGGACGGGGAGCGGGAACGGTGATCCCCAGAAGGGAGTGCCGCTGCCGAGCGGCACCGAAGTGGTGCAGGACGGGTTCGAAGCCGTCGCGGAGTGTGCGGAGAAGGAGGAGGACTCCGACGACGTCGCCTCGTGCAGGGAGAAGCTCGACGAGACGCTCCCGCCGAGGACAGAGGATCAGCCCCCGCCGTACACAGCGCCCCAGTCGGTGACCACCAACGAGGCCGAGGCAGACAAGGCCGAGGCGGAGAAGGCCGCGGCGGAGGCCGAGGCGGAGAAGGCCGAGGCGGAGAAGGCCGAGGCGGAGAAGGCCGCGGCGGAGAAGGCCGCGGCGGAGGCCGAGGCGGAGAAGGCCGCGGCGGAGGCCGCGGCGGAGGCCGCGGCGGAGGCCGAGGCGGAGAAGGCCGAGGCGGAGGAGGCCGCGGCGGAGGCCGCGGCGGAGGCCGAGGCGGAGAAGGCCGAGGCGGAGAAGGCCGCGGCGGAGGCCGCGGCGGACAAGGCCGAGGCGGCGGAGGCCGCGGCGGAGGCCGAGGCGGAGAAGGCCGCGGCGGAGAAGGCCGAGGCGGAGGCCGAGGCGGAGAAGGCCGCGGCGGAGAAGGCCGCGGCGGCGGAGAAGGCCGAGGCGGAGAAGGCCGAGGCGGAGAAAGCCGAGGCGGAGAAAGCCGAGGCGGACAAGACAGAGCCCGAGGGACAGGTCACTCCGTGAGCAGGCCGCTGTGACGATCCCTTCCACGGGTTCCTGGCGGCCCCGGCCGGCACGGCCGTGGGCCGCGAGCGCTGATCCGTGAGGGGGAGGGGTGGCAAGGGTCTTCCTCAGCCACGCCAGCGAGGACGCCGAGCCGGCCGCCACCGTGCACGGGTGGCTGCGCGCCGCCGACCACGACGTCTTCCTCGACCAGGACCTGCGGGACGGCATCGTCGCCGGTGACGAGTGGGAGCAGCGGCTGCTCGAGCGCCTCCGCTGGGCCGATGCGGTCGTCTGCGTCGTCACGTCCGCCTACACCCGGTCGGTGTGGTGCACCGCGGAGGTCGTCTTCGCCCGGTCACGGGGCAGCCGCCTGGTCCCCGTCCGCGCGGAGGCCGGCGCCCGCCACCCGCTGCTGACCGCCGTCCAGTACGTCGACGTCACGAAGGACGAGGAACGGGCACGGGCCGGGCTGGCGGAGGCACTGTTCCGGCTGGACTCCGCCGGCGGTGGAGGATGGTCGGACGGCCGCTCACCGTTCCCGGGCCTGCGGCCCTTCGACGTCGACCAGCACCGGGTGTTCTTCGGCCGTGAGCGCGACGTGGACCAACTGGCCTCGCTGCTCCGGTCACCGGCCGAGCGGGCCGACGGGACCGCCCTGCTCGTGGTGGGTCCCTCGGGGTGCGGCAAGTCCTCGCTGGTCAGAGCCGGCCTGCTGCCGGTGATGGCCGAGGAACCGGACTGGTGGACGCTGTCGCCGTTCCTCACCGGTGCCGACCCGGTCGGGGCCCTGACGCGGGAGCTCTCGGCCGCAGCCCGTCTCCTCGGCCGGGACTGGTCGCTGGCCGACGTCCGTTGCCGGCTCGACCACGGGGGACTGACCGAGCTGGCCGACGAGCTGCTCCTGGCCGTCCCCGGACACCGCCGACGTCGGCTGCTGGTCGTGGCCGACCAGTTCGAAGAGGTGCTGACCCAGGCGCCGCCGCCCGAGCGGGCCCGTCTTGCCGCCTGCCTGCGTCCGGCGCTGACCGGGCCGGTGCAGCTGGTCGCCACCCTGCGGCCGGAGTTCCTCGAGCCGCTGCTGACCGACCCCGAGCTGAACGCGCTGCCGAAGCGGATCCACGCCGTGCAGCCGCTGCGCCGGGAGGCGCTGCGTGCGGTGGTCGAGGAGCCCGCCCAGTTGGCCGGCATCGAGGTGGACGACGACCTCGTCACCCGGCTGGTGGCGGACACCGACAGCGGTGAGGCGCTGCCGCTGCTGGCGTACACCCTGGCCGAGCTGGCCGAGGGGATCGGTCGGGGCGGCCGGTTGCTCACGAGCCGCTACGAGCAGCTCGGCGGGGTCCAGGGTGCCCTGACCCGGCAGGCCGAGGCTGCCCTCGCCGACGCGACGGCCGCCACCGGCCGCAGCCGAGAGCAGGTCGTCAAGGAGCTGCTCCGGCTGGTCACCGTGGACGAACAGGGCCGCCCCACCCGCTGGCGCGTGCCGCGCGACGAACTGCCCGACCAGGTGGCCACCGAGCTCGACGCGTTCGTCGCCCGGCGGTTGCTGACCACCGACCGTGAGGATGACCGTGTGGTCGTCGGGGTCGCCCACGAGGCCTTCCTGACCGCGTGGTCCCCGCTGCGCGAGGCGATCGAGGCCGCATCCACCGCGTTGCGGGCCCGTCGCGTGGTCGAGCTGGCCGCTGCCGAGTGGGCGGCTGCCGACGAGCCGCCGTCCCGGCTGTGGGAACGCGGTCAGCTGGCCGCTGCGCTGGCCGACACGGGAGCGCGCCTACAGCGGGGGCGCCCCCAGGGGACGCTGGTCGCCGACCGGGTCGAGCTCAGCACGCTGGCCCGGAAGTTCCTCCGGTCGAGCCTCCGGCGTGACCGGCGTCGGCGCGGCAGGAGCACGGTCGTCCTGTCGGTGCTGTTGGTCCTCGCGCTCGCCGGGGCGGGCCTGGCGATGGTCCAGACGAACACCGCGCAGCGGAGCCAGCAGGAGGCGGTGGCCCGCCAGCTCGTCGCCCAGGCGGATGCGGCGAGAGCCGCCGACCCGCGCACGGCCCTGCTGCTCGGCGTCGCGGCGCAGCGCATCCACCCCGACCCGGAGACCCGTTCCAGCCTGGTGGAGACCCTGACGCACACGCGATACGCCCGCACTCTCCCGCACGACGACGAGGTGGTGTCCGTGGCTCTCACCCGCGACGGGCGCACCCTCGCCACCGGGGGGATGGACGGCCGCGTCGTGCTGTGGGACCTCGCCGACCCGGCCCGCCCGCGCCGGATCGGGGAGCCGCTGGTCGGCCACCGCAAGTTCGTCTACTCGGTCGAGTGGTCCCCGGACGGGCGAACCCTGGCCTCGGCCAGCGGGGACCGGACCGTGGTCCTGTGGGACGTCACCGAGCCGGCCCGACCCGAGCCGCTCGGCCGACCGCTGGCCGGCCATTCCGACCAGGTGCACACGGCGGTGTTCTCCCCGGACGGGCGCACGCTGGCCAGCGGAAGCGCCGACGGCATCGTCCTGCTCTGGGACGTCAGTGACCCCTCCGGGCCCCGTCGGCTCGTCGACCCCCTGCTGGCCCACAGCGGTCGCGTCACCACGGTCGCCTTCTCCCCGGACGGGCGCACGCTGGCCTCCGCCGGGTTCGACGGCGTGGTCAGGCTGTGGGACGTCGCCGATCTGGCCGCTCCACGCCCGATCGGCGAGCCCCTGACCGGCCACCGCAACGCGGTGTGGGAGGTGGCGTTCGCGCCCGACAGCCCCGTCCTCGCCACCGGGAGCGCCGACGGCACGGCCCTGCTGTGGGACGTCGCCGATCCGTCCCGGCCCCGCCGGCTGGGACAGCCCATGACCGGCCACGTCAGCCCGGTCTACTCGGTGGCGTTCGCGCCCGACGGCCGCACCCTGGCCACCGCGAGCGGCGACCGGACGGTCCGCCTATGGGACCTCGCCGACCCGGCCGACCCACAGCTGCTCGGCGATCCGCTGACCGGGCACACCGAGTACGTCTACTCCGTGACCTTCGTCGAGAACGGGCGGATGCTGGCCAGCGGGAGCACGGACAGCACGGTGATCCTGTGGGACCTGGCCGAGCCCGCTCGGCCGCGGCCGCTCGGCGACCCCCTGACCGGCCACGCCGACTACGTCTACTCGGTGTCCTCCGCCCGGGACGGGCAGCTGCTCGCCAGCGGTGGAGCCGACGGGACCGTCCTGCTGTGGGGTGCCAGGGACGGCAGTCCGCCGGGAGAGGTCGGCCGGATCCCCGCCGACCAGGCGGGTGATGTGCGCTCGGTGGCGCTCGCCCCGGACGGGCGCACGCTGGCCACCGCCGGCGCGGACGGAACCGTCTCCGTGTGGGACCTGACCGACCCGTCCCGGCCGGTCCCGTCCGGGGAGCCGATGACCGGTCACGCCGGACGGGTGTACGCGGTGGCGTTCAGCTCCGACGGACGGGTACTCGCCAGCGCCGGTGCCGACCGGACGGTCCGCCTGTGGGACGTCGCCGACCCCGAGCGGCCGCGGCCGCTCGGCGAGCCCCTGACCGGCCACACTGGTCAGGTGTTCTCGGTGGCGTTCGCCTCCCAGGGAGGGCTGCTGGCCAGCGGCGGCGCGGACAACGCGGTCATCCTGTGGGACCTCGCCGACCCGACCCGCCCACGTCGGCTGGAGCCCGCGCTGACCGACCACACCAGTCACGTCAACTCGGTGGCCTTCGACCCGGACGGGCGCACGCTGGCCGCGGGTGGTGCCGACCACACTGTCCTGCTCTGGGACGTCACCGACCCGGGGCACCCCCGTCGGCTGGGGCCTGTGCTAACCGGGCACACCGACCGGGTCTTCTCGGTGGCGTTCGCTCCCGACGGGAGGACGCTGACCAGTGGCGGTGCCGACGGCGCGGTCGTCCTGTGGGACCTCACCGACCGGGATCGGCCCCGCCCGCTCGGCGGTCCCCTGACCGGGCAGGGCGGATCGGTGAACGCCGTCGCGTTCGCCGGGGACGCGACGCTGGTGAGCGGCAGCGGGGACCGGGCAGTCAGGCTGTGGGACCTCGACCCGCTCCGGCAGGTGCGGGACCAGCCTGCGGAGCGGGCCTGCGCCATCACCGGTCGCGGACTCGATCGCGAGGAGTGGGACAGCTACGTCCGGGACCTGGAGTACCTCGACACGTGTGCACGCTGACCGTCGCGTCCCTCGGTTGCGGGAGGTTGCAGTGACGACTCGTACGCCGACCGACGCCCTCGTGGAGGCGTGGCGGGACCAGCGGCGGTGGTCCCATGCGGCGAGCCGCCTCAAGAAGCGCATCGTCCGGTGGCGCACCACCGCCCTCGCGCTGGCCATCGCCGGCGCCGTGCTCGCCACGCTCGCGACCCAGGTTGGCCTCGACAGCGACGTCGGCAGGGGGCTCAGCGTCGCCGCCGCCGTGGTGCTCGCCCTGGTGCCGGTCATCCGTGCCGCGCGACTGGGGAGCGACCGCATCGAGGCGTGGACCCGGGCCCGGTCGGTTTCGGAGGGCCTCAAGGAGGAGGTCTACCTCTACCTCACCGGCACACCGCCCTACGACGGCACCGGCCGGGACGCCGAGCTCGGGAAGAGGACGTACAGCATGACGGACGACGCCGAGGACCTCGCCGGACACACCCTCGGCTGCCCGGCCGAGGACGCGCTGCTGCCGGCCGTCGACGGTGTGGAGTCGTACCTCCGCGAGCGCGTGCAGCCGCAGATCGACCGGTACTACACGCCCGGCGCCGCCAGGCACCAGCGACGCCTGACGCAGCTCCGCACGGTCGAGTTCGGCCTGGCGCTGCTGGGTGCCCTGCTCGGCGCCGTCGCGGCTGCCACGGGACTCGACGCCGTCGGCGCCTGGGTGGCGGTGGTCACGACCGTGGGCGCGGCGATCACCGCCCACATCGCCGCCGCCCGTCACGAGCACGTCGTGCTGACGTACCTGTCCACCGTCCGGCAGTTGAGGGCTCGCGTGGCGCAGTGGCGCGACGGCACGGATCACAGTCCGGGAGCGGCCGCCCGGTTGGTGCGGGACTGCGAGGACGTCATCTCGCGTGAGAACGAGAGCTGGATGGCTGCGTGGAGCCGCGACGACGGCGGTAAGGCCGAGGCCGCACCCGCCAGCCCATGACCGGCTGCGGCCGCGACGGTACCTGCGGTGCAGGCCCGTCTCAGCCCAGCACCGCCCAACAACTCCGCCAGGCGATCTCCGCCGTCGCCGTGATCACCATGTGCTGCGTGGGCACCTCCTGTCGAGGTTGGTCCTGGCGCATCTACAACGGACGAATGTCGACTGAGCTGAGTGGGAGTGGAGCCAGTCCGCACACAGTCCGCAGAACGGTCGGCTGTGGCCGATGTCAGCCGATCGTGGCCAATCACGAGACCGCTGGCCAGGGGCCTGTGCCGTCGACAACCCACGATGGTCGAAGACACCGCATTCGTTCCGCTTCAACGTCTGACGGCGGTCACACCCGTCCCCGGAGGATCCGGCGGAAGTAGATCGCCGGGAGGGCGTAGCGGTCGAGGAACCAGGTCACGTGGCGGGGCTTGATCGGATCGACGAACGGCACCGACGGGCTCGGCCGGTTGTCGCGGTCGACCTCGACGAGCAGCAGCTTCCGGCGGCTCAGGGTGATCGGGATGACCGTGTACCCGTCGTACCGCTGCATCGGCGTCCCGTTCCGGGCGGCTGCGATGTTCTTGGCCAGGACGTCGACCTGGTACCGCAGGGCCCCGCCCGAGGGCCGGGTCGCCACGTCGGCCGCGTCGCCGATGGCCCACACCGACTCGTGCCGGCGGGAGCGCAGTGTCTGCGGGTCGATGTCGACCAGGCCCGGCGCCGGGTCGGCCGCGAGGCCGGCGTCGGCGATCCACCGCGGCGCCCGGTAGTGCGGGACGGCGTGGGCGAAGGCGACGTCCTCGAGCACCCGTCGGCCGGTGCCCGTCGCGACCGTGACGGCGTGGACGTCCCAGTCCACGCGCTCGATCCGGGCCTCGCGCAGCACCTCGACGCCGTAGCTCGCGAAGGTGCGCTCGAGGATCTCGTCGGCCTCCGGCACACCGGTCGCGGTCGCAGTGGGCAGCACCAGCCGGACCTCGAGATCCGGCAGCACACCGGCGCGCCGCCAGTGGTCGCATGCCATGAGCAGCGGCTTGAGCGCGGTCGGACCGCAGGACGCCGGCTCCGGTGGCACGGTGAACACCACGGAGCCGGCCCGCAGCGACGTCAGTCGCGGCCACACCTGCGGCGTGCTGCCCGGGACGTACGTGGAGGCCGCCCACCCGTCGTGGTACGCCGACTGCAGGCCCGGGGTGGCGTCCCAGTCCTCCACCAGGCCGGGGCAGAGGACGAGGGTCGAGCAGTGCAGCGTGCGTCCTCCGCGCGTGCGCACCGTCATGGCCGCCGGGTCGACCGCCTCGACGCTGTCGCGAACCCACGTGCACCCGGCGGGGACGACATCCCGCATCGGGCGTTCGAGGTCCGCCATCGTCGCCTGCCCGCCGCCGACGTAGTTGAGCAGCGGCTTGTACCGGTGCACCGGCTGAGGGGCCACGACGGTGACGTCCCGGACGCCGTCGCGGAGCAACCGCGCCGCCAGGGAGATGCCGGCGTTGCCGCCTCCGATGATGAGGATCTCGCTGCGTTCCACGTCGCTCCCGACTGAAGGCCGCGGACCTCCGTCACCGCCGCAGCTCGGCCACCGTGTCCAGCCTGCCCAGTTCGTGCGGGCTCCGCATGGCGTACGTGCAGGTGATCCGGCCGTCCTCGACGACGAAGGTGATCGCCGTGTCGAACTCGCCGCCGGGGTCGATGCGAGCGGCCACCGCGCCGTTGACCAGCGGCGTGCTGATCTCCACGGAGAGCACGGGCTCCCTGAACCGGGAGAGCGCCGAGGCCACCCGCTCCCGGCCCGCGAACGGGCGTCGCGCGGCGGGCGCCAGGCCTCCGCCGTCCGTGACCACCACGACGTCGGGGGCGACCACGGCCATCAGGCCCTGCACATCGCCGGCGGTGAGCGCGGCGAGGACCGCTCCACGACCCGCTGCTGCTCTGCGCGGCTCACGTCCATCCGCGGCCGCCGCGCGGTCACGTGCTGGCGGGCCAGGGTGCATCGCCGCGCCGATCGCCCCCGCGATCGCCGCGAAGCCCATCCGCCTCCCCGTCCGGGACGCGCACCTCACGTCCCCGGCGTGCCGCTGCTCGCGTATCAGGAGGCACCCGACGGTGCTCTGCAGGACGAGGCACCCTGCGACCTCGACCCGTTCACATCTGACCGTCAGGGCTGTGTTCGTGAGAGCCGCCCCGAGCCCTTGCGGATGCTCGGCACAGGCCCGTCCGTGCGGCGGGCACAGGAGACCCGTCGATGAGACGCGAGGACCCACCATGCCCGGCTCGATCGGTGAGCACCGCCTCCAGCAGCGCTACGGCACAGCGCCCCGCGCCCGGGGGTTCTACGACCACCAGGTGCTCGACCACCTCAACGACCACATGCAGACCTTCATCGGCCGCATGGAGATGGCGTTCGTCGCCACCGCCGACGGCTGCGGCGAGGCCGACTGCTCCTTCCGGGCCGGTCCTCCCGGGTTCGTCCGTGTCCTGGGCGAGCGGGTCCTGGTCCTCCCCGAGTACCGCGGCAACGGCGTCATGGCCAGCCTGGGCAACATCGTCGAGAACGCACACATCGGGCTGCTCTTCATCGACTTCACGGGCGACGCGATCGGTCTGCACGTCAACGGCCGGGCCACCATCGTGGAGGACGACGAGGTGCCGGCGGGTGCGGCATCGCCCGGCGCCGTGACCGCGAGCTCGTCCGCCGGAGGGGGCCGCCGGCCCGAGCGATGGGTCCGGGTCGACGTCGTCGAGGCCTACATCCACTGCTCCAAGCACATCCCGCGGATGGTCGAGCGCTCTGACGTGGCGCGGGCCTGGGGCACCGACGACGCCGTCCGCAAGGGCGGCGACTACTTCCGGGCCAAGCACTCTCCCCGACCCTGGGTCGACGGCACGCCTGTCGCCGTCCCCACACCGGCCGGGCGGGCCGACTGATGCCGCGTCCGGTCCCGGAGCCGGGGACCGACGCCGTGGCGCAGGCCCAGGACCGGGCCGCCGGGAGGATCCCGCCGCGAGGGAGGGGAACGCTCCGTCCCCGCGGTCGTCTCGTGGGTGACGACCTGACGATCTCCGTGGCGGGCGAGCCACGTCGATACATCGACCTCGACACCGCGGCCACCACGTCGGCGTCGGAGGCCGTCGTCCGCGCCGTCCAGGACTTCCTGCCGTGGTACTCGAGCGTCCACCGGGGCGCTGGGGCGAAGTCCCGGTACTCCAGCGCTCGGTACGAGGAGGCGCGCGAGACGCTGGTCCGCTTCGTGGGAGCCGACCCGGCGACGCACGTGGCGCTCTTCCCCCGGAACACCACCGAGGCGCTCAACGTGATCGCCTTCCGGCTGGGCCTCAGCCGCGACGACGTGGTCCTGACCACCGCGGTCGAGCACCACGCCAACCTGCTGCCGTGGCGGCGCCACGCCCGGCTGCGGGTCGTCGACGTCGACGAGCGCGGCGTCTTCGACGTCGCCGCCGTGGTGGCCGCGCTCGACGCGCGGCCCGCACCGCGCGTGCTGGCGGTGACCGGCGCGTCCAACGTCACGGGGTGGTTGCCCGACCTGCGCCCGATCGCGGCGGCGGCCCGGGAACGCGGCGTCCTCGTCGTGGTCGACGGCGCGCAGCTCGTGCCCCACCGCCCGGTGGACATCACCGCGCTCGGGATCGACGTGCTGGCGTTCTCGGGTCACAAGATGCACGCACCGTTCGGCGCGGGAGCGCTCGTCCTGCCGCGCCGGCTGCTCGCGGACGGTGAGCCCTTCCTGGTGGGGGGCGGAGCGGTGAAGGCGGTGTCCTTCGAGGAGGTCGTCTGGGCCGACTGCCCCGACCGGGACGACGCCGGCTCACCCAACGTCGTGGGCGTCGTCGCCCTCGCGGCCGCTGCAGAGGAGCTGGGCAGCGGGAACTGGGGAGACCGACTGCGCCGCGAGGCGGCGCTCGTCCGGGCGTTGGACGACGAACTCGCCGCCGTCCCCGGGCTGCGTCGCCTGGGGACGGCGTCGGGCGACCGGCTCCCCGTGGCGGCCTGCGTCGTCGACGGGATGTCGCACGGGCTCGTCGCCGCCCGGCTGGCCACCGAGTACGGCATCGGGGTGCGCAGCGGCTGCTTCTGCGCGCACCCGTACCTGACCCGCCTGTTCGGACTCGGTGCCGACCAGGTGCGACAGTTCCACGAGGACGCTCGGAGGAACCTGCACCACCGGCTGCCCGGAGCGGTGCGGGTCAGCTGCACCCCGGCGACCCCGCTGGCCGACATCGCAGCGTTGGGCGAGGCGCTGCGCACCATCACGGCAACCCCCGAGCAGGCCCGCGGCTACGTGCGCGACGAGCACGGCGACGTGGTGCCCTCCGTACCCACTCCCCGGCGGCCGCCGCGCTGAACGCCGATCCGTGCCGCCCGTCGGCCCCTACTCGCCGGGTGCCCGGTGGCCCCAGATCCAGACGTCGATGCTGCTCGAGCCGGAGTGGATCGGTGACGCCCGGACGCCGAGGCCGGTGCCGGGAACCTCGTAGGTGCGCTGCACCGACTCGCCCGGATCCAGGAGGAACCGGTCCAGGTCGCCGGGGGCGCCGCCGCCCTCGTGCAGGACCAGCCTGATCTCCACCGTCGAGTCGGAGGAGAACCGGCAGTCCGCCAGGACTCGGATGCGTGCGTAGCGATCCGTCGACACGGCGCCGAGGTCCGTCGGCGCCGTGATGGTCTGGATGCTGGAGAAGGCGACCTCGGTGGGCACCGGCACCTCCCGTTCGTTGCCGAGCGCGCCGGACGAGCCTCCTCCCGCCACCTGCGGCCCCACGAGGCTCACGCCTCCGGGGTGCCCACGAGCCACGGGCCGGCCCCCGAGGGGCCGGCTGCAGTCTCGAGGACGGCGCCGACCTGATCCGGTGTCGGCAGGTCGTGGCGGCGGCCGTGCGTGACAGCGGGATCGACCCCTACCCGGGGCGCAGGGGGACGACGTGCTCGACGCCGGTGCGGATGAGCGACACCCTCACCCGCACCGGCGGAGACGGCGGTCGGGACCCGCCGGGCCGGTACGGCTACGCCGTGGTCACGGCCGTCCGGTCGGGTCGTCGTCCGACTTGGCGGGCGGGATCAGCGGGTCCGGCAGCGAACCGTCCGTCCCGCGGGGGCCGCCCGTGCCCGACACCGGCGGAGGAGGCGTCACGACGACGTCGACCTCCTCGACGACCAGCGCGTCGATGTCGACCGTGTCGTTACCGGTGCCGGTGCCGGTGCTAGCGCCGGTGTCGGCGCTGTGGCGGCCGGGCCCGCCCCCGGACAGCTTGTCGATGCTGCTCTGCAGCGGAGCCGGCGCGGCGGCCCTGACCTGCTCCACGGCCTGCTGGACCTCCGGCCGCTCCATGAAGCCGGCCGCAGCCTGCTTGATCTGCTCGTACCGGGCCCGCCCGGCGCGCGCGCCGAGCACGTACCCGACCCCGAGACCGAGTCCCAACGACAACCTGCCCATGACTCTCCTCCAGCCCTTCTCCAGTCGTTCTCCGGTCTCGGCGACCACCTCGGGCACCGCCTCCGCTGCCGCGCCCACGGCGAGCACAGCTCCCAGGCCCGTCCGCCCGGCACGGCCGACGCCGGTCGCCACCCGCGGCAGGGCCGACCCGACCGCCACGGTGGCTGCATCGGTGGCCTGCAGGGCCGTGGCCGTCCCGGCGCGGGCGGCACGCCAGGCCGCCTGCCCGGTCGTGGCCAGCAGCGGCGTGAGTCGCGCCGCTGCCTCGTCGGTGTAGGTCCGCGCCGCCGCCGCCGTCGCACGGCCCTGCTGCGCGGCGTCCACGGCCGCACGGCGGATCGAGGCCTCCACCGCCGGTGCGGCCATCGCAGCGAGCTGCACGGCTCGATCACGGGCGGCGGTCGCCCCGGCGAGGGCGCGGACCGCGGCCGACCGCGGCGGGGGAGTCGCGCGCCGGAAGAGGCGCACCGACCCGAGGGGCGCCCCCCGGCGCAGGCGCACCGCCGCGACGACGGCCGCTGCCAGGGCGGCGAACGCGGCCACGGCGGCCGCCACCCCACGACCGCGCTGCGCGGCACCCCTCGTGGGGACCTGCTCGACCGTCGCGGCCGGTGCGGCCTCGGTCGGCTCGGACGTGGCCGGCGCGGGTGCGGTGGGCGCGGGTGCGGTGGGCGCGGGTGCGGTGGGCTCGGGTGCGGTGGGCTCGGGTGCGGTGGGCTCGGCGTCGGTCCCCTCGGACACGGCGGACCCGGCCCGGGTCGGCTCGGCCTCGGTCGCCGGCAGGAGGCTGTCCGACGTGTCCGTCGAGTACTCGATCCCGTAGTGCCGGTAGAGCTCCGCCTCCTGCTCCTGGGACAGCTCACGCGCGGAGCCGAACCGTGGCGCGCCGTCGGCGTCCGCCCGGGTGACCGTGACCTGGACCCGGTCACCGTCCCCCGTCGCGTCGAGGAGCGGGACCACCACGGTCACCTCGTCGCGATCGGCGTACAGCCACTCCGGCTGCCCGGTCGCCTCGTCGGCCAGCAGGGCGGCGCACACCCCGATCTCGGCGCCGTCGCGGTCGACCACCGTCCTGCCGATCCAGTCCCTCGCCGCGTCCCGATCGGGCAGTGTCATGGTTGCTCCTGTCGTGAGCGCCGGACGACAGGGCCGTCGCACGACGGCCGTCGCCCGCAGCTACCCAGCAGGTGGCTCGCCAATCCGCGGCGCCGGTCGGACGCCGGCACCGGTCCGGCCGCCAGGGTCTCGACGCAGTGCGCGGATCCGCAGTTCGCAGCCGAGGAACTGCGCATCCGCGCACACCGATGCCGAGGCGCCAGGCGGTGACGCCGCTCAGGCGGCCAGCGGGTGGTGGTGGCAGCGGCCACCGGCGGTCGCGCGGGCGCCGCACGGCGCGCCGGCCCTGGTCACGCCGCCGCTGTCACCGCAGCGGGCCGGGGCGGCCACGACCGGAGCAGCGACAGCCGGCGTCGCCGGGTGCTCGACCCCGGGGCGCGGGAAGGGCAGGACGACGGCGTCGCGCTCCTCGACCGGTGCGGTGGGCAGGGCAGTGGCGGCCGCGGCCGGGCGGGCGGCCCGGCGGTGCAGGACCGTGGCGGCGGTCGAACCGGCGAGGAAGGCGGCGAGGGCGGTGGCGACGTGGCTGGCGCGCATGCCCCCGTCATCGGCGGACGACGCGCCCGGCGCGAACCCCCACGTCACGCACGCCCCGGCCGTCACAGCACGCTCGGGATGATGTGCATCACCCGTCGCACCCCGGGGTAGCGGGGGTGCTCCAGTGCCCGCGACGAGGGAGGACCAGCGATGACGACCAAGGTCGAGAAGTCGATCCAGGTCGACGTACCGGTGAACCAGGCCTACAACCAGTGGACCCAGTTCGAGGACTTCCCGCACTTCATGGGCGGGGTCAAGGAGGTCCGCCAGCTCGACGACCGTCGCCTGCACTGGGTCGCCGAGATCGCCGGCGTCCGGCGGGAGTGGGACGCCTCGGTCCTCGAGCAGGAGCCGGACCGCAAGGTCGCCTGGGCCGCGACCAGCGGGGCCACCAACGCCGGGGCGGTCCGCTTCGAGGCCGCCGGCCCGAGCTCGACGATCGTGTACCTGACCCTGGAGTACGAGCCCGAGGGTGTCGTGGAGCAGGTCGGCGACAAGCTCGGCATCGTCGAGCGGCAGGTCAACTCCGACCTCGAGAGGTTCAAGAGGCTGATCGAGGACGAGGGCTACGCCACCGGTGCCTGGCGCGGCTCGATCAACGAGGACCTCGACGTCGGCACGCCCGGGGTCGGGGACGCCGTCGGCTCGCACGGTGACAGCGGCAAGGCGGGGGTGTCGGGGAAGGCCGTCGCCGCCGGCGTCGCGGCCGTGGCCGGTGTCGCGGCGGCAGGCGCTGCCGCCGCGGCCTCGTCGAGGGGGAGCGAGGGGACGCAGCAGCCGGAGGGCGTGCGCCAGCCCCAGGAGGTGACCGTCGTCGAGCAGCCGTCCCCGGACGTGGTGCGGGACGACGCGCTGACCGAGGAGTCGAACCCGGCCGGGTACACCGCGCCGTCCTCCACCGAGGGCGTCGAGAAGGGTGTCCGGAACTCCGGCGACGACCCCATGATCGGAGGCGGTAGCCGCAGCTGAGCCCAGCGGTCGGTGGAGGCGGGAGCAGCGCCGCCTCCACCGACCGGCATTGTGGTCCGCCGGGACACCCGAGCTGGTCGCGGACCTCGCGGGGGCCTGGAACGCTCGCTGCGTGATGCGCGTCGGCTTGGTGCTGGGCGGTGGCGGCGTCGTGGGCCAGGCGTACCACTCGGGCGTGCTGGCGGTGCTCCAGAACGACTTCGGCTTCGACGCCCGCACGGTGGACGTGATCGTCGGGACCTCGGCCGGGTCCATCACCGGCACGCTGCTGCGGTTGGGCGTCTCGGCCGAGGACCTCGCCGCCTGGACGGTGAAGGCGCCGCTGTCCGACGAGGGCGACGTCCTCCGGCACGTGGCCGGCACCCCCGTCCCCGAGCTCGCCCCCTTCAACCCGCTGCACGTCCTGCGCCGGCCCCTGCGGCTGCCGGGGCGGCACATGGTGCAGCGCGCGCTGGCCAGGCCGTGGCGGTTCCGGCCGCTGGCGGCCGGGATGGCCCTGATCGCGCCGGGGCGGCACGACATCGCCGAGCAACTGGCCGCACTCCGCGAGCTCGAGGGGCCGGGATGGCCGGACAGGGACCTGTGGATCTGTGCCGTCCGGCAGCGCGACGGGCGCCGGATCGTGTTCGGTCGCCCGGGCACGCCCGAGGTGCCGGTCCACCAGGCGGTCGCGGCGTCGTGCGCGGTGCCGGGGTACTTCGCTCCGGTCCGGATCGGAGGGCACAGCTACGTCGACGGCGGAGTCCACTCGCCCACCAACGCCGCCGTCCTCCGCGGTCGCGGACTCGACCTCGTTCTCGTCGTCTCGCCGATGAGCGGTCCCGCAGGGTGGCTGCCCGATGTCTACGCGGCCTCCCGCCGGCACGCCGCACGCCTGCTCAAGCAGGAGGTCAGGGCGCTGCAGCGGGCGGGGATCCGGACGGTCGTCCTCGCTCCCGGCGCGGCCGAGCAGCGCGCCATGGGCAACGACATGATGTCGCGGCACGACCTCAACGGGGTCATCCAGCAGTCCTACCTGGCGACCGGCGCGTACGCCGCCAGGCCCGAGGTCGCCGACCTGCTCCGAGCCGCAGCCGGCCGCTGATCAGGGGACCAGCGCGAGCTTTCCGACCACGTCCCGCCGGCTGAGCCGCGTCAGCGCCTCCGCGGCCCGGTCGAGCGGGAGGCACCGGGGTTCCGGCGGCCGGAGTTCGCCGCGGGCGACCCGGCCGAGGACGTCGGACACCAGGGCGCTCGCCGCCTCCGGCTCGGTCCGCGCCCAGTCGCCCCAGTCGACGCCGACGACGGTGCGGTTGCGCAGCAGTACGACGTTCGCCGGCAGCCGGGGGATCTCGCCGCCGGCGAACCCGACGACGCAGAACCGCCCGTAGGCGGTCAGCGACCGCAGCGCCGCCTCGGCCAGCGGCCCACCCACCGGGTCGACGACGACGTCCGCCCCGCCACCGGTGACCTCGCGCACCCGGCCCTTGAGGTCGGTGTAGTCGACGGTCACCTCGGCGCCGGCTGCCTGCGCCGCCTCGCGCTTGGCCTCCGTGGACGCGGCGGCGACGACGCGGGCACCGGCCGCCCGGGCGACGTCCACCGCGGCCAGGCCGATGCCGCCGCCCGCGCCCAGCACCAGGACCCACTCACCCGGACGGACCTGCACCCGGCGGGAGAGGGCGAAGGTCAGCGTGCTGTAGCTCTCCACCGCGGTGGCGGCCACGGCCGCGGGGACGCCGTCCGGCAGCGGTGACACCGCCCAGGCGGGGGCCACCAGGTCGGTCGCGAACCCGCCGCCGCCCATCGACAGGACGACGACCGGGGCGCCCACCGACACGGGATCGGCGTCCGCACCCACCGCTCGCACGCGGCCGGCCACCGCCGAACCCGGCGTGTGGGGGAGCGGGGGCCGCACCTGGTAGCGGCCCTGCACGATCAGGCCGTCGACGAAGGCGACGGCCGCCGCCTCGACCGCGACGACCACCTCGCCGGGCCCGGGGGAGGGGTCCGGTTCCTCCACCAGTTCCAGCCGGTCGACCGGGCCGAACTCCCGGCACACGATGCGTCGCACGCCCGCTCCTCCCGACGTCAGCGCCGGCGGGCCCCGGTGGCCAGGGACACCAGCAGCAGCTTGACCAGCCAGTCGCCCGCGTGGATGGCGGCCAGCCGCCAGGGGACCTTCTCGTGGACGACGGACCCGGTCAGCAGCACGACCGGGAACGCGACCCACAGTGCCAGGCCGAGCCGCACCGCCTCGCGCGGGCCGGTCACCCCGGTGCGGGCGGCGAGGGCGGAGACGGTCACCGCCACGGTGCCACTGCGGGCCAGCTCGACGGGCACGATCCAGCCGGCCGCCGCGGTGTCCTCCGCGTAGGCGTCGTCCAGCTCTGCCAGCCGGCGGCCGAACGCCGCGTACCACGCCCCGCTCGCGGCGACGGCTGCTGCGGTGGCGAGACCGATGGCCGGCAGGTCCTCGACGGTGCGCACGGTTCCTCCTCGGTGGGGCAGGCGGGTGGTCCGGAGCCCCCGCAGTAGACCAGGCAGCACGTCCCTCCGGTGGTGATCGCGGCCGGACGTCGGCGGCGCCTGACCCGCGACCCCCGAGCAGCCGGGACGGCGTCGCCGATCCCTGCCACCCGGACTCGCACCGGGGACACCCCGACCGCGGGAACCGGGGGACGATCCGGGTCTTCCCCGGTGTTCGCGGCGTCCGGACCACGCCAGGCTCGTCCCATGACCAGCACACCCCAGGTTCCCGCACCCACCCGTCCCGAACTGCGCCGCAGCGGCACCGACCGCTGGCTCGGCGGCGTCTGCGGCGGCCTCGCCGAGTACAGCGGCATCGACGCCGTGCTCTGGCGGGTCGGCGCCGTCGGTCTCACCGTCGCCGGCGGCGCCGGCGTCGTCGTCTACCTGCTGCTGTGGGTGCTGCTGCCGTCGGCGCCGCTGCCTGCCGACCGCTCCCCGTCGATCCTGGACGGGTTCGTCGACCGGCTGCACGCCGCCCTCACCGGGACCCGATCCGGCCCTCCGCCGGGCGGCTCCGCCTGAGCAGGACGGTCCGCGACCGGCAGGACGGCGTCCCGATGAGCCACGATGACGCTCCAGCACCCACCTCCGACCAGCACGGGAGACCTGACGTGACCGTTCCGCCCGGACCGCAGCAGCAGCCGTCCCCGATGGTGGTGCCGGCCTTCTTCGTCAAGCAGCGGATCACGCTGATGGTCAACCGCTACGAGGTCATCGGGATGAACCCCGACGGCTCCGAGGGGCCGCTGCTCGCGTTCGCGGAGCAGAAGCGGATGAAGCTCAAGGAGGAGGTCGTCTTCTACGCCGACGCCTCCAGGAGCCGCGCGGTCTTCAGCTTCAAGGCGCGGCAGCGGCTCGACGTCGCCGCCGAGCACGACGTGTTCGACGAGTACGGCAACCCGCTCGGGTACTTCCGCAAGCAGTTCGGCGCCAGCCTGCTGCGCTCGACCTGGACGCTGTCGGCTCCCGGCATCGGCGCCGTCGGCCGGGAGCGCCGGCAGTCGATCGCCATCCTGCGCCGGGTGTGGGACTTCATCCCCTACGTCGGGGACGTCTGGGTGCCGTTCGTCTTCCACTTCGACTTCGTCGACACCGCGACCGGCGCGCCCGTGCTGACCAGCGAGCGACGGAAGGCCGTCCGCGACCGCTACACCGTTCGGGTGCCCGACCCGCGGCTGGACTTCCGCGTCGCGGCGTCCATGGCCGTCGCCCTGGACGCGCTGCAGAGCCGCTGAGCCGGGCGGCCGGCTGTTCGACATCGGGCACCGCACGCAGCGCGACCGGGGGCACGCCGCGCCCGGGAAGCCCGCCGCTGCGCGCCGACCAGGGCGGGTCAGCCGACCAGCAGGGGCGGGTGGGCGTGCCCGGTGCGGGGTGGAGGCCACGCCGTTCGGTCGGTTCGACGCCACGTCACCCTCCCACTCCAGGGGGTGAGGCGGATCCGGGTTCTGTCATGGCGGGCTGAAGGGCCGCGGCTGGGTGGCCGATGCTCTCCCTGTGGTCCAGGTCATCACGCACGCCGCCCGGCGGCGACGCACCCGACAGCCGGCCGACCGGTCGCTGCGGGCCGTCCGCGTGTCCGCCGCCGTCCTGGCGTCGGTCTACCTGCTCTCGCTGGCAGCGCACGGGCTCGGGGACGACGGCGTGCTCGCCGCTCTCGCCGTCGGCGGCAAGTGGCTGTTCATCGTCGGACTGACCGGCCTGCTGGTGCTGCGGGCGGTCACCGTGCCGGAGGACCGAGCCGTCTGGCTGCTCTTCGCCGCCGCCGTCGGGTCCTACACCGTGGGGTCCCTGGGTTACGCCCTGACCAACGGCGGACCGGCGCCGATCATCCGGCCGATCTGGGCCGACCTCGCCTTCATCGCCTTCCACCCGCTGGCCGCCGCCGCGCTGTTCCGGCTGCTCCGGTCCCGGATGCGGCGGCTGACGTCGAGCATGTGGCTCGACGCCGTCGTGACGGGACTGACCGCGGCGGCCTTCGCCTCTGCGTTCGCCATCGGCGCCTACCTCCACACCGCGCTGCGCAACGCCCTCCTCGTCGCCGTCTACCCGATCGCCGACCTGCTGCTGCTGGTGTTCATCGCCGGAGCCCTCGCCGTCATCGGCCGCGGCGCCGGTGCCGCCTGGTGGTGGCTCACCGCCGGGACCGCGCTGTTCGTGGTCACCGACACCGTGTACGCCTACCAGGTCGCGCACGGGACCTACGTCATCGGCGGCCTGCTCGACGTGGGCTGGGGCCTGGCGTTCGTCTGCTACGGCATGGCCGCCTGCCAGGCGCCCCGGCCGCGCACCTCCGTCCCGTTGCCCGGTGTCCGGGCCCTCGTCGTCCCCGGGCTGTGCGCCATCGGCGCGCTGGTCCTGCTGCTGCGGGGCTATCTGGAGGACGGCGACCCGCTGGCCGGCGGGCTGGCGTTCACCGCCGTGGTGGCCGCCCTCGCCCGCACCGCGCTGACCTTCCGCGAGGTCCGCGCCCTGGCCGACAGCCAGCACCAGGCGCGCACCGACGAGCTCACCGGCCTGCCCAACCGCAGGCAGGTCTTCGAGACCTTCCGCGCCGCCGACGCGCGGATGGCCGCCGGGGGGACGGCCGCGGTGCTGGTCATGGACCTGGACCGGTTCAAGGAGATCAACGACTCCCTCGGCCACGGCGTCGGTGACGCCCTGCTGCGCGAGGTGGGGCCGCGGCTGGCCGGCCACCTCCGCAGCGGCGACCTGCTGGCCCGCCTGGGCGGGGACGAGTTCGTCGTCCTGGCCGCCGACATGGACGAGGACGGCGCGCTGGCCCTGGCCGAGCGGCTGTGCGCCACCCTCGCGCGGTCGTTCCGGCTCGCCGGCATGGCGCTCAGCGTGGAAGCCAGCGTGGGCATCGCGATCGGCCCGCGGCACTCGCGGCACGCCGAGGAGCTGCTGCAGATGGCCGACCTGGCCATGTACGCGGCCAAGGCCGGCCGCAGCTGCGCGGTGGTCTACGACGAGGAGCGCCACGGCTCCGGTCGGTACCGTCTCGAGGCCGTCGCTCAGCTGCGCCGGGCCATCACCGAGGGCGAGCTGGTGCTGCACCACCAGCCCAAGCTGAGCCTGCAGACCGGCCGGGTCGACGGGGTGGAGGCGCTGGTGCGCTGGCAGCACCCCGAGCGCGGGCTGCTGTTCCCCGACGCGTTCATCGAGCTGGCCGAGTCCGCCGGCCTCATGGGGCCGCTGACCCGCCGGGTGCTGGATGCCGCCCTGGCCCAGCGGCGGGCGTGGGCCGACCGCGGGCGGGAGCTGACCGTCGCGGTCAACGTCAGCCCGTCGAACCTGGTCGACGAGGGCTTTCCCGACGAGGTGGCCGGGCTGCTGGCCCGGCACGGCGTCCCGGCGACCGCGCTGGTCCTCGAGGTGACCGAGAGCCTGCTCATGGCGGACCGTGAACGCGCCGTCCGCGTGCTCTCCGCGCTGCGGGAGACCGGCGTCGGCATCTCCATCGACGACTACGGCACCGGCTACTCGAGCCTGGCCTACCTGGCCAGCCTGCCGGTGACCGAGCTCAAGCTCGACCGCACCTTCGTCAGCGCGATGAACGACAGCGACCGGTCGGCGTCGATCGTGACCTCGACGCTGCAGCTCGCGCACGCGCTCGGCCTGGTGTTCGTCGCCGAGGGGGCCGAGGACCGGGCCACCGTCGACGCGCTGGCGGCGCTCGGCTGCGACGTCGTCCAGGGGTACCACCTCAGCCGCCCGCTGCCGGCCGAGCAGTTGGAGCGGTGGCTGCAGGCCAGGACGGCCACCCCGGTCGCCTGAGCGCTGTTCCTTGACGCTTGCAGTTCCCGCGCGCCGGGGCCTGTTGCGGCTCGACCCGGTGTCCCTAGGGTCGCGCCCGAGTGGGTCGGCCGGGATCGGACCCGTCGGGCGCGGGCCGGGCCGACCTGCCGGGTGGGCTGAGCCGATGCGTTCCTCGACCGTCCGTCGATGGGCCCCGACCTGCTGCGCGGTCGTCGTCCTGGCCGGCTGCACGGCGTCCGGTGAGCCCGCGGCGGCCCTCCCGCCCGCAGCCGGCTGCCCGGTCACCGAGCGGGCCGCGCCCGACCCGGACCGGCCGGTCGTCGGCCTGGACATGCGGCTGGAGGACGACCTGCGGACCGTGACCGGCACCGAGACCGTGGCCCTCACCCCGGACCTGCCGGTGGACGAGATGTGGTTCCGGCTGATCCCCAACGCACCCCAGTCGGCCGGGCACCGGCTCACCGTCGAGTCGGTGCGGGGGGACCTGGTGACCGGTGGCGGGTACGTCGACGAGGGCGCCGCCCCCGGGACGCCGGGTGGGCTCTACCGCGTGGACCTCCGCGAGACGGTGCCCGCGGGGGCGACCGTCTCGGTGGAGCTGGACTTCCGGTTGCGGCTCACCCCGGAGCGGACGCCGGCCGGCTTCGACCGCCTGGGCGTCGACGACGGCGTGACCTGGTGGGGCAGCGGCTTCCCCCTGCTCACCTGGGAGCCGGGCCACGGATGGGCGCAGGACCCGATGGTCGAGGTCAGCGGGGAGACCACCGCCGGGCCGGCGGCCGACACGAGGATCCGCGTCTCGGTGCCCGACGACCTCGTCGTGCTCATGTCGGGCGAGCAGGCCGAGCCCCGGGCGACCGCCGACGGACGCCGGGTCTGGGAATCCGCCGACCCCGTCGCCCGGGACGTGCTGGTCGCGGTGGGGGAGTTCCGGACCGCGACGGTCGACGCCGGGGGCACCCGGGTCACCGCCGGGGTGCTGGCCGACGCCGAGACCTCCGCCGAGGAACTGGCCGAGACCACCGCCGAGGCGATCGAGGACCTGGAGCGCCGCTTCGGACCCTTCCCGTACCCGACGCTGGCCGTTCCCCTGGTCGGGGACGGCGGCGGTGGGGAGGAGTACTCGTCGGCGTTCGTGCTCGGCGACGACGACTCCGGCCTGGTCGTCCACGAGGCCGCGCACATGTGGTTCTACGGCATGGTCGGCAACTCGCAGTTCCGGGACCCATGGCTCGACGAGGCCTTCGCCACCTACGCCGAGGGGGGCGCCGACGGGGACCGCCTGGACCGGCGGGGTGCCGTCGGCGGCTCGATGGCCTCGTTCGACGACCAGGACGAGTACGAGGAGCTGGTCTACGGCAAGGGTGCCGCGGCCCTGGCGGTCGCGCGCGAGGCGGCCGGCGCGCAGGCGTTCGACGAGGCGGTGCGCTGCTACGTGGAGTCCCAGGCCTGGACGATCGCCCGGCCCGAGGACCTGGCCCGTGCCCTGTCGGACCTGGAGCCCGCACTCGACGTCCTGGTCGAGGCCGGTGCCCTGGACCAGCGGGACGTCGAGGCCGCCGGGAACTGAACCGCCCGGCCCCCGACGCGCCGGAGGGTGGGGACCCGGTGCTCGGGTCCCCACCCTCCGGCGGCTGGCCCCGCTCAGAGGCTCGCCCCGAGCTCGCGAGGGGTGAGGGGAGCGGGGTCCTTCTTCAGCTCTTCGGCCGGGCGCCGGCGCGCAGCGCCCCGAGCAGGTCGTGGTTGAGCCGGGAGATGTTCTCCATCGAGATGCCCTTGGGGCAGGCCGCCGAGCACTCGCCGATGTTGGTGCAGCCGCCGAAGCCCTCGAGGTCCTGCTGGGCGATCATGTTGACCACCCGCTCGTTGCGCTCGGGCTGGCCCTGCGGGAACAGCCCCAGGTGGCTGACCTTGGCCGCGGTGAACAGCATCGAGGAGGCGTTCGGGCAGGCCGCCACGCAGGCGCCGCAGCCGATGCAGGTCGCCGCGTCGAAGGCCGCGTCGGAGTCCTTCTTCGGCACCAGGATGGAGTGGGCCTCGGGCGCGGTCCCCGTCGGCGCGCTGATGTAACCGCCGGACTGGATGATCCGGTCGAGGGCGCCGCGGTCGACCGACAGGTCCTTGATCACCGGGAACGCGGTCGCGCGCCACGGCTCGATGTCGATCGTGTCGCCGTCCTTGAACTTGCGCATGTGCAGCTGGCAGGTGGTCGTGGGACCGCCCGAGGTGCCGCGGCCGTGCGCCGTGCCGTTGATCATCAGACCGCAGCTGCCGCAGATGCCCTCGCGGCAGTCGTGGTCGAAGACCACCGGGTCGTCATCGGCGAGGATCAGCTTCTCGTTCAGGACGTCGAGCATCTCCAGGAACGACATGTCGGGGGAGATGTCCTCGACCTGGTAGGTCACCATCCGGCCCTTGTCGGCCGGGCCCTTCTGACGCCAGATGCGCAGCGTCAGCGTCATGCCGTGGGGGGCCATGGCCGGATCGGTCGCCGTGCCGGACGCGAAGCTCGCGCCCTCACGTGTCGCTGTCACTTGTAGCTCCGCTGTGCGAGGTGGACGTACTCGTACTCGAGGTCTTCGCGGTGCAGGACGGGGGGAGCGCCCTCCGGCGTCCACTCCCACGCGGCGACGTAGGCGAAGTTCTCGTCGTCGCGCAGCGCCTCGCCCTCGGGGGTCTGGCTCTCGGCCCGGAAGTGCCCACCGCAGCTCTCGTTGCGGTGCAGGGCGTCGATGCACATCAGCTCGGCGAGGTCGATGAAGTCGGCCACGCGGCCGGCGTGCTCCAGGGTCGGGTTGATCGTGTCCTGGTCGCCGGACACCTTGAGGTTGGTCCAGAACTCCTGGCGGATCTCGGGGATCCGGTCCAGGGCCTTGCGCAGGCCCTCGTCGGAACGCTCCATGCCGCAGAGGTCCCACATCAGCCGGCCGAGCTCGCGGTGGAACGAGGCCGGGGTGCGGTTGCCGTTGATCGACAGCAGCTTCTGCACCCGGCCCTGCACGTCCTGCAGCGCCTCCGCGACGGCCGGGTGGCCGTCGTCGACCTTCTCGAAGGGGCCGTCGGCCAGGTAGTCGTTGATGGTGTTCGGCAGCACGAAGTAGCCGTCGGCCAGGCCCTGCATCAGCGCGCTGGCACCCAGGCGGTTCGCACCGTGGTCGGAGAAGTTGGCCTCACCGATCACGAACATGCCGGGGATGGTCGACTGCAGGTCGTAGTCCACCCACAGCCCGCCCATCGTGTAGTGGACCGCCGGGTAGATCCGCATCGGCGTCTCGTAGGGGTCCTCGCCCGTGATCTGGGCGTACATGTCGAAGAGGTTGCCGTACTTGGCCTCGATGGCCGGCCGGCCCAGCCGCTTCATCGCGTCGCCGAAGTCCAGGTAGACGCCCAGCCCACCCGGGCCCACGCCGCGGCCCTCGTCGCAGACGTTCTTGGCCTGGCGCGAGGCGATGTCGCGGGGCACCAGGTTGCCGAACGCGGGGTAGATCCGCTCGAGGTAGTAGTCGCGCTCGTCCTCGGGGATGTCCCGCGGATCCCGCTCGTCACCGCGCTCCTTGGGCACCCACACGCGGCCGTCGTTGCGCAGCGACTCGCTCATCAGCGTGAGCTTGGACTGGTAGTCGCCCTTGACCGGGATGCAGGTCGGGTGGATCTGCGTGTAGCAGGGGTTGGCGAAGTACGCGCCCCGCTTGTGCGCCCGCCAGATCGCGGTGGCGTTGGAGCCCTTGGCGTTCGTGGACAGGTAGAAGACGTTGCTGTACCCGCCGGTGGCCAGGACGACGGCGTCGGCGAAGTGCGTGCTGACCTCGCCGGTGATGAGGTTGCGCGCCACGATGCCGCGGGCCCGGCCGTCGACGATGATCAGGTCGAGCATCTCGTGCCGCGCGAACTGCTCGACGGTGCCGGCCGCCATCTGCCGCTCCAGCGCCTGGTAGGCGCCGTACAGCAACTGCTGGCCGGTCTGGCCGCGGGCGTAGAAGGTGCGCGACACCTGCGCGCCACCGAACGAGCGGTTGTCGAGCAGGCCGCCGTACTCGCGGGCGAAGGGCACGCCCTGGGCGACGCACTGGTCGATGATGTTGACGCTGACCTCGGCCAGGCGGTGCACGTTGTTCTCACGGGAGCGGAAGTCGCCGCCCTTGACCGTGTCGTAGAACAGCCGGTGCACGCTGTCGCCGTCGTTCCGGTAGTTCTTCGCGGCGTTGATGCCGCCCTGCGCGGCGACGCTGTGCGCCCGGCGCGGGCTGTCGTGGAACCAGAAGTTCTTGACCTTGTAGCCGGCCTCGCCGAGCGTCGCGGCGGCCGAGCCACCGGCCAGGCCGGTGCCGACGACGATGACGGTCAGCTTGCGGCGGTTGGCCGGGTTGACCAGACGGGCGCGGAACCGGCGGGTGCTCCACCGCTCGCCGATCGGCACGTCCACCGGCGCCTTGGTGTCGGCGATCGGGTCGCCGACGGTGAAGAGGTCGAGAGGCATCGTGTTGAGCTCCTTAGCCGACGAGCCCGAAGAGGACGCTGAACGGGACGATCAGGAAGCCGCCGATCAGGACCACGGAGAAGACCAGGGCGAAGAGGTTGACCGTCTTCTCCCGGCGCTTGTTGCTCTGCCCGAGCGTCTGCGTCGCACTCCAGATGCCGTGCCGCAGGTGCATGCCGAGCAGGATCAGGGCGATCACGTAGACCGCGGTGATGAGCGGGTTGGAGAACCCGGCGACCAGACGGTCGTACGGCGTGCCGCTGGGTCCCTCGGGGTTCGCCACGCCCATCGTGAGGTCGAGGATGTGGTAGATGACGAACAGGCCGACGATCACGCCGCCCCAGCGCATGGTCCGCGAGGCGTAGCTCTGGGCGACCGCCTTCTTGGTGACGTAGCCGTTGGGCCGCGCCCGCTTGGCCTGCCGCCACAGCGCGATCGCCGCCCAGATGTGGGCGATCACGGCGACCAGCAGCACGATGCGGATGATCGTGAGGGTCGTCTGCGCGGGAACGGCCGGCTCACCGATCGTGCGGATCCACTCGGAGTAGCCGTTGAACGACTCGCGGCCCGCGAAGACCTTGAGGTTCCCGATCATGTGCGCGATCAGGTACAGCACCAGGATGATGCCGCTGACCGCCATCACGACCTTCTTGAAGACCGAGCTCGTCTTCGCGGCCTTGGGCGCTCTGCGCTGTCCGGGTTGTGTCACCGTCACCACAGAGCCGAAGGTAGGCCCCTCCGGGGTTTGCGACCACGTCAACGCGAGGTGACTCAGCTCTCGTAAGGCGGCCCTTACCGACTTCGGCGGTTAAGGTGCGCGCCCGCGTGGGCAGCGCGACACCGCCCGAGGGGTTGGCGGGCGTCCGCGCAGGGGAGGGGAACGACATGGCTGGACCCACGCGAGGGTTCCTCGGCCGGCGCCGGGAGCGCGACCCGCGGCTGCCGCCGGGGCAGTACGACGCCGGCCGCGACTGGCCGGTGCTGACCGCCGAGCCGACGCCGCGCATCTCGCCCGGGACCTGGAGCATCACCGTCGACGGCCGGGTGGAGAGCCCGACGACGTGGACCTGGGACGAGGCCCACCGGTTGCCTCGCTCGGAGTACCGCGGCGACATCCACTGCGTCACCACGTGGTCGAAGTTCGACACCTGGTTCGCCGGCGTCAGCGTCGACACGCTGCTCGAGGCGGCCCGCCCGACCCCCGAGGCGCACTTCGTCGTCGCGACGTCCAAGACCGGCTACACCACCAACCTGCCGCTGGCGGACGTCACCGGCGGCAAGGCATGGGTGGTCTGGGAGTACGACGGCGGCCCGCTGCCGGTCGAGCACGGCGGCCCGGTGCGGCTGCTCGTGCCGCACCTCTACTTCTGGAAGAGCGCCAAGTGGGTCACCCGGCTGACCCTCCTGCAGCGCGACCAGCCCGGCTTCTGGGAGCAGAACGGCTACCACGACCGCGGCGACCCGTGGCGCGAGCAGCGCTACCAGGGTGACTGAAGAAGGACCCCGCTCTCCTCATCCCTCGCAGGCTCGGGATGAGCCTCTGAGCGGGGCCGTCCTTGCCCCGGGCGGGCCTGGGAACGGGGCCGGCCGCGCGCCCAGCGGTGGGTGGCGCACCGCCACGGTCGTCGGCATCCGGCGGCCGGTGCCGCGGGCGGTGGAGCTGCGGCTCGACGTCGCCGACCGGGTGCAGCACCTGGCCGGCCAGCACTACGTCGTCCGGCTGACCGCCGAGGACGGCTACACCGCGCAGCGGTCGTACTCGGTCGCCTCCGCGCCGGGGAACCCGCTGGTCGAGCTGTTCGTCGAGCGCCTGGACGACGGCGAGGTGTCCACCTTCCTCGCCGACGTCGTGGAGCCCGGCGACCGGCTGGAGGTGCGCGGCCCGATCGGCGGCTGGTTCGTGTGGGACGGCGAGCGGCCGGCGCTGCTGGTCGGCGGCGGCACCGGCGTCGTGCCCCTGGTGGCCATGCTGCGCACCGCGCGCGAGCTCGGCCGCGGCGACCTGCTGCGCGCCGCCGTGTCGACCCGCACCCTCGCCGAGCTGCCCTACGCCGACGAGCTGCTCGAGGCCGGCGCCCTGGTGGGGACCACCCGCGAGCCGCACGGGGTGCGACCGGCCGGCCGGCTCACCGCCGCCGACCTCGTGCCGCTGTGGGAGCCGGGCCAGACGGCGTACGTCTGCGGCTCGGCCGGTTTCGCGGAGGCGGCCAGCCAGCTGCTCGTCGAGCTGGGGATCCCGGCGACCGACGTCCGCGTCGAGCGCTTCGGCGCCAGCGGCTGAGAGAAAGGAACCCCTCGTCCCCACCGTCGGAGGACCCGTCCTCCTCACCCCTGGCAAGCTCGGGACGGTGCCTGCGGCGGGACCCTGCGAGGAGGCCGGGGGACTCCCTAGCCGAGCGGCGGCCGCGCGGGCGTGAACAGCCAGGCCTCGAAGAAGTCGTCGAGGTCGCGCCCGGACAGCTCCTCGGCCAGCGCGGTGAACTCGTCGGTGGTGACCGCCTCACCGGCCCGGGACGCGGCCCACTCCTCCAGGACCTGGGAGAAGGCGGTGTTCCCGATGACCTGCCGCAGCGCGTGCAGCGTCATCGCGCCGCGGTAGTACACGGCGATGTCGAACAGCGCCTCCGGCCCCGGGTCGCCGATGACGACCTGCCAGAACTCCGGCGGTGCGTTGCCGTACACCGCGTCGAACGTCTGCTGTGCGGTGGACACGCCCTCCTGCTCCTGCCACAGCCACTCGGCGTAGGTCGCGAAGCCCTCGTTCAGCCACACGTGCTGCCATGCGGCGAGGCGGACCGAGTTGCCGTACCACTGGTGCGCGTACTCGTGGACCAGGGTGCTGTCGGCCAGGACGGGGTCGGTGAAGAACGCGGGGGAGTAGACCGGCCGGGTCTGGGTCTCCAGCGCGAAGCGCAACTCCGGAACGGCGTCCACGACCCCGCCCGCGGTCTGGAACGGGTACGGCCCGAAGTGCCCGGACAGGAAGTCGAGGACCTCCGGCTGCCGTGCGAACGAGGCCCGCACCTGGTCGACGACCGACACCGGCTCCCCGGGCGGCGCGCCGGGCTCCGTGGGCGGCGGAGTGGCCGCGGCGTCGGGGTCGACCGCGTCCCAGAACCGGAGCCCGCCGGCCTCGTACTCCTCGATCTCGAAGTCCCCGACGGCCATCGTCGCCAGGTAGGGGGCCATGGGCTCGCGCGTCTGCCAGGACCACGTCGTGCGGCCGTCCTGGGTGCGCACGTCCTCCAGCGCCCCGTTCGAGACGCCTTCCAGGCCCTCGGGGACGGTCAGGGAGACGGCGAAGGTCGCGTCGTCCAGCGGGTGGTCGTTGGCCGGGAACCAGTGGGCCGCGACGTCCGGCTGGCCCAGGGCCAGCGCGCCGTCGTCGGTGTGGATGAACCCCGACGACCCGATCAGGGGAGCCTGGATCGTGGCCGGCACGCCGGAGTAGGTCACGGTGACCTCGAACTCGCGGTCGTCGCGCAGGGGGCGCTCGGGCGTGACGGTGAGCTCGCCGTCGGCACGGACCCAGGTGGCCGGCCGGCCGTCGACCGTGACCGCCTCGACGGTCGGGCCGACGAAGTCGAGGTCGAAGGCCGACAGCGCCTGCGTCGCCTGGGCCTCGACGGTCGCCGAGCCGGACAGGACGTCGGTGGCCGGGTCGTAGCCCAGGTCCAGGTCGTAGTGCTCGACGTCGTAGCCGCCGTTGCCGTCGAGCGGGAAGTACGGGTCGCCGATCCCGGGCGCGCCCGGGGAGGGTGGGGCGCCGCCGCGGTCGTGGTCGTCGGCGATCGCGGTCGCCGGCACCAGGCCGACGAGGAGGCTGGCGGTGGCCACCAGCACGACGGGTCTGCGGGCCATGGCCCCTCCTGGGTGGGTGCGCCGCGTCCCGCGCCGGGACGGCCGGAGGGTAGTGCCGCGCGCACCGTGCGACCCGGGATGACCGCGGGCTGCTCCGCTGGTGGCGCGTTTCCTGACGGAGCGGGCACGGGGCGATCGCTGTGCGGTGCACCACGCTGCCGATCGGTGGCGGGACCGCCCGCGTCGAGGAGCCGTCCACCGCACCGGGAGAATCCAGGCCGTGCACACCGAGGTCTGCCCGGTCGAGGCCGTCGACGACGACCTCCGGGCGCAGCTGCTCGCCTGCTGGACCGACGTGAGCAACGCCGGCGGGTCGGTCGGCTTCGTGCCCCCGGTGACCGAGGAGGAGGTCGCGCCCTACCTCGACCTGGTGGTCGAGCGGGTGCACCGCGGCCACGAGCTGTTCGCCGTGCTGCGGGTGGACGGCGAGTTCGCGGGGTTCGCCGTCCTGTCGCTGTCGGTCAGCCCGCTGCGGCGGCACTGGGCCACGGTGCTGCGCGTGCAGGTGCGCCCGGAGCGGCAGGGACGGGGCCTGGGCCGGGAGCTGGTGAGCGGGGTGCACGCCATCGCCCGGGAGCGCGGGCTGGAGTTCCTGCACCTCACCGTGCGCGGCGGCACCGGCCTCGAGGCGTTCTACGCGAGCTTCGGCTACCGGGAGTTCGGCCGGATGCCGGGCGCGGTCCGGGTGGCGCCGGGCGACGACCGCGACGAGCTGCACCTGACCTGCCGGCTGTAGGGGGCTACGCCAGCGGATCGCGGCCGGCCACGGTGCCCTCGGCCGAGAGCAGGGCCAGGCGGGCGAACAGCTCCTCGGCGTACCAGCCCTCCTGCGCGGTCCGGGTGACGACGGCGGCGTGCGGGGCGCGGTCGTAGGCGAAGGAGTTCAGCGTCGCCGCGGAGTCCCAGATGCTGAAGGTGCCCTGCAGCCCGAGCGGGGCCTCACCGATGCCGAGCGCGAGGCGCAGCCCCGGGCTGTCGTGCAGGTCGGCGGAGACCGGCGGGACGGCGCGCCAGAACGTCACCGCCTTGCGCGGGGTCAGCCGGGCGCGGGTGACCGCGGCGACCGGGCCGTCCCAGCGCTGCGGCCAGGGCTTCCCGAAGGGCTCCGCCCGCGACCACCGGCCGCGGGCGGCGAGGGGGCGCATCCGGGCGCTCCACTGCTCGTCGGCGATCCGCTGCCACCGGCGGACGACGTCCCCGGACTCGAAGGCGGCGGCCGACCGCTCGTCGTCCCACACCGCCAGCAGCGCCCACCGGCGGGGGTCGGCGTCGCGCGCGGTGAAGGTCCGCCCGCTGCCGGTGCCCAGCAGCTTGGCGAACCGCAACCCGGGGGCGCGGCGCAGCGGACGCCGGTCGGTCGCCATCCGCAGCAGCGCGGCGGGTACCGACCGGCCGGGCACGCCCCACACGTGCAGGGTCGCCAGCCGTCGTGTGGTCACGGGTCCGATCCTCCCCGTCATGGGCGGGCCGCGCTGCGGCGAGGCCGTCGTCGCGGGCCCCTCGGGACCGGAACCGCCACTACGCTGCGTACTACCCGGGACACAGGGACGGGGGGGACCGGCATGGCCGACCAGACCGACCGTCGACAGGACCTGCTGAGGCGGGTGAACGCGCGCCGGGCGGGGGTCGAGGCCTACCTGCGCCGGCGGCGACCCCGCGTCCGCCGGTGGGCCACCGTCACGCTGGTGCTCACGTCCCTGTCGGCGGTCTTCACCGCCGGACCCGCGCTCGGCGGGGTCACGTTCGCCGAGGCCGTCAAGAACCTGTTGGGCCTCAACAGCACCTCGACGGTGTGGAAGACGCTCTGCTTGCTGGCGCTCCTGGTCTCGGTCGGCGCCACGGTCCTGACCAACATCAACAGGTCGCGCGACCCCGTCGCGGAACTCAGCGCGGTCGAGGCGGCCGACGCTGAGCTCGAGGGGCTCGCCACGCTGCTGGAGTTCGGCACGATCTCCGTCGAGGACGGCGTGAAGCTCTACCAGCAGTACGTCACGAAGATCCCGTTCGTGGAGGACGCGCCCGCCGCGGCCGCGCGGGGCTGAGCGACCGCGACGTGTGCAGCTGCGGGCAGCCCGGGTAGCCCCCCTCCGGTCGCGCCGGCGCCCCGAACCCCCGGGCGAGTCGGTCGGCCGCCGGGAGGAGGCCTGCCGTGACGCAGTCCGCACGCGAGGAGCTGGGCGACACCGACGCCCCGGTCGAGGACCAGGTGGTGCAGGCCTTCGACACGATCGTCGACGAGGGGGCGCAGCGGCTGCACCGCTCGTGGCGGGAGGTGCTGACCACCGGCCTGGCCGGCGGGCTCGAGGTGGCCACCGGCGTGGTCGCGCTGCTGGCCACCTATGCCGCGACCGGCAGCCACCTGCTGGCCGGCCTGGCGTTCAGCATCGGCTTCATCGCCCTGATGCTGGCCAAGAGCGAGCTGTTCACCGAGGGCTTCCTCGTGCCGGTGACCGCGGTGGTCGCCGGCCGGGCGAGCACCGGGCAGCTGGCCAAGCTGTGGGCCGGGACGCTGGTGGCCAACCTCGTCGGTGGCTGGCTGGTGATGTGGCTGGTCGTGCACGGCCTCCCGGAGCTCGGCGCCACGGCGGTCGAGTCGGGCCGGACCTTCGTCGAGGCGCCGCTGGACCTGCAGGCGGTCTGCCTGGCGCTGCTGGCCGGCGCCTTCATCACGCTGATGACCCGGATGCAGCACGGCGCGGACTCCGAGGCGGGCAAGCTCGCCGCCGCGGTGGCCGGGGCGTTCCTGCTCGCCGGCCTGGTGCTGTTCCACTCGATCCTGGACTCGCTGATCATCTTCGGCGCGATCCACCACGGCGCGCCGTACGGCTACGGGGAGTGGCTGGCCTGGTTCTGGTACACGACGCTGCTCAACGTCGTCGGCGGGCTGGTCGTCGTCACGTTCCTGCGGCTGGTGCGCAGCAAGGAGCTCATCGAGCGCGAGCGGTCCGCCGCCGGGGCCTGAGCACGCGGGGGTGCGGCTCGAGCGCCGCGACGTCTGCACCCGGCTCAGCGCGGCCCGAAGGCGACGGCCCGGAAGTCGGCGAAGAGCGCCGGCGGCTGAGGCGAGGACCACATCTGGTTGGTGAGCAGCACCGCCGTCGTCCCGGTGACCGGGTCGGTCCAGCAGGAGCTGCCCAGACCGCCGTCCCAGCCGTGGGAGCCGGCGTGCCGGCCGCCGGGCTCGTCGGTGCGGCGGACGCCGATCCCGAGGCCCCAGCCGCCGCCCTCGTCGTCCACCGGGCCGGCCTGCTCGCTGGTCATCGCCCGCACCGTGTCCTCCGCGAGCACCCGGGTGCCCTCCGGCGTGCGGCCCCCGGCGGCCAGCACCGCGGCGAAGGCGGCCAGGTCGTCGACGGTGGACACCAGGCCGTCGCCGCCGTCTGGGAACGCCGGGAGGCGTGCCCACTGACCGTCGGCGGGGTCGTAGACCTCGCGGCTGCCGTCCTCGCCCGGCGGCGTCCAGTGCGGGCCGAACCGGTCGCGCGCGTGCTCCGGCACGGCGAAGCCGGTGTCGCGCATGCCGATCGGCGCGAGGACCCGCTCGGCGAGCACCTCGGGCAGCGGCCGGCCGGCGGCCCGGGCCACGAGGACGCCCAGCACGCTGGCCCCGGTGTGGTACAGCCAGCGCTCGCCGGGCTGGTAGGCCAGCGGTACGAAGGCCAGCCGGCGCAGCCACTCGTCCGGCGCGGGGGCGGCCTGCGGGGCGGGCGGGCCGGCGGGCAGCCCGGCCTCGGCCAGCGCGGCGAGGGTGGGGGTCGGCCACGGGGCGGTGAAGTCCATGCCGAGACCGAGCCGGAAGGTGAGGACGTCGCGCACGGTGACCGGGCGGCGGGCCGGCACGGTGCCGGCGGCGGCGTCGGCCGGGTCGGCCAGCACCTCCCGGCCGGCGAGCTCGGGCAGCACGTCGTCCACCGGGTCGTCGAGGCCCAGCCGCCCCTCGTCGACCAGGCTCAACGCGGCCGCGGCCACGACCGGCTTGGTCGACGAGGAGATGCGGAAGAGGGTGTCCGGGCGCACCGGCTCGTCCCCGGCCGGCGTGTGCGTCCCGGCCGCCCCGCGGGCCACCTCGCCGTCCCGGCGGACCCACCACGCCGCCCCGGGCACCGCGTCCGCGGCCACGTGCCCGGCCACCACCGCCTCGACGTCCTCCGCCAGCCCCACGGCCGCCTCCTCGCTGTGTCGTCCCCTGCTCCGACCGACCGGCGCCGCCGGACTCATCGGCCGGGGGCGGCCTCCTGGACCGCAGTGCGGCGGCGCCCGGCGGTGCGGACGACCCGCCCGGCCCGCCCGCGGGACCGGCGCGTGCGGAACCGGCCCCGTGGACGACGTCGCTGGCTACGCTGCCGGAGGCGCGAGATCGTGCGATCCGGCCCGGGCCGACCCGCACCTGCGCCGCCTTCCGGACGGCAGCCGCGAGGAGGGGACTCCCATGGGTCCGCTGCAGCGCACTCGAGCCGGCGGGGCACGGCCGGTCGGCCTCCTCTCGGCAGTGCTCGTCGGCCTCCTCGCCGGGGGGATGGTCCTCATCGAGGTGGTGCTGCTGCCGTTCTGGCGCAGCGTCCCGCCCGAGGATTTCCGCCGCTGGTTCACCGCGAACGCCCCGCGGATCCGCGCGCTCATGGTGCCGCTGGGTGCCGCCGCCGGGGCGGCCAGCGTCGCGACGGCGGCCGTGGAGGCGTCCGTCTCCCGCCGGCCCGGCCCGGCCTCCCTGACGGCCGCGGCAGCCACCGTCGGCGTGGTGGCGGTCACCGTCACGGTGAACGAGCCGGCCAACGCCCGGTTCACGGGGGGATCCCTGACCGACGCCGAGACCAGGGACCTGCTGGGCACCTGGGCGCGCTGGCACCACCTCCGGGTGGGCCTCGGGATCGTCGCCGCGGTGGCCGCAGCGGCGGCCCTGGGACGCCGGCCCTGAGGGCGCCCGGGGTCCCGCGCCCGCGCGGAGCGGTCCTCAGCCGCGGGCGGCCTGCCCCACCGCGGTCAGGTAGCGGGCGGTGGCCAGCCGCTGCACCGCCGTGCTGACCGGCCCGCCGAGACGGGCCAGCGGGGAGGCCAGCCGGGCGAACACCCGCAGCGAGAAGACGACGTCGCCGGCGGGCTCGAGCCGGACGAGGAACGCCTCCTCGCCGCTCTCCGGGTGGCCGGGCAGGGTGCCGTAGGCGAACCCGCGCTCGTCGCCGCTCGTCTGCGCCCACACCACGCGGCACGGGATGTCGTAGCCCGGTCGCGGCAACCCCGCGGTCAGGACGACGACGGTGCCCGGCTCGCTCGCCGGCCCGGTGGCCCGCACCCGCAGCCCGACGGCCCGCTGCATCCGCCAGTCGAACACCGCCGCCACGGCCCGCTCGAACGCCTCCGGGCCGGAGCCGACGACGACCGAGCGCTCGACGTGCTGGTAGCCGGCGGGCAGCTCGGCGTCCCGCGTCGCGCCGACCTCGGCGTACGTGAACGGGACGCCGCCCAGGTCGGCGGGGTGGAGGACGCGCAGGATGCCCATGCTCAGCAGTCTGCCGGGCACCCCGCCGGTAGGGTCGCGGCCACTGTGCTGCCCGCCGTCACCGCCACCCGCTACGTCACCCCGCTGCGCGAGGGTGGCTCCCTGCCGGGGCTCATGGAGGCCGACGACCTGGGCACCTACGTGGTCAAGTGGCGGGCCGCCGGGCAGGGCGTGAAGGTGCTCGTCGCCGAGGTGGTCTGCGGCGAGCTGGCCCGGGCGCTGTCGTTGCCGGTGCCGGCGCTGGTGACCGTCGACGTGGCGCCGGAGCTGGCGGTGGGGGAGCCCGACGTCGAGGTGCAGGAGCTGCTGCAGCGCTCGGCCGGGGTCAACCTGGGGCTGGACTACCTGCCCGGGGCGCTGGACTTCGAGGCCGGCGTCGGGTCGGTCGAGTCCGAGCTGGCCGGGCGGGTGCTGTGGTTCGACGCGCTCGTGGGCAACGTCGACCGTTCCTGGCGCAACCCCAACATGCTGTTCTGGCACGGCCGGCTGCAGCTGATCGACCACGGGGCCGCGCTGACCTTCCACCACCACTGGCCCGGGGCCGCCGCCGCGGTGTCCCGGCCCTACGACGCCGCGCAGCACGCCCTCGTCGAGTGCTCGCCCGACGTCCGCGCCGCCGACGCCGCGCTCGGCCCGCGGGTCACCCGCCCGCTGCTGGAGCAGGTGCTGCGCCAGGTGCCCGACGACTGGCTGGCGGAGGCGGCACAGGGGTGGCCCCGGCCGGGGCAGCGCCCCGAGCTCGCGGGGGGTGGGGAGGCCGGGGCCCTCTCGGAGGTGCGCGCCCGCTACGTCGACCAACTGCTGGCCCGGCTGGCCGCCCGCGACGCCTGGCTGCCGCCACTGGTGGCGACCGCGGCCGCGGGCGGGTCGCGCCGCCGGGCCCCGCGGGGGGAGAACCGGCCGTCGTGGCTGGGCCCGCCACCGCCCGAGGGGATGTCCCAGCGATGAGCCGGGAGACCTTCGAGTACGCCGTCCTCCGCGTGGTGCCGCGGGTGGAGCGGGGGGAGTCGCTCAACGCCGGCGTCCTCGTCTACTGCCGGCAGCGGGACTACCTCGGTTCCCGGGTGCACCTGGACGCCGACCGGCTGCGCGCCCTGGACCCCACCGCCGACCCCGACGCGATCCGCCGCGCGCTGCAGGCCGCCGCGGACGTCTGCGCCGCCGACCCGGCGTCGGGTGCCGCCGGGCGCGAGGCGCTGGGGTCGCGGTTCCGCTGGCTCACCGCGCCGCGCAGCACCGTCGTCCAGGCCGGGCCGGTGCACACCGGGCTGACCGATGATCCGGACGCCGAGGCCGACCGGCTGCTGCAGCTGCTGGTCCTGCCGCTGTCCGAGTGACCGACCGCAGCAGGCTGCTGACCGGCTCGGCGTACGGGGCGGCCGTGCTGGCGGGGCTGTCGGCCGCGGTGAGCGCCCACTGGCTCGCCGGAGGCACCTGGTTGCTGTCGACCGTGGGCGGTGCCGTCGAGGCGCAGGGCCGGCAGGGCGGCGCCGTGGTGAGGGCCGGGCTCGCCTTGGTCGTCGTGCTGAAGCTCGCGCTCGCGGGGCTGGCCCTGGCGCTGGCGCACCCGCCGGCCGGTCGCCGGCTGCAGCGGTTGGTCGGGACGACGGCGCTGCTGGCCGGCGGCGTGCTCATCCTCTACGGCGGGGTGCTCGTCGCCGTGGGGGCGCTGGCGCTGACCGGTGTCCTCGGCGAGCCGGCCGATCCCACCGCGCTGCGCTGGCACGTCCTCCTCTGGGACCCGTGGTTCCTGCTCTGGGGTCTGCTGCTCGTCGTGGCTGCGCGCTTCCGACGACGGCTGTCCCGCGGCAGCCCGACCGGGTGAACGGCAGGTGATCGGCCACGTCACGAGACCGGTGCCCGCGCGTCGTGCGGGCGTCGGTCGGCCGCACTAGCGTCCGGGCACCGACGTCTCCCAGAGCCGAGGACCCGATGACGGACACCTCCCCCTCCCGCCGCCGCCTCTTCCTGCCGCTGCTCGACTCGGTCCGTCACGGCACTCGCAGTCACGCGACCTGCTACTACAAGTGCGGCAACGCCTGCGACGCGGCCGTGCCCAACCGCACCGACAACCCCACCTTCGAGTCCGTCGTCCAGACGGCCCTCAGCCGGCGCGCCCTGCTCCAGGCAGCCGGCGCCGGGGCCCTGGTGGTGGCCACGGCCCCGCTGTTCCCCGAGCCGGCGGCGGCCGCGCCGGGACGCCGTGGGGCGGCCGGGGACGGTGCGCTCACCTTCGAGCCGGTCGAGCAGAACTTCCTCGACGACGTCGTCGTCCCGGCCGGTTACGGCTCCGCCGTCGTGATCCGCTGGGGCGACCCGGTCGAGGAAGGAGCGCCGGAGTTCGACGTCGACGCCCAGACCGCCGAGGCGCAGGCCAGGCAGTTCGGCTACAACTGCGACTTCATCGGGTTCCTGCCGCTCGGGCGCCGGCGCGCGCTGCTCGTCGTGAACCACGAGTACACCAACGAGCAGCTCATGTTCTCCGGCGTCGCCGAGGAGGACGCGCCGACGACCGACGAGCAGAAGCGCGTGGCGATGATGGCCCACGGCATCTCCGTGGTGCAGATCTGGCGACAGGGCGACTCGGGCGTGTGGCTGCCGACCCCCGAGCGCGACCGCAACCGCCGGATCACCGCCTCGACGCCCTTCCGGGTCACCGGGCCCGCCGCGGGGTCGCAGTACCTGCGCACGACGGCCGACCCCGAGGGCCGCACCGTCCTGGGCACGCTCAACAACTGCGCCGGCGGCATCACCCCCTGGGGCACGACGCTGCACGGCGAGGAGAACTTCAACCAGTACTTCGGGACGTCCGCGCCGATCGTCGAGGACCCGCGGGAGCCCCGCCTGGGCCGGTACAGCGTCGGCGCGGAGGACTCGCCCGGTCGTCAGTGGGGCGCCGTCGACCCGCGGTTCGACCTGGCGCAGGAGCCCAACGAGGTCAACCGCTTCGGCTGGGTCGTCGAGGTCGACCCGTACGACCCCACCTCGACCCCGCGCAAGCACACGTCGCTGGGGCGCTTCAAGCACGAGACGGCCAACGTCCGCATCGCCGAGGACGGCCGGGTCGTCGCCTACTCCGGGGACGACGAGCGGTTCGACTACATCTACAAGTTCGTGTCGAGGAAGAAGTACCGGGAGGGCGACGACCCAGCGGCACGGGCGCACAACATGACCCTCCTGGAGGAGGGCGACCTCTACGTCGCCCACTTCAGCGGCGACTCGCCGGCCGCGGAGATCGACGGCAGCGGCGCCCTGCCCGGGGACGGCGAGTTCGACGGCGCCGGCCGGTGGGTCCCGCTGGTGCAGGACGGCCGCTCGATGATCCCGGGCAAGGACGTCGCGTGGGTGCTGACCTTCACCCGGCTGGCCGCCGACCGCGTCGGCAAGCAGCTCGACGCCGACGGGGACTTCCCCGACCCGGCCAACCCGGTGGTCATCGACCCGGGGCAGGTGGCCACCAAGATGGACCGGCCGGAGGACATCCAGGTCAACCCGGTCAACGGGCGGGTGTACGCGGCCCTGACCAACAACTCGAACCGGACCGGGCAGGACGGCCGGCCCGGGTCGGACGAGGCCAACCCGGTGAGCCGGTCGTTCGCCTTCGACGCCGAGGACGGCCGCTACGAGGAGCGCCCCGGCAACCGCAACGGCCACGTCATCGAGTGGGAGGAGACCGGCTCGATCGCAGGGGACACCTTCACCTGGCGGGTCTTCATCCTGGCCGGCAACCCGGAGGACCCCGGGACGTACTTCGCCGGCTACGACAAGTCCCAGGTCAGTGCCATGTCCTGCCCGGACAACCTGGAGTTCGACCCGGTCGGCAACCTGTGGATCTCCACCGACGGCACCGTGTTGTCGACCCGCAACCAGGAGGCGGGCACCATCGGGGGCACGAACGACGGGCTCTTCGCCGTCCCGACCCAGGGAGCCGAGCGCGGGCACCTCAAGGCGTTCCTCACCGTGCCGATCGGCGCCGAGTGCAGCGGCCCGATGATCCCCCGGGACGGGCGGTCGGTGTTCGTGTCCGTCCAGCACCCGGGCGAGACCACCGGCTCCACACGGGACGACCCCTCGAGCACCTGGCCCGACCGGCTGCCCGAGCGGCCGTTCCCGCGGCCCAGCGTGGTGGTGGTCGCCCGCGAGGACGGCGGCCGCGTCGGCAGCTGAGCGCCGTCCCCGCGCACGACGACCACGGCGCTGTGGCGCGCGGTGAGGGGACCAGACCCCGGTGGCTCACGCGCGTGGCGCTCGGTCCTTCAGGGTGAGCAGCGGGACGGCGAGCCACGTCAGGGCGCCCAGGAGCTTGCTCCCGTCCTCCAGCAGGAACCGGTGGTGGAGGACGGTGTCGGCCACTGCGGAGAGGCCGAGCCACGCCAGGCCGAGCAGGAAGGCCACCGTGCTGCCGGCACGGGGAGTGCGGAGGAACGACACGACGAGGACCGCGGCCAGCACGGCGTACCCGCTCAGGAACAGCTCCTGCGGCACACCGTTCTCCGGACCGACCGCCTCGTGCACGAGGAAGGCGTCGTCCACCGTCAGCGCCACCGCCAGGGCGGCGAACAGCGCGGCGCGCCGCCGGCCGGTGCGCACGACCCCGGCTGCGAGCAGCGCCAGCGTCGCGACCGCGGTCCAGGTCATCACCGTGAGGGTGCTGACCGCGCCGCTGAACCAAGGGATGCCCGCCAGGTCTTGGACGTCCCGGGTGAACGCGGCCACCGGGGCGTGCAGCACCCGGGACGCCACCGCCGTGGCGGCGACCAGCAGCACGCCGGCCACCTGGGTCGCGGCGATCGGCCGCCACGCCGCCGCCCGCCGGGTCTCCCGGGCCGGTCCGAGAGACGGCGGGGAGGACGGCGGGGAGGCCGCGGAGCGCTGGAGGGAGTGCGGTGCTGAACTCACCGCGGACGCGCCGCGGAGCGTGGTCTGGTTCGGGACACCCGTCGCATACTAAGTGTCGACGTGCGGTCACGCGGAGTCGACCGGTCGTCCACCTGCGATCCACCGACCCTGTCGGGGGGACGCCTCCTCCGATCGAGTGACCCGTCGCGCGGTCAGCCCGGGAGCAGCCGGTCGACCCGGCGCGCGAGCTCCACGTCCAGCTCGGTGACCCCGCCCGCGGAGTGGGTGACCAGCGTCAGGTGCAGGGTGCGCCAGCGCAGGTCCACGTCGGGGTGGTGGTCCAGCTCCTCGGCGACGAACGCGATCCGCACCAGCGCGGCCACGGCGTCCGGGAAGCCGGGCAGCTGGACGCTGCGGCGGATGCCCTCGCCGTCCCCCGACCACAGCGGCAGCCCGGACAGGGCGGCGGCGAGCCCGTCGGGGGACAAGCGCGGTGGGCGGGGCACGGCGGTCATCCTGCCGCGCCCGACGGTCAGAGGTGCAGGCCGCACTCCGTCTTGCCGCGCCCGGCCCAGCGGCCGGCGCGCGAGTCCTCGCCCGGGGCCACCGGACGGGTGCACGGCGCGCAGCCGATCGAGGCGTAGCCGATCTCCTGCAGCGGGTTGACCGGCACCTGGTGCTCGGCGGTGTAGGCGTCGACGTGCTCCTGGGTCCAGGCGGCCAGCGGGTTGACCTTCACCATGCCGCGTCTGGCGTCCCAGTCGACGACCTTGGTGCCCGCGCGGGTCGGCGACTCGTCGCGGCGCACGCCCGAGCCCCACGCCAGGTACCCGGCGAGGGCCTTCGCCAGCGGCTGCACCTTGCGCAGCGAGCAGCACAGGTCGGGGTCGCGGTCGTGCAGCCTCGCGCCGTGCTCGGCGTCCTGCTCGGCCACCGTCTGCTCGGGGAGCACGTTGACCAGCGTGATCGGCATGACCCCGCTGACCCAGTCGCGGGTGCCGATGGTCTCGGCGAAGTGGTAGCCCGTGTCGAGGAAGACCACGTTGACACCGGGGACCGCCCGCGACGCCAGGTGCGGGAGCAGCCCGTCGGCCATGGAGGAGGTGACCGCGAAGTCGGCCCCGAAGGTCTCCCCGGCCCAGCGCAGCACGGCGAGCGCCTGCTCGACGGGGTCGGCGATCCCCTCGAAGCGGGCGTCGGCCTCGGCGGCGAGCTCGGGCGTCGGCGCGATCGCGGTCGTCATGGCTGCTGCACTCCTGTCCCGGTGAGCCGGACGGTGAAGGTCCGCAGGCAAGCAGCGCAGTGCCACTCGCTCCCGTCCCCGTGCGGGGTCAGCTCCTCGTCCCCGCAGTACGGGCAGAAGAACACGGGCAACTGGTGGGATCTTCCGCCCGGGTCCGCGGACTCCTCCGCCACCTCAGACCAGCCAGGCTTCCTCGGCGCGCGCCACGTAGGCGGCGAACCGCTCGCCGGGCTCCCGGCGCTCCAGGTAGCCGCGCAGCACCCGCTCGCAGTAGTCGGCGCTCTCGGCCTTGGTCACCTTGTGGCCGCGGAACTTGCGGCCGAAGGCGGCCTCGGTGCCGAGGTGGCCACCCAGGTGCACCTGGAAGCCCTCGACCATCTCGCCGCTGTCGTCGCGCACCATCGAGCCCTTGAGGCCGATGTCGGCGGTCTGGAACCGGGCGCAGCTGTTCGGGCAGCCGTTGACGTTGATGCCGATCGGCTCGTCGAAGTCCGGCAGCCGCTTCTCCAGCTCGGCGTAGAGGTCCTGGGCGTGCTGCTTGGTCTCGACGATCGCGAGCTTGCAGAACTCCAGGCCCGTGCAGGCCATCGTGCCGCGGCGGAAGGCGCTCGGGCGCACCAGCAGGTCGTGCTCGGCGAGCGCCGTCACGAGGTCCTCGACCCGCTCGTCGGGGACGTCGAGGACGACCATCTTCTGCTGGGTCGTCGTCCGGGTGCGCCCCTGCCCGTACTCGTCGGCGAGGTCGGCGATCCGGGTGAGCAGGCTGCCGGTGATCCGGCCGGTGCGCAGCGCGAAGCCGACGGCGTTGGTGCCGTCCTTCTGCCGGGCGACGCCGACGTGGTCGCGCGACTCGTGCTCCGGCGGAGCCGCCGCGGGGCCGTCGGGGAGCTGCTGGTGGAGGTACTCCTCCTCCAGCACCTGGCGGAACTTCTCCGGGCCCCAGTCGGCCACGAGGAACTTGATGCGGGCGCGGTTGCGCTGCCGGCGGTAGCCGTAGTCGCGGAAGATCGAGGTGCAGGCCGCCCAGACGTCGGTCACCTGGTCGGGCCGCACGAAGACGCCGAGCCGCTTGGCGAACATCGGGTTGGTCGACAGGCCGCCGCCGACCCACAGGTCGTAGCCGGCCTCGCCCTCGGCGTTGCGCACACCGACGAAGGAGATGTCGTCGATCTCCGGCTCGGTGCAGTGGTCGACGCAGCCGGACATCGACGTCTTCCACTTGCGCGGCAGGTTGCTGAACTCGGGGCTGCCGACGTACTTGGCCACCGTCTGCGCCATGACGTCGGATGCGTCGAGGACCTCGTCCTCCAGGACGCCGGCCAGCGGGCAGTTGAGCATGCCGCGGGGGGTGTCGCCGCAGGCCTCGGTCGTGGTGAGGCCGACCGCCTCGAGCCGGCGCCAGATCTCCGGGACGTCCTCGATGCGGATCCAGTGGTACTGGATGTTCTGCCGGTCGGTGACGTCGGCGACGTCGCGGCCGAACTCGGTGCTGATGCCGCCGATGGTCCGCAGCTGCGCGCTGGTCAGCGCCCCGCCGTCGGTCCGCACCCGCATCATGAAGTAGGAGTCCTCGAGCTCCTCGGGCTCCAGCACGGCGGTCTTGCCGCCGGGGATGCCCTGGGCCCGCTGGGTGTAGAGCCCCATCCACCGCATGCGGCCGCGCAGGTCGCCGGGGTCGATGCCCCCGAAGCCGGTGTGCGCGTAGATGTCGAGGACGCGCTGACGCACCGTGAGGCCGTCGGCGTCCTTCTTCATCCGCTCGTTGGGGTTGAGCGGCTCCCGGTAGCCCAGCGCCCACTGGCCCTGGCCACGCTGGGGCCTGCTGCTCGTGCGGGGAGTGGTCACGGTGGCACTTCCTTCTGCGCCGGCCGTCGCGGCGCCGGACCGGACGGGGTGGGCGCTGCCGGATCGGGAGGCGCAGCGGGTGCTGCGGGGGACCGGGGTCAGCGCGCGGGGCGACAGACCGCGCTGCTGACCAGCGCGAGGTCGATGTGACGGCGCGCGACGAGGAGCAGGGCGCGACCGGTCACGCCCCCATGGTCCCACACGCGGCAGGGCCGGAGGAGTGTGACTCAGGAGACAGGCGCGACGGCCCCGTTCATCGCCTCCCGGATGCGGGCGACCGACTCGGTCAGCGGGGTGACCGAGGTGTCGATGACGACCTCCGCGCGTGCCGGCGGCTCGTACGGGTCGTCGATGCCGGTGAACCCGGTGATCTGCCCGGCGCGGGCCCGCGCGTACAGGCCCTTGACGTCGCGGCCCTCGCACACCTCCAGCGGGGTGGACAGGTGGACCAGCACGAACCGGCCGTGCCGCTCGACCAGCGCGCGGGCCTCCTCGCGGGCGGCCTCGTACGGCGCGATCGCGGCGACGACGACCGTGCCGCCGTGCTTCACGACCTCCCCGGCGACGAAGCCGATCCGGCGGATGTTCAGGTCGCGGTCCTCCCGGGAGAAGGAGAGCTCGCTGGACAGGTGGGTCCGCACGACGTCGCCGTCCAGGACCGTCACCGGCCGGCCCGCGGCCTCCAGGTCGGCGACCAGCGCGTCGGCGATCGTGGACTTGCCCGCCCCGGAGAGACCGGTGAGGAACACGGTGACGCCCGGGCGCGGTGCAGCCGACATGCCGCCAGTCTCGCCCAGCCCGTCGCCGCGGGAGGTCACCGCCCCCGACCGGCGGCCTGGTCGCTGAAGGAGCGCCAGGCCTCCTCGAGCGCGGCCAGCTCGGCGACCGGGGCCGGCAGCTCGCCGGCGACGACGTCGGCGAGGGTGACCTGCTCGAGCACCCGACGGTAGGCCTCGCGGGCGGCCACCCACACCGAGGCCAGCGGGACGGCGGTGCCCGGGTACTCGACGTCTTCGGGGCGCTGGCCGTGCACCTCGGCGAGGAAGCCCTGCTCCACCCGCATGACCCGGGCGATGGAGACCTCCGAGGGCGGCAGGGCCAGCCGGTAGCCGCCCTCTCGGCCGCGCTGGCTGGTGACCAGGCGGGCGTGCTGCAGGTCGCCGAGGATCGACTGGAGGAAGCGGGACGGGATGCCCTGCGCCGCCGCGATGCGGTCGCAGGTCAGGGCTCCGGGTGCCGCCGCGGCCAGCTCCACGGCGGCCCGGACGGCGTAGTCGACCCGGGCGGTGATGCGCACGGCGGCCAGTCTGCCCTGTCTGGGAGGGTGACACCGTGGTCCAGCTGCGTTTCACCACCTTGGTGGAGGCGCCGCTGACCGTGGCCTTCGACGTCGCCCGCGCCCTCGGCCGGCCCTGGCCGACGCCGCTGGAGGAGGTCGTGTCGGTCCGGCCGTTCCGGGACGTCTACGCCGTGGGACCCGGCCGCGGCCGGCGCTGGCTGATCCACGCGCGCCGCTTCACCGCCACCGGCGCCGGCACCCTCGTCGAGGAGCAGGTGGACTGGGCGACCGCGCTGCCGGGCCCGCTCGGGCGGGTGGTGGACCCGCTGCTGCGCCGGCGCGTGCTCCGGGCGATGACGGTCCACCTCGACGGCTACGCCGCCGCTGCCGCCCGGCGGGCCCTCGACGTCGTCCAGGTGGTCGGCGCCGCGCTCGTGGACGGCGACCGGGTGCTCGTCGCGCAGCGGTCGGGCGGGCCCTACGACGGCTGCTGGGAGTTCCCCGGCGGCAAGGTCGAGCCGGGGGAGGAGGAGCTCGCCGCGCTGGGGCGCGAGATCGGTGAGGAGCTCGGCGTGGCCGTCGTCCCGCAGGCGTTCCTCGGCGAGGTGGTGCTGGACGGCGTCGTCGCCGGCGGGCTGCCCGGCGCCTCCACGCTGCGGGTGTGGTGGGCTCGCATCGAGGCCGGGAGCGAGGTCACCGCCCGCGAGCACAGCGAGCTGCGCTGGCTGACCGCCGACGAGCTGGAGGCGCTGGACTGGATCCCGGCGGACCGGCCGCTGCTGCCCGCTGTCCGCGCGCTGCTCGGCCGGCTCTGACACGCGTGGGCGCCGTCCCCAGGAGGTACGGCGCCCACGTTGACGTGCTGGAACGGCCCTGCTGCAGGAACCCAACCCGAGCCGGCGAGGGGTGGGGGGCAGCGGAGTCCTTCTACTTGAAGACGTCCTTGACCTTCTCGCCCGCCTGCTTGAGGTTGCCCGACGCCTGGTCAGCCTTGCCCTCGGCCTGCAGGTCGCGGTCGCCGGTCGCCTCGCCGACGCTCTCCTTGCCCTTGCCGGAAAGCTCCTCAGCCTTGTTCTTCATCTTGTCGATGCCGCTCACGTCGACTCCTCTCGTCGGTCCATCCGAGATACCCACGAACAACGACCTCACACGCGGAGCCGAGGCGCAAGACGTCCGGCCCAGGCCTCGGCGGGCCAGAGATCCTCAGGGACGACGATCCCTCCGGCGCACCCGAGCGCCATTCCACATGGTGAGATCTGACCCGAGGTCACAAGTCGGTGACGGTCGTGGACTGCCTTCGCGGAGCGCGCCTAGGGTCCCCGCTCGTACCGGGTTGACTGGTACCTGTCCGCACGACCCCGGCCGCCCGTCCGTGGACGCTGGCTGCCGGCGAACCAGTCCGGTCCCCCCGCAGAGCGGGACGAGGGAGGCATTGCACGTGAGGTTGAGCAAGCGCTCTGCTGTGCTCATCGCGACCGGCGTGACCGGCGCGATGCTGCTGTCCGCTTGTGGTGGCGGAGGCGATGACAGCGGCTCCGGCGCTGGGGGTGGCGGCAGCGACGGCGACGGCGGCACCTTCAGCATCATGATCAACGAGCCCGAGAACCCGCTCATCCCGACCAACACCGCGGAGAGCGAGGGGCACCAGGTCCTGTCCACCCTGTTCACCGGCCTGATCGAGTACTCGGCCGAGGGTGAGGTCCAGTACACCGGCGTCGCCGAGTCCATCGAGTCGCCTGACAGCACGACCTGGACGGTCACCCTCAAGGACGGTTGGAACTTCCACGACGGGACGCCGGTCACCGCCCAGTCCTTCGTCGACGCGTGGAACTACGGCGCCTACAGCCCGAACGCGCAGCAGACGTCAGGCTTCTTCTCCAACATCCAGGGCTACGCGGACCTGCAGGCGCCGACCGACGCCGCCGGCAACGTCACCGGTGACCCTGTTGCGACCGAGATGAGCGGCCTGCAGGTCGTCGACGACCTGACCTTCACCGTCACCCTCGCGGCGCCGTTCGCGCAGTTCCCGATCACGGTCGGCTACAACGCGTTCTACCCGCTGCCGGAGGCCTTCTTCGAGGACCCGGAGGCGGCCGGCACGCTGCCGATCGGCAACGGGCCTTTCCAGGCCACCGAGGAGTTCGTGCCTGGTCAAGGCTTCACCGTGACCCGCTACGACGACTACGGCGGCGAAGAGCCGGCCAAGGCGGAGTCGGTCGAGTTCCGCGTGTACGCCGACGTGAGCACCGGCTACACCGACCTGCAGGCCGGCAACCTGGACGTCCTCCCCGACCTGCCCCCGGACGCGCTCGCCAGCATCGAGGACGAGTTCGGCGACCGGTTCCTCCAGGCACCGTCCTCCGGAACCCAGTTCCTGGGCTACCCCACCTACGACGCGCGCTTCGCCGACCCGCGGGTGCGCCAGGCCTTCTCGATGGCCTTCGACCGCCAGGCGGTCGCTGACGCAATCTTCGCCGGCGCTTACGAGCCCGCCGATTCCTACATCGCGCCGGTGGTGGAAGGTCACCGTCCCGGGATCTGCGAGTACTGCGAGCTCGACGTCGAGCGGGCCAACCAGCTGCTCGACGAGGCCGGTTTCGACCGCAGCCAACCGATCGAGCTGTGGTTCGACGCCGGCGGGGGCCACGACGCCTGGGTAGAGGCGATCGGCAACCAGTTCCGCGAGAACCTCGGCGTCGAGTACACCCTGCGGGGTGACCTCGAGTTTGCTGAGTACCTGCCGCTGCTCGAGTCGGGCGGTGTGACCGGTCCGTTCCGGCTCGGGTGGAGCATGGACTACCCGAGCCCGCAGAATTACACGGAGAAGCTGTTCGGCACGACCGCGCTCCCCCCGGGTGGGTCGAACTACTTCTTCTACTCGAACCCCGAGTTCGACGCGCTCGTCCAGCAGGCCAACTCGGCCGCCAGCAACGAAGAGGCCATCGCGGGCTACCAGCAGGCCGAGGACATCCTGCTGCAGGACATGCCGATCATCCCGGTTTTCTTCCAGGTGGAGCAGTCGGCCCACTCGGAGGCCGTCAGCGACGTCGTGATCGACGTCTTCGGCGACATCCGGGTCGCGGAGGTCACCGTCAACTGACCCCGCACCGCACCGGCCATCGCCGGGGACATCGTCCGCCCGGACGGTGTCCCCGGCGATTCGCCGAGCGGGGCCCCAAAATGGACGACGCGACGAGACGCATCGACCGCGTCCGCGTGTCCAACCGAGGAGCGCCATGGGCCGCTACATCGCGCGCCGCCTACTGCTCACCATCCCGGTCCTCATCGGGGCGTCCTTCCTGATCTTCGCGCTGGTGTACGCGCTGCCCGGCGACCCGATCCGGGCCTTGGGGGGCGACCGGCCGCTCGCCCCCGCCGTCGTCGCGCAACTCCGGGACGAGTTCAACCTCAACGACCCGCTGTGGTTGCAGTACGTCAAGTACATGGGGGACCTGCTCCAAGGCGACTTCGGCACAGATTTCCGCGGCCGCCCCGTCCTCGATACCGTCGAGCGGACGCTGCCGGTGACGATCCGGCTGACGATCGTGGCCATCGCCTTCGAGGCGGTCATCGGCATCGTCGCCGGTGTGCTGGCCGGTATCCGGCGCAACGGCTTCTTGGACAACGTGGTGCTCGTTTCCAGCACTCTCGTCGTGTCCATCCCGATCCTGGTGCTCGGCTTCGTCGCGCAGTTCGTCTTCGGACTGCAGTTCGGCTGGTTCCCGATCGCCGGCATCCAGGAGGGCTGGTACAGCTATCTCCTGCCGGGACTGGTCCTAGCGGCGGGGTCCCTCGCCTACGTGGCCCGGCTGACCCGCACCAGCGTGGCCGAGAACCTCCGCGCGGATTTCGTCCGGACGGCGAAGGCCAAGGGGCTGCCCCGCCGCACCGTCGTCGTCCGGCACACGCTACGTAACAGCCTCATCCCGGTCGTCACGTTCATCGGCGCGGACATCGGGACCCTGATGGGCGGCGCCATCGTCACCGAGACGGTGTTCAACCTCCCGGGTCTCGGGCGGGCCGTCTTCGACGCCATCCAGGGACAAGAGGGCGCGGTCGTCGTCGGCATCGTGACCTTGATGGTGTTCTTCTTCGTCTTCTTCAACCTGGCCGTTGACGTCCTCTACGCCGTCCTCGACCCGAGGATCCGCTATGACTGAGCAGCAGCAGGCCGACCTCCGGCACGACGAGGTGACAGCAGGCACCACCACGGGGCTGGCCGCACCCTCGGTCGACGTCACCAGCGCCCGGCAGAACAGCCTGTGGAGCGACGCCTCGCGCGACCTCCGGCGCAACCCGCTCTTCTGGATCGGGGTTGTGCTGGGCTTCGGCTTCCTGCTCATGGCGGTGTTCCCGCAGTTGTTCGCCCGAGGGGCCGACCCGCGGGAATGCAGCCTCAGCAAATCCAACCAGCCACCGTCGGCCGATGCCTGGTTCGGCTTCGATCAGCAGGGCTGCGACTACCTGGCCAATGTGGTTTACGGCGCGCGGAACTCGCTGATCATCGGGCTGCTCGCCGTCGTGGTGGTCCTCGTGCTCGGCGTCGTCGTCGGGGCGCTCTCCGGCTTCTTCAGCGGGGCCGTCGACAGCCTGCTGTCCCGGATCACGGACATCTTCTACGCGATCCCCTTTATCCTGGGGGCGATCGTGATCCTGCGGAGCGGCATCCTCGGGCGCGGTGTCGTCGCGGTGGCCGTCGCCCTGGCCGTGTTCGGCTGGATGACCGCGATGCGACTGGTGCGGTCACAGGTCATCGCGGTGAAGGGCTCGGACTACGTCGCGGCGGCGCGGGCGATGGGGGCCTCGAGCCTGCGGATCCTGGTGCGCCACATCCTGCCCAACGCGGTCGCCCCGGTGCTGGTCTACGCGACGATCACGATCGGCGTGCTTATTGCTGCCGAGGCCACTCTGACCTTCCTCGGCGTGGGCCTGCAGCGCCCGGCCATCTCCTGGGGACTGCAGATCGAGGCCGGCCAGTCCCTGCTGCGCACGGCTCCGCACCTCGTGTTCTTCCCGAGCCTGATCCTGACCCTGACCGTGATGGCGTTCGTCATGATGGGCGACGCCCTGCGCGACGCCCTCGACCCGAGGCAGCGCGCATGACCCGACCCGACCCGTCCACCTCCGTCCTGCCCGGCACCGGCCTCGGCACGCCCGTGCTGGAGGTCGACGACCTGCACGTGGAGTTCCGCACCCGCTCCGGCGTGGTGAGTGCCGTCAACGGCGTCAGCTACAGCCTGACCGAGGGTGAGACCCTCGCCATCCTGGGCGAGTCCGGCTCCGGCAAGTCGGTCTCGGCGCAGGCCATCATGGGCATCCTCGACAGCCCGCCGGCGGTCATCAGCGGCGGCGGGATCCACTTCGAGGGCCGCGACCTGCTCACCATGTCGCCGGAGGAGCAGCGCAAGGTCCGCGGGCCGGGGATCTCGATGATCTTCCAGGATGCGCTGTCCTCGCTGAACCCCGTCTACAGCGTCGGCTACCAGATCGGCGAGATGTTTCGCGCGCACCGCGGGACGTCGCGCCGGGACGCCAAGAAGCGCGCGATCGAGCTGATGGACCGGGTGCGGATCCCCGGGGCGGCGTCCCGGGTGAACGACTACCCGCACCAGTTCTCCGGCGGCATGCGCCAGCGGGTCATGATCGCGATGGCGATCGCCCTCGACCCGCGGGTCCTCATCGCCGACGAGCCCACCACCGCCCTCGACGTCACCGTGCAGGCGCAGGTCATGGACCTGCTCGAGGACCTGCAGCGCGACACCGGGATGGGCCTAGTCCTCATCACCCACGACCTCGGCGTGGTCAACGAGGTCGCCGACAACGTGGCGGTCATGTACGCCGGCCGCATCGTCGAGCGCGGAACCGTCGACGACGTCTTCAGCAACCCGGCGCACCCCTACACCGACGGTCTGATGAGCTCGGTGCCGCAGGTCGAGGCCAAGGGCGGCCGGTTGCTCCCGATCGACGGTCAGCCGCCGAACCTGGCAGCCATCCCCAGCGGCTGCCCGTTCCACCCGCGGTGCTCGCGCCGGCGGCTCGGGGATGCCGCGGCGCCCGGCCGCGAGTGCGCCACCGACCTCCCGCCGCTGCGCCTGGTCGCCCCGGGCCGCGAGGCGGCCTGCCACTACAGCGAGGAGGTCCTCGGTGTCTGACGACAGCTCCGGGGCGACCGCGGCTTCCCGGGCCGCGTCGCCGTCGGCCGCGCACGGCGAGACGCTGCTGGAGATCCGCGGCCTGAAGAAGTACTTCCCACTGACCCAGGGGATCGTCTTCAAGCGGACCGTCGGCCACGTCCGTGCCGTGGACGGCGTCGACCTGACCATGCGCCGCGGCGAGACCGTGGGCCTGGTCGGCGAGTCCGGCTGTGGCAAGTCGACGGTGTCGAAGCTGCTGGTGGTGCTCGAGCGGCCCACCGACGGGCAGATCCTCTACAAGGGCCGCGACGTCGCCCGGATGAGCGGCCGCGCCCTCAAGGCCTACCGGCGCGAGGTCCAGATCATCTTCCAGGACCCGTACGCGTCGCTGAACCCGCGGATGACCGTCGGCGACATCGTCTCCGAGGGCTGGGCCGTCCACGCCGACATCGCGCCGAAGAAGGGCCGGCTGCAGCGGACCCAGGAGCTGCTCGACCGGGTCGGGCTCAACCCCGACTACGTCAACCGCTACCCGCACCAGTTCTCCGGCGGTCAGCGGCAGCGGGTCGGCATCGCCCGCGCCCTGGCGCTGCGGCCCGAGGTCATCGTCTGCGACGAGCCGGTGTCGGCCCTCGACGTGTCGGTGCAGGCGCAGGTGGTGAACCTGCTCGAGGACGTGCAGGACGAGTTCGGCCTGTCGTACCTGTTCATCGCGCACGACCTGTCCGTGGTCCGGCACATCTCCGACCGGGTCGCGGTCATGTACCTCGGCAGCATCGTGGAGGAGGGCACCGACGAGCAGGTCTACGGCTCGCCGTCGCACCCGTACACGCAGGCGCTGCTGTCGTCGGTGCCGCTGCACGAGCCGCACCTGCGCGGGCAGAAGGACCGGATCCTGCTCCAGGGCGACGTCCCCAGCCCGGCCGACCCGCCGTCGGGCTGCCGGTTCCGCACCCGCTGCTGGAAGGCCCAGGACGTCTGCGCCCAGGAGGCCCCCGCGCTGGTCGACCGCGGTCAGGGCCACCCCTCGGCCTGCCACTTCGCCGAGGCCCGCACGGTCGTCCCCGTGGACGTGGAGTAGGCGCCCGACCGCGATCATGGCGCGGTGACCACCTCGGGGCCCTCCGACGTGGTCACCGCGCCATGATCGACGCGGGCTCAGGGAGAATGCGTCCTCGTGACCGCTGACCGACGGCTGCTGCTGGTGCACGCCCACCCCGACGACGAGACGATCAACAACGGCGCCACCATGGCCCGCTACGTCGCCGAGGGCGCCTCGGTCACCCTGCTCACCTGCACGCTGGGGGAGGAGGGCGAGGTGCTCGTCCCCGAGCTGGAGCTGCTGGCCGCCGAGCACGCCGACCAGCTGGGCGGCTACCGGATCGCCGAGCTGCGGGCGGCGATGGAGGCCCTGGGCGTGACCGACTGGCGCTTCCTCGGCGGCCCGGGCCGCTACCGGGACTCCGGGATGATGGGGACGCCGGCCAACGGGAAGCCGCGCGCCTTCTGGAACGCCGACCTCGACGAGGCGGTGGCGCACGCCGTCGCCGTCGTCCGGGAGGTCCGGCCGCAGGTCGTGGTCACCTACGACGAGGACGGCGGCTACGGCCACCCCGACCACATCCAGGCCCACCGGGTCGCCATGCGCGCCGTGGACGCCGCCGCCGATCCCGCCTACCGCCCGGACCTCGGCGGGGCCTGGCAGGTCGCGAAGGTCTACTGGAGCTGCGTGCCGCGCTCGGTCCTCCGGCAGGGCATCGAGGCGATGGCGGCGCTGGGGGAGGCCTCGCCGTTCGAGTCGCTGGGCGAGGTGGACGACGTCCCGTTCGCCGTGCCGGACGAGCTGGTCGCCGCGGCGGTGGACGGGCGGGCGCACGCCGGCCGGAAGGACGCCGCGATGCGCGCGCACGCCACCCAGATCACCGTCGACGGCCCGTTCTTCGCGCTGTCGAACAACCTGGGCCAGGAGGTCCTCGGCACCGAGTACTACCGGCTGGTGCGGGGGGAGCGCGGAACCGCCGACGGCTGGGAGGACGACCTCTTCGCCGGCCTGGACGCGTGATCCAGCGGCTGGCGGCGGCCCTGCTGGTCACCGTGCTGGCGGCGTGGCTCGCGCTGGTCGAGGTCTTCTGGTTGCCGCTGCGGGTGTTCGGCGTCCCGGTGCCGGTGTCGGTGCTGGCCGCCGTCGTCGGCAACCTGCTGCTGGTCGCGCTGGCGGCGCGCTGGACCGGCTCGCGGCTCGCCGCCACGCTGCCGGCCGTCGTGTGGCTGGTCGTCGCCGTGGGTGCGAGCCTGCGCCGGCCGGAGGGTGACCTGCTGCTGGCCGGCAGCGGCGTCCTCGGGTTCCTGTCCCTGGCCTTCCTGCTCGCCGGGGTCGTGGCCGCCGCCTTCGCCGTCGGGCAGGTGCTGGCCGCGCCCCGCGGCGGGGTGGACCGGCAGCCCTGACCCGGATCGGTCAGGACACCGCCGCGGGGACCGGCCGGGCGCGCAGCCAGGCCAGCAACTGGTCGGCCGGCATCGGCCGGGCGATGTGGTAGCCCTGCGCGACGTCGCAGTTCCACCGGCGCAGCGCATCGAGCGCCGCGGCGTCCTCCACGCCCTCGACCACCATCGTCATCCCGAGGTCCCGGGACAGCTGCAGCGTGCTCCGGACGATGGCGGCCGCCTTGTCGTCCGTGGTGAGCGAGGAGACGAAGCTGCGGTCCAGCTTCAGCTCGTCGACGGGCAGCGCGCGCAGGTAGGCCAGCGACGAGTAACCGGTGCCGTAGTCGTCGATCGACAACCGGACGCCGAGCTGCCGCAGCCCGGCCATCACCTGCTGGCTGCGCGCCGCGTCGGCCATGAGCACGTCCTCGGTGATTTCCAGGACGAGCGCGTCCGCGGGCACGCCGTGGGTCTCCAGCAGCAGCTGCACCTGGTCGGGCAGCGCGACGTCCTGCAGGTTGGACACCGACAGGTTGACCGCCAGGGACAGCACGTGCCCGGCCGCGCGCCAGTCCCGCAGGTCCCTGATCGCCCGCTCCAGCACCTGCAGCGCCAGGCGTCGCATGAGCCCGGCCTGCTCGGCGAGCGGCAGGAAGGCGCCGGGGGCGAGCAGGCCCCGCTCGGGGTGGTGCCAGCGGACGAGCGCCTCCACGCCGGTGACCCGGCCGGTGTGCAGGTCGAGCTGGGGCTGGTAGTGGTTGTCCAGCTGGTCGGCGTCCAGCGCCACGCGCAGCTGTTCCAGCGTCTCCAGCCGGGTGCGCGAGTCGGTGTCCGCGTCGGGCGCCCAGACCTCGGACCCGTGCCGGCCCCGCTTGGCTCCGTACATGGCGGTGTCGGCCCGGGCCAGCAGCAGGGAGCGGTCCCGGCCGTGGTCGGGGCACAGCGAGATGCCGATGCTCGCGTCGACGGTCAGCGACATCCCGTCGAGCACGAACGCCTCGTGCAGCACGTCCCCGATCCGGCCGGCCACCTCCCGGGCGCGGGCCTCGCCGGCGTCCGGCAGGAGGACGGCGAACTCGTCGCCGCCCATCCGGGCCAGCAGGTCGCCCGGCTGCAGGGCCAGCTCCAGGCGTGGGCCGACGAGGGACAGCAGGTCGTCGCCGACGGTGTGACCGAAGCTGTCGTTGACCTCCTTGAACCGGTCCAGGTCGATCATCACGACCGCGCACCGGCGGTCGCCCGGGCCGTAGACGGTGCGCTCCAGCTCCTCGGTGAACCGGCGCCGGTTGGCCAGGCCCGTGAGCGGGTCGTGGTGGGCCTCCCGGGCCAGCTGCTGCAGGCGCAGCTGCTCGGCCGCGCGCAGCTTGGCGTTCTCGACCACCAGCGCGCCCTCCAGGGTGACCTGCCGCACGGCCTCGTGGACCGCCGGGGACCACTGCACGGAGGAGGAGACCGAGCCGGTCACGACCAGGCCGAGCAGCCGGTCGCCGGACAGCAGGGGCACGCTGACGTACGAGCGCAGCTCCAGGGCGGCGATCAGCCGGGGGTCGAGCAGGTCACTGGCCCCGGCGTCCTCCACGAAGACCGGCCGGCAGTCGCGGACGGTCGCCCGCCACAGCGGGACGTCGTCCGCCTGCATGCCCACCACGCGGTCGGCCACCACCTGGCGGTGCTCGGGCGACCACTCCATGTGCAGGACCGACTCGACGGTCCCGCTGTCGTCGACGAGGTAGGCGGCGCTGCGCTCGGTGCCGGCCAGGTCCTGCACGGCGCGGGCCAGGACCTCCGCCGCCTCCTCGACCCCGATGGCGCCGGCTCCGTCGACGAGCATCTGGCGGACGGCGCGGGCCGTGCGCAGCGAGGCCGCGCGCGCCTGGCTGGTCCGGGCCTGCTGGACGAGGCTGCCCAGGTGCGTGCCGCCGGCGGCGGCCAGCCGGCGCACGTCCTCGGAGAAGGTGCGCGGCCGGGGGCTGTCGAGCGTGAGGACGCCGGAGACCTGCGGCCGTCGGCCGAGGGGCACGGCGAGGACGGAGGCGATGGAGAACGTGTCGACCCACCACCCGGTCAGCAGGGCGGAGTCCCGGTCGGCGACCTGTGGTTCCCCGGTGCGCAGGACCGCCTCGACCAGCGGGAGGGGCTCGGGGGCGGTGCGGAACTGCTCCCAGGTGCCGGCGTCGCGACGGCCGTCGGCGTAGCCGGCCATGCGCGGCACGAGCCGACCGTCCTCCAGCAGGAAGACGCAGGCCCGCTCCACCCCGCCCAGCTCGGCCAGCTGCTCGCAGGCCGTGGCGAGCAGGTGCTCCATGGACTGTGCCTCGGCGGCGGCCTCGATCAGCCCGAGCAGCACCTCGGCCTGAGCCAGCCGCCGGGTCTCCGACCGGCGCGTCCAGGCCGCGGACACCGCCTGCGCGAGGTCGGCCGCCGCCTGCGGCACGCGGCCGTCGGCCGCGGCGACCGGCTCGACGGTGAGCACGCCGACCACCCGGTCGCCGACGAGCAACGGCTCGCCGTGCACCGACTCGACGCCCAGCTGTGCGGCGATCCCCGGGGCCACGGCGTCGGGGTCGGCCTCGACCCGCACCGGCCGGCGCCCGCGCACGACGGCCGACATCAGCGGGGCCCGGACCAGCGGCACCGCGTGGTCGAGCACCGGGACCCCCGAGCCGGGCACCGCGGCCGCGGACACCGACTGGCGGTAGGGCACGACCATCTGCGTCGTGGCCTCGTGGACCCACACGGTGACCCGGGACGCCCCCAGCCGCTGCCGCAGCCGGTCGAGCAGGTGCACGACGGCCGCCTCGGCGTCGTACGGAGACAGCTCCCCAGCGCTGGCGAACCCGATGGTGCCCATGGTCTCCGTGTCTGCCGCCACCGGCCGGTCTTGAGCCGGGCGTGCCCGCATCCCCCTCCTCGGGGTCAGGTCGGCGCGTACCGGTAGTGGTAGCGGTGGTGCTCGAGGAGGCCCGCCCGCCGGTAGAGCGTGCGGGCCGGGGTGTTGGACGCGGCCACCTGCAGGTAGACCCAGCGCGCAGCACGCCGGGCGGCCCAGCGCTGCAGCCCGGCCATCACCGCGGTGGCCAGCCCCCGCCGGCGGTACCGCTCCTCGACGGTGACCGCGGCGACCCCGAGCCAGTCGGCGGTGACCACCCCGCGGGCGACGGCCGCCAGCGGGGCCGGCGGCGGGTCGAGCCGCACGGAGGCGAAGACGACGTCCTCGGCGTTGGTGAGCACCGCGCGGGCGGCCGGCGGCAGCGGCCGCCCGCGGTGCCGGTAGCCGGCCAGCCACGCGTCGTCCGGCTCGGGGGAGAGGTCGACCGGGACGCCGTCGGCCGCGGTCGGGAGGAGCGGCCCGGTCAGCACCAGCACCTCCTCGTCGCGCTCCCAGCCGGCCGCGGCGAAGGCCGCGTCGGCGGCACGGGCCTGCCGGCCGGGCAGCTGGGCGCACGGCCGCAGACCGCGGTCGGCGTACCAGCGGGCCACGGCGTGCACCGCCTCCGGCAGCGGCAGGCCGGGGTCGCCGACGACGAGAGCGGAGTTGGCGCGGCCGGTGAAGCCGCCGCCGGCCCGCAGCAGCCAGTTCCCGAGGGGGTCCTGCTCCGTGCCCCGCCAGCCCCGTGCGGCGAGCAGCTCGAGGCCTGCGACGTCCAGGGGTGACCGGCTCTGTCCCACCGTCCGATCCTGCGTCGTCGGCGCGGGCGCCATCCGGCGGGGTCCGCCGGGCCACCCGTTCCGTTTCGCGGGAGCGACACGGGCCATACTCAGGGCAGAACGATCGGCCGTCGCGCCGGCGAGCGACCCCGCACGTCCCCGGGAGGGAACCACCGTGACCTACGTCATCACCCAGGCCTGCGTCGACGTCCTCGACAAGGCGTGCATCGACGAGTGCCCGGTGGACTGCATCTACGAGGGCGACCGGATGCTGTACATCCACCCCGACGAGTGCGTCGACTGCGGCGCCTGCGAGCCGGTGTGCCCGGTGGAGGCCATCTACTACGAGGACGACGTCCCGGACAAGTGGAAGGACTACTACAACGCCAACGTGGAGTTCTTCTCCGACCTGGGCAGTCCCGGCGGCGCCGCCAAGACCGGCAAGATCGGCAAGGACCACCCGCTGGTGGCCGCTCTCCCGCCGCAGGGTGAAGGTCACTGACCCGCACGGTCACGGGGACGGCGGCCGGCCGGCTGCCCGACTTCCCCTGGGACTCGCTGGCCGGTGCCCGGGCCAAGGCGGCCCGGCACCCCGGCGGCGTCGTCGACCTCTCCATCGGAACGCCGGTCGACGACACCCCTGAGCTGCTCGCCACCGCCCTGGCCGGTGCCGGCAACGCGCCGGGCTACCCGACCGCACTGGGCACCGCGGAGCTGCGCACGGCGGCGGCCGGTTGGCTGCAGCGCCGGCTCGGCGTGCGGCTGGCCGACCCGCTGGGTGCCGTTCCGTCGGTGGTCCCCACGGTCGGCTCCAAGGAGCTCGTCGCACTGCTGCCCACCATGCTCGGGCTGCGCGGCGCCGGCACGGTGCTGATCCCCGAGGTCGCCTACCCGACCTACGAGGTGGGCGCGGTGCTGGCCGGCCTCACCGTGCGGCGCACCGACACCCCGCCGGCCGACGTCGCGGGCGTCGTCCTGGTGTGGCTGAACTCCCCGGGCAACCCGCACGGCCGGGTGCTCACCGACGACGAGCTGCGCGCCTGGGTGGCGTGGGGGCGCGCCCACGGCGTCCCGGTCGTCGCCGACGAGTGCTACGCCACCCTCGGCTGGGACGTCGAGCCGCGCTCGATCCTGCACCCGGAGGTCGCCGGCGAGGACCACACCGGGCTGCTCGCGGTGCACTCGCTGTCCAAGCAGTCGACCGCCGCGGGCTACCGCGCCGGACTGCTCTCCGGCGACCCGGCGCTGGTCCGCCAGGTGTGGGAGGTGCGCCGCCACCTCGGCCTGCTGGTGCCCACGCCGGTGCAGTCGGCCATGGCCGCCGCGCTGGCCGACGACGCGCACGTCGACGAGCAGCGGGAGCGCTACCGCGGCCGCCGCGACCGGCTGGCCACCGCCGTCCGGGCCGCCGGCGCCCGCATCGACCACTCCGAGGCCGGGCTGTACCTGTGGGTCACCCGCGACGAGGACTGCTGGACGACGATCGACTGGCTGGCGGGGCTGGGCATCGTCGCCGCCCCGGGCTCCTTCTACGGCCCGGCCGGCGGGCGGCACGTGCGCATGGCGCTCACCGCCACCGACGAGCGGGTCGACGCCGCCGTGGAGCGCCTCGTCGGCTGAGCGTCGCCCGGGCGCCTCTCCCCGCTCACAGGCACGGGAACTCGGCGGTCGCAGCGGGACCCAGGGAGCTGGTGAGTTCCTCGGCGAGCGCCGACCACTGCCCGTAGGCGAACGGGAAGGCGCTGCGTTGAACGGCGTCGGCCACGAGGGTCAGTTCCCCGGTCTGCCAGTTCGGGACCCGCACCAGGCCGTCGTAGAACCTGCCGGCGGCGTAGACGGGGTCCTGCACCTGGTCCGGCGTCCCCCAACCCTGCGAGGGGCGCTGCTGGAACAGGCCGAGTGAGTCCCGGTCGCCGTAGTCGAGGTTGCGCAGCCGTGACTCCTGCATCGCCGTGGCCAGGGCGATGACGACGGCCCGTTCCGGGAGGTCGCGCTCGTAGCCGACCTGCGCGATGGTCCGGGCGTTGCCGATCTGCTCGCCGGTGAGCCGGATCCCGGTCGCGGGCAGCGTGCACTGCGCGGTCGCCACCGGCACGTCCGCCCCGTCGGTGTCCAGCGCGACCGCCACGAGCGCGACCACGGCGAGCACCACGGCGAGCCACCCCCAGGACGCCGCGGTCTGCGCGCGTCCCCGGCGGACCGGCGCGCGCCCTCCGGACGAGCGGCGCCGGGCGGCCGGGCGACGCGCCGGCGGCCGGCGGGCGGACGTCGCCCGCCGTGCCGTCGCGCTGCGTGTGCTGCTCATCGTCCGCGACTGTAGGGGCCGACCCCGGCACCGCGGTGCTGCCGCGGAGAGGTGTCCGTCGTTACGGTGCGCCGCCAGCCACCTGCGAGGAGACCGCATGAGCGACACCCTGCTGCCCGGCACCACTGCGACTCGGGTGTCCACTGCGCGGCTGACCCAGAACGTGCTGCACCCCGAGGGCGTCGACCCGGCCGGGCCCGGGGAGGTCGTTCTCTTCGTGCACGGCAACGTCAGCTCAGCGCTGTTCTGGCAGCAGCCGGTGCTCGCCCTGGCCGCGACCGGCCACGTGCGGCCGCTCGCAGTCGACCTGCGGGGCTACGGCGACACCGACCCGCTGCCGATCGACGCACGGCGCGGGGTGCGGGACTGGGCGGACGACCTCGCTGCGCTCGTCGACGCCCTCGGCCTCGACCGGGTGCACCTGGTCGGCTGGAGCATGGGTGCCGGCGTGGTGCTGCAGTACCTGCTCGACCGGCCCGACCAGGTCGCATCCGTGGTGCTGGTCGCGCCGATCTCCCCGTACGGCTTCGGGGGGACCACCGGGCAGGAGGGACGACGGCTGTCGGAGGACGGCGCGGGCTCCGGGGCAGGCGCAGCCAACCCGGAGTTCGTGGCCGCGCTCGCCGCCGGCGACACCACGGCCGACCGCCCGACCAGCCCGAGGTCGATCCTGCGCGCCTTCTACGTGGCGCCCGGGTCGCTGCCCATCGACCCGCAGCTTGAGGACGTGTTCGTCACCGCGATGCTCTCCACCCGCACCAGCGAGGACCACTACGCGGGGGACGCCGCTCCCTCCGCCACCTGGCCGGGTGTGGCGCCGGGGGAGCGAGGCGTGCTCAACACGATGGCGCCGACGGTGTTCGACCTCTCCGGGATCACCGACCTGCCGGCCAGGCCGCCGGTCCTGTGGATCCGCGGGGACGCCGACGCCATCGTCTCCGACGCGTCGCTGTTCGACCTGGCGCACCTGGGGATGCTGGGTGCGGTGCAGGGCTGGCCGGGCGCCGACGTCTGCCCGCCGCAGCCGATGGTCGCCCAGACCCGCGCCGTCCTGGACCGCTACGCCGCCCGCGGCGGGACCTACCGGGAGGTCGTGCTGCCGGGTGCCGGGCACTCCCCGCACGTCGAGCGGCCGCAGGAGTTCGTCGGCGCCCTGGTCGAGCACCTCGACGTCCCGGCAGCCATGCCGTCGGATGCCTGAGGAAGGACCCCTGCCCCCCACCGTGGCAGGACCCCGTCCTCCTCACGCCTCGTCAGAGGACCCCTGCCCCCGCCACTCGCCGGCTCGCGCCAGGCCCCGTCCAGAGGCTCGCCGCGAGCTGGCGAGTGGTGAGGAGGACGGGGTCCTTCCACCTGCAGGGGGCCGGCGAGCCTCGGGACGAGGCCGGCGGCGGGACCCTGCAGGGGTCCTCAGTTGGCGTGCAGAGCGGCGTTCAGCTCGCCCCAGGTGCCGGTCCGGGGCAGGGCCTCCAGCGCACCGGAGACCGAGTTGCGACGGAACAGCAGCCCGTCGCGGCCGGAGAGCTCGGCGGCCTTGACCACCGAGCCGTCGGGCAGGGTCACCCGCGAGCCGGCGGTCACGTAGCAGCCGGCCTCGACGACGCAGTCGTCGCCCAGCGAGATGCCGATGCCCGCGTTGGCGCCCAGCAGGCAGCCCGAGCCGATCGAGACGACCTGCTTCCCGCCGCCGGAGAGGGTGCCCATGATCGACGCGCCGCCGCCGATGTCGGTGTCCGGGCCGACGACGACGCCCGCGCTGATCCGGCCCTCGACCATGGACGGCCCGAGCGTGCCGGCGTTGTAGTTGACGAAGCCCTCGTGCATGACCGTCGTCCCCTCGGCGAGGTGGGCCCCCAGCCGCACCCGGTCGCCGTCGGCCACGCGGACGCCGGACGGGATCACGTAGTCGACCATCCGCGGGAACTTGTCGACGCCGAACACCGTCACGTGCCCCAGTGCCGCCCGCAGCCGGTGGACGTTGAACGTCGCCGCCTCGACCGGCCCGGCGCTGGTCCACGCGACGTTGGTCAGCAGGCCGAAGACGCCGTCCATGTCGATGCTGCGCGGGGTGACCAGCCGGTGGGAGAGCAGGTGCAGCCGCAGCCAGACGTCGTGGGTGTCGGCCGGCGGGGCCGAGAGGTCGGGGATGACCGTCCGGACGGCGATGACCTCCACCCCGCGGGCCTCGTCGCGGCGCACCAGGCCGCCGTAGTCGGGGCCGAGCTCCCCGGAGATCTCGAGCGCGCCGAGCCGGGTGGTGCCGGGGCGCGCGCCCTCGGGCGCGCCGAGGCGCGGCTCGGGGTACCAGGTGTCGAGCACCGTGCCCGCGGGGGTCACGGTGGCCAGACCGGCGGCGACGGCGGAGTGCGGGGCGGAGTCGGTCACGACGACGACGCTACCGAGCGCCGGTCGCGCGCTGCCGACTCGGTCGGGCCGGGGGAACCGACTCGGCGTATCCCTCGCGCCGCCCAGCGCTGCCCGGAGACGGGAGTGCCCGCCTGGGCCGGCTGCGGTGGACGGCGGGCGACGGGCCGGGGGCGCTCGCGCGCTGCGGCGGCCCGCGCACCGGCGCGCCCGTAGGCTCGGGCGTCGTGACCGATCTGCCCCCGCTGGACCCCGCCGCCGACGTCCTGACGCTCACCCGTGCGCTGGTCGACGCCCCGTCGGTGTCGGGCAGCGAGGGCGCCCTGGCCGACGCCGTCGAGGCGGCGCTGCGGGCGCTGGGGGGTCTGGAGGTCGAGCGGGTCGGCGACGCCGTCCTCGCGCGGACGAACCTCGGCCTGCCCACCCGGGTCGTCCTCGCCGGCCACCTGGACACCGTGCCGATCGCCGACAACGTCCCCAGCCGGCTCGACGGGTCCACCGGCCGGCTCTACGGCTGCGGCACCAGCGACATGAAGGCCGGCGACGCGGTGATGCTGCGCCTGGCCGGGCGCTTCGGCGTCCCGGGTGCCGCGCCCGCGCACGACCTGACGTTCGTCTTCTACGACAACGAGGAGGTCGAGGCGGTCAAGAACGGCCTCGGCCGGGTGGCGCGCGAGCGCCGCGGCTGGCTCTACGGCGACCTGGCGATCCTGCTCGAGCCCACCGACGGCGAGATCGAGGCCGGCTGCCAGGGCACCCTGCGGGTGGTGCTGGAGATCCCCGGCCGGCGGGCCCACAGCGCCCGCAGCTGGCTCGGCGTCAACGCGATCCACGGCGCGGCCGGCATCCTGGCCACCCTCGCGGCCTACCCGGCGCGGGAGGTCGACATCGACGGGTGCGTCTACCGCGAGGGCCTCAACGCCGTCCGCATCGAGGGCGGCGTCGCCGGCAACGTCGTCCCCGACGCCTGCACGGTGACGGTCAACTTCCGCTACGCGCCCGACCGGGACGAGGACGCCGCCGAGGCGCACGTCCGCGAGGTCTTCGCCGACGCCGTGGCCGCCGGCGCGACGCTGACCGTCGTCGACAACGCCGGCGGTGCGCTGCCGGGCCTGTCCGAGCCCGCGGCCGCGGCCTTCGTCGCCGCCGTCGGCCGCCCGGCGCGGGCCAAGCTCGGCTGGACCGACGTCGCCCGGTTCGCCGCCTTCGGCATCCCCGCCGTGAACTACGGCCCCGGCGACCCGCAGCTGGCCCACACCCGCGAGGAGCACGTGCTGGTCGACCGGCTGCAGCCGGCCGAGGACGCGCTCGCCGCCCATCTCTCCGGGAGCTCCGCATGACGACCACCCCCGAGCCCGCCGGCGCCCGCAAGCCGCGGCCCACCCGCCACCGCGGCCCGGTGATGCTGCGCGGCGGCGAGCCCGACCCCCGCCTGCAGGGGACGACGACCGACGCGCGGCTGCTCGACCGCCGCGGTCCCACCGACTGGGTGCACACCGACCCGTGGCGGGTCCTCCGCATCCAGAGCGAGTTCGTCGAGGGCTTCGGGCTGCTGGCCGAGCTGCCCAAGGCCGTCAGCGTCTTCGGCAGCGCCCGCACCCCGCAGGACTCACCGCACTACGCAGCCGGCGTGGCGATCGGCGCGGCGCTGGCCGACGCGGGCTACGCCGTCATCACCGGCGGCGGCCCCGGCGCGATGGAGGCGGCCAACCGCGGGGCCTCGGAGGCCGGCGGGCTGTCGGTGGGCCTGGGCATCGAGCTGCCGTTCGAGCAGGAGCTCAACGAGTGGGTCGACGTCGGCATCGCGTTCCGCTACTTCTTCATCCGCAAGACGATGTTCGTGAAGTACGCGCAGGCCTTCGTCATCCTGCCCGGCGGTTTCGGCACCCTCGACGAGCTGTTCGAGGCGCTGACCCTGGTGCAGACCCGCAAGGTGACCCGCTTCCCGGTGGTGCTGTTCGGATCGGCGTACTGGTCCGGGCTGGTCGACTGGCTGCGGACGACGATGGTGCCCGCGGCCACCATCAGGGACAGCGACCTGGACCTGTTCACGGTCACCGACGACGTCGATGAGGTCGTGCGGATCGTCCAGGAGGCCGCGAAGGCGCGGCAGGCCGGCGACAACGGCGGCGGCATGCGCGCCTTCCCCGTCGACGACGAGCCCAGCGACGCGTGATGACAGCCGGGGGAGCATCGCGGCGAGATGCCCGGAGCCGACAGCGGGTGAGCATCGCAGCGAGCGCCGGCGAGCGAGGAGCGGCGCGGAGGGCACCGGCGATCTCGAGCGAGGAGCGGACCGAGGCGCGGAACTCCGCCGAGGGAAGGGCCTGAGGCCGGGGTGCTCGAGGCGGTCGTCTTCGTCCTCACCGTCGCGGTGGTCGGCGGGCTGCTGTTCCTCGGCGGCTCGGTGCTGCTCGGCCGCGGGGAGACCCAGCCGCCGGCCGATCCCGACCGCTCGCCGCTGGAGCTGCCCGAGGACCGGCCGGTCACCGCGGACGACGTCCGCGGCGTGCGCATGACGGTGACCGTCCGGGGCTACCGGATGACCGAGGTTGACTGGCTGCTCGAGCAGCTGGCCCGGGCGCTCGAGGAGCGCGACGCGGAGGTCGCGGCGCTGCGCGCCGGGCTCCACGAGGCCGGGCGGACGGCGCCCGGTGCGGACGACGCCCCGGCGGGCGGGAACGGAGCACGGACCGATGCGTGAACTGGTGGAGACGGTGGTCGTGGACGCGCCGCCGCAGCAGGTGTGGGCGGCGCTGACCGACTGGACCCGCCAGGGCGAGTGGATGCTGCTCACCGACGTCGAGGTCACCGGCGGGGACCCGCAGGCGGTCGGCGGCCGGCTCGCGGCGCGCACGGGCCTGCCCGTCCGGGGACGGCGCTTCGGCGTGCTCGACACGATGGTCATCACCGAGTGGGACCCACCCCGGCGGGCCGTCGTCCAGCACACCGGCCGGATCGTGCGCGGGCCGGGCACCTTCGAGGTCGCCCCTCAGGGCGCGGGCTCCCTCCTGACCTGGACCGAGCAGCTGTGGCTGCCCTTCGGCCTGCTCGGGCAGCTGGGCTGGCCGCTGGTCAAGCCGGCCGCGGTGGCGGGGGTCCGCCTCTCGTTGCACCGCTTCGCCGACTTCGCGCGTCGCTACACCGGCCGCGCCGCCGGCTGAGGTCCGCGGCCGCCGAGGGGGCCTGCCGTGGTCCTCCCGGGCGGGTGACCACGGCAGGTTCCCACTCGGCCCCCCGGCCGGTCAGCCGGCGGCATCCCGCCGGGAGCGGGCGAAGGCCAGCGCCTCGCGGGCCAGCGGCAGGTCGGTGGCCGGCTCGCCCTCGGCCAGCGCGACCCACTCGCGGTAGGGCCGTCCCCGGCCGCCGAAGGGCCCGCCGCGCCCGTCGGCGAGCAGCGCGGCCACCCGCTCCTCGGGCAGCTTGAGCACCAGCGCGCCGCGCACCACCAGCGCGAAGGCCGCGCCGTCGACCGTGAGTGCCCGGGACCCGAAGCGGCGCGGAGCGGTGGCGTCGGGCAGCGTCACGTCCGGCTCACCGGCGAGGGCGTCGACGAGGGCGGCGAGGCGGTCGGCGGCGGTGTGCACGGCGGCCATCACAGGCGGCTGCGGGCGGCGGCACAAGCCCTGCCCGCTCGGCTCCGCCGGTCGATCACGGAGCTGCGGTGGGGACACGCCGCCGATCACCGGGATGTCGCCACCGCAGGTCCGTGATCGACGTGGAGCGGGGCGTCCGGCGGCTCAGCGAGGGGCGGGGCGGTCCCGACGGCGGCCGTGGGCGCTCCGGCGGCGCGGACGGCGGCGCGGCTGACGTACCAGCGCCGCCACAGCACCCCGGCGACGACCAGCGTGACGACCGTGCCGCCGTCCCACATCAGCCGCGCGCCCTCCGGGGCGAACGGCACCCCCGGCGGGGGAGTGGCGTACAGCCACTTCGCCAGGACGTCGTGCGCGGCTGCGCCGGCGGCCAGGGCGCCGGCGCGCACGCCGACCCCGCGGCGGTGCGGTGCCGGGTCCACGGCCAGCACCGCCGCGGTCGCGAGGTACCCGCTCACCAGCACGTGCAGCGCCACGAGCGCGGTCGGCGCCGGGCGGTGGACGACGGCGGCGTGCAGGCCGGTGCCGTAGAGCAGCCAGAGCCCGGCGGCGTTGGCCGGGACGGCGACCAGCGGGTCGGTCGCCCACCGCAGCGGCGGGGTCCGCAGCACGCGGGTCAGCCGCCGGGCCGCCGCGACCGGCAGTGCCCGCAGCGCCAGCGTGACCGGCGCGCCCAGCACCAGCAGCAGCGGGGCGACCATGCCCAGCAGCAGGTGCCCGGCCATGTGCAGGCGCAGGTCGCCGTGGGCGGTGGAGAGGACGACCCCGGCACCGGCCGCGGCCAGGCCGGCCAGGGAGGACGCCGTCCGGAGGAGCGGCCACGGGGTCCGCCAGCCGGCCGCGACGTGGAGCGCGCCGGCGCCCAGCAGGACGACGACGCAGAGGGCGGTCACCGGACGGCGCGGCGGCGGGCCCGGACCAGCAGCGCTGCACCGGCCAGGAGCAGCACGACGGCCGAGGCGTTCCAGGCCAGGTCGTAGCCGGTCAGGTCGACGCCGTAGCGGACCTGGTGCACCCGCAGCAGCTTGTGGTCGACCACGCCGTCCCACAGCTGGAAGGCGCCGGCGCCCAGCAGCACGAACGCCCACCAGCGGACGGCGTCGAACTCGCCGCGGCGGCGGAGGTCGGCCAGCAGCGCCAGCCCGGCGACCACCGCCGAGAGCGTCGCGGCGTGCAGCAGGCCGTCGGAGACCAGGCCCACCGTGCCCCCGGCGCGGTCGTAGAAGGAGTGCCAGTCCAGCAGCTGGTGGAAGACGATCTCGTCGACCGAGCCCATGAGACCGGCGCCGAACAGCAGCCCCGAGACCGCCGGTCGCCGACCGGGCACGGGAGGGGCAGCGCTCACCGTCGGGCGGTGCCCGGTGCAGGGGCCGGGAAACGCCCGGGCAGGATGGCGGGGTGCGGGAGTGCGGCGGGGCGCGGGGGCAGCGGTGAGCCGGCGGGGCTGGACGCTGTTCCTGGCGATGTCGCTGATCTGGGGCGTGCCGTACCTGCTCATCAAGGTGGCCGTCGAGGAGCTGCCGCCGGTGGTCGTCGTCTTCGGCCGGTGCGCGCTCGGCGCGGCGCTGCTGCTGCCCTGGACGGTCGCCCGCGGCCAGCTGCGCCCGGCGCTGCGCCGCTGGCGGCCGCTGCTGGCCTTCACGGTCCTGGAGATGACCGGTCCGTGGCTGCTGCTGGCCTACGCGGAGCAGACGCTGTCCAGTTCGCTCACCGGCCTGCTCGTCGCCGGGGTGCCGTTCGTCGCCGCGCTGGCCGGCCGGCTGACCGGCGGCGAGGAGCGGCTGGGCCGGGTGCGCCTGCTCGGCATGGGCCTGGGCGTGGCCGGCATCGCGGTGCTGCTCGGACTGGACGTCGAGGCGATCGCGCCGCTGCCGCTGCTCGCGGTCGGGCTGGTCGTCGTCGGGTACGCGACCGCGCCGCTCATCGTCGAGCGGTCGCTGCCCGACGTGCCCGGGGTGGCGGCGAGCGCCGTCGCGCTCACCGTCACCGCCGCGGTCTACGCACCGTTCGCCGTCCCCCGGCTCGACGAGGCGGCGCGGGCACCCGCCGACGCGCTGCTGGCGGTGCTCGTCCTGGGCGTGGTGTGCACCGCCGTCGCGCTCGCGCTGTTCTTCGCGCTGATCCGCGAGGTCGGCCCGCAGCGGGCGCTGGTCATCACCTTCCTCAACCCGGCGGTCGCAGTGCTGCTCGGCGTGCTGCTGCTCGACGAGCCGTTCACCCTCGGCCTGGCGGTCGGCCTGCCGGTCGTGGTGCTCGGCTGCGTGCTGGCCACCCGCCGCAGCCCGGCCCGTCGCGGGCGCTCCGAGCTGGGGGACGTGGACGCCGCCGTCCCCTGAGTCCCTCGTCCGGGTGGGCTGTCGTCGGGCCCGGCTCAAGCAACGGCGCGGTGCGTGTCGAGGACGACTCCGGCACCCGCCGGTCCGCGGGCGCCTCCGGCGGGAGGAACCTGACAGATGCGGGACGGCGGCGCTGCTCAGCGGGCTGTCCGGCGTCCCCGTGGCGGGCTGCTGCGGCTGTCGGCCGTCGTCCTCGCGGTGCTCACCGTGGCCCTGTGCGGGCAGACGCCGCCCTCGCCGCGGCTGGACACCGTGAGCACCCAGGACCCGGCGCCGCCGGCGAGCGTCGTGGTGACCGGTGCCGACCGGGCCCTGGTCGTCTCCTGGACCGCGTCGACCGAGACCGCCACGAGCGGGTACCAGGTCTTCCTGGACGCAGGGACCGAGCCGCAGGTCACGACGAACGCCACCACCAGGACCGCGACCCTGACCGGGCTGGTGAACGGTCGGCAGTACACGGTCACCGTCCGGACCGTGACGACGCAGGTCGTCCTCTTCGTCCCGCGCACGTACGTGGGCCAGGCCAGCGCCCCCGCTGGCGGCACGCCGCGGGACACCGTCGCACCGGCCGCCCCCACCGGGGTGGGCGCCGCTCGTGGCGACGGCCGGGTCACGCTGTCCTGGACGGCCAACAGCGGTGACTACGACGTGGACGGGTACCGCGTGTTCCGCGACGGCGTGGAGGTCGCGACGACCACCGGCACCACCTTCACCGACACCGCCCTGGTCAACGACCGCACCTACGTCTACACGGTGCAGACGAACGACACCTCGGGGAACTGGTCGGCCTCCTCGGTGCCGTCGGTCAGCGCGACCCCGACCGACCTCACCCCGCCTGCGCCGCCGACCGGCCTCGTCGGCGGCCGGGGGGACGGCCGGGCCGGCCTGTCCTGGGCGGCGGGCCCCGAGCCCGACCTGGCCTCCTACCGGGTGCTGCGCGACGGCGTCGAGGTCGCCACGGTCCCCGGCACGGCGTACCTGGACCCCGGGCTGGTCAACGACCGGACGTACACGTACACGCTGGTCGCCGTCGACGGCCACGGGAACCGGTCGGCGCCCTCGGCCGCGGTCCAGGTCACGCCCACCGACCTCACCCCGCCGGCCGCGCCGACCGGCCTGACCGCCGTCCGCGGCGACGGGCAGGTCACCCTCTCCTGGGCGGCGGGCCCCGAGCCCGACCTGGCCTCCTACCGGGTGCTGCGCGACGGCGTCGAGGTCGCGGTGGTGACCGGTGCGACCACCCACACCGACACCGCGCTGGTCAACGACACCACCTACCGCTACACGCTGGCCGCGGTGGACACCCACGGCAACCGGTCGATCTCGTCGGCCGCCGTCACCGCGACCCCGCACGAGCTCGACCCCCCGGCGCCGCCCACCGGCCTGGCCGCCACCGCCGGCGACCGGCGGGTCGATCTCTCCTGGGCGGCGGGTCCCGAGACCGACCTCGCCTCCTACCGGGTGCTGCGCGACGGCGCCGTCCTCGCCACCGTGACCGACGCGACCGCCTACACCGACACCGCCGTCGTCAACGACACCACCTACGCCTACGCGGTCGTCGCCGTCGACACCCACGACAACGCCTCGGCGCCGTCGGAGACGGTGCGCGCGACGCCGGCCGACCGCGCCGCCCCGGCCCCGCCGCCCGGCTTCACCGCCACCCGCGGCGACGGGCGGGTCGACCTCTCCTGGACGGCGAACGGCGAGCCCGACGTCGCCGGCTACCGGGTGCTGCGCGACGGCGCCGTCCTCACCACGGGAACCGGGACCGCCTACAGCGACACCACCGTCGTCAACGACACGACGTACACCTACGCGCTGGTCGCCGTCGACACCTCCGGCAACGCCTCCGACGCCGCGACGGCGTCGGCCAGGCCGACCGACCTCACCGCACCGGTCGTCCCGACCGGGGTGACCGCGGTCGACGGCGGTGGCCGGGTCAGCCTCTCCTGGACGACGAACACCGAGCCCGACCTCGCCGGCTACGTACTCCTGCGCGACGGCACGGAGGTCGCGAGCGTCCCGGGGACGAGCTACGTCGACCACCTGGCCGACGACGCCGCCCACAGCTACGCGGTTGTCGCCGTCGACACCTCCGGCAACCGGTCGGCCCCCTCCGCCACGGCGGAGGTGCCCGCCGCCGACCGCCTCGCGCCGGCCGCCCCCACCGGGCTGGTCGCCACCGCCGGCGACGGGCGGGTCACCCTCACCTGGACGGCGAACGACGACCCCGACCTGGCCGGCTACGTGGTGCTGCGCGACGGCGCGCGGATCGCGACCGTTCCCGGCACGACGTACACCGACACCGGCGTCGTCAACGACACGACGTACTCCTACGCGCTGGTCGCCGTCGACACCTCCGGCAACGTCTCGGGGCCGTCCGGTGCCGCGGCGGCGGAGCCCACCGACCTCACGCCTCCGGCCGTGCCGGCCGGGTTCACCGCCGTCCGCGGCGACGGGCTCGTCGAGCTGTCCTGGACGGCGAACCCCGAGGCCGACGTGGCCTCCTTCCGGGTGCTGCGCGACGGCGTCGAGGTCGCCACCGTGACCGGCGTGACGTCGTACACCGATGCGGGGCTGGTCAACGACCGCACGTACGGCTACGCGCTGGTGTCGGTGGACACCTCCGGCAACCGCTCCGGCTCCGTGTCGGTGAGCGCCACCCCGACCGACCTCACCGCGCCGGCGGCGCCGGCCGGGTTCACCGCCGTCCGCGGCGACGGGCAGGTCACGCTCTCCTGGACGGCGAGTACCGAGCCCGACCTGGGCGGCTACGTGCTGCTGCGCGACGGCGTGCAGATCGCGACCCCGGCCGGGCCGACGCACCTCGACCCCGGGCTGGTCAACGACCGCAGGTACGCCTACGCGCTGGTCGTGGTGGACACCCACGGCAACCGCTCCGATCCCGCGACCGCGGACGCCACCCCGACCGACCTCACCCCGCCGCCCGCCCCGACCGGCGTGACGGCCACCTCGGGCGACCGGCAGGCGGTGCTGGGCTGGGACGCCGGAGGCGTCGACGTCGCCGAGCACCGGGTGCTGGACGCCGACGGCAGCACCGTCGTCACCGTGCCGGCGCCGGGGACCTCGGGAACGGTGACCGGGCTGGCCAACGACACGACGTACGCGTTCACCGTCGTGGCGGTCGACGCCGGCGGCAACGTCTCGGCGCGATCCGCCGCGGTGTCGGTGACCCCGGTCTACGCCGTCGTCCCGGTCGAGGGGGCGGGGGAGAGCGGCGGCGTGGCCGCGAGCGGCGACGGCCGGTTCGTCGTCGTCGGCACCCGCGCCCGCCTCGAGTCGTCGGACACCAACACCGCCTACGAGCTGTACGTCGTCGACCGCACCGCCGGCACCCGCACGCGGATCGCCCCGCTGCCGGCCACCACCACCGGCGCGGGCGACGCGACCAACACCAGCGTCCCGGCGGTCAGCGACGACGGGCGCTACGTCGTCCTGGCCACGACCGCGGCCCTGGACCCGGGCGACACCAACGGGCTGGCCGACGTCTACCGCTACGACGTCGGCGCCCGCAGCTGGGCGCTGGTGAGCGCACCGCAGCGTGGCACCGCCTCCCCGTCGGTGGCCGGCACCCTGCTGCAGCCCGCGGCGTCGGTCTACACCACCGCCCCGTCGGTGGCGGTGTCCGGCGACGGCGACCTGGTGCTCTTCCACTCGGCGCGGGCGGACCTGGTCCCCGGCGACACCAACAACCGGGTCGACGTCTTCGCCAAGCGGCTCTCCGACGGCACGGTCACCCGGGTCTCCACGACCACCACCGGCGGCGAGCTCAGCGGCCCGGCCATGGGTCCGGCCCTGGCGCTGACCCCGGACGGCCGGTTCGCCGTCTTCGGTGCCGACAGCGCCTCCGGCGTGATCGCCCACCGCAAGACGCTGTCCGGGGCGGGCACAGGGGAGCTCCGGGTGGTCTCGCAGGTGACCACCTCCACCGGCCGGACCCTGCCCTTCGCGGTCCACCGCGACACCGGCGACCTGGCGGTCAGCGACGACGGGCGCTACGTCGCCCTGGTCACCAGCAACCGGGTCACCACGGCCTTCCCGGCGCAGACCTGGCCGACCGGGCTGGCCTACCGGGTGGACACCGGCACCGGGGCCGTCGTGCCCCTGGGCACCGGGCAGACGACGGTGTGGGAGCACCAGGTCGAGCTCGACCCGACCGGCCGCCACGCCTTCTTCTCCACCGCCGCGGCGGTGCTGCCGGCCGACACGAACGGGCACACCGACCACTACCGGCGCGACCTCGACGGGGGCGTCCCCGGGCCGCTGGTGCTGGTCACCGCGGACGCCTCCGGGCGGCCCACCGCCGGCCCTCCCGGCGCGATCACGCCGGCCGAGTACGGGCGGGTGCTGGCGATCACCGGCGACCGGGTGCTGGTGACGACGTCACAGCCGCTGACCGCCGCCGACGTCAACCGGCTGCGCGACGTCTACACCAAGGACTTGCTGACCGGGGCCGTGGGCGTGGGGCTGGGCTGACCCCGCTGTCACCGGCGGTGGCTAGGTTGCCGGGCGTGGACGAGCGCACCCGCTGTGCGGAGCTGGTCAGGTGTGCGTGGGGGGACAGCGCGCCGGAGTACGTGGCCTACCACGACGAGGAGTGGGGGACGCCGCTGCACGGCGACGACGCCCTCTTCGAGCGGCTCACGCTCGAGGCGTTCCAGTCGGGACTGTCCTGGCTCACCATCCTGCGCAAGCGCCCGGCGTTCCGGGCGGCCTTCGCCGGCTTCTCGATCGACGCGGTGGCCGAGTTCGGCCCGGACGACGAGGCGCGGCTGCTCGCCGACGCCGGCATCGTCCGCAACCGCGCCAAGATCGCCGCCGCCATCGGCAACGCCCGCGCCGCGCAGCGGGTCCCCGAGGGGCTCTCGGCGCTGCTGTGGTCCTTCGCGCCGACGACCCCGCGCCCCCGCCCGGCCACCCTCGCCGACGTCCCGGCGACCAGTCCGGAGTCGACCGCGATGGCCCGCGAGCTCAAGCGTCGCGGCTTCGTCTTCGTCGGCCCGACGACCGCCTACGCCCTCATGCAGGCCACCGGGATGGTCGACGACCACGTGGCGACCTGCTTCCGCGCGACCCCGTGAGACGGCCACCCTCCAGGGCCCGCGCCGAGCTCGGTGACGTGCTGGAACGGCCACCCTTCAGGGGCCCGCGCCGAGCGTGGTGAGGTGCTGGAACGGCCCTCCTGCAGGGCCCCGGCCCGAGCTCGGTGAGGTGCTGGAACGGCCACCCTTCAGGGGCCCGCGCCGAGCGTGCGAGGCGTGGGGGGAAGGGTGGTCCTCCTACTCGGGTTGGACCTGCGCCGGGGATACGGGATCATGTGAGCGGAGCGCACAGCATCGACGACGCCGTGCGCAGCCTCCGGGCTGCGCACGGCCGACGAAGGAGGCACGCATGGCGGCCATGAAGCCGCGCACGGGTGAAGGTCCCCTCGAGGTCACCAAGGAAGGGCGCGGCCTGGTCATGCGCGTTCCGCTCGAAGGCGGCGGCCGTCTCGTCGTCGAGCTGTCGCCCGACGAGGCCGCGGCCCTCTCCGAGGCCCTGAAGGGCGCGACCAGCTGAACACCGCCGCGAGCCTGCCCCCGGGCAGCCCCGCGCAGGACGACGCGGCCCCGGTCGCCGGCAGCACGCCGGCGACCGGGGCCGCGCCCTTGCCGCGGGTCGAGGTCCGCACCGAACTCCCGGCGCTCGGCGAGGACGACGTCCTGGCCGTGCCGGTCGGCAGCGGCGCCACCCTGCCCGCGTGGCTGACCGCCGCGGGGGCACCGGTCGACGCCGGTCTGCTCGCCGGCGCGCTGGCCGACACCGGCAACACCGGTCGTCCCGGGAACGTCACGAACCTGCCGGTCCCCGGCCGCCGGCCGCGCAGCGTGGTCGCCGTCGGGATAGGCGACGCGACGCTGCCGGACCTGCGCGGGTACGTGGCCACCGCCGTCCGCCGCGCGCAGACCCTCGCCGAGCACGGTGCGCGCCGGCTGGTGCTGCCGCTGGACGAGCCGGCCGCCCCCGCGGGTGCGGAGGAGGTCCGCGTCGCCGTCGAGGCCGCGCTGCTGGCCGGCTACCGCTTCCGGGAGACCTCGGCGCCCCACCCGCCGCGGCTGCAGACCGTCACGGTGGTCGTCGCCGACGGCACGGACCCGGCGGTCGCGACCGCCGCGCGGGCCGGCGAGGTCACCGGCTCCGCGGTCGCCTGGGCCCGGGACCTGGTCAACACCCCCAGCAACACCAAGGACCCGGCCTGGCTGGCCGACCGGGCCGTCGAGCGGCTGGGCGGGCTGCCGCACGTGACGGTCACCGTGCTCGGCCCCGAGGAGCTGCGGGCCGGCGGCTTCGGTGGCGTGCTCGCCGTGGGCAGCGGTTCGGCCAGCCCGCCCCGGGTGGTCGTGGCGAGCTCCCGCCCCCCGGGCGCCGGCGCCGGGCACGTCGTGCTGGTCGGCAAGGGGATCACCTTCGACACCGGCGGCATCTCGATCAAGCCCAACGCCGGCATGCGCGAGATGAAGACCGACATGGCCGGCGGCGCCGCCGTCCTGGCCGCGCTGGACGCCGCGGCCCGGCTGGAGCTGCCGGTGACGGTCACCGCCGTCGTCCCGGCCGCGGAGAACGCCGTCTCCGGCTCGTCCTACCGCCCGGCCGACGTGGTGCGGCACGTCGGCGGCCGGACGACGGAGGTGCTCAACACCGACGCCGAGGGCCGCATGGTGCTCGCCGACGGGCTGGCGTGGGGGCGGCTGGAGCTGGGCGCCACCGTGCTGGTCGACGTCGCCACGCTGACCGGGGCGATGAAGGTCGCCCTGGGCACCCGGACCGCGGGGCTGTACGCGACCAGCGACGGGCTGGCCGACGCGCTGCGCACCGCCGCCGGGCACGCCGGCGAGCCGGTGTGGCGGATGCCGCTGGCCGAGGAGCACGCCGACCTGCTCGACAGCGCCGTGGCCGATGCGAACAACGCGCCGGGCAACCCGGGTGGCACGACCGCCGCGCTGTTCCTGCGGCCCTTCGCCGGGGACCTGCCGTGGGCGCACCTGGACGTCGCGGGGCCGGCCCGCGCCGGGTCCGACGAGGCCGAGGTGGTCAAGGGCGGCACCGGCTTCGGCGCGCGGATCCTGCTGCGCTGGCTGGAGGCCGGCGCGCCGGTCGACGCGTCGTCGCTGGTCGACTGATGGCGGACCTCGGCGTCGTCTTCCCGGCCGGGCCGGACGGCCGGCGCAGCACCGCTGCCCTCGGCCGGGCGGTCGTCGCCGATGCGCTGCGGCCGGTCGACCCGCCCGGTGCCGGCGCCGCCGAGCGGGAGACGAACTGGCGGGCCGGCTACCTGCCGCACTTCCGCCGGCTGGTGGAGGCCGGGCTCGCCTCGCGGGAGGCGGCGCTGACGATCGCCGATGCGGGCCTGGCCTCGCTGCACCGGCGGATGCGGGTGGCCGCCCCGGACGGCGCGGAGACCGCGCTGGGGGACCTGGTCGCCGCACCGGCCGGCCGCGTCCTCACCACGGCGGAGGTCACCGGCACCGCCGAGCCCGAGCGGGAGCTGTCGCTGCCCTTCCGCGGTGAGCGGCTGCGCGGCGACGCGCTGCTGCGGCGGCTGGACACGTGGGTCGAGTGCGGCAGTGTCGAGCCCTCGGCCGCCGAGGCGGTGCGCACCGTCGCCGCACACCCCGAGTGGCTGGCGCTGCCCGGCAGCACCGTCGTCGTGCTCGGCGCAGGTGCGGAGATGGGGCCGCTGACCGCGCTGCTGCGCTGGGGCGCACGGGTGGCCGGGATCGACCTGCCGCGTCCGCAGCTGTGGGAGCGGGTGCTCGACACCGCCCGCCGCGGCGCCGGCACGCTGCTGTACCCCGACGGCGGTGCGGACCTGGTCACCGAGGTGCCCGCCGTCGCCGACTGGCTGACCGGCCTGCCGGGGCCAGCGGTGCTCGGCAACTACGTCTACGCCGACGGTGCCGCCAACGTGCGGGTGTCGACGGCGGTCGACGCCCTCACCGTGCGGCTGGCCGCGGCCCGGGACGACGTCGCGCTGGCCTTCCTCGCCACGCCGACCGACGTCTTCGCCGTCCCACCGGACGCGGTGGCGCAGTCGGTGCGCGCCTACGCCGGGCGGTCACGTGCGGCGAAGCTGCTGGGCCGGCCGCTGCGGACGCTGTCGGCCGGGCGGCTGCTGCAGCGCGCCTACCTGCCGGGCAGCGACCCCGGCGTCGTCGACAGCCTGGTGGCCCAGCAGGGGCCGAACTACGCGCTGGCCAAGCGGCTGCAGCGGTGGCGGGCGACGGTGGCCCGGGCCGCCGGGACGACGGTGTCGATGAACGTCGCGCCGCCGACCCGCACCCGCTCGGTGCTCAAGAACCGCGCCCTCGCGGCGGCCTACGCAGGCGCGCACCGGTTCGGCGTCGAGGTGTTCGAGCCGGCGACGTCCAACGTGCTCATGGCCGCTCTGCTGGTGCACGACCTGCACACCGGCGGCGGTCCCGCGCACGAGCAGCCGTGGCAGGACGAGGCCTGCGCGGCGGTGCACGGCGGGCTGTGGCGAGCGCCCTACGCCCCCCGCAGCGCGCTGGGCCTGGCCGCCCTGCTCGGCTACGGCGCCGCCCGCAGCTGAGCGCCCGGCGGCTCCGCCCCTGCGGGGTCTTCTCAGCCGGGCGGGTCCTCCCGGCGAACCAGCCGGACGGCGAGCAGCCGGGCCAGGACGACCGTCCCGGCCAGCACGGCGAGGACGTCCACGCCCACCGCGGCGAAGGCGTTGACGCCGACCCGTGTGCAGGCACGGCGGCCCGGGTGGCTGAGTCGACTCGTCCTCGGTGCCGACGTGCCCGCCGTCCCTCGTCGGCCCCGGGGGAGCAGGCCCGTGGTCAGGCGGGACCGACCAGGCCTGCGACGATCTCCGCCGAGAGTGCGACCAGGGGCAGGCCGCCTCCGGGGTGCGACGAGCCACCGACCAGGAACAGCCCCGGCACGGGCGAGGCGTTGCCGGGACGCAGGAAGGCCGCGCGGGCGCCGTTGCTCGACGTCCCGTAGATCGAGCCGCCGACGCTGCGGGTGTCGCGCTCGAGGTCGGCCGGCGTCCGGACGACGCACCAGCGCACCCGGTCGCGGACGTCGAGGCCGCGGCGGGCCAGGACGTCGAGCACCTGCTGCGCGTACCGGTCCGCCAGGCCCGGCGCGGTCCAGTCCACACCGCCCGCCGGGTCGTGCCGCGGCGCGTTGACCAGCACGAACCACGACTCGCTGTCGTCGTCCGGACGGGTCGCCGGGTCGTCGGGCGCGCTGACGTACACGGTGGGGTCGGCGACCGGCCGCGGGGCGCCGCGGTGCCGGCCGACGCCGAAGACGGCGTCGAACTCCGCGTCGTAGTCGTCGGGGAAGAGGACGGTGTGGTGCGCCAGCCCCGGCGTCCGCCCGCGCAGCGCCAGCAGCAGCACGAACCCCGAGAGGGACGGCGTGCTCCGGGCCAGGTCGCGGCGCACCCGCCGGGTCGGGCGGGAGGCGGGGAGCAGGTCGGCGTACAGCGCCGCGGCGTCGGCGCCGGAGACCACGACGTCGGCCCGCAGCACCTCCCCGCCGGCCAGCCGCACACCCGCGGCCCGGCCACCCTCCACCAGCACCTGCTCCACGGCGGTCCCGGTGCGCACGACGGCACCGCGCTCGACCGCCCGCTGCGCCACCGCCTCGGCCAGCCGGCGCAGCCCGCCGCGCACGTACCAGGAGCCGAAGGCCTGCTCGACGTGGGGCACGGTCGCCAGCACCGCCGGGGCGCGCCGCGGGTCGGACCCGGAGTAGGTGGCGTAGCGGTCGAGCAGCGTGCGCAGCCGCGGGTCGCGCAGGTACGCCGTCCCCAGGCCGCGCAGCGTGCGCCACGGCGCGACCGTCGCGACGTCGGAGCCGCTGCCCGCCAGCCGGGCCAGCGTGGCCGCCCCGGCCAGCGGGGACCGCAGGAACGGCTGCTCGGTGATCCGCCACATCGCTTCGGCCCGGGCCATCAGCGCCGACCACTGCGCGCCGCTGCCCGCCCCCAGCGCGACGTCCAGCGCGGCGGGGACCGCAGCGGCGTCGCCCGGCACCGACAGCCGCGTCCCGTCGGCGAAGCGGTAGGCGACGGCGGGGTCCAGGCGCACCAGGTCGACGGCGTCCTCCAGCGGCCCGCCGGTGGCCGCGAACAGGTCGCGGTAGAGCCGGGGCAGGGTCACCAGGCTCGGCCCGGTGTCGAAGCCGTGCCCGTCGCGGGCGTACCAGCCGAGCTTGCCGCCGACCTGCGGTGCCTGCTCCAGCACGGTCACCGCGTGGCCGAGGGCGGCCAGCCGGGCCGCGGCCGCCAGGGCACCGAGGCCGGCTCCCACCACCGCCACCCGAGCCACGTCGTCACGGTACGGCGGGTCAGCCGCCGACCTCGGGGGCAACCCGCCGTTCCCCCAGCCGCGTGACAGCGGTTTGCCGCGCGAGCGGGCCGGGGTAGGCGGTCGCCGTCCCGGTCAGCACCACCGGACGCGGAGGGGGAGGACGGAGGACGCGCGTGAGCACCCCGACGACGCTCAGGCTCGCCGCAGCGGTCCTTGCGACAGCAGCACTGAGCGGTTGCGCCGGTTCGCAGGAGGACGACGTCGGGCGGGTGGCCGGCGCCTTCGAGGACCCGGCCGCGGCGCCGGCGGACCGGTGCGCGCTGCTGGCGCCCTCGACGCTGGAGACCCTCGAGTCCGACGAGTCGGCACCGTGCGTCGACGTCATCGGGCAGGTCCCGTTGCCCGGCGGCGCGGTCGCGGCCGTGGAGGTCTGGGGCGGCGACGCGCAGGTCCGGCTCGGCGGCGACACGGTGTTCCTGACCGAGACGCCGACCGGCTGGCGGGTGACCGCGGCGGCCTGCGAGCCGCGCGGCGAGCTGCCCTACGACTGTCAGGTGGAGGGGCCGTGAACGGCGTCCGCGGGGTCTTCGTCGGGTTCCTGGTGGTGATCCTGGTCGGGATCGTCTACGTGACCGCGCTGGGGCTGATGGGCCGATGACCGCACCCCGCTACGGCTCCATCCGCGCCAACGCGCTGAGCCTGGCGTTCGGTGGGCTCTTCCTCGTCACCCTCGTCGGCCAGGCGATCGCCGGGACGGCCGACCACAACGCACGGCAGGTGGCCAACGGCCTGCCCACCGTGTCCCTCCTCGACTACGTCACCTCGTCGTCCTTCGGCGTCGACGTCATGGAGAACTGGCAGTCGGAGTACCTGCAGTTCTTCCTCTACGTCTTCGCCACGGTGTGGCTGGTCCAGCGCGGCTCGTCGGAGTCCAAGGAGCCCGGGAAGGAGGGCACGGAGTCCGACCGCGAGCAGCAGGTCGGGCCGCACGCCGACGGGGAGTCGCCGACGTGGGCGCGCACCGGTGGGTGGCGGACGGCGCTGTTCTCCCGCTCGCTCGGCCTGCTCATGGGCGTGCTGTTCCTGCTGACCTGGGCCGCCTCCTCGGTCGCCGGCTGGGCCGCCTACAACTCCGAGCAGCTGGGCCAGCGGCAGGACCCGGTCAGCTGGGTCGGTTACCTCGGCGAGGCCGACTTCTGGAACCGGTCCTTCCAGAACTGGCAGTCGGAGATGCTGGCCGTCGGTTCCATGGCGATCTTCGCCGTCTACCTGCGTCAGCGGGGCTCACCGGAGTCCAAGCCGGTGGGCGCCGCGCACGCCGACACCGGCCAGACGGGGTGAAGGACCCGTGCTGCCCCCGCGAGATCTGCACACTGGTGGTCATCAGCGGCCTGACGGCAGCGATTGTGCAGATCTCGCCACTCAGTGCGGGACGGCGAGGGCGAGGACGGCGAGGTCGTCGGCCTCGTAGCGGGAGTGGCGCAGCCGCTCCTCCACCGCCGCGGTGACCGCCTCGACGGTCGCCTCCGCACCCGGAGGAGTTGTGCGGAGCACCCGGAGCAGTCCCTCGTCGCCGAACTGCCCCCCGGTGTCGTCGCGGGCTTCGGTGACCCCGTCGGTGTAGAGCACCAGCGTCGTCCCCGGCGGCAGCTCGACCTCCACCACCGGGACGTCGAGGTCGGGGGTGATGCCCAGCGGGCGGCCGGGGACCCCGACCTCCCGCGGGCCGTCCGGACACGCGAGCACCGGCAGCGGGTGCCCGGCCACGCCGACCGTCGCGCGCACGCCATCCAGGCCGGGGGAGAGCACCAGGCAGCACGCGGTGACGAAACGCAGCGGGCCGTCGGTCCGGGCGCGCAGCAACGCCGCGTTCACCGCGCGCAGCACCTCGGCCGGGCCGGCGCTCGTCTCGGCCGCCGGGCTGGCCGCGGCCCGGGCGGTGTGCCGGGTCAGCGCGGTGACCGCCGCGGCCTCGGCGCCGGTGCCGCAGACGTCGGCGATGAGCACCATCCAGCGGCCGTCGGGCAGCGGCATGACGTCGTAGGTGTCCCCGCCGACCAGCCCGGCGCCACCGCCCGGCCGGTAGCGCGCGGCCAGCTCGACGCCGCGGATGGCCGGCAGGTGCGACGGCAGCAGGCTGCGCTGCAGTGTGTCGGCCAGCTGCCGGACCTCGGACTCGGCGCGCAGCCGGCCGAGGAACTGGCCGATCTGGCGGCCGGCGTGGGCCAGCACGTCGAGCAGCTCGGCGGGCACCGGCCGCAGCTCGCGGGCGAACAGCTCGCACACCCCGAGCAGCTCGTCACCGCGCACCACCGGGAAGGCGACGCCGGTGTGCAGCCCGTCGGCCCGCGCCGCGTCGAGCCGCGTGAGGCGGGGCTGGGCCCACAGGTCCTCGACGACGACGGCCTCGCGCCGGGACCAGACCAGCCCCGGCAGCACCTCGCCGCGGCCGATGCGATGGGCGTGGGAGGCCGCGTGCAGCGCCGGTGCCGCCGAGCCGGGAGCGGTCCAGGTCCCGACGTGGCGCAGCGACCGGCTGGCGCCGTCGGGCTCCCAGAGGGTGGCGGCGTCCCAGTCCAGCTCGGTGCACAGCGTCGGCAGCAGGTCGCGGAAGGCGACGTCGGCGTCGGGTGCCTCGGTGAGCGCGGCGGTGACCCGCAGCGTCGCCGCCAGGTAGCGGCTCACCATCAGCTGACGCTCGAGCAGGATCGTGGTGCTGGCGTCGCGCAGGACCGCGACCACCCCCGCCTGCTCCGGCCCAGCGCCCTCGGGCGGCGGCACCATCGCCAGCGTGACGTCGACGGTGACCTCGTGGCCGTCGGCGTGCAGCGCCGGCAGCTGGGTGGTGCGCCCGGCCAGCTCGCCCTGTCCGGTGGCCAGGAAGCGGGTGTAGTCGGTGCCGTGGCCGCGGCGGAAGCGCTCGGGCATGAGCACCTCGAGCGGCCGGCCCAGGACGGCGCTGGGCTCGTAGCCCAGCAGCACCCGCACGTGCGGGTTGACGTAGGTGATCCGGCCCGCGGCGTCGGCGACGACCACGGTGTCCGGCAGCGCGGTCAGCAGGGACGGCGCCGTCACCGCGGCCTCGTGGTCGAGCGCCATCCCCTCACCTCCAACCCGGGGTTGCCTCCCAGGGTCGCACACGCAGGGTCAGTGACCCAGCACGCAGCGTCGACACGTCGACACGGACCGGGGTGGTTGTGCTAGAAGGCGTAGCGGATGCGCAGCCACGGCGCGTGCGCCGCGACGAGCTCCTGCACCCGGGTCACACCGGCGCGCTTCACATCGTTGCGGTAGCGCACGTTCCAGCTGCCGTTCTGGCTGCGCTTGGGCTGCTGCAGGTCCGGCCGCCAGAGCAGCTCCTCCGCCTTGGGGTGCCAGCCGAGGTTGACCTGGTGCAGGTCCCGGTTGTGGGTGAGCAGGATCACCTCGGCGGCGGCCTGCGCCTTGGCCGCGGGGGAGAGCTCGTCGTCCAGCCGGCGCAGCAGCTGCGCCCAGTCGGCCTCCCAGCCCTCGCGCAGCACGACGGGGGAGAGGTTGAGGTGCACCTCGTAACCGGCCTCGACGAAGTCGTCGACCGCGGCGATCCGCTCGGCGACCCGGCTGGTGCGGAGGTCGAGCAGCTTGGCGTCGTCCTCGGGCATCACCGAGAAGCGGATGCGGGTGCGGCCGCGCGGATCGAGCTCGAGCAGCTGCCGGTTGACGTACTTGGTGGCGAAGGAGGCCTTCGCCGTCGGCAGCTCGGCGAAGGTCGCGACCAGGTCGGCGACGTTGTCGCTGACCAGCGCGTCGACCGAGCAGTCGCTGTTCTCGCCGAGGTCGTAGACCCAGGCCTCCGGGTCGCACTGGTCGGGCTCGGTCTTGGGACCCTGCCGCGCCGCGTGCCGGCGCAGGTAGCCGGTGATCTGCTCGATGTTGGTGAAGACGGTGATCGGGTTGGCGTAGCCCTTCTGCCGCGGCACGTAGCAGTAGGCGCAGGCCATGGCGCAGCCGTTGGCCGTCGAGGGCGCGATCCAGTTCGCCGAGCGGCCGTTGGGCCGGGCGGTCAGCGACTTCTTGACGCCGAGCACCAGCGTCTCGGACTTGACGCGCACCCAGCGCTCGATGTTGCCCTCGTTGCCGTGCAGCTCGGGGATCCCCCAGTGCGAGGGGACCTCGACCACCTCGGCGCCGGGGAAGCGGGCCAGCACCTGCTGGCCGCGGGGTGCGGCCAGGGCGGCGGGCTCGGCGTAGACCTGGCGCACCTGCAGCAGGCGGGAGAGGTCGTCGGCGGGGTGGGCGGGGGACGATGCGGCGGGGCGGGACACGGGGGACGACGCGGTGGGGTGGGCGGGGGACGACGCGGTGGGGTGGGCGGGGGACGACGGAGCGGCAGGACTTCCCACGACGGGTGCAGCGCCCCGCCTCACCGGGCTGTTCCCGCTGGTCGGCGCGTCGCGGCGGGTCTCAGCAGCCGGCGGACGGCGATGGCAGCGCCCCGGGGTGGGGCCACAGCCGGGCGGTCGCGGTGCCGACGAGCGAGGAGGTCGGCACCGGGCCGAAGGAGCGGGAGTCGACCGACCCGTCGCGGGAGTCGCTCAGCAGGAACAGCTCGCCCTCGGGGACGGTCACTGGCCCGAACCAGACGCCGTCCAGCCGGGCCGGGTCGATCGCCGGCTCGCACACCGGCGTCCCGTCGACCACCAGGACGCCGTCCTCGATCGCCACCACGTCCCCGCCCACCCCGACGGCCCGCTTGACCAGCAGGCCGTCGTCGAGCGGGGAGGTCACGGCGACGACGTCGCCGCGCTGCACCGGCCCCTGCCCGTGCCGCACGAGCAGCAGGTCACCGGAGGCGGTGGTCGGCGTCATGCTGTCGGAGTCGACCCGCATGGGCTGCACCGGCAGCAGGCCGACCATGGCCGCGACCAGCAGCAGCGCCGCCCCGGCGGCAGCCCACAGGGCGGCGCCGCGCAGCCGCTGCCAGGGCCGCCCGCCGGCGCGCGGGGCGCGGTGCCGGGGGGAGCCGCCGCGGTCCCTGGTGCGGGGGTCACCGGGGACCGCGGCGGCGGTTCGGGAGGCGGTCCTCACCCGAGGACGCCGGTGAGCCACAGCGCCCACGCGGACCCGCCCAGGACCAGCAGCGCGTTGAGCGCCCGTCCCCGCCAGGACGCCGGCAGCAGGGCGGCCAGCGCGGCCACGGTGAGCAGCTCGGCGGCGACCACGGCGGTGCCGACCGCCTCGGGCCCGTGCCCACCGGTGGATCCGGGGAGCCCGTCCATCGCCACCGGCCCGGAGGCGCCCAGCGGCATGCCCTGGGCGAACTCCACGCCGGTCACCGGGTCGACCGCCACGGTCTCCCGGCCGGGGACGTCGTGCAGGTGCCCCGCGGCCGCGGCGTCGTGGACCGCGAAGGAGTCGAGCAGCCCGGTGCCGTGCGCGACGACGTAGAGGGTCAGCAGGCCGACGGTGCCGAGCATCGCCGTGGCCACCAGCAGCCGGCCGGCGCGGGTGCCGGCCCAGGCGCCGAGCACCAGCGAGGCGGCCAGGCCCGCCTGGGCCAGCGCGGTGAGCAGGAAGAAGCCGACCGCGAGCGAGCCCGCGGACAGGTGGTCGACGGCGGCCGCCACGTGCAGCCCGCCGGCCGTGGCCAGGCCCAGTGCCGCGGCCAGCTGCCACGAGGCGGTGTGGCGGCGGGACCGCACCGCCACCCGGGGAGCTGCGGGGGCCGCGGCGACGGCGGTCATCGCGTCCGCCGGCGGGTCGGCGTGGCCGTCGCCGGGGCCGGGGCCGGGGTCGGGGTCGGGGTGGCGCCGCGGCGGACGGGAGCCGACGTGGTGGGCGCTGCCGGCGGGGTGGACGTCGTCGGTGCCGCCGGGGCCGGTGCCGGGGCCGGTGCCGGTGTCGTCGTCGTGGGCGTGCCGACCTGCGTCGTCCCGCCGGCCGGGTCGGTGCCGGTCGCCGGGGCCGGCGGCGGCGTCTCGGCCGCCTCCTCTGCCGCTTCCTCGGCCGCCTCCGCCTGCTCCTTCACCGCCTTCTCGTACGCCTTGAGCACCTCGTCCGGATCGGCCGACTCGAAGTCGTCGGGCGTGCCGCGGGTCGGCGGGCAGGTGTTGATCGAGTCGCAGTCGATGTCGTGGTGACCCACCTGGTACTGGGTCATCATGTCGTGGTCCTCGTGCGAGAGGTTGTGGCAGTGGATCATGTACCGCCCCTCCTCGTGCTCGAAGTGCAGGAGGAGGCGGACGGTCTCGCCCTCGCCGACGTAGACGACGTCCTTGGGGCCCAGTTCCTCCGGCCGCGGCGGGCGGCCGTTGCGGCTGAGGACCTGGAAGTCGACCAGGTGCACGTGCAACGGGTGGAACCAGCCGCCGGAGGAGTTCTCGACCTCCCAGATCTCGGTGCTGCGCGGCTCGACCGTGGCGAAGACGTGCTCGTACTTCGTCCGCACGACGTCGTCCCAGGTCTCCCCGTTGATGACCCACAGGCCGTTGCTGCGCTCCAGCCGCATCCGGCGGGTGGCCTTCGACTCGGCCGGGCTCAACGCCATGACCGGGTGCGGGGCGCCGAGCGTGCTCGGCACGGTGTTGCCGTCGGTGCTCGTGACGGTCGTGCCGACCTCGAACTGCATCACCTTGCCGGTGTGGTCGTAGTCCCGGGCGTTCTTGACGCCGCCGTTGAGCAGCTGGACCTTCGTGCCCTTCAGGTCGGCGAAGTCGAGAACGATCTCGTAGCGCTCGGCCATGCCGATCGTCAGCGTGGTGACCGTCTGCGGCTCGTGCATGAACCCGCCGTCGGTGGCGATGACCTGGAACGGCTTGCCGTTGCTCAGCTTGAGCGTGTACCCGCGGGCCAGTGAGCCGTTGAGCACCCGGAAGCGGTACTTGCGCGGCTCCACCTTCATCGTCGGCCACGGCACCCCGTTGACCAGGATGACGTCCCCGTAGAGGCCGGACTCCCCGTCGTCGTCCCACATCAGCTGGCCGTTCCGGGCGAACATGACGTCGCTGATGATCAGCGGGAACTCGTACTGCGGCCGGCCCAGCCGGGCCTTCTCCCGGTCGTACCGGGGGATGCCGAGGTCGCGCTCGAGTCGCTCGTCGACCAGGTGGTACTGGGCGGCCAGGCCCATGTACACGTTCTGGGCGGTGTGGTGCACGCCGTGGTCGTGGTACCAGAGCGTCCGCGGCGCGCAGTTGTTCGGGTACATGTAGTTCTTCCACTCACCCGGGTCGGTGAGGTCGCCGGCGTAGCCGTCGAACTGCGGCTTGGACGGCGAGCCGTGCAGGTGGGTGGAGGTCCACGGGACGTAGCCCATGGTCGGGTGCTTGGCCGGCAGGTTGTTGATCTGCTGCATGACGACCCGGCGGCTCTGGCCGGTGTTCACGTAGCTGTCCTGGTAGACGCGGATGGTGGGCCCCGGGACCAGCCCGTTGTAGCCCCACATCGTGGTCTTGATGCCCTTGATGAACTCGACCTGGGTCGGCTTCTGCTCGATCTTGTAGTAGTCGGTCCCGGTGTAGGCGGCGCCGACGACCGGGGCGCCGGTGCCCGGGACGGCGCCGTAGCTGTTGCCCGGCTTGTCGTCGGAGCGGTACGGCGCCAGCACCGGCGGCGCCGTGAAGGCGGCGACGTAGGGCCGCGGCATCTTCTTCGCGTCCAGCTCCGAGGCGGTCCGCGCCGACAGGACGGCCTGGTACGGCAGCGCCATGGCCGCGGTCCCGGCCAGCGACACCTTGAGCACGTCGCGGCGGTTCAGGCTCGGCGTGTCCATGGGGGGTGCTCCTCACTTACCGCTTGTGATCGGTGGAGGAACACTCCCGCGTCCGCCCCCCTCGTCACAGCCGGAACGAGGGGGGCGGAGGGGTCCCGTATTTGGGGGGTCCGTGCAGGTCAGCCGCTCGTGGCGTCACTGTCCGTGGTGCAGTGGCAGCACAGCGGTCAGCAGCGCGCCACCGCCGAGCCGATCACCCAGGGTGACCGTCCCGCCGAGGTCGACCACCCGGTCGCGGAGCAGGGACAGCCCCAGGTGGCCCTCGGCGCGCTTGTCGGTGGACGCCGGGAAGCCGATGCCGTCGTCGGCGACCTCGAGGCGCACCGCGGGGGTGCCGCACAGGGCGGTCTCCTCCAGGGTGATCCAGGTGTGCTTGGCCTGCGCGTGGTGGGCGACGTTGGCCAGCGCCTCCTTGGCGGTGCGGTAGAGCGCCGCGGTCACGTCCGGGGGCGTCTCCGGCAGGGGGGCGGCGTCGATGAGCACCTCGATGCCGGCGGCGCGCAGCGGCTCGGCGCTGTCGGAGATCGCCACCCCCAGGCCCGGCCCGCTGAGGTCGGGCGGGTAGATGTCGACCATCAGCCGGCGCAGCGACTGGACGGCGTGCCGGATGGCTCCCACCAGCTTGTCGACGGTGGGCTGTCGCTCCTCGGGCACGCTGTTGCGCAGGGCCGAGAGGGCGTAGCTGACCCCGGCGAGGTCCTGCACGGGCCCGTCGTGCACGTCGGCGGCGATCGCCCGCCGCTCCCGGTCCGAGGCCTCGACGTTGCGCTGCACCAGCGCGGTCCGCTCGGCCTCCTGGCGCCGCACCCGGCGGGCCAGGGACGTCGCGATGGGGACCTGGACCAGCTGCAGGACGACCAGTGCCCCGATGGCCATCGGGATGATCTGGCCGCGCAGTCGCGCCGCCTGGCGGGCGATGCCGTCGTAGGCGAAGTAGGCCTCGAAGGCCAGCTGCTCGCCGGGCCCGGCCAGGGGTGTGTAGACCTCCAGCAGCGTCTGCGGCTCGCCCTGGGGTGTGGTCTCCGGTCGCTCGTCGACCTCGGCGACGGTGGCACCGCCGATCGCGGCCAGCACCCCGTCGGAGGGGCCGAGGTCCCGGCCGACGAGCTCGGGCTCGGTGGCCCAGAGGACCTCCCCGGTCGCCCGCCAGACGACCATGCGGACGACCGACCCGTCGCTCATCCGGTTCTCGGCGGCCCCGTTGAGCTCGTCGAACCGCCCCGGCGCGTCGGTCGGTGCCTCGGCCAGCGCCGGCTCGATCAGGAACTGCGCCAGCCGCTGCGCGGTGCGCTCGGCCTCCTCCAGCGCGTTCGCCCGTGCGATGCGCTCGCTCAGCCAGACCGTGCCCGCGGAGACGGCGAGCAGGACCAGCAGCGCGGTGGCGCAGAAGGCGGCCAGCTCACGGCCCCAGGCGGTGCGACGACGGGCGGGCACGGGTCCCGCGGAGGAGGAGCCGGGCTCAGCGCTCATCCGGAGCGCCGAGGAGCCCCAGCTGCTGGGCCTTGACGACCGCCTCCAGCTGGGAGCGGACGCCGAGCTTGGCGTGCAGCGACTTCACGTAGCCGCGGCAGGTCTCCAGCGTGATGCCGAGCACCCGGGCTATGGCCTTGACCTGCATCCCGCGGCCGAGGCAGTCCAGCACCTCCTGCTCGCGCCGGGTCAGCTGCGGCACGGGCGCCCGGCCGCCGGCCGGCGCCGACGAGCGGTTTCCGCCGCCGGCGAAGGTGGAGGGGGCGACCAGCATCTGCCCCGGCTGCACCCGGGAGAGGACGTCGATCATCTCGGCCAGCGAGCCGTCCTTGGGGATGAACGCCGAGGCGCCGGCCTGCGCGGCGCGGACGACCCAGTCGGGGTCGCGGTGGGCGGTGACCACGGCGACGACGGCGTTCGGCGCGACCTCGCGGATCCGGCGGGTGGCCGCCAGTCCGTCCTGGCGGGGCATCTCGATGTCCATCACCACGATGTCGGGCTGCAGGTCCTGCGCCATGGCCACGGCCTGGGCCGCCGAGGAGGCGGTGCCGATCGCGTCCATCCCGGCCGACGCCAGCGCCCCGGAGAGGAGCTCGGCGAACGTGCGGTGGTCATCGACCACCAGCACCCGTGCCAGGTCGGTCGGCCGCTCCAGATGGGCAAGCGTCATGGGAACCCCCGTTGTCGTCCCGCGCCCCGGCCCGCCGCTGCGGGGGAGCGCGTTCATGGGACCTGACTCACGGCTGTCTGACCAGGGCCGTTACACCCCTTGAGGGCTAAGGTCCCCGGTGGTCCGCGTCACCTGCAAGCGAGTCACCACTCTCCGTGCAGGGGGTGGTATCTGTCCGTGTCGGACAGTTCACCCTCCGGGGTGAGACGTCAGTGGCCGCGTCCGCCGTCGCCGGCGGTCGCCGCGGCGGCGGCGGCGCTCCAGGCGGTGCCACCGGCGGCCACCGTCCGCACGTGGCCGGGCAGGGCGCCGGGGTCCTCGCCCTTGAGCAGGTACCCCACGACGCCGATCTCTCGGGCCTCCCGCACCAGCGCCGGGGTCAGCGAGCCGGTCAGCACGACCACGCGCGACTCGGGGCGGTCGGCGAGCAGCTCCCGGGCCGCCTGCAGACCGGTGACCCGCGGCATCGCCAGGTCCAGGAGGACGACGTCGGGCCGGGTGCGCCGGGCGGCGTCGAGCACCTGGGCGCCGTCCTCGCACTCGGCCACCACCGTGAGGTCGCCGCTGGCGGTGAACAGCTCGACCAGGGAGTCGCGGACGAACGCGTGGTCGTCGGCGACCAGGACCGTGATCACGTCTCGCCTCCCTTCCGCCGTTCCGTGGCGGTCGTGTCACCCGGCCGCCGTGCCGCTCCGGGCGGTACGGCGGTCAGTCTGCCGACCGCCCGCCACCGGGGGACAGCCCGACCCCGGGGGGAGCCGACCCCCCACCTCGGGGGCTCCGGAACCCTGCCGTGACCCCGCGGGAGCCCGCCGGTCAGCCTCGGGGAGCCGGCGGGAGGTCGTCCGGCGCCGGGAGGAAGGTGGGGTCGAGCCGGCCGGCGACGACGTCCCCGGCGAGGTCGTCCACCGTGCGCCCGGTCCTCGCCGCCGCGGCGCGCAGCACGTCCAGGGCCGCCGGTGCGGTCGTGTCGTGTGCCATCGAGACCCGGCCGATCGCGGTCCACACCAGCGCCCGGCGCTGCGCGGCCGGACCGTGCAGCCACGCCGGCCCGCCGCGCGGTGACCACGGCGCCCACACCGCGGCGTCGCCGAGCGCCGCGCAGGTCAGGTCGCCGACGGCCATGGCCTCGAAGACGTCGAGCCGGGGGACGGCCGCCTCGTCGGTGAAGAACAGGTCCAGGGCGCCCGGGCCGGCCAGCGTCTCGCCGATCGGCAGGGCGACCACCGCGCGGTAGGGCGTGTGCTCGGCCAGCAGCCGGGCGAACGCCGGCCAGCGGCGCTGCATGTCCGCCGTCGCCGCGAACACCGGCTCCTGGTTGCGGTGCGCGGACTCGCACGGACCGTCCCCGGCGGTGAACTGCAGCCGCTCGGCGAGGTCGGCGGTGGCCGAGCTGGCCCCGAGGGGGGCCCGACCCGCCTCGCCGGCGGTCACGCTCAGCCCGGCGGCGTCCACCCCGAGCGTCCGGGCGCAGGCGCGCGCCAGCTGCACCGGGAGCAGCTCGGGGACGGCGAGGCGGGGCTCGCGGACGTCCTCCAGCGCGAGGCTGAAGCGCTCGGCGATCGACGACACGTGCAGGATCATCCGCCTCGCCGGGACGACGGGGGTGCTGGGGTGTGCCGGGCCCCGGATCAGTGCGCCGGCTGCTCCGACCGGTAGGTGCAGGCGGCCTCCCGCACCGCGTCGTCGGACTCCAGCCCGGCTCCGAGCGCGCCGCGCACCGTCGGCGCCGAGCCTGCGAGGCGTGGGGAGGAGGGTGGTCCTCCCTCAGCCCCGGGCGGTGACGACCGCGGCGTAGACGTCCACCGTCTGCCTCGCGATCGCCGGCCAGCCGAACTCGGCCAGCACCCGCTCGCGGCCCGCGGCGCCCATGCGGGCCGCCCGCTCCGGATCGTGCAGCAGCTCGGTCACCCGCTGGCGAGGCCCGCCTCGAAGGTGTCGACGGCGTCGGGGTCGTAGGGGACCAGCAGGCCGGTCCGGCCGTCGGCGACCACCTCGGGGATGCCGCCCACGGCGCTGGCGACGACCGCGGTGCCGCACGCCGCGGCCTCCAGGTTCACGATGCCCTGCGGCTCGTACACCGAGGGCACGACGAACACCGTCGCGCCGGTGATCAGCGGCACCAGCTGCTCGCGCGGCAGCATCGCCTCGATCCACACCACGCCGCTCCGCCGGGACTGCAGCTCGGCGACCGCGTCGGCGACCTGCTGGCGCTCGGCCGGGGTGTCCGCGGCGCCGGCGCACGGCACCAGCCCGGCGTCCGCCGGCAGCTGCTCGGCCGCCCGCAGCAGGTGCACGACGCCCTGCTGTCGCGTGATCCGGCCGACGAACAGCGCGTAGGGCCGGTCGGGGTCCACGCCGAGCGAGCGGACGACGTCGGGGTCGTCCACCGGTCGGTAGGCCTCGGCGTCCACCCCGTTGCCGACGACGTGCACGCGGGCCGGGTCGAGGTCGGGGTAGGCGTCGAGCACGTCGGCGCGCATGCCGTGGCTGACCGCGATCACGCCGTCGGCGGCGAGGTAGGCGGTGCGCTCCACCCAGGAGGACAGCCGGTGACCCCCGCCCAGCTGGTCGGCCTTCCACGGCCGGCGCGGTTCCAGGAGTGCGCCGTCACCACGTGCGGGGTGCCGTGCACCAGCGAGGCGAACAGGCCCGCGCCGTTGGCGTACCAGGTGTGGCTGTGCACCAGGTCGGCGCCGGCCAGCGCCCCGGCGATCTCGACGTCCACCCCGAGCGCCTGCAGCGCGCCGTTGGCGCCCTGCAGCCCGGCGGGGACCTCGTGGCCGGTCGCGTCCGTCCGCGGTCCGCCGAAGCAGTGGACGTCGAGGTCGGGCCCGTCGGGCAGCGCGCGCAGCGCCGCCGCGAGGTGCTCCACGTGCACTCCTGCGCCGCCGTAGACGTCCGGCGGCCACTCCCGGGTGACCAAGCCGATGCGCACGCCGGTCACACCAGGAGGACCCCGTCCTACCCGCCCTCGCACGCTCGCCGCGGTGCCCCGGACGGGGCTGGCGCGCAGTTCTGCAGCGCCCGTGGCGAACAGCGGATACGTTGCGACCCATGCGTGGCGGTCCTCGGGTTCTCGGCATCGTCCTGGCCGGCGGTGAGGGCAAGCGGTTGGCCCCCCTGACCCAGGACCGGGCCAAACCGGCCGTGCCCTTCGGCGGCAACTACCGGCTCATCGACTTCGTCCTGTCCAACCTGGTGAACGCCGACGTCAGGCAGATCGCGGTGCTCACCCAGTACAAGAGCCACAGCCTCGACCGGCACATCACCACGACGTGGCGGCTGTCGCAGATGCTCGGGAACTACATCACCCCGGTGCCCGCCCAGCAGCGCCTCGGCCCGCGCTGGTACACCGGCAGCGCCGACGCGATCTTCCAGAGCCTCAACCTCATCTACGACGCGCGGCCGGACATCGTCGTCGTCTTCGGCGCCGACCACGTGTACCGGATGGACCCGGCGCAGATGATCGACCAGCACCTGCGGACCGGCGCCGGGGTCACGATCGCCGGCCTGCGCGTGCCCCGCGCCGAAGCGACCGAGTTCGGCGTCATCGACGCCGAGGCCGACGGGAAGGTGCGCGGCTTCCTCGAGAAGCCGGCCGACCCGCCGGGGCTGCCGGATTCGCCCGAGGAGAGCTTCGCCTCCATGGGCAACTACGTGTTCACCACCGACGCCCTGCTCGAGGCCCTGCGCAAGGACGCCGACGACGAGGACTCGGTGCACGACATGGGCGGCTCGATCATGCCGATGCTCGCCGACGCCGGTGACGCCTACGTCTACGACTTCTCCACCAACATCGTCCCCGGGGCCACCGAGCGCGACCACGGCTACTGGCGCGACGTCGGGACGCTGGACTCCTACTTCGACGCCCACATGGACCTGGTGTCGGTCACCCCGATCTTCAACCTCTACAACGACCGCTGGCCGATCCTCACCCTGCCGCCGCAGCAGCCGCCCGCGAAGTTCGTGCTCGGCGGACGGGCCGAGGAGTCCATGGTCAGCGCCGGCGCGATCATCGGCGGCGGTTCGGTGCACAACTCGGTCGTCTCGCCGGGGGTGCGCGTCGAGCGGGGTGCGCGGGTCGAGGACAGCGTGCTGATGGACGGCGTGTACGTCGGCGAGGGTGCCTACGTCCGGCGGGCGATCCTCGACAAGAACGTCGTCGTCCCGGACTGGACCCGCATCGGTGTCGACCTCGCCGCCGACCGCGAGCGCTACCACGTCAGCTCCGGTGGCGTGACGGTCCTCGGCAAGGGTGCCCGCGCCCATCGGTGAACGGCCCCCGTAAGGACCCTCGTGCCCCCCGACCCTCGCTCCGCTCGGCCCGGGCCCCTGCACGAGGGCCGTTCGAGCACGTCCCTTTGGTCGTCACGCTGCTCCTGGAGCCCGGGGCCCAGGAGCGGTTCGACCGGCTGCGCGCGGCGCACTTCCCGGCCGAGCGCAACCACCTCCGCGCGCACGTCACGCTGTTCCACGCGCTGCCCGGCGAGCAGGCAGACGCGGTGGCCGGCGACCTCGCCGTCGCGGCGCGCCGGCCGGCCTTCGACGTCGCCGTCACCGGCCTGCGGCTGCTCGGCCGGGGCGTGGCCTACACCCTCGACGCCCCGGAGCTGACCGCGCTGCGCGCCGGGCTGGCCGCGGCCTGGGAGCCGTGGCTGACCCCGCAGGACCGGCAGCGGCACGCGCCGCACGTGACGGTGCAGAACAAGGTGGAGCCGGCGGTCGCCCGCGCGCTGCGCGACCGGCTGGCCGCCGGGTTCGTGCCGCACCCGGTCGGCGCGCGCGGTCTGGGCCTGTGGCGCTACCTGGGCGGGCCGTGGGCACCGGTCGCGGAGTACGCCTTCGCGTGACACCGGCCTTCCTGCAGGAGCCCGCGCTGGCCCCGTCCCGGGTCCCGCTCCGAGCTTGCGAGGGGTGGGCAGGACGGGGTCCTTCCACGGTGGGGAGCAGGAAGGCCCGCCTTCAGCGGCGGCGGGTGGCGACGAGCAGGCCGGCTCCGATCGGCAGGACCGCTGAGGTGAGGTCCTCGTGCTCGCGGACGGCGCGGGCGACGTCCCGCCAGGCCGTCGTCTGGTCGTCCCGCGCGTGGGGGTCGGCGATCCGGTCGCCGTCCAGCAGTCCGTGGCACACCGCCGTGCCGCCGACCCGGATCAGCTCGAGCAGCGCGCCCAGGTGCGCGGCGTACTGGGTGGGCGCTCCGGCGCACACCACCATGTCGTAGGCGCCCGGGGAGAGGCGGGGGAGGACCTCCCCGGTCGTGCCGAAGATCATGCGGGTGCGCCCGGGCGGGTGGCCGGCCTCGGCGAAGGCCCCGCGGGTGGCGCGCAGCGCCTCGGCGTCGCTGTCCAGCACGGTGAGGACGCCGTCGGGCCGCATGCCCTCCAGCAGCCACAGCCCGGCGATGCCGCCGCCGCTGCCGATGGAGACCACCGTGCGGGCCGCGGCACCGGCGGCCAGGACGGCGAGGGTGGCACCGACCGCCGGCGTCACGGGTGGTGCGCCGGCCAGCCCCGCCGCGCGCGCTCGGGCCGACACGAGCGCGGGCGTCTCGGCGGCGAAGCGGTCGGCGTAGGCCGCGCCGTCCCGCCCCGGTCCGGGTGCCTCGATGATCACTGCTCGACCCCTGGCTCGTTCCGCTCCTCGCGCGCCGGCGCCGGCTGCGACGCTCGCCTGCCCGTCGTCGTCGCGGCGCTCCTCACCGGCCGAGGGTAGTGGCCGGCCCGGGCCGCGCCCGGCTGCCCGCGCGGCTGTGAGGTCCCTGTGAACGGGAACAGCACCCGGCTCGCGGTCCGTTGGACCTGTCGTGCGCCAAGAGAGAGCCGCCCCCGCCCGACCCGCCGACGTCGGGGGGTCGACGACGGCTCCGGTCTGCGATCCTGGGGCCGTGTCCGACGCCTCCGATCCCGCCCCCGTGACCGAGGCGTGGGTCGCCCCGACCTGGGAGCAGGTCGTGCGCGACCACTCCGCCCGCGTGTACCGGCTGGCCTACCGGCTCTCGGGCAACCCGCAGGACGCCGAGGACCTGACCCAGGAGACCTTCGTCCGGGTCTTCCGTTCGCTCGCCGACTTCTCGCCCGGCACCTTCGAGGGCTGGCTGCACCGCATCACCACCAACCTCTTCCTCGACATGGTGCGGCGCCGGCAGCGGATCCGGTTCGACGCCCTGCCCGAGGACACCGAGCGCCTGCCCGGGACGGCGCCCAGCCCGGAGCAGGTGTACTCCGACACCCACCTCGATCCGCAGGTGCAGGCGGCGCTCGACGCGCTCTCCCCGGAGTTCCGCGTCGCCGTCGTCCTCTGCGACATCGAGGGACTGACCTACGAGGAGATCGCGGCGACCCTCGGCATCAAGCTCGGCACGGTGCGCAGCCGCATCCACCGCGGCCGCGTCCAGCTGCGCGAGGCGCTCGCGCACCTGGCCCCGCGCCGGCCGGTCACCACCCAGGACGCCGTCGCGGAGGGGAGCGTGGGGTGAACATCCCGGAGAGCCACCTGGCCCAGGAGGCCATCGCCGCCCTGGTGGACGGCGAGCTGGCCGGTGGGCCCGCCGCTCGTGCGGCCCGCCACCTGACCGGCTGCGCACAGTGTCGAATGGCGGTGCAGGCCCAGCGGGAGGCCAAGGAGGCGCTGCACGCCTCCGCGGACGTCGCCGTTCCCGGCGACCTGCTGTCCCGGCTGTGCGCCATCCCGTTCACCGCCGACGTGCCGAGCACCGACGGAGCGCTGAGCGCCGGCCCCGGCCAGCTCACCGTCAGCGGCACCACCGGCTCGTGGGCGGTGCCGCTGGCTCCGACGCCGGCCGGCCACGAACGGCCCGGCCACGCCCGCTGGCTGCGTCACGGCTTCGTCGGGGCGCTCGGCATCCTGGGCGTCGGCGTGACCGCGCTGGCGCTGAACCTCCCGGCCGGCAGCTCCGACAGCGGCCGCCCGTTCCCGGAGCCGGCGGCCGGGGCCACGCTCGAGGAGCGCACCGAGATCGTTCCGCCGCTGGTGCGCGCGACGACCGTCGGCACCGCCGTCCAGCCCTCGGTGAGCCCGGGCGGGACGCCCTGACCAGCCGCGCCGGCACCCCGTCGGGGGATTCGGTGGACCCCGAGCCGACGACCCCGCACACCGCCGATGGGGACGGCCGTCCCGACCGGTCGGCACAGCTGCCCGACGAGGCGTTCGCGCGCCCCCGGGACGGTGTCGGCGGCTTCGACCCGCCCGCTCGGGCGCAGCCCGCGCCGCCGCGCCCGCCCGCGCCCAGCCCCGCGCAGCAGGTCGCCTTCGGGCGGCCCGCCGCGGTGCAGGGCGGCTTCGCCGGTGACCGCCCGGTCGTGCCGCCCCGCCCGCTGCCGCCCCCGCCGCCGGAGGCCGTGCTGCGCGCCTTCGCCCCCGGGGTCGGCCAGCGCGGCCTGCAGGAACCGCCCGGCGGCCGGCCCGGACGCCGCCGCACCGCCACCGGGCCGTGGTGGAAGCCCGACGCCCGCTCCGACCCCTGGCGTGATCCGCACGCCCCCGCCGGACTCGCCGGCCCGGCGGTGTTCGAGGAGCCCGAGCAGCAGACCGGCCCCGTGGTCGTCGACGGCCGGGGGCGACGGCGGCTGCGGCTGGCCGACGTGTCGATCCGGCTGTCGGTCCTCGCCCTGCTCGCCGTGCTGCTGACCGGGCTGGTCGGCGGTGGGGCCGGTTACTGGCTGACCCGCACCGCCGACGAGTCGCCGCTGCTGGCGCCGGGCACCCAGCTCAACGAGACCGACGAGGGGATCGCCCGTGAGCCGGGTTCGGTGTCCGACATCGCCTCGCGGGTGACCCCGGCGGTCGTCTCGGTCGAGGTCCGCATCGGCGAGGCCGGCGCCACCGGGTCCGGGGTCGTCATCGACGGCGCGAACGGCTACATCGTCACCAACAACCACGTCATCTCCGGCGCCGACGGCGTCGAGGGCGCCGAGATCCGCGCGGTCTTCTCCGATGGCAGCGGCTCCGCGGCGCGCATCGTCGGCCGCGACCCGGCCAGCGACCTCGCCGTCCTCAAGGTGGAGAAGCCCGGCCTGCTCACCGCCGCCCTCGGGAACTCCGGCGACGTCGTCGTCGGCGACCCGGTGGTCGCCATCGGCTCTCCGCTGGGCCTGGCCAGCACGGTCACCAGCGGCATCGTCAGCGCGCTCGAGCGGCCGGTCCGGCTGGCCGGGGAGGGCAGCGACACCAACGCGGTGATCAGCGCGGTGCAGACCGACGCGCCGATCAACCCCGGCAACTCCGGCGGCGCGCTGGTCAACGGCGCCGGCGAGGTCATCGGCATCAACACCGCCATCGCCTCGCTCGGTGGCGGCAGCGTCGGCCTCGGCTTCGCCATCCCGGTCGACACCGTGCGCGACATCGCCGAGCAGCTCATCGGCACCGGGCGCGCGGTGCACGCCGCGCTCGGGGTCAACGCCCGCTCGGTCACCGACGGCACCCGCGACGGCGCGCTGGTGGTCAACGTGGAGTCGGGCAGCGCCGCGGCCGAGGCCGGCATCCGCGAGCAGGACGTCGTGATCGCCGTCGAGGGCGAGCCGGTCGGCAGCTCCGAGGAGCTGGTGGTGGCGGTGGACTCCCACGAGCCGGGGGAGACGATCAGCCTGGAGTTGGTGCGCGACGGGTCGTCGACGACGGTCGAGGCCACGCTCGACGAGGCCTGAGAGAGGACCCCCACATCGGGGCACTGACGACGACGGGCGCGCTGCCTACGCTGGTCACGCGCGACGGCCGGACCGTGCGCACGAGGAGAGGAGCCAGCGCGTGTTCGACTCGATCGGCTGGGGCGAGATCTTCGTCCTCGCGCTGGCCGCGCTGTTCATCTTCGGACCCGACCGGCTGCCCGACCTCGCCAAGGACGCCGCCGCCGGGCTGAAGAAGGTGCGCACGGCGATCACCGGCGTCCGGGCCCAGGTCGACGAGTCGCTGGGCGACGACCTCGCCAAGCTGCGCGACCTCGACCTGCGGCAGTACCACCCGCGGACCTTCCTCAAGAACCAGTTGCTCGCCGACGACGACGCGCCCCGGCCGGCCGCCGGGGCCACGGCCGCGACCACGGTGGCGGCCGCCGCCGCGCGCACGCGGAACTCCTCCGCCCCGCCCCCGTTCGACCCGGACGCGACGTAGTACGTCGGCCTACCGGCCGACACCGCGGCCAGGAGCCGTCCCCCTGCTGAGCCGAGCCCACCGTCGCACCCGCCGGGGACCCTCCGGGCCCGCCGACGGCCACGACAGCACAGAGGCCGGTGTCCCGACGGGACACCGGCCTCTGTGCAGGTCGGCTCAGTGACGGACCGGGGTGAGCCCCAGCGACATGCCCGACAGGCCGCGCTGGCGGGTGGCCAGGCCGTCGGCGATCCTGGCCAGCTCCTGCGCCGCGGAGGACTCGGGGTCGGCCAGCACCACCGGTGCACCGGCGTCCCCGGCCTCGCGGACCCGGGTGTCCAGCGGGATCTGGCCCAGCAGCGGCACCCGGGCACCGAGGGTGCGGGTCAGCGCGTCGGAGACCGTCGCGCCGCCGCCGGAGCCGAAGACCTCCATGCGGGAGCCGTCGGGCAGCTCGAGCCAGGACATGTTCTCGATGACGCCGACCACCTGCTGGTGGGTCTGCGTGGCGATGGCGCCGGCCCGCTCGGCGACCTCGGCGGCGGCCAGCTGCGGCGTCGTCACCACGAGGATCTCGGCGTTGGGCAGCAGCTGGGCGATGGAGATCGCCACGTCGCCGGTGCCGGGCGGCAGGTCCAGCAGCAGGACGTCGAGGTCGCCCCACCACACGTCGGCGAGGAACTGCTGCAGCGCGCGGTGCAGCATCGGCCCGCGCCACACCACGGGGGTGTTGCCAGGGGTGAACATGCCGATCGAGATGACCTTCACGCCGTAGGCCTGCGGCGGCATGATCATGTTGTCGACCTGGGTCGGCTTGTCGTCGACCCCGAGCATCCGCGGCACCGAGTGGCCGTAGATGTCGGCGTCCACGACGCCCACCGACAGCCCCTTCTTCGCCAGCGCGGCGGCCAGGTTCACCGTGACCGACGACTTGCCGACGCCACCCTTGCCCGAGGCGACGGCGTACACGCGGGTCAGCGACCCCGGCTGGGCGAAGGGGATGACCGGGTCGGGGGCGTCGGTGCCGCGCACCGTCTTGCGCAGCTCGGCGCGCTGCTCGTCGTTCATGACGTCCAGCCCGACCTGCACCGAGGTGACACCGGGGACGGCGGACACGGCCTGGGTGACGCGGTTGGTGATCGTCTCGCGCATCGGGCAGCCGGAGACGGTCAGGTAGACCTCGATGCGGACCGTGCCGTCGGCACCGATCTGCACGTCCTTGACCATGCCGAGCTCGGGGAGCGGACGGTTGATCTCCGGGTCCTGGACGGTGGCCAGGGCGGCGTTGACGGCGTCGAGCGCCGGCACGCCGGTCATCGGGGCGGACATCGTTGCGGCTGTCTCCTTCGACGGGGGACCCGGTCCGGTCCGCCGAGGAGCGGCGGTGACCTGCGTTCACGGGCCTCCTGCCACTGTACGGCCGTCACGCGGATCGGCCGTCGGGCGGAGGGTGATCTACTGCTCAGCCGAGCGGTCAGCCCGCCGGCACGGTCGCGGACGACGTCCACCGGGCCGCTCGACGGTGAGCCGGCGCCGCGGCGGAGGCGCGGAGGTCACGCCCCCACCATCGGACCGCGACCCGGCGACCTGCCGGCGCACCGCCTCGGAGGGGTGCGGAGCCGGGCCGTCCGCCTGGCTAGCCTCGCTGCCGTGTCCGCCGCCCGCACCGCCACCCTCCGCGACGCCGTCGGGCTGGGCCTGGCGGTGGGCCTCTACGGGGTGGCCTTCGGCGCGGCCGCGGACGCCGCCGGCCTCGACGTCTGGCAGGCGCTGGTGCTCTCCGCGCTGATGTTCACCGGCGCCTCGCAGTTCGCCCTGGTCGGCGTCCTGGGCGCCGGCGGCAGCGGGCCGGCCGCCATCGGCAGCGCCCTGCTGCTGGGCACCCGCAACACCGTCTACGGCGTGCGGCTGGCCCCGCTGCTCGCCCCCCGCGGCGTGCTCCGCCGGGCCGGCGCCGCGCACTGGGTCATCGACGAGACCACCGCGATGGCCGTCGCCGCTCCGGACCGCGAGCTGGGCCGGCTGGCGTTCTGGGCCACCGGGGCGACCATCTACGTCGGCTGGAACCTGACCACGGTGCTCGGCGCACTCGGCGCCTCCGGGCTCGGGGGCACGGCCCAGGCCGCGCTGGACGCCGTCGTCCCTGCCGCGTTCCTCGCGCTGCTGTGGCCACGGCTGCAGCGCACGTTCCCCGAGGCGGCGGTGCAGCGGCGGGTCGCCGTCGGCGGGGCGGTCGTCGCGCTCCTGCTCACCCCGGCCGTGCCGGCCGGTGTGCAGGTGGTGGCGGCCGTCGTCGCCGTGGCGCTGGCGGGCCGGCCGCGGCGCGAGGAGGTGGTCCGGTGAGCGGCGGGTCGCTGTGGACGGTCGTCCTGGTGGCGGCGGTGGGCTGTTACCTGCTGAAGCTGGCCGGCCTGTCCGTGCCGGCGGCCTGGGTCGAGCACCCGTGGGTGACCCGCGTCGTCGAGTTCGTCCCCGCGGCGCTGCTGGCCGCGCTGGTCGCCGTCCAGGCGGCCACCTCCGGCCCGGACCTGGTCGTCGACGGGCGGCTGGCCGGCCTGGCGGTCGCCGCGCTGGCGCTGGCGCTGCGGGCGCCGTTCATCGTCGTCCTGGTGCTGGCCGGGGCGAGCGGGGCGCTGGTGCACGTCCTCGCCGGCTGACCCGGCGCGGCCGGCCGGCAGCGGGTCAGGCCACGTCGTGGGAGACGCGGCCGGGATGTCGCGGACGCCGGGCCACGGTGCTCAGCTCGTGCCCCGTCGGCGCGCCGACCGGTCCCGGGCCGACCGGACAGGACGCCGACGGGGGCGTCACGACGACCCAACCCGCTGGCCTGGAGGAGCTCGGCGTACCGGCACCACCGCACCCGGAGCCGCTGATCCACGACCAGGAGGCCCCATCGTGGCGCCGCACCATCGCCTCGAACGGCTCCGCCGCAGGTCAGAACAGCCGGTCCGCGCGCTGCTCCAGGTCGAGCAGGAAGCGCTTGCGGGGTAGCCCTCCGCCGAACCCGACCAGCTTGCCGTCGGCGCCGATCACCCGGTGGCAGGGCACCACCACCGCGATCGGGTTCCGCCCGTTCGCCGCGCCGACGGCCTGGGCGCCGCCCGGCTCGCCGACCGCTGCGGCGACGTACCCGTAGGAGCGGGTTCCGCCGTACGGGATGCGGGTCAGCTCGGCCCACACGGCCAGCTCGAACGGGCTGCCGACGGGTCGCACGGGCAGGTGGAAGGCGGTCCGCTCGCCGGCGAAGTACTCGGCGAGCTGGCGCGCGACGTCCTCGAACCCCGCGTCGGCCCGTTCACCGAGCGCGTCCGCCTCGAGTGCGCCCGGAGGCGACATCGCCAGCCGTACCAGCGCGCCGTCCTCGTCCCGGACGACGGTCAGCGGGCCGATCGGCGACGGCACCACGGTGTGCGTCCTGCGCATCGTCATCGTCCCCACGCCCGGTGGACGGTCGACCGGCGCTGGACGTGGGGTCCTCCTCGGATGGGGACGGTAGAGCGGGGGTCCGACAGCAACCAGCCGCGCGCCGTTTCCCGTCGTCCTGGTGCTGGCCGGGGCGAGCGGGGCGCTGGTGCACGTCCTCGCCGGCCGATCCGGCGCGGCGGGCGGCTCGAATTCCCGGCCGCCCCGCAGGATCACCGTCGTGCAGCCGACCCGGAACCGCGCGCGGACCCCCGCCCTGCCGGTCTGCGCGGGCCTCGGACCGGTCGCGGGCGCGCTCGCCAAGGCGGCCGACGAGTCGGGGCTGCGCTGGGCCGCCGACCTCGGCAGCTACCCGGCGGCCTGGGTGCTCGCCGTCGCGCTGCTCGGCGGGGCGGCTCCCACGGTGCGCGTCGCCGCAGCCCGCACAGCGGTGTTCTTCGCCGCGATGAGCGTGGCGTACTACGCGTGGGCGGCGCTGGTCCTCGGCTTCGGCTGGAACCGGCTGCTGGTCGCCTGGCTGCTGCTGTCGGCCACCGCGGTGCCGGCCGTGGCGGCGGCCGTGCAGTGGGCGACCCGGCGTCCCGGCCCGCTGCCGGGCGCGCTGCTCGCCGGTGCCGCGGGCATCGTGCTGGCCGGGGGAGCGGTCCTCACGGATGCCGCGGCGCACCCGGTGCAGGCGGTCGCCGACGTCGTCGCGGCCGCGCTGCTCGCCGCCGTCCTGCCGCGGGACGGGCGCACCCGGCTGTGGGCGGTGGTCCTGCTCGCACCCGCGACCTGGCTGGCCGGCCGTGGTCTCGCCGTCCTGGCCGCGTTGCTCGGCTGACCGCTCAGCAGTCGGTCGGGAAGCGGCGGCGGGAGGCGTCCTCCTGGGCCAGCCGGCGCAGCGCCAGCAGCACCGGCTCGAGCAGCACCGTGTTGACCACCACGAAGCGGACGGCCTCGGCCACGGAACCGGTCGGCACCTCGGCCACGTCCTGCTCCCCGATCCGGGCGGCGGCCTCGGCGTAGCGGTCGAGCAGCTCGTCGGTCGGGGCGGCACCGGCGGCGCGCAGGGCCTCGAGGGCGCCGGCCAGCGCGAGGAGGGCAGGGGAGTCCGCCGCCACGCGCCACCCTCGGCGCCGCAGGACGGCGCGGGCCTGCTCGAGGTCGGCCGCCTCCTCGGCTCCGACGCCCGGCAGCGCCCGATGGGCGGCTCCCAGGGCCGCGTGCACGGAGGTGCCGGGGGTGTCGACGGCGGCCAGCACGGCGCGCGCCCGCGCCACCGAGAGGCCGCCGGGCCCGAGCAGGGCGCGGATCAGCCGCAGCCGCTCCAGGTGCTCCTCGCGGTACCGGGCGCGGGTGGCGCCGGTCAGCTCGCCCTGCGGGAGCAGCCCCTCCCGCAGGTAGTACTTGACCGTCGCGACCGGGACGCCGGCCCGGCGGGCGAGTTCAGAGATCTGCACGGATTCGCCTCGACATTGGATAGCGCCACTCTCTAGTCTTGGGTATCGGCACTATCCAATCAGGAGGACGCCATGGCAGGCATCGCCCCGGGTCGCTGGACCCACACCCATGAGGGGGACCTCACCGTCTTCCTGATCGGCATGGGCATCAACCGCCCGTGGCGACCGGACGCCTGGCTGCCGGTGTTCCTCGCCATGCCGCGGATGCTCCGGGAGCTCGCGGCCGACCCCGCGTCCGGCTTCCTCGGCTACCGCATGACGCTGGGCCGGCGGGGGCCGGTGCTGGTCCAGCACTGGCGCACCGTCGAGGACGTCTACCGCTACGCCACCGACACCGGCGGCGGACACCGGCCCGCGTGGACCGCGTTCAACCGACGGGCCCGCCGGGTCCCGGGCGCGGTCGGCATCTGGCACGAGACCTACGAGGTCGCCCGGGCGGAGAGCGTCTACGTCGACCTGCCCATCCAGGGCCTGGCCGCCGCGACCACGCCCCGGCCGGTGGTCGGGCGGCTGGACCGCGCTGCGGCCCGCCTCGCCGGCTGATGAAGGACCCCCGTGCCCCCCACTGCTCGCGAGCTCGCGTCGGGCCCCTGCAAGGGGGCCAGGGGCCCTCTTTCAGCCGGCTGCCTCGCGGGCGGCGGCCTCGCGCTTCTTGCGGGCCTTCCGCTCGCGCCGCTCGGCGTCCTCGGGGCTCTCCTCGGTCAGCCGGTTGAGCTCGCTGCGGATGAAGTCGCGGGTCGCCAGCTCGCCGACGGCCACGCGGAGGGAGGCCAGCTCGCGGGCCAGGTACTCGGTGTCGGCGCGGGTCGAGGCGGCCCGTGCCCGGTCCTCCTCGGCCTGCACCCGGTCGCGGTCGGTCTGCCGGTTCTGGGCCAGCAGGATCAGCGGCGCGGCGTAGGCGGCCTGGGTGGAGAAGGCCAGGTTGAGCAGGATGAACGGGTAGGGGTCCCACTGCAGCCGGACGGCGAAGACGTTGAGCACGATCCAGACGATGACGATCACCGTCTGGACGGCGAGGAAGCGGCCGGTGCCGAGGAACCGGGCGATCGCCTCGGCGAAGCGGCCGACGGCGTCGGGGTCCAGCCGCAGGAAGTCGCCGAAGCCGCGCGCACCGCGGGGGACGTCGAGGCGCCGGCTCTCAGCCACGGCGGGCCCGCTCGCGCCAGTCCTCGGGCAGCAGGTGGTCGAGGACGTCGTCCACGCTCACCGCGCCGACGAGCCGGCCCTGGGGGTCGACCACCGGCGCGGCGACCAGGTTGTAGGTGGCGAAGTAGCGGGTGACCTCGGCCAGCGGCGCCTCCGGGCGCAGCGGCTCCAGGTCGTCGAGCACCCCGCTGACCAGCGTGGACGGCGGTTCGCGCAGCAGCCGCTGGATGTGCGCCAGGCCCAGGTAGCGGCCGGTCGGGGTGGCCGACGGCGGCCGGCAGACGTACACCTGGCTGGCCAGCGCCGGGGACAGCTCGGGCTCCCGCACCCGGGCCAGCGCCTCGGCGATCGTCGCGTCCGGGGTGAGGATCACCGGCTCGCTGGTCATGATCCCGCCGGCGGTGTCCTCGGTGTACTGCAGCAGCTGGCGCACCGGCTCGGCCTCGTCGGGCTCCATGAGCTCCAGCAGTCGGTTGCGGTCGACGTTGGACAGCTCGGCCAGCAGGTCCGCCGCGTCGTCCGGGTCCATGACCTCCAGGACGTCGGCCGCCCGCTTCTCCTCCAGCGTGCCGAGGATGGTGATCTGGTCGGCCTCGGGCAGTTCGCCGAGCACGTCGGCCAGCCGCTCGTCGTCCAGGGCCTCGGCGACCTCGTGCCGCCGCTTGATCGGCAGGTCCTGCAGCGCGTGGGCTACGTCGGCGGCGTTGAGCTCGCGGTAGGTGGCGATGAGCGTCTCGGCGCCCTGCCCGGTCTGCGGCAGGGCCAGCCCGGTCACCTCGTCCCAGGCCAGCTGGTGCAGCTGACCCCGCCGGCCCAGCCGGCCCGGCTCCTGGACGGCGAGCCGGGAGAGCACCCAGTCGCCGGTGCGGTTCTGCTCCATGCCGGCGTCGACGACGGTGGCCGGCCGGCCGGACTCCGCGATCTGCACCCGGCGGTCGAGCAGCTCGCCGAGCACCAACGTCTCGCCGCGCCGCTGCTCGAAGCGCTTGAGGTTCAGCGTGCCGGTGGAGAGCACCACCGAGCCGGGGTCCAGCGTGGTCACCCGGCCCATCGGCACGAAGATGCGGCGGCGGGCGACCACCTCGACGACCACGCCCAGCACGCGCGGCGCCGCCGTCCCCACGCGCAGCGCCACCACCACGTCGCGGACCTTGCCGACGCGGTCGCCGTTGGGGTCGAAGACGGGCAGCCCGGCGAGCCGGGAGACGTACGCCCTGGTCGCCGTGGTCACGAGTAGCGAGGCTACCGTCGAGCCGTGGCCGCCCCCGGAGAGCTGGACTACGAGGTCGTCGACGTCTTCGCGCCGCGCGCCTTCGCCGGCAACCCGCTGGCCGTGGTCTTCGACGCCGACCACCTGACCACCGACCAGTGCCAGGCGCTGGCAGCCGAGTTCCACCTGTCGGAGACGTCGTTCCTGTGCGCTCCGACCGAGCCGGACGCCTCCTACCGGGTGCGCATCTTCACCCCCTACGCCGAGCTGCCCTTCGCCGGGCACCCGAGCGTGGGCGCGGCGCACACGCTCGTGCGTGCCGGCCGGCTGCCCGCCGGCACGTTGCGCCAGGAGTGCGGCGCCGGCGTCGTCGACGTGGTGGTCGACCACGACGGCGCCACGCTGTCCGGCGGCCGGCCCACCCTCGAGGACGGCCCCGACCCGGCCGCGCTGGCCGAGGCGCTGGGGCTCTCGGCCGCCGACGCCGTCGGGCTGCCCGCCCACGTCGCCGGCTGCGGCCTGCCGTTCGGCTTCCTCGCGGTCCGACCGGAGGTGGTGGACGACGCCGCGCCGGTCCCCGCGCTGCTCGGCGAGCACGGCGTGGGGGAGGGCGTCTCGGTGCTCTCCTGGGACGGCGCGACCGCCACCGCCCGCGCCCGCGTCTTCGCCGCCGACCTGGCCTGGGGCGAGGACCCGGCGACCGGCTCGGCGGCGCTCGGCACCGGCGTCTGGCTGGTCGCCACCGGCCTGCTCGCGCCGGAGGGGACGTCGTCCTACGCCGTGCGCCAGGGCGAGGCGATGGGCCGGCCGTCGGTGCTCTCCTGCACCGTCACCGCCTCGGGAGGTCGCGCGGTCGCGGCCACCGTCCGCGGCGCGGTGGTGCCGGTCGCCCGCGGCCGCATCCGGGTGCCTTGACAGAGGACCCCCCTGCCCCCCACCGCTCGCAGGCTCGCGGCGGGCCCCTGCAGGGGGGCCGCGGGGCCGGGGACGGGGCCTGGGCGCTGCACCGGCCCGGGGGGCGGGACGTCGGGATCATGGCGGTCGCCGTCGTCGGCATCTCGTTGTCCGCGCCGCTGACCACGATGCTGGCCGCGCCGATGCTGGCGCTGGCCTTCTGGCGCAACCTCGGCGGCGCGGCGGCCCTGCTGCCGGTGCTGCTGCTGCGCGAGCGCCGGACCATCGCCGGCCTGCGGCCGCGCGACCTGACCAGCTCGGTCGTCGCGGGGGTGTTCCTCGCCGCGCACTTCGCGGCCTGGCTGCCCAGCCTGTCGATGACGACGGTCGCCGCCTCCACCGCCCTGGTCACGACCACCCCGGTCTGGACGGCGCTGGCCGCCCGCGTCAGCGGGGTGCGGCTGCCCGCGGCGACCTGGGCGGGCCTGGTGCTGGCGGTCCTCGGCGTCGCGCTGATCGCCGGGGTGGACGTCACGGTGAGCCTGCGCGCCCTGGCCGGGGACGGGCTGGCGCTGCTCGGCGCGCTCTGCGCCGGCGGGTACGTGCTGGCCGGGGCGCGAGCGCGGCAGCGGCTGTCGACCTCGGCGTACGCGGTGGTGTGCTACTCGGTGTGCGCGGTGGCCATCGCGGTCGCCGCGGTCGCCGTCGGCAACCCCCTCGTCGGCTTCTCAGGTCGCGACTGGTTGCTCATCGCCGCCATCACCGTCTGCGCCCAGCTGCTCGGGCACACGTTGTTCAACCTGCTGCTGTCCTCGGTCGGCCCGACGATGGTCAGCCTGGTCATCCTGCTGGAGGTGCCCGGCGCCCTGCTGTTCGCGTTGGTGCTGCTGCAGCAGGTACCCCCGCTGCTGGCCCTGCCCGGGGTGGCGCTGGTCGTCGTCGGGGTCGGTCTGGTGGTGCGGGCCAGCCGTCCGGCGGGCCTGGCCGAGCCGGGCACCTGAGGCCCTCCCGAGCCCGTCGCTACTCTCCGGTAGCACACCGACCCCTCACAGCGGAGGCACCGTGGCCGAGCTCCGATCCCGCCGTTCCAACCTCGCCGTCCCGGGCAGCAACCCCCGGTTCCTGGAGAAGGCCAAGGGCCTGGCCGCCGACCAGGTGTTCTTGGACCTGGAGGACGCGTGCGCGCCACTGGCCAAGCCCGGTGCCCGCAAGAACATCGTCGCGGCGCTGACCGAGGGCGGCTGGGGCGACAAGATCCGCACCGTCCGGGTCAACGACTGGACGACGGAGTGGACCTTCACCGACGTGATCGAGGTCGTGGGCGGTGCCGGTGCCGACCTCGACTGCATCATGCTGCCCAAGGTCGCCGATGCCGCCCAGGTGCAGGCGCTGGACATGCTGCTGACCCAGCTCGAGAAGGCCAACGGCCTGGAGGTCGGCCGGATCGGCATCGAGGCTCAGATCGAGACCGCGCAGGGGCTCATCAACGTCAACCAGATCGCGTTCGCCAGCCCGCGGATCGAGACGATCATCTTCGGCCCGGCCGACTTCATGGCCAGCATCAACATGAAGTCGCTGGTGGTGGGCGCCCTGCACCCGGACTACGCCGGGGACCCGTTCCACTACATCCTCATGCAGATCCTCATGGCCGCCCGCGCCCGCGGCGTGCAGGCCATCGACGGCCCGTTCCTGCAGGTGCGCGACGTCGAGGCGTTCCGCGAGGTCGCCAAGCGGTCGGCGGTGCTCGGGTTCGACGGCAAGTGGGTGCTGCACCCGGGCCAGGTCGACGCGGCGAACGAGATCTACTCGCCGTCCCAGGAGGACTACGACCACGCCGAGCTCATCCTCGACGCATACGACTGGGCGACCTCGGAGGCCGGCGGCAAGAAGGGCTCGGCGATGCTCGGCGACGAGATGATCGACGAGGCCAGCCGCAAGATGGCGCTGGTCATCGCCGGCAAGGGCCGGGCCGCCGGCCTGCAGCGCTCCTCGACCTTCACCCCGCCGGAGTCCTGATCCCGGGCCGGACGACGGCCCGCCCGGGGAGCACCCGGGCGGGCCGTCGTCGTGTGCGGCGGGTCTACGGAGCGAAGGCGCCTGAGGAGCCGGCCGCGGCGAGCGCGAGGAAGAAGAACAGGAAGCCCAGCACGGCCAGGGCGGTACCGATGCCGCCGATGATGATCCCGGCCAGCGCCAGGCCGTCGCCCTGCTCGCCCGTCTGCCGGATCTGCCGGCGGGCCACGATGCCGAGGACCAGCCCGACCGGGCTGAACACGAAGGCCATCACCAGCGCCAGGATCGCCAGGGTGTTGGTCGGCCGCGGGTAGCCGTAGCCGGGCGGCGGCCCGTAGCCGGGTGGGCCGTACCCCGGCTGGCCCCACCCGGTCGGGCCGTAGCCGGGCGGCGGGCCGTAGGCCGGCTGGCCGCCGTAGCCGGGCGGTGGCCCGTAGCCGGGCTGGCCGCCGTACCCCTCCTGGCCGCCGGCGGAGGTGGCGCCCTGCGTGCCGTAGGAGGGCAGCGGCGGGTGCCCGGGCTGCTGCTGGCCCTCGCCGCTGGCGGGTGGCTGTGCGGAGTCGGGGGCACCGCGGTGGGGCTCGTCCTGCGTCATCGTCGTCCTCCCACGGTCGGGAACTCCTGGTGCGGAACGCTAGACGCGCCAGGCCCGGGGGAGTGACCGAGCACACGCGGACGGCGTCCCGCGGTGGCCCATACTCACCGGTAACCCGGACACCGGAGTCCCCGGAGGAGCGACGCGATGACCCGTCTGGCCCAGACCGCCGACCTGACCGACATCCAGCAGGAGATCCTGTCGACGGTGCGGACCTTCGTCGACAAGGAGATCATCCCGCACGCGCAGGAGCTGGAGCACGCCGACGAGTACCCGACCGAGATCGTCGAGGGCTTGAAGGAGCTCGGCATCTTCGGGCTGATGATCCCCGAGGAGTACGGCGGCCTCGGGGAGTCGCTGCTGACCTATGCGCTGGTGGTCGAGGAGATCGCCCGCGGCTGGATGAGCGTCTCCGGCGTCATCAACACCCACTTCATCGTCGCCTACATGGTGATGCAGCACGGCACCCAGGAGCAGCGCGACCGGCTGCTGCCGCGCATGGCCACCGGCGAGGTGCGCGGGGCGTTCTCGATGTCCGAGCCGGGACTGGGCTCTGACGTCGCCGGCATCCGCACCAAGGCGGTCCGTCAGGCCGACGGCGACTACGTCATCGACGGCCAGAAGATGTGGCTGACCAACGGCGGCAGCTCCACCCTGGTCGCCGCGCTGGTGCGCACCGACGAGGGCGCCGGGAAGGCCCACCAGAACCTGACGACGTTCCTGGTCGAGAAGCCGGCCGGTTTCGGCGAGGTCGTCCCCGGGATCACCATCCCCGGCAAGATCGACAAGATGGGCTACAAGGGCGTGGACACCACCGAGCTGGTGTTCGACGGCTACCGGGCCAAGGCCTCCGACGTCCTCGGCGGCGTCCCCGGCCGGGGCTTCGCCCAGATGATGGACGGCGTGGAGGTCGGGCGGGTCAACGTCGCCGCGCGCGCCTGCGGCATCTCCATCCGCGCCTTCGAGCTGGCCATCGCCTACGCCCAGCAGCGGGAGACCTTCGGCAAGCCGATCGCCCAGCACCAGGCGATCGCGTTCCAGCTCGCCGAGATGGCGACGAAGGTCGAGGCCGCGCACGCGATGATGGTCAAGGCCGCGCGGCTCAAGGACGCCGGCAAGCGCAACGACGTCGAGGCCGGCATGGCCAAGCTGCTGGCCAGCGAGTACTGCGCCGAGGTGACCACCCAGTCCTTCCGCATCCACGGCGGCTACGGCTACTCCAAGGAGTACGAGATCGAGCGCCTCATGCGCGAGGCGCCGTTCCTGCTCATCGGCGAGGGCACCAGCGAGATCCAGAAGACGATCATCAGCCGGGGCCTGCTCAAGGAGTACGCGCTCAAGCGCTGAGGTCTGGACGCACGTCGGCCCCCGCTTCCTCGTCGTGAGGTCGGGGGCCGGTGTGCGTCCGCCGGCAGGCCCCGTCCCGGGCCCCGCCCTGAGCCTGCGAAGGGTGGGCAGGACGGGGTCTGCTACCAGCGGCGGGGGCGGGAGGTCCTCCCTCAGCCCTCGTCGTCGGCCGGCTCGTCGAAGGTGACCTCGACCTGCTGCACGCCGAGGGAGCGGGCCAGGCCGATCAGCATGTCGCGGGTGTTCGTCTCGGCGCGCTCGCGCAGGTCGCTCTGCGTGGCCGCGGCGGCCAGCCGGTCCTCCGCGAGCGCGTACAGCTCGCTGTCGTCGACCGGGTTGTCCTCGATCGCGTCGCCGACCCGCTGGAACAGCCCGCGGTCGCGGTCCAGGACGCGGCTCTGCGCCGGATCGATGCGCACCGCGCCCAGCCGCGGCGCAGGCAGCGCGATGGTCGCCGACGTGCCGTCGGGGGAGAGGGTGACCCGGCCGGCGTCCAGCCCCTCGAAGTCGACGTGGGCGTCGGCGGTGCCGGTGGCCAGGAAGCTCGCCGACTCGCCGCTGATCACCGAGGGGACGTAGCGGGTGTCCACCTGGCGTTCGACGACGACCTGGAACGTGCCGGTCGCGGCGTGGTACTCCGACAGGTCGTCGAGGGCCAGCAGCAGCGGAGGGGTGCTGGTGTCGACGACGTCCTGACCCAGGGGGTTGTCGGGCAGCCAGTCGGCCACCGTGAAGCCGGCGGGCACGAGCAGCGCCAGACCGATCCCCGCGGCCACGAGCGTGGGGCGCAGGCGACGCCGCCGGCGCGGAGCCGGATCCGGGGAGACGGGGCGCGACGGCAGCAGCGTGGGCATGCTCGGCCTCTCGGGTCGGGGGCGGGCGTGCGGGAGCTCACCCGTTCAGCGACGCCCCCGCGCAGAGCATTCCCGACACGCCGGAGCACCCCCGCGGGAACAGGGCCGACCGGCGTCGGCGAGGCTGCCGGACATGAGAGCCGTCGGGGTGACCGAGTTCGGCGGGCCGGAGGCCCTGCACGTCGTCGATGTCCCGCCCGAGCCGCTGGGGCCGGGCCAGGTGCGGTTGCGGGTGACCGCGGCGGCGGTCAGCCCGACCGACACGCACCTGCGCGAGGGCGCCTACGCCGGCCGCGACCCGGTGCAGGAGTTCCCCTACGTGCCGGGGATGGACGCCGCCGGCGTGCTGGCCGAGATCGGCCCGGACACCGCCACCGACCTGCGGGTCGGCGACCGGGTGATGGCGATCGTGGTGCCCACCGGCGCGCACGGCGCCTACCGCGAGGACCTGGTGCTGCCGGCCGGCTCGGTGACCCGCGCGCCGGCCGGCAGCACCGACGCCGAGGCCTCGACACTGCCGATGAACGGGCTCACGGCGCGGCTGGCGCTGGACCTCATGGGGCTGCGGCCCGGCCAGGTGCTGGCGGTGACCGGCGCGGCGGGGGCGTTCGGTGGCTACGTCGTCCAGCTGGGCAAGGTCGAGGGGCTGACCGTCGTCGCCGACGCCTCGGAGGCCGACGAGCAGCTGGTGCGCGACCTGGGTGCCGACGTCGTCGTCCGGCGGGGGGACGACGTCGCCGACCGCATCCGCGCGGAGTTCCCCGACGGCGTCGACGGGCTGGCCGACGGCTCGGTGCAGGACGCGGCCGTCCTGCCGGCCGTGCGGGACGGCGGGGCGGTGGCGACCGTGCGCGGCTACCGGGGGGACGGCTCGGGCCGGGTCCGGGTGCACCCGACGCTGGTGCGCCGGGTGGCCGAGGACCGGGCGGCGCTGGACCGGCTGCGGGAGCAGGCCGAGCAGGGCGTGCTGACCCTCCGCGTGGCCGACGTGCTGCCCGCCGAGCAGGCCGCCGAGGCGCACCGGCGGCTGGCGCGCGGCGGCGTCCGCGGGCGGCTGGTGCTCACCTTCTGAGGTCGGGTCCCGCGGTGGCGGCGGGCCGTCCTGTCCTGACAGGGTGGAGGCGGTCCCGGGCAGCGGAGCCCGGCGTGGTGCGGAGGTACGGCAGATGGTGCACAGGCTCGTCGTCAGCTACGGACGGCCCGACGACCCGGCGGCGTTCGACGCGCACTACCGCGACACGCACACCCCGCTCGCCACGAGCATGCCCGGTCTGGTGCGCCTGGCCACCGGCTCCCCGCAGCCGCTCGACCCCTCGCAGCCCGTGCCGTACCTGGTGGCGGAGCTCGACTTCGAGTCCGAGAAGGAGATGGGTGCGGCGTTCAACTCCGCGGAGGGGAAGGCGGCCGCCGACGACATCGCCGAATTCGCCACCGGCGGTGCGACCATGACGCACTACCAGCTGAACGAGGTGCACGCTTCCCGGTGAACGGCGCGCAGGCACTCATCCGGACCCTCGTCGGCGCGGGCGTCGACGTCTGCTTCGCCAACCCCGGCACGTCGGAGATGCACTTCGTCGCCGCGCTCGACGACGTTCCGGAGATGCGCGGCGTGCTGACCCTCTTCGAGGGCGTCGCGACCGGCGCCGCCGACGGCTACGCGCGGATGGCCGGGAAGCCGGCGGCCACGCTGCTGCACCTCGGTCCGGGGCTGGCCAACGGCCTGGCCAACCTGCACAACGCCCGCCGGGGCCGCGCGCCGGTGGTCAACGTGGTCGGCGACCACGCCCGCTCGCACAAGCGGCTGGACGCGCCACTGGAGTCCGACCTCGACGCCCTGGCCGGCGCGGTGTCGGCCTGGCTGCGCCGGTCGCTGTCCCCGGCCGACGTCGCCGCCGACGCCGCCGAGGCGGTCGCGGAGTCGGCCCGCCGCGGCATCGCCACGCTGGTGCTGCCCGCCGACGTCTCGTGGGAGGACGGCGCCGAGCCGGCCCCGCCGCAGCCGGTCCGCCCGGCTCCGCAGGTGGCGCCGTCGGTGGTCGACGACGTGGCCGCGGTGCTGCGCTCCGGCGAGCCGACCGTGCTGCTCCTCGGCGGGGACGTGGTCGCCAGCGAGGAGGCACTGCTCGCCGCCGGTCAGGTCGCCGCCGGCACCGGCGCACGGCTGGTGGCCGAGACGTTCTCCGCGCGCGCGGTGCGCGGCGCCGGCCTGCCCGAGCTGACCAAGCTGCCCTATCCGCCGGAGATGGCGCTCGCCGCGCTGGCCGGGACGCGCCACCTGGTGCTCGCCGGTGCGACCCCGCCGGTGCACTTCTTCGGCTACCCGGACGTGCCCGGCACGCCGGTGCCCGAGGACTGCACGGTGCACGTGCTCGCCGCGCCGGGGGAGGACGGCGTCGCCGCGGTGCGGGCGCTGGCCGCGGCCGCGGCGCCGGACGCGCGTGCGGAGCTGCTGGAGGCCTCGCGGCCCGAGCTGCCGAGCGGGGAGCTCACGCCGCGGGCGCTGTCGGCCGTCGTCGGGGCGCTGCTGCCGGAGCGGGCCATCGTCGTCGACGAGGTGCTGACCTCCGGCGTCGGCCTGGCCGAGCTGACCTCGGGTGCGCCGCGGCACGACTGGCTGTCGCTGACCGGCGGGGCGATCGGCGACGGGCTGCCGATGGCCGTGGGCGCCGCGGTGGCCTGCCCGGATCGGCCGGTGCTCGCGCTGCAGGCCGACGGCAGTGCCATGTACACGCTCCAGGCGCTGTGGACGATGGCCCGCGAGCAGCTCGACGTCACCGTCGTCGTCTGCGACAACGGCTCCTACGCGATCCTCGAGCACGAGCTGTCCCGGGTCGGGGCGGCCGAGGACGGCAAGCGCGCCGGCGAGCTGTTGCACCTGGGCGGGCCGTCGCTGGACTTCGTCGCGCTGGCCACCGGCATGGGTGTGCCCGCGACCCGGGCCAGGACCGCCGAGGAGCTGGCCGAGCAGCTGCGCGCGGCGCTGGCCACGCCGGGCCCGCACCTGGTCGACGCGGTGCTGCCCGGCCGCCGCTGACCTCCTGGCGGGTCCGCGTGCGACTCCCCGGCCGGGTCTTGCCCTGGCCGGGGTCCGCGACGCACAGTGCGGAGGCGGTGACGCTCGTCACCCGGTGACCGAAGGAGCTCACTCCGTGTCCCTGCGCCGCAACCGGTTCCTGCACCTCGCCGCCGCCACCTGCCTGGGCGCCGGCGCGGTCGTCGCCACCGGGACGACCGCCCTGGCCGGCCCGCCCGGCTCCGTGCAGCCGCCGGGCGGGGCCGGAGGGCACCCGCCGCCGGGCTCGGAGGAGTGGCAGCCGGTGCAGCAGTCGCCCAGCGAGCCCCTCTACGACGTCGACTGGACCATCGCCGACCCCCGCTACGACTACTCGCCGTCCGGTCCGGGCGCGGAGTTCGTGCCGCTGACCGACGAGGCCGGCGCCTCGATCAGCCGGGTGCTGTACGGCGTGCACCAGGGCGCCGCCTACCGGATCGAGGTGCCCCTGGACTGGAACGGCGACGTCGTCTTCTGGGAGCACGGCTACCGGGGCACGGGCACCACGCTGTACGTCAGCGACCCGAGCTACGACCTGCGCCGGACCTACGTCGAGAGCGGCTACGCCTGGGCGGCGTCGTCCTACAGCGCGAACCGGTACGACATCGAGGCCGGCGTGCGCTCCACCGAGGCGCTCGCGAAGCTCTTCGACCGGCTGGTCGGCCGGGCCGACCAGCGCTACCTGCAGGGCGTCTCGATGGGCGGGCACGTCATCGGCGTCCTGCTCGAGCGCAACCGGGGCGTGCAGTGGGACGGCGCCGCGCCGATGTGCGGCGTGCTGGGCGACGTCGAGCTCTACGACTTCTTCCTCGACTACAACCTGCTGGCCCAGACGCTCGCCGAGGTCGACGCCTATCCCTTCCCCGCGGACTACCTGACCGAGGACGTGCCGGACATCAAGGCTGCGCTGCGGACCCCGGAGGGCACGCTGAACGAGCGGGGCGAGGTCTTCCGCGACCTGGTCACCGAGATCTCCGGCGGGCCGCGGCCCGGTGACGACGCCGCCTTCGGCTTCTGGGAGCAGCAGAACTTCGTCTACGGCGTCGTCGCCACCGAGCCCGGGGGTCTGGACGGCGTCGCGCCCGGCGCCGTCTGGACCAACGCCGACACCGACTACCCGGACGAGCTCGTCGTCCCCGGCGGCTTCGTCTTCCCGGACGGCGCGTCGCTGGACGAGCGCGTGGAGCGGGTGGCCCCGGCGCACCAGGCCCGGCGAACCGGCCCGTCGGCCTCCGTCCCGGACATCACGGCGTCCTCCGACGTCCCCGTCCTGTCGGTGCACACCCTCGGCGACTACTACGTGCCGTTCTCGATGGAGCAGTACTACGCCGCCGAGGCCGCCGAGCAGGGCACGTCCGACCTGCTGGTGCAGCGGGCCGTCCGGGCCGCCGGCCACTGCGAGTTCACGCCGGAGGAGGCGGAGGCGCAGTTCCTCGACCTGGTGCAGTGGGTCGAGGAGGGCGAGCGGCCCGCGGGCCAGCCGGTGCTCGACCGCGAGGTGGTCGCCTCGCCGGACTACGGCTGCGCGTTCACCACGCCGGTCCGCACCGGCACCCGGGCGCTGTACCCCGCCTGCCCGACGACCGGTGGCTGAGCCGAGGGCCGCCGCACCCGCACCGTGATCGCGGCCGGTGCCCGGGGAACCCGGGCACCGGCCCGCCTGGCAGGAGCGGACCCCGGCCGTGAGCATGGGGGTCCGGACGACACCGGGAGGCCGGGATGGACGCCGCACAGCTGCGGGACCTGCAGGCGCCGATCAAGCAGGGCTACCGGGAGGACCCGGGCTCCGCGTGCGTGACGATGCACGCGGAGGCCGCGTTCGCCGACCCGGGCGTCACCTGCACGGTGCAGACCTGGGCCGGGCCCGCCCGCGCCGGGCTGCACCCGTCCACCGGCGGCGACGGCAGCGACGCGTGCTCGGGCGACATGTTGCTGCAGGCCCTGCTGGCCTGCGCCGGGGTGACGATGCGCAGCGTCGCCACGACGATGGGCGTCGAGATCCGCTCGGCGCGGCTCAGCGCGCGGGGCGACATGGACGCCCGGGGGACGCTCGGCGTCTCGAAGGAGGCGCCGGTCGGCCTGGGCGCGATCACGGTGGACGCCGAGCTGGACACCGACGCCGATGACGCCACCCTCGCCAAGCTGGGCCAGCTCACCGAGCGGTACTGCGTGGTCGCCCAGACCCTGGCGCAGCCGCCGCACCTCACCGTCCGCCGCGCCTGACCCCGGCCGGGTGGCCCGTCGTCCGTACCGGTCGGCGGTCGGTCGGTACCCGCGGATCGGGCCGACTCCGGCGGCCTTCGGGTAGGCCGCCGGGTCCCGGTCGGCCCCGGCGGGAAACTCGAACAGGTCGACCATCAGCACCAGCGGGTAGGCGAGGCCCTGCGGGACCACCCGGACGAGCTGGTCGTCGACGTGGAACCGCGTCCCGCCGGCGTCCCACGCAGCGGCGTAGGTGTGCCAGTCGGTGGCGTCCAGGTCGAGGGCGCGGACGTCCTCCCAGCCGGGCACGCCGGCAGGCCAGCCGGTGGCGGCTGCCGCAGGACCCGCCCTCCCGCGGCCGGGCCCCCCGGTCCCCACGGGTCTCCGCCACGATCGGACGTTCGAGCACGACCGCCGCGCGAGCCGCGTCTGCCACGCTGGACCGCCTGGTAGGCCAGCTCAGGGGTGACCGCGGTGACGCCTCCTCGACGGGAGGCCGACGCGGTGGCCGTGGGGGGTGTGGGACTTGTCTGCGATGACCGCCGCCATGCGGGTGCCCGGCCGTCCGAGGTCGCGCTGCCGGACCCGGACGGCGACCAGCAGGTGGCCGGACACGGGGAGTTCCCGCCGTCACCAGGTCCGACGAGGACGGCCGGCGGCCGGCCGTCGCCGTCGAGGTCGCCTCGGCCCGGGCTGCTCCCGGGCCTGGGTGCGCCACGGCGGACACGGTGACGGCGCGGTGATGGTCCAGTGACGTCACGTCCGAAGACTCCGTGGACCCGTGCGTGGAGGACGGTCTCCGTCGGAGACCAGGAGCCAACTGGAGCAGCCGTGGCAACGAGCAGAGGCACGAAGGCGACGAGCGTTCCCGGTCGGGTCCTCCTCGAGGAACGACCCGTCAGGAGGATCGAGGCGGTGGCGGACCCGGACACGTCGGCGGTTCCCGGGACCGCTGAGCGCCGGTCGTACTGGCGCACGAACGGCTGGCGCAACGGCGCCGAACTCTGGGCGGTCACCCATCTGAAGCCCGTGTGGACGCTGCTGCAGGAGCTGCCCGTCGTCAGGTCGAGGACCAACCGGCGGCTCATCAACCGGTTGGTCTACAAGCTCGAGACGCGGCCGAACACCCTGAGCACGAGAACCCCGTACACGTCGTGGGAGTCGCTCACCGACCGGACGTACAGCGCCCGGCACCTGCCGGCGGACGACGCGCTCGCGCAGCGGCTGCAGTCGGTGGCGCCGGCGTCGGTCGCGGAGCTGTTCCGCCGGGAGCAGCCGCGGGAGTCGACGAAGTCGACCCTGCTGTTCTCCCACTTCGCCCAGTGGTTCGTCGACGGCTTCCTCCGCACGGACCCCGACGACGTGCTGCGCAACACCTCCACCCACGACATCGACCTGAGCCAGCTCTACGGCCAGACCGAGGACGTGACCGCGATGCTGCGGACCCACTCCGGCGGCCGGCTAAAGAGCCAGCAGATCGACGGCGGCGAGTTCCCGCCGTACTACTTCGGCCCGGACGGCCAGGTCGAGCCGGAGTTCGTCGACCTCCCGCTCAGCTACCCCGGCCGCGATCGGAAGGCCGTGGAGCTGGGGGAGCTGACCGACGCCCAGAAGCGGAGCCTGTTCGCCCTGGGGATCCCGCGGGGCAACATCCACTACGGCTTCGTGATGCTCAGCACGCTGTTCCTCCGCGAGCACAACCGCCTCGCCGACCTCATCGCAGCCGAGAACCCCGACTGGGACGACGAGCGCATCTTCCAGACGGCTCGCAACACGCTGATCGTCATCCTCATCAAGATCGTGATCGAGGACTACATCAACCACATCACGCCGTCCCACTTCAAGCTGTTCGTGGAGCCGGGGATCGGCGTCCGGGAGGAGTGGTACCGGCAGAACTGGATGTCCATCGAGTTCGACCTGCTCTACCGCTGGCACCCCCTCATCCCCACCGACCTGACCGTCGGCGGGGTGCGACGCCCGGCCAGTGACGTCCTGTGGGAGGCCGACGTCGTCCCCCAGCAGGGGCTGGCCGCCCTCTTCGACGAGGCGTCCCGGCAACCGAGCACCGAGATCGGGATCCGGAACACGGCGGAGTTCCTGCTGCCCGTCGAGGAGCGCACGATCACCATCGGTCGGAGGGCTGCACTGGCCGGCTTCAACGACTACCGCCAGGCCTGCGGTTACCCGCGGCTGCGGTCCTTCAGCGACTTCTCCGCCGACCCTGCGGTGGCCGAGGCGCTGGAGGCCCGGTACCCGTCGGTGGACGACGTCGAGCTGTACGTCGGACTCTTCGCCGAGGACGTCCGGCGGAACTCCGCGCTGCCCCCGGTGATGGGCACGATGGTGGCGGTGGACGCCTTCTCCCAGGCGCTCACCAACCCGCTGCTCACGAAGAGCGTCTTCAACGCCTCGACCTTCTCCAGGGCGGGAATGCGCGTGATCAAGCGGACCAGTCGCCTGCAGGACCTCGTCGACCGGAACACCCCGGGCGAGGACACCGAGCCGCTGGTCACCTTCACCCGCACCAGCTCGACGGCGACACGATGACACCGGTGACCACATCGCCCCCCTACGTCCGCTACCAGGCGGACCTGGAGCAGTCGTTCCCCGACGAGGACGAACTCGTCCGGCAGGTCGTCGGGACGATGGAACGCGCCAACCGCCAGGTCGCCGCCAAGCACCGGCACGGCCTGCGCGACGCGCACGCCAAGAGTCACGGCATCCTCGCCGGCGAGCTGCACGTGGAGCCGGGCCTGCCCGCGCACCTCGCCCAGGGCCTGTTCGCCGCCTCTCGCAGCTACCCGGTCATCGTGCGCTTCTCCACCTCACCGGGTCACCTCCGTACCGACCGGGTGCCCGCCCCGCGCGGGATGGCCATCAAGGTGATCGGGGTGGACGGCCCTCGGGCCCTCGACGACGGTGCCACCACGCAGGACTTCCTCCTGGTCAACCACCCGACCCTGCCCTTCGGCACCATCGGCGAGTACGCCGAGCTGCAGGAGGCGCTCGAGCGGCAGCACCGCGAGAGCGACCTGCGGCAGCGGTCCACCCGGCTGGTCGCCCGAGTGCTCACCCGCCTCAGGTTCCCGCTCCCGCGGATCGCCGAGGTCCTGGCCACGCCGAACCACCACATCCTCGGGGAGACCTTCCACTCGATGGCGGCCCTGCGCTACGGCGACCACGTCGCCAAGATCTCCGCCGCCCCGCTGTCCGAGGACGTGCGGGCCCTCAGCGGCAGGCCCGTGGGCAGGCGCGCCGGGGACTCAGCGCTGCGGGACCTGGTCGCGGACTTCTTCGCCCGCCACAGCGCCGAGTACGAAGTACGCGCACAACTGTGCGTCGACGTCGACCGGATGCCGATCGAGGACGCCTCGGTGCGCTGGCCCGAGGAGTTGTCACCGCACCATCGGGTCGCGGTCCTGCACCTGCCGGCGCAGGACCCGTACAGCGACGCCCGCCGCCGCTACGCCGACGACGTCCTGTCGTTCAATCCGTGGCACGCGCTGGAGGCCCACCGGCCCCTGGGCTCGATCATGCGTGCGCGGCGCGTCGCGTACGCGCGGTCCAGCGACTTCCGCCACGCGGTGAACGGCGTCCAGGAGCGGGAGCCGTCGAGCATCGACGAACTCCCGGCCTGACGGGCGCTCACCCGAACGGCCCACTCCGCGCAGTGCGCCGCACGTCGGAGCGGGGCTCGCCCCGCGCCCTCAGGTCGTCGTCGACCCGGTGCGGGAGCGGCCGAGCCGGTGCTCGGGCTCGCAGGCGGTCGGGACACCGGCGGCCGGCCCGAGCTGCCGGGCGACGTCCCGCAACGTGACGACCACGTCGAGCCAGCAGAACGCGGCCCGCCCCGCGGCGACGACGTCCTCCAGGGAGATCTCGGCGGGCCGGTCGTCCGACGTGGCGGACGTCGACGCCTCCGCACAGTCGGCCTCCGGGTCGTCCAGCACCTCGGTCAGGAGCGTCATCAGCTGGCCGTCGTCCCACCGGTACCCGTCGCTCTCGTCCACGACCGCCTCCCTCCGGCACCCGGCCGGACACCGGGCAGACCGCAGAACGCCAGGTCGGGGTCCCGACGAGGTCCGTACTGCACAGACGCGGGGGCCAACCGTGCTGATACACCGGCCCGCCCGGAACGTCGCCAGCGGCGCGTCAGCGGGAACGAATCCGGTGTGCCACCGGTCGCACGGTGCCTACAGTCGGCCCATGAGCCGGGCGCTCAGGTACGCACCGCCGCTCGCCAGCCGGGACCTGATCGTGCGGCCCCGGCTCCTGGACGCGCTGCGGAGCCGCTTCGAGCGCCCCCTCACCGCGGTGGTGGCACCCGCCGGCTTCGGCAAGACCACGCTGCTGGGTCAGGCCGTGAGCGAGAACGCGCTGTCCCCCGCGGGAGAGGACCGCTGGCTGACCTGTCAGCGGGACGACACGACGCTCTCGGTCCTGGCCTCCGGTGCCTTCGCCGCGGTCGGCCTCTCGGTCCCGGTGCCGGAGGACCCACGGCAGGCCGCGGTCGCGGTGGCCGAGGCGCTGTGGGGTGCGGCCCCTCGCCACGTCGCCCTCGTCCTCGACGACGTCCACCTGGTGACCCGGGGATCGCCGGCCGGCGAGTTCCTCGGGCACCTGATCGAGGAGCTGCCGAGGAACGGGCACCTCGTCCTCGCCTCCCGTCCGCCGCTGCCGCTGTCGGTCTCCCGGCTCGTGGCCACCGGGGACGCAGTGGTCCTGCGGGAGGGCGACCTGCAGTTCCGCGAGGACGAGGTCGCCGCGTTCGCCGAGTCCCGCGGTGTCCCACCGGAACTGCTCAGTGACGTCGGGGGCTGGCCGGCCCTGGCCGAGCTGACGGCGACCGCGGGCCCGTTCGCCGTCAGCGGGTACGTCTGGGAGGAGCTGCTCACCCAGCTGTCGCCGGAGCGCCGCCACGCACTCGCGTTGCTCGTCGCCGTGGGCGGGGCGGACGAGGAGATCGCCGCCGCGCTGCTCGGCCGGGACGTGGACCTCCGGTCCCTGCTGGACGGGCTGCCCCTGGTCGTGCGCTCCCGCTCCGGGTGGTGGTCGTTGCACGGGCTGTGGGCAGCGGCCCTCCAGCACCACCTCGACTCCGGGCAGGTGGCGGAGGCGCGGCGGACCGCGGCCGCCGTCCTGCGCGGCCGCGGGCAGTACCAGGAGGCGATGGGCCTGCTGCTGGACGCCCAGGCGTGGGAGGACGTCCGCCGGCTGGTCGTGGAGGTCTGCGAGTGCTGCACCGCGCTGGTGCCCACCGACGTCCTCGAGTCGTGGCTGCGCCGGTTCCCGCTCGAGGTGCAGCAGAGCCCCGAGGGGCTGCTGCTCGCCGCGATGGCGGCTGAGCCGACCAGTCCGGGGGCGGCCGAGGAACTCCTGGTGCAGGCGCTCGCCGGCGCGCACGGGGACCCAGATCTGCGCTACGCGTGTCTCAACGCGCTCGTGCAACTGGCGTTCTGGGGCAAGGACCGGCAGCGGATGCAGTTCCTGCTGCAGGAGCTGGAGGAGCTGGCGGCGGCGGGGCACCCCGGAGCACCGGCGTTCGTCGCGCTGGTCCGTGGCGGGGAGGCGCGCTCCACCGACGAGGTGCGATCCGCGCTGGCGAACCCGAGCCTCATGTCGCGGACGGCGCTCAACTCCGTACAGCACCCCGTCCAGCAGTGGCTGCACGCCCACCTGGTCCTGCTGAGGCTGGGCGACGCCTCGACCGGCGAGGTGCTCGCCCGACGGGCGCTGTCCCACCCGGCGACCACGATGCACGGCGTCTCGCGGGGCCTCCTCCTCGAGTCCTTCCGGCTCCGGGGACGCCTGGAGGAGGCGGAGCGCCTGCTGCCGTACCTGCTCGGCGACATGCGGCCGGACAAGGTCCTCACGTCCCCCGATCTGGTGCCCTGTGCGATCTCCGTGCTCGACGTCCTGGGGCGGCACGGGGAGGCAGCGGAGCTCCTCGGGAGGTTCCGGCCGGTCCTCGGCGCCTCCCCGGTCGCCTGGGCACCCCACGCCCGGACGCTGGCCGAGGCCTTCCACGCCCTCTCGGGGGGCGCCGAGGACCAGGCGGCGACCACACTCCGGTCGATCGTCCCGTCGAACGGGGGGCGCCTCTCCGGTGCGCAGCGGGTCTCCCCGATCGCGCTGCCGCTGCTCTACGTGCTCCTGCCGGAGCTCCGGGAACGCTGGGACGCCGACCCGCCACCCGGCGCCCTCGCCGACCTGTACGCCGGGGCGCGTGCCCTCGTCCAGCTGCGCGAGCACGGGTCGACGGCGGCGGCCGGCGCACTCCCGTCCAGCGTCTGGCCGGTCCTGCGCGCCCTCCTGCCGGTGCCGTGGGTGGCCGAGCTGGCCCTGGGGATGGTGGCAGCCGGTCAGGACGGTGCGCGTGCGCTGATCGAGGACCTCGGCCCCGCCGCCCGGGCGACCCTGCGCGCCCAGGCCGCGACGGCACCCCCGACCCTCGCGGCCACGGCCCGCTCGCTGCTGCGCGCGATTCCGGCGGTGCCGAACGCACGGTTGCACCTGCGCGTCCTCGGCCCGCTCGAGCTCCGCCGCGACGGCGGAGTCGTCACCGCGCCGGAGCTGCGCAGGGAGCGGGTGCGTCAGCTCCTCGGCTACCTGCTCCTCCACGACCGGCCGACCCGGACCGCCATCACCTCCGAGCTGTGGCCCGACCTCGACGACGCGGCGGCCGGCCGGAACCTGCGCGTCACCCTCGCCTACCTGCAGAACCTCCTCGAGCCCGACCGCGGCGAGCTCGATCCGCCGTACTTCCTGCGGAGTGCCGGCCCGGTGCTGCACCTGGTGACCGACGGCGCGCTGGAGATCGACGTGCTGCAGTTCGAGCGGGCCCTGGACGAGGCCGCCCGCCTGGAGCGCCAGGGCGCGCCCTCCGCGGCGCTGTCGTCCTACCTGCGGGCGGTGGAGCTGTGGGGTGGGGACCTCCTCGCCGACGTGACGGGTGCGAGCTGGCTGGAGTGGGAGCGGGACCGCCTGCGGAGCCGGTTCGTCTCGAGCGCCGTCCGGGCCGGCAACCTGCTGCTGGCGCGGGGGGACACCACGACGGCCCGGACCCTCGCCGAGCGGGCCCTCCGGGCCGACGACTGCTCGGAGGACGCCCACCAGCTCCTCGTCGCCGTCCACCTCGCGGACGGCGACCTCGGCGACGCCCACCGCGCCCTGCGCCGCTGCCAGCAGATGCTGCGCGAGCTGGGTGTGCCGCCCCAGCCGCGCACGCGCGCGCTCGCGCAGCGGCTGACTCCCCGCGGCTGAGGGCCGCCCGCCCGCTTCTCCTGGCTCTGACCAGCGGCTTCGTCCGGCTGGCGCTCCGCTAGCGCGGCATCCCGAACCTCTCCCGTGTCGGCGCGGTGCGCCGAGCGGACGAGAGGAACAGGGACATGGAGCCTCCCGAGGTCACCGTCTTGATCCACCGTGCTGCCGAGGGCGATGCGGCCGCCTGGAACGCGATCGTCGACGAGTACTCCGGCCTGCTGTGGTCGGTGGTCCGCGGGTTCCGCTTCAACGAGGCCCAGGCCGCGGACGCGGTGCAGACGACGTGGCTGAGGCTGGTCGAGCACGTCGCCGACCTCAGGGAACCCGACCACGTGGCGGGGTGGTTGAAGACGACCGCCCACCGGGTGTGCCTGCAGGTCATCCGTCAGGGCGGGCGTGAACAGCTCACCGACTGGGACGAGGACCGCGGCCCCGGGGCGGGCGCCCGGTACGACGGCGCCGACGAGGACGGTCCCGAGGCGGCCGCCCTGCGACAGGAGCACCAGGTGCTGGTCCGTCGCGCGCTGGCCGAGCTCCCCGACCGGCACCGGCAGCTGATGGAGTTGCTGATCGCGTCTCCGCCGATCAGCTACCAGGACATCAGCGCCCGCCTGGGCATGCCGGTCGGCAGCATCGGTCCGACACGCGCCCGGATCCTCGCTCGCCTGCGGGGAGCGCTGGCAACGGCCGGTCTCGAGGACCTCGTCCTGAGGTGACGGCGCGGTCCCTCCAGCGACTTGCGCGACCTCCACCGCTGCTTCCTCCTGGAAGCAGCGGTGGAGCTTGCACGGAGGAACCCCTCAGGCGGCCGGGGGACCGGGATGACACCCGACCGGGTGGGCGTGGGCGTCCGTCGTCCACAGATCGTGGCGACGCCGGCCCGAGGACCGCTCCGTCCGCCTACTGTCCGTCGTCGTCCTGACCGAGCTCGACGACGGGGGTGCCGTGCCGACCGCGACCAGTGCACTGGAGGTCGTCGACGGCGAGGTGCGGGAGCTGATCCGCCGGCGCGGGCTGGACCCGTTCACCGACCCCGGGCCGGTCCGGCTGCTGGTGCGCGACGTGGTGGCCGACTACTCCGAGCGGTCGCTGACCTCCGCGCTGCCGCCGATCGGCGACTCCGACGCGGTGGTGCGCGACGTGCTGGACCGGGTGGCCGGGTTCGGTCCGTTGCAGCGCTGGCTGGACGACCCGGAGGTCGAGGAGATCTGGGTCAACGAGCCCGGTCGGGTGTTCGTGGCGCGGCGGGGTCGCAGCGAGCTGACGACGACGATCCTGGCGCCCGGTGAGCTGGCCGACCTGGTGGAGCGGATGCTGCGCACCTCGGGGCGGCGGATCGACATGTCCACGCCGTTCGTCGACGCGACGATGCCCGACGGGTCGCGGCTGCACGTGGTCATCCCGGACATCACCCGCCGCCACATGGCGGTCAACATCCGCAAGTTCGTGCTGCAGGCGCACTCGCTGGACGAACTGGTCGCGCTGGGCACGCTCACCCCGCAGGCGGCGCGGTTCCTCGAGGCGGCCGTCGTCTCCGGGCTCAACGTGCTCGTCGCCGGCGGCACCCAGGCGGGCAAGACGACGCTCCTGAACTGCCTGTGCGCCGCGATCCCGGCGCGCGAGCGGGTCATCACCTGCGAGGAGGTCTTCGAGCTCCGCATCCCGCTGCCCGACGTGGTCGCCATGCAGACCCGCCAGCCCAACCTCGAGGGCGCCGGGGAGATCCCGCTGCGCCGCCTGGTCAAGGAGGCGCTGCGGATGCGCCCCTCGCGCATCGTGGTCGGCGAGGTGCGGCAGGAGGAGTGCCTCGACCTGCTCATCGCGCTGAACTCCGGGCTGCCGGGCATGTGCACGTTGCACGCCAACACCGCCCGCGAGGCGATCACGAAGATGTGCACCCTTCCCCTGCTGGCCGGCGAGAACATCGGCCACGCGTTCGTCGTCCCCACGGTGGCCGCCAGCGTGGACCTGGTCGTACACGTCGGCAGCGACCCCGACGGGCGCCGCCGGGTGCGTGAGGTGGTCGCCGTCCCGGGCCGCGCCGAGGACGGCGTCATCGAGCTGGCCGACGTCTTCACCACCCGCGACGGCCGGCTGGTGCGCGGCTCCGGCTACCCGCCGCACCCCGAGCGCTTCGCCGCCTCCGGCTTCGACCTGCCCGCCCTGCTCGACGACACCCGGTGGCGGGCGTGACCGAGCTCGCGAGGTCGCGCAGGGACACAGCACCGTCGGGCACGGGGCCGACGAGCGCCGGCGAGGAGGTGCCGTGACCGGCGCCCTGCTCGGACTGCTGCTCGGCGTCGGCCTGCTGCTGGTCTGGCGCAGCGGCCCGCGTGCCCCACAGCGCCGGGACCGCTCTCGCACGCCGTCGCGGCGCCAGCAGCGGCTGGCCGCGGCCGGCCTCACCGGCATCAACGCCGCCCAGCTGACCGCCCTGCAGGTGGGGCTCGGCCTGCTCGCCACGGTCGTCGTCCTGCTCACCACCGGCACGGTCACCGTCAGCCTGCTGTTCGGCGCCTTCGCCGCGGCGCTGCCCGTCGTGCAGGTGCGCCGGCTGGCGGTCAAGCGACGGGCGGACCTGCGCGAGGTGTGGCCGGAGGTCGTGGACAACCTCGCCTCCGCCGTCCGGGCCGGACTCTCGCTGCCCGAGGCACTGTCGGCGCTGTCCGCCCGTGGGCCGGAGGTGCTGCGGCCGCCGTTCGCCCGGTTCGCTGCGGAGTACCGCTCCAGCGGTCGGTTCGGGAACGGCCTCGACCGGCTCAAGGACGACCTGGCCGACCCGGTCGGGGACCGGATCGTCGAGACGCTGCGGGTTGCCCGCGAGGTCGGCGGCAGCGACCTGGGCCGGGTGCTGCGGACCCTCTCCTCGTTCCTGCGCGAGGACGCCCGCGCCCGCGCGGAGCTGGAGACCCGGCAGGGTTGGGTGGTGCAGGCCGCGCGGCTGGCCGTCGCCGCGCCGTGGGTGGTGCTGCTCCTGCTGGCGACCCAGTCGGCGACGCTGGAGGCCTACGACTCACCGCTGGGGACGGCGATCCTGCTCGGCGGCGCGGCGGTCTGCCTGGCCTCCTACCGGCTGATGCTGCGGATCGGCCGGCTGCCGCAGGACCTGCGGGTGCTCCAGTGAACGCGACGCTCGCCGGGATGCTGTTCGGTCTCGCGGCGGCGGCCGGTGTGCTGCTCGTGGTCACCTTCGCGCCGCCGTTCCGCTCGGTGCGCCTGGTCGACCGGCTGGCGCCCTACGTGCACGACACCCCGCCGCCGTCCCGGCTGCTGGGCACCGCCACCGAGGCCGGGTTGCTCACCGCCGTCCGGCGGCTGTTCGGACCGGTGGTCGCCGACGGCGCCCGCTTCGTCGACCGGGTGCTCGGCGGCCGGACGGCCGTGCGTCGCCGGCTCGACGCGCTGGGCAGCGACGCCGGCGTCGAGGACTTCCGCGTCGAGCAGGTGGTCTGGGGCGGCCTCGGGCTGCTCGGCGCGGCGCTGCTCGCGACCGTCGGGTCGCTGCTCGCCGGGGACGTCAACGTGCTGTCGGTGGCGCTGCTGTGCGTGGCCGGCCTGGTCGGCGGCGTCCTCGGCCGGGACTGGTGGCTGACGCAGCAGGTGCAGCGGCGGGAGGAACTGCTGCTCGCGGAGTTCCCCGTGGTGGCCGAGCTGCTGGCGCTGGCGGTGACGGCGGGGGAGAGCCCGACCGCGGCCATCGCCCGGGTGACCCGACTGTCGGGCGGCGAGCTCGCCCGCGAGATGGGCGCGGCACTGGGCCGGGCCCGGGCTGGGGTGCCGCTGGCCGACGCGCTGCAGCAGGTCGCCGACCGCACCTCGCTGGACCCGCTGGCGCGGTTCGTCGACGGTCTGCTCGTGGCCCTGGAGCGCGGCACGCCGCTGGCCGAGGTGCTGCGCGCACAGGCGGCTGACGTCCGGGAGGCGGGCAAGCGCCGGCTGCTCGAGGCCGGCGGCCGCAAGGAGATCGCGATGATGGTCCTCAAGGTGAAGTGTTCACCGTTCTTTCCCAGGGTCCGGGGAACGTCTGACAGGGCTGGTGATGCTCACCAAGGTGACCTCATAGCATCGCTTTGTGTCAGGCGACCTCTCACTCTTCGGTGACGATCAACCGCACGAGCCAGCTCCGCCGGTCCGTACTGAGGTGCCAATCGCGGACTGGCTGGTCGATGCCCTCAGGGAGGCGCTGACTGCTCGCGGCTTGACGACGACGGGCGAGCGACAGCGCGCGGTTGAGAGCGTCGCCGGGCGGCCCGTCGAGTCGTTGCGGGCGCTGACCCGAGCCGAGGCGCTGCACATCCTGTCAAGCCTGGGTCCTGCCTCGGCACCGGAGACGCGATCGGCGTCGGCTTGGGACAACCGCGAGGAAAACACCTGGATTGATCGGCTGTGAGTTCGTTGCCGCCCGTGTGACGAGTGCGACCCGAGCAGGAGCCAGCGGCCCCACCTCGCGGAAACCGTCTGCCCTCGCGGTTACGGTCTCGGCATGTCCGTGGAGCCTCTGCCGGTGCCAAGCCCTGCCAACCCGGAGGACCAGACGTGGCTTGAGACGCTCCTCGCCGAAGGCGTCCTGCATGGCGACTCCTTGGACCTGCTGCCTCGCCTGGAGCCAGGGAGCGTGGACCTCTTCTTCATGAGTCCTCCGTACGCCGATCAGCGGGCGTACAGCCGCATCCACCCGGATCGCTACGTCGAATGGTTCCTTCCCTTCGCTCGCGCTATGTACGACGCAACGAGCGAGACCGGCAGCATGGTCCTCAACATCAAGAACCGAGTCGCCAACCGTGGTCCGCTCAGAGGACAGCGGCACCCGTACGTCTATGAGTTGGTCCTCGCCCTCCAGCACATGGGGTGGCGCTGGCTGGAGACGTACATCTGGGCCAAGCCGAACGCGGTCCCCGGGCGTTTCGGCCCAAGGACGAAGGACAGTTTCGAGTACGTCTATCACTTCGCTCGGGGACCGAAGCCGCACTTCGACCTTGACGCCGTTCGGGTCCCATACAAGGCCGATGCGGCGGAGATTGCTCGGCGCGCACAGGACAAGCTGGGCCGACGCAATACTGAGGCGGGCTTTGGTCGTGATCGAACGAAGACTTATCTCCTCGGTGGCGCCGACCCTGGCAACGTCGTGAGCGTTCCCCAGACCTACAACCAACACCGGGGTGTTGCGCATACAGCGGCCATGCCCGAGGGCCTGGCGGAGTTCTTCATTCGGGCCATGAGTCCTGAGGGCGGACTGGTGATCGACCCCTTCGCGGGCGGCGGCACGACAGTTGTTGTCGGCCGACGATTGGGCCGCCGAGCGGGCGGCTTTGAGTTGCACGCCGAGTTTATCGCCGAGGCCAAGCGTCGGATCGCGGAGGACGTTGCGGACGACGTCCCCGGAACTCTGCACGCGGTCGGCTGACCATGCCTAGCGTTAGCGAGTCAGTCTCCAGAGTTGTCGAAGCCGAGAGCTGGGATCAGAGGGTTGCTCGTATCCGCCTCATCCCACAACAACACGGCACCGGAGAACACCCGGGGATCTATGCGGCCATTGCTCGTGAGGCGTATGTACCGCACTTGGCGCCGGACTTCGCGTACATCCATGAGGCCCCCTTCTATGAGCGGCCCTACTTTGAGGAGGTTTACAAGGCCGCAGCCGAGGCGACTGACGACTTCCGAAGTGTCACCGTCACCAACCTCAAGGACGCCGTAATGGACGACCCACGGACGCTCCTGGTGTTTAGGACCATCGTGGGTCTGACGAAGGAAGAGTTTGCCCACTCCACCACGCTCGCCGCTGGTCCCTTGGATCTCTCGGGCTTGTCGGCCGGGAAGATCGACGCGATGGAGCGGAAGGGGACGGCCACGACCGAGGACCAGGCGCGCGTCGTCGCCGAGACGCTGTCCGCCGTCATGGCGGGGACCCTGTTTGGAGATCCTCCGGGGGACCTCAAGAGCAAGCAGGACAAGCCGGACACTCAGGGCGGCTGGAGGGCCGTCCAGGGCTTTGCGTCCCACGGGGTGCCCTACTCAATGCTTCTCCACCAGCGGCACTACGGCGGCGCCTTTCGTCAGGTTCTCGATGCCACCTCCAGCAAGCGAGGCGACCTCATTGAGGACGCCGTCGAGGCTTTGTTCAAGGACAACGGCATCCCATACATCCGAACCGGCAGCCATAACCAAGGCGACATTGAGGAGCGCTTTGAGGTTCGGGTCACCCCAGCGCCGGACTTTGTTGTCTTTGATGACTCCGACACTCTTCGGGCGATGCTGGAATGCAAGGGGACTAACAACGGCGGCACGGCTCGGGACAAGGCGCTTCGCTTTGAGCGGTTGCGAGACGAGTCCATCCGGCTCGGTGGTATCCCACTCCTCGCGGTGCTGGGCGGCATCGGCTGGGCGCGTGTAAACGACACGCTCGGTCCCGTCGTACGAGACACAGACGGCCGTGTGTTCACGCTGGCGAACTTGCCGGAGATGCTGACGGTGGCCCCGTTCCCATCCCTTATCGGCCTGGCGGCGGACTGACGAAGGCGGAAACGTCGGCCACTGCGCTTGCGCCCGCATAGACGCGAAAGGCCCCCGCCTCCCAGGACAGGGAGGCGGGGGCCTTCGTGATTGTGGGACCAGCCCATGCAGCGTGCATCAGGCGTGGAGTGTCGGTGGGGCCGCCGATTCTGCGGCCGTGGATCGCCGAGTGTTCGCGGAGCCGAGAGCCGTTGAGGTGCAGCGGGATGGCCGGTGGTGGCTCGGACTCCAGTCGGCGTGGAGGTTCGACCCGGAGCGAGGGTGGGTCGCCGAGGTGACCTTCTCCATGGATCACGAGTGGGGCAGGGGGAACCATGTGGACGCCGTCCCGGCCGACAAGGTGCGGTTGCCGTCTTCCGTCGAGCCAGGTGGGGAGCCTCCTCGGCGAGGGTGAGAGCCGGACGGCCCGGTCGGTGAGGTCACGAAGGGCGTGTAAACGCAGTAGGCCCCGGCCTCCCATGGACGGGAGCCGGGGCCTCGGGCGTGAGCGACTGCGCTACGAGCCGGACAGCGGCGTCGGGCTGAGGGAAACGGACTCCGATCCGGGCGTCTGCTTCGGCGACTCGTCCAGCCCTTCGTCCTCGCTCAAGGCAGCGGTGGGTTCCACCGTCTCGACGGTCTTGTTGTCCAGGAGGGACTCCTGGGACATGTCCCGGATCACCTGGAGCACATCCAGGAGGGGGAAGTCACGCCGGGCGGCCAGCTCGGCCGTGACGAAGCGATCCTCGGCGTCCGGGAGCGCCACCGGCGGAGGTACCGAGGCGTCCGCCCGCAGGAACGCCCGGACCAAGTAGAAGCTCTTGTAGTAGAGCTCCATGAATGCGGCGTCGTACGGCAGCGGCAGGCGGATGAGGTTGAGCTTCTCGTCCCGTCGGGGGACGTCCTTCTTGTCCACTCGGGGGTAGATACCGATGCGGAGCCCCTGGGCGCCCTCCAAGGCGGTCGGGTTGATCTTGACCGTGGTGCCCACCCACCGATCGCTGCCCGTGTTGCCCAGGAAGAGGTCGGCCTTCCAGAGCCCCATGATCGACCGGGGCAGCTTGTTCCGGGCCTCGTGCCGATGGAAGGCCCGGACGATCTGCGGGATGTACCGCTTGAGCTTCGCGGGGTGCCCCCGGTTGCCCACGTAGACCCGCGACTCGTCGGTGAGGGCGTCCTGGACCGACTCGATGATCGGGATGCGGCCGTTCTTCTCCGGGCCGAAGAGGATGGAGACCGCGCCACCGCTGATGCCGCAAAGGTCCTCCAGGACCTCGCTCGCCAGCGGCGCGATAAGAGGGTTCTCGGTCGCGATGGCCTCGTGGACCGCGTACTCGAAACAGATGCCAGCGTCCCCGCTCCCGCTCAGGAACTCCCGAGCGAGGTCGTGGAGCGTGATCTTGTCGAACCCTCCGAGGCGCGTCACCCGGCTCATCGCCAGGGAGTAGAGGGTGGCCTCCAGGACGGGGGCAACCATGGCGAACTTGGCCCGGACGCGGTCGGTGATCTGGTCGGCCTGGATGGTCTGGAGCACCTGCACACCCGGCACGGTACCTGTGAGGCTTCCACCACCCACGGTGATCGCCGAGGCCGGACGGCCCGACGGCGAACCGGCGGCCCGGGGTCCGCGCGGAAACCGTGTAAACGACGAAGGTCCGCGCCTCCGCCCTGGTCAGAGGGCAGAGACGGGGCCTCTCATCGTGCTGGGGAGGGCCGCCGCAGCGGCGGAGCCAGTGGCCTGCTCCTGTGGCCGAGGGCGGTGCCCTCGCGGATGCCGTCCCGCAGGTCACGGCGCCGCCGGTGGCGTTCTGGGCGGCCAGGCGGGCGCCGCTTGTAGACCATGCCGCCGGTGGAGCCGCCGTCCTGCGGTCACTTCTTGTGCGGCATCGCGCTCGGTGTCCTCCGGGTCGGTCCTGGGCTGCCGTCGTGGCCCTCCTGGGCGTCCTCGGCGGCCGGAGCTGGCGACGGTCTCTCCCCGGAGATGGGGACGGGGCCGTCGGTGAGAAGGGCCAGCGCGGTCCAGGAGGACCCCGGAGGGCGGCATGGCCGTCAAGGGGGTCTTGACGGTTGATGGTCGGCTCCCGGAGGGGCGGCTACGCAGCCGCGAGGGCCTCACGGTGGCCGTCGTGGGCGTCCTCGTCGGCCTGGGCCAGGAGGTCGGCCCGGACGGCCTCGGTCCACTGGCGGACGGCGACCACGGCGGCGGCGTGGACGGCCGGGGAGGCCCCGGTCCGCCGGAGGAGGACGGCGAGGGCCGCCGGAGTGGAGGGCAGGCGGCGGCCACCTCGGCGGCAGAGGTGGGCGGCCAGACGGGAGAGGGGGTCGGAGCCGCCGGGGCGAGCCTGGGCGAGAAGCCAGGAGGTGAAGTCCTGGGCGGCGGTGTCGGTGGGCATGACGGGGCTCCTCTCGGGGTCGGCCGTGCGGCCGTGGGTGGGTGGCCGTGGGCGGCCGATGGTGCGGGCTCAGGCCGAGGCGTCCTGGACGTCCTGGCGGCGGCACTGGTGGTCCAGCTCGGCGGAGGCTCGGAGGAGCCGGGCCATGGAAGCCACGGCCGAGGGGGACCCGGCGGCGGAGGCCACCTCGGAGGCCGCCTGGAGCTGGAGGAGAAGAGGGACGGCCACCGGCTCGGCGGCGGTGACGGTGGGTGACGGCGCAGGTATTGGTGCGCCCATGGGCCGGGGCGTGTAAACGGGGGCGACGGCCGGGGCCAGCGGCTCGGCCTCCGGGGCGTCCTGGGCGGCCGAGCCGGTGAGGGTCACCGGGCCGAGGTCCGGGCGGCTGCCCGACGCCGGGCCTCGGCGATCCCGTCGGCGGCCGTGGTGTCCCTCGGGGCCTCGTCGGCCGGGTCGGCCTTGCCGGTGGCGGCGTCGGGGGCCTTCCCGGCTCGCTGGGCGATGCGCCGTTGAGCTTCTCGGCGGCCCAGCTCGGCGGCCGAGGGCTCGGAGCCGACTCCGGCGGCGTCCTTGGCGGCCTGGGCGTCGGTGAGCTTGCCTCGGAGGCGGTCCACCTCGGCCTGAGCCTGGCGGAGGTTCTCCTCGGCGGCGGCGATGGCGGCGGCCTGGTCCTCGCGGTGCCAGTCGGTGGCGGTCGTGGTCATGCGTGGGTCTCCTCGGTGGGGTCGTCGGTGCGGTCGGGCTGGGTGAAGCCACGGGCGAAGCGGTCACGGGCGGAGGGCCGCTGGCGGCCTCCGTGGAGCTGGACGAGGCGGGCTCCGTTGCGGGGTCCGCCGGTGGTCTCGGTGGGCCAGCTCCAGCGGTTCCGCGCCGCCCCAGCGACGGTGAGGCCCAGCGCCTCGGCCATGCGGGCGACCAGGCCGCCGAGGGCGGCGTTCGTGTGGCCGCCGATCTCAAAGGCCCGGACGGTCTGGACGTAGGTGGCGACGTCCCTCGTGAGGCCGAAGCGGGGCCAGAGGGAAGCCGCCGGGCGGGTGGTCCAGAGGTCGTGCCAGAGGGCGGCCTCGGCCTCGGTGGGCTCGGTGGCGAGGGGCCACGCCGGAGGGGTCTCCGGAGGTGAGGTCATCGGGGTCCAGCCGCCGGACGAGGCGGCGGCAGCGGACCGGAGGGAGTTGGGGTCGGGGGCAGGCCCGGAGTTCGGGTGGCCTCCACGCATGGCGGGGTCTCCTTCGTGTCGGAGGTGGTGGCGGTGGTCGGCGGCGGCCGTCGAGGGGCCGCCGGTGGGGCTGGAGGGCGGGACTTTGGAGCCGTTGACCCGGCCAACTCCCGAGCGCCCTCTCCGCCGGGGAAGAAGCCGGGAGGGGGAGGGGAGGGACCCCCACCCCCGTCGGCGACTCGGCCGACGAGCGGTGAGCGTGACGACTCAGGACGAGACAGAGACGGCGGCCGGGGTGACGGGCTCGGGGTCGGCGGCCGTGGCGTCCTGGACGCCGTGGCAGCTCGGGCGAGGCATCGGGCTCGGCGGCCTGGTGCTCGGCCTCGTCGTCGTGGCTCGTGTGCTCGTCCTCGGCGTCGGCGTCGTGGTCGGCGTCGGGGTTGTGGTCGGGGTCGTGGTCGTGGTCGTGGTCGGGCTCCGGCTCGTGGCTCGTCGGCCTCGTCGTTGCTCGTCTTCGTCTTCGTCGTTGCTCGTCGTCTTCGTCTTCGTCTTCGTCGTCCTCGTCTTCGTCGTTGCTCGTCCTCGTCGTTGCTCGGCCAGCTCCTCGGCCTCGGCCTTGGCCCTCAGCTCCAGGCCGAGCAGAGCCAGCAGCCAGCAGCAGCAGCAGAGCCAGCAGCCAGCAGCAGAGCCAGCAGCAGCAGAGCCAGCGCCAAGGCCAGAGCCAGAGACCAGCGGGCAGAGGCAGGCGGCCAGGGCCAGGCGCACAGGACCAGGGCCAGGCAGGCAGGGCCAGGACCCCGACCAGGGCCAGGCAGGGGAGGCAGGACGGGGGCCAGGACGTGGACGAGGGCCAGGCCGGGAGGGTCGGTGGCCTACCCCTTGGGGCGACAAGCGACAGGGAGGGGAGGGGGTCGGCGAGGAGGGGAGGGGGTGTCCTCGTGGTGCCGGGGGTGTCCGGCGGAGGGGTTGGAAGTCGGCCGGCGAAAGTCCCTCGGGGAAAGGCCCGGCGGAAGTCGGGAGGGTCCTCGCGGGGGACGAGGCCGGGGCCGTCCTCGGGTGAGGAGGACGGCCCCGGTGGGTCAGTCCGTGAGGCCGAGGGCGATGCTCTCGCGGGCCTCGGCGATCTGGTCGGCGGCGGCCATGCGGACGCGCCGGAGCGTGTAGGCGTCCCGCTCCGAGGGCGCCCGCGAGACGCCGTGGAGGTTCCGGTCCACGATGCGGCCAGCGGCCTCGGCCCGGAGGTCGGACGCCTCATCGGTGCCGATGACGTGGGGAGCCAGCTCCTCGCGGAGCCGGACCACGGCCAGGAAGTGGGCGACCGAGGTGACGTCCAGGACCGGGAAGGGCTCCGAGGTCACCGGGCGGCCCATGAGGTCGGCCGTCGGGGTCTGGCCCGCCTTGGCGAAGCCGGGGACGACGTCGTCCAAGCCTCCGAAGAACGCGAAGCCGAGCGACGGGGCGCCGTTGGCGAAGTTGGGGCCGGTGTCCTCCAACCTCAGCAGCCGGACATGGTCGGCCCGGAGGTCGGCGTACCGAGCGGCCAGCTCCCGGAGCTTGGTCCACTCGGCGACCTTCCCGGCCGAGATCGCGCCGTCGGCGTCGGAGACGGTGCCCAGCTCGGAGACCACGGCCTCCGCCTCGTCCAGCAGCTCGGCGAGGTCGGCGCTCAGGGCGTCGTAGAGGGCGGGGACGTGGTCGGCGATCACTCCGGCGATCTCGTCCGTGTAGCGCCTCGGGAGGGACTCCAGGAGGGCGACGGTCTGGTCACGCCGGGCGGCGGCGGCCTGGGCCTCGCCGAGGCGGGCGACCAGGGCGGCCGGGTCGATCTCGGCGCCCTGGCGGAGCTGGGCGTCCACCTCGGCCAGGACGTCCGTGGACTCCACCCGGAGGGCCTGGGCGGCGGCTCGCGCCTTCGTGGCGCCCTCGTAGGCGGTGAAGAGGGGAGCCAGCTCGGCGGCCGGGAGGGCGGCCAGGAGGCGGGGCGAGTTGACGACGGCGGCGGCCGTGCGCTGGTGGGCGTCACGGCTGGAGAAGCGGAGGCCCTGGGGCAGGGTCAGGGCGGAGGGGGCGGTCTTCGTGGGCATGGCGGGGGATCTCCTGTCGGAGTCGGTGGGGTTGGGGTGGTCGGCGTCCTGGTGGCTCTCCAGGGCGCCGGGGGTGGCCGAGGGGCTCTCTCCTCGGCCGGGGTGGTGCTCGGGTGGTGCTCCACGGCGCCGGGGCTCTCCGGCGTCGGGGTCTGGGGGTCGCTCAACCGTCCGGGGCCGTCTCGGGGAGAGCCACCACGAGGCGGCCCCGGAGGGAGCATCACCTCCGGGCCTGGGCAGACCTCCAGGCCGGGAGGGAGATCGGGGGCTCAGTAGTCGGCGCGCTCGGCGTCCTCGGCCCGCCAGGACTCCACGCGCTGGCGGAGGGTGTCCAGGTCCAGGAGGACCGAGAGGGCCACGTCCTCCAGGCGGGCGATGGTGGCGGCCCGCTCCTCGTCTCGGGCGAGAAGCTGGAGGACCAGGCCCTCCAGGCGGGCGACGTCGGCTCGGGTGGCCGGAGCGGTGTCCGTGGCGTCCTGGGCGGCCTCGGCGGCGTCCGGGGTGTCCTCGGTGGGGTCGGCGGCCTCGGGGGCCTCCTGGACGGCCTGGGCGGTCCGGCGGACCCGGACGATGCCCTCCGGGCGGCGGACGCCGTGGTCGGGGGTCGTGGAGGTGCCGGAGATGACGGGGGCCAGCATCGGGCGAGAGATGAGGGTCATGGCGGGGTGGTCTCCCTGGTGGTGGTGGGTGGCCGTGGCGGCCGGGGTGGGACGGAGGAGGAGCAGGCAGGCAAGCGGGGCCAGGAGGCGGAGCCGGGTCATGCCGGGCGCTCCTGGTCGTCGTCGTCGGGGACGTCGTCGGGGTCGAGACCGGCGGCCTCGGCCAGAGCCCGGAGGCGGAGGTTCTCGGCGATGGCCCAGGAGAGCCGGGCGTCCTGGTGGATGCAGGCGGAGGGGTAGCCGCCGGGGCGAGTCACTCGGCGGCCTCGGGGAGGGCGGCCCGGACGGCGTCCAGGACCTCGGCGGCCTCGCGGCGGAGGCGACGGGCCTCCCTGGGCGGGAGTGTGCGGGCCTCGGCCAGCGCCCGGCGGTGGGCCTCCTCGGCGTCCTCCACCCGGCGGCGGTGGGCGGCCACCTGGAGGTGCTCGCGGAAGGAGGCGTCCTCGCGGCGGAGGACCCGGAGCCGCTGGGGGACGACCCGGTGAGGGTCGGTGAGTTCGTAGTCCCCGCAGCCGCAATGCCCGACCCTCCAGCCGAGCTGGACGGCGTCGAGGTCGGTACCGGCGCCGTGGAGGACGGTCTTCCGACACTCGGAGCAGCGGGCTCGGAGGAGGAGGGTGCCGTCCTCCTCGTCACGCTCCAGGCCGATGACGTGGGCGGTCCGGTGGTCGGGGTCGTGGGTGGTGCTCATGGGGTGGTCTCCCTGTTGTGGCGGTGGTCCCGGCCGGTGGTCGAGGCCGGGCGTGGGTGCGGCCCCCGTCGTCGGTGTCCGACGGGGGCCGCTGGGGTGGTGCTGGCGGCCGTCCAGAGGGCGGCCAGGGTCGGTGAGGGTCGTCAGGGTCGGTCGTCCGGGTGGACAGAGGGCGGGGCGTCTGGCCGCCCCTCTCCCTCACTTCTCATCGGAGCCAAGTGGAGGAGGGACGTTGGTCTCCCGGGTGACCGACCCTGTCCGACCCTGACGACCCTCTGCCGCGTCATTCCGGGGCAGGAGCAGGGTCGGTGAGGGTCGGCACCGACCCTGCGAGAGGGTCGGAGAGGGTCGTTACCGACCCTGCGGCAGGGTCGGTGAGCCAGGGCACCGACCCTGCCTCCTCGGACCCGGTGGGGTTTCGGGCGGCGGTGGCCCGGAGGTCGATCCACCGGGCACCGTTGGACTTGCCGTAGGAGACGGCCACTCCGGCGTGACGGAGGGCCTCCTCGGCCCGGCGGAGCTGGATGCCCAGAGCCCTCGGGGTGTTCGGCCACCACTTGGGGAGGTCGAAGGGCGTCCCCTCGGCGGTGGACAGGAGAGGGAGCAAGGCGTCCGGCCGTCCCCTCCAGTGGCCCCGGCGCTGGTCCACGAGGGCCAGGACGGCGGCGGTGAAGGGATCGTCCAGCGCCCGATCCGCGAGGGACTCGTCCACGGCGCCGACGTAGGCGGCGAGGTGTCCGGCGTCCTCGTCCAGGCCGAGGCCCCGGTCCAGCGCCCGGAGGACGTCGGCATAGTCGGCCATCCGAGGACGGGGGTGGGCTTCCCGCTTGACGTCCTCCAGGTGGCGGAGGACCCGGACCACGTCGTCCAGGACGGCCCCGAGGATCTCGGGGTGGGCGGCCCGGTAGGCCGACCAGAGCCCAGCCTCTCCACGGCGCTCGGAGTCGGGGACCCGGTCCAGGGGGACGAGGGCGATGCGCTCCAGGGCATCCGAGCCGAGGCCCGGCGGCAGGGTGATGGAGGTAGCAACCCCGGACCGGCGGTAGGACACCGGCCGGAGATCCTCGTCCGTGTAGAGGGCTCGTCGGTCGTCGGTGACGCCGGTGACGAGGCGGCAGAGCCAGTCCGAGGTGGCCTGGCTCACGTTGGTGATGTTGTCGTAGCTCACCAGGAAGCGGCCTCGGGCGGCCGTGGAGTCGTCCCGTTCGTTGCGGCCCGGCTCCTTGCCCAGCGAGTCCGTGGGCTCAATGACGGAGAGGACCATCCGGGTCCGTACGGACTTGCCGGAGCCCTGAGAGCCGGTGGCCCAGAGAATCGGCCGGGGCACCTCGGCGAAGAGGGAGCCGACCAGCCATCCCCGGATGAGGAGCCAGCGCCGGTCCTCGGCGTCCAGGCCGAGGAGGTCCCGGAGGGTGTCCAGGGAGCCTCCCCGGACCGGCTCGGGGAGGGGCTGGACGGCGGCCGAGCGCCGGAAGAGGGGCACCGACTCGGAGGGGTCCACGACGGTCCACCCGGTGGGGGTCACGTCCACGACTCGGCCGGTGGTGTCCCCGAGGTCCAGGACGATGCGGTCGTCCCCGACCTGAGCAGCTCGGAGGGCGACGGGCTCGGGGTGCTCCTGGGCGTCCTCGGCGAGGGCGGCCACGAGGCCGAGGGCGGCCGTCATAATTTCGGAGCCGATCACCACTCCCTTCCCGGTCCGTGCCCTCCGGTCCTCGCGGAAGCGGCGGAGGACGTCGGAACGGATGGAGCGGACCTCGCGGGCGATGCGGTTGGACCCGGCGTAGGTGGGGACGGCAAAGAGGAGGCCGTCGGTGGACCGGCCGAGGCGGTAGTTCGCCTCAATGAAGGTCACGACGTCGTCCGCCGTGAGGCGGCCCTCTCCGTCTCCGCCCTTGGAGCCCTTGCCCTTGGAGGGAGTGGCGGCGGCGTCGGCGGTGTCGGTGCGGACGGTGTCCAGGAGGGTCGTCCAGCGAGCCTCCGGCATCCCGAGGGCCTCGGCGAAGTTGCCGGGGCAATCCACGGTGAGGCAGGCGACGGCCAGGCGGCCGAAGAGGTCCCGGAGCTGGAGAGAGGACTCGGTCCGGCAGGCCGGGCAGGTGACGGCGTAGCCGTCCACGGTGCGGGTCTTCCCACTGGGGAAGTAGGTGTCTGCGAAGTCTCCGAGGGAGATGAGGTCTGGCGAGGGGTCGGGCATGGTCGTCCTGTCAGAGGTGGGCGGCGGTGGTGGGTGGAGCTGGCGGGGTTGGAAGGCCCGCCGGAGGGGAGGCCGTGGCGGCGGAGGCCGCTTGGTCGTCCGGGTCGGCGGTGGCGGAGGGCTCCACCTCAGCGAGGCGTGACGGCCGCCGGGTTCCACGCCGGGGCCTTGCGTCACGCCCCGCCAAGGGAGCGCCACCACCGTCCCGACCAAGGGACGACCCCGGACCGGCCAAGGCCCGGAGCTGGTGAGAAAGCGGAGTCCGCTCCGGCGCCGTGTAAACGGCCGGGGACTTCACGCCCAAGCGAGAGAAACTCGGTACAGGAGGACGGTCCCCGGCGACCACCGTCGGAGCGCGTCTACTCGCTTCCGACGGTGGCCGCCTTTCCCAGGACCCATCCATCCACACGCTCACTCCGGCCACCGACCCCGAGGGAGAAGAGGGCGGCCGAAGTCCTACCGGGCGCCTTCTACGCCACCCGGAGGTCTAGGGGAGGTCCAGCTCCTCGGCGGCGCCGAGGCCAAGTCGGCGACCAGGCCGAGGAGCTGGACCAGGAGGACCGGAGAACCCACTCCGGTCCGGTAGGACCGACCCTGAGACGCCGGGAGACCACCCACGTCGTCAGGGTCGGGGCTTGCGGGGTGCTCTAGGCGGCGGCGGTGGTGCCGTGGGCGCCGAGCTGGTGGCGGAGCCGGTAAGCGCGCTGGTGGCGCCGGGCGGCCTCCTGGCGGCAAGCGGGGCCGCACTTCTCCGGCGGCCTGCCAATGGTCCGGGGAGCCTCGAAGTTCTCCCCACAAACCGAGCAGACCCGGATGCGGACGTCGGACATCGTCCGTCGCCTCCTCTCCAGTTAGTGAAAGTCAGGAGAGCTATTTGTGTCCGCAGCGGCGGCGGCCGTTCTCTCCCGATGACTGCTACGTCTGCGAGGGGGTGCCTTTTTGCTCACTCTGAGGGTCTCGGATCGGTAACGATCCTGAGAGAAAGTCAGTAGACGAGAAAGTGAGCACCTCGGCCGGAGGCCGGTCTCTTCTCCCGTTGGTGTGTACGTCTGCGAGAGGCATACTTTTTACTCACTCCGAGCCGGAGGAGATAAGGGGAGAATGTGCTCGGAGAATGGGAGAGGGGAGGGGGCCGTCCTCGGCCGCTACTCCGACGCCCATCGCAGCGGGGCTATGCAGGCGACCGGCCGGAGGAGGGTCCTCCCCTCTCCTGGTGACTACGTCTGCGTTCTCACGGATCACACGCTCACCAGGTCCCGCAGATGCGGAGCTGGCAGCCGGCCTCCGTCCGCGCCTGCGGTAGTGAAGTGACGAGCCTCACAGAGAGGAGGCCGGAGTCGGGCGGCCGAGCCGCTCAGGGCGCCCATGACGCGCCGGAGGAGGCCGGGGGTCGGAGTGCCCAGGTGCCGGGAAGGGCCGCCGGGGCCTCCTGGTCGTCCTGTGACGGGTCCGCCGGGGATCGGAGGGCCACGCCGTCCACCGGCCGACGGGGGAGCACCTCGGCCGGGAGGTCACCGGCGGCGACGGCGACCAGGACAACGGCTCGGCCGCCAAGCTGGCTCCTGGTCGCCGTGCTGGCGGCCGTCGTCGTGGCCGGGCTGGAGCCGGTGGGCGGCGTCGGGCGATGCCGGTCCGGGTGGGGCGAGGCCCTGGCCCTCCATGGCGACCAGGAGCCTTCGGGAGAGGGCGGGGGACCTCCGGCACGGCCGGGCCGCCCTGGGGCCTCCTGGTCCCCGTGCTCACCCCAGGAATGACGAAGGCCCCGCCCTCCGGCGGAGAGCGGGGCCTGGGGCGGCGTCCGGGTCATGCGGCGCGGCTGGAGGCGCGCGGCGTCGGGCGGAAGATCACGGCCAAGCGGTCCTGCTGGGCGGCGGTGAGAGGAGGAGCGTTCCGGAGGACACGGGTGACGTAGTCGGCGAGGTCGGCGGAGTTGAGGCTGGAGGGGGCAGGCATGGCCGGGAGGTCTGCGAGGGGCCTCCCCGTTGCTCAGGCCACGCGCGGCCTCCTCACTGGCGCCAGTCGATCCGCACCTGCTCGGGCGTGAAGCGTCGCCCCTTTCCGGCCGGGAGGACCGTCACGGTCATGAGGGCGTCCACGGCCGCCTTGCGGGATCGGACGTCCAGGTCGTCCCACGCCGTCTCTACGTCCTCGGAGTTGACCAGCGCGACGGCAGGCGAGTCACCGAGCGCGTCCGAGATCCTGTCCTCCAGGTCGTTGATGCGGGCCGTGAGCTTCTTGGCCTGCTCCCCGACGGCGGCGGCCGAGAGGACGCCCTCGGCCAAGAGGGCGGCCAGGTCGTCTCGCCGACCGCGCAGCTCCACGACCTTGGCACGGAGCCCGTCCAGGTCGGCGCTCGGGGCCAGGACTGAGGCGGCGTCGGGCTGGGAGAGGCGGGCCAGAAGTACGGCCTCCACGACGGCGTCCACGAGGTCGGCCCGCCGGGCGAGGTAGCAGGCCCTGCACTTGTAGACGATCCACCTCTTCCCCTTGGCGCCCATGGGCGAGGAGAAGAGGAGCCGGGGCGGCTCACCGTTCGCCTCCGCCTTCTGGCATGTCTCGTTGCCGCACCGGGCCACGCCGGAGAGCAGGTACTTGGCCTCGGTGCCCTGCTGGACCCGGCGGCCGACGTCCCGGAGCACCTCCGCCAGGCGGGTCTGGGTCTCGGCGTCCAGGAGCACCGGCCAAGAGCCTTCGGCGACGTCGGCGCCGTTGTAGGTCACCCGTCCGCTGTAGCGAGGGGACAGGAGGGCACGGCGAAGGCTCGTGACGTTCCACGGGAGGAAGGGGCCGTGCTGGGTGGCGCCGTCGGCGTCCCGGAGCGGCTCACCCGTGGGGCTGCGCAAAACCCGGCGGCCGGTGGTGAGGAGGCCCCGCTCATCCAGCATCCGAACGGCTGCGGCCAACGTGGAGCCGTTGAGCACCATCTCGGCGGCCTCGCGGAGGCCCTTGGCCTCGTCCTCCATGACGACGATGCGGCCCGCCTCGTCCCGGTCGTAGCCGAACGGCCGCCGGGTCCAGCCCATGTGACCGTTGGCGGCCCGTTGCTCGTTGGCCCGCTTCTGCCGGGCGGCCTTCTGCTGGACCTCAAAGCGGGCGGTGCTCGCCATGATCCGGGCGTTGAGCTGGCCCTGCGGCGTCATGAGGTCCAGGTCGCCCTGGACGGTGGCGATTCGTACGCCGGTGCGCTCACACCGGATGATGACGTCTTCCAGGTCGATGACCCGGCGGACGAGGCGGTCAACGGCCCAGACCACGATGACGTCGATGCGCCCGGCATCAACCATCGTGAGCAGCTCCTCAAAGCCAGGCCGCCGCTTGCCGGACGATGCGCTGACGTCGTTGTCGGTCAGCGGCTCCCTGACCAGAGTCCAGCCGCGCTGGTCGATGAGCCGTCGGCAGTCCTCAATCTGGCGGTCCACGGCGGCGCCTTCACCGGTGCGGTCGAGTGACTGGCGGCCGTAGATCGCGGCTCGGAGAGCGGGCATGGCAGGAAGGTTAGCGCCTGACAACCATGGTCCCGGTCGTCTTCCTGGTGCTCCCGGTGACCGTCCTCTTCGCGCTCTACCCCGGCTTGATCAGCATCGTCTCGCTGGCGCGATGAGCCCGCGGACACGACAGGAAGGACACAGCATGCCGACGTTCACGGGGGTCCTCGCGGCACTGGCCGCACTGGCCGACCGCCTGCGGGGGGACGATCCCGAGCGGGGCGACGTGCCCGGCTGGGTCATGATCACGGTGATGACGGCGGCGCTGGTGCTGGCCATCCTCGTCCCGTTCCGCGAGGCGATCGTCGCCGCGGTCACCAACGCGCTGGCCTCCGTCACGGCCGGTGGCTGATGGCCCCTCTGCAGGGTCCCGCCGCGAGCGTGCGAGCGGTGGGCGGCAGAGGGGCCCTTGACGGCGAGCGGGGTGCGGCGGTGGTCGAGTTCGTCTTCGTGTCGGTGCTCGTCGTGGTGCTGTTGCTGGCGGTGCTGCAGGTCGCGGTCTACGTGCACGTGCGCAACGTGGTGACGGCGAGCGCGCAGGAGGGTGCCCGGTACGCGGCCAACGCCGACGTGCCGTCGTCGGCCGGCGCCGATCGCACGGTCGCCGTCGTGGCGCGGGCGACCTCGCAGCAGACCGCCGACGGGCTGGTGTGCAGCTCGGCTCTGGAGACCGACCCCAGTGGGCTGACGCTGGTGGTCGTCCGCTGCTCGGGCGCGGTGCCGACGCTGCTGGCCGGGCTGGGCTCGCTGCTGCCGGTCGAGGTCACCGGCCGGGCGGTGGAGGAGGCCGCGTGAGCTGGCTGCGGTCGCGGCTGGGGATGGTCCGCGGGGAGCGCGGCTCGGCGCTGGTGGAGTTCACGTTCATCGCGATCGTCGTCTTCGTGCCGCTGGTCTACATCGTGGCCGGGTTCTCGGCGGTGCAGCGCGGGGTGTTCGCCTCGACGGCGGCGGCGCGCGAGGCGGGGCGGGCGATGGGCACCGCTCCGGACCCGGTCACCGGCACGGCTCGCGCGGAGGCCGCGGCCCGGTTGGCGGTGCAGGACCAGTCGGTCGATGCCACCGACGTCCGCGTCGCCTACGCGCCCGCCGGTGCCGGTTGCGACGCCGCGGGCGGGTACGCACCGACGCTGACCCGCGGGGAGGAGTTCTCCGTCTGCGTGACCGTGACGGTGCGGATCCCGCTGTTGCCGGAGTTCGTCGACGCCAACACCGCGATCGGCCAGTTCCTCGTCGAGCGCGACCGCTACGTCGACGCCTGACCGACTGCTTGACCCGGCGCTCCTCGTACACTGCCGGCACGACGACACCGGCGGTCCACGGGAAGCGCCCGCAGATGTCTGACCGGGGGGATGCAGGCCTGCGGTGCCCGGGTCGTCGACCTACCGGCGGCGCCGACGCGTACCGAACAGACCGCGCGTGAGCTCGCGGCCGAGGGCGGACGCCGCCGATCGGGTGGACGAGCGGGACGCCGCCGACCCCAGCACCCGGTCGAGCGTGCCCTCCTCCGGCGCGCGGGCTGCCCCGTTCACCGATCCCGGGCCGGTCCGGCTGCACCCGTGCTTGCCTCGGCCCGGTGGGTCGAGAGATCGATCGGTCGGGCCTGTCATCGGCACGTGCCCCAGAGGCGTGACCCAGGTCGGTCGACGACGGGGTCTGTCGGCTCGAGAACCTCCGTCTGGGTGGTCGGGCGGCCCCTGCTCCCGAACCTGGGTGCCCGGCCGCGATGCACCACGGTCGCTGGCGCGCGTAGACGGAGGTGACAGCTCGCTCCCTCACGGCCGGCCCGCCGCGCGTGCCCGGCCCGCGGCGGTCGGCTCCGGCCCCGCGTCGCAGCAGGCGTGACGGAGCGGTGACGCGCAGGCGTTAGACCTCGCCCATGACAGGGACCCCACCGCCCGCCGTCCTCGCACCCCGCCGGCCGCTCGACGAGCTGACCTCCGGCGACTCACTGCTCGCAGAGCAGGTGGTCGCCATCGACCGGTTCGACGTCCACGTCGACGACCTGCCGCGGGCCGGCGCCGAGGCCACCGACGGGCACCGGACGATCACCGTCCCCGGCGTCCCCCGCGCCTGGGTCGTGCGGGTCCAGGGCTCTGCGGCCGGCGACCCGGTCGCCGCCCGGACGCTGCGCGGCTGAGGGGGGCCACCGTGTCCGAGGCGCGCACCCCGGGCCGCTCCAAGCGGGAGGTCCGCCTGGCCCTGGTCCTCAACGGCGGGGTCAGCCTGGCCGTCTGGATGGGGGGCGTCACACACGAGATCGACCTGCTGCGCCGGGCCTCGCGGGTGGCCGCCGGCGCGTCGGAGGCGGACGTCGGCGGCGTGGCGGACCACGACCGGGCGGGGTTCGACGCCTGGGTCGACTACTGCCGGAGAGCGGACGTCGGGGAGGTCGTCGTCGACGTCATCGCGGGTACCAGCGCCGGCGGGCTCAACGGCACCCTGCTGGCCACGGCGGTGGCCCGCGGCGTGCCGCTGGACCCGCCCGGCGGCGGCCCCGGCCCGCGCCTGCGCCGGGTGTGGGACGAGCGCGCCCGGCTGCAGGAGGGGCACCTGCTGCGCAGGCCCGGAGGGCAGCTGCTGCCGAGCTTCCTGGACGGCGAGTACTTCCAGGATGCGGTCCGCGACGAGGTCAGGGGTACGGGCGGGAACGGAGACCGCGGGAGCCCGGTGACGCTCTTCGTCACCGCCACCGCGCTCGGACCCGCCAACCGGCCGCACGTCGACTCCTTCGGCCAGGCCTTCGACGTGGCCGACCACCGGCGGCTCTACCGCTTCCGTCGCAGCGAGGCCGACGGCGTCGGCTATGAGCCCCGCGAGGCGGAGGCCGACGAGTCCTGGTGGCCCCCGGCCACGGTCGACGAGTTCGCCGGCGACCGCGCCGAGACGGCGCTGGTCACCGCCGCCCGCGCGTCGGCGTCCTTCCCGCTGGCCTTCACCCCGGTGCGCGAGGGACCGGAGCTCGCCGAGCGCCGGGTGCTGCCGGCCGCGGCCGTCGAGTCGGAGGGCGACCGTTGGCTGGTGGACGGCGGCGTCCTGGACAACGCGCCCTTCCAGCCGGTGCTCGACGCTGTCGGCCGCCGGCCGGCGACCGGTCCGGTGCGGCGGCTGCTGGTCTACGTGGTGCCCTCCCGCGGGCAGGCCTCGACCGGCCTGGACCGAGCAGCTCCGCGCCGGCCCGAGCAGGGGGACGGCGACGACGCCCGGTATCCCGACTGGAAAGCCATCCTCGGCGCGGCGGTGGGCTTCCCGCGGGAGGGCGACGTCCGCGCGGACATGGAGTACACGGTCGACCTGCTGGCGCGCGCCGACGGGCGCCAGGCCGGTCCCGAGGCGCTGCTGCGCGCCGAGCTGGCCGGCCGCAACGGGGTGGCGGAGGGCTTGGTCGACCAGTACCGGCGGGCGCGGGCGGTCGGGGGCCTGTTCGACGTGCGCGCCATCCTGGCCGCGGCCAACGAGGGCCGCGGGGTGGTGCTCGCGCCGGCGTCCCGCGTCGACCTCGAACAACTGCTCGACCAGGACCTGCCCTGGGTGCCGCCTCCCGGAACGGGGCTGGACACCGGCCCGGGCGGCTGGGCCTGGGGCCTGGGCACCGCCGAACGGGTGTGCCGGCTGCTGGCCGGAGACCTCCGTGACCGCGTCGCCGAGGACGAGGAGGTGGACGCCGGCGCGATCCCCCGGGTGACCACCGCGCTGACCCGGGTCGAAGCGGTGCGGGACGCGGTCTCGGCCCGGCTGGCCGAGCACGCAGCGGACGCCCCACCCGGGGACGTCGAGTGCGCCGAGTGGGCGCGGGGGCACATCGACGCGCTGCGGGTCCCGGCCGCGCTGGCGCACTGCGTGCAGCAGGCCGCCCGGGGGTACGCCACCGCGCTGGGTGGCGACCTGGACCCGGCCGCGGTGGTCCGTGCGGCGCTGGCGGTGGAGGTGGCCTCCCAGGCCTTCACCGCCTATGGGCCGTTCCGGCGGACCGCTCCGTTCCGGCTGCTCCGCCTGGGGCCGGACGTCGACAGCCCGTTCGTGGACGCCGATGCGGACGCCGTGCAACGGGCCCGCGGGTTCGGGGACTCCAAGCTGTACGGCACCCGGGTCATGCACTTCGCGGCGTTCGGCCTGGCCGCGTGGCGCGCGTGGGACTGGACCGCCGGCCGGCTGGACGCGCAGGTGCACCTCGCGCGTGCGCTGCGGCCCGAGGACGGCGGGACGCCCGCGTGGCTGACCGGTTGGCTCACCGACGTCCAGACCCGCACCGTGGAGGAGGAGCTGGAGCAGACCCCCGCCGCGTGGGCGGGACGGCGGCAGGAGCTCTGCGAGGTCAGGAGCGGGGACCTCGTCGGCGGGCTCTACCGCACCGAGGCCGGGCGTCAGCTGCTCCGCTCGGTCGCCGATGCCGCCACGCGGGCCCTGCCGCACAGGTTCGCGCTCGACCAGCGCGGCCGGCTGCTCAACTCGCTGGTGGCGCGGAGGCCGGAGCGGCGGCTGCCGCCGCTGTGGGCCCCGATCGTCCGTTGGGGGGTCCGCAGGCGCGTGGTGAGGGAACTCGAGGGCCTCGGCCGCGCCTCCGCCGGCGACCGGGCGGAGTCGGGTCAGCCGCCCGCCGGGACCTGACCGGGAGAGGTGGGACGGTGCCCAGGACACAGGAGGCGGAGCGGCCCCCCGGACCATGGCAGCGATCGACGAGACGGTGGCAGCGCTGGTGCGGCGGGTCGGCGACGAGGCGATCCGGCCACCGGAGGCGGCCGCCGCGGAGGCGACCGATGCTCCTGGGGTCGAGCGGCTACGACGACCGAGGTCCGGATCGGCGACATCGCGGGGTTGCATCGTGACCGAGCAGGACGCGAGCAGGACGTTCGCCGGTCCACCGGCCGGGGTCGGTCGTCGGTGCGAACACCCGTCGTTGGTGCAGGGTCACTGCAGGAACTCGTCGAGCGAACTGGGCGCCTGTCCCTCAGTGGGCCGCTCTCTATGAAGACGGGGGCCGCTGTCTAGAGCGGTGGTGCTGGATTCCCGCGTAGTTGGCCTTGGGCCGTCGATCCCGCTGCAGGTCCAGGTGGAGCGCCCGCAGCCGCGCAGCGGCGAGGACGAACGACCTGGACGTGCAAGGGCTCGGCGGCAGGATGACCGGCCGCGGGAAGGAGGAACGAACTACGGCGTGACTCGGTCCGGCGGTGACCGGCCGGGCGGCTGGGGAGCCGGGCTCATCTCTCTATCGCCTCCTCGCGGGGAGGATCAGGTCGGGTCGGAGGGGCTTCGCTCCGGTGGCGCATCTCAGGGACGGGCCGTCTACGCGG
>NZ_FRDM01000088.1 GCF_900143215.1 Geodermatophilus obscurus | reverse complement strand
CCTCCAGCGCCACCCCCATCGCCGTCCAGCCCAGCTGCGCGCCCGGCAGCCACCGGGCCCGGCGCGGGGCGGTGAGCCCGCTGCGCAGCACCCGGCCCACCTGGCGGCGCACCTGCGGGCCGGTGTCGGCCCGCCCGGCCAGCCACTGGCCGGTCAGCACCAGCGCCCAGGCGCCGAGCCCCAGCGCGACCGCGGGCACCAGGGCCTCGGGAGTCCGCCAGCCGCTGAGGAGCCCTTCCACCAGCGCCAGGACGAGTGTGGCGACGCCGACGAGCACCGCCGCGACGATCGCCCCGGCGACGAAGCGGTCGACGGCGCGCCGGGCGTCCTCCGGCAGCACCCCGGCGCGCTCCAGGAAGCGGGCCGCCGACCGACGCCAGCCCTCGTCGCCGTGCAGCAGCGAGGCGCCGTCGGCGACCATCGTCGCGCCGTAGGTCCGCCCCAGCGCCAGCCGACGCTCCACGGTGAGCAGCGCCCCGGCCGCCCGCGCCGCGCGGGCGAGGACGGCCAGCGCGAGCGCCGCCCCGAGCCAGCGCCAGCCGCCCCGCTCCACCGACCCGGCGAACGCGGTCGCCCCCGCGAGCAGTGGCACCCCCACCAGCACCAGTCCGGCCCCGGCCGCCACGGCCAGCCGCGCCGCGATCCCCGGCGGGCCGAACTCCGGGCGGTCGGGGTCGGGCAGGTCCAGCCGGCGGCGCACCGCGCGGCGCAGCAGGCCCAGCCGCGTCCGGTCGTCCCGGATGCCGGCCCGGGTCGCCGACGACAGGCTCATCGGCGTCAGGCTCGGCAGCGCGGCGGCGACGGCGTCGGGGCCGAGGACGTCGACCGCCGAGCCGACCACCAGCTCGGGGTCCACCCGCAGCACGAGCGAGGCCATCAGCTCGGCCACGTCCCCGGCCAGCGCGTCCTCGTCGGCCCCGTTCTGCGCGTTGCCGAAGTCGACGACCCAGGGCTGCCCGTCGCCGTCCACGAGCACGCTGGCGGCCACCAGGTCGTGGTGGGCCACCCGGGCGGCCCGCAGCAGCGCCACCTGCTGCCACACCCGGGCCAGCAGCGCGGGCGTGAGCTCTCCCGGCGGCAGGTCGTCCAGGGCGGTGCCGACCACGTACTCCTGCACCACGAGGGCGCCGCGCTCGGAGCCGCGGGCCAGCAGCACCCGGGGCGCGTACACCCCACGCTCGCGCGCGATCATGGCCGCGACCGCCTCGTGCTCCGCCTGCTGGCCCAGCGGCGCCACGGCGTCGGCGTCCTTGACGTCGCGGACGGCGAGCAGCCGCCACAGCCGGTAGAGCCAGTCACGCTCGGAGCGGTCGGGCTCGAGGAACTTCACGTAGAGCCGGCGACCCCGTTCGTCGATCGCCTCGAAGGGGTGCGAGCTGCGCGCCCGGACCGCGGCCGCCCGCAGGTCGCGGACCGGCAGGCCGAACCGGTCGAGCAGCTGCCCGACCCGGGCGGCCGCCACCTCGCGCCGCGGCACGCCGAACGCCCAGTGCACCAGCGAGCCGATCGCCCAGCCGACGGCGAGCCCCCCGATGACGTCCAGGGGCAGGTGTGCGCCGACGTAGATCCGCGCGAGGGCCATCGTCCACGCCAGGGTCCACGCCCAGCGTCGACCGCGGCGGGACAGGTAGGGCACGGCGGCGGCGGCCAGTGCCGCGGCGACGGCCGAGTGCCCGGAGACGAACCCCAGGCCGGCGACCGGTCCCTCGGGGGAGTTGACCTCGACGACCAGCCCGACCGGCCGCTCGCGCTGCACCACGCTCTTCACCAGGTCGGAGGCGACGTAGGCGAGCACCCCGGCCACCAGGATGTCCCGCGCCATCCGGAACCGCCGGGTCAGCGCCGCGACCGCCGCCACGGCCGGGACGGCCACCACGTTGCCCAGCTGCATCACCAGCCAGACCACCGGGAAGACCGACGCCGGCAGGTCGTTGACGAGCTGGAACACGTCCCGCTCGAGCACCGGTAGCCGGCCCCGCTGGGCGACGAGGAGGCCCAGTCCCAGGACGGCGAGCCCGAGCGCCACCCGGACCAGGTCGACCGGGTGCCGCTGCACCGGCCGGGGTCCGGGCCGGCGGAGGCGGGGAGTCCGCAGGTCGGGGTCGGTGGTGCTGACCGCGCCGGAGGTCATGGCGGCAGTCCACACGTGCGGAGGCCCGGGGGAGCAGGGTCTTCCGGTCCGAGTCCGGCGTGCCGGGCGCACTTGGCGGGGCTCGGCGCCGGCGTCCCCAGCGCAGGCACGCCGGCTGGACCACGCCCGCAGCCACCAGGCCGGTGCGGTGTCCTGAGGTCCAGGACCGGCACCACCCGCGCCGCGAACCGCAGGAGGTCCGAGCCGCGCCCGAGCGGACCGCGGCCCGGCGTGGACGCCCGGATCCGATGCCATGGAGGGATCGGGGCCTCGGCAGCCATCGTGCGCTCCTCTCGGCGGGCCCGCCGCCCGGGACGGTCGGCCGGTACGGAGCGTCCCGGACCCGCAGCGCGGGGGCGAGGGGCGCAGGTCCTCCATGCGGCGGAGGTCCCGTCCCGTCCGGCCGGAGGTCCCTGTACCGCCCGCCCCCCGTGTCGCCCAGGGACCTCCGGCCCGCCCCGGGTGGACGGAGGGTGGTGTCGGGACGGCGGCGACCGCCGGAGGCTCGAG
>NZ_FRDM01000074.1 GCF_900143215.1 Geodermatophilus obscurus | reverse complement strand
GGTGGGCTTCCTCGTGCTCGGGTTGCTGCGCCGGTCGGCCAGCAGCTCGGCGGCGCGCTCGAGGGTGATGCTCTCGACGTCGTCGCCCTTGCGCAGGCTGGCGTTGGTCTCGCCGTCGGTGACGTACGGGCCGAACCGGCCCTCGCGGACGGTGACCGTGCCCTGGGTGAGCGGGTCGGCGCCCAGCTCCTTGAGCGGCGCGGCGGCGGCCCGGCGACCCCGCTGCTTGGGCTGGGCGAAGACCGCCAGCGCCTCGTCGAGGGTGACGGTGAACAACCGGTCCTCGGACTCCAGCGAGCGGGAGTCCGTGCCCTTCTTCAGGTACGGCCCGTAGCGGCCGTTGAGCGCCTGGATCTCCTCGCCGTCGGGTGCGGCGCCGACGGTTCGCGGGAGCGTGAGCAGCTTCAGCGCGTCCTCGAGGGTGACCGTCTCCGGCGACATGGAGGAGAACAGGCTGGCCGTGCGCGGGGCCTCCTTGCTGCCCTCGGGCACCACGGTGGTGACGTAGGGGCCGTACCGGCCGGCCTTGACCACGACGGGCAGCCCGGACTCCGGGTCGGTGCCGAGCGTGCGGTCGCCGGACGGCGCGGCGATCAGCTCCTCGACCTTGTCCTGGGTCAGCTCGTCGGGGGGGAGGTCCTCGGGGAGGCTGACCCGGGGGCCGTCCTCGCCACCGACCTGCAGGTAGGGCCCGTACCGCCCGACCCGGACGACGACCGGCTCGCCGTTCGGCCCGGTGGCCTGCAGCGGGATGGAGTTGACCCCGCGGGCGTCGATCTCCTCCAGCCGCTGGCCGATCACCGACTTGAGTCCGCCGGAAGCGGCGATGCCGCCGGCGTGCCGACCCTCGCCGCCGAAGTAGAACTCGGTGAGCCAGTCGACCCGGCCCAGGTCGCCGGCCGCGATCTCGTCGAGCTCCTGCTCCAGCGAGGCGGTGAAGTCGTAGTCGACGAGCTGGGCGAAGTGCTGCTCCAGCAGGTTGATCACGGCGAAGGCCACGAAGGTGGGTACCAGCGCCGAGCCCTTCTTCCAGACGTACCCGCGGTCCTGGATCGTCTGCATGATCGACGCGTAGGTGGACGGCCGGCCGATGCCCAGCTCCTCCAGCCGCGCCACGAGGCTCGGCTCGGTGTAGCGGGACGGCGGGGTCGTCGAGTGACCCTTGGCCTCCAGCTCCCGGGTGTCGAGCTGCTGGCCGCGCTCGACCCGGGGCAGCCGGCGCTCGGCGTCGTCGCTGCTGTGGTCGTCGTCGCCGGCGGTACCCTCGTCGCGGGACTCGACGTAGGCGCGCAGGAAGCCGGGGAAGGTGATGGTGCGGCCGCTGGCGGTGAACTCGACCGCCTCGTCGGTGCTGCTGCGTCCGGCCAGCCGGATGCTCACGCTCTGCCCGACGGCGTCGGCCATCTGCGAGGCGATGGTGCGCTGCCAGATCAGCTCGTAGAGCCGGAACTCGTCGCGGGCGAGCTGGCCGGCGAGCTGACCGGGGGTGCGGAAGCTGTCACCGGCGGGCCGGATCGCCTCGTGCGCCTCCTGGGCGCCCTTGGCCTTCTTGGCGTAGCGGCGCGCCTCGGCCGGCACGTAGGCGTCACCGTAGAGCTGACGGGCCTGGGTACGGGCGGCGTTGAGGGCCTCGTTCGACAGGTTGGTCGAGTCGGTGCGCATGTAGGTGATGTGGCCGTTCTCGTACAGCCGCTGCGCCACCCGCATGACCTGCGCCGAGGACCAGCCGAGCTTGCGGCCGGCCTCCATCTGCAGCGTGGAGGTGGTGAAGGGTGCGTACGGGCGCCGCCGGTAGGGCTTCTCGTCCACGCGGCTGACGGTGACCTGCCGGCCCTCGAGCCGGGCGGCCAGACCGCGGGCGCCGGCCTCGTCGAGGTGTACGACCTCGCCGGTGACCCGTCCGGTGGCGGGGTCGAAGTCGCGGCCGGTGGCGACCCGGCTGTCGTCGACGCTGACCAGGCGGGCGCGCACCGTGGTCGGCTCGCCCTCGTCCGTGCTGGTGCGCCGGCCGGTGACCGCGAAGGTGCCCTCCAGGGACCAGTAGTCGGCCGAACGGAAGGCCATCCGCTCCCGCTCGCGCTCGACGACGATCCGGGTCGCCACCGACTGCACGCGCCCGGCCGAGAGCTTGGGCAGGACCTTCTTCCACAGCACGGGGCTGACCTCGTAGCCGTAGAGCCGGTCGAGGATGCGGCGGGTCTCCTGCGCGTCGACCAGCGCGGTGTCCAGCTCCCGCGGGTTGGCCACGGCGCGGGCGATCGCCTCCGGAGTGATCTCGTGGAAGACCATGCGCCGCACCGGAACGCGCGGCTTGAGCGTGTCGACCAGGTGCCAGGCGATGGCCTCGCCCTCGCGGTCCTCGTCTGTCGCGAGGTAGACCTCGCTGGCGTCCTTGACCAGCTGCTTGAGCCGGCTGACCTGCTGCTTGCGGTCGGGGCTGACCACGTAGAGCGGCTCGAAGGCGTTGTCGACGTCGACACCCAGCCGCGCCCAGGACGCGCCCTTGTGCTCGGCCGGCACGTCGGCGGCGTTGCGCGGCAGGTCGCGGATGTGCCCGACGCTGGCCTCGACGACGTAGCCGTTGCCCAGGTACCCCGCGATCTTCCCGGCCTTGGTCGGGGACTCCACGATGACCAGCGGCCGTCCACCGCCGGCGGCGGTCCGGCGGCGGGCAGGGGTGCTCGTGCCCCCGGCGGTCGCCGCGGCGGTCCGGGTGCCGGTGTGCGTGGTCTTCGTGGGTGCCACGGTGCTCCTGTCGGTGGTGCTCGGTGCAGGCGCCGGTGGTCCGGCGCCGGACGACGCGGTCGCTGTCCGCGTGCCCTCGGCGACGCCACGGTAGGCCACGGGGCCGACCGGGAGCCCGGTGGCGACCGACCGTGGGCGTGCCGTCACCCGCTCCAATGGCCGAGGGTCGTGCCGTGTTCCCGGGCCCCGGCGGGTCATGCCGGCTCACGGACTCCGGCCACCACCTCGCCGATCACCGCCCGCGTCGGGTGGTCGGCGTCGTAGTACTCCCCGTGCATCGCCTGGCCGGTGGGGAGCTCGACGGCTCCGAAGTCGTCATCCCAGGTCGCGTACTCCCCGTGCGCGTCCCACCAGGTGATCGGGTCGACGGGCGACGAGGCCTCGTACACCTCCGCGACCTCCAGACTGCGGGCGTTCCCGTCCATGCCTGGACTCCCGTTGAGGATCACCGCACCGGCGGCCATCGGGCCAGGTGCCGCGGCGGCGGCACCGACCACCCGAGTCCCGTAGCTGTGCGCACTGACGACGACCCGGACGGGATCGGCAGCTCGAGCGGCGGAGAGACCGTCCAGCGCGTTGTCCAGGGCACGGCCGCCCTCACGACTGATCGACGTGCCGAGCGCACCGATGCCCAGGGGAGGTCGGTAGCCGAACCAGGCCACCGCGGCCACCGCCAGTCCCGGATCGGCGGCGCGACCGGCATCGGCGACCGTGTCGGCAGCGGCCACCACGTCGTCGAGGGTGCGCTCGGGTGAGTTGAGCATCCCGGGGACGACGAAGGCCACGGACCCGGCTGTGTCGAGGTCGCCGAGGCCGAGGGCCGTAAGCCCTGCGCCCGGATCGAACTGGAGGAGCTGGACCTCCTCGCCCGATGCCTCCCGACGGGCGATCTCCGCCGCCACGGACACGGCCATCGCCTGTCCCGGCACGGGCGGGCCACCGGTTCTGCGGGGGGTCACGAGGGTCCGGTCCAGCACCAGCCGGTTCGCGCGGTCCCGGGCCCAGGCCGGGAGGCCCTCGAGGTCGCCGATCCGCCTCGGGCGCCCGTGGATGGCGCTCACCCGCGCAGCCGTTGACAGACCCGCCCACCACGCGGCGACCGCGGTGGGGTCGTTCCCGCTGGGAGGAGGCGCTGGAGTCGATGCGTCCTCGACTGCCACCAACCAGGACAGGTCCTCGAAGGTGGCCGGGGCGAGAGTCCCACCGATCCCGAGGCCCATCAGCGCGGCAACTGCCTCGCCGGCCCCCAGGCCGGCTCGTCCGGCAGCCGCCAGGGCGTCGGCCGCCAGTGCCTCGACCCGCACCACAGCAGCCGTCCGTACCGCGTCGGCCTCTCCCGTGGGGTCTACCGGCAGGGGGCCGACCAGCCGCCCGGCGCCGTCGAGCACGACGGGGATCGACGCGGCAGCGGCCAGGGCCCGCTCGGCGAGCTCCTGTGCGGTCTCCGCCTCGGCCAGCAGGCGCTGCGCGTGCTCGAGGGACTCGTCCAGGGCCGCGGTGACCCCGGTGGCGACCGTCGAGACGTCGACGAGCGCGGCGCCGGCGGACTGCGCGGCCGGCCCGTACCAGCAGGAGGCGTCCTCCAGCGAGCGGCCGACGGCCTCGACCCGGGCCCGCCAGGCCGGCAGCCCGGCGGCGACCGAGTCAAGGGTCCAGACCGCCCCACGCAGCAGCGGGACGTCCCACCCGGCGACCTCGGCGAGGGTGGGGGCGCTCACCGGACGGCCGGGGTGTGGCGCCCGGCGAGCACCCGGTCTGCCAGCGCTGCGTCGGCCGCCCGGTAGGAGTCGACGGCCGCGGACAGGGTGGCGGCGAGCGCTCCGGTCTGTTGGCCCAGCAGTTCCAGGGCGGTGCCCCACCCCGAGCCCGCGGCGCCGGCGCCCTCGCCGGCTGGCCCGCTGACCGCCGTCCCCAGGGAGACCGCGGTGGAGCGGCACAGCTGCGCCTCTCCGGCCAGCTCGGCGGCGAGGCCGGCCAGCTCGGCGGCCAGCGCGTCGATGGCGTCGAACTCCGCGGCGATCGTTGCGGACACGTCAGGACCTCCCGGCGTCTGTCCGGGCCCACAGCGGGACCGGTGCGGCGGGACGCTAGGCCGGGCGGGTGCCGTCCCGCGGGTGTCCGTCCACATCGCAGATCGCTGTCCACAAACCGGGCACGGGCGCGCCGGTCGGCGCGCCCGTGCCGCAGTGTGCGGTGCGTGCGGTCAGGGGACGCTGGTGGTCAGCGAGGTCGAGCTGTCGGCGGAGGCGCCGCCCACGACGACCGACCGACGCTTGGAGATCACGACGGAGACCACGATGATCGCCACGGCGCCGAGGGCGATGAGGACGCGCAGGCTGGTGTTGGCGTCGTCACCGACCGACAGTCCGACGACGGCCGGCGCGATGATCAGGGCGACCAGGTTCATCACCTTGATCAGCGGGTTGATCGCCGGGCCTGCGGTGTCCTTGAAGGGGTCGCCCACGGTGTCACCGATCACCGTGGCGGCGTGCGCCTCGCTGCCCTTTCCGCCGTACGCGCCGTCCTCGACCATCTTCTTGGCGTTGTCCCACGCGCCGCCGGAGTTGGAGAGGAAGACCGCCATCAGGGTGCCCGCCGCGATGGCGCCGACGAGGTAGGCCGCCAACGGGCCGAAGCCGAGACCGAAACCGACCGCCACGGGCGCCAGGACGGCGAGCAGACCAGGGGTGGCCAGCTCGCGCAGCGAGTCCTTGGTGCAGATGTCGACGACGGCGCTGTAGTCCGGCCGCTCGGTGCGGTCCATGATCCCGGGCTTGGTACGGAACTGCTCCCGGACCTCGAAGACGACTCGCCCGGCAGCACGGGAGACCGCGCTGATCGCCAGCCCCGAGAAGAAGAACACGACCGCGGCACCCAGTACCGCGCCGACGACGTTGTTCGGGTTCACCAGGCTGAAGGCGCTCCCGAGGGTGCCGCCGGCCACGTCGAGGGCGACGGCGATCTGGGCGTTGTAGGAGCCGAAGAGGGCGGTGGCGGCGAGCACAGCGGTCGCGATGGCGATCCCCTTGGTGATGGCCTTGGTGGTGTTGCCGACGGCGTCGAGGTCGGTGAGCACCCGGGCGCCCTCCTCGTCGATGTCGCCGGACATCTCCGCGATGCCCTGCGCGTTGTCGCTGACCGGACCGAAGGTGTCCATCGCGACGATGACGCCGGCCGTCGTCAGCAGACCGCAGCCGGCGAGCGCGACGGCGTAGAGGGCCGCCCCGCCGCCGATGAGGAAGGCGCCGTAGACCGCACCGCCGATCAGCAGCGCGGCGTACACGGCGGACTCCAGGCCGAGGGAGATGCCGGAGAGGATCACGGTCGCCGGGCCGGTCAGCGAGCTGCGGCCGATGTCCTTGACCGGCTTGCGGCTGGTCTCGGTGAAGTAGCCGGTGAGCTGCTGGATGGCCGCGGCCAGGACG
>NZ_FRDM01000012.1 GCF_900143215.1 Geodermatophilus obscurus | reverse complement strand
GGGGGGCGGAACTGTCCCGGCGGGGGCGGCCACCCGGCGGCGGTGGCGATCCGGGCCGGCCGCCGGGCGCATCGAATCCGCGCCGAACCGCTCGACCGGCCCGATCGGTGCCATGGTGTGGAGTCCATGTGGCGACGGCGCGTGACCTCGCCACTCCCCGTATCGGGAGGAGCAGGTCATGGTCGTGCTGCACACCGCGATAGCCATCGCCGTCATCGTGCTGCTCATCATCAGGATCAGGATCGACCCGGTGATCTCGCTGATCATCGGGTCGCTCTATCTCGGCCTGGCGACCGGGGTGGGTTTCACGGCGACGCTGACCGCGATCACCACCGGCTTCGGCGAGATCATGGGCGAGGTCGGCCTGCTGATCGGCTTCGGCGTGCTGATCGGCGCGATGCTGCACGCGATGGGCGCCTTCCGGAAGATGGTGACGATGCTCGTCGACCGGGTCGGCGCGCCCCGGCTGCCGTACGCGATGACGGCGGCGATGGCGACGATCTTCCCCTCGATCTACGTCGACGTGCAGGTGGTGCTGGCCTCTCCGGTGGCGCGCTCGACCGCGCCGTTCATCGGCCGGACCGGCCTGCCGCACATGTCCGGGGCGCTGGGCACCGGGATCTTCGCCGGCTACGTGTTCGTGATTCCGGGGCTGGCCGCGGTCTCCATCGCCGGCCTGCTGCAGATTCCGCTGGGCACCTGGCTGCTCTACGGCCTGGTGCTGGGGCCGGTGACCGCGCTCGTGACGACGCTGGTCTTCCGGGTGCTGCTGCGCGGCCGGTACTGGAATCCGGCCAGGGACGAACACGTCGATGAGGCGATGGTGGAGCAGGAGACCACCGAGCTGGTCGAGGACGACAGCGCGGCGCCGGCGCTGCTGGTCTGCCTGCTGCCCATCCTGGTGCCGCTGGTGCTGATCGCGTTCGGTGCCTTCGCCGAGCTGCTGGAGTTTTCCAACGACGTCATCGCCTTCCTCGGCGACGCGAACTTCGCGCTGTTCGTCGGCCTGGTCGGTGCCTACGGGCTGTGCCGGCGCGCGCTGGGCTCGGCGGGCACGGACACCGCGATGAGCGAGGGCTTCCACACCACCGGCGCCATCCTGCTGATCACCGGCATCGGCGGGTCGCTGGGTGCGGTGATCGGGGAGACCGGGCTGGACACGATCCTGGCCGGCCTGTTCTCCGCCGACGCGGGGGCACCGGTCATCCTCAGCATCCTGCTCGCCTGGTTCATCGCGGCGGTGCTGCACCTGGCGATCGGGTCGGTGTCGGTGGCGGCCATCACCGCCGCCGGGATCATCGGCCCGGTGCTCGGGTCGATCAACGTCGCGCCGCTGGTCATCGGTCTGGCCATCGCCTCGGGCGCGATGTTCGCCCTGCAGGTCAACAGCAACTTCTTCTGGATGTTCAAGTCGCTGCTCGGGCTGTCCACCCAGGGCACCTTCAAGACCCTGACGATGGTCACCTCGGTGGCCTCGGTCGTCTCGCTGCCGATGGTCATGGCGGTGGCGCTCATCGCCTAGGGCGAGGGTGGACAGCGTGCCCAGACCGGATGGCCGATGATCGCCGAAGCGATCCGCGAGCTGCGCCATAAGGGACATGCTGGATGGGGAGCAATCCTCATCGCGGTCGCTCCGCAAGCGCAGCGTTGAGGCCGGCGTCTCCGGCCCCTTGTCGATGCGCCGTTGGGCCGACAGGTCCCTCGGCACCCGGTAGCTCTCCCGACGTCGAGTCCTCAATGTCCCGGCTCAGCGCCTCGTCGATGCGCAAGGCCGTTCAGCGCCGGCAACGTCACGGGCGCTCTGCTTCCAACGACCTCGTGCATGGTGAGCGGCGGGTGGTCGTTGACCCGGTCAGGGCGGGTGCAACTACGGCGGTGCCGGACGGTGGAGCTCTCGGTGGGCTGTGAAGCTGGTCAGGTCGTGGGGCTCGTTCCTGAGCGAAGACCGGTCCGGCGACCGCGGGCAGGATGGTGTCGAAGTGCTCGTGTCGGTCCAGGGCCGCGTCATGGCCCGTCAGTGCTTCAGATAGCTGATGCCGTGCTAGACGCGGATCCGCTGCACGCGTGCGTCTGGCGTGCGGCCTCGTGTGCCGCGGCGAGAGCGGGTGGGACGGGTAGTTGGTTCTTCCGCCGGGCCGGTCGCCAAGTGAGCACCGCACCGGCGGTCTGGGCGCTCAGGCCCTGGTAGCCGGTGTCGGGGAGCAGGGTGATGCCCGGCATGACGGCCAGGAGTTCGACCAGGTTGGCCTGGCAGGCCTGGGTCAGATTGGGGAGGGAGCCGGAGAGGGTCAATCCGCAGAACAGCAGCCGCCCGGCCGGGTCGGTGAAGACCAGCGCCTCGACCGGGTTGTCGCGGGCCTTGCAGACTCCTCGACACGCTTCGACCCTGCTCCCTCCTTCACCGCAGCGTGAGCAAGGCGTCACGCTAACCCATGCACGAGGTCGTGAGTGGACTCAAGGCAGGAAGATCGTCGGGCCCATGATCACGCCCGTCGCCACCGAGCCCAGCCCCTCATCAACAGGCTGCCCAGCCATGCTCACCGTCGGGTCATCATGTACCCGGCGGGACCAGTCAGCCGCTTCGCCGCCGCCCGGTGCTGCTCCGGCGTCCCGGTGATGCCCAGGCCCTCGACCAGCCGGTTCATCATGTTGAAGAGTCCGCAGACGCTCACCGCATCGTGCAAGGCCCGCTCGTCCCAGCCGGCGGCGTAGACCGCCGCGACCTCGGCGTCACCGGCCTTCGCCGGGGTCAGGGTCAGCGTGCGCGCCAGGGCCAGCACGGGGCGCATCCGCTCTTCGACCGGCGCCGTGGCGAGATCGTCGATCAGCGCAGCGACCAACTGCTCCTCAATTCCCTGGGACGCCGCGATTGCGGTGTGCACGCCTTGGCAATACCCCGAGGCGTTCAGTCCCGAGACGTAGGCCCCGATGAGCTCGCGTTGAGCCACTGACAGCGGCGAGGGTCCGCGCATCAGCCGCTGTACGTAGTCGGCCAACGGTGCAGCGTGGTCGGGGAACCGCCGGAACACATCGGCCAGAATGGCGTCGTCGGGAAGCGAGAGCAGATGAGGCATGGGGTGAGGTTTCCAAGTCCCGAAGCATGCTGAATCAGGTGACGTCCCGCTGAGTGATGTGTGTAGTCCTCACCGTGTTGGTCAGCGGTGGGGTGACTATGACGCGATCAGGGCCGGCTGCGCCACCTCCGTGGCCGGTCAGTCGCGCTGGGCCATGGAGCCTTCGGAGAGGTAGCGGCGGTCAGAGACGTGCTGTTCGCCGTGGGCCTCAACCAGCACGGCGCCGGCGGGGCGCGGCAAGGCTTCGGGGTGGAGTAGGACACCGACGACGTCGGTGCGCCGGACTACTGCGGCCGATCTTCGTCCAGACCCTTCGGACCGCCGTCCACATCTTCGACGGCGGGCGTCTTGCATCGCGCCTGTGCCGACCGCAGCGCGAGGCACACGAAGTAGGCCTTGCGAGCGTGCCCGGCTCGGTGTGCCCGCTCGGCCGGCGACAGCACCCCGTCGGGGTCGACTTGGCGCTCGGAACGATCCAGCAGCACGCGACGTGCCGGCGCCGTCCGCCCACTGGGGTCGGCCGTGTTGGCCCACGACTCGTGCGCGGCAAGCCGCGCCACGCCATCAGGGAGCGGTCGGCCGTCATGGGGACGAGGCCGCGTCCCTCCCTTGAGTTCATCTCCAGCGAGGCAGCCCTGCACGGATTCTCTTGAATGAAGTCTCCTGTTCGTCAGCACCCCCAGGGACGCGGACTCCCGACATCCGGCGGGGACGTCACCGGAGGCCACGCTGGCGGCCCTGTAGGGGCTGGTGAGGACGCTGGAGGGCACGACGGCCTTCGCTACGCGACAATCAGGATCCTCACGGTGAACGAGAGCCGAGGGATCGGGATGCCGGCGAAGAGCCGTGGTCCCGATGGCCGGCCGCTCGGGCCTCACGTATTCACTGTGGACAACTGCCCCGCGGGAGGAGTCCTCCTAACCGACGGGGCGAAAGACTGACCGCGCCGCCTGGCCGGCAGGGTCGGTCAGCCGGGACGAGGCCGATCAAGGCCATTGACGCTCAGGCACTGGCCTCGGGTGGCGCCGATGACCTGGAGCACGCGCGCCCCTCGATGAGCATGTCCCGGGCCTGTTCCAGCACGTCGGGCTTGTCGGGATCGATGAACACCCACAGGACGCCGTTGACCGTGATGGCTGCGCACACGGCCCTGTCTCCCAAGGGCCGGGAGCGCAACTCGACGGAGCCGCCGCAGAGGGTCCGGTCGTACGAGCCGGACGTCAGTCCGCTTGAGCCGGACAAGGCGGCGATGAGTTCCTCGAGGCAAGCCTCGTCCGCGAATGAGGTCAAGAGAGTGTCCTCTGGGGAACCGTCCGCCGGGGTCAGAGGCGAACGCGGAGTCGAGCAGACACTCACGGTACTGATGCGAGTTGGCCGCTACAAGGTGGCGCATGAGGGGGTCGAGGACGCAGGGAAGTACCTGCACGGCTCCCGCGGCTGGGTCACTCCCCGCGGGATCGCTGGAGGTCCTCCGCGATGAGTTGCAGCAGCCGCGCCCGGAGCCGCGCCTTCTCCTCCTCCGGGACCTCCTCGTCCCCGAGAAACCGCGCTACCTCGAACCCCAGGTCCCGCTGCTCGTCGCCGCGCGCCTGGTAGCCGGCCGCGACCTGCGCGGCCTTCATCAAGTCGGACTCGCTGATCGGAAGGACGGCGGCGAGCGCCCGCACGATGTCCGGAGGCACCTTGTGCCCCTTGGGCCACAGTTGGTTGGGGTTGAGATGGCGCGCCACAGAGGCCCGACGGGTGTCGTCGAACCCCGCGCGGCGGATCAACTCCCGCACAGAGACGTTGTGTCCCTCGTCGTGGATGAGCTGGCGTCGCGCCTCGGCCACCGCTCGCTGAAAGGCGTCCATCAAGTGACGGATCGTAGTCCGACTACTCGCGCCGTCGCACACCTCACGGCTTCCAGCACCGCTTTTGTCTGGCCAACAACTCTGCATCATCACGGATAGTCACAACGGCATGGTTGAGTGCATGCGGCTCCGACCGCTGACTGGAGCGCGCGCCAGACATCATTGGTTCGCGTCGGCGTCCAGGGAACTGAACCTTTCGTCTCAAACACTTGAGCAGTGTCCTGCCGAATGAGACGGTTGACCGGTGGGACGAATCCTCGACCGCCACACGGGCAGGAGGCGGGGACGAGCGGCATCACGATGGCCGCTTGCGCTGGCAGGGCGGCCACGGCCCGGTGTAACGAGTTCTCGTCGACGCTGCCTCGTCCGGCTGGTCCTGGATCACGCTTGCAGCCCTGGCGGGCTGTCGTGCGCGAGCCGTCTCCACATGCGTGGCACTCGGCTGCCGTGTTCACCCGGGTGGTTCACCTGAATGTGACCCACATCCATGCGAGCCGTGATCGTGCGGCGAGGGCTCGTCGTCCAGGTGCCTTGGAGGAGATGTGCGGGTCCTGTGGATCGCGGGCGGTCTCCTCGTCTGGACCGTGGTCGCAGTACTCGTGTGTCTGGCGCTCGGCAAGGTGCTCGGGCGCTCCGGCGAGGCGGAGCCTCACGGTCCTGCCGGCTGGCGAGACGCGGACCGAAGTGCGGCCCCTCCGTGGCACAGGCCCGTGCGACCGCCGACGTGTCCTCGACTCCCCGGGGCCGTCCGCCCTCGTGCCCTCCAGACTGCCGGCGGTGTCCGCCGCCGTACGAGGCGCCCCGCCGCGTCCCTTCGGGCGGTGGGCGGGTCACATCTTCCGCCGGAGGTGCCATCCCAGTCAGGTGACGAGACGGCGGATCCCGGCTGTGGCTTGGTACAGCAATGGCACGTGTGCGTGTGGCCGCCGCGATCGGTCGAGGGCTGATAGCAGCGTGCGCCGATGCGCTGCCATTGCCGGTAGGGGTGTCCATTGCAGTGTCCTGTTGGGGTCGGCTGTGTTAGCCGCTCCCCGCCCGATCAAGGGGAGGTGCTCGTACGAGCTCAAGCAGCAGATGGTGCGTGCCCGTCAGAGGAGCGATGCGCGCCCGTGTCGACGTGGCGCTGACGGCCGGGTTCTCCGCGCTCGACGAGGATTTGAACCAGATGAGTCAGCTGTACGGGATGGACCTCGACCGACACACAGGCCGAAACTCTCGACGCGGGAGTGACGACTGATGCTGGTGTTCCTCCTCGCTGTGTTCACGCCGCTCGTCCTGCTGACAGCGGGCTTTCTGCTGGGGGTGATCTGGTTGCGCGACGAGTACGCCCGGCTGACCGCGCTGCGCGAGGAGATCACGCAGAAGTCCGCGACCATGCAGCAGCTGGCGCATGACCGTGATGCCGGCTCCAAGGCGCGCGGTGAGTCGCCGCCAACCGGTCGCCACCATCGGGCCGGCTGATGCACCGAGGGCTGGTGGAGCGGCTGGCCGGCTTCGTCCTGGTGGTCGTCGTATCGCGGGCGTGGCGGGCGCATTCGACCGGGCGGGGTCGGTGAGGGATCCCGGATGAGGGTCAATAGGAGTGGATGGACGGTCGGCACCGACCGCATGGCACCGCGGGACTGGTCCGGCGAGGTCGTCCAGATGCCCTCCGGTCGGCTGCATGCGGTCAGCGACCCCGGCTTGATCGTCGGCCGGGCCCTGTGCCTGGCCCCGGTGACCCTGCTCGACCCGCGCGACTGGCGCTGGCCCGACGACGGGGATGAGGAATGGCCGCTGTGCTGGATCTGCCTCGGGCTGACCCACGTCAGATTTTGACCGCGATCGGACTGGCCAACAGAAACGCCTCCGGAACCACGAAAGACCACACGTCTGAGTGGCGTCCACCAAGGTGGTGTGCGACGGCCCCGGTGAGCAGCGGGCCCTGCACGTGAAGGCGGCCACCGCGTGATCTTCTGGATACCTCTCACAGCCCCAGGAGTTCGACGCGATGACCGCTCCGAGCAGTATCGACCCTGCCCGCTTTCTGGACGAGCAGCTGGCCCAGGCCAGTCCTGATCTGCTGCGCCAGATGCTGACCACGTTCATCAACACGCTGATGTCGGCCGAGGCCGATGCGGTCTGCGGCGCGGAGTACGGCGCCCGCTGGTCCGAGCGCACCAACGTGCGCAACGGCTACCGGCACCGGGACTTCGACACCCGCGCCGGCACGCTGGACGTGGCGATCCCCAAGCTGCGGTCGCGCTCGTACTTCCCGGACTGGCTGCTGGAGCGCCGCCGGCGGGCGGAGCGGGCGCTGACCACCGTGGTCGCCACCTGCTACCTGCTCGGCGTGAGCACCCGGCGGATGGAGAAGCTGGTGGAGTCCCTGGGGATCACCCGGCTGAGCAAGTCGCAGGTGGGCGAGATGGCCAAGGAGCTCGACGCGCAGGTCGCCGACTTCCGGCACCGGCCGCTGGACGCCGGCCCGTACACGTTCGTGGCCGCCGACGCCCTGGTGCTCAAGGTCCGCGAGGGCGGCCGGGTGGTGAACGTGCACGCCCTGGTGGCGACCGGGGTGAACGCCGACGGGCACCGGGAGATCCTCGGCCTGCAGGTCACCAGCGCCGAGGACGGCGCCGGCTGGCTCGGGTCCTTCCGCGACCTGACCGCCCGCGGCCTGACCGGCGTGGCGCTGGTCACCTCCGACGCGCACGCCGGGCTGGTTGGCGCGATCGGGGCCACCCTGCCCGGCGCCGGGTGGCAGCGCTGCCGCTCCCACTACGCGGGCAACCTGATGGCGGTCTGCCCGAAGAACGCCTGGACCTGGGCGCGGGCGCTGTTGCACTCGGTCTACGAACAACCCGACGCCGCCTCCGTGCACGCCCAGTTCGACCACGTGCTGGCCGCCCTGGCCGACAAGCTGCCGAAGGTGGCCGCCCACCTCGAGGCGCCCGGCCTGACGTGCTGGCCTTCACCGCCTTTCCCAAGACCGAGGATCACGCGGCAGCCGCCAAATACCACGCCGAGGGACTCGACCCGCGGCCGCAACAGGCCAGTCACCCGGCGATCGGCGACAGCGGCGGCACGGGCCAAACTCCTCGACGCACCACAATCGTGCCCCGTCTTGGCCCCGGCACGAGCAAGCCGTCGAGCTAACCATGCTAAGTCGTTAGTCGTGACGCCAGGATGAACGTATGAGCGACCTCGCCGACTTCATCCTGGCCCGCATTGCCGAGGAGGAGGCGGCAGCTCGTGATCTGCTGAGGCACGCCCAGGGGATGGAGCCGGCTCTGCGTCATGTGAAGTGGTTGGGTGGGCTCGTTCCCGGTGGGCACAGCTGGAGTGACGTGCGGTCGATGGCGGCACGCGTCCTCGCCGAGTGTGAGAGCAAGCGGCGGATCATCAGACTCTGCGGCGTCGATTCCCATGAACCGGGCGCGCTCCTGCTCCGCATACACACAGACGCCATCGTGCGTCTACTGGCCCTGCCCTACGCCGATCACCCGGATTTCGATGAGTCATGGCGGCCATAAAGTCCAGATTGCAGCGACCGCTGCGCCGGATCGGAAGCGGAAACAGTGTCGCCACGGATAGAAGTCGAAGCACCCCAGCAGCGCTCGAGCCAACTACTCAGTCGGCATCATGGCCACGCACCGGCCGCTGCATGGTCACGGGTTGATCATCAGCCGGAACTTAGTCGGCGGAACACCGGCCGGCGGAGGCGTCCGTCACGCACTCTGATCCGATGCGCATCCTGATCTGGCACGGCTATCTCCTGGAGGGCAGCGGCTCCAACGTCTACACCCGGGAACTCGCTCGCGCGTGGAGTCGGATGGGCCACGAGGTCGTGGTCCTCTGCCAGGAGCCGCATCCCGAGCGCTACGACCTGGGCGGCGCCGCGGTCGTCCGGCCGAGTCTGCCCGGGCCGCTCCCGGTCTTCGTCATGGGACCGTACGAGGACGTGCAGCCGCGGCTGTTGACCGAGATGAGCCCCGCTGAGCGGGAGGCGTTCGTGGCGGCCAACGCGGCGGCCGTACGAGCGCAGGGCCCCGCGGACTTCCTGCTGGTCAACCACGTGCTGCTCGGTGCTCCGGTCGGGGCGGCGTCCGGGCTGCCGTACGTCGTCAAGGCGCACGGGTCGGAACTGGAGTTCGCCATGCGGGGGAACGCCGAGTTGTGCGCCTGGGCCGGGCAGACACTCCCCGGCGCGGCTGTCGTCCTGGCCGGGTCTCGCCACGTGTCCGGTGTCCTCGGCGAGCTCGTGGGCGTAGACCCCGAGCGGGTCGCCGTCGTCCCTCCGGGCGTGGACGTCGAGGCGCTGCGCCCCCGCGAGCGGGCCGCTGCCCTGGCCGCGCTCGTCGAGGAGAGCCGGCGGGATCCGGCTCATCCGGCGGGAGGGCACGACGAGCGGTTGCCCGACGTGGGCAACGCCGAGCGCTTGGCGGAGTTTCTGAGCGGGAACCGCAAGACGGTGCTGTACGTCGGCAGCCTCAGCGCCGAGAAGGGGGTCTGGCTGCTGCTGGAAGCGCTGCAAGGGGTGGACGCGCGGGCGGTGGTGGTGGGCTTCGGCCCGGCCCGTGCCGAGCTGGCGGCTCTGGCCGGCCCGGACGTCCTGTTCACCGGCCCGCTGCAGCATCGCCACCTGGCACACCTGTGGCCGCTGGCCGACGTCAGTGTCGTCCCGTCGGTCTTTCCCGAGGCGTTCGGCATGGTGGCTGCGGAGGCCGCGGCCTGTGGTTCACCTCCGCTGGTCGCCCGGCACTCCGGCTTGGCCGAGATCGCGGCCGGCCTGGAGGTCGAGTATCCGCCGCACCTGCGGCACCTGGCGTCCTTCACCAGCGGGAACGCCGAGGACCTCCGCACTCGGCTGCGCGAGCTGCTGGACCTGGACGCCGGGTCCTGGCGAGCGCTCTCCCAGGCAGCCCGCACATCGGCCGTACGGCGGTGGAGCTGGGACCACGTGGCCGGCCGCATACGCCAGCTCGCCGCTGGGGCCGGAGACGACGGGCCGGAAGCGGGACGGTGACCAGCGGAACCCGCGAGTTCGCCGGCGATCCGCTGACCGCCCGGTGGACCCAGCGGGCAGGAAGCGGGCCGGCGCGCTGAGGTGCGCGCTCCCACGGGTGGCCCGTGCTCGCTGGAGGTGTCATGGGCGGTCGACGTGCACCGACCAGCGCGGCGGGGCCCGAGCGGCTCCGCCGGCCGGATGCCATCCCATGCCGGGCACCCCACGGTGCCGAGCGCCGGGCCGATCGCCCACCGGCGCGGCCGATCGGCCCGCCGCGCGTCCTGGCGTGCCTGCCAGCGCGGGCCCGGCTCGGCGGCCAGCTCAGCCGGGACCTCCCGGGACAGTCCGGTCGCCCGGCGATCGGCGACCGCGGCGGCTCCGGACAGGCTCCGCGACACCCTCCGGCCCTGCCCCGCTCCTCACGAGCAGGCCCTCCCGCTGACCATGCACGAGGTCGTCACACGACCAGCGGGGACGTCACCCGGCGCGACACGCCGTCATCCTGCAGTGCCCACTCCTCCGCCCGTATCCGTGCAGCAGTCGACGCGCTCTGAGTCGACGTCGTCCCGACGAGAGCGCGAGTCAAGGAGGAGTCATGTCCACCCTCGACCTCCGGCAACCGGAGTCCCCGGCGGTCCCGATCCTGCATCCGGGTGATGCCGGCTGGGACGCATCACGGCAGGTCTTCAACCTGCTGGTCGACCAGCAACCGACTGCCATCGCCTGTCCCGGTGACGAGCGGGAAGTCGCGGCGGCGATCGGGTACGCGCGCCGCCGCGGATTGCGGGTCACGGCCCAGTCCACCGGACACAACGCTGGGCCCCTGGGCGCACTCGACGGCACGCTGCTGCTCAACACCTCCCGGCTGACCGACCTGTCGATCGACCCGGCCGGTCACAGGGTGCGGGTCGGCGCGGGCCTGAAGTGGGAGCACGTGGTCCCACGTCTGTCCGAACTCGGCCTGGCCGCCCTGCACGGCTCATCGCCCGACGTGGGGATCGTCGGGTACACGCTCGGTGGCGGGGTGAGTTGGTTGGCCCGCCGGCACGGGCTGCAGTGCAACGCCGTGCAGGCCCTCGAGGTGGTCACGGCCGACGGCGAGCTGGTGCGCACCGACTCCAGCTGCGAGCCCGAGTTGTTCTGGGCGCTGCGCGGCGGCGGGGGGAGCTTCGGCGTCGTCACCGCCGTCGAATTCGCGGTGCAGCCCGTGGAGGAGCTGTACGCCGGAGCGCTGTTCTTCCCGGCCGGGCGTGCCTCGGAGGTGCTGCACACCTGGCACGGGCTCCTCCCGTGCCTCCCGGACGAGCTCATGACCTGGACCGCCCTGATGAACTTTCCGCCCGAGGAGGCGATTCCCGCGCCACTGCGCGGTCGGGCCTTCACCGTCGTGACGGGCGCGTTCCTCGGGAAGGCGGCCGTCGGCCGTGATCTGCTGCGCGACCTGGTGGCACTCGGCCCGGAGATCGACACCTTCGCGACCGTGCCGCCGGTCGGGCTCAGCGAGCTGGCGATGGATCCGCCGCTGCCGCTGCCCTACCGCACTGGGCACCAGCTCGTCGGAGCGCTGCCGCCGAAGGCGATCGACGAGTTCGTCGCGGCCGTCGACATGCGGCCGGGAGCACCGCTGGCCATCGCCCAGCTCCGACACATGGGTGGAGCCTTGGGCCGCCCTCCGTCGGGGGCAGGGGCTGTGGCGACGTTGCCTGGCGAGCTCTGCGTGCTCGGGGTGGGCGTGGTCACCGACGAGGCGTCGTCCCGCGCCGTCGATGCAGCCCTCGAGGGGGTCACCGCATCTCTGGCCGACCACCGCGTCGGGTACTACGCCAACTTCGTCGAGGAACCCGCCGATGCCCGCCAGTTCTTCGACGAGTCGACGTGGGCGCGGCTGCGCCGGGTCAAGCGCGCTTACGACCCCACGGACCTGATCCGCGGCAACCACCCCATCCCTGCCGGCCGAGGGAAATGACCGTCGGTCCCGCCATGACCCGGCGGAAGAACCAGATCCCGGCTTTCCCTCCATTGCCGCGGGGCACGAGGCCGATCGCCGGGCCGCCTCCGCGCAGGGAACCGCGTAGAGCACGCCATCGGCCACCGGAAGAACTGGCAGGCCTCGTCTACATCCTCACTGTCAGCCGACGACACCACCCCGAGACGAGGCTGCCACCCATGTTCCACGGACCACCAGCGACATGGGACCACCAGCGACATGCACGGAGCTGAGCGCCGCCCCACACCGCGACCCGCCTGCTGACCTGCCAGAACAGGTCAGCAGGCGGCCGGCGCCTAATCGAGGTAGTCGCGCAGCACCTGCGAGCGGCTCGGGTGGCGCAGCTTCGACATCGTCTTGCTCTCGATCTGCCGGATCCGCTCGCGGGTCACGCCGTAGACCTGGCCGATCTCGTCGAGCGTGCGCGGCTGGCCGTCGGTGAGGCCGAAGCGCAGCCGGACGACGCCGGCCTCCCGCTCCGACAGCGTCTGCAGGACGCTGGTCAGCTGGTCCTGCATCAGCGTGAAGCTCACCGCGTCGACGGCGACGACCGCCTCGGAGTCCTCGATGAAGTCACCGAGCTGGCTGTCGCCCTCGTCGCCGATGGTCTGGTCGAGGCTGATCGGCTCCCGGGCGTACTGCTGGATCTCCAGCACCTTGTCCGGGGTGATGTCCATCTCCTTGGCCAGCTCCTCCGGGGTGGGCTCGCGCCCGAGGTCCTGGAGCAGCTCGCGCTGGATGCGGCCGAGCTTGTTGATGACCTCGACCATGTGCACCGGGATGCGGATGGTGCGGGCCTGGTCGGCCATGGCGCGGGTGATCGCCTGCCGGATCCACCAGGTGGCGTACGTGGAGAACTTGTAGCCCTTGGTGTAGTCGAACTTCTCCACGGCGCGGATCAGGCCGAGGTTGCCCGCCTGGATGAGGTCCAGGAACGCCATGCCGCGGCCGGTGTAGCGCTTGGCGAGGGAGACCACGAGGCGGAGGTTGGCCTCCAGCAGGTGGTTCTTGGCGCGCTCGCCGTCGCGGACGATCCAGTTGAGGTCCCGGCGCATCTGCGGGGAGAGCTTCTGGCCCTCCTCCTCGGCCTGGCGCAGCCGCTCGGCGCCGTAGAGGCCGGCCTCGATGCGCTTGGCGAGGTCGACCTCCTCCTCGGCGTTGAGCAGCGCGACCTTGCCGATCTGCTTGAGGTAGGCGCGGACCGAGTCGGCCGAGGCGGTGAGCTCGGCGTCCTTGCGGGCCTGACGGAGGGCCTCGGACTCCTCCTCGTCGTCCCACTCGAAGTCGCCGCCTTCGGCGGTCTCCTCGGGTGCGGCGGCGACCTCGGAGTCGGTCGGGGCCTCGGCGACGCCGTCGGGGGTGGCGACGACCGTCTCATCGAGCTTCAGGCCCTCGCCGCCGGCGTCGACCACCGCGACCGTGGAGGTCTCGGAGGCCACGGCGGTGAGCACGGCCCCCTCGCCGCCGCCCGGTGACGGCGTGATGGCGGGCTTGCGGGCGCCCTTGGCAGCGGTGGGCTTCGCCGCGCTCTTGGCCGTCCGCTTGCGAGCGGGGGCCTTGGCCGGTGCTGGCTGGTCGGCGGGCACTCAGGTTCCTTCCCGTGCTGGGTGCGTTCCCCGGGGGGCCGTCTGGTCCCCGGGCAGCGGCCTCGGCCGGCGTCCGGAGCGGGAGAGGACCCGACGGGCGGCCCGGGTTTCACCGGTGCGCAGGCGGGGGATGGCTCTCGGCTGGGGAGCGACGGGGGCGAGGCTCTTCCATTGTAACGGCGGGTTCCGGTCGGTCCACCGGTTCACGGGAGGCGGTGCCCCCCGACCTGGGGGGAGCACACCAGGTCCAGGGGCGTTCTCACCCTCCGTGACGACCCGGCGGCGGGGTGCCGAGACGGTCACTGTCCGATGCGCTCCTCGGCCGCCAGCGCCGCGCCGACGATGCCGGCGTCGTTGAGCAGCTCCGCCGGGACGACGGGGGTGCGGGTCGACAGCAGCGGCACCCACTTGTGCGCCTTCTTGCTCACCCCGCCGCCGACGATGATCAGGTCGGGCCAGACGGCCGCCTCGAGGACGTCGAGGTAGCGGTCCACCCGCTTGGCCCACTGCGGGTAGCTGAGGTCCTCGCGCTCCCGGGCCGACGCCGACGCGCGCTTCTCCCCGTCCTCGCCGTCGACCTCGATGTGCCCGAACTCGGTGTTCGGCACGAGGACGCCGTCGGTGAACAGGGCACTGCCGATGCCGGTGCCGAAGGTCAGCATGAGGACGACGCCCCGCTTGTCCCGGCCGGCGCCGTAGCGCATCTCGGCGATCCCGGCGGCGTCGGCGTCGTTGAGCGTCTGCACGGTGCCGGGGATCCGGGAGGCCAGCCCCTCGGCCAGGTGGGTGCCGAGCCAGCTCTTGTCGACGTTCGCTGCGGTGCGCGCGACCCCGCCCTTGAGCACTCCGGGGAAGGTGACGCCGATGCGGCCCTCCCACCGGAAGGAGTCGACGATCCGCCCCACGACGTCGTACACCGGATCGGGCAGCGAGGGCTGCGGCGTCTCGATGCGCAGCCGTTCACCGTGCAGCTCACCCTTGTCCAGGTCGACCAGGCACCCCTTGATGCCGCTGCCACCGATGTCCACGCCGAACCCGAGCACGCGGTCAGGGTAGTGATCGCTCCGGTCGGCGGCAGCCCCGCTCGTGCAGGATCGACCCGTGACCACCGCGCCGGAGCCCGCCGCCCTCCTCGACCTCGCCGTCGCGACCGCGCGGGAGGCGGCCGACCTGGTCGCGCGTGGCCGCGCCTCGGCCGGCGAGCAGGTCGACGTGAAGTCCAGCCCGGTCGACATGGTCACCGCGGTGGACCGCGCCTGCGAGGAGCTGGTCACCGGCCGGCTGCTCGGTGCCCGCCCGGACGACGGGCTGCTGGGGGAGGAGGGCGGCGAGCGCACCGGCACCAGCGGGGTGCGCTGGGTCGTCGACCCCATCGACGGCACCACCAACTTCGTCTACGGCCTGCCCGCGTACGCGGTCTCCATCGCCGCCGAGGTCGACGGGCAGGCGGTGGCCGGCGTGGTGCTCAACGCGGCCACCGGCGAGCTGTTCTCGGCCATCGCCGGCGGCGGCGCGCACCTGACGCTCCCCGGTGCCGACCCGGTGCGGCTGACCGGCAGCCGGCCGGCCTCGCTGGACCGGGCCCTGGTGGCGACCGGTTTCGGCTACCGTGCCGAGCAGCGCCGCGCCCAGGCCGCGGTGGTCGCCGGGCTGCTGCCGCAGGTCCGCGACATCCGGCGGCACGGCTCGGCCGCCCTGGACCTGTGCACCGTGGCCGCCGGCCGGGTCGACGCCTACTACGAGATGCACCTCAACCGGTGGGACTTCGCCGCGGGCGCCCTGGTGGCCGCCGAGGCCGGCGTGGTCGTCACCGGCCTGGCGGGGCAGCCGTTCGCCGAGCCCCTGGGGATCGCCGTGGCGCCGTCGGTGGCCGACGAGTTCCTCGCCCTGCTCGCCCGGCTGCACGCCCGCAGCTGAGGGAACGGCCCCGTCCAGCAGGAGGGCCCCGTCCTCCCCAGCCCTCGCAGGCTCGGGGCGGTGCCCCGGACGGGGCCGGTGAGTGGCGGGGGGCAGCGCAGTCCTTCGATCAACAGGCGGCGGTCGCGCTGGCGGCGGCGCCGAGCGCTGCCTCGACGTCCTCCGGCGACGCCAGACCGGTGAACTCGGGGCCGATCACGAAGTCGACCGTGGCGGTGGCCCGGGTGTCGGGGAAGTCGCCGGCGCCCGGCACGAACAGCGCGACGTAGGCGGCGGCCTCGTTGCCGCGCGGCCCGTGCCGCAGCTCGCCGGCGCCGGTGACCTCACGCTCGGTGGGGTCGTTGGCGATCTCCTCGACGACGAAGCCCCGCTCCTGCAGCGACGCCGCGACCTCCTGGGCCAGGCCGCCGGTGTCGGTGGCGTTGAAGACGCGCAGCGTGACCGTGGTCGGGTCCAGCGAGGGCGGTGCCGCCGAGGCGCTGGCGCACGCCTCGGCCTCCTGCGCCTCGAGCTCGCCCTCGGTGTCGAAGACGTTCCACCAGACGACCAGCGCGGCCAGGGCGAGCACCAGCAGGAAGACCAGCGGCGGGATCGGCCGGCGGCCGCTCCGGGGACGGACCGCGGATCGGTCGGTGGGCGGCGCGCTCACGGGCTCTGGTCCCCCTCGGTTCCTGGCGTTGGCCGGGAGTCTAGGGCGGCGCGGGGTACCTAGATCGCACCGTCGTCGAGCGCGGCGCGTCCGCGCTGCACGCACGGGTCGATGCGGTCGGCGTACCCGGCGGTGTCCTTGCCGGCCATGGCGCCGGCGGCCGAGCGGGCGACGATCCCGGCGACGATCGCGGCGAACTTGAAGTAGGCGAAGGCGACGTACCAGGGCAGGTCGGTGAGGTCCAGGCCGCTGCGCTCGGCGTAGCGCGCCGCGACCTCCGCGCGGGTCGGGAAGCCCTCCAGCGCGGTCACCGTGCTCTGCCCGGCGACGCTCTCCTCACCGGCCTGCGGCCAGTAGACGTGCAGCATCCCGAGGTCGGCCAGCGGGTCGCCGAGGGTGGACATCTCCCAGTCCAGCACCGCGCGGATGCGGCCGGGGGTCTGCGGGTCGAGCAGGCAGTTGTCCAGCCGGAAGTCGCCGTGGACGATCCCGTCGCGCTGGGTGGTGGGCACGGTCTGCGCCAGGCGGGCGGCGAGGGCGTCCAGGCCGGGTCGCTCGCGGTCGCGGGTGGCGTCCCACTGCTGGGTCCAGCGGCGCACCTGCCGGGCCATGAAGCCCTCGGGCCGGCCGAAGTCGCCCAGCCCCACCGCCTCGTGGTCGACGGCGTGCAGGTCGGCCAGGACGTCGACCAGGCCCTCGCCGATCGCCCGCCGCTGGGCCGGCTCGTCGGCGTAGCCGGCCGGGATCCGGTCGACGACGTGCAGGCCGACGACCCGCTCCATCACGTAGAAGGGCGCACCGAGCACGGCGGTGTCGGTGCACAGGTGCAGCGTGCGCGGCACCGGGACGGCGGTCCGGCCCAGCGCGGAGACCACCCGGTGCTCGCGCGCCATGTCGTGCGCGGTGGCGAGGACCGCGCCGGTCGGCGGCCGCCGGAGGATGACCGCGTCGTCGTCCGAACCGCCCTCCGGGGTCACCACGTAGGTGAGGTTGGACATGCCCGCGGCGATGAGATCGACGCGAACGCTGGACCACCGCTCGTCGCCGAGGACGGAGGCCAGGTAGGGCCCGACGACGGCCGGATCAGCACCCACGGGAGTCGACACGGGCGCAGGGTAACCTCTGGCGCTTCGCGCCCCGTCCGACACGGTCCGGCCGTGAGGTGGTCCCCCCTCGCGCGCCGGGCACAAACGGGGGCCGCGCGACGTTGGGGGGTCCGCCGGTCAGACCGTGCCGGTGTGCCCCGCCGTCCGCCGGTGAGGTCGGCGGCGCGGTCGTACGAGCACCGGCCGGTGCCCGCCCTGCGGTCACCGGTCCCCGGACCCCCGGTCGCCCCGGCGACCGGACACCACAACGGCGCCGCAGCGCGCCGCTGCACAACTGCGGGCGCCGCGCCCGCGAGAACCCCGGAGGAGGGGCACTTCCCATGGCCACCGACTACGACGCCCCGCGCCGCAACGAGGCCGACGAGCTCGGCGAGGACTCGCTCGAGGAGCTCAAGGCCCGCCGCGCCGAGGCTCAGTCCTCGTCGGTCGACGTCGACGAGACCGACTTCAACGAGAACCTCGAGCTCCCCGGCGCCGACCTGTCCAACGAGGAGCTGACCGTCCGCGTGCTGCCCAAGCAGGAGGACGAGTTCACCTGCTCGCGCTGCTTCCTGGTGCAGCACCGCAGCCGGCTGGCCGCCACCAAGGGCGACCAGCTGTTCTGCCGCGACTGCGCCGCCTGATGAAGGACCCCGCGTCCCCCCGTCCCCTCGCAGGCTCGGGACGGGACCCTGACGCGGGGCCGTTCCAGTACCTCACCAGGCTCGCGGCGGGACCCTGCAACGGGGCCGCACCACGACACGTCGACCGGAGGGATGAGGGCCAGTGACCGATCACCGGGAGCGCACCGGTCCGGCGCGGGACGTCCCGCCGCCGCGACCGGTCGCGGCCAGCGCGGCCGGTGGACCCACGGCCCCGCCCGCGGAGGAGGGCCCGCTCGCACGGGCCGGCCGACTGCTGGCCGAGGCGGCGTCCGGTCTGGTGGGCGGGACGACCGAGGCCGCGCCGGACGGCCGCCGCTCGACCGCGGCGACTCTGCGCGACGTCGTCGCCGCGGTCGCGGCCGCCGGGGCCCGCGCCGGCCGCGGCACCGCGGAACCGGGCGGGCCGCGGTCCGGTCCGGACGGCGGCGGTGGGACCCGCACCCCCGGTGCCCTGCTCGGCGACCTGCTGACCACTGCCGCTCCGCGGCTGCCGATCCGCGACGCGGGGCGCCTCCGCGCGGTCCACCCCGGCGCCTCCGACGACGAGATCGCCGACGCGCTCGTGGCGCGGGCCGCGAAGCTCACGGCGGGCATCGGCGCGGCCACCGGCGGGCTGTCGGCGGCTCACTGGATCGCCCCGCCCTCGCTGCTGGCGCTGCCGCTGGAGCTCGGCGCCGAGACGGTCCTCACCGCCGCCGTCGAGGTCGTCCTGCTCGGCGAGCTGCACGAGCTGTACGGCCGGCCCGCGCCGGGCGACGCCCGCGACCGGGCACTGGCCTACCTGTCCAGCTGGACCCGGCAGCGAGCCGTCGAGGACGCCGTCGTCCCGGGCCTGGGCGTCGTCCTCGGCTCGGCCGGCCTGCGCACGCTCAGCCGCCGGATGACCCGGCGGATGGCCCGCAGCGTCCCGGGCGCGGCCCCCTTCCTCGTCGGTGCGGCGCTCGGCGGCCGGGCCAACCGGAGGGCCACCGAGACGCTGGCCCGCCGGGTGCTCGCCGACCTGCGCCGGTCCCGCTCCTGAGGCGAGGACCCGGCCGCTGTGCAGCGTCCCGGCCCGAGCTGGTGAGGGGCTGGGGCAAGGGGGTCCTTATAGGGTCGCGGACGTGCCCGACCCCTCCCTCCCCGCCGTTCCCGAGGTGGAGGTCCCGGTGCGGCTCACCTCCCCGGAGGACGCCGTCCCCGCCTACGCCCTGCCCGGGGACGCCGGGGCCGACCTGGCCATCGCCGAGGACCTCGAGCTGGCGCCGTTGCAGCGGGCACTGGTCGGCACCGGGGTCGCGGTCGCCATCCCCGAGGGCTACGCCGGGTTCGTCCACCCGCGCTCGGGCCTGGCCCACCGGGTGGGGCTGTCGCTGGTCAACGCCCCGGGCACCATCGACGCCGGCTACCGCGGGGAGATCAAGGTCAACCTGGTGAACCTCGACCCGGCCACGCCGCTGACGCTGCGCCGCGGCGACCGCGTCGCCCAGCTGGTGGTGCAACCGGTGGTGCGCGCCCGCTTCGTGCCCGTCGAGCAGCTGCCGGAGAGCGTGCGCGGGGTGGGGGGCCACGGGTCGACCGGCGGGCACGCTCCCGTCTCGGCGAAGGGAACCGACTGACATGCCGTTCGGACGGCGACGCAACCGGATCGACCGCAGCCTGCGCGAGCGCGGGGTGCCGCCGGAGCCGCAGCACAAGGTCCGCGAGGTCGCGGAGACGACCGGCCCGTGGGACTCCGCGGACGCCCCCGACGACGGCACCGCGCGCATCGACCTGGGCTCGCTGCGGCTGCCCGCGGTGGCGGGCACGGAGCTGCGCGTCGACGTCAACGCGCAGCAGAAGGTCATCGGCGCCACGTTGCGCTACGGCGACTCGCTGCTGCAGGTGGCGGTGTTCGCCGCGCCCCGGGCCGGCGGCATCTGGGACGAGATCCGCGCCGACCTCGCCCGCAGCGCCTCCGGCCAGGGCGGGTCACTGCAGGAGGTCGACGGGCCCTTCGGCCCGGAGCTGGCCGGCTTCGTGCGGGCGAACCCGCCGGCGCAGCCCGGCCAGCCGGCCCCGGCGCCGGTGCGCCGCCCGGCGCGCTTCATCGGCGTCGACGGGCCCCGCTGGTTCCTGCGCGGCATGATCAGCGGCTCCGCGGCGGAGCGCCCGGAGGCCGCCGCCGCGCTGGAGCAGGCGTTCCGGCAGATCGTCGTCGTCCGCGGGACCGCGCCGATGCCGGTCCGCGAGCCGCTCCCGCTGACCCTGCCGCCGCAGGCCGCCGCACAGCTGGCCGCGCAGCAGGCCGTCCGTCCGCCGGGGAGCCCGCCCCCGACCCCGCCCGGCCCGTGAGGGTCGTGCGCGCCGCCTACGGGCCGCACCCCGACCAGTTCGTCGAGCTGACCCTGCCCGCGGGCGCCGGTCCTGCACCGGTGGTGGTCGTGCTGCACGGCGGCTTCTGGCGGGCCGCGTTCGGCGTCGAGCTGGCCCGGCCGCTCGCGGCCGACCTGGCCGACGCCGGCTTCGCCGCCGTCGCGGTCGAGTACCGCCGGGTCAGGTCCGGCGGCGGCTGGCCGGCCACCCTCGAGGACGTCGCGGCGGCGGTGGACCTCCTGCCGGAGCTGCCGGACAGCGGCCGGCTGGACCTCGCCGGCGTCGCGGTCGTCGGGCACTCCGCCGGCGGGCACCTCGCCGCGTGGGCCGCCGGCCGCGACCGACTTCCCAAGGGTGTGCCGGGCGCGCGGCCGCGGGTGCGGGTGGCCGCGGCCGTGCTGCAGGCGGGGGTGCTCGACCTGGAGCGCGCCGCGGCGCAGCGGCTGGGCGGCGGGGCGGTGCAGGAGCTGCTCGGCGCCGAGCCGCAGCAGGCGCCGGATCGCTACGCGGCGGCCGACCCGGTGCGGCTGGTCCCGGCCGGTGCCGACCTGCTGTGCGTGCACGGCACCGGCGACACGACCGTCCCGGCCGAGCAGAGCGCCCGCTACGCGGAGGCCGCCGCGGCCCAGGGCGTCGCCGTCGACGTCCGGCTGGTGCCCGGTGACCACATGGTGCCGATCGACCCGGCGGGGGAGCCGTGGGCGCTGGTGCGCGACTGGCTGCGAGCCCGCGCCGAGGTGCCCCGCGGCCGATCTACGCTGGAACCGTGACGCAGACACGCCAGGCCGGCTGGTTCACGCGGACGCTGCAGCGGCTGACCGCCGACGACCAGACCATCGATGCGGAGGAGCTGCGCGCGGACTCCGCGAACGCCGGCTGCGAGCCGGTCAGCGCCTGCCGCAAGGGCGCCGTCGTCAAAGTCACCGGCCGGCTCAAGTCGGTGGTCTACACCCCGCGGGAGACGGTGCCGACCCTGGAGGCGGAGCTCTTCGACGGCTCCGGCTCGGTCACCCTCGTGTGGCTCGGCCGGCGGCGGATCCCCGGCATCGAGCCCGGCCGCACGCTCAGCGCGCACGGCCGCTTCGCCTCCTTCGACGGGCGCCAGGTCATCTACAACCCCCGGTACGAGCTGAGCGCCGGGTGACGGCTGCACCCGAGGGGGACGGACGTCCTGGTCCGGCACGCCCCGGGGACGACGCTGCGGCCGGGCCGCCCGGCGTGGCCTTCGACCGGCACCTGGTGCTGGACCAGCTCGGCGGCTGGCGCGGCATGCTCGACGCCACGCTGCCCACGGTCGCCTTCATCGTGGCCAACTCCCTGGCCGGGCTGCGCGCCGGCATCTGGTCCGCCCTCGGCGTCGCCGTGCTGCTCTTCGGGCTGCGCCTGGTGCGCCGGGAGAGCGTGCAGCAGGCGTTCAGCGGGCTCTTCGGCGTCGCGATCGCGGTGGCGATCGCCGCCGCCTCGGGGCAGGCCCGCGACTTCTTCGTCCCCGGGCTGATCCGCAACGCCGCCCTCGGCGTGGTGCTGATCGGCTCGATCGCCTTCCGCTGGCCGCTGGTCGGCGTGGTCGCCGAGTTCCTCGCGCCCAGCCACCTGGGCACGATGGCGTCGCAGTCGATGCCGGGGCTGCGCCGCCGGATGCACCGGGTCAACGCCACGCTGCACCACCGGCCGCCGCCGGACCCCGCGACCGGCGAGCGCCCGGCCGACCCCGCGCCCGAGCGGCACTGGCGCGACGACTCCCGCATGGTGCGCGCTTACTCCTGGCTGACGCTGATGTGGGGCGTCGTCTTCCTGGTGCGCGTCGCCGTCCAGTGGGTGCTCTACCGCGCCGACGAGGTCGAGCTGCTGGGCACCGCCTCGCTGCTGCTCGGCCTGCCGGTCACCGCCGTCGAGGTCGTGGTGACCCTGTGGGTGGTGTCCCGGCTGCACCGGCACCGCGCGGATCCGCAGCCGGGCGCCTGAGCGAGGGCCCCGGTCCGGGAGGGGGTCTCACGGGGCGGGGGAGAGCACCTCCTGCAACTGCTCCTCGACGTCGGCGTGGGTGATGAACAGCAGCTCGTCGCCGACCTCGAGCGGCTCGTCGGGGGTCGGGGTGATCACCCGGTCGCCGCGCAGGACGGCGCTCAGCACCGTCTCCCGCGGCAGCGGCACCTCGCGCAGCGGCTTGCCCGCCCAGGGGGTGTCCTCGGCGAGGGTGATCTCGACCAGGTTGGCCGCGCCCTTGCGGAAGCTCATCAGCCGGACGACGTCGCCGACGGTCACCGCCTCCTCGACCAGCGCGGCCAGCACCCGCGGCGTCGAGACGGCGACGTCGACGCCCCAGGCCTCGGTGTAGAGCCACTCGTTGCGCGGGTCCTTGACCCGGGCGACGACCCGGTTGACCGCGAACTCGGTCTTGGCCAGCAGCGAGACGACGAGGTTGGCCTTGTCGTCACCGGTGGCGGCCACGACCACGTCGCAGGTGGCCAGCTGCGCCTCCTCCAGGGAGGAGACCTCGCACGCGTCGGCCTGCACCCACTCGGCGCCGGGCACCGCCCGGGTGCGGACCTTGCGGCCGTCCTTCTCGATGAGCATCACGGCGTGGCCGTTGGAGAGCAGCTCCCCGGCGATCGAGCGCCCGACGGCGCCCGCGCCCACGATGGCGACCCGCATCAGTGTCCCCCTCCTGCGGGGCCCTGCTCGACCACCTCGTGCACCCGCTGGGTGATCGCGTCGGTCGAGGCGACCACGAGCTGGTCGCCGTCCTGCAGCACGGTGGCGGCGGTGGGCAGCTGGGCCTCGCCGAAGCGGACCAGCCAGGCGGCCCGCGCCCCGGACGCCGCCTCCAGGTCGGCCAGCCGCCGGCCGACCCACGGCTCGGTGACCGTGACCCGCATCAGCAGCACCTGCCCGGTCGGCTCCCGCCAGAGCTCGCTGACCTTGACCGAGAGCAGCTCGCGCAGCAGCCGGTTCACCGTCCACGGGACGGTCGCGACGCTGGGGATGCCCATCCGCTCGTAGATCTCGGCGCGCTTGGAGTCGTAGATGCGGGCCACGACGTGCTGGACGCCGAAGGTCTCCCGCGCCACCCGCGCGCTGATGATGTTGGAGTTGTCGCCGCTGCTCACCGCGGCGAACGCGCCGGCGGAGTCGATGCCGGCGTCGAGCAGGGTCTGACGGTCGAAGCCCAGGCCGGTGACCTGACGGCCGGCGAAGTCCGGGCCCAGCCGGCGGAAGGCCTCGGGGTCCTGGTCGATCACGGCCACGCTGTGGCCGACGTCCTCGAGCCGGCGGGCGATCGCCGACCCGACGCGGCCGCAGCCCATCACGACCACGTGCACGGGCTTCTCCCAAGCTCACAGGTACGGTGCGCCGGCGCCGTCCCGCCCGCGCGTGTCCGGCCGCGAAGCTACACCTGGGCGCTGACCGGACCGCGATCCGCAGCGCCGGAACTCACCCCCTGGACGGGGGCGCGGAGGAGCCGCGCGTCCGTACCATCGCCGCCGTGCCGACCCTGTCCGATCTCGGACAACTCCCCAAGCGCCTGGTCCTGGGCCGCCCCGTGCGCAGCGACCGGCTGGGGGAGTCCCTGCTGCCCAAGCGCCTGGCGCTGCCCATCTTCGCGAGCGACCCGCTGTCCTCGGTGGCCTACGCCACGCAGGAGATCCTCATCGTCCTGACGCTGGCCGGGACGGCGTTCCTCTACCTGGCACCCTGGCTGGCGCTCGCCGTCGTCCTGCTGCTCGTGACGGTCGTCCTCTCCTACCGGCAGGTGGTGCGGGCCTACCCCTCCGGCGGCGGCGACTACGAGGTCGCGATGAAGAACCACGGGCAGTTCGCCGGGCTGACCGTGGCCAGTGCGCTGCTCGTGGACTACGTGCTCACCGTCGCGGTGTCCGTCGCGGCCGGCACCGACAACATCATCTCGGCCTTCCCGGACCTGGACCAGCACCGCGTGGCGATCGCCGTGGGCCTGGTGGCGCTGCTCGCCGCGGCCAACCTGCGCGGGCTCCGCGAGTCCGGCCGCACCTTCGCCGTCCCGACCTACCTGTTCGTCTCCGGCATCCTGGTGATGGTCGGCACCGGGCTGCTGCGCCAGTTCCTCGGCGACGACATCACCGCCGAGAGCGCCGGCTACTCGATCACCCCCGAGCCGGGCTTCGAGCAGCTGACCGGGGTGGCGCTGCTGTTCTTCGTGTTCCGCGCCTTCGCCTCCGGGTGCACCGCGCTCACCGGGGTGGAGGCGATCGCCAACGGCGTGCCGGCGTTCAAGCCGCCGAAGGGCCGCAACGCCGCCACGACGCTCGCGCTCATGGGCGGCATCGCCGCGGTGATGTTCTCCGGCGTCACCGCGGTGGCCCTCTTCGCCGACGTCCGGTACGCCGAGCACCCCTGCGACCTGGTGGGTTTCACCGCCTGCGAGACCGAGCCGCAGCGGACCGTCATCGCCCAGATCGCCGCGGCCGTGTTCGGCGGGCCGACCTCGCCGGGCTTCTTCTACATCCAGGCCGCCACCGCGCTGGTCCTCATCCTGGCCGCCAACACCGCGTTCAACGGCTTCCCGCTGCTCGGCTCGGTGCTGGCCCAGGACCGCTTCCTGCCCCGGCAGCTGCACACCCGCGGCGACAAGCTGGTCTACAGCAACGGCATCCTGCTGCTCGCCGGGTTCGCCGCGCTGCTCATCGCCGCCTTCGGCGCCGACGTCAACCGGCTGATCCAGATGTACATCGTCGGGGTCTTCACCAGCTTCTCGATCGGCCAGTGGGGCATGGTCCGGCACTGGAACCGCGAGCTGCGCTCGGGGACCGACCCGCAGGCCCGCGCCCGCATCCGCCGGTCGCAGGCGATCAACGCCGTCGGCGGCAGCCTCACCACGGTCGTGCTGCTGATCATCGTCGTCACGAAGTTCACCCGCGGGGCGTGGCTGGTCCTGCTGGTGATGCCGGTGCTCTTCCTGCTGATGAAGGCGATCAACCGGCACTACTCGCACGTCGCCGAGCAGCTGGTGCCCGACACCGACTCGCGGCTGCTGCCCAGCAAGGTGCACGCCGTCGTGCTGGTGTCCAAGGTCCACAAGCCGACGCTGCGGGCGCTGGCCTTCGCCCGGGCCACGCGGCCCGACCACCTCACCGCGCTCACGGTCAACGTCGACGACGCCGAGACGCGGGCCCTGCAGCAGCAGTGGGAGCGCTACGACATCCCCGTGCCGCTGACCGTGCTGGAGTCCCCGTACCGCGAGATCACCCGGCCGGTGGTCGACTTCGTCAAGGGCATCCGCCGGGTCAGCCCCCGGGAGCTGGTCGTGGTCTTCGTGCCCCAGTACGTGGTGGGCCACTGGTGGGAGAACGTGCTGCACAACCAGAGCGCGCTGCGGCTGCGCGCCCGCCTGCAGTTCCAGCCCGGCGTCATGATCACCACGGTGCCCTGGCAGCTGGAGAGCTCCATCGGCCGCGACGACGACGGCCGCGGCGCCGGACCGGCGCCGGGGGACCTGCGGCGCGGGATCACCGACCCCTCCGAGGCGACCCCCTATGGATGAAGACCCCGCTGCCCCCCACCGTGGAAGGACCCCGTCCTCCCCACCCTTCGCGAGCTCAGGGCGGGACCCGATCGAGGCTCGCCGCAGGCCCCGGCAGCGGGGCCGAAGGGCTCGGCCCGACCGCGGCGGGGGCTGGACCGGCCGGGAGTTCGAGGTCACCGTGGGACCGGTGGCGCACGGCGGGCACTGCGTGGCCCGGCACGAGGGCCGGGTCGTCTTCGTGCGGCACGCGTTGCCCGGCGAGCGGGTCGTCGTCCGGGTCACCGAGGACCGCCAGCCCGGTTTCTGCCGCGCCGACGCCGTCGAGGTGCTCGAGGCCGCCCCCGACCGGGTGCCGCGGCCCTGCCCCTACAGCGGTCCGGGGCGCTGCGGCGGCTGCGACTGGCAGCACGTCGCGCACGAGGGGCAGCTGCGACTCAAGGCCGAGGTGGTCCGCGAGCAGCTGACCCGGCTCGGCGGGCTGCCGGAGGACGACGCCGTCGTGCGCGGCCTGGTCGTCGAGGCGCTGCCCGGCGGTCCGCTGCGCTGGCGCACCCGCGCCCGGTTCGCCGTCGACCGCGCCGGGGCCGCGGGGCTGCGCCGGCACCGCTCGCACGACCTGGTGCTGCTCGACGACTGCCCGATCACCGTGGAGCCGGCCGCGGCCGCCGTCCTCGGCCGCCGCTGGCCGGGCGCCGGCGCGGTGGACGTCGCGGTCGATTCCGCCGGCACCGTGACCACCACCCGGCTGGACCGCCGGGGCCGGCCGCAGTCGACGCGGGTGCTGCGCGCCGGCGAGGACGGGGCGGGGCGGGACGACGGCACGGCGCCGGCCGGCCGGGCCGCGCGCTGGGCCGCCGGACGCGACTGGGAGGTCGAGGGCACCGGCTTCTGGCAGGTCCACCCCGCCGCGGCGGACGCGCTCACCGGGGCGGTCGCCGCGTTCGCCGGCGTCCGGTCGGGGGAGACGGTGCTCGACCTCTACGCCGGGGCCGGGCTCTTCGGCGGCGCGGTCGCGCCCGCGGCCGGTCCGGCGGGCCGGGTGGTCTGCGTGGAGGCCGACGAGGCCGCCTGCGCCGCCGCCGAGGCCAACCTCGCCGCGCTGCCGCAGGCGGAGGTCTGGCAGGGCGAGGTGGACGCCGAGGGGCTCACCGAACTGCTCGCCGAGCTGGCCGGGGCACCGGACGTCGTCGTCCTCGACCCGCCCCGGGCCGGTGCCGGGGCCGCGGTGAGCCGGGTGCTCGCCGCGGCCGGGCCGCGCGCGGTCGTCTACGTCGCCTGCGACCCGGCGTCACTGGCGCGCGACGTCGCGGCCTTCGCCGAGGGTGGCTACCGGCTGTCCGCCCTGCGCGGCTTCGACGCCTTCCCGATGACCGGGCACGTGGAGTGCGTCGCGCTGCTCGAACCCGCCTGACCGCCGGGGTCAGTCCCCGCCGCGCTTCTTCTTCCTGCTCTTCTCGGCGTCCGGGGCCGGAGCGGGCTCGTCGGTCTCCTCCACCGCGGTGGTCGGCGTCGGCTCCGCCGAGGGGGTCGCCGGCACGGCCTGGGGGACGACGGGCACGACCGGCGCCGGCGCGGGGGGCACGGGGGCCTGCCGCGCCACGGCGGAGGACGACGCGGCGGGGGCCGGGGCGGGTGCCGGGGCCGGGGCCGGGGCCTTCGGAGCCGCCGGAGCCGGCGCGGCGGCGGACGGCGATGCAGCAGGGGCCGACGCAGCGGCCGAGGACGACCGGGCGGTCCCCGTGCCGGTCACCGGCGACGGGGCGAGCGCGGGGGCCGGCGGATCCGCGGGCGCCGGGGTCCCGGCCTCCGGCGTCGCGGCGCCGGCGGGCGGTGCGGCGGGGGAGGCAGCCGGCGAGGGGACCGGGGCCCCGGTCCCCTCGGCACGGGCGGCCGCGCCGATCTCGCCGGCGCGCGCGGCGTCCCCGATCTGCCCGGCACGGACGGCGTCCCCGACGCCGGTGGCCGACGCGTCGACCGCGCTGTGCACGGCCGTGGTGCCGGGCCCGGGGACCCCGCCCTCATCGGCCGCGACGGCGCCCAGCCCGGCGGCCATGCCGATGAAGGACAGCATCCCCAGGGCGGTGGTCGCGACCCGGGGCGGGCGCGAGCCCTCGGTGCGGGTTCTCGACGGGCGGAGCATGCGGGCGGTCCCCTCGGCGGGTGGGTGCGGCTGGTGGCAGATGTCGGACCCGGCGGCCCGGAGAGCCCCGACGCGGTGTGCACACGCAGTGCATTCGGCCGGGAGCTCTTGGTGACGGTAACCGGGGTGGCGCCGTGACGGAAGGGTCCGGACGGAACGGATCGACCGGTCCCGGTGTGAATCGCGCGACCGACTACCGTGGCCCTCCGTGACCACCTGGGAGTACGCCTCGGTCATCACGGCCAACGACGCCGAGTCGCAGCGGGCTGGGGTGAGCGTCAAGCTCCCCGGCGGGCAGCTCGAGCGCCAGGCCGGTGACACCAGCTCGGTGCTCAACCGGCTCGGCAGCGAGGGCTGGGAGCTGGTCAGCTACCACTCCAGCGGCGCGGGCACCTGGGGATTCGAGCAGTTCTGGCTCAAGCGCCCCACCTCCTGAGGACGGAGCCTCCTGCCCCCCGCAGGAGGGCCGCCGTCCTCGTGGCCGCGCGCCGCGTCGAACGCCTGTTCGAGCGGTGCGGCAGACTGGTGCGGTGGACCCGACGCTGCCCCCGGGATGGCCCGCCGCCGTGCGGCCACCTGGTGCCCCCGACTGGGAGCACACCGCGGTGGCCTGGCTGTTCGACCTGGTGCCGCCGGACTACCGGGCACACGAGGTGCTGCGCCGCTACCCGGTGCTGCTCGCCCGCTTCGCCCGCGACCACGTCACCGCGGGCCTGGAGGCCGCCCGGGCGGGCTGGCGCACCGTGCGGGTGGAGCTCGCCGACGACCTGCCGGCCGACGCGATGGAGGCGGCGATCGCGGCCTACGAGCGGGAGGGTGCGCGGCTGGCGTCGGCCGCCCGCGGCGTCGAGGCGGTGGCCGGTGCGTTGCGCGGGGAACGCTGGGTACCGCGGCTCTGAGCGCGGGCCCCGGGCACGCGCTCGCCCGGAAGAGGTCGGCCGCACGCGTCTACAGTTGATCGGCGGCCGTCGCAACGCCGCACCTGCCGCCGATGGAGAGGACGCACCCCCCTCGTGTCGCTCCTGCGATCGCTCCGCACCCCTGACGACCTGAAGGCGCTCCCGGCCGAACAGCTGCCGGCACTGGCCGCCGAGATCCGCGACGCGCTGGTCACCAGCGTCGCCAAGACCGGCGGGCACCTCGGGCCCAACCTCGGTGCGGTCGAGCTGACCATCGCCGTGCACCGGGTGTTCGACTCCCCGCGCGAGCCGGTCGTCTTCGACACCGGCCACCAGAGCTACGTGCACAAGATGCTCACCGGCCGGGTGGCGGACTTCACGCGGCTGCGCCAGCGCGACGGTCTCTCCGGCTACCCGAGCCGGGCCGAGAGCGAGCACGACTGGGTGGAGAACAGCCACGCCTCGACCTCGCTGTCCTACGCCGACGGGCTGGCCAAGGCCTTCGCCGTCCGCGGTGACCGGCGCCCGGTGGTCGCCGTGATCGGCGACGGCGCGCTCACCGGCGGCATGGCCTGGGAGGCGCTGAACAACATCGCCGGCGCCCAGGACCGGCCGGTGGTCATCGTCGTCAACGACAACGGCCGCTCGTACTCGCCGACGATCGGCGGGGTCGCCGACGCGCTGGCCACGCTGCGGCTGCGCCCGGGCTACGAGCAGGCGCTGCTGCAGGTCCGCCAGGCGCTGCACCGCGCCCCGGTGCTGGGGTCGGCGCTCTACGACGCGCTGCACGCCATCAAGAAGGGCCTCAAGGACGTCCTCTCCCCGCAGGGCATGTTCGAGGACCTCGGCCTGAAGTACCTCGGCCCGGTCGACGGCCACGACATCCGGGCGATGGAGTCCGCGCTGCGCCGCGCCCGTTCCTTCGGCGGGCCGGTCATCGTGCACGCCGTCACCACCAAGGGCTTCGGCTACCCGCCGGCCGAGACCGACCAGATCGACGCCTGGCACGCCACCGGGGTCTTCGACCCCGACAGCGGGGCGAGCACCGTGAGCGCCGGCCGCGACTGGACGACGGCGTTCTCCGACGAGCTGGTGCGCATCGGCGCCGAGCGCTCCGACGTCGTCGCGATCACCGCGGCGATGCTGCACCCGACCGGTCTGGCCGCCTTCGCCGAGCGCTTCCCGGAGCGCACCTACGACGTGGGCATCGCCGAGCAGCACGCGCTCACCTCGGCCGCGGGCCTGGCGATGGGCGGGCTGCACCCCGTGGTCGCGGTCTACTCGACCTTCCTGAACCGGGCCTTCGACCAGCTGCTCATGGACGTCGCGCTGCACCGCCAGCCGGTGACCGTCGTCCTGGACCGGGCCGGGGTCACCGGCAGTGACGGCGCCTCGCACAACGGCATGTGGGACATGTCGATCCTCTCCGTCGTCCCCGGGCTGCGGCTGGCCGCACCGCGGGACGAGCCGACGCTGCGAGAGGCGCTGCGCGAGGCCGTCGAGGTGACCGACGGCCCGAGCGTCGTGCGCTTCCCCAAGGGCACCCCGCCGGTCGACCTCCCGGCGCTGGAGCGGCGCGGGCCGGTCGACGTGCTGCGCCGCGGGCAGCGGCCGGAGGTGCTGCTGGTCGCCGTCGGCTCGATGGTGCCGATGTGCCTGGCCGCCGCCGAGCGCGCCGCCGACCACGGCATCGAGGTGACCGTCGCCGACCCGCGCTGGGTGCTGCCGGTCTCCGACGAGCTCGTGGCGCTGGCCGACGGCTTCCGGCTGGTCGTCACCGTCGAGGACGGCGGGCGGGCCGGTGGCGTGGGCACCACGCTGACCCAGGCGCTGCAGGACCGCGGCACCGACGTCCCGGTGCGGGCCCTCGGCCTGCCGCAGCAGTTCCTCCAGCACGGCAGCGTCGGCCAGGTGCTGGCCGACGCCGGCCTCACCGAGCAGGACGTCGCCCGGCGCATCGCCGAGTGGACGGCGGTGCTCGCCGAGCGCGCCGAGGGGAGCATGGCCGAGGCGGTCGAGGAGCGGCCGTGACGGTCATCGCGGAGATCCAGGTCGCGCCCTCGCCGGCCGGGACGCCCGACGACCCGCACGCCCACGTCGAGGCCGCGATCGCGGTGATCCGGGACTCCGGTCTGCGCTACGAGGTCGGCGCGCTGGGGACGACCCTCGAGGGCGAGGCCGACGAGGTCTGGGCGACGCTGCGGGCGGCGCACGAGGCGATGCTGGCAGCCGGCGCCACCAGCGGGCTCTCGCACGTGAAGATCGCCTCGGTCGGCCGCACGATGGACAGCCTCACCCACAAGTTCCGCTGAGCCCGGGCCACGATCAGGGGACCTGATCATGGCGCGTCCTCCCTGACGGTGGGCGGTCGGGGAGGACGCGCCGCGGTGCGGGAGGACGTCTCGGGCCGATGACGGCCCGGGACCCCACGTTGGTCCCGGGCCGTCGTCGGCCCTCGCTCAGGCGGGGAGGGAGGCCACCCCGCGCGGCAGGAACCGCGAGCCGGTGACCCGCTCGGAGACCCCGGCGCGGTCCAGGTAGGCGGAGATCCCGCCCAGCCAGAACGGCCAGCCGGCGCCCAGGATCATGCACAGGTCGATCTCCTGCACGGCCTGGACGACGCCCTCGTCGAGCATCAGCCGGATCTCCTGCGCCAGCGCCTCGACGGCCCGCTCGCGCACCTGCTCCTCGGTGAGCGGGGAGTCGCCGGCGTCGATGCCGGCAAGGTCCGGGTCGACGACGCCGGGCTCGCTGTACACCGACGACCTGCCGAGCTCGACCATCCTCCGCAGCCCCTCGCCGACGGCGAACCGGTCGGGGAAGGCCTCGTGCATCCGCTCGCCCACGTGCAGCGCCACCGGCGGGCCGACGAGCGTCAGCAGCTCGAACGGCGTCATCGGCAGGCCCAGCGGGTCCAGCGCGCGGTCGGCCACGGCCACCGACGTCCCCTGCTCGACGGCCGCGGTGACCTCGCCGAGGAAGCGGGTGAGCAGCCGGTTCACCACGAACGCCGGGGCGTCGGCGACCAGCACGCAGCTCTTCCTCAGCGCCTTGCCGACGGCGAACGCGGTGGCCGGCGTGGCGTCGTCGGTCCGCTCGGCGCGCACCACCTCGAGCAGCGGCAGGACCGCCACCGGGTTGAAGAAGTGCAGCCCGACGACGCGCTCCGGGTGCTCGAGTTTCGAGGCCATCTCCGACACCGACAGCGCCGAGGTGTTGGTCGCCAGCACGCACTCGGGCGAGACGACCGCCTCCACCTCGGCGAACACCTGCTGCTTGACCGACATCTCCTCGAAGACCGCTTCGATGACGAGGTCGGCGTCGGCGAAGGCCGCCTTGTCCAGGGCCCCGGTGACCAGCCCCGTGAGCCGGTTCAGCCTGTCGCTCGACAGCCGGCCGCGGGCGGCCAGCTCCTGCAGCTGCGTGTGGACGTAGCCGACCCCCTTGTCGACCCGCGCCTGGTCGATGTCGGTGAGGACGACGGGCACCTCGAGCCGGCGGACGAACAGCAGCGCCAGCTGCGAGGCCATCAGGCCCGCACCGACGACGCCGACCTTGCTGACCGTGCGGGCCAGCGACCGGTCCGGCGCACCGGCCGGCCGCTTGGCCCGCTTGTTGACCAGATCGAACGAGTACAGGCTCGCCCGCAGCTCGTCGCTCATGAGCAGGTCGGCCAGCGCCTGGTCCTCGGCCGCGGTGCCCCTGGTGAAGGCCTCGTCGCCGACGCCGTTGCGCGCCAGGTCGAGCAGCTCCACGGTGCGCACCGCGCCGGGGGAGGCGTTGCGGGTGCGGCCGGCGACGATCGCCCGGGCGCGGGCGATGCCGTCGTCCGACGCCGAGCGGTCGATCTCGGGCCGGGAGACGGTCCCCTCGCCGGTGAGGACGCCCACGGCCCACTCCAGCGAGCGCTCGAGGAAGTCCGCGGGCTCGAACAGCGCGTCGGCGATGCCGAGCGTCGCGGCGCGCGGCCCGGACGTCACCTTGTTCTGCGCGAGGGCGTTCTCGACGATCACGGTGACCGCCGGGTCGATGCCGATCAGGTTCGGCAGCAGCTGCGTGCCACCCCAGCCGGGCACCAGGCCGAGGAACGCCTCGGGAAAGGCGACGACGGCGGTCGTGGCGACGGTCCGGTGGTGGCAGTGCAGCGCCAGCTCCAGACCGCCGCCCAGCGCCGCGCCGTTGACGAAGGCGAAGGTCGGGATCGTCGAGTCCTTCAGCCGGCGGAACACCCGGTGGCCGGTCTCGGCGATCTCGCGCGCGTCGGCCGCGGAGGTGATCGCCGGGACGCCGGAGAGGTCCGCGCCGACGGCGAAGACGAACGGCTTGCCGGTGACCGCGATCGCCGCCGGGGCCGGGGCGTGCGCCGCGATCTCGTCGAGCGCGGCGTCCAGGGCCGCGAGTCCGCCGGGGCCGAAGGTGGACGGCCGGGTGTGGTCGTGCCCGTTGTCCAGGGTGATCAACGCGATCTCACCGGCCGGCCCGGGCACCCGCAGGTACCGGACCTTCGCGGCGGTGACGACCTCGTTCTCGAAGACTGCGGTCACGTGGCGAACCCCTCCCAGTTCGGGTTCTCCCAGATCACGGTGCCGCCCATGCCCAGGCCGATGCACATGGCGGTCAGGCCGTAGCGGACGTCGGGCCGCTCGGCGAACTGGCGGGACAGCTGGGTCATCAGCCGGACGCCGGAGGAGGCCAGCGGGTGGCCGACCGCGATCGCGCCGCCCCACGGGTTGACCCGCTCGTCGTCGTCGGCGATGCCGAAGTGGTCGAGGAAGGCCAGCACCTGGACGGCGAAGGCCTCGTTGAGCTCGAACAGGCCGATGTCGTCGATGGTCAGGCCGGTGCGGGCCAGCGCGCGCTCGGTGGAGGGCACCGGGCCCACACCCATGGCCTCGGGCTCGACGCCGACGAACCCGTAGCCGACCAGCCGCATGCCGACGTCCAGTCCCAGCTCGAGCGCGACCTCCTCGGCGGCGAGGATGCAGCCGGTGGCGCCGTCGTTGAGGCCCGCCGCGTTGCCCGCGGTCACGTTGCCGTGCGGGCGGAACGGGGTCCTGAGCGTCGCCAGGCCGTCGCGGGTGGTGTTCGGGCGCGGCGGCTCGTCGACGGTGGCCAGCCCCCAGCCCTGCGCGGCGCTGCGCGTGGACACGGTCACCAGCTCCGGGCCGATCTTCCCGTTGGCGACGGCCTTGGCGTACCTCTGCTGGCTGGCCAGTGCGAACGCGTCGGCCCGCTCCCTGGTCAGCTGGGGGAAGCGGTCGTGCAGGTTCTCGGCGGTGGAGCCCATGACCAGGGCCGAGCCGTCCACCATCTTCTCGCTGGAGAACCGCGGGTTCGGGTCGGCGCCCTCGCCCATCGGGTGGCGACCCATGTGCTCGACGCCACCGGCGATGGCGACGTCGTAGGCGCCGAAGGCGATACCCGACGCGGTGGTGGTCACCGCGGTCATCGCGCCGGCGCACATCCGGTCGATCGCGTAGCCGGGCACCGACTTCGGCAACCCGGCCAGCAGCGCGGCGGTGCGGCCGATGGTCAGGCCCTGGTCACCGACCTGGGTCGTGGCAGCGATGGCGACCTCGTCGACGCGGTCGGCCGGCAGCGCCGGGTTGCGGCGCAGCAGCTCGCGGATGACGCGCACGACCAGGTCGTCGGCGCGCGTCTCGGCGTAGAGGCCCTTCGGGCCGGCCTTGCCGAAGGGGGTGCGCACGCCGTCGACGAAGACGACCTCACGCAGCGGGCGTGGCCGCCGCTTCTCTGATGAGGGACCTCCGCAGCAGATCGGTGCCGGCCGGTACGGCGCGGCGGAGACGAAGTCACTCGCCGGTAACCCGCGGACCAAGCACGGCGCGTCACCCTGCGGGGGCGGTTCCCGGCCGGCGAGATCGGCGATCTCGCACGCGGCCCCGTCCCGGGCCCCGCCCTGAGCTTGCGAGGGGTGGGGAGGACGGGGTCCTTTCTCTAAGCGCGGCCGAGGGCGTCGGTGAGCAGGTCGCGGGTGAGCTCGACCTGCCACTCGCGGGCTCCGCAGGCCCGCAGCGTCGCGGCCACCGTCTCGGCGTCCCGGGGCTCGGGCGGGGTCCACATCAGCCGGCGCACCAGGTCGGGGGAGAGCAGGTTCTCGACCGGCAGGGAGTGCGTCGCGGCCAGCTCGGCCAGCCCGGCGCGAGCGGCCTGCAGCCGGGTGGCGGCGGCCGGGTCGCGGTCGGCCCAGCGGTTCGCCGGCGGCGGGCCGTCACCGGGCCGGCTGTGCAGGGGCAGCTCGGTCTCCGGCAGCTCCCGGCCGCGGGTCAGCGCCCCGAACCAGGTGCCGACCAGCTTGCGGTTGGCCCGGCCGCGGAAGACCGGCAGCTCCAGCAGCGCGGCCTCGGTGCGCGGATCGGCCTGCACCGCGGAGACCATCGCCGCGTCGGGCAGCACCCGCCCGGGGGCGATGTCGCGGCGGCGGGCCAGCTCGTCGCGGGCCTGCCACAGCGAGCGGAGCATGCCGAGCTGCCGGCGGTTGCGCAGCCCGTGCACCCCCGACGTCCGCCGCCAGGGGTCGGCCTTGGGGGCGGGCGGCCCGGCGGCGAGGATCGCGGCGAACTCCTGCCGCGCCCACTCGGTCTTGCCCTGCTCCTCGAGGACGGCGGCCAGCGCGTCGCGCAGGTCGACGAGCACCTCGACGTCCAGCGCGGCGTAGACCAGCCACTCCTCGGGCAGCGGCCGGGTGCTCCAGTCGGCGGCGGAGTGCCCCTTCTCCAGGCGGTAGCCCAGCAGCGACTCGACGACGGCGCCCAGGCCCACCCGCGGCAGCCCCGCCAGCCGGGCGGCGAGCTCGGTGTCGAACAGCTCCGCCGGCACCAGCCCGACCTCGGCGAGCGACGGCAGGTCCTGGCTGGCCGCGTGCAGCACCCACTCGGCGTCGACGATCGCCGACTGCACCACCGACAGGTCCGGCAGCGGGATCGGGTCGATCAGCCCGGTGCCCGCCCCGGCGCGGCGCAGCTGCACCAGGTAGGCCCGCTGGCCGTAGCGGTAGCCGGAGGCGCGTTCGGCGTCGACGGCGACCGGGCCGGTGCCGGCGGCCAGCGCCTCGGCGTACTCCACCAGGGCGGTCGAGGTCTCGATGACCGGGGGCAGCCCGTCGCCCGGGGCGAGCAGCGGGACCGCCGGGGGAGCGGTCGGCTCGCCGTCCGGCGCGGGGAGGGACGGTGCGGGGATGGGCTGGGTGCTCAGGGCTGGTCCACCTTCTCGCCCGTCTCGACAGCGTGGTCAGCGCGCGGTTGCGCGGCAGGGGCCGCAGCGGGCCCCGGGGAGGGGACGCCGGCGCGAGGGTGCCGAGGCTCCCCCAGGTCACCGATGTTACGGAGTGGCGTCGCCCTGTTGCCCGGAGGGACCCAGCAGCCGGACGCCGGGCGGTGGCAGCCCGGCCGCGCTGCTCAGCACGTCCAGCCACGCGGTGAGGTGCCGGTCGAGGCGGCTGTCCTCGGCCGTCCAGGAGGCGCGGATCTCGACGTCGACCGAGTGCTCGGGGCCGGCGAGCTCGCCGAACCGGGTCGAGGCGGTGCGGGTGACGGTGCCGCCCAGGGCGTGCGACGTGGCGCCGCACTGCTCGAGGGCGTCGGTCAGCCAGCTCCAGGCGACCTCGGAGAACATCGCGTCGTCGACCATGTGCTCGTCGGTGGTGGCCGATAGGTAGCCGACGCAGCGGGTGGTGCCGGCCCAGGACTCGTGGCCGGCCGGGTCGTGCAGCACGATGAACCGCCCGCTGGCGACCTCGACGTCCTCGTCGCCGTCCGGCTCGGTGACCAGCGCGCCCACCGCGTACGCGTAGGGCGCCAGCCGCTGCGGGGCGGGGATGGCCTCCAGGACGATCTCGGGCCGGACGGTCACCCCGGCCAGCGCCTCCAGGGCAGCGCGGAACTCCTCCGGCGGCTCGCCGCCGGGTCGGTCCGCGCCGTGGCCGGTCCCGGCCAGGCTGGAAGGCTCCACGTTCGCAGGGTAGGTCGCCGGACCGCCCCGTGCCGCCGACGCGCCGCACGGGTCTGGGAGGATGGGACGTCGTGACCGCTGTTGCCGATGCCGCGCCGACGCCCGCGCCCTCCCCCGCCGACTCGGACCTGGTCCGGGCCGCCCGCGGCCTGCCGGTGCGGCGCACCCCGGTGTGGTTCATGCGCCAGGCCGGCCGCTCGCTGCCGGAGTACCGGGCGCTGCGCGCGGGCACCCGGATGCTCGAGGCCTGCCAGGACCCCGACCTGGTCACCGAGATCACCCTGCAGCCGGTGCGCCGGCACGGGGTGGACGCCGCGATCCTCTTCTCCGACATCGTGCTGCCGCTGGTGGTGGCCGGCGTCGACATCGACATCAAGCCCGGCGTCGGACCGGTCATCGCCGCACCGGTGCGCAGCGTCGCCGACGTCGACGCGCTGCCGCCGCTGGAGCCCGACCGGCTGGCCTTCCTCGCCACCGCCGTGCGCCGGCTGGTCACCGAGCTGGGGGCCACGCCGCTGATCGGCTTCGCCGGCGCGCCGTTCACCCTCGCCACCTACCTGATCGAGGGCGGACCCTCCAAGGAGCACGCCCGCACCAAGGCCTTCATGTACGCCGAGCCGGCGGCGTGGGGCCGGCTGCTGGACCGGCTCGCGGTCTCCGCGGCCACGTTCCTCACCACCCAGGTGGATGCCGGAGCCTCGGCGGTGCAGCTGTTCGACTCCTGGGCCGGGGTCCTCTCGGCGGCCGACTACGCCGAGCGGGTGCTGCCGCACTCCCGCGCCGTCTTCGACGGGCTGGGCGGGCATGGACAGGGCGACCGCGATGTACCGAGGATCCACTTCGGCGTCGGCACCGGCGAGCTGCTGACGCTGATCGGGGACGCCGGGGCCGACGTCGTGGGCGTCGACTGGCGGGTGCCCCTCGACGAGGCGGCCCGCCGGGTGGGCCCGCAGCGCTCGCTGCAGGGCAACCTCGACCCCGCCGTCCTGCTGGCCGACCGCGCCACCGTCGACCGCGAGGTGCGCCGCGTGGTGGCGCAGGGCCGGGCCGCGCGCGGGCACGTGTTCAACCTCGGCCACGGCGTGCTGCCCGACACCGACCCCGGCGTGCTGACCTCCGTCGTCGACCTGGTGCACGAGCTGACGGCGACGTGACGCGGCGCCGGCTGGTCGTCGTCGGCGCCGGGATCACCGGCCTGGCCGCGGCGTTCGAGTGGCACCGGCGGCGCCCGGACGACGAGGTCGTCGTCCTGGAGGCCGGCGACCGCATCGGCGGCAAGCTCGACCGCGTCGAGCTGGCCGGGCACTGGTACGACACCGGCCCCGAGGCGATGCTGGCGCGGGTGCCCGAGGCGGTGCAGCTGGTCGAGGGGCTCGGTCTGGCCGACCGGCTGGTCGCGCCGGCGACCACGCAGGCGTCGGTGGTGCTGCCCGACGGCCGCTTCCCGCTGCCTGCCGGCACGGTGCTCGGCGTCCCGGCGTCGGCCGAGGGGCTCGGCGGCGTGCTGACCCCGGACGGCGTGGCGCGGGTGGCCGCGGAGGCGGACCTGCCGCCGCTGGCGTTGGGGGGCGACCTCTCCCGCAACGACGTCGCGGTGGGCGCCCTGCTGCGCGCGCGGCTGGGCGACGAGGTCGTCGACCGGCTGGTCGAGCCGCTGCTCGGCGGCGTCTACGCCGGGCGGGCCGACGAGCTGTCGCTGGTCGCGACGATGCCGCAGCTGGCCGCGCAGCTGCCCGCCGCCGGGTCGGTGCTGGGTGCGGCAGCCGCTGCCCGCGACGCAGGGGCGCGCAGCCGGTTCGACGCCGGCGCGCCGGTCTTCGTCACCGTCGCCGACGGCATCGGGTCGCTGCCCGCCGCGCTGGTGGCCGTCTCGGGGGCCGACGTCCGGCTGCGCACCCCGGCACACGCCCTGATCCGGACGGCGACCGGCTTCGAGCTCTCGGTCGGCCGGGCGAACGCGCCGGAGCGGCTGACCGCGGACGCCGTCCTCGTGACCGCCCCGGCGCCCAAGGCGGCCCGGCTGCTGGCCGGGATCGCACCCGGCGCGGTCGAGCCGCTGCAGGGCATCCCGTACGCGTCGATGGCCGTCGTGGCGATGGCGTTCCCGGCGCAGGAGGTGGCCGCCGGGTCCGGGCTGCTGGTGCCGCCGGTGACCGGTCGGCTGGTCAAGGGCGTCACCGTCTCCTCGCAGAAGTGGCCGCACCTGGACGGCGGGCACCTGCTGGTGCGCTCGTCGGTGGGCCGGTTCCGCGACGAGCACCAGTTGCAGCGGGACGACGACGACCTCGCCGCGGCCGTGGTCGCCGACGTCGCCGACCTGCTGCAGCTGTCCCGACCCGAGCCGGTCGCCACCCACGTCGTCCGCTGGGGTGGCGGGCTGCCGCAGTACCTGGTCGGCCACCAGGACCGGGTGGACGCCGTCCGCGCGGCCGTCAGCGCGGTGCCGGGGCTGGCGATCGCCGGGGCGGCGTTCCGCGGGGTCGGCGTGCCGGCCTGCATCCGCGACGCGTACCACGCGGTCGACGCGCTGCAGTGAGGAGGCCGTGGCCGGCGCCACGGCCGGCCCGGGCATGGAGCGGGGGCCGGGGCCGTTGACTCCGCAGTGAGCACCGTGCACCACCCCGTCCGACCCGTCCTCCGACCCGCCCGCTGCCTCCGCCACCACGTGTGGATGGCCGCCTGCAGTGACTGCCGCGACGCGCACACCGCGCCCCCCCGCGAGAGGCGAGAGACCAGCCCGGCCGGCCGATGACGCCGACCCGCCGCCGCCCGTCCCGCGACGGGCGGGCGGCGGCGGAGCGTTCCCGCCGGCAGGGGATGATGGGGGCATGAGCGAGCAGACCGACCAGCGCAGCATCGGCAAGCGGGCGAACGAGTTGAACGCCAGCATCCGCTACACGATGTGGTCGGTGTTCCGGCTGGCCCGCCCGCTGGGCGAGGAGCAGCGCACAGCGGTCGCCGACGAGGTGCAGGGTCTGCTCGACGAGCTCGCCGGCAAGGACGTCGTCGTCCGCGGGACGTACGACATCGCCGGGTTCCGCGCCGACGCCGACCTGATGGTCTGGTGGCACGCCGAGACGCCCGAGGCGCTGCAGGAGGCCTACACCCGGCTGCGGCGCACCTCGCTGGGCCGGCACCTGGATCCCGTGTGGTCCCAGATGGCGCTGCACCGGCCGGCGGAGTTCAACCGCAGCCACATCCCGGCGTTCCTGGCCGACGAGGAGCCGCGCCGCTACGTCAGCGTCTACCCGTTCGTGCGGTCCTACGAGTGGTACCTGCTGCCCGACGAGGAGCGGCGGGACATGCTCAAGGAGCACGGCATGCAGGCCCGGCCGTACCCCGACGTGCGCGCGAACACCGTCGCGGCCTTCGCGCTCGGCGACTACGAGTGGATGCTCGCCTTCGAGGCCGACGAGCTGCACCGCATCGTGGACCTGATGCGCGACCTGCGGGCCAGCCGCGCCCGGCGGCACGTCCGCGAGGAGGTGCCGTTCTACACCGGCGTCCGCAAGCCGGTCGCGGAGCTCGTCGCCGACCTGCCGTGAGCCGGCGCGCGCCGGGGGAGCGGCTGCGCACCGTCCGGCGCGCCTGCCTGCTGGACGCGCCGGCGGACGTCGTCTGGCGGGCGCTGCGGGCGCCGGCCACCCTGGTCGATGTCGCCGCCCCGGTGCTCCGGATGCCGGCGCTCGAGCGCCGGGACCGGGCCTGGCAGCCGGGGGAGCCGGTGACCACGTGGTTGCTGCTGTTCGGGTTCCTGCCCGTGTCGCGGCACACCGTGGTGGTCGAGACCCTCGACGACGCGACGATGACCGCACGGACGCAGGAGCACGGCGGGCCGGTGTCGGTGTGGCGCCACCGCATCACCGTCGAGCCGGCCGGACCCGGGCGCTGCCGGTACACCGACGAGGTCGAGATCGGCGCCGGACGGCTCACCGGTCTCGTGCGCGCCCTCGCGGGCGGCTTCCTCCGCTGGCGGCAGCACCGCTGGCAGCGGCTGGCCCGGGTGCTCGCCGCAGCGACCCGGCCCTGAGCCGGGTGGCGAGCCGGAGTCGGCTGCGGACCCGCGGGACGACTCCGGCGCGCCACCCGGCGAGGGCGGTCAGCCCGCCGCGGGCTCGAGCCGGATCGACACCGAGTTGATGCAGTAGCGGTCGCCGGTCGGCGTCTGCGGGGCGTCGTCGAAGACGTGGCCGAGGTGGCCGTGGCAGGTGCCGCACAGCACCTCGGTGCGCACCATCCCGTGGCTGCGGTCCTCGCGGAGGACGATGTTGTCGCCGGACGCCGGCTCGTAGAACGACGGCCACCCGCAGTGCGAGTCGAACTTCGTCTCCGAGCGGAAGAGCTCGGCTCCGCAGGCGCGGCAGGTGTAGACGCCCTGCGTCCTGGTGTCGACGTACTCACCGGTCCACGGCCGCTCCGTGCCGGCCTGGCGGAGGACGGCGTACTCCTCCGGCGACAACTGCGCCCGCCACTCCTCGTCGCTCCTGGTGACCTTCGGCTGGTTCTGCGCGGACGTCGTCATGCGCTCAACGGTACGAGCCGCGCGCCCGGTTCCCCAGCGGAGTCCCGCTGCTCGGTCGCCACTCCCCGACCCGGGTGGCCGGGCGCCGTCGCGTGCGGCGGAGACTGGACCGGTGCCCGAGCTCCTCGACGACGTCTGGTTCACCCGCGACCTGCCGGTGCTGCAGGCGATCGCCCGACTGGTCGACGGGCCGGAGTACGGCGGCAACCCCTACCTCGGCCAGGTGGTGCCGGCGAGCGGGCTGCCCAAGCCGGAGGTGACCGCGGCGGCGCGGGCGCTGGTGTCCGCGGGCTACGTGGATGCCCTGACCAACTACGCCGGGGAGATCGTGCGGTTCACCGGCATCTCCGCGGAGGCCCGGCGGCTGGCCGGGCTCTGGCCGACGCCGCAGGGGGAGTGGGACCGGCTGGTGGAGCAGCTCACCGCGCGGGCGGAGCACGCGCGGACCGACGTCGAGCGGGCGCGGTGGCAGGCCTTCGCGGACGCCGCCGTGGCGGTGGGGCCGGACGACGGCGCGCTGCTGATGTCGGCGCTCATCGGGGGGTACGTGCCGCGGGCGCGGTGACGCCCCGGCAACGACAGCGCCCCGGCAACGACAGCGCCCCCGCCCGGTGAACCGGACGGGGGCGCTGTGCTGGTCGTCGGATCAGAGCGGGTTGACGTTCGCCGCCTGCGGGCCCTTCTGGCCCTGCTCGATGTCGAACGAGATCCGCTGGCCTTCATCGAGCGAGCGGTACCCGCTGGTCTGGATGGCCGAGTAGTGGACGAACACATCCGGTCCGCCACCGTCAGGGGTGGCGAAGCCGAACCCCTTCTCCGCGTTGAACCACTTGACAGTTCCTTCGGGCATTGCTCGCTCCTAGCTGAGGTGGTGCATCGGGGTCCTGCCATAGCGCAGGGCCTTCCCGACGGGACGACCATAGCGGCCGGAGGGCGTCCGGGGGAACGCCGGGCGGGCGCGTCCGATCTTGCGGTGATCCTGCGGCTCCCTCGGCAGCGCCCTGCGGCGCGGACCGGACGGTCGTTCCCGCCGGGACGGACCCGGCTCCGAACGGAACGGACTCCGCCATGACCGCCGCCCCGCGCTCCACCGACCCGATCGTCCTGCTCGACGTCGAGGACCTCGCCGAGGCAGACCTCGACGCGGACCTGGCCGAGCGGCTGGAGCTGGACGGCTCGGTGTTCCCGCGCCCGGACACCGACGACGCTCCGGCCGGCGAGGTCGGGCGGCTCGCCTCGGGCGCGGGCCCGCGGCCCACCCCGGCGGACGCCGTCTCGCTGGCGCGGGCCATCCGCCGCGGCGGTGCCGCCGCGGCCTCGGCCCACCACCTCGGGCCCGCGGCCACGACGCTGGCGGGCTGAGGCGCGCTGTGTGCACACACCGCTGCCACAGCCGCCGGGGGTTCGCGATGCGTGCCCGAACCGCGGATCAAAGCAGCCGGCCGGGCTGCTCGGGGAAGGGGCGTCCCCGCGAGGGGACGGCGTAGTCGCCACCGGGCGCCGGGTCGAACGGCCGGCCGGCCGGCAGCGCCAGCGGCTCAGGTCGCCAGGAGGGCACGGTGATCGTGCCGGACTCGTCCTCCGACTCCGCGGTGAGCCGCGCGCGCTCCTCGCGCCACACCAGCATCGAGCGGTGCCAGCGGCGGCCGCCGACGTCCACGCCGACCAGGACGGCGATGCCGACGGCCACCGTCAGGCAGGCGTTGGCCACCGCGGTGGCGACGTCCAGCGCGGTCAGCTGCGGCCAGCCGATCGCCTCGATCTGGGCGCCGACGATCTCGACGACGACGTAGAGCACGCCGTAGACGAGGAACGAGACCCGCACCGTGCACCTCCTCCGTCGTGGACCGGACACGTCCTCAACGGCAGGTCGGAGGCGGCGGCGGCGTCCGCGCGGGGGGCCGTCACCCGTCCGGGTGACCGGTCAGGGCTGCAGCACCTCGTTCCACGGGCGCACCGCCCAGCTGGCGACCACCCCGTTCACCACGAACGGGTCGCCGGCGATGAACTCCTCGGCCGCCTCGCGGGTGGTGAAGACGCCCATGGCCTCGCCGTTCATCGGTTCGTCGAAGGTGCCGACCATCAGCAGGTCGCCGCGCCGCGCGAACTCGTCGACCCGTGCCGAGTGAGCGGGGTAGTTCTCCTGGGCGAGCGGCAGGAAATCCTCGACCGCGCGGTAGGTCATCACGTACTTCATGGCCGGGCATCCTGACCCGACCTGGTGCCCGACTGGGACGTCCGCCGCGCGGTTGGGATCTGGCGGACGAAGGGCCAGTCGTAGCGCACCGGCGACCGTGCCCGTCCTGGCACCGGTGAGGTCCGGTCCTCGTGGACCGGCCGGCCGGTGTCGTGGTGGCTCACGGCGGTGCCGGTCCTCCGGGAGGAAGGGGAGGGGCGTCGGCGGGACCGCGCAGCAGGGCGCCCGCACCTCCGTCGAGCCGCCGCCCGTCGCGGATGGTCCGGACGACGGTGGACGTGCTGCTCGCGGCGCGCACGAGGACGTCGGACAGCGGGGCGTGACGCCCGGTCGGCGATCCGGCGTGCCGGCGCCGATCGGGGGCATCCGCGACGTCGGGCGACAGCCGTCGCACCCAGTGGCGGTCGGCCTCGTTCGGCGCGATGAGGACCTCCTCGGCCTGTCCGTGCACGACGGCTCGGAGCGTCGGTGCGGCCCCGACGCAGGCGCGGCCGTCCGCGAGGCCGGCGGACACCTCCTCGACGGCGGCGGCCTCCTCGAGGGCGGCTGCATCTGCGGCCATGATCCTCGCTCGGGCGGCCAGCGACCTGAGGTCGGAGGAGGTCCCGACGGTGACGAGCACGGCCCGGATGCGGGGCTCCAGTCGTCCGCGCAGGAGCTGCAGCGTTCCTGCCTCGCCGCCCGCGACGACGAGCCGGGCCCTGCTGCAGTCCACCAGCCAGGTCACGGACTCGCTGATCGCCCGTGCGTTGGTCGTCCACCGTTCCTCGGCCCGCTCGAGCCGACGGTGCAGAGCGTCGGGTGTCGAGCCGGTGATCAGGAGGTCCTCGCCGACCACCTGGCAGGCCAGGTCCTGGGCTCCCGGCTCCACGAGGAGGAGGTCGGCGCCTCTCCGGTCGGTGACCACGACGACCACCGGCACCGCCCGGTGCCGTGCGGTCAGCAGTGGGGACACGTGCGGCAGCGGGCCGAGGAATGCGCGATCCTGCACCGCACGGGACAGGTGCTCGACGTGGCTGCGGCCGTCGGCGCAGGCGAAGACAGCCATCGTCTCGCCGCGTACCGGCGCCTGACGCGTGCACTCGTCCAGCGTTCCCAGCATCGACTCCGGCGCGCCCTCGTCCCGCAGCCCGCGACGCATCTCCTGCCATCTCGTCAGCACCCGGTCGGCGCCGTCGCGGACGCCGTGGTGCGTCCCGAGGTAGACCGAAGCCACCGGAGCGGCGTCCGCCAGCTCGAGGACCTGGGTCGGAGGCTGCCACGGAGCGGGCGGTCGCGTCGTGCGGTCGGGAAGTCTCGACGTGAAGGTGGTCAACTCGGCCTCCTGACGGGGCGGATGTCGTCGTACGCGACCGGGTCGCGGCGGTCTGCCCCCTTCGCACGGGCGAGGAGTGCTCGGCGGGCCCGCCACCCGGTCTCCGGCCTGCTTGCGCGGACGCTAGGTGCGGTCGCGAGCACTGGGGAGGACGACGGTCGGCGAACAACCGCCCGACGAGGTTGCCGACTGCGCGCAGCGCCGTGGTGCTCACCGGGCGGTGTCCGTTCGGCCTCGAGCATTGGTGGCCTGGAGCATCGGTGACCAGCCGGCGGGCCGACCGGAGCGCTCGACCGACCCGGAGCAGGAGCACGTGCCCTGGTCGATCGACCGCTGCCTGTGGCAGGGGACGCTGCCTCGGCGCGCGACCTACAGCGGGCACATGGGGTCCCGACCCCATCTTTCCTGCGCGCCCTTGGCGCAGGCCTGTCCGACGGCCACGATCGAGTTGGCCGCTGCACGTGGTCCCGGAGCGAGGACGAGGGAGATGGACGGCCGACGACGCAGGTCCGACCAGATGGAGATATCCCTGTTCTGGCGGGTCTGCTTGGTCAACGCGGCGGTGTTCGCGGTCGGGCTGGCGGTGCTGGCGATGTCACCGGCAACGGTGTCCACTCCGATCCTGCCCAGTGAGGTCCTCGTGCTGCTCGGGGGCCTGGGCCTGCTGGTGCTCGCCAACGCGGCGCTGGTGCGCGCGACCCTGGCGCCGCTGTACCGGCTCCAGCACCTGATGGAGGACGTCGACCTGCTGCGGCCGGGTCAGCGTCTCCCCGAGAAGGGCAACGGCCCCGTCGGGGACGTCATCCGGACCTTCAACGCGATGCTGGCCCGGCTGGAGGCCGAACGTGCCACGAGTACCGGCCGCGCGCTGGCAGCCCAGGAGGACGAGCGACGTCGGGTGGCCCAGGAACTGCACGACGAGGTGGGACAGAGCCTGACGGCCGTCCTGCTCGGGCTGCGACGGGTGGCCGACCGGGCGCCTGCTGACCTGGCGTCGGAGATCAGCATCGCCCAGGAGACGGCGCGGGCCAGCCTCGACGAGGTGCGTCAGGTGGTGCGCCGGCTGCGCCCGGGTGTCCTGGACGACCTGGGGCTGTGCAGTGCGCTCACATCCCTCCTGAGCGCACACGCCCGCCTCACCGGTGCAGCGGTGCGCCGCACCTTCAGCCCGTCCCTCCCTCCTCTCGATCCGGAGACCGAACTGGTGATCTACCGCGTGGCCCAGGAGGCCCTCACCAACATCGCTCGACACGCAGGTGCTGGCCGGCTCCTCGCCGAGCTCATCCCGACCGCGGACGGGGAGGCGGTGCTGCTCCGGATCGCGGACGACGGCCGGGGCATGGACGGGAGCGGGGAGGGGGCCGGCGTCCGGGGCATGCGGGAGCGGGCGCTGCTCGTCGGCGCCACCCTCGACATCTCGACGTCCGACGCAGGGGGTACCGACGTCCGACTACTGGTCCCCACACATGCGCGTGAGGCGCGGTCATGACAGGCGGTCAGCCGACACGGGTCCTGCTGGCCGACGACCACGCCCTGGTCCGCCGCGGCGTGCGCCTGATCCTCGAGAGCGAGCCCGACTTCACCGTCGTGGCCGAGGCAGGGGACGGCGCGCAGGCCGTCACGCTCGCACGTGAGGTCGACATCGACCTGGCGGTGCTGGACGTCGCCATGCCACGGCTGACGGGCCTGCACGCGGCGAGCGAGATCTCCAGGAGGTTTCCGGGACTGCCCCTCCTCATGTTGTCCATGTACGACAACGAGCAGTACTTCTTCGAGGCGCTCAAGGCCGGGGCCTCCGGATACGTGCTCAAGTCCGTCGCCGACCAGGACCTCGTGTCGGCCTGCCGGAGTGCGGTGCGAGGCGAGCCGTTCATCTACCCGGACGCGCTGACGACCCTCATGCGCGAGCACCTCGACCGGGCCGCCCGCGGTGACCACGTGCCCGAGCGGGTCCTCACCGCCCGCGAGGCCGAGGTCGTCAAGCTCATCGCGGAGGGCTGTTCCTCGAAGGAGATCGCCACGCTCCTGGTCATCAGCACCAAGACGGTGGAGCGGCATCGGGCGAACATCCTGCAGAAGCTCGACATGCGGGACCGCACGCAGCTCACCCGGTACGCCATCAGGACCGGACTCCTCGAACCGTGAGGACGGACAGTGAGGTGGTCATGCGCAACGCCACGGTGAACGGCAGTCGCGTGGACGAGGTGCTGTCCGAGGTGGTGGCGGCGGCGAGCGCTCGGCACGGTGTCCCTCCCGCGCTGTTGGACGGTTATCCCCGGGCCCTGCTGACGGTGGCCCGGACCGGCCGGACGCTCAGCGTCGAGGAGCAGGCGACCTGTCGCCGACTGGGCGGTGCGGCGGTCGCGATGGGAGTCGGCCTACCGGCACTCGTCGACGTCCACATGAACGCGTCCCGCCGGCTGTGGTCCCGCCTGCCCGAGCTCCTCGGCGCATCCCGGGGCCGGCCGGTCCGGTCGGCGGAGCTCATGGGCATCGGGGAGGCGGTGTGGCGAGCCGCCGACGCGGCGCTGGCCGCGCTGACCGCGGGCTACGTCGGGGCACAGCGCCTCGTCGTCCGGCGCGAGGAGGAGTTCCGGCTCGAGTTCGTCGACGACCTGTTGACCGGTCGAGCCCCGATCGGCCTCCTGATCGAGCGCGCCGAGTCCTTCGGGCTGCAGTTGAACGGTGCCCACGTCGTGGTGGTCGCCGAGGCGCAGCGGCCCGTCGACTCGGGCAGTGGAGCCCGCGGAGCGGCAGAGGACGCCCTGCGGGCCCGGTTCGGGGACAGGGGGCTGCTCGCGGCGGCGAGGAACGGTCGGCTCGTCTGCGTCCTCGGCTGTCCACCGGACGAGGCTGGCTGTGCCGACCTCGGCCGGCAGGTCGCCGAGATCGTCGGGCCCCTCGTGTCCCGCACCGCGCGCGGAGGTCGGTGGCGGGCCGGGGCCGGACGGCCGCACGCCGGGCCGCGAGGCGTGCAGCGGTCCTACCAGGAGGCGGTGGAAGCGCTCGAGACGGCCGGCCAGCTGCGTCTGGAACAGCAGGTGATCCAGGCTGCCGACCTGCTGGTGTACCGCGTCCTGGCGCGCGACGAGACGGCTCTGTCGGACCTCGTCCACACGGTCCTCGAGCCGCTGACCGGAGCGCGTGGCGGTGCGGTGCCGCTGGTCGAGACGCTGGAGGCCTACTTCTCCGTCGGGCGGAACGCCGCCGAGACGGCCCGCCGGCTCCACCTGAGCGTCCGGGCCGTCACCTACCGGCTGCAGCGCGTGCGGGAACTCACCGGCTACGACGCCGGGGAGCCGGCCCACCACCTGCCCCTGCTCGTGGCCGTGACGGGCGCGCGGTTGCTGGGCTGGCCGCAGCGCCCGCTGGTCAGGGAGTGACCGTCTCCCGTGCCTGCCCGCCGTCGGCAATGGCGGACGTCGATGTCGTCCGGGCCATGCCGTCGTCGCTCGTCGGGCCGGCACCTAGCGTCCGGCCCATGCGAGTACAGCGGAACCGGCTCCGTCCTGGCGGTGCTCCGGCCGGCACGACCTCGGCTCGACACCAGGTGCAGGAGCGCGGCATCGACGCGGTCCCCGGCGCGCCGGTCGAGTCCACCGTGTGCGTCGACCGCAGCCGACCGCGGCCGGTGGTCAGCGTGATCGGTGCCCTGGACACGTCCGGCGCGGCCCTGCTCTCGGCCATGCTCGACCACGTCCGGCGGACCGAGGGGCGGACCGTTGTCGTGGACCTCACCCGGGTCGACTACGTCGACAGCCACGGACTGGCTCCGGTCCTCGATGTCGACGTGACGGTCTGCGGGGCCTCCCCGTCGGTCACACGGTTGCTCGAGCTGCTGGGCAGGCCCCTGCCGGTGACGGCACGGGGCGCGGGCCTGCTCGGCGTCCCGGCGCTCTCGGGTCCGCGAGCCCACTGACCTGGGACCTGCCGTCCGCGTCGACCGGGATGGAGTCGACGCCGTTGCACCACGACGACACCTGGAGGATCTGTGCTGTCCCTGCTCTGGTTGCTCATCATCGGCCTGCTCGCGGGCCTGCTGGCGCGTCTCATCGTGCCCGGCAAGGACTCGCTGAGCCTGATCGCCACGCTGGGGCTCGGAGTGGCCGGCTCTCTCGTCGGTGGACTGCTGCTGGGGCTGGTGACCGGCGGCCTCCGGGACCGTGGGTTCGGCCCCGCCGGTCTGCTCGGCTCGGTCATCGGCGCGGTGATCGTGTTGCTGGTCTACAACCGGTGGACGGCGCGCCGGAGCCCGCTGCCGTACGACGACCGTGCCTGACCGGGTCCCCGACCGCGCACCCCTCGCCGGTGCCTCGGGTCCCGTGGGATGGGGAGGCCGCAGGTGAGCGCCGCGTACTGGGCGCTGCCGCTCGTCGGCTGGGTGGCCGCCGGGATGGTCGCCGTGGTGCTGGTCCTGTACCGGCGTGGTCACCGCGACGGCAGTTGGCTCCTGCTCGGCGCCGTCCTCGGTCCGCTCATCCTGCCGATCGCCGTGGAGCGCGCTCGGAGGAGGCCGCAGCGGCTGGAGCGGTACGGAGAACCGGGTGCCGACGAGGCGACGCCCGGAGGACAGCTGTGTGTGCTGATCGGGGTCGATGGGTCGCCAGGGTCGGAGGAGGCCGTCCGGGCCGCTCTCCGGCTGGTGGTCCCCGTCGCTGGTCGCGTCCTGCTGGCGACCGTGGTGAGCTCGGACGCCGTGGACGGTGGACGGGACGACGAGCTCGCCTCGGCCAGGGACCTGCTGTCCCGGCACCGGGACGGCTTGCCCGAGGGGACGGTGGCGGTCGAGACGCAGATCATGAACGGTCAGCCCGCTCCGGCGCTCCTGGGGCTGGCCGACACGGAGGACGTCGACCTCATCGTGGTGGGACGGCGGGGGAAGGGGCTGTCCCGGGCGGTGCTGGGCAGCGCGGCGTCGAGAGTGACCACGAGTGCCCGGTGCCCGGTACTGCTGGCACCTCCGCCCGACGCCCGCACGTGACCGCGGGGCCGTACGCCGGGCGCGCGCCTGCGAGGACGCTCACCGGCCGGTCAGCCATCCACGCGCCGGGGCTGCGTGCCTGGCCCCCGCAGCGGGCGCGGGGTGGCCGTCCGTCGGAAGACCACCCGTTCGAGTGTGAGAAGCGGAGTCTCGCAGGGCATGACGTCGGCGTCGTCCGCTCGTGCCGGGCGGCTCGCTCGGTCACCACGACGACGTCACCACCAGATGTCGGCGTCCGACCGTCGGACCCCGCGCGGCCCCACCGGGCCGCACCCGCTGTACCTGGGCCGCAACCGCGGACCCGGGACCGACCGTGTCAACCGAGGAGACATCGTGATCTGGAACATCATCGTCCTGCTGGTCATCGGGCTGGTGGCCGGGCTGATCGCCCGTGCCGTCATCCCCGGCAAGCAGAACCTCAGCATCCTGGCCACCATCGTGCTGGGGGTCATCGGCTCGTTCGTCGGCAACCTCCTCGGCGGACTGATCAGTGGCCGGGGCTTCGAGCTGGGGACCGCCGGGTGGATCGGCTCCATCATCGGGGCGATCGTCGTGCTCGGCGTCTACGTCGCCGTGACCGGTCGACGGGGTGCCCGATCGCACTGACGCGTTGACGCACCTGCTCGCCGGGCCGGCGGTCCCGCTCGGTCCGGAGGTGCCCGGGAGCGGCCGAGTGGAACGCTCGGCCGCTCCCGGGCACAGCGCGCGGGGACGACCGTCCCCACGACCGGCCGGTGGTCGGTCGGGCTGTCCACCGGCACGGGCGGCGCCGCTCGACGAGCGGGCCGACCTGCCGTCCCCCTGCCCGCCGGCAGCAGCAGGCGTCCTCGCCCGCTGCTGCCGGCGCTGTGCTGGGGCACGGTGCTGGGGCACGGTGCCCCGGGCGTAGGTGAGCGAGCCGCCGAGTCGCACGTCGTCCCGGACCCGGCAGAGGCCGACGACCGTGCTTGCCCGGACCCGGCAGCGACGGCGGCTCAGCGGATGATGCCGGCAGTCCCGGGTAGCGCTGCGTCGTGCGAGCCATCACCGGTCGGCCGCTGACCCGAGGAGCGTGCTGCCCGTGTCCATCCGCCCACTGACCCGCATCGACGGCTTCCTGCCCATCGAGGACCACGGGCTGATCGGGGACGGCGCCACCTGCGCGTTGGTCGCCCGAGACGGGTCGATCCCGTGGCTGTGCCTGCCCGACTTCGACAGCCCGCCGTTGCTCGCGGGGCTGCTGGACGTCGAACGCGGCGGCGCCTTCACCATGGCCCCGCGCGGACTGCGGGCCGGTGGCCAGCGCTACCTCGACGAGAGCAACGTGCTGATCACCGAGCTGGCCGGTCCGGACGGCATCGTCGAGCTCACCGACTGCATGGCGCTGCGCTCCGGGGCCGATCTGGGGGAGCTGGTGCCGGCCGGGCGGAGCGAGCTGCTGCGGGTCGCGAGGGTCGTCACGGGCGCCGCGGAGCTGGATGTTCGACTCGCCCCCCGCGACGACGTCCGGGTCACCCGCGAGAGCGGCGCGTGGCGCCTCCACTGGCCCGCGCGCCCCGACCTGACCCTGGTGCTGTGGTGTTCGCACGACCTCGACGTCGCTCCCGACGGGTCGATCGGGGGAACGGTGCGGCTGCGTGCCGGGGAGCGGCTGACCGCCTCCCTGCACTGGTCGGGCACCACCCGGCTGCTCGACCGCGCCGACCCCGCCCGGCTGGTGCACCAGACCGCCCAGGCCTGGCGGGCCTGGGCCGGGAACCTGCAGTACGAGGGTCCCCAGCGGGGTCTGGTGCTGCGCTCGGCACTCGCGCTGAAGATGCTCGACCACGTGCCCAGCGGGGCCATCATGGCCGCGGCGACGTCCTCCCTCCCGGAGGAGATCGGCGGCGTGCGCAACTGGGACTACCGCTACACGTGGGTGCGCGACGCCGCCTTCTCCACCTACGCGCTGCGCCAGGTCGGGATGCCCGGTGAGTCCCAGGCGCTCCTGGCCTGGACGCTGACCAACGTCGAGCGGGACGGGCAACCGCACCTGATGTACGCCCTCGACGGCGGTCAGCCGCCGCCGGAGCAGGAGGACGCCGCGCTCGCGGGCTACCGCGGCTCGGCACCGGTGCGCTGGGGCAACGGCGCGGCCGGGCAGACCCAGCACGACGTCTACGGCGAGCTGCTCGACGTCGCCTGGGGGTGGGTGAGCTCCGGCGGCCGGGTCGACGACCACCTGTGGGCGGCGCTGTGCGACCTCACCGAGGCAGCCATCGAGAACTGGACGACTCCCGACCACGGCATCTGGGAGGTCCGCAGCGCCGGGCGGCCGTTCACCTACTCGGTCGCGCTGTGCGCGGTCGCCGTCGACCGGGCGCTGCGGATCGCCGAGACGCGCGGTCTGCACCACCCGGGCGACCGGTGGCGCGCCGAGCTCGACCGGATCCGGTCGGCAGTGCTGGACCGGGCCTGGGATCCCGATCGGGAGACCTTCATCGAGCAGCTCGCCGACGACGACGACGGCCGCCGGCGCGGCGGCCTGGACGCGTCGCTGCTGGCCCTCCCGCTGCGTGGCGTGGTGGCCTTCGACGACCCGCGCATGGTGGCGACGACCGCGGCGGTGCACCGGCACCTGGACGCCGGGAACGGGCTGCTCTACCGCTATCGGCACGAGGAGTCGGACGACGGGCTGCCCGGCGGGGAGGGCGCGTTCCTGCTCTGCAGCTTCTGGCTGGTCGACAACCTGACCGGGCAGGGGCGCCTGGACGAGGCGCACGTGCTGTTCGACTCGTTGTGCGACCGGGCCAACCACCTGGGCCTGCTGTCGGAGGAGATCGACCCGGGCACCGGCGCGTTCCTGGGCAACTTCCCGCAGGCCTTCAGCCACCTGGGGCTGATCGCCAGCGGTGCCAAGCTGGCGCGCGCGGAGGCGGTCGAGCGGAGCGCACGGTGACCCGCTCGTTCGTCGTGCTGGGCGGCACCGGTGACCTGACCGGCCGGCTGCTGCTGCCCTCGCTGGCCCGGCTGTACGAGACCGGCGTCCTCAGCGGGGAGACCGGCCTGCTCGCCGTGGCCCGGGACGAGTGGGACGACCAGGCGTACCGGGACTGGGCACGAGGTCGGCTGGCCACCTCCGCCGGAGAGCTGCCCGAGGCCGCCCGCGAACGGCTCGTCGACCGGCTGGACTTCGCCCGCGGAGACGTCACCGACCCCGACGACCTGCGGGCCGCGCTCGCCCGGGTGGACGGCGAGCCAGTCGTCTACCTGGCCCTGCCGCACACCCTGTTCCGCCCCACGCTGACGGCCCTGACCGAGGTCGGGTTGCCGGAGGGTGCACGCATCGTCGTCGAGAAGCCCTTCGGCACCGACCGGGCCGACGCCCGCGCCCTCAACGACCTCCTGCACCGGCTGCTGCCCGAGGAGGCGGTCTTCCGGGTCGACCACTTCCTCGCCAAGCAGACGGTGCTCAACGTCCTCGGCCTGCGGTTCGCCAACCGGGTGTTCGAGCCGATCTGGAACGCCGCGCACATCGAGCGGGTGGACATCGTCGCCGACGAGACCCTCGGCCTGGAGGGGCGGGCCGGCTACTACGACCGGTCCGGCGCCCTGCGGGACATGGTGCAGAACCACCTGCTGCAGTTGCTCGCGCTGGTGGCGATGGAGCCCCCGCTGGCCGTGGACGCGCACTACCTGCCGGCACGGAAGGCCGACGTGCTGCGCGCCGTCCGGCCCCCGGACGACGTGCGGGCCGGCAGCGTGCGCGGCCGGTACACCGCGGGAACCGTGGCCGGGCGGGCACTGCCGGACTACGCCGACGAGGACGGCGTCGACCCGGCGCGGGAGACCGAGACCTACGCCGAGCTCACCGTGACCGTGGAGAACTGGCGGTGGGCAGGGGTGCCGTTCCGGCTCCGCAGCGGCAAGGCCCTGGGCGCCGACCGGCAGGAGATCGTGGTCCGGTTCCGCCCGGTGCCGCACCTGCCGTTCCTGGACGCCGAGCCGGAGCCCGACGTCCTGCGGCTCTCGCTGTCCCCCGACGCGATCGCGCTGGAGGTCAACCTCAACGGCGCGGGGGACCCGTTCGACCTGGAGAGGCAGGTGCTCGCGGCGCGGATGGCCCCGCACGACCTGCCCGCCTACGGATTGCTGCTGCGCGAGCTGCTCGAGGGCGACACCACGCTGTCGATCAGCGACGTCGAGGCGGAGGAGAGCTGGCGGATCGTCGAACCCGTGCTGGCCGCCTGGGCCGCCGGCGAGGTGCCACTGGGCGAGTACCCGGCCGGATCGGCGGGACCGGCGGGCTGAGCCGACCCGCCACGGGTATGTGCCCGGTCTGTCACTGGTCGGTGTCCCGGTCTCCCACCCGGATGGCCCCGGTCGCGGTGCGGCGGGTGCCGTCGCTGTCGCCCGGCTCACTGCCTGCGGACGCTGCATCGGGGTCCTCGCCATCGGGGTCGGGCTCCTCGCCCGCGCCGTCCCAGGCCGGTTCGTCGTCGTCCGGGTCGGAGCCGGGGCCGGCAGCGGGGCGGCGCCCTCGCGCGTAGTCGACGACCCGCCCGAGGCAGGCTGCCAGCGGCACGCCCAGGAACGCGCCGAGCACGCCGTAGGTGACCGCACCGGCGGAGACGGCCAGGATGACCGCGAACGGGTGCAGCCGGAGGATCGGGCTGATGATCAGCGGTTCCAGCAGGTTCCCCTCCACCTGCTGCACGAGCAGCACGAGGCCGAGCACGAGCAGCGCGGTGCCCAGCCCCTGGTCGGCCAGCGCGACCAGCACGGCCACGATGCCGGAGGCGACGGCACCCACGATGGGGAAGAACCCACCGAAGAACACCAGCAGGGCCAGCGGCAGGGCGAGCGGGACGCCGAGCACGAGCAGGCCGATGCCGATGGCGACCGCGTCGACCAGCGCGACGAGCGCCTGCGCGCGGAAGTAGGCACCCAGGGTCCACCACAGCTGCCCGGAGGCGCGCCGGACGTGCCGCCGGGTGGTGCGGGGCAGCAGGCTGGTGACCCCGGCCCAGATGCGGTCGCCGTCACGGAGGTAGAAGAACAGCGCGACGAGGAAGATCAGCAGTGCGGTGCCGAGGTCCACCACCCGCGACACGAGGTCGAGCCCCTGGCCCACCACCTCGCCCGCGCCGGCGTCGAAGGAGTCGAACGCCTGCTGGGCGGCGGCAGCCAGCCCACCGTCGCCGATGTCGAAGGGCAGCGTGACCGGGGTGTCGGCCAGGAGTGCCTCCAGGTCGGCGAACGCCTCCCGCACGCTGTCGACCAGCTCGGGCACCTGGCCGACGAACCGGGGGACCACGAACCAGAGGCCCAGGCCGAGCACGGCGAGCAGAGCCAGGAGCAGCAGGAGCGCGGCCACCGACCCGGGCACGCCCTTGCGTTTGAGCCAGGAGGCCACGGGCGTCAGCACCGCGGCCGGGAACATCGCCACGACCAGTGGTGTGACGAGGATGCTCACCTCCCGCAGGAGGAGGAACACCAGGACCAGGACACCGGCGATCCCCGCCGCCGCCCAGGCCCGCCGTCCGGCGCGCAGCAGCAGGGCGTCGTTCGTGTCGGCCGCCTGTGGTGCGCTCATGGCGGCACAGTGCCCAGAGGAGTGACGACCGACCCAGGGTGTCCTTTGTCGTCCGAAGGCCGGAAGCGCTGGATCACTGTGCTTGCCCGGGCCCAGAAACGACGGTGCACCGGTCCTCCGGAGGAGGCGCGCTGCGCCGTGCCTGCCATTCCCGGCGTGTGGGCTCGGGCCGGGACCTGGCAGAGGTCGCCAGCTTTCTGCAGCCCTGACGGGTTCCGCTCAGCGCCCGGTCGGCGGTGCCCCGTCCCGGCCGTAGCCGGCGCCGAGGTCGTCGCAGTGGGTGCCGGGTGCCACCGGCGCGCCGGAGAGGAAGGCGGCCTCACCGATTTTGTAGCCGGCGATGGGCACGGTGAACAACTGCAGCGCGATGGCGACCAGCAGCACCACCACCGCCGTGACACCCGGCGTGAGCACCACGACCCCGAGCAGCACCGACACCAGGCCCAGACTCGCCGCTTTGGCGACCGCGTTCGCCCGGTTGTACACGTCCGGCAGGCGCAGCAGGCCGATCGCCGCGACCCCGATGAGGAAGACCCCGACCAGGACGAAGGCGTCACCGACCACCGTCTGGGCGGTCACGACGACGACCTCGCAGCTACCAGCCGGGCGAAGGCCACCGTGGACAGGAACCCGACCAGCGTGGCGACGAGGACCAGGTCGAGCAGGGCCGGCGCGTCCAGGCGCACGGCCAGCAGGGCGACGGCGGCGATCACCACCGCGAAGCCGAAGTCCACGCTCAGTGCCCGGTCGGCGTCCGTGGGGCCGACGACGAGGCGCACCGTCGCCACGACGAGGGCCAGCGCCAGGACGACCAGGGCGGCGTCGATCAGGATCACGTCGTTCTCCTCCTGGTGGAGTCGTCGCCGGTGGCGTCGCGGCCGGGCCCCACCGGACGCCAGGCCGCCAGCATCTGGTCCTCGAGCTCGCGCAGGTCCGCGCGGAAGTGCTCCGGGTCCCCGGCGTGCATGCCGTGGACGGCCAGCCGGGAGCGGTCCTCGCTCAGCGCCAGCGCCACGCTGCCCGGCGCGAGGCTGACCAGGCTCATGTAGGAGGCGATCTCGAACGGGGTGCGGCTGCGCAACGGCACCTCGACGATCGCCGGCGCCAGCCCGTCGCCGGGCGTGACGATCTCCCGCGCCACCCGGTAGTTGGCCCGCAGGAAGCGCACCAGGTACGCCGCGGCGAAGGAGGCGATCCGGCGGCCCCGGACCACGGCCCGGTGCGGTACCGACGGAGAATCCGACCCGTTCACGGTGCGGTCACCGCCGCCGCGTACGCCTCGGTGTCGAGCAGCCCGTCGGCGGCCGCGGCCGCGGCAGTCAACAGCGGCTCGGCCCACAGGCCGAGGACCACGGCGAGGCCGGCGAGCAGCAGGGCCGGTGCCGTCAGCGCCGGCCGCAGCCGGGTGCGTACGCCGGTCACCGTGGTGCGCCCCGTGTCGTCGTGGGGGCTCGGTGCCCGGGGCGCGGCGTCGTGCGGGCCCTCGTCGGCCCGGTTGCCTTCGGGCGCGGCCTGCCAGAACACCGCATTCCAGACCTTGAGCATCGACGTCAGTGTCAGCAGGCTGACCCCGACCACGACGGCGGCGGCCAGGTATCGCTGCTCCGCCACGGCCGCCGTGGCCAACCCCAGCTTGGCCACGAACCCCGACAGCGGCGGGATGCCCACCAGCGCCAGCGCCGAGACGGCGAACGCCAGCGCCAGCGCCGGCTCCCGGCGCATCAGCCCGCCCAGCCGGGCCAGATCCCCGGTGCCGTAGCCCACCTCCACCGCCCCGGCGACCATCAGCAGCGCCGCCTTGACCAGCACGTACTGGACGAGGAAGAAGACGGCCGCGGCCAGCCCGGCGCCGGTGAACAGGGCCAGCCCGAGCAGCATGTAGCCGATCTGACTGACCATGTGGAACGTCAGCACCGGGCGCATCGCCCGCTCCCCGACGGCACCGAGCACACCGACGACCATGGTGAGCAGCGCGGCGGTCATGAGCAGCCACAGGTACCGCCGGTCGCCGTCGAAGAGGACGGCGTAGATCCGGATCAGGGCGTAGACGCCGACCTTGGTGAGCAGGCCGGAGAAGAGCACGGTCACCGCCGGGCCGGTGGCGGAGTACGTGGTGGGCAGCCAGCTGTGCAGTGGCACGACGGCGGCCTTGACGGCCATGGCCAGCATGATCACCGCACTCGCGACAGCCGCCGGAGCCGACGCGGTGGCGACTGCGGCGAGCTCGCCGAGGTTCACCGTCCCGGCGGTCCCGTAGAGCAGCCCCACCCCGGCGAGGAAGACGGTGGAGGCCAGCAGGTTGACCGTGACGTACAGGCGACCGGCGGCCAGCCGCCGCCCGCCGCCGGCCGCGGTCAGCAGCACGTAGCTGGGGAGCAGCATCACCTCGACGAACACGAAGAGGTTGAACAGGTCGGCCGTCAGCAGCGCGCCGTAGACGCCCGAGGACAGGATCAGCGCCAGCGGCACGAAGAACCGGTCGTCGTCCTCGCCGGTGGCCGCGGCGAAGGCCAGGCTCGCCAGGACCAGCAGCGCGGTGACCACCAGCATCAGCGCGCTGAAGACGTCGGCGACCAGCGTGATGGCGATCCCCGCCGGCCAGCCCCCGAGCCGCAGGACCGGGCGGGAGCCGTCGAGCGCGCCGGTCAGCAGGACGCACGCCACGACGAGGACGCCGGCACTGACGCCCCAGCCGACCCCGCGGGCCGGCGTCGGGGAGCTCTCCGGCCTGCCGCGCCGGAGCAGGATCAGCAGGCCGGCCGCCGTCAGCGGGGCGACGACGGGCAGGACGAGCAGGATGTCGCTCACCGGCCACCTCCGACGCCGTCGTCCCCCGGCTCGACGGCGTCCCGCTCGGTGTCGGCGCCCCCGGCGCGGGCGAGCGCGAGCAGGTAGACCGTGATGCCGAAGGTGATCACGATGGCGGTGAGGACGAACGCCTGCGGCAGCGGGTCCGCAGCCGTGGCCGGGTCGCCCTGACCGATCAGCGGCAGGCCGCGCCGGTCCATCCCCCCGGCCGCCAGCACCAGGACGTTCACCGCGTGACCGAGCAGGACGAAGCCGAGGACCACCCGGACCAGGTTGCGCTGCAGCACGAGGTAGACGCCTCCGGCCACGAGGACGCCGACGGCGACCGCGGCGGTCACCGCGCATCCCCTCCGCCCGGCGTCCCCACGACGGAGCCGGCACCCCGGGGCCGGGAGCCGGCCGGTTCCGGGGTCGGCTCGCCGGCCGTCGGTTCCTCCGGGGCCGATACGGGCCGGGCCGGGCCGGCTCCGGGCGTCCCGGTGCTCAGCCGGTCGAAGGCCGCCGCGAGCAGACCCAGCACCAGCAGGTAGACGCCGAGGTCGAACACCAGGGCCGAACCGATGCCCGCTGCCCCCAGTACCGGGATGTCGAACGGGGTGAGGAAGGGGTCCCCGACCGCGGCGGCGCCCAGGCCGGTGCCGAGCGCCACGACCAGCCCGGCGCCGACCAGCAGCTCGGGGCGCAGCAGGCGGGGCAGCCCGGGGAACCCGTGGGCGACCTGGTACAGCCCCACGGCGATCCCACCGACCAACGCGGCGATGAAACCGCCCCCGGGCTCGTCGTGGCCGCGCCACAGCAGGTAGGCCGACAGCAGGGCCATGCCGGGGATCAGCACCCGGCTGCTCACCTGCAGCACGAGCCCGCCATCGGTCTGTCCGCGCCGCAGCCGCGCGGCCGCCCGCTCGTCCTCCGCTCGGGGGTCGTCGTCCCGACGGAGCAGGACCAGCAGCCCGACGGCCGCCGCTCCGAGGACGATCGCCTCGCCGAGGGTGTCCATGCCGCGGAAGTCGACCAGGATCGTGTTGACCACGTTGGTGCCTCCGGTCTCCGCCTCGGCGGACTCCAGGAACCAGGCACCGGCCTCCGACAGCCCGCGGCGTCCGGTGAGAGCGAAGGTGGCGAGCGCGGCTGCGAACCCGGCCGCGACGCCCAGCCCTGCGGCCAGGGTGACTCGGGGCCGGCCGGCACCACCCAGGCCCAGCGGCAGGCGCCGCAGGACCAGGACGGCGACCACTGCGGTCAGCACCTCCACCAGCAGCAACGTCAGAGCGACGTCCACCGCGCCGGCCAGCAGGAACCAGGCCGCCACCACGAGGCCGACGCTGCCCACCAGCCCCAGCGCGGCCAGCGCGGAGCGGGTGCGGACGGTGGCGGCGACGGTCAGCCCGAGCAGCGCAAGCACCGGCCAGTCCAGCGGCTGGTCCGTCGAGGACCGAGGCGGCAGTTCGCCGACGGTGGCGAGCCCCACCACGCCGAGCACGACGAGCGCGGCCACCGGACGAGCGAGGTGGGCGGCCAGGATGCCCGTCCGGTCCGGCCGCCCGACGGCGGAACCGAGCGCGAGCGTCGCGTCGTGCGTCCGGTCGAAGAGGGCCGCGCCGTCGGGCAGCCGCAGGCGCTGCAGGGCCCGGTCGACCGGGTCCCGCCGCAGGAACAGGAGGCTGCCGACGGCGATGGTGATCGCCGACATGACCACCTCGGGACTCAGGCCGTGCCAGAACGAGAACTCGGGCACCGCTCCGACGTAGACCACGTCGGCGGCAGCACGGGTCACCATCGGGTTGAGCAGGTCGATGCCGGGGCCCAGCGCCAGGCCGACGAGAGCCGGCAGCGCTGCGGGCGCGAGGAAGGCCGGCGACGGCTCGTAGAGGTCCGGTTGCCGGGTCGGCCCGCCGAAGGCGCCGTAGAAGATCCGCATGCCGTAGGCGAAGGTCAGCGCCGAGGCCGTGACACCCAGGGCGCCTGCGACCGGCCCGGCCCACGGCGCGAAGTCCGCCTGCAGCAGCCCCTGGAACAGGTACTCCTTGCTGACGAAGCCCAGCATCGGCGGCACGCCGGCCATGGACAGCGCGGCGAGGCCGGTGACCGTGGCCGTGATCGGCATGACCCGGCGCAGCCCGGAGAGCTCGCGGATGTCGCGGCTGCCGGTCTCCTTGTCGATGATCCCGACCAGCATGAACAGCGTCGCCTTGAACAGGGCGTGAGCGAAGGTGTGCAGCATGGCCGCGGCCAGCGCCACCGGCGTGCCGACGCCGATCACGGCGATCAGCAGGCCCAGCTGGCTGACCGTCGACTGGGCCAGGATCGCCTTGAGGTCGTGCTCCCGCAGGGCCATGAACGCGCCCGCCACGGCCGTGATCAGTCCGACGGTGATCAGCAGCGCCGACCAGGCCGGTTGGTCGGCGAACAGCGGGGTCGTGCGCATGAGCAGGTAGATGCCGGCCTTGACCATCGTCGCCGCGTGCAGATAGGCGCTCACCGGGGTCATGGCGACCATGGCGCCGGGCAGCCAGAAGTGCAGTGGCAACTGCGCGGACTTGCTGAACGCCGCGGTGGCGATCAGCGCGCCGATGGGCCAGGCCAGCGGCGAGGCGAGCACCTGCTCCCGCTCGGCGAGGATGATGGCCAGGTCGGTGGTGCCGACGACCACCGACAGCATGATGACCGCGAGCAGCAGGGCGAGGCCCCCGGCGGCGGTGATCAGCAGCGCCCGGCGACCGGGCTTCACGGCTACCTGCCCGGCCGTTCCGATGAGGGCGAAGGAGCAGACCGTGGTCATCTCCCAGAACACGTAGAGCAGCACGACGTCGGCGGCGAGCACCAGGCCCAGCATCGCGCCGGCGAACAGGGTCAGGAGCCCGTAGACGACGCCGTTCCGGTTGCTGTCGCCCATGTAGCGCGCGGAGTAGGCCATGACCAGCACGCCGACGCCCAACACGATGAGGCAGAACAGCCCCGCCAGTCCGTCGAGCCGGAGGGCGAACGACACCTGCAGGGACGGCAGCCAGGTCCACGAGGCGGTCACCGCTCCGCCGTCGAGCACGGCCGGCGCTCCGGTCGCCAGCAGCCCGCCTACCCCCGCGAACCCGGCGGCCAGCAGGTAGCCGGTGTCGCGCCCCAGCCGGCGGTGCAGGAGCGGGGCAGCCAGAGCCAGCACCGCCATGGCCACCAGGGCCACGAGCGGGATCACGGCTGTCCCGGCGCGCCGGGAGGAGCGGCGAGGGCCACCGCTCGGCACGCCACCATCACCGTCGCCGTCCTCCCCCCGCCGGCATCGGCGGCGACTGGCTGCCGCCGTTGGGCACTCCACCTGCAATCCCGCGGCGGGTACCCGCGGACGGGCGCGCTGACGCGTGTCGCGCGCGTGCCGTCGGCCGCTCGTCGCCGGACGTCACCGAGCCGGGTCGTCGGGTCCGGTGGCGGCGCCGTCCGAGCGGGCACGGATGTGGTGCTCAGGTCCCCGCGCCATGCCGCCCAGCACCCAGTCGCCGAAACCGCGCGGGTCACGGCGTTCGAGCTCGTCGAGGAGGACACCTCGCCACTCGACGGCCGCACGCCGGTCGGTGGGAGACGTCCCGTGGAGCAGCTCGTCGCTGCGGCGCCACTCGTCGACCAGGTCGTCGAGGGTCAGCGCCGGCAGCAGCTCGTGGGGTGGGGGATGGGCCGCCTCCGTCGGTCGGGGAGGTGGTGCGGAGGACCGGTCGCCGACGGCGGCCGGTCGAACCGGCACCTCGAGCCGGTAGAGCCAGTGGAAGCCGAGGATCGTGAGCAGGCCGATCAGCACGATCAACAGGTACGCGCCACGGTCGCCGAGCTCTTGGATGCCCATCGCGAACGGCGCGAAGAGCGCACCCGCGGTCGCGGCCGGGGAGAGGAGCTGGATCGACGGGGTGGACTCGGCGTGCAGCGCCTCGTGGATCGACCAACGCAGACCCGCGGCGAGGATGCCGAAGAACGGCACGACCAGCAGCGTGGTCCTCAGGTCCAGGTGCAGAAGGCCGAGCAGGGCCACGCCCCCGTAGAGGATGCCGAGGGCCCGCCTGCCCACTCGGACCAGGGATTCCTCCAGCGTGCTCGGCCCGTGGTCCGCCGGCCTCGTCCGATCGGGCATCAGCGGACCCCCGGAGACGGGGTCGCCGGCGGGACGTCGAAGGTGAGCCCGTCCGGGTGTGGCATCGGTGCCCCGGGGGTGGTCCGGGCGGAACGCCGCAGCAGGCGGTTGTTCCGGGGTTCGCGTCGGGTGGCGGCGTCGTCGAGCTGGCGCCGCATGCCCTCCTGCACGCGGCTCACGGCCGTGTCCAGGTCGTGGCCCGCCGAGCTGGCGACCAGACGCGGACGACCGGCGACCCAGCACTCGAGGGTCAGCCGTTGGCTCCGCGTCCCGCGGTCCTTGACCGACAGTTCCATGTCGACCTGGTCGGCTCGGTACCGGGCCAGCTGGGCGTCCAGTCGCGCCAGCCGTCTCACCAGCAGCGGGTGCTCCTCCCGGCCGAGCCCCGCAGCCAGCCGGAGGCAGGCCGCGACCGTGGCCGTGCCGCCCTCACCGGGGACGTCGTCCGGCCGGCGGGCCGGGGACCCGGTGACCGTGCTCCCGTCCAGGGTCGCCCACTGGCGCGAGCGGCGTGCCCCCGGTGTCGACCCGGCCCGGCGGCGCCCGCCGACGGACGGACGCTCGTCGATGGGGGGTGCGTCGTGTCGGTGACTGGTCATGTCATGCCCGTCTTCCGGTCGGAGGCGTCAGGAGCCGTGCCAGGTCGGCGGTGGAGTAGGACGCGCACGCCGCACCCTGGGGCGGGCGCGGTGCCCCCGGACGGAGCCGTGCTTCCTGCCGTCGGAGGTCGACCCTGGGTCGGTGGATTTGGCGACCATCAGGTCTCGGCCTCCCTCCTCGGTGCCCGTCCGCACTCGCCGACCCCGAGGCTGCGGCGGCCCGCGGGAACAGGTCAGGCCCCCGGTCGGCGAAGAAGTGCTCCGTGAGGTTGCCGACCGCGAGCAGCCTTGTGGCCCGGCCGTCCGCGGGGCCCGGACACGGGCACCGTGGTCGGTGACGCGTGGCGACAGGCGAGCGGGCTGCCGCGCCGGGTGCCCGCGTGGTCGGGGCGGTCGGCGACGTCGACGCGGGGGGTGCCGGTGCCCGGGTCCGGCAACTCCCGACGCGCCGTCCGTGCCGGGGACGCCCCGTGTGGGACCACCGGCACGAGGCAGACGCTCGGTGTCCGTCTCTCCCGTGGAGGTCCCCGTGTTGTGGATCGTGCTCGTCCTGCTGCTCGCCCTCGCCGGCGGGTTCCTCGGAACGCTGCTGGAGCTCGCGCTCTGGGTCGTCGTCCTGATGGTGCTCGGCTCGGCCCTGCTGGGCCTCGTCGTCTGGCGGGCGGTGTCCTCCCGTACCGGCTCCGCCGGGCACGTCGGCCGCTCATGACGCCCGGCGTGCGGTCGGGCTCACCGCTCGTCGCCGGGCGGTGGCCCGCCCCGAGCGGACCGACGCAGACACCCGCGCGGATCCCGGCCGCGAGCTCACCCTCGTCCTGCCGCCCGAGCACGTCGGACCGCGTGCTGCCCCTGGACGCCGCGGCCGTCCGGCGCGGCCACTCGGGGAGAGCCCGCGGCGCACGCGGACTCCCAGCCCGAGGGCGTGCTGGTCCCCGGTCCGGAGGAGCGCGCCCACCGCCCTCCGCTCGGTGACGTCGTCCTCGGTGCCGGTTCCCGGTGCACGCCTCGCCGGTCCCATCGGTGTCGCCGCCGCAGAGCAGGCCGAGCGCCTCGTCGTCGGGGTGGACCGGGCCGGGGGGCTCACCTGATCCGCCCGAGCAGGCCGGCCTGGCCCGCGCGTGCTCGCGGTGCGGAAGTCCAGCGGCCTGGTCAGCGGGGCCGGCCCGCCGCCGCCCCGCCGGCGGCATCGTCGCCACGGATGTGCTGTCCGGGGTCCTGCTCGAGTCCGTCGCGCAACCACGCCCGGAAACCCGCCGGGTCCCGCTGCTCGAGTTCCTCGAGGAGCAGGTCGCGGAGCTGGACGGCCCGGTGGGGATCGGTGCACAGCCGTCGTCTGCTCCAGCGCCACTCGTGCAGCAGGTCTTCGACGGACAGCGCCTCCAGCAGGTTCCGTACGGAGGCGAGCTCGATATCCGACAGCTGCGACGGCGCCTGAGGCCGTGAACCGGCGACCTCGTTTCCCAGCGCGTGGGTCCACCCGGCACTCGCCACCGTGCACAGGAGGGTCAGCACGATGAGGACGGGCACGCTGTCCTCACCCAGGGAGTCCATGCCGACGACGAAGGGGCTGAACAGCGCGGTCCTGACGGCGACGGGCAGGTGGAGCGAGAACGGCGCGTCCTGGCCGGGGTGCAGCGCCCGGTGGACTCCTCGGGCGACCACCGCGCCCAGCAGTCCGCCGATGGGGACCATGACGAGCGTGACGAGGAAGCCGGCGCCCAGGGCACCGAGCAGCGCCACCGCCACGTAGAGGGTGTCGAGCACGCCGACCGTCAGACGGTGTGCTCGCCACAGCCAGCCGGACGGCCCAGGTGTGCCGCCGTCCGGACCGGAGGTCGGCCAGGGGTCCTCTCGCAGGGGATCGTCACGCACGGCGGTTCCCGGGTGGCCACCTCGTCGGCCCCACCTCCCGGGGCGCGCCGCTGCGCGGGCGACCGGCGGGCAGGACGGTCCCGGTGCCCGGACGGAAGCCGCCGATCGGCGCGGGCCCGGGAGGTCGGGGCGAGGACGACGACGGCACGGCACCTCCCACAGCGAGCCCTCGGTCAGGCAGGAACTCCACGGGAACTGTGCACGCCGTGAGGTGGCGGCGGCCAGGTCCGGTCCCGGCACCGTGGGGGACCGGCTCCTGCCGGACCTGGGCAGCGTGGGTCCAGGACCCACCCGAGGCGCAGGCGCGCTCCGACTCGGCCGTCCGTCGGCTCGCGGGCCGCCCGGGCCCGCCTGCCGCACCCACGGCGAGCGTCGCCGGCAGCTGACCGGACTCGATGCCGGCGGCTGCCGCCCGGGTGTCCGAGGCCGAGATCCCCCGCGACGGCGGTTCGGTGGTCAGACGCGGTCGGCCGTGGCTCCGGGCTGGCGCCGTCCGGAGGTCGCCCCCCAGCTGGCGAGGAGCTTGAGCGTGTCCTCGGAGGGGGACTCGGGTTCGGCGGTGTAGATGGTCAGGGCGAGCTTCCCGTGGTCCTGCGTGGGCAGGTCGAGGGTGTGGTAGACCAGCTCGAGGGTGCCGACCGCGGGGTGGCGGAACTGCTTGGCCCCGGCGTGGTGGATGCGCACGTCGTGCGCGGCCCAGCGGGTGCGGAACTCCTCGCTGACGGTGGACAGCTCGCCGATGAGCTCGCGCAGACCCCTGTCGTGCGGGTCGCGGCCGGCCTCGGTGCGCAGCAGCGCGACGGTGACGTTGGCCGCGGCGCCCCAGTCCGTGTGGTACTCCCGGGCCCGCGGGTCGAGGAACTGGAAGCGGGCGATGTTGGCCGGCCGGCGCGGGTCGTCGAACACCGGTGAGTACAGGGCCCGGGCCAGCGGGTTGGCGGCGAGGATGTCCATGCGGCCGTTGGCCACGAACGCCGCCGACGAGGTCATCGAGTCCAGCATCCACTGCACCCGTGGTTGCACCCCGGCCCTGCTGCGCCGCTGGGGTGAACGGGTCGGCTTGGCGGCCCGGGCGAGGTCGAACAGGTGCGCCCGCTCGGCCTCGTCCAGCTCCAGCGCCCGGGCGACCGCCTCCAGGACGTCCGCGGAGACGCCGGCGATGTGGCCCTTCTCCAACCGGGTGTACCAGTCGGTGCTCACCCCGGCCAGGACGGCGACCTCCTCGCGGCGCAGCCCGGGCACCCGACGCCGGCCACCGCCGGGCAGCAGGCCGGCCTGCTCGGGGGTGATCCGGGCGCGCCGGCCGGCGAGGAAGTCCCGGATCTCGGCTCGGTTGTCCACCGGATCGACGGTACGGCGCACCGCTGGTCGAGGGGGGGGCGAGGTTCTACCCCCCACAAACCCGACCCCCCGCGCGGGCGCAGGACGAGGTTCCGTGGAGTCCACACCCACCCGCTGCAGCAGCAGAGAGAAGGAGCACCGCCGTGCGAGGAGCCGTCCTGCACGCCCCCGGGGACGTCCGCGTCGAGGACCGCCCCGACCCGCGGATCGAGCAGCCCACCGACGCGGTCATCCAGCTGGCCGCCGCCTGCGTGTGCGGCTCGGACCTGTGGCCCTACCGCGGCATCGAGGCCGTGAACGGGCCGTCCCCGATGGGGCACGAGTACGTCGGCGTCGTCGAGGAGGTCGGCAGCGACGTCCGGACGGTGCAGCCCGGCCAGTTCGTCGTCGGCTCGTTCTTCGCCTCCGACAACACCTGCGCCATCTGCCGGGCCGGCTACCAGACGCACTGCGTCAACCGGCAGCCCGGCGCCCCCACCGGCGCGCAGGCGGAGTACGCCCGCATCCCGCTGGCCGACGGCACGCTCGTCGCCACCCCCGGCATGCCGGACGACGACCTGGTCCCCGGCCTGCTGGCCGCCTCCGACGTACTGGGCACCGGCTGGTTCGCCGCCGTCGCGGCCGAGGCCGGGCCGGGCAAGACCGTCGCCGTCGTCGGCGACGGCGCCGTCGGCCTGCTCGGCGTCCTGGCCGCCAGCCAGCTGGGTGCCGACCGGGTCATCGCCTTCAGCCGGCACGAGGACCGCCAGCGGCTGGCGCGGGAGTTCGGCGCCACCGACATCGTTCCCAGCCGCGGCGACGAAGGCGTCGCGGAGGTGGAGGCACTGACGAACGGCCTGGGCGCGCACTCGGTGATCGAGGCCGTTGGCACCCAGGAGTCGATGCTGCAGGCCATCCGCGCCACCCGCGCCGGCGGGCACGTCGGCTACGTCGGCGTCAGCCACGACGTGTCCCTGCCCGGCGAGGAGCTCTTCTTCTCCGGCGTGCACCTGCACGGCGGCCCCGCCCCGGTGCGCCGGTTCCTGCCCGAGCTGATCGACCTGGTCTGCACCCGGGCCATCGACCCCGGGAGGGTCTTCGACCTCGAGCTGCCGCTGGAGCAGGCCGCCGAGGGCTACCGGGCCATGGACGAGCGCCGTGCCATCAAGGCGCTGCTGCGCCCCTGACCCACCGGCGGGACGGACCGGTCGAGGTCATCCGGCCCGGCGACCGCAGGCTGTCGAGGCCGGCAAGGAGCACTGGCACGGCGCGGCGCCGAACCGGCTCATGGTCCACGTGGCCATCGACGAGGCCGACGCCGACCACGCCGTCGTGCACTGGCTGACCCCGGTCACCGACGAGGAGTACGCGGCCGCCCCGGCCGTCGGCTGACACCCTTCCCCTCTCACCCAGCCACCCACCCACCGAACGAGGAGCACCCATGCGCGTCAACGCCTACGCCGCCCCGGCCGCCGGCCGGCCCCTGGCCCCCACCACCATCGAGCGCCGGGACGTCGGCCCGGACGACGTCCTCATCGAGATCACGCACGCCGGCATCTGCCACTCCGACATCCACACCGTCAACGGCGACTGGGGCCCGCAGCCGTTCCCGGTCGTGCCCGGCCACGAGATCGTCGGCACGGTCGCGGAGGTGGGCGACGAGGTCACCACCCACCGGGTCGGCGACCGGGTCGGCGTCGGCTGCATGGTCAACTCCTGCGGCCGCTGCGCCAACTGCCGCAACGGCGACGAGCAGTACTGCCTGAACGGCATGGTCGGCACCTACGCCGCCACGGACCGCGACGGCACCACCACCCAGGGCGGGTACTCCACCCACGTGGTGGTCGATGCCGGCTTCGTGCTCCGGGTGCCCGACGGCATCGACTCGGCGGCCGCGGCCCCGCTGCTGTGCGCCGGCATCACGACCTACAGCCCGCTGCGCCACTGGGGCGCTGGTCCCGGCACGAAGGTCGCCGTCGTCGGCCTCGGCGGTCTGGGCCACATGGGCGTCAAGCTCGCGCACGCGATGGGCGCCGAGGTGACGGTGCTGTCGCAGTCGCTGAAGAAGCAGGAGGACGGCCTGCGGCTGGGCGCCGACTCCTACTTCGCCACCAGCGACCCGGACACGTTCACCGAGCTGGCCGGCCGGTTCGACCTGGTCGTCAACACCGTCAGCGCACCGATCGACGTCGACGCGTACCTGTCGCTGCTGGCCGTGGGCGGCGCGCTGGTCAACGTCGGCGCCCCCGCCGAGCCGCTGAGCCTCAACGTCTTCTCCCTCATCGGCGGCCGCCGCAGCTACGCCGGGTCGATGATCGGCGGCATCGCCGAGACCCAGGAGATGCTCGACTTCTGCGCCGAGCACGGCATCGGCGCCGAGGTCGAGGTCATCGCCGCCGACGCGGTCAACGAGGCCTACGAGCGCGTGCTGGCCTCCGACGTCCGCTACCGGTTCGTCATCGAAACCGCCACCCTTCGGTGACGGCCCCGGAGAGCGCCCGCTTCGCCGGGCAGGTCGCCTTCGTCACCGGCGCCGGCAGCGGCATCGGCATCGGCCGGGCGACCGCCCTGGCCTTCGCCGCGGAGGGCGCCGCCGTCGCCGTCGCCGGCGTCCCCGAGGACGGCGTCCGCGAGACCGCCCGGCTGATCGAGACCGACGGCGGCCGCGCGCTGGCGCTGACCTGCGACGTCACCCGCGAGGACGACGTCCGAGCCGCGCTGGACCGGACGGTCGAGACCTTCGGGCGGCTGGACCTGGCGTTCAACAACGCCGGCGTCGAGCAGTCCCGCACCCCGCTCGCCGAGCTGGCCACCGAGGAGTGGCACCGGATCGTCGACGTGGACCTCACCGGGGTGTTCCTGTGCATGAAGCACGAGATCCCGCTGATGCAGGCCGCCGGCGGCGCCATCGTCAACACCTCCTCCGGCGCCGGGGTCATCGGAATCGCCGGACAGGCGGGGTATGCCGCCGCCAAGTGGGGCGTGATCGGCATGACCAAGTCCGCGGCCGTGGAGTACGTCGACGCCGGCATCCGGATCAACGCCATTCAACGCCATCTGTCCCGGCATCGTCGACACCGACATGATCAGCCGGGTCTCCGGCGGCACCGACGCCGGCCGCGACGCGATGATCAGCCAGGAGCCGATCGGCCGGATGGGCCGACCCGAGGAGATCGCCTCCGCGGTGCTGTGGCTGTGCTCGGAGCTCGGCGGCTTCGCCGTCGGACACGCCCTCGTCGTCGACGGTGGCCAGACCGTCGGGCTCTGACTCCGGCGGGCACCGGCCGCGCCCCGGCGACCACGACACCCGGGCCCCCCACGTCGCCGACCGGCGTCGTCCGCGCACTGGGGTCGGCAGTACTGGCCACGACTCGTGCGCGGCGAGCCGCGCGATCAAGGACCGGTCGGGTCACCACGTGCTCAGCCGAGCCCACCAGCCGACGGCCCGGAAGGAGCCGACTGACCGGATCGCGAAGCGCTCGCCCCTGCGCCAGGGCGGGCGCCTGGCGTCAGCACGCGTCCGGCAGCACGTGCCCGGAACCGGTCCGCTGCCGGTTCTGCGTCTGCTCGTCTAGGCGCGCCTGGAGAGCCTCCTCGCTCATGACCACCTGGACCGTCGTCCCCCGGCCGAGCACCCGACCCTCGGCGTCGACGGCGGCGCACTCGCAGGCCAGCCGGTTGCCGCCCATCTCAGCGCACCGGGCCGTCACCCGGATGCCGTCCCCGACCCAGGCCGGCGCCAGGTGCTCGACCGAGACCGAGCGCCCGATGCCGGCCTCGCCCGGTTCGAGGTACCGGAGCAGCAGCTTCCGCCCGGCCTCCTCGAAGTGCTTGGCCATCGAGTAGGTCGCGTACACCGGGTGGACGGGGCCGAGCTCGTCGAAGCGGACGGTCATCTCCGGCGTCACCACCACGTCGAGGTCGGCCGACTCGCCGACGGGGACGGGCCTCATGCGGGCACCCAGCGGGCGGGCCGCTTCTCGCGGAAGGCGGCGATGCCCTCCTGGCCCTCCTCACTGGCGAACAAGCGCGCGGACAGGGCCAGGAGGGCCGGGAACTGCTCGGCCAGCGACCCGGTCCGCGCTGCGCGGAGCAGCCGCTTGGTCTCGGCCAGGGCCAGCGGTGCACCCCTGCCGAGGGCCTCGACCTGCGCGGCGACGCCGGCGTCGACGTCCTCGGCGGGGACGACGAGGTCCACCAGCCCGCCGGCCAGGGCCAGCGGGGCCTCGAACACCTCACCGGTGAGCATCAGCCGGTGGGCCACGTTCGGCACCATGCGCGGGAGGACGACGGCGGAGATGACCGCCGGGGCGATCCCGATCCGGACCTCGGTGAAGGCGAAGGTGGCCGCCTCGGCGGCGACCACCACGTCGCAGGCGGCCAGCAGCCCGACGCCGCCGGCACGCGCGGGGCCGCGGACGACGCCCACCACCGGTTTGGGCGAGTCCCAGACCATCTCCAGCAGTGCCGGGAACTCGTTGACGCCCTGGTCCTCGGCCGCACCGCCGGCGGCCTCGGCCAGGTCCATCCCCGAGCAGAACACCCGGCCGGTGTGGTCGAGGACGACGACCCGCACGTCGTCGTCGGCGATCGCCTCGGTCAGGGCCGAGCGCAGCTGGCCGCGCATCGCCCGCGAGAGCGCGTTGCGGTTGGCGGGGGAGTCGAGCGTCAGCGTGGCGACGCCGCGCCGACGCTCGACCTGCAGGACCCGGGCGCTCATCGGGGTCAGGCGTCGAAGTCGACGGTGACGGCGTCGGAGAGGGGCACCGTCTGGCAGGTGAGCACGTAGCCGGCCTCGACCTCCTTGGCCTCGAGGGCGTAGTTGCGCCGCATCTCCACCTCCCCGTCGGTGACCCGCGCGCGGCAGGTGCCGCACACCCCGCCCTTGCAGGCGAACGGCAGATCCGAGCGCACCCGCTGGGCGGAGTCCAGCACGGTCTCGTCCTTGGGGAGGGCCAGCGTGGTCGAGCGGCCGTCGAGGACCACGGTGACCTGGCTGCTGGGGCCGGTGACGGTCTGGTCGTCGCCGCGGACCGGCTGCGGCGGGACGTCGTCGACGTAGAACAGCTCCTGGTGCACCTTCTCGGACGGCACACCCAGCTCGGTCAGGAGGTCCCGCGCGTCGCCGACCATGCCGTGCGGACCGCACAGCCACCAGTGGTCGACGCGCTCGGCCTCGACCAGGTTCTCCACCAGGGCGCGCAGGCGGGCGCCGTCGAGCCGGCCGCTGGTCAGCTCGGCGTCGCGCGGCTCGCGGGAGAGCACGTGCACCAGCTGTAGCCGGGTGCCGTAGGCGTCCTTCAGGTCGGCGAGCTCGTCGGCGAACATCACCGTGTTGGTGCGGCGGTTGCCGTAGAAGACGGTCACGGTCGACTGCCCGTCCCGGAGCACGCTGGCGGCCAGCGACAGCGCCGGGGTGATGCCCGATCCCGCGACGACGAAGACGTGGTCGGCCGGCGTCGACAGGTCGGCGGTGAACGTGCCCGACGGCGGCAGCACCTCGATCGAATCGCCGGGCTCCACCTCGTGCACGAGGTAGGAGGAGAAGAAGCCGCCCGGGACCTCGCGGACGCCGACCCGTGGCGCGGCTCCCACCGGCGCGCAGATGGAGTACGAGCGGCGCTCGTCCCGGTCCCCGTCGACCCGGCGCAACGTGAGCGCCTGGCCGGGCTTGAAGCGGTAGTCCTCGGCCAGCTCCTCGGGGACGTCGAAGGTGACCGCGACCGCGTCGTCGGTCAGCCGCTCGACCCGGGCCACCGTCAGCGGGTGGAACTGCGGCCGCCTCCGGGGGCGGGCGGGGGCCTCGGCAGGGGCGGTCATCAGATCTCCTTGAAGTGCTCGAACGGCTCGCCACAGCTGCGGCAGCGGCGCAGGGCCTTGCAGGCGGTCGCACTGAACTCGCTCTGCTCCGCGGTGTCCGGCGAACCGCACTGCGGGCAGACGGCGGTGCGGCGGGTGGGCCCGAGCTGCAGCGGAACGGGGCCAGGGGAGTGGACCGGTGCCGTCCCCGGCGGGGCGATGCCGCCGGCGGCGAGCTTGCGGCGGCCCTCCTCGCTGATCCAGTCGCTGGTCCAGGCAGGGGAGAGCACCGTGCGCACGTCGACGTCGTGGAAGCCGGCCGTGTGCAGCGCGTGCAGCAGGTCGGCGCGCATCACGCCCATCGCCGGGCAGCCGGAGTAGGTGGGCGTGATGTCGACGACGACGGTGCCGTCGTCCTCCGTGCGGACGTCGCGCAGGACACCGAGGTCGGCGAGGGTCAGCATCGGCAGTTCGGGGTCGGTGACCGTCTCGGCGACGGCCCGGGGATCGGTCGCAGCGGCAGGCTGCAGCGTCACGGCGGTCACCAGGTCGCCGCCGGGTGCTGCCGGGCCAGCCCCTGCAGGGTGTCGAGCAGCTCGGCCAACTCCGGCCCGTGCTCCCCGAGACGACCCCGGGGCGGCGCGTCGGCGGGCCAGTCGGGCATCCGCAGGGTCGCCCGCTCGAGCACCTGGCTGAGCACCTCGCGCACCTCGGCGCGGACGTCGGCCGGGTCGACGGCCACGCCGGCCGCGGTCAGCCGGGTCTCGACGTCGGTCGCCGTGAAGAGGTCGCCCAGCAGCGGCCAGACCGCGTCGACGCCGTCCTGGGCGCGGCGGTGCGACTCCTCGGTGCCGTCGCCGAGGCGCAGCACCCAGCGGGCGGCGTGGTCGCGGTGGTACGTGAGCTCCTTGACGCCCTTGGCGGCGATGGCGGCGAGCACCGGATCGCGGGAGTCGCGCAGGCGGACGAAGACCGCGAGGCGGACGGAGGCAGCCACGAGCAGCCGGATCATCGTCCGGGCGAAGTCACCGTTCGGCGCCTCGACGAGCGCGGTGTTGCGGAACTCGTCGGCGTCGCGGAAGTAGGCGAGCGCGTCCTCGTCGGGGATCGAGTCGGTGGCCAGTTCGCGGGAGCGGCCGAGCACGCCGACGGAGCCGGCGCGGGCGAGCAGCAGCCGGGCCTGACCGAGCAGGTCGAGGCCGATGTTGCCGATCGCGACCTCCTCCTCGAGCTCCGGCGCGTTGGTGATCCACTGCGTCAGCCGCTGCGCGAGCACGAGGGCGTCGTCGCCGAGCATCAGGCAGTAGGCGCCGAGGTCGGCGGGGTCGATGCCGTCGGGGACGGTGGTGTCGACGCCGGCCAGGGGTTCGTCGAAGCCGGTGCCGAAAGCCCAGTGCCCCTCGTCGTCGTGGGCGTTGGACAGCGCCTCGTAGACCGTTTCCTCGTGTGCCATGCCAGCGGAACCTCTCGTTGGATGCTTGCCCAGCGGCGGCCCTCCTCTCAGGGCCCCACTGGAGATGGCCTGCCTCCAGGGGCTCGCCGCGAGGACCGAGCGGCGGGGAGGAGGCAGGTCCGCTACATGTGGGGGACGTCCTCGGGGATCTCGTAGAACGTGGGGTGCCGGTAGACCTTGTCGCCGCTGGGAGCGAACAGCGGGTCCTTCTCGTCGGGGCTGGAGGCGGTGATGTCGGCGGCCCTGACCACCCAGATGCTCACGCCCTCGTTGCGCCGGGTGTACAGATCCCGGGCGGCGTCGATGGCCATCTCGTCGTCGGGGGCGTGCAGCGAGCCGACGTGCACGTGGTTGAGCCCGCGCTTGCCGCGGACGAACACCTCGTACAGCGGCCAGTCGCGCTTCACGGCCGGGCGGCGGGGCTCCACCGGCACCTCGGGGCCGGTCGGGATGGCGCCGTGCCCGCCCTCGGCGGTGACGGTGCCCAACGGCTCGACTCCGCCCTCGTTCCGCTCCTCGGTCGCTGCTGCTCCCTGCGATGCTCGCTCGGGCGTCGTCCTCGCGTCGGAGGTGCTCACGCGACGGCTCCCTCGTGCTCGGCGTGCTTCTCCGCGTAGGCGGTGGCGGCCTCGGTGACCCAGGCGTTGTCGTCGCGGGCCGCGCGGCGGCGAGCGAGGCGGATCTCGTTCATCGGGCCCTGGCCGCCGACGACCCGCTTGAACTCCTCCCAGTCGAGCTGACCGAACCGGTAGTGGCCGGTCTCGGGGTCGAACTCGAGCTCCGGGTCGGGGAGCGTGACGCCGAGGACCTCGGCCTGCGGGACGGACATGTCGACGAACTTCTGACGCAGCTCGTCGTTGGTGTGCCGTTTGATGCCCCAGGCCATCGACTGCGCGGTGTTGGGGCTGTGCTCGTCGGGGGGGCCGAACATCATCAGCGTCGGCCACCACCAGCGTTCGACGGCGTCCTGCACCATCGCCCGCTGCTCGGGGGTGCCGCGCATCATCGTCATCAGCAACTCGTAGCCCTGCCGCTGGTGGAACGACTCCTCCTTGCAGACGCGGATCATCGCCCGCGCGTAGGGCCCGTAGGAGGACCGGCACAGCGGCACCTGGTTGCAGATCGCCGCACCGTCGACCAGCCAGCCGATGACGCCGACGTCGGCGTAGCTGAGCGTGGGGTAGTTGAAGATCGAGCTGTACTTCTGCTTGCCCTCGATGAGCTTGTCGGTCAGGTCCGCCCGGTCGGCGCCGAGCGTCTCGGCCGCGGAGTAGAGGTACAGGCCGTGGCCGGCCTCGTCCTGGACCTTGGCCAGCAGGACCGACTTGCGGCGCAGGCTCGGTGCGGCCAGCAGCCAGTCGCCCTCCGGCTGCATCCCGATGATCTCCGAGTGCGCGTGCTGGGCGACCTGCCGGATCAGCGTCTTGCGGTAGCCCTCCGGCATCCAGTCCCGCGGCTCGATGCGGTGGTCGGCGGCGATCGTGGCGTCGAACTGCTCCTGCAGCGCTGCCTCGTCCGGAGCGGGCCGTTCCAGGGTGGGTGCCGACATCTCGTTCCCCTCGGGGTGCGACTGGAGCCATTTACTGACCGGACGGTCGGTAATCAGTGTGCACGACGCCGTGCCACCGCACAAGCCCGCCGCAAGGAGTTCCTGCGGGGGCTTGACAGCCGTGTCCTGAGGGAGATGATTACCTGACCATCCGGTCGGTAACTGGAGCGCGCATCCGCCGACCGTCCGGCGACGACGCTCAGGACCACGGAGGCCTCCGCCATGACGGCTGTGACCAGCGAGCCCACCCGGCGCTTGGGAGCTCCTCCCGACCCGGCTCTCCTCGACCCGGCGGAACGGCTGTCCGCGGAGGAGTTGCGCGCGCTGCAGCTGGAGCGGCTGCGGTGGACGCTGCGGCACGCCTACGAGAACGTGCCGCACTACCGGGCGGCCTTCGACGCGGCCGGTGTGCACCCCGAGGACTGCCGGGAGCTCGCCGACCTGGCGAGGTTCCCCACCACCAGCAAGGCCGATCTGCGGGACAACTACCCGTTCGGCATGTTCGCCGTCCCGCAGGACCAGGTGCGCCGGGTGCACGCCTCCTCCGGCACCACCGGCCGGCCCACCGTCGTCGGCTACACCGAGCGCGACCTCGACACCTGGGCCACCGTCATGGCCCGCTCCATCCGCGCGGCCGGCGGGCGGCCCGGCGACAAGCTGCACAACGCCTACGGCTACGGCCTGTTCACCGGCGGCCTGGGTGCCCACTACGGCGCCGAGAAGCTCGGCTGCACCGTCATCCCGGTCTCCGGCGGCATGACTCCTCGCCAGGTCCAGCTGATCACCGACTTCGAGCCGAGGGTGATCATGGTGACGCCCTCCTACATGCTCACCGTCATCGACGAGTTCGAGAAGCAGGGGCTCGACCCCAGGGACAGCTCACTGGAGATCGGCATCTTCGGCGCCGAGCCGTGGACCGAGCAGATGCGCCGGGAGACGGAGGAACGCGCGGGCATCCACGCGGTCGACATCTACGGCCTGTCCGAGGTCATGGGCCCCGGCGTCGCGCAGGAGTGCGTCGAGACCAAGGACGGCCTGCACGTCTGGGAGGACCACTTCTACCCGGAGGTCATCGACCCGCTGACCGGCGAGGTCCTGCCGGACGGGGAGCAGGGCGAGCTGGTGTTCACCTCGCTCACCAAGGAGGCCATGCCGGTCATCCGGTACCGCACCCGGGATCTGACCCGTCTGCTGCCCGGGACCGCCCGGCCCGGCATGCGGCGCATGGAGAAGATCACCGGCCGCACCGACGACATGATCATCCTGCGCGGGGTCAACCTGTTCCCGACCCAGATCGAGGAGATCGTGCTCCGGACCCCGGGTCTCTCACCGCACTTCGCCCTGGAGCTGACCACCCGCGGCCGGATGGACCACCTCACCGCACGGATCGAGGCCCGTCCCGACTGCCCGGCCGAGCGCCGGTCCATCGCCGCCGCCGAGGTCACCAAGGCGGTGAAGGACACCGTCGGCACCAGCATCGAGGTGCTCGTCGTGGACCCGGAGACCCTGGCCAGGTCGATGGGCAAGCTCAAGCGGCTCTACGACCTCCGCGAGCGGACAGGGGCGTGAGCATCGCAGTGAGGAACGAACGAGGAGCGGAGCGCCCGGCGGGAGCGAGCCGGTGTGATCGCGAGCGGACAGGGGCGTGAGCATCGCAGTGAGGAACGAACGAGGAGCGGAGCGCCCCGTGGGAACGAGCCGGTGTGACCGCGAGCGGACAGGGGCGTGAGCATCGCAGTGAGGAACGAGCCGAGCAGCAGAGCGCCCCGCGAGACGGGGCACCGCGCGTGACGTCCACGGCCGACCCGGCCCGGACCCGGCGGGGGCGTCCGGGTCACTCGCTGGACTCGCTGCTCGACGTCGCGGTCGCGGTCTTCAACGAGCGCGGTTACGACGCGACGAGCATGGAGGAGCTGGCCGCGCGGCTCGGCGTCACCAAATCGGCGATCTACCACCACGTGCCCAGCAAGGTCGAGCTCCTCCGGCTGGCCCTCGACCGGGCGCTGGACGCGCTGTTCGCCGTCACCGAAGAGCCCGGCGCCACCAGCGGGCCGGCCATCGACCGCCTCGAGCACGTCGTCCGCGGCTCGGTGCGCGTGCTCGCTGCCGAGCTGCCGTTCGTGACCCTGCTGCTGCGGGTGCGCGGCAACTCCCCGGTCGAGCAGGCGGCCCTCCAGCGACGTCGTCGATTCGACCGCGTCGTCACCGATCTGGTCCGCGCCGCGGAGGAGGAGGGAGACGTCCGCCCCGATGTCGACCCTGCCGTCATCAGCCGCCTGCTGTTCGGCACCGTCAACTCGCTGACCGAGTGGTACCGCCCCGACGGCGGCCTGTCCGCCGACGACCTCGCCGACGCGCTCGTCGCCACGACCTTCCAGGGCCTGCACGCCGGGTCCGCCTCGTCCTCACCGCCCTGACCCGATCCGTTCCTCCGTGGAGGAGCACCCGAGGAGTACCCCGATGACCGCACCCCTGCTCCAGAGCTACGTCGCCGGCCGCTGGTACACCGCGCCGGACGACGGCACGCCGATCGCCGACGCCGTGACCGGGGAGCCCGTCACCCGGATCAGCAGCACCGGCCTCGACGTCCCCGCGATGCTCGACCACGCCCGCACCGTCGGCGGACCGGCGCTGCGGGAGCTGACCTTCCACCAGCGCGCCGGCCTGCTCAAGCAGCTGGGCCTGAAGCTGATGGCCGGCAAGGACGCGTTCTACGCGCTCTCCCGCCGCACCGGCGCCACCGACCGCGACAGCGCGGTGGACATCGACGGCGGCTTCGGCACGCTGCTCTCCTACGCCAGCAAGGGCCGCCGCGAGCTGCCCGACGACACCGTCGTCCTCGACGGCGCCGTCGAGCCGCTCGGCAGGGGCGGCACCTTCGTCGGCCAGCACCTCTACACGCCCCTGCGTGGGGTGGCCGTGCAGATCAACGCCTTCAACTTCCCCGTGTGGGGCTTCCTGGAGAAGCTCGCACCGGCTTTCCTCGCCGGCGTCCCGACGATCGTGAAGCCGGCCAGCCAGACCGCCTACCTCACCGAGGCCGTCGTCCGGGAGGTCATCGAGTCCGGCCTGCTGCCCGAGGGCTCGCTCCAGCTGCTGGCCGGCAGTGCCACCGGTCTCCTCGACGGCCTGGCCGGTCAGGACCTGGTGTTCTTCACCGGCTCGGCCACCACGGCGCGCAAGCTGCGCAGCTCCCCCGCGGTGGTCGCCAACTCCGTCCGGTTCAACGCCGAGGCGGACTCGCTCAACTGCTCGGTGCTCGGCCCGGACGCCACCCCGGACACCCCCGAGTTCGACCTCTTCGTCAAGCAGCTGGTCACCGAGATGACGGTCAAGGCCGGCCAGAAGTGCACCGCCATCCGCCGCGCGTTCGTCCCGCGCAGCCTGATGGACGACGTCATCGAGGCGACCCGGGACCGGCTGGCGAACGTCGTCGTCGGGGCGCCGGGTGCCGAGGGCGTCCGGATGGGTGCCCTGGCCAGCCGGGGCCAGCGCGAGGAGGTGCTGCGCTCGCTCAAGGCGCTGCGCGGCGTCGCCGAGCTGGTGGCCGGGGACCCCGAGCACTTCGAGGTGGTGGGTGCCGACCGCGACCGCGGCGCGTTCCTCCCGCCGATGCTGCTGCGCTGCGACGACCTGGCCGCCGCCGAGCCGCACGACGTCGAGGCGTTCGGCCCGGTCAGCACGGTCATGCCCTACGACGGCGTGGCGCAGGCCGTGGAACTCGCCGCCCGCGGTCAGGGCAGCCTGGTCGGCTCGGTGGTGACCCACGACCGGGAGTTCGCCCGGGAGTTCGTGCTCGGCGCGGCGCACGCGCACGGCCGGATCCTGGTGCTCGACCGGGACGACGCGAAGGAGAACACCGGGCACGGCTCGCCGCTGCCGGTGCTCGTGCACGGCGGGCCGGGTCGCGCGGGCGGTGGCGAGGAGCTCGGCGGCATCCGCGGCGTGCTGCACCACATGCAGCGCACCGCCGTCCAGGCCTCGCCCGACCAGCTCACCGCGATCGGCGGCCGCTGGATCGCCGGGGCGGAGCGCACGGACGACGGCGTGCACCCGTTCCGCAAGTCGCTGGCCGAGCTGCGCATCGGCGACTCGATCACCGCCGGCCCGCGGGCGATCACGCTGGAGGACATCGAGCACTTCGCCTCGTTCACCGGCGACACCTTCTACGCCCACATGGACGAGGAGGCCGCCGCGGCGAACCCGCTCTTCGGCGGCCGGGTGGCGCACGGCTACCTGATCGTCTCCTGGGCGGCCGGCCTGTTCGTCGACCCGGCTCCGGGGCCGGTGCTGGCCAACTACGGCGTGGACAACCTGCGCTTCCTCACCCCGGTCAAGCCGGGGGAGGAGTTGACCGTCACGCTCACCGCCAAGCAGATCAGCCCGCGCGGCGGCGCCGACCACGGCGAGGTCCGCTGGGACGCCGTGGTCGTCAACGGCGAGGGCAAGCCGGTGGCGACCTACGACGTCCTGACGATGGTGGCCAAGACCTGGCCGCCGGCGGCGGGCTGACCCGCCGGCCGCCTGGGCCACCGTCGCCGATCCTCCGGCGGTGCGTGCAGCTGCACTCACCGCCGGAGGAGCCGGACGAGGACACCATCGGGGCCGCCCTGCAGGTCTCGGCTCAGGACGCCGTCCAGCGGACCGGCGGCCGCTCGACCCCCCGCTCGACGGTCGGCCGCGGCAGCGCCGGCGACCCGAGCTCGACTCGCGGGTCGTGGTGCGGCGGACGACCATGACCGGGGTCCACCCGCGCAGCATGCCGTCGACCGCTCTCGGCAGCAGGGACGGGTCGGTGCGCAGCGCGGCCGGCGCGCGATCAGGGGTAGGTGTGGAACCCGCGACCGGTCTTGCGGCCCAGCTCACCCGCGGCGACCTTGTCGCGGAGCAGTTGGGGCGGGGCGAACCGCTCGCCGAGGGTCCGGTGCAGGTACTCGGCGATCGCCAGCCGGACGTCGAGGCCGACGAGGTCGGTGGAGCGCAGCGGGCCCATCGGGTGGCGGTAGCCCAGCTCCATGGCCGTGTCGATGGCCTCGGCGTCCGCGACCCCCTCCTCGAGCATGCGGATCGCCTCCAGCCCCAGCAGCACGCCGAGCCGTGAGGAGGCGAAGCCGGGGGAGTCCTGCACCACGACGTCGGTCTTGCCCAGGGCGCGCACCCAGCCGCCGGCGATCCCGACCAGCTCGGCGGCCGTCTCCGGCGCGACCACCACCTCCACGAGCTTCGACGCCGGCACCGGGTTGAAGAAGTGCAGGCCGAGGAACTTCGCCGGGTGCGCCAGCGCCGCGGCCAGCTCGGTGACGGACAGGGAGCTGGTGTTGGTGGCCAGCACGGCGTCGGGAGCGACGGCTGCCTCGGCGGCCCGCAGCACCTCTGCCTTCAGGTCGGCCCGCTCGGGGACGGCTTCGATGACCAGGCCGGTCTCCCGGTCCAGGGCGGCCGGGGAGTCGACCACGGTCAGCCGGTCCAGGACGGTGGCGACGTCGCCGTCGAGCTTCCCGCGCCGGGCGGCTTCCTCCAGGCCATCGGCGACGCGCCCGCGGGCGGCCGCGGCGGCCTCTCCGCCGGCCTCCACGACCGCGACCCGGGCTCCTGCCGCCAGGAAGGCCTGGGCGATGCCGGCGCCCATGCGGCCGCCTCCGATGACGCCCACCCGGGCCGGTACGTCGGTGTTCATGTGCTCTCCTCGCTGGCGCTCGTCGGCCGCACTGGCGGCGCTGCTTCGTCCACCGGTGAGCTCGCGTCGCTCACTCCTCCTCCACGAGCATCACAACACCCTGGCCGATCGCATCCGACCGCCGTGGCGGCCGACCGCCGTGGGCCACGCCGCCGTGGCGCGAGGCGACCGCGACCCGTGGCCCGGGTGTGGCGGGTGACGCGTCAGGGTCGGACGTCGAGCGCTCCGGCCGCGTCGGGGTGCTCGCGCAGGTACTCCTCGTGGGCCTCGGCCACCCGCAGGTTCCTCCCACGGGTCTCCCCGGCGGCGGTCACCGCGGCGAAGGAGATGACGCAGAGCACCATGATGTAGACGCCGACCGATCCCGACCACCCGGTGGACTGCAGGAGCAGCTCGGCGATCATCGGTGCGAAGGCGCCACCGAGGATCGCGCCCAGGGCGTAGCCGATCGAGACGCCGGAGTAGCGGACCGCCACGGGGAACATCTCCGCGTACATCGCCGACATCGGGCCGTACGAGAGCCCGAGCCCCACGGTCAGCAGGAACAGTGCCACCCCGTAGAGCCAGATGTTCCCCGTGTCGATGAGCAGGAACATCGGGATCATCCAGACGAAGACCAGGGCGTAGCCGATCTGGAACGTGCGCACCCGGCCGATCCGGTCCGACAGGGCGCCGCCGTACATCGTGAAGATGAGCCAGCCGAAGGAGGCCAGGGTCGTCGCCAGCAGGACGGAGGGCCGCGGCAGACCGAGGGTGGTGCTGGCGTAGGCGATGAAGAAGGCGATCAGCAGGTACCCGGCCGCGTTGTTGGCGATGAAGATCAGTGCGCTCAGCACGACCTGCTTGGTGTTGCGCCGGAACAGGTCGCGCAGCGGCGCGGAGGACTCCTTCTTCCGCAGCCGCATCTCCTTGAAGACCGGGCTCTCCTCCACGGCGCGGCGGATCAGGTAGCCGATGACGATCAGCACCACGGAGAGCAGGAAGGGGATGCGCCAGCCCCAGGACTGGAACTGCTCGGGTGTGGTCACCGTGGACAGGAACCACAGCACGCCCGTCGCCAGGATCATGCCGATCGGCACACCGATCTGCGGGTAGGCGCCGAACAGGCCGCGCCGCTCCACCGGGGCGTGCTCCACCGACATCAGCGCCGCGCCGCCCCACTCACCGCCTGCGGAGAAGCCCTGCACGACCCGCAACAGGATCAGCATGGCCGGTGCGGCCAGGCCGATCTGCTCGTACGTCGGCAGCAGGCCGATGAGTGCGGTGGCCGTGCCCATCAGCAGCAGCGTGAAGACCAGCATCCGCTTGCGGCCGAGCCGGTCGCCGAAGCGCCCGGCCACGATGGCCCCCAGGGGGCGGAACAGGAAGCTGATGCCGATGGTGGCCAGCGAGAGCACCGTGGCCAGCCCGGGGGACTCCTCGCTCATCGGGGCGAGGAAGAGCGGGGCCAGGACCAGGCTCGCGGCCTGGGCGTAGATGAAGAAGTCGTACCACTCGATGGTGGTGCCGGCCAGGGTGCCCGCGAGGACCTTGCGCTTCTCGGAGGTCATCTGATGGCGCGCGCGGGAAGGGGCGTGCGTGGGGATAGACATGGGAGTTCCGCCGTCGATGGGTGTGGGGGCGTCTAATTACTGACCGAAGGGTCAGTCGGTGGTGAGACCGTACTCGGGTGTGCCCGGGGACACAACGGTCCGTCGATCGCGCTGTGGGAGCTCGGCGCCTCGTCGTCGACCGGCGAGTGGTGCACGCCACGGGGCCTCCGGCACGCTGCCGCCGCGGGCGACCGGGGGCGGCCGGGGGCGGCCGAGAAGCCCATCCGTCCTGCGTGAGCCCGGACGGCGGTGGTCGTGGACGACGACGCCCAGGTGGACCAGGTGTGCCGCCCCGACGCGCATGATGACCAGAGGGGCCGTGGCCGACGCGACGAGGATCGCCGCCAGGCGCACCGCGGACGCAGTGCGCACACCGCGATGCCCGTGCAGCACCCCCGTCGAGGCACTGAGGAGGAGCGATGCAGATCGACCTGGGTGACCTCACCCCGAAGACCGCCGCGGACGCCTGGGTCGCACCGGGCGCCTTCGTCATCGGCGACGTCGTCCCGGAGAACGCGGTGATCCCCCCGGGGAGCCTGGTCGCCGGGGTGCCCGGGAAGGTCCGGCGCGGGCTCGCCGCCGCCGAGCTCGACCACGTCCGCACCGACGCCGAGACCTACGTCGCGCTGGCCCGGCGACACGCCACGGTGGTCGGTCCCCGCTCCGGCCCCGGCCAGGAGGGCTCCTCGGAGCAGGTGGGGAGTGCCTGAGCCGGTCGTCATCCGGTTCGGCGGGCGCCTCCGGGAACGTCCTCCCGGGAGCGGTGCCGGACGATCGCTCGGGACGACGAGGTCGCTGGGCCGTCCCCGCCTCCCACCCTTCCCACACCGAGAGGACCGCCGTCCGTGACGACGAGAGCCAGCAACGGAACCGCCGAGCCCTCGGCTCCGGGTCGCGCTCCCGCACCCGCACCCGCCACGGTCTCCACCGCGGTGGCCGAGGTGATCGCGATGCGCACGGAGCACCTGTTCGGCTTGATGGGGAACGGCAACGCCCATCTGATCAGCCACCTCACCTCCCGTGGCTTCCCGTTCACCAGCGCCCGGCACGAGGCCGCCACCGTGGCGATGGCCGATGCCTGGCACCGGGCGACCGGGCGCACCGCGGCGGCCACCACGACCTATGGGGCCGGGTTCACCAACACCTGCACGGCCCTGGCCGAGGCCCGCCTGGCCCGGATCCCGCTCGTGCTGGTCACGGGGGATGCGCCCAGCACGGGACGGCGGGCCTTCGACATCGACCAGGTCGCCGCCGCCCGGGCGGTGGGGGTCACCACCCTGGTGGCGACCCCGGCGACCGCGGCGGCGATCGCCCACCGGGCCTTCGACCTGGCCGTGCAGACCGTGCAGCCGGTGGTCCTGGCGATCCCGTACGACCACGCCACCGCCCCCCTGACCGATCCGGTGGAGCTGGATCCCCTGCCGGCCAAGCCCACGTGGACGGCCCCCGCCGAGGAGCTCGACCGGATCGCCGGCCTGCTGCGCGCCGCGGAGCGGCCGCTGCTGCTGGCCGGCCGCGGAGTGGTCCTGGCCGACGCCGCCGCCCCCCTGCGCGAGCTCGGCGACCGGCTCGGAGCGCTGTTCATGACCTCGGTGATGGCCGTCAACGCCGTGGACTCCCCGTGGGATCTCGGCATCGCCGGGGGCTTCACCCGCACCCAGCGCCTCGAGCTGGCCCGCACCGCCGATCTGGTGCTGGTGGCCGGGGCGTCGCTGAACGCGTTCCAGTCCCGCTACGGCACCCTCTTCGGGCCGGGCACCCGGGTCATCCGCCTGGACAACGAACCGGAGGCCGAGCACTCGCAGGTCACCGACTACCTGCGGGCCGACCTCGCCCCGGCGCTGCAGGCCCTCGCCAGCCGCATCCCGGAAGCCGACGAGCGGCACGGCTGGCGGGCGGCCGTGCCCGAGGTCGCCACCGACGCGTTCCGGTCGGGGGCTCCGGTGGAGGACCCCGCCGAGTTCGGTGCCGACGGGCGACTCAACCCCCGGGCGGTGGTCGCCGCCCTGGAGCACATCCTCCCGGCGCAGCGGTCGGTGGTCATGGACGGGGGGCACTTCATCGGCTGGGCCCCGATGTACCTGTCGGTGCCCGATCCACAGGCCATGGTGCTGGTCGGCACCGCCTTCCAGGCCATCGGGCTGGGCTTCGGCTCCGCCGCCGGCGTCTCGGCCGCCCGGCCCGAGCGCACCACCGTGTTCGTCACCGGCGACGGCGGGGGACTCATGGGCCTGGCCGATCTCGAGACCTTCCTGCGCGTCACGACCCGCGGGGTGGTGGTGGTGCTGAACGACTCCGCCTACGGCGCCGAGCTGCACCAGTACGCCTCCCAGGGGCTCGACCCCGCGGCGATGCTCATCGACGAGGTCGACTTCGCTGCTCTGGGCCGCGCCATGGGCGCCGCCGGGGCCAAGGCCCGCACCCTGGCCGACCTCGAGGTCCTCGCCGGCTGGCTCGCCACCCACGAGACGGGCGTGTTCGTCCTGGACGTGGCCATCTCCCAGAAGGTCGTCGCCGACTTCATGACCGCCTCCCTGGCGGCGGGCAGGAAGCCGTAGCGGGACGCCGGGGAGCCGTGTGCGGCCGGCTCCGAGCTCCGCAGCCGAGTCGGTGCCCCGGTCCGGCGGATCGCCGACGCTGCGGTGGAGTGCGCGACGCCCTCCGTCACCGGAGGGCGGTGGCGACCTCTCGCGCGGCGGTGGCCACTGCGCGGCCGATCCGGGTCAGGTCCGCGGCGTCGTCGACGAAGACCACGGCCAGCGCCGCGCGCGCACCCCCGTCGGGACCCAGCACCGGCGCGGCGACCGATCGCATGCCGGGGATGACCTCGCCGTGCGAGGTCACCCACCCCAGCCGACGGGCCTCCCGGAGGGCCTCCCGGTCCTCCGGCGTGGCGGCCTCGGGCATGAGGAGCGCGAGGCCGGGTGCTCCCTGGCCCACCGGGTGGCGGATGCCCGGCCGGTAGACGACGTGCGCCGGGGAGTCGTGCGGCTCGACGCTGCTCACCGTCACCGCCTCGTCGCCGGCCCGGACCACCAGGAAGGCCGTCACCCCCAGCTGCGCGACCAGCGCGTTGAGCCGGGGCAGTGCCGCTGACTGCAGGTCGGTCCGGACCCCGCGGGCCAGGCCGACCATGCCCAGACCCAGGCGGAAGTGCCCGGCCGGGTCCCGCTCGACGAGCTGGTGGTCCTCGAGCGTGCGCAGCAGACGGTAGGTGATCGAGCGGTGAAGGCCCACGGCCTGGCCGATCTCGGCGATCGGCTGCGGCGTGCCGACGGCGGCCAGGTGCTCGAGGATCCGGATGCCGCGATCCAGCGTCTGGGACTGCGGTGCGCTCGTGCCGTCGTCCGCCGCCATCGCCGTCCCCTCCCCGTGCCGGTCCGCGTCCACACTATGGTCGGCCGGTCCCCGGACCCGTCCGCCACCGGCGCCTCACGGCGCCGGCTGCACCCGCCCGGTCACCTCGCCGAGGGCGATCCGGCCGCCGTCCGGGCCGGGCGCGGTCGCGGTGAGGGTGACCTCGTCGCCGTCCTCGAGGAACGTGCGCGTCGACCCGTCGGACAGCGTCAGCGGCTCCCTGCCGCCCCAGGAGAGCTCGATGAACGAGCCGCGCTGCTCCTCGCCCGGGCCGGAGACGGTGCCGGAGGCGAACAGGTCGCCGGTGCGCAGGCTGGCGCCGTTGACGGTCATGTGCGCCAGCTGCTGGGCCGGCGTCCAGTACATGAGGCCGAACGGCGGGCAGCTGACCAGGTCACCGTTGAGTCGCACCTCGAGGGCGAGGTCGAGTCCCCACGGCTGGCCGGTGTCGTCGAGGTAGGGCAGCAGCGGCACGTCGCGCTCCGGTGCGACCCGGGCGGCCTCCAGCGCGGCCAGGGGGACCACCCACGGCGAGATCGAGGTGAGGAAGGACTTGCCGAGGAAGGGGCCCAGCGGCACGTACTCCCAGGACTGGATGTCCCGGGCGGACCAGTCGTTGACCAGGCACACGCCGAAGACGTGGTCGGCGAAGTCGGTCACGGGGACCGGGGTGCCGAGCCGGGACGGCGTGCCGACGACGAAGCCGACCTCGGCCTCGATGTCCAGCCGCTGCGACGGACCGAACGTGGGCGCGTCGTCCGTCGGCGCCTTCCGCTGCCCGTTCGGCCGCACGACCGGGGTGCCGGAGACGGCCACCGTGCCGGCACGACCGTGGTAGCCGATCGGCAGGTGCTTCCAGTTCGGGGTCAGCGGCTCGGAGTCGGGGCGGAACATGCGGCCGAGGTTCTCGGCGTGGTGCTGGGAGCTGTAGAAGTCGACGTAGTCGGCGACCTCGACCGGCAGGTGCAGCGTCACGGCCTCGCTCGGCAGCAGGTGCGGCTCGACGGCACCGCGGTGCGCCGGGTCGGCGAGCAGCTCCTGCAGCCGGGCGCGCAGGGCGTCCCACGTCCTCCGCCCACGCGACATCAGCGCGTTGAGCGAGCCGGTGGCCAGCGCGTCGGCCGCCGGGACGTCCAGCCGCGAGACGTCGAGGACGTGCCCACCGATGGCGACGCCGACCCGCCGGGGGCCGTCGAGCTCGGTCGAGAAGACGCCGTAGGGCAGGTTGTCCGGCCCGAAGCCGGTGCCGGCGGGGAGGTCCAGCCAGGTGGAGGTCACGCGGGGCTCCGTTCCGGGGAGGGCAGCAGGCCGAGGGTGACGAGGTCGTCGACCGGCTCGAGCACGCTGCAGGTACCGAAGGAGGTGAAGGCGGCGCGGGCCCGGGCGGCGCGGTCGACCGGCCAGGCGCGCACGGCGGAAGCCACGGTGCCCGGGTCGGTCCCGGCCAGCCACTGCGCGGCGACCGCCGGCGGGGCACCGGAAACCAGCGCCGAGGCCGCGAGCAGCACGTTGAGGAAACCGTGGTGCTCGAAGCCGGTTCCCGGATCGGTGTGCCGGACCGCGGAGTGCAGGCCGGCGGTGCACTTGACCGCGATGCCGCGCGTGAGGCAGGCGTGCAGGGTGTCGGCCAGCTCGACCGGGCTCGGGAACAGTGCGGCGCGCACCCCGCCGGTGCGCAGCTTGGCGCGGTACCGGGTGCCGGCCAGGACGTCGAGGACCCCGTCCCGGGCGGCCGTGCGCGGCACCTCGACCGCCGCCGGCACGTCGGCGGGCAGGACGTCGTCGAGGACCCGGACCGCCTCGCGGGCCGCCGCGGCGTCGGTGGCGACCGGGACCTCGACGGCGGCCAGGGTCAGCCCCGGGCAGGCGGTGACCCGGGCCGCGGCGGCCGGCAGGTCGCCGGCTGCCGCGATGAGCGAGACACCGAGCGGCTCGCCGTCCCCCAGGTGCTCGGCGAGCTCGCCGAGCCGGGCCGCCGGCACGACGAACGGCCCGACGAGATCGCCGAGCCGTGCCCGCAGCCGGCGGTGCGCGGGGACGGCGGCGGCCATCGGCGCGTTCCCGGGCGGGAACAGGGCGGCGTCGTCGAACAGGCCGGTGACCAGCACCGGCGCGGCGTGCGCGCCGGTGCTGGGAGCGGACGAGGTCGTCATGCCGAGGGACCCCGGCCGGACCAGGTCCAGGCGTACTTCCCGTCGTCGACGGCGGTGCCGGCCTCGCCGAGGTCCAGCGGGCGGAACGTGTCGACCATGACGGCGAGCTCGTCGAAGTACTCCGCGCCCAGCGAGCGCTCCACCGCGCCGGGCTGCGGGCCGTGGCTGTGCCCGCCGGGGTGCACGGAGATCGAGCCCTTGCCGATGCCGGAGCCCTTGCGGGCCTCGTAGTCGCCGTCGACGTAGAACATGATCTCGTCGCTGTCGACGTTGGAGTGGTAGTAGGGGACCGGCACCGCGAGCGGGTGGTAGTCGACCTTCCGCGGCACGAAGTTGCAGATCACGAAGTTGGCGCCCTCGAACACCTGGTGCACCGGCGGGGGCTGGTGCACCCGTCCGGTGATCGGCTCGTAGTCGGCGATGTTGAACGCGTACGGGTAGAGGTGCCCGTCCCAGCCGACGACGTCGAACGGGTGCTCGGGGAGCACGTGCACGGTGCCGGCCAGCCCGCCCGGGCCGCTGCCGCGGTGCTTGACGTAGACCTCGACGTCGGTGCCCTCGGCGAGCAGCGGCTCGGCCGGCCCGCGCAGGTCGCGCTCGCAGTACGGGGCGTGCTCGAGGAACTGCCCGTACCTCGACAGGTAGCGCTTGGGCGGGGCGATGTGGCTGTTGGCCTCGATCGCGTACGTGCGCAGCGGCTCACTGCCGGTCGGCACCCACCGGTGGGTGGTGGTGCGCGGGATGATCACGTAGTCGCCCTGCCCGACCTCGAGCGCGCCGAAGACGGTCTCCACCGCGGCCGAGCCCCGCTCGACGTAGACGCACTCGTCGCCGGTGGCGTTGCGGTAGTAGGGGCTCGGCAGTGACGAGACGGCGTAGGAGATGCGCACGTCGCCGTTGCCCAGCACCAGGCGCCGGCCGGTCACCGCGTCAGTGGCCTTGTGCTCCTCACCGGGGAAGAGGTCGTGCAGCTTCAGGTGCCGGGGGACCAGCGGTGCGTTCGGCGTGAGGGTCTGGTCGGGCAGCTCCCACGGGCGGGCATCGACGATCGCCGACGGGACGCCGCGGTGGTACAGCAGCGCGGAGTCCGACGAGAACCCCTCCTCGCCGACCAGCTCCTCGTAGTACAGGCCGCCGTCGGGCCGGCGGAACTGGGTGTGCCGCTTGGGTGGGACCTCGCCCACCTGTCGGTAGAACGCCATCAGGGATCCCTCTCCTTCAGATCGTGGACACCGAGACCGGCCCCCGTGCAGGGGCTCCGGCCCCGTCCAGAGGCTCGCCGCGAGCTTGCGAGCGGTGAGGAGGACGGGGTCCTCCTACGAGCGGTGGGGGGCACGGGGGTCCTTCGAGGGCGAGCAGCCGGGCCACCGCGGGGGCGACCCCGGCGGGATCGGTGAGCACGGCGGCGATGTGCGCGTCGGGACGCAGCACCCAGACCTCGTCGGAACGGGCGCCCAGGGCCTCGTGGAGCAGGCCGCTGGGGTCCAGGTCGCCCATCCGGTGCACGTTCACCGGCCGAGAAGGACCTCCCTGCCCCCCGCCACTCGCGAGCTCGTGGCGGGCCGCTGCAGGGAGGCCGTCGGGGAGGTCCGGGAGGGCCGGCAGGACGGCATCGTCGCCGACGAGGACGGTGACGCCCTCGCGGGCGAGCTGGCGCAGCCGGACGACGTCGGGCCGACCAGGCACGGTCACCGGGCAGTCCGGCACCAGCACGCCGGGGGCGGGCACCGGGACGTCGCCGCGCGCCGGGCGGCCCGGGAACGGGCGCGCCGGGTCAGGAGTGGTCAGCGGTGAGTCGACGTACCAGAACGGCTCGGCCAGCCGGCCGGAGTCGACCTGGGCCCGGGCGGCGGGGTCGCCGGCCGCCCGCTCGAGGACGTCGAGCCGGTGGCGCGCCTCCTCCTCGCTGCGCGGCACGAGGAAGCGCATGGTCGCGGTGGTGACGTCGATGTTCTCCTGCGCCGCGGCGTGCCGTTCGGCGTGGTAGCTCTCCAGCAGCTCCTCGGGTGCCCAGCCACGGCGGACGAAGGCGATCTTCCAGGCGGCGTTCTCGGCGTCCAGGACGCCGGAGTTCAGGCCGCGGGCGCCGAACGGGCTGACCAGGTGCGCCGCGTCGCCGGCGACCAGGACCTTCCCGACCCGCATCCGGTCCACCAGCCGGGAGTGGAAGCGGTAGACCGACTTCCACACGATCTCGTAGGGGCGGTCGCCGATCACCTGGCGGATCCGCCGGTCCAGCGAGCCTGCGGCCTCCTCGGTGGCGAGGTCGAAGTCCGGCGGCACCTGCCAGTCGATGCGGAAGGTCGAGTCCGGGCAGGGGTGGATGAGCACCTGCCGGCCGGGGTTCCACTCCGGGTCGAAGTAGAAGCGCCGCTCGGTCTCCCAGCCGGGCAGGTCCGTGCGGATGTCGCAGATGAGGAAGGAGTCCTCGAACGACTCGCCGGGGAAGGCGAGCCCGAGCATCGACCGGAGCGCGTCGCTGCGGGGGCCGGGGCAGGCCACGGCGTGCGAGCCGCGCACCCGCACCTCGCCGCCCGGGGTCTCGCAGGTGACGGTGACGCCACCGTCCCCGGCCGCGGAGTCGTCCTGGTCGATCCCGGTGACCCGGTGCCCCCAGCGCACGTCGACCAGCGGCGAGGCGGCGATCCGCGCGTCGAGCAGCGCCTCGGTCTCGCACTGCGAGACGTTGACGAACGGCGGGAAGGGGGAGCGGCCGCGGTCGGCGAAGGTGAAGCTGAACAGCTCGGCGTCGCGGTGGAAGGTGCGCGCGGTGGTCCAGGTGACGCCGCGGCGGGCGACCTCGGCACCGACGCCGACGGAGTCCCAGACGTCGAGGACGTCGCGCTGCTGGCAGATGGCCTTGCTGCCGATGGGGTCGCGCGCGGGCCGCGCGTCGAGGACGACGACCGGCAAGCCCCAGCGGGCCAGCAGCAGGGCGGCGGTCTGGCCGACCGGGCCGGCGCCCAGGACGAGCACCGGCGGCCCGGGCAGGGGAGTGGTCATCGGAGGGGCTCCTGTCGGGTCAGCCCTGCAGCTGGTCCCACACGGCGCGGTCGCGCTCGGCGGTCCAGATGGTGGGGCGCTCGGTGCCGGAGAACTCGTCCCACAGCCGGGAGACGTCGAAGGGCAGGCAGTGCTCGAAGATCGGCCAGCGCCCGTACTTCGGGGCCAGCGCGGCGTGGGTGGCCTCGAAGGCCTGCTTCAGCGTGCCGCCGGCGCGGTGCACGTCGCCGACGGTGCGCTGCATGGTGAGCAGGAAGTCGCGGGTCTGCTCGATGGCGGCGTCGACCTCGTCGCGGCCGCGGGCGATCCTCCCGCGGCCGCCGATGAGCTGCTGCGCGCCGAGGGCCTTGACCCGGTCGAGGGTGCCGGCGGCCCAGTCGAAGTGGAACGCGTCGCCGGTGTAGAGCGCGGCCTGGGACTCCACCAGGTCGCCGGCGAAGAGGATCTCGTGCTTGGGGAGCCAGGCGACGATGTCGCCCTCGGTGTGGCCGCGGCCGAGGAACTCCAGGACCAGTTCGCCGCGGTCGCCGCCGAGCTCGATGGTCAGCTTGTCGCGGAAGGTCATCGTGGGCCAGGTCAGGCCGGGGATGGACTCGGGTTCCTCGAACAGCCGCGGCATCCGGCCGTACTCGCTCTCCCAGTCCTGCTGGCCGCGCTCGGCGATCAGGTGCCTGGTCTGCTCGGAGCTGACGATGATCTCGGCGTCGAAGGCGCTGGCGCCCAGCACCCGGACGGCGTGGTAGTGGCTGAGCACGAGGTAGCGGACCGGCTTGTCGGTGTGCTCGCGCAGCTTGGCCAGCCAGCGGCGGGCGGCGACCGGGGTGGCCAGCGCCTCGAAGCAGACGAGGAAGTCCTCGCCCTCGACGGCGCCCAGGTTCGGGTCGCCCTCCGCGGTCAGGGCGTACACGCCGTCGGCGAGCACCTCGAGGGTCTGCTCCTTGACGCCGAGATCGGCGGAGGAGGCGAAGGGCTTGGCTGCCATGGACGGGTCTCCCGACGACTGTCGTCCGATAAACGGACGAACTATTCGCTTAACGGTTAAACGGTACGGCGCCGTGGGGGGCGGCACAAGGGGGTGACGGCACCGGACGCGGGCGCGCATGGCGCAGCCGGACCTCGACCTGCTCGGCCGGCCCGGGCAGCTCGTCGGGTCGGCGGAGGACGACGCCGCCGGCAACCCGCTGCGGTGGCCGTTGGGGCGACCGCGCCCCGGAGGGGCACCTCCGGTCCACACACGGCCGGCCTCGACAGCTCCACGGACCGTCGACGGGAGGTCCACGCACGGCGCGGCATCCACACCAGCGAGCGGGGCGCCGCCGTTTCCGTCTCGTGGTCTGCGCAGCCCTCGCGTGCGCGGCCTCGGGAGGTCGCACCGTGTTGCCGGTCCTCACCCTGCTGTTGGCCTGTCAACCGGCCGGTGAGGTGTTCGCTCGCGTCACTGGTCTGCCGGTGCCCGGTGCCATCCTCGGGTCGCGCCCCACCGTCCGGTCACAGCCGCGAGAGCGTCGAGCCCCGTGGTCGCGACGACGTCCGGTGACTCCCATCGTGAGCACCGGGGGCCTCCGGCGGGTCCATCACCGTTCCGCATCGCATCCGGCCTGGCGGACGGACGTGTGCGAACCACCGTGAGCCCATCGGCCGATGTCTGAGGGAGGAGCGCCATCGGCGGTCCCGCGAGCCGCTCCGCCGGGAGAGCGCCGCGCTCCACCGGCAGGTGGACGGCGCTCCTCGCCCGGAGCTGGGGTGCCGGCGTGATGGCCCGACGTGTCGCGTCCCTCCACGCACCGGACCCCGACACCGCCGTCACCGGCGACGCTGCGGTCCAGGGCGGTCCGGAGGACACCGCGGTGAGGACCGGACGGCGCGGCAGCACGATCGGCGTGGAGCGGCCGGGTATCGGCTGACCAGCCGCCTGCTGCAGGCGGGACGGGATCGAGGTCGGGTCACTGCCCGGCGGCGTCAGCTCCGTCCGGGCCTCGTCCCTCTCCCTCGGGCCGCGCTCCTGGAGCCTGCGGCTCCGTGCGTTCCAGGCGCTGACGGATCGCCGCGACGTTGAGCGCCAGATCCTCGAGCGCCTCGACGGCACGCGTGGCGAGCGCGAACGTGAGGTTCTCCCGCTGTTCCTCGGCGCTGGGCTCGCGGGTGCCCCGCAAGACCTCGGTGTGCTCGCCCGGGCGACGTGTCGCCTCCGCCCACGGCTCGTCCGCGCGCCGGGGATCGCCGAACAGCTCGCGCAGCATCCGCTGCGCCAGCTCGAGGAACTCGCCCGGGTCAGGCCGGTCGGTCGCCATCCGTTCCCTCCTCGACTCGTGTCGAGCCCGTGGCGCGGACCTGGCGATGGCCCGTCCGCGACGACGCGACCAACCTACGACCAACGAGCCGCCCTCGACAGCCGACGACGACCGACGACGACCGATGACGTCCGGCGACGGAGAACTGTCGACCTGCACGTTCACGGCTCGTCCTCCACGGACCGGGCCCGCAGCGCCGGCGCCGGATCGATGCCCGTGCCCCCGTGCACGCAGACGACAGGACCGCTGGTCGGTGCTCAGCCGGGACCGTCCTGGTGAGCGGAGCGTCGCGCTCGCCGCTGGGCGATCCTGCTCCGAGGAGTGAGGGCTCAGCTGGTCGGGCGGGCGAGGGGATGCCGCCTGGGTTCACGGCTGGTAGCCGTGCGCGGACCCGCGAGGGGAGCCCCGGGCCCCGTGGCCCCGGGGCTCCCCTCGTTGTCGGGGCGGCGGTCGGACCGTCCGCCCCGAGGTGTGTCAGCGGGCGTGACTGTTCCCGCGCATGCTGTCGCCCGGGTCGTCGGTCCACGTGATCGTGATGTCGTCCTTCACCCGCTCGTCCCGGCAGCCGTCGGCGTCGGCGTCGGCGCACCAGACGACGTACTGCGTGCCGGGCGTGGCGGTGTTGTTCAGCCGGGCGTGGAACTCGAAGTCGCCGGCCGCGCCGGTCGTCTGGTAGCTGGACTGGAAGCACAGGTCGTTGCGGCCGTCACGGTCGGTGTCGCTGAGCCTGGCGTACTCGGGTCCTGCACCGTCGGGGTCGGGGCAGGCGCTGATGGAGCCGACGCCGGAGCTCTGGAAGGAGGCGGGCCCGTTCACCTTCTTGCCCTCGTCGTCGAGGAAGCACGCGTCGTTGTGCACGTTGCGGTTGACGGTGCCGGCATCGCTGAGCCGCTGCTTGTCGCGCTGATCGGGGTCGGCGCAGGAGGAGTTGCGCTTGACGTCGGGGTTCTCGGTGGCCGCCCCGGTGTCGGGGTTGATGTAGGAGGCGGCGCGGACATCGCCGCGGCCGTCGCTCCGGTCGTCGGAGGCGCCGTAGCCGCCCCCGCCGCCGGCGCTGCCACCCTCGTCACCGTGGGCGAAGGCGAGCGGGGTGCCCAGGCCCATGGCGGCGATGCTCAGGGTGGCGATTGCTCCGGTCCGAATGGCCAGTCGCATGGCGCGCTCCTTCTGGTGTCGGCCGATCGGCCGGACCCGGCTGTGCGAGTCACCGGTGTGTACGGAGCCGAGGTGCGGTCCGTTGACGACCGCGAGAGGTTTTCTCCGGCGCCGGTTCAACGCCGGGCGACAGGCACCCGTATCCACCGTCGACACCGGATCGGCGGCTCACCACCCCCCAGCCGCCCCGGAGGGGAATCGAGCAGAGGAGGCCACCGTGTGCGCACGTCGCACTGGCACGGCCGATCTGCCGGTCGGCGGCTGACCTCCCATGGCCGGTCCGCTGCGGTTCCTGCCGCATCGCCGCGAGGCCGCGGGGCCCGTGCTGTCGCGGGGCGAGGGCCTGCGGGAGGCCTACACCGCGCACGGCGCGGAGCTCTACCGTTTCGCGTTGCGCTCCCTGGACGACCGGGGAGCGGCCGAGGACGTCGTCCAGGAGACCTTCCTGCGGGCCTGGCGAGGCAGCGAGCGCTACGACCCGTCCTTGTCGACGTTGCGGACGTGGTTGTTCTCCATCGCCCGCAACGTCGTCATCGACCACTTCCGGGCCGCCGCGGTGCGGCCCTGGCACCGGCAGGTCGTGGACGTGACCGACTCCGACCACCTCGCCGAGGTCACTCCGGATGCCAGTGAACGACTGCTCAGGGGATGGATCGTGGAAGAAGCGCTGCGCCGTCTGGGCGAGGACCACCGGCAGGCGCTGGTCGAGACCTATCTGGTCGACCGGCCCTACGCCGAGGTCGGCATCCCGGTCAGCACGCTGCGCAGCCGGGTGTTCTACGGACTCAAGGCCTTACGGGTGGTCATGGACGAGATGGAGGTGACGTCGTGAGTGCACAGGTCGGTGCGACGCCACCGCGAGCGTCGCGGACGAGCGGCATCGAGGAGCGGTCGTGACCGACCCGTCCGCACACCGGGTGCTGCGCGAGTCGCTGGGGTCCTACGTGCTGGGCCACCTCTCCGACCAGGAGGCCGACGAGGTCCGCGCCCACCTCACCGGCTGTCCTGGCTGCCGGGCCGAGCTGGCCGAGATCCTCCCGGCCGCCGCCGCGCTGTCCGGTGCGCCCCGGCCGCTGCGGGCGCCCGCGACACCTCCCGTCGACCTCGCCGACCGGATCGAGGCCCGCATCCGATCCGAGGAACACCGGCAGCGGTCCCGGAGCACCGTGCGGACGATGGCCCTCTCGGCGCTGTCCGCGGCGGCGGCTGCGGTCATCGTCGTCGCCGGCGTCGAGCTGACCCGTTCGGAGCCCGAGCCCGCCGTTCCGCTCGAGACGGTCGACGTCGTGGAGGCCGGCGCGGTACGGGCCAGCGCCGGCCTCGTCGCCCACACCTGGGGAGTCGAGGTGAAACTCACCGCCAGCGGCCTGCAGCCGGGGGAACGCTACGACGTCACGGTGCTGGGTCAGGACGGAACGGCCTTCGATGCGGGAGCTTTCGTGGGCACCGACGGCGAGGTGCGGTGCAACCTCAATGCCGCGGTCCTGCGCGACCGCGCCGCTGCCTTCGTCGTCATCGACCAGGAGGGTGAGGAGGTGCTGCGCGCGGAGTTCCCGACGTGATCGGACCGCTGTCGCCCCGTGGCCGGCCGCAGGCAGTGAGCACCTGGCACAGCAGCCGGCGTGGTTGTTCGGGGTCGCGGTCCGCACGGAGTGACGGCCGGCCGGTACCCGCGCGCAGCGGCAGACAGGCCTGGAGAGGTCCATCCCGGCCAGCACAGGGCGGGCCGCGCTCCCGCCCGCGCAACTGGTCGTGCGGCCGTCGGGGCAGGGCGACGCGAATTGTCCGGTGACTGTGGGCCCCGTTGCCCGCAGACTCCAGTCATGCCGACGGCCATCGGAGCGACCGCAGGGGGCAGGTCCGGCGCGCACCCTGCACCACCTCGGGGCGAGCACCGATCACGTGGGCTCAGGACGACCGTCCTTCGCGGAGAGGGACGACGCGGTCACACCCGGCGTGACCGCGCGAGCTCTCCGAGAGCCGTCCGACGCCTCCCACCCGACGTCACGAGGAGCCTGGGATGACCACCTCGATCGAGCAGCCTCCGGCCGGCGTGCCGGACGCGACGGCGGCCCGCGCCGCGGACCACCTCTGGATGCACTTCGCCCGCCAGGGCCGCCATCCGGAGACGCCGATCCCGGTCGTCACCCGCGGGGAGGGTGCCTACATCTGGGACAACCGAGGCCGGAAGATCCTCGACGGCCTGTCGGGGCTCTTCGTCGTCCAGGTCGGGCACGGCCGCCGAGAGCTGGCCGAGGCGGCCGGGAAGCAGGCTGCCGAGCTGGCCTACTTCCCGGTGTGGGGCTACACCACCCCGGTGCAGGCCGAGCTGGCCGAGCGGGTGGCCGACCTCGCGCCCGGCGACCTGAACCGCGTCTTCTTCACCACCGGCGGGGGAGAGGCGGTGGAGTCGGCGTGGAAGGCCGCGAAGCAGTACTTCAAGCTGATCGGCAAGCCGCAGAAGCACAAGGTGATCAGCCGTGCGGTGGCCTACCACGGCACCCCGCACGGCGCCCTGGCCATCACCGGGCTGCCCGCCATGAAGAAGGACTTCGAGCCGCTCGCCCCGGGCGGCTTCCGGGTGCCCAACACGAACCTCTACCGCCACCCGGAGTTCACGGACGACCCGAAGGCCTTCGGCCGCTGGGCCGCCGACCGGATCGAGGAGGCGATCCTCTTCGAGGGCGCCGACACCGTGGCCGCGGTGTTCCTCGAGCCGGTGCAGAACTCCGGCGGCTGCCTCGTGCCGCCCCCGGGCTACTTCGACCGGGTGCGCGAGATCTGCGACCGGCACGACGTGCTGCTCGTGTCCGACGAGGTCATCTGCGCCTTCGGCCGGCACGGCGCGACCTTCGCCTGCGAGAAGTTCGGCTACACCCCCGACCTGATCACCTGCGCCAAGGGCATGAGCTCCGGCTACGGCCCGATCGGCGCGATGATCGCGTCGGAGAAGGTCGTCGAGCCGTTCCTGCGCCCGGGGGTCGCGTTCCCGCACGGCTACACCTTCGGCGGCCACCCGGTGGCGGCAGCCGTCTCGCTGGCCAACCTGGACCTCATGGAGAGCGAGGGGCTCAACCAGCGCGTGCTGGACAACGAGGCCGCGCTGGGTGCCACCCTGCGCAAGCTGCTGGACCTGCCCATCGTCGGCGACGTCCGTGGCGACGGCTACTTCTGGGCCGTCGAGCTGGTCAAGGACAAGGTCACCCGGGAGACCTTCGACGCCGCCGAGCGGGAGCGGCTGGTCCGCGGCTTCCTGCCCGGCGCGCTGTTCGACAACGGCCTGTACTGCCGCCCGGACGACCGTGGCGACGTCGTCGTCCAGGTCGCTCCGCCGTTGATCTGCGGTCAGCCGGAGTTCGACGAGATCGAGCAGATCCTGCGGCACACGCTGACCGAGGCCCAGAGCCTCGTCTGAGCAAGGACCCCGTCCTCCCCACGCCTCGCAGGCTCGGGGCCACCCGTCCCCGAACGACCCACGACAACCGCGCCGGTGCGACCGCACCGGGTCCCGACCGGAGGAGATCCGCCGTGAGCACGCTCGTCGTCGGAGTACCCAGCGAGATCAAGGACAACGAGAAGCGGGTGGCGCTCACCCCCGACGGCGTCGTGGAGCTGGTGCACGGCGGTCACCAGGTCGTCGTGCAGGCCGGCGCCGGCGTCGGGTCCCGGTTCGCCGACGACGAGTACGCCGCCGCCGGTGCCGAGGTGGTACCGACCGCCGACGAGGTGTTCGACGCAGCCGACCTGATCGTCAAGGTCAAGGAGCCCGTGCCCGCGGAGTACCACCGCTTCCGCGAGGGCCAGCAGCTGTTCACCTTCCTGCACCTGGCCGCCGACCGCGGCCTGACCGAGTTCCTCCTGGAGCGGCGGATCGACTCCATCGCCTACGAGACGGTGCAGACCGCCGACGGCAAGCTCCCCCTGCTCACCCCCATGAGCGAGGTCGCCGGCCGGATGGCCGTGCAGGCCGCCGCACACCACCTGGAGAACCCGGCCGGTGGAGCCGGGATCCTGCTCGGCGGCGTCCCCGGCACCCCCGCGGCGAAGGTCCTCGTCATCGGCGGCGGGGTGGCGGGCACCGAGTCGGCGAAGATCGCGCTGGGGATGCGGGCCATCGTCCGGGTCCTCGACACCAACCCGAGCCGGCTGGCCTACCTGTCCGACATCTTCGGCGGACGGCTGGACCTGGTGACGCCCAACCGGGCCCGGACGGCGACCTACGTCGCCGAGGCCGACGTGGTGATCGGCGCTGTCCTCGTGCCCGGCGCCCAGGCACCCAAGCTGGTCAGCCGGGAGATGGTCGCTGCGATGCGGCCGGGCAGCGTGGTGGTCGACATCGCGATCGACCAGGGCGGCTGCTTCGAGACCAGCCGGCCGACCACCCACTCCGAGCCGACCTACGTCGAGGAGGGGGTCGTCCACTACTGCGTGGCCAACATCCCCGGGGCGGTCGCTCGGACCTCGACCCTGGCCCTGACGTCGGCCACGCTGCCGTACCTCGTCCGGGTCGCACGGCACGGGGTGACCGGCGCGGCGCGGGCCGACCCGGCCCTGCGCCTCGGCCTGAGCACTCTCGACGGGAGCCTCGTCAACCAGCCGGTGGCCGAGGCCCACGAGCTCCCCTTCACCGACGCCGGCGAGCTCCTCGCGGCTCGGTGAGACGTCGATCGGGCAGAGTGAGCACGGGCGTGGACGAGGGCAGAGGCGGACCCCATGAAGATCTGGCTGGTGCTGGAGGAGCCCGTCGTCGTCCGGGCGACCGGGACCACCCTCGTCCCGAAGGCACGCAGCCGCGGGCCGCGCGGCACAGGTCGGCCGTCCTCCTGAGCCGGGACCCCGCTCGTACGGTGGCCTCGTCCGACCGCAGTCCCGTCCCACTGCCCAGGGGTGCCGCGGGGCGCGGCTGTGCCGTCCCGAGGTGGGTGAGGCGCGGGGAGGGCGTACGGACGACACCCGACTGCGCTCACCGGGTGCGTACCGGTCCACTGGCGGCGGCCCTGGAATTCCGGTAGGCCTGCCGCTGGCGGGAGACGATCCGTCGCGAGAGACACCACCGTGCACACGAGAGCTGCTGGGCGAGGCGGATTCCGACAGCCCCGTGGCCTGGCACGAGGGGGCGAAGCATGGGTGTGAGCGAGACCGGGAGGCACCGGGTCATCGTCGTGGGGGGCGGGTTCGGGGGGCTCAACGTCACCCGGGCCCTCGACCGTGCCGACGTCGACGTGACGCTGGTGGACCGAGCCAACCACCACCTCTTCCAGCCGTTGCTGTACCAGGTGGCGACCGGCATCCTGCCCCCCGGGCTGATCGCTCCGGCGCTGCGCAGCATCACCAAGCGCCAGCGGAACGCCCGCGTGCTGCTCGCGGACGTGCAGGACCTCGACCTGGACCGGCGGGTGGTCGGTGCCCGCGCACCAGACGGGCGGCTGCTCGAGCTGCCCTACGACACCCTCGTGGTCGCCGCCGGAGCGACCCACTCCTACTTCGGCAAGGACCAGCTGGCCGAGTTCGCCCCCGGCATGAAGACCGTCGAGGACGCCCGGTACCTGCGCGACGGGATCCTGGCCAAGTTCGAGATGGCGGAGATCGCCACCGATCCCGCCGAGCGGGCGGAGTGGCTGACGTTCGTGGTGGTCGGGGCCGGCCCGACGGGCGTCGAGCTCGCCGGGCAGATCGCCGAACTGGCGCACACGGTGCTGCCCCGGGACTACCGCTCCGCGGACACGCGCCAGGCCCGGATCATCCTGCTCGAGGGAGCCGGCGCCGTCCTGCCGCCCTTCGCGCCCAAGCTGCAGGCGTACACCAAGAAGCGCCTGGAACAAATGGGGATCGAGGTACGGCTGAACACCCTGGCCGTCGAGATGGACCACCAGTCGATCACGGTCAAGGGACCGGACGGGCTGGAGACGATCCGGGCGGGCACCCGCATCTGGGCCGCAGGCGTCCAGGCATCCCCGCTGGCCCGGATGCTGGCCGAGAAAGCCGGCGTCGAGGCCGACCGCGCCGGCCGGATCCCGGTGGGTCCCGACTGCACGGTGCCGGGCCATCCCGAGGTCTTCGCCCTCGGCGACATGGCCTCGCTCGACAAGCTGCCCGGGGTGGCCCAGCCGGCCATCCAGGAGGGGAAGTACGTCGGCAAGGTCATCAAGGACCGGCTCGCCGGCCGGCAGACGCCGCCCTTCAAGTACTTCGACAAGGGCACCATGGCGACGATCGGCTACCGGTCCGCCGTCGCCGACGCCTTCGGGGTGAAGGTGACCGGCTTCCTGGCCTACGTCATGTGGATCTTCATCCACGTGCTGTACCTGGCGGACTGGGGCAACCGGCTCGGCACCCTCTACACCTGGGCCCGCGCACTGTGGCTGTCCAAGAACCGAGGGAACCGGATCATCGCGTTCGAGACGGCGCGCCAGGAGGTGGCCGAGGCCCGCCCGCCGACGATCCTGCCCCGGCGGATCGCGCCCACGGCCGCCCCCGATGCTGAAGAGGCCATCCCTGGAGCCCCTCGGGAGGCCGGCGACGCCAGGTGAACCAGGGGCTGCCCAGCCGAGGGCGCTCGGGCCACGGGCCACGGGGCGGCCACGAACTCGCGTCGTCCGGTGTGGCCGCCGCCGGGCCGCTCGACGCCATGACCAGGACCACTCCGAAGAGGCGACTGGGCCGTCGGGGAGAGCATGCTCGCCGTGCGGGGTCGGACGGTGGCCCAGCCGTGCGGGGCCGCCTCCGGCACTCGCTCGCAGGTCTCGCTGCTCGGGCCCGGAGCACCGCGGCGGATGAGGGACACCGACGCCGGAGACATCCTACGGTCGTTGACCGGGGTACGTGCGGACGACTCGACGCACCGCACATCGAGCGGCCCGGCTCGGCCGGTCCCTCACCCACCTAGGCACAGGAGAAGGCGATGTCCGAGCAGAGCGTCCTGAGCCCGCCCGCCGGCGAGTCGTCCCCGCCGACCCGGTTGATGCTCATCGGCGGGGACTGGGTCGAGGCCGCCGACGGCGAGTGGCGGGAGATCACCAGCCCGGGCCGCCGTGGCCAGGTCCTGGCCCGCGTCCCGCGCGGCAACGCTCCGGACGTCGACCGGGCCGTGAGCGCCGCCCGGAAGGCGTTCCCCGCCTGGCGCGACCAGCACTTCAAGGAACGCCAGCGAGTGCTGCTGCGGATCGCGGACGCGCTCGAGGGTCGCGCCGAGGAGCTCGCCCGGCTCACCGCCGCCGACACCGGGAACGCGCTGCGGACCCAGGCACGGCCCGAGGCGGCGTTGCTGGCCGATCTGTTCCGCTACTTCGGCGGCGTGGCGGGAGAGGTGAAGGGGACGACGCTGCCGGCCGGGGCCTCGCAGCTGCAGTACACCCGGCAGGAGCCGCTCGGGGTCGTCGGCGCGATCCTGCCCTGGAACTCCCCGCTGATGATCGCCGGCTTCAAGGTCCCGGCCGCGCTGGCCGCGGGGAACACCATCGTGCTCAAGGCCGCGGAGGACGCTCCGCTGACCATCCTGCTGCTGGCCGAGATCTGCGAGGAGTTCCTGCCGCCCGGCGTCCTCAACGTGGTCACCGGTACCGGCCGGGCAGCGGGCAACGCCCTGGTCGAGCACCCCGGAGTCGACAAGATCTCCTTCACCGGCTCCACCGAGGTCGGCCGGGGCATCGCCGGCAAGGCGGGGGAGCGGCTGGCCCACCTGTCCCTGGAGCTGGGCGGCAAGAACCCCTCCATCGTGTTCCCCGGTGCGGTGACCGACGAGCTCATCGAGGGGCTGGTGCTGTCCTCGCGGATCAGCCGGCAGGGCCAGAGCTGCACCGCCGGTTCGCGGCTGTACCTGCACCGCGACGTCCACGACGAAGTCCTCGCCCGGTTGGCGGAGCGTCTGGGCGCGATGAAGGTCGGTGATCCGCTGGACGAGAGCAGCGACATCGGTTCGGTCATCAACGAGACCCAGTTCGACTCCATCACCGAGTACCTGCAGGACGGGCTGGCCAACCCCGCGCTGCACGCGGAGGTGGGCGGGTTGCCACCGACCAGCGGGCCGCTCACCGAGGGGTACTTCCACGTGCCCACGCTGTTCTCCGGCGGAGACAACAGCTTCCGCCTCGCCCGCGAGGAGATCTTCGGGCCCGTGGTCGTCGCCATCGCCTGGACCGACGTCGACGACGTCGTCCGCATGGCCAACGACACCGCCTACGGACTGGCGGCGTACGTCTGGAGCCAGGACATCGACCAGGCGATCACCACCGCGCACCGGCTCGAAGCCGGCTGGGTGCAGGTCAACCAGGGCGGGGGACAGGTCGTCGGTCAGTCCTACGGCGGCTACAAGCAGAGCGGCATCGGCCGCGAGGTCTCCCTCGAGGGCATGATCGCCGGCTTCACCCAGACCAAGCAGATCAACGTGCGCCTCGGCTCCGGAGCCACCCCCGCGCCCCGCACGGGACCCTGACCGGGCGCGAGGACGGCGGCGTGCGGACGGTCACGCCGCGACGGGCGACCCGGACCCCCGGCACGGTCGTATGGTGGTGTCAGGTGTCGAGACGCTGGTTCGTCTCCGCCGCCCCGCCCCACCGAACAGGAACGCAGAAGAGCACCGATGTCCCGCGAACCCGACCACCTCGAGCCCGGCATCCGCAGCCTCGGCACGCAGCACGGCCGAGGTGGGCCGGCATCGGCGTGGACCTGGACCCGGCGCCTGGTGCGCAGCCTGGTGCTCCTGGACTCCTGGTCCCCGGACAGCTCCCACCTGGGCTCCCCGCAGGCCGCACGGAGGCACCTGCGCTCCGAGTGGACCCGCTCCGGCGACCTCACCGAGGCCCAGGCCGCTGCCCTCGTGGCGCTCGACGAGACGACGTCCTGGACGGCCTGAGGCCCGCCGACGGCTGATCGGGGCAGGGGCGCCGGCGGTCTCCGGCGGCCGCCCGCGCGCCGGGCGGTTCCCGCGCACGCGGCGTCACCGAGCGGAGTCGTTGTAGTGGCGCGGCCCCCAGGGGGCCCCCATGCTTCTTGCGCACTCACGCCTGATCCCCACCCACTCGTACTCCCACGAGGGAGCGGACATGGCCCACGGCCCCGCCGAGAGCGGCGACCTCCACAAGGGACTCAAGCAGCGCCACCTCACGATGATCGCGATCGGCGGGGTGATCGGCGCGGGCCTGTTCGTCGGCTCCGGCGCGATCATCGGTGAGGTCGGCCCCGCGGCGTTCCTGACCTACGCCATCACCGGCGTGCTGATCGTCATGGTCATGCGGATGCTCGGGGAGATGGCGGTCGCCAACCCCTCGACCGGGTCGTTCGCGGACTACGCGCGGCAGTCGCTCGGCGGCTGGGCCGGCTTCAGCGTGGGCTGGCTGTACTGGTACTTCTGGGTCATCGTGGTCGGCTTCGAGGCCGTGGCCGGGGCGGCGATCCTGCAGCGCTGGCTGCCCGACGTCCCGCTGTGGCTCATGGCGCTCGTCCTGATGGTGCTCATGACGGCGACCAACCTGTTCTCGGTGGCCTCCTACGGGGAGTTCGAGTACTGGTTCGCCGGCGTCAAGGTCCTCGCGATCATGGCGTTCATCGCCCTCGGCGCGCTGTTCGTCCTGGGCCTGTGGCCGGGCCGTGACCTCGACTTCTCGAACCTCACCGAGCACGGCGGCCTGTTCCCCAACGGCGTCGGCACGCTCTTCTCGGGCATCGTCATCGTGGTCTTCTCGATGGTCGGCGCGGAGATCGCCACGATCGCCGCCGCGGAGTCCGACGAGCCGGAGCGCGGCATCGCACGGGCGACCAACTCCGTCGTCTTCCGGATCCTGATCTTCTACGTCGGCTCCATCTTCCTGCTGGCCACCATCCTGCCGTGGAACTCCACGGAGCTCGGTGACTCGCCCTACGTGGCCGCGATGGAGGAGATGGGCATCCCGGCGGCGGCCGAGATCATGAACGCGGTCGTGCTCACCGCCGTCCTGTCCTGCCTGAACTCCGGCCTCTACACGGCCTCCCGCATGCTGTTCGTGCTCGCCGCCCGGCACGAGGCACCCGGCCGGATGCTGACGATCAGCAAGCGCGGCGTGCCCGCGTGGGCGATCCTGTCGTCCAGCGTGGTCGGGTTCCTCTGCGTGATCGCCGCCTACATCTCGCCGGAGACGGTGTTCCTGTTCCTGCTCAACTCCTCCGGCGCGATCATCCTGTTCGTCTACCTGCTGATCAGCCTCTCCCAGCTGCGGATGCGGCCGACCATCCCGCCCGAGCGGCTGCGGGTGAAGATGTGGTTCTACCCGGTCCTGACCCTGCTCACGGCGGCCGCGATCGTGGCGATCCTGGTGCTGATGTTCGTCCGGGACAGCACCCGATCGCAGCTGCTGCTCAGCCTGCTGGCCTGGGCACTGGTGCTCGTCGTCTACGCCGTCCGGCGCAAGGCCATCGGGGAGGCCCACCTGACCGAGCAGGGGGTCGCGGCGGAGAACCGCGCCGACCGGTGGATGCACGAGCACGGCGCCGTCGTCGACGTCGAGGTCGACGCCGCTGTGGGGGAGGGGCGGCTCGACCCCCGCGTCATCCGGCGGATGGACGAGGAGGGCTACCCCAACGAGGCGCCGTGACCGGAGCCGCCCCGGCCGCCGGTGGCGGCGTCCGGGGCGACCGCGCTCGCGGGCGGCTCACTCGGCGGTCATGGCGCGGCGGCGGACGCGCTCGTCGTAGCGGTCCCGCCGCGCAGCGACCGGTCGGCCGAGGTACTCGCCCAGCGTGACGCCGGCGGCGAGGCCGAGCCCGACCGCCGCGGCCCCGACGAGCGCGGCGAGCCCGCCCTGGATGTCGGCGTCCACGACGATCGCGAACAGGCCCTGGTAGATCGCCAGGCCGGGCAGCAGCGGGACGATGCCGCAGACGGCGACGAGCAGCGGGGGGATCCGGAGCCGGTCGGTCAGCACCTCCCCGCCGAACCCGAGGACGACGGCCGCGACCCCGCTGGCCACCGCGGGACCGGTCCCCAGGTCCCCGGCCGCCCAGGACGTCGTCCACGCCAGCCCCCCGGCCCCCGCGGCGAGGACGACGGCGCGCGGCCGGGCGTGGCAGGCCAGGGACCAGGACCCGGCGATCCCGGCCGACGAGACCAGCCCGACGGCGAACGGCACGGCGCTCGGTGAGGTGTCGACGACGTCCAGCGGGATCCCGGCCCGCTGCGCGACGTCCAGGACGGCGGCGATGCCCACGACGATGCCGGCGGTCAGCGTCACCACCTCGAAGGCCCGGGCCGCGGCGGTCACCGGGAAGCCGCTGATCGCGTCCTCGGCGGCGCCGACCAGGGACAGCCCGGCGAGGAGCACGACGATGCCGGCCGCGACGACCAGGGAGCTGCGGACGTCGACGTCCCAGGCGAGCAGCAGGACGGCGACCCCCGTGGCGAGCGCGGCCCCGGCGGCCTGCTGGAAGAACAGCGGCAGGCTGCGCCGGTTGAGCACGCGCATCACCTGCTCGATCAGGGCGGTGGTCAGCGCCGCGATGAGGGCCTCCAGCCACCCGCCGCCGAGGAGGAACCCGACGGAACCGGCCACGCCGGCCCAGCCCAGCGCCTGCACGGTCCGGCGGTAGGTGGGCGGTGCCGACACGATGCGGTCGAGTCGGTGGTGTGCCTCCTCGACGCCGAGGCTCCCGGTACCGACCGCGTGTGCCAGGTCGGTGATCCCCTGCAGACGGGTGTAGTCCAGCCTGCTCGTGCGCACGGTGCGCATGGCGGTGAGGGGCACCGCGTCCTCCCGGTCCCAGCTGACCGTGATCGACGTGAAGGTGACGTCGACCTGGCAGTTGGCCAGCCCGTAGCCGGCGGCCACCCGCAGCATCGTCGCGGTCACGTCGGCCGCGGAGGCGCCGACGGCCAGCATCGACGCCCCGATCCGCAGGGCCAGGCCCAGCGCGGCGTGCGCGGTGAGGTCGTCCATCCGGCTGGGCTGGGCGCGCAGGCCGATCGGCGCGGTCGGCGGGGCGTTCCCCGCGATGGCCCGCCAGGCCCGCTCCGGGAGGCGCGCGTACGTCGAGCGACGGGACCTGAGACGGGCGGACACGCCCTCAGGCTAGGTCGGCACCTGCTCGACCCGTCGGCCTCCTGCGCCCAGGGGCCTCGCACGCGAGCACCAGGAAGGAGTCCCGGCGCCGGGGCGACGACCGTCCGCCCGCCCGGGCTCCTCGCCGATCACCCGTCCGCCGCAGACTCCGATCGCGGTCACGAGGGAGCGGAACGGAGGCCAGGAGGCCAGAACGGAGGACGTCAGGCTGCCGCGCGGCGGTTCGTCGAGTCGGGCGCGACCGTGGTGGCCGTCTCCGCCGCCGCCGGTGCGTCCACGACCCCGGCGGCCCGGACGTCGCCCGGCTCTCCCGGCTGCGGACCGTGTCGGGAGCCGACGTCCCGGGCTGGGAGGACGTCCGCCCCTACTGCGAGGAGTCAGCGGGTCGCTTCGCTGGACGCGGTCCGCGACGCCGACGCGGACGTACCGGGATCGAGCGGACCGGAGCGCGACCGGGTGTCCCGCGGGTCCCAGCGGACGGATGGAGGGCGTCGTGGCGATGACAACCGGGATGCCTGGGTGACCGCCGCGGCGGCGTGTCCGCGCCGAGGTCTGGTCCGGCGGCTTCGGGCGGCGGCCGGCGACGGGCCGCCGCGGGTGAGGCGAGCGCTGCACGTGGCGGCGGCGCGGGTGACGGGGGCCGTCCGGCGGCTCCGTGGTCGGACGGCGGTCCGTCCGGAGGAGCCGCTGTCCGCCTCTGCGGCGGGACGGTCCGGAGAGATCCTGGGCGAAGCACCCCTGACCGGTGCACGGCGCGTCGCCTGGCGGCTGTCGACCGTCGTCGCAGGCCTGCTCGCAGGAGCCTCGGCGGTGGGCCTGGTGTGGCGTGGGCTGTACCAGGACGCGCCGGCCAACGCAGCCACGTTCCGTGCCTACGACCTGGGGACGCTGACGCTGGCCACCCCGGTGTTCGTCGGAGCCCTCGCCCGCGCGAGGCGCGGTTCGCCCCGTGCCGAGCTCGTCTGGGCCGGGATGCTGGCCTACGCCGTCTACACCTACGCCTACCACGTCTTCGGCGCGGCGATGGACGCACTGTTCCTCGCGCACGTGGCGGTGTTCGTCCTGGCGGCGGTGGCACTGGGCGTGTTGCTGACCGGCCTGGACGCCCGGTCGGTGGCCCAACGGTTCCGGGAGCGGACGCCGGTCCGCGCGGTCGCCGCGGTCCTGGCGCTCCTCGCCGGGTCGCTCGGGGCGATGTGGACGTACCAGTCCCTGCGGTACGCGGTCACCGGCGCTCCGCCCGAGGAGGGGCTCCTGCTGCAGCCGCCCCCCGTCGGCCATCTCGGTTACGCCATGGACCTGACGACGCTCGTACCCGCCTGGGCCACCGCGGCGGTGCTGCTGTGGCGCCGCCACCCGTGGGGACACGTGCTGGGCACCGTGCTGCTGACGTCGAGCGCGGTGATCCAGGCGAACTACCTGATCGCGTTGCGCTCCCAGGCGGCGGCCGGGATCCCGGGGGCCACCGCCTTCGACCCGCAGGAGCCGCCGATCGCCGCCGCGATCGTCGGGGCGGCGGCCGCGCTCCTGGCCGGGATGCGCCCTCAGGCGTTCCCGGCCCCGGCGGTCTGACGACGGGCCGGTCCAGGACGGCAGCGCGGCCGGCCCTGCAGCATGCAGGTCGACCAAGCGACACGGGCGTGGGCCGGGGCAGGTGCCGGCGGACCTCCTCGAGGACCTCGTGAGGGCGCGGCGTGCTCGAGAGCAGCGCGGTCGGCTCGCGCCCGCGTCGACCGGGAGTGCGGCGGTCGTCAGCTCGAACTCCAGGCACCCGCTCGCTGTCCTCGCGGATCCGCACCGACGTCCAGCCGGGAGGCCGACGGCGACCGGGTCGGACGCGGCCGAGGACAGCACCCCGACAGTGGAGAGCACCGCCGGCTCCCCGGGGTAGGCGTGCCACCTCGCGGAGCATGAACGGCAGGTCGGGTGTCACGGAGCCCCCCTGCACCTGTCGGTCAGCCGTCACTCGAGTCGGAACCCGGCCGACGCATGCCGGTCCGAGGGTCGCAGCTCCGCAGGACCTCCGGCCCTTCGTGTCCGCTGTCGCCGGCAGGTGCCTGCATGACGATCCGGAGGACCGGGTACCGGTCGGCAACCGCCAGCAGCTCCTCGTCGCTCGGCTCGGCGCCGACCCCGAAGTAGTGACGCGCCACCTGGACGCGCCGGGCGTGCGCGTGCAGCAGTTATGCGCGCAGGACGGGCGGGCGCAAGGCGGTGGGAGCTCGACGAGCGTGGCGGCGCGCCGGTCGCGGCGGCCGAGGACGACGTGCCCGCCCGCGGCCCGGGCGTTGCGCACCCACTCCGACTCCCCGGCCAGGGCGACCAGGTAGCGCTCACCGTCGTGGTGGGTGGTCAGCAGGCTCGTCCGGCGGATGAAGCCGGCTCGGCGGCCGGGTACCTCCAGGACGACGACGTCACGGGGACTCCAGCCCAGCCGAGCGAGCGCGTGGGCGAGCCACTGCATGTGCAGGTAGACCGCCGGAGGGCGCCGGTAGCTCCTGGGAGCGCTGTAGCGCACCTCAGGGAAGAACCCCTCCGTGGGTGGGACGCCGAGGACGTAGGTCGCCGTTGGTGAGGACCTCTGGTCGATGTGCCGTGGCAGACCGATGGCCGAGCATAGGTCGCGCCGGGACTCCGGGAACGGCCCGGAGCGCGGGTGACCGAGGAGTGGGTCCGCATGATGGGCTGGTACGACTGGGACCACATGGGCGGTTGGGGCTGGGCAGCCACCACGCTGACCTCCCTGCTCTTCCTCGCGCTCATCGCGCTCATCGCCTGGTCAGTGGTCCGCGCCGTCCGGCGGCCCGGGGGTGGCCCTCCGCGGCCCGCGCGCTCAGCCGGGCAGGACTCGGCCGAGCAACTGCTCGCCGACCGGTTCGCACGTGGCGAGATCGACGAGGACGAGTACCGCAGGCGGCTGGGCACGCTGAGGAGTGCCGGCACGGGTCCCGGCGGCTGGTGACCGCGGGGCTGGGTGCTCACGCCTGACCCGCACGACCGGCGCACCGGACACCGAGGGCGGTCCGCGGGACCGGGGCGCGGGCCCGGGCCGTGCAGAGGTCGAGCCCAGAATGTCGGACCCGCGTCGTCCGGTTGCCCGCCGCGCTGCGGCGAGGCGCGGCCGGCAGACCCGCCCCGCCGCAGCGTCCGGTCAGCCGCCGAGCTCGGTCAGCAGTTGCTGCATCTCCGCGATCTCGGCGGTCTGGCTGTCGCGGATCGACTCGGCCAACGCGATGGCATCGGCGTTCTGCCCGTCGGCGATCTCGGTCTCGGCCATCGTCACCGCCCCCTGGTGGTGGACGGTCATCTGCTGCAGGAACAGCCGGTCGAACGCGACACCGGAGGCGGCCATGAGGTCGTGCATGTCCTGCTCGGACATCATCCCGCCCATGCCGGCGGAGGCGCCCATGCCGCCGTGGTCCATGCCGCCCATGTCGGGCTCGGCGCCCCACTGCTCCAGCCAGCTGGACAGTGTCTCGATCTCCGGCGTCTGCGCGGCCTCGATGCGGGCGGCCAGGTCCTCCACCCGCAGGTCGACGGCCCGGTCGGTGGCCAGCCGGGACATGGCGATGGCCTGCATGTGGTGGGGGATCACGCCGCTGGCGAACTCGACGTCGGCAGCGTTGTGGTCGGCTTCGAGGCCGACGGAGGGGCTGGCCGACGTGCTGCCGCTCATCATCGAGCCGTGGCCGACGGCGTCGGAGCTGTCGTCGGCGCAGCCGGCGAGCACCAGGCTGCTGACGACGAGGGCGCCGGCGAGGCGTGCGGTGGTGCACTTCATGGTGGGTCTCTCCTGATCGAAGGTCGTTACGAGGGCGTGCGGGCGACCGCCGGCCGAAGTCGGGGCGGTCGGGCGGCTCGGCCTACGTCCGCAGGAGACAGAGCGCGTGCAGGTCTGGTGGTCGTGGCATCGGCAGCGACCCGGCGGCGTGGGTGAGAGCGCGGTTCAGCGCGGCCGACGCCCTCGGCACCAGCCGGGAACCGAGGAGCCCGAGCAGGAGGGCGAGGCCGGCGGCGAGCACCGCCAGGCAGACCGCCCACAGATGGCCGGCCCCATGGCGCGGCGCGTCGCCGTGGTCACCGCCCAGCACGGCACCGGCCGTGGCGTGGTCGGCGGCATGCGGAACGGCGGCCTCGGGACCGGCGTGGTCGGCCGCGGCGTCCGCGCGGTGAGCGTCGCCGACGACCGGAGCGGCTACCGCGACCGACACCACGGGAGCGGCCCCCGAGTGGGCGGCGCCATCGGCGGCCGAGCCGCACTGCAGCCCGTGCATGAAGAGGACCGCGAACAGGAGCAGCCCCGCCGTCCAGCCTCGCCCTGCCATGCCACACCCCTTTCTGCGAGGCTACGAGCCCTTTCCGGCGGGCTGCCGAGGAGGCTCGGTGCCGGGTTCAGCGGGTCACCGGCTCCGGCGCGGTCGTCGGGGCGGTGGTCGCCGCGGGCGCCTCCGGGGCGGGCAGCCGCAGCCGCTTGAGCAGCAGCGCGTTGACCGCGACCAGGAAGCTCGAACCCGACATCGACAGGGCGGCGATCTCCGGCCGCAGCACCAGGCCGAACGCCGGCTCGAACACGCCGGCCGCGATCGGCAGCGCGATGGCGTTGTACCCGATCGCCCAGCCCAGGTTCTGCCGCATCTTGCGCAGCGTGCCGCGGCCGATGGCCAACGCGGTCGGCACGTCCAACGGGTCCGAGCGCATCAGGACGACGTCGGCGGTCTCGATCGCGACGTCGGTGCCGGCGCCGATCGCGATGCCCAGGTCGGCTCGGGCCAGCGCGGGGGCGTCGTTGACCCCGTCGCCGACCATCGCCACCCGCTTGCCCGCCCGCTGCAGTTCGGTGATCTTCGCGGCCTTGTCGCCGGGCGGGACCTCGGCGATCACGGTGTCGATACCGAGCTGACCGGCGATCCGGCGGGCGGTGGCCTCGTTGTCGCCGCTGAGCATGACCACCTCCACACCGGCCTCGTGCAGCGCCCGCACGGCGGCGGCCGAGGTCTCCCGCGGGGCGTCGGCCAGCGCGATCACCCCGGCGGCGCGGCCGTCGACGGCGACCAGGACGGCGGTGCGACCGCTGCCGGCCAGCTCGTCCCGGCGGGCGCCGAGCGTGTCGAGGTCGACTTTCTCGTCGGCCATCAGCGTGGCGTTGCCGACGAGCACCCGGCGCCCGGCGACCTGGGCGGCCGCCCCGTGGCCGGGGACGTTGCGGAAACCGGTGGCGGTCAGCGCCGGCACACCGAGGTCGTCGGCGTGCCGGGTGACGGCGGCGGCCAGCGGGTGCTCGGACTCCCGCTCCACGGCCGCGGCCAGCGCCAGGACGTCGTCGGCGGCCATCCCGTCGACGACGACGTCGGTGACCTCCGGCTCGCCCTTGGTCAGGGTTCCGGTCTTGTCCATCACCACGGTGTCGATCCGCGCGGCGGTCTCCAGCGCGGTGGCGTTCTTGAACAACACGCCGCGCCGCGCGCCCAGCCCGGTGCCGACCATGATCGCCGTCGGGGTGGCCAGGCCCAGCGCGTCCGGGCAGGTGATGACCACGACGGTGATCGCGAACAGCATGGCCATCGCGAACGTCGCCCCGGCCAGCAACCACACCGCCAGGGTCAGACCGCCGCCGATCAGCGCGACGAGGACGAGCCAGAACGCGGCCCGGTCGGCCAGCCGCTGGCCGGGCGCCTTCGAGTTCTGCGCCTGCTGCACCATCTGCACGATCTGCGCCAGAGCGGTGTCGGAGCCGACCTTCGTCGCTCGCACCCGCAGCGCGCCGGTGGTGTTCACCGAGGCGCCGATGACCTCGTCGCCGGGCGCCTTGTGCACCGGCAGGCTCTCCCCGGTCACCATCGACTCGTCGACCTCGGAGTCGCCGTCCCCGACGACACCGTCGACGGGGACCTTCGCGCCCGGCCGGACCAGCAGCAGGTCCCCGACGACCACCTCGGCGGTGGGCACCTCGACCGGCCGGCCGTCGCGCAGCACCACCGCGCGCGGCGGCGCCAGCTCCAGCAGCGTGCGGATGGCGTCGTTGGCACCACCGCGGGCACGCATCTCGAACCAGTGCCCGAGCAGCACGAACGCGGTCAGCACCGTGGCGGCCTCGTAGAACACCTCGCCACCGCCGCTCAGCGTGATCACCAGGCTGTAGCTCCAGCCCGCGCCGACCGCGACGGCGACCAGCACCATCATGTCCAGCGTCCTCGCGCGCAGCGCCCGCCAGGCGCCGTCGAAGAAGATCCAGGCCGACCAGAAGATCACCGGCAGCGACAGCACCAGCGAGAAGACGTCGTCCCGCAGGCCGAACGGCGCCTGAGTGGTGAAGCCGAGCACCTCCCGGCCGATCGGCGACCACAGCAGGATCGGCACCGACAGGACCGCGGCGACCAGGAACCGGTTGCGCATGTCCCTGGCCATGTCGTCCATCGACATGCCGGCGTGGTGACCGCCGTGGCCCATCGCGTCCTGGGGGGTCATCCCGGTGTGACTGCCGTGTCCCGCCTCGTGGCCGCCATGTCCGGCTCGCCCGTGGCGAGCCTCCCCCGCGTCCATGGCCGGCCGGTGGCCGCCGTGGCCGTGCGGCTCCGTGGCGGGGTCGCACACGTGCTGGGGCACCGACTGCCCGGCGCAGTGGTAGCCGCACTCGCGGACCCACGTGGACAGGTCGGACACCGAGGTCCGTGTCGGGTCGTAGATGACCGTGGCGGTCTGGCTCACGGGGTTGGCCTCGACGTCCAGTACGCCCGGGAGCCGCCCCAGCACCTTCTCGGCGACCGCCTTCTCCGTGGCCCAGTGCACGCCGGCGACCTCGAGCACGACCGTTCTCTGCTGCATCGGCATGACCTGCTCCTCACGGGTGTCCGGTCATCACGGTCGACCTGGAGCATATACCCCCTGGGGGTATCTTCACCAGCTGCGGTCGGAGGCTCGTCCTGGACGAGCGCCGAGCCGACCCACGGTCCACCGCTGCCCGCGCTGCGCGTCGAGGGCCGCACCGACGACGTCCTGACGCTGACCCCGGGGGGCGCGACGGTGCGGGTGCCGCCCTGGCGCTGGTCACGGTCGTCGAGGAGGTCCCCGGGGTCCGGCGCTGCCAGCTGGTGCAGACCGACGCGGCCACGCTGCGCGTCCGCCTCGACGTCGCGCCGGCGGCGGACCCCGACGCGGTGCGGGCGCAGGTGCTGCGCGACCTGCACGAGCACCTCGCCCTGCACGGCGCACGGGACGTCATGGTCGAACGGACCCCCGACGAACCGGCCGTCGAGGCGCGCAGCGGCAAGCTGCGCCAGGTCGTCGTGCTGCCCCGACCCGGCGTTCCGGTGCTGCCCCGCTGAGCGAGCCGGCGGGGTCCTTCGTCCCGACAGTCCTGGTCCTCCGGCGGTCCCCGCGGTCGTCCAGACGACCTAGCGTCGGCCTGCCGCTGCGCGCCGACGGGTTGCCGGTGGCCTGCACCGATCCGGTGCCGCCCACCGCGGGCGCGACAGCGAGGAGGACGACGTGGGGAGAGCACTGCGCCGCCTGCCCGGCCTGGTGGCCGCGGTCGGGGCGGGCGTCGCGGCGGTCGGCCTGCTGTGGCGGGCGTCGGGTGACCCGGTTCCGGTGCTCACCCCTCGCGGACAGGTGGCGCAGCTCGCCGGGGACGGGCTGTACCGCTTCGACACGGTGTTCACCGCCGCCAACAACACCGCCGTCGACGCGGTCGTGCTCGCTTTCGGCATCCCGCTGGTGGTGCGGGCCTGGCTGCAGCACCGCCAGGGTTCGCCGCGCGGGGCGCTGCTGCTGACCGGCTCGCTGGGCTACCTGCTGTACGTCTACGCCGACTACGCCCTGGGCGTCGCGTACAACCCGCTCTACCTGGCCTACGTCACCCTGCTGTCGGCCTGCCTGTTCGGGTTCGTCGCCGCGTTCACCGCCACCGACCGGGCGGCGCTGGCCGCGGCTGCCGCCGACGCCCGGCTGCCCCATTCTGCCCTGTCGCGGTTCCTGCTCGCCTCGGCCGCCGGAACCGCGGTCGTGTGGCTGCAGCCCCTGGTCACCGCCCTGCTGCAGGGCCGGGCCCCGGAGCTGCTCGACGTCTACACGACGACGGTCACCTACTCCCTGGACCTCGGGGTCATCACCCCGGCCGCGGCGCTGGCCGGCCTGCTGGTCCGCCGTCGGGAGCCGCTCGGCTACCTGCTGGCCGCCCCGCTGCTGGTCACCGTCGTGCTGATGCTGCCGACGATCTGCCTGGGTACCGCGCTGCAGGTGGCCGCCGGCATCACCTTCACGCCCGCCCAGGTGATCGGTCCGATCGCGGGCTTCGGCGTCCTGGGAGCCATCGGCACCCGGCTGCTCGTCCGCCTGCTGCGCGCCGTCCCCACGACCGCCCCGGAGGTCCCCGATGCGCACGTCCACGCCTGAACAGACCGCCGCCGGTGGTGCCCGACCGCCCCGAGCGTTCCTGCGGGGCGTGTCCGCGGCGGGGCTGCCCACCCGGCCGGTGTCCACGGCACCGGTGACCGAGGCCGACCTCGCCGGTCTGCCGCCCGTGGTCGCGCGCTATCTGCGGGCGATGGGGGTCCTCGGCCGGCCGCGGACGTGGTCGCTGCGGGCGCACGTCACCGGCCGCTTCCGCCGCCGCCCCGACCAGCCGTGGATGCCCTGCGACGCCTGGCAGTACAACTCCGCCGTCGAGGTCGCCCGCCTGTTCCGGATGCGGCTGCTGGTCGCCCGGGTCGTGCCGATGTGGGGCTGGGACACCTACCGCGCCGGCTCCGGACGCATGCTCGGCAAGGTCGTGGGTCTGGTCACCGTCGCCGACGGCTCCGGCCCGGAGTTCGACGCCGGCGAGCTGGTGACCTGGCTCAACGACGCGGTGCTGCTGGCCCCGGCCATGCTGCTCGACGCCCGGACCCGGTGGGAGCCGGCCGGCGGCGACGGCTTCCGGGTGTCGGTCACCGACGCCGGGCGCACCGTGAGCGCGGAGGTCCTGCTCGACGGCGAGGGCCGGCCCCGGGACTTCCGCACCGACGACCGCTGGGCCGATCTCCCGGGTGGGCCGGTGCGGGCACCCTGGAGCACCCCGGTGCGGGGCTGGACGGTCGTCGACGGACGCCCCCGGATGACCGGTGGGGCGGCTGTCTGGCACCTGCCCGACGGCGAGTACACCTACGCGGAGATGGACCTGGTCGACCTCGTCCTCGACGTCCCTCCGGGCCGGTGAGCCCGGTGCTGCGCGCGCTGCTGGCTGCGGGTGCCGGGGCGGTGGGCCTGCGGGCGATCCACCAGGTTGGGCGGAACTGGGGCCACTGCCGACGAGGTGGCGGCCACCCTGCCGGGTGACGAGCTGGTGCCCGGACCCGCGGAGGACACCACCCCGGGCGTGACCGTGCACGCACCGGCCGAGGGGTTCCGTCGGCGGGGGAGGTGTGGCGTCATCACGTCGTCCCCTCCGTCGGGAGGACCGCACTGGTCAGCGCCGTCGCGATCTCCGCCGCCCAGCTCCGGACGGCGTCCCAGTCGCGGAAGTCCCCCACCGGTGCGCGCATCGCGGTCACCACGGCCCGTTCGGGGGCGGTCAGCAGCGTCGGCTCGAGCCGCCCCGGGAACACCTGGTGCCCACGCGGGACGAGCAGCCTGGTCAGGGTGGCGGCGTCGTACGGCTCGTCCGGAGGATAGGGCGGCTCGCCGATGGGACCGCTGGAGAACAGCCACAGCGGCCGGGCCCTCAGCACGGCGGCGTGCCGGTGGGCGAGGTCCCGGGCCGGCTCCAGCCAGCTGCCGTGGTAGACGGCACTGCCGAGGACGACGGCGTCGAACGCGGCCGGGTCCGGACGGTTCTCCGCGTGCAGGGCCGCCGCGGTGAGCCCCCGGTCCCCGGCGGTCTCCCGCAGCCGGCGGGCCAGCGCCTCGGCGATCCCGTGGGTGGACCCGTGCCTGCTCGCCGCCGTCACGAGCACCCGCGGCCGCGCCCGGGTCATCGCCCGCGCCCCTGACGGCGCGGGGCGGCGCGGTGTCCCGGGGCGTCGTGGTCGGTGGACCAGCTCAGCGCCACGGCGGAGCGGCGCGCGGCGCTCGGGTCGGCGGCACGGCTCCCGGCGTTCGGGACGACGAGGACCGGACGGTCCAGGACGGCCGTCGACGCCGGGCACCCGTCGACGCCCGCCACCACGGGCCGGGAGCGGGACGTCACACCCACGTCGTCCCTCCGCGGCCGTCGGACACCGGGCGCTGCGCGGGCCGGGGTTCCCGCCGTCCCGGCGGCCAGCCCCCCGGGGTCGGGACCGCCCGGGTGCGCCGGAGCTCGGGCGGTCGGCTGCTGTTGCGGACGACGTCGCCGCGGGGCCGGCGCGGAGCCGCCACGAGGTCGTCGGCGTGCCCGATCCTCAGCAGCACCTGGGGGTGCGCGTCCCAGGTCAGGGCGGCTCGCAGCTGGGTGCGGGTGAGCGGGACCTCGATGGCCTGCGTGACGGGGCTCGCCACCCACCCGCGCCGGGTCAGCTCGAGCAGCACCCGCTGCAGCGCCTCGCCGCAGCGCAGCCACGCGAGCGGGTGGTCGGCCCGGGTGGCCAGCAGCACCAGCGTGCGCTCGGCGCTGTCGCCGGGATCCGCGGGCAGCCTCCCCTCGCCCCTCGTGTCGAAGTCCCGCTGAGGCACCCCGACAGGGGACAGGCCGTCCATGCGTGGGACCGCGGACACCGGCACGCCGTCGCCCTCCTCCGCCGGCCGGGTGGTCCAGTGGCGGATCTCGGCCCGGTAGGCGCGGTCGGCGTTCTGCAGCTCGTCGGCCTGCCGGGTCACCCGGGCGACCAGGTGGCGGTGGTCCTCGCGCAGCACGGGGACCAGCACGGTGTCCTCGGCGGCGGCGAGGGCCACCAGTTCGCCGAGCAGGTCGTCGGGGACGGGTTCGCCGGTCAGCGGGCGCCGGTTGGTCCGCCGGAGGGGGATGACCGCGTCGTACTCGGCGAGGGAGACGTCGGGTCCGGTCCCGCCGGCGTGCACCACCGCCAGCAGGTCCGGGTCGTCGGGCCGCGGGCAGCGCTCCACCGCCGCGGCCGACCCGCGTGCCGACAGGGCGACGCGCAGGTTGAACAGCGCCGCCCCCACGCTCAGCGTCAGCTCGCGGCCGAGCGGGTCGAGGGCGGTGAGCTGCCGACGGCGGTCGGCACGCACCTCCACGCGTTCCGGGCCCAGGACGAAGGTCCACGGCTGGGTGTTGTGCACCGAGGGGGCGAGCACCGCCTGGTCGACGGCTGCTTCGAGGGCGACGGCCCGGGCGTCCGCACGGCGAGCATGCGGACGCGGGGCGTCGGCGGGGTGGTCCATGGGAGCTCCTGGGAGTGGGTACGCGAGGAGCCTCGGCCTGCGGTGCGGCCCGGCACAGAGGCAGTGGGTCCCGATCGGGAGGGACGGAGGTCCGTCGATCGCTCCGGGCGGCGGGTCAGCCCGCGGTCGTCGCCAGGAGCTCGAGGGTGACGTGCGGGTCGCGCCGCAGAGCCCGGTCGAGGACGGCCCGCAGGACCCAGCGCACCGCGAAGTCCGGGGTCCGGGAGGTCGGCGCCGGGAGGCGGTCGGGCACGTGCAGGGACCTCGGCGGGCGACTCGCCGAGCGAGGACGGCTCGGGTGCCAGGGGCACGTGGACCTGCCTCGTCGCCTCGGCGACGTGTCCCTCGGTCCGGCACCGCAGTCGCACGGCGTAGTCCTGCTGGACCAACCGGCCGGCGATCGAGGCCTCGCCGCTCCCCGGCGCGGGCACGACGGCGTGCAGGTGCAGGGTCTGCCCGGCTGCCATGGCGCCCGCCGCGTCGAGGTCGACCCGGCCGAGCACGGATTCCGTCGGCCGGCTGACGGCGGAGCCGGCACCGTTCCAGTTCCGTTCCCGGCGGGTGAGGGCGAGCGTGCGGACCAGCTCGGCCTCGCCGCCGTCGACGAGGAGGTCCCGCCGGGCCGTCAGTGACCCGACGACCTCCATCCGGCCGGCATCCACGACGTCTGCTCTCACCACGTCCACCGTCAGCGCGGCCGTGCGGGTCCGCATACCGAGCGTCCCCCCTCCGACGGCCGGCCGGTTCCGGCCCGCGGCCGATCGTGGGCTCCGGCGCGGACCGCCGCGCCGGTCGAAGGACGTCCGCAGCCGGGACCTCCGGCCCATACCGGACCTGCCGCTCCCGTGCCAGCGTGGCCCCGACCGCCTGACACCTGGAGATCCGATGGCCGTGCCCCGACCCACCCCCGACCGCCACGAGCGGCAGGTCCTCGCCTTCGCCCCGCCGTACGAGCGGGACGGGACGAGTGTGATCACCGCGACGGCGGCCAGGAGCCACACCGCGACCCGCGGCGCCGGGGCCGGCAGGGAGGAGAGCGGCTTCGACGCGGAGATGTCCGGCAGCCGTCCGATGGGCGCCTTCGTGCTCCGGAACGGCCGGGTGCGGTGGCACCCCGTCGTCGACGTCACCAAGGTCATCACCACGGCGGAACTCGTGGTGGGCGGCGTGATGATCGCCCGCCGGCTGGCCGCCCGCCCCAGCGCGGCCAAGGCTGCCGTGACCATGGGTCCCGGTGGCTGGGTCAGCATGAAGGGCGGTGCCATGGCGGTCCGCCCCGCCCGGCGTGCCTGGCGTCGCACCCGGCCGGCCGCCACGGGATCCCTCCCGCGCCGGCCCTGGTGGGCTCGGCTGCTCGCGGCCACCACGCTGGAGTCGGTGCTCGGCTGATCCAGCCGGTCGGCACCACCTCACCGCGGACCGCTCCGTGCGGCTGCGCACCCATCTGGCCACCCCGGTCGTCCGCGCCCAGCCGCTGATCCCGCTGCAGCGGCCCGCCGCCGGACCTGACCGCTCATCCCCGGCGAGGTCACCGGTGTCGCACGGATCTCCGTCGCGGGGGTGCGGGACCGCCGATCTCGCCGGAGGAGGGACCGGCACGCCGGCGGAACGCCGGGACGCCGACCAGCAGGTTCAGCGCGGCGCCGATGGCCACGCCGAGCGCCGCGCCGCCGACCACGTCCAGCGGCGCGTGTGCCCCCAGGTAGACCCGGGCCACCGCGTTCAGCAGCGCCAGGACCACCAGGACGGCCAGCCAGCGCCGCCGCACGTAGGGGGCGAGCAGGACGACGATGCCCGCGGTGATGACCGCGTGCCCCGAGGGGTAGGCCACGCCGGCCGACGGCACGTCCCGCAGCACCACCTCGGACAGGGTGCTCCCGGGCCGCTGACGCTGGACCAGGCCCTTGACCACCTCGCCGTGCACCAGCAGCTTGAGCGGCACCAGCAGGACCAGCGCGAGGACCAGCCGCCAGCGGCGCAGCGCCAGCGCCGGGATCGCGACCAGCAGCGGCACCCCCAGGACCCCGAGCAGCTGGAGCAGCCACAGCGGCTCCTCCAGCCGGTCCGGCCACCGGTTCACCCAGTCGAACACCGCCTCCTCGACCGGCCCGACGTCCCCGGAGGACACCGCCCGGGAGCACAGCGCCGTCACGGCCGTGGCGGCCAGCAGGGTCCAGACGTCTGCCCGGCGCCGCCGGTACCGGGCGATGGGTCGGCGTGCGCGGGTCACGACCGCACCGCGGCAGGGTCGGCGCTGCGGACCTGCCCGACGCCGGACCGCCAGAGCAGCCACGTGACGACGCCGGTCGGGATGGGGAGGAACCAGGTGAGGAAGCGGAACAGCAGCACCGTCCCGGCGGCCGCGGACGGGTCCACGCCGACGGCGGTCAGCCCGGCCACGTAGCTGAGCTCGGCGACCCCCAGGGCGCCCGGGGTGATCGGTACGAGGATCACCAGGCGGGTGAGGGGGAAGACGGCCAGGACCACGACCCACGGGACGTCCGCGCCCTGCCCGCCGACGGCGCGCAGGCAGGTCAGCAGCACGAGGAACAGCGCCGCGTGGCTGCCGACCACCGCGGCGGTGAGGTGCCCCCACCGGTGCCGCAGGAGGTCCAGGGAGTCGGTGCGGAACCGGTCGGTGCGCGCTCCCCAGCCGGACGGCGGACGCCGGCGCGCCACCCGGGCGACCCGGTCCGCCGCCTGCTCCGCGGCCGCGGCCAGCACCGCGGCCGCCCGGCCGTGGGTGACGACGGTCAGCAGCGTGCCGACGCCGAGCAGGAGGACGCCGCTGCCGACGAGGGCGGCGGTGCCCAGCCAGGGGTCGACGTCCCCGACCAGCGCCACCCCGGCCAGCGCGACGGCGGGGGTGGCGAGCTTGACCAGCGTGTTCCAGACGCCGGTGAGCGCCACGGCACGGGTGATCTCGGCCGCGGAGAAACCGAAGGAGTGGTACATCGCCACGTTGGTGCCGACGCCGAACGCGAATCCGGCCGGGACGGTGTTGGACACTGCCGTCGACGCCTGGTCGGACAGCACCGCGCGGCCGAGGGTCAGCCCCGGCATCGCCGCCATCCACAGCGGGGCGTAGGAGAACAGGTTGACCAGCGCGATCGCGGCGACACCGGTGACCTCCAACGCGGTGAGGCCGCGCACCAGGTCCCAGGCCGCGGAGTAGTCGGCGATCCGCGGCAACACCCCGGCGAAGACCGCGGCCACCACAGCGACCGTCACGGTGGTACGCGCGGCGGGCCCGGTGAGGGCCCGGCGGCAGGAGCGCCACCGGTCGTCCGGGGGCGCGGCGGCGTTCATGCGCCGAAGCGGTGCTCGAACCGGGCGGACAGCAGCGTGCCGACCAGCGCCGGCACCCAGAACACCAGCGACCGGAACACGAGCGCGGCGGCGCAGGCGCCGGCCAGCGGCGCCCCCAGCGTGGTCAGTGCCAGGACGAGGGCGACCTCAGCGGCGCCGGGTGCGCCGGTCGCCGGGAGCACCGACCACAGCAGGTGCAACCCGCCGTACACGGCCGCGGTCGCCAGCAGCGGCACCGAGCCGCCCACGGCGTGCACCGCGGCGGCGAGGGCCGCCCCCTCCAGCGCCACCCCCATCGCCGTCCAGCCCAGCTGCGCGCCCGGCAGCCACCGGGCCCGGCGCGGGGCGGTGAGCCCGCTGCGCAGCACCCGG
>NZ_FRDM01000078.1:3037-4427 GCF_900143215.1 Geodermatophilus obscurus | reverse complement strand
CCACCGACTGCACCTCCCACCGGCCCCCGCGGGCGGTGAGGGTCAGCGCGTACTGCACCGAGAGGGCCTGCCCGGCCGCGGAGGTGGCCTCGGCGGTGACCAGCGCGTGCAGTTGGTCCCCGTTGCCAGGCACGTCGGGGAGGTCGGCGGGGTCGGCGTCGACCTGCACCCGCTGCAGCCGGACCTGGGCGTAGGGAGCCGGCGTGATGGCCTGCACCCGGGTGCCGGGTGTGACGTAGCGGTCGACGTCCCCGGTCCCGGTCAGCAGGGCCACGAGGAACTCGGCGGCAGCGGTGCTGGCCGGGTGCTGGCCGGGCGCGGTGTAGCCGTAGGCGAGCGGGACCGGGGCCGCCGGTGCTGGAGCGGCCACCGGAGCCGGCAACGTCTGGGCCAGCAGCGCGCCCTGGTCGTAGGCGACCGGCACGCTGAAGAACCGCCGCACCGGTGGCGGAGTCTGGCTGGGTGCCGGGCCCGCACCGGCCGCTGGCGGCGGCTCAGTGACGGTGACCGCCACGGTCACCGTCCACCGGCCAGTGGCGACGTGGGCGATCGCCGCGGTCGCCGGGTCGGCGACCGACCACGGCACCTGGGGAAGCTGGACCCCAGAGGTGTCGACGAAGCCGGCGAGGGTCGACTCCTCCCCGCGAGGAGTAGTCAACCAGGTGGCCACGAAGCGCTGGGCGAACTCCCCCACCGCGGCCTGCTCGCTCATCGTGTCCGCCTCGGCCGGGGCCTGCGCGGCGGCCGGCGGCGGAGCGGCGAGGAAGGCGGCGGCGCCAGCCACCAGACCCAGCGGCCCGCAGATGAGCAGCGTCCACAGCAGGCCGGTCGCGGCCTTGGTCGCCACCTTCGACCCGCCGGTCCACCGGCCCTGAAGTCGGACGTCGTGGTCGCCGATCCGGCTGTTGCCGCCGACCTGCTCGGCGGATCCCGGCCTCGGCGCGGCGGCGCGCCCGCCGCGCCGCAGGCCGGGGCTCACGCCACCCCTCCGGCGGACCAGGTGGTGCACCGGCGAGCGCGGCCAGCCCCCGGGGGCGGCAGCGCGCCGCCGGCGTCGGTGGTCAGAGCGGAGGCCTCGAGGCGCTCGCCGAGGTCGGTGCGGCCGATGGGGCCGTCGCCGGCGCGCAGCCGGCGCAGCGCGGCCTGTGCCAAGCGGACCGGTTCCCCCAGGGCCTCGCGCATGCCGGCGACGGCGTCCTCGTCCAGCGGGTGGTCCGCCAGCGCCGTGACCGCTCGCACGATGCGCCGCCGCGCGGCATGCACCAGCGCCGCGTCGGACAGGCTGCGGCCACCGTCGTCGAGCTCGTCGTGCATGGTCTTCGGCCTCCACCGTCGTCGCCCTAACACCTGGGGAAGGTGCTGGTGACGCGCGCGTGTGACAGCCGGGTCG
>NZ_FRDM01000078.1:0-1132 GCF_900143215.1 Geodermatophilus obscurus | reverse complement strand
GCGAGCGTGGCGGCGAGCGGGAGCTCGATGAGGACGTCCCGGCCGGCTTGCATCGCCCGCACGGCGACGTCGGCGTGCAGCCGGGTGGGCAGACATACATCCACCAGGTCCACCGAGGCGTCGGCGAGCACGGCGGCCAGATCGGTAGTGGTCGCGAACCCGAGCTCCTCGGCGATCGTCGCCAGCTTCTCCGGCGTCCGGCCGAAGACGACCACCTCGTCGACGTCGGCGCGGGTGGCGTACACCGCCGCGTGCGCCTGGCCGAAGCCGGTGCCCAGCAGAGCGATCTTCATGGCCGTCCGCTCCTTTCGCGGCAGCCCGGTGCAGCCGGGGAATCGCGGCGAGCAGGGTGCTCGACTCGCACCGTACGGCGCCCAGAGGACAGTCCCCGTCCGGAATCAGGCGTGGGTTGACGTCGTGACCCCGTCGGTGGACCGCCGGGCACGCAAGCAGCGCCATCACACCTTCGCCTCAAGGGGGCCGGTGTCTCCAAGGCCGCCCTCACGGCCAGCCACCGGGTGTCTCATAGCGGCCGGCGCGTTCAGGCGGTCGTCGCAACACCCTTGGAGCGCGAGGTGTTGTGGTGGTCTCGGAGTGGCGGCGGGTTCGGGATGAGCGGCAGCAGCGGCGACACCACTCACGCCCTCGTCACGGCGGGCGCAGCGGGCCCTTCAGACCCCCCCCTGCTCACCTGACGGGGCCAGCGGCACCCCCCTCTCAGGCTTGCGTCGTGTCGCCCGAGCGGGTGGTCCTCCGGTTCGGGCGGCCTCGATCCGAGGGCGACGCGTGATGCTGGCGCCGGAGGGGTCGGCTGCCAATCCAACGTGGTGACGGGTCCGAGGGACTCGACCATGACGCCCGGGCAGTGGCCCTCTAGTGGGACGTCGTTGGCGCACTGGTGACAGGGGTGGTGGCACATCTGGTGGTGGACCGACGCTCACCCTGCAGCTCAAGTGGTGGCAGTCAGGTGGCAACTTGTAGGTGGCATGGTGGCCGCCATTTGGTGGTCTAGTGGTTACAAGTTGGCGTCAAGCTGGCAGTCAACAGGGACATTGCTGGCGGCATTGTTGCCCTTAACTATGCGCAATTTGTCAACCACCTGGGCGCCTTCAGGGGGACATGGGGCGGCGTG
>NZ_FRDM01000037.1 GCF_900143215.1 Geodermatophilus obscurus | reverse complement strand
GGGGGGCGGAACTGTCCCGGCGGGGGCGGCCACCCGGCGGCGGTGGCGATCCGGGCCGGCCGCCGGGCGCATCGAATCCGCGCCGAACCGCTCGACCGGCCCGATCGGTGCCATGGTGTGGAGTCCATGTGGCGACGGCGCGTGACCTCGCCACTCCCCGTATCGGGAGGAGCAGGTCATGGTCGTGCTGCACACCGCGATAGCCATCGCCGTCATCGTGCTGCTCATCATCAGGATCAGGATCGACCCGGTGATCTCGCTGATCATCGGGTCGCTCTATCTCGGCCTGGCGACCGGGGTGGGTTTCACGGCGACGCTGACCGCGATCACCACCGGCTTCGGCGAGATCATGGGCGAGGTCGGCCTGCTGATCGGCTTCGGCGTGCTGATCGGCGCGATGCTGCACGCGATGGGCGCCTTCCGGAAGATGGTGACGATGCTCGTCGACCGGGTCGGCGCGCCCCGGCTGCCGTACGCGATGACGGCGGCGATGGCGACGATCTTCCCCTCGATCTACGTCGACGTGCAGGTGGTGCTGGCCTCTCCGGTGGCGCGCTCGACCGCGCCGTTCATCGGCCGGACCGGCCTGCCGCACATGTCCGGGGCGCTGGGCACCGGGATCTTCGCCGGCTACGTGTTCGTGATTCCGGGGCTGGCCGCGGTCTCCATCGCCGGCCTGCTGCAGATTCCGCTGGGCACCTGGCTGCTCTACGGCCTGGTGCTGGGGCCGGTGACCGCGCTCGTGACGACGCTGGTCTTCCGGGTGCTGCTGCGCGGCCGGTACTGGAATCCGGCCAGGGACGAACACGTCGATGAGGCGATGGTGGAGCAGGAGACCACCGAGCTGGTCGAGGACGACAGCGCGGCGCCGGCGCTGCTGGTCTGCCTGCTGCCCATCCTGGTGCCGCTGGTGCTGATCGCGTTCGGTGCCTTCGCCGAGCTGCTGGAGTTTTCCAACGACGTCATCGCCTTCCTCGGCGACGCGAACTTCGCGCTGTTCGTCGGCCTGGTCGGTGCCTACGGGCTGTGCCGGCGCGCGCTGGGCTCGGCGGGCACGGACACCGCGATGAGCGAGGGCTTCCACACCACCGGCGCCATCCTGCTGATCACCGGCATCGGCGGGTCGCTGGGTGCGGTGATCGGGGAGACCGGGCTGGACACGATCCTGGCCGGCCTGTTCTCCGCCGACGCGGGGGCACCGGTCATCCTCAGCATCCTGCTCGCCTGGTTCATCGCGGCGGTGCTGCACCTGGCGATCGGGTCGGTGTCGGTGGCGGCCATCACCGCCGCCGGGATCATCGGCCCGGTGCTCGGGTCGATCAACGTCGCGCCGCTGGTCATCGGTCTGGCCATCGCCTCGGGCGCGATGTTCGCCCTGCAGGTCAACAGCAACTTCTTCTGGATGTTCAAGTCGCTGCTCGGGCTGTCCACCCAGGGCACCTTCAAGACCCTGACGATGGTCACCTCGGTGGCCTCGGTCGTCTCGCTGCCGATGGTCATGGCGGTGGCGCTCATCGCCTAGGGCGGCGGTCGGCGGGTGGGTCCGTCCACGCTGCCTCGAGACGTGCGGGAGCTGGGCTGCCGCGCGCTAGCCTCGCGGGAGGACCGAGTCCGAGGACCGGAGGTCCGGGATGCGCTTCGTGTTCAGCCCTCCTGCCGAGGCGGCGGCCGATCTGCTGACCCTGCCCTGGGACACCCCGCTCTCGCAGTGGACCGACGACCGGATCGTCGAGATCCCGCAGCACGGGCGTTCTCGCCACGTCGTCCGGTTCGTGGCCGAGGCCGGACGGGTGTTCGCGGTCAAGGAGCTGCCCGAGCAACCCGCCCGCCGGGAGTACGAGGTGCTGCGCCGGCTGCAGGAGCTGGGCATCCCGGCGGTCGAGGTCATCGGCGTCGTCGTCGACCGGCCCGGCGACCAGGAGGCGGTGCTCGTCACCCGCTTCCTGGACTACTCGTCGTCCTTCCTCGCCCTGTTCGCCAACCCGCGGGGTGGGCAGCTGATCGACCGGGTGATGAACGCCCAGGTCGAGCTGTTGGTCCGCCTCCACCTCGCCGGCATCGTCTGGGGCGACTGCTCCCTGGCCAACACCCTGTTCCGGTTCGACGCCGGGACATTGGCCGCCTACCTCGTGGACGCCGAGACGGGGGAGGTGCACGAGCGCCTCACCCGAAGTCAGCGGGACCACGACACGGAGGTCGCCTATGCGCGGGTCGTCGGCGAACTGACCGACCTGCGGGACAGCGGCTCCCTGGCCGGGGACCTCGACCCGGCTCTCGCGGCGGCCGACCTGGTGGCGCGTTACGAGCAGCTGTGGAGCGAGCTGACCAGCGAGGAGGTGATGCCACGCAGCGAGCAGCAGTTCCGCGTCGCCGAGCGCATCCGCCGGCTCCAGGACCTGGGCTTCGACGTCGGCGAGATGGACCTCGTCGACGACCCGGCCGGCGGGAGCCGACTGCGCCTCACCACCCGCGTCGCCGAACCCGGGAACTCCCGGCGGGCGCTGTTCACCCGGACCGGGCTGGACGTGCGCGAGAAGCAGGCCCGCCGTCTCCTCGCCGACATCGCCGGCTACCGGGCCGGCCTCGAACAGGTGGAGGACGGCCCGGTCTCCGAGACCGCGGCCGCCATCCGCTGGCTCACCGAGGTGTACCAGCCGGCCATCGCCGCCATCCCCGCGCACCTGCGCAGCCGGCTGGACGCCGCCGAGATCTTCCACGAGATCCTCGAGCACCGGTGGTTCCTGTCCGAGGCGGCCGGCCGGGACGTCGGGATGCAGGCCGCGGTGCGGGACTACGTCGACCGTGTGCTGTCGGCGGTGTCGGGGGACCTGCTGACGCCGACGCCACGGACCGCCGACCAGGGCCTCGCGCCCCGGTGAGCGACCGCTCGCAGGGGCCGTCCGGCCGTGCTCCGGGCGCGAGGTGTCACGCGGGTGTCACGGACTCATGTCGACCGCGATCTTCACCTGCCCCGGCCTGGGAGCGATCGCGGCGCTGAAGGCCGCCTGCACGTCGGCGACGGGGTGGACGTGGCTGACGTAGCAGTCGCGCAGGGCAGGGTGTGCCGCCAGATACCGGCCGGCGTCCGCCAGGACCCGGCGCCGCTCCAGGGTGACGCCCGAGCGCAGGATCAGGTTCTTGCGCAGGAAGGTCATCATGTCGAAGGGGTAGACCGGGTCGTCGGGGACGCCGAAGTAGAAGACCTGACCGCCGGGCGCCGCCGCGTCCAGTGCCGGCTGCAGCGTCGAGATCTGGTGGCCCACTGCCTCCACCACCACGGACGGCCGGTCGGCGTCGGACAGCGAGCCCGCCCACCGCTCGGCCCGGGCGGTCACCATCTCGTCGACGCCGAACGCGGACGCGACGTCGCTGCGGTCCACCGGGTCCACGCCGGTCACCCGCGTCGCTCCGCGGGCCTTGAGGACGTGGCTGAACAACAGGCCGATCGGACCCTGACCGATCACCCCGACCGTCTGACCCGAGACGTCACCGAGCTGCTCGACGGCGTAGAGCACGCAGGCCAGGGGCTGCAGCATGACCGCGGTGGTGGCCGGCAGACCGGTGTCGTAGCGGGCGAGGCCGTCGCCGTCGGTGACCACGAGCTCGGCGATGCCGTCGAACATCGACGCCCAGCCCACGACGAGGTCGCCGGGGGAGTGCTCGGGGTGCCGGCTGGCGACGACCTCCCCGACGATCTCATGCATCGGGAAGCCCGGCGCCCGCGTGGCCCCCAGCCGTCCTCGGCGGCCGGGTGCGGCCACACGCCGCCGCGGAAGTTGGGCAGGTCGCTGCCGCAGATGGCGCCGGCGCGGGTGGCCAGCAGCACGTGCCCGGGCGGCAGGGCCGCGGGATCCGGGGCCGCCACCTCGACCTGCTCGAAGCAGAAGGGACCGCGCAGCGTCTGTGCCCACATGGGTGTCCTCCGTCCTGTGCGGCGTGCCGGTCTGCTCCGGTTCCTGCACCGCCGGGCTGCCTGCTCAGCCTGCAGGACCGCGGCGGTCGAGCGCGGCCGTCCGCGCCCGGAGGCTCGTGCCGGACCCTCGTCCACGGCTCGACGTCGCCGACGAGGTGGTGGGAGGACTGACAGCTCGAGGCGCCGCAGGCGGGTCCTGGTCACGGCTCCTCGTGGGCCGAACCGGACCGGTGGGCGTCCGGTGTGCCGTACGTGCTGCTCCCGGCAGTGCGGGCACGGCGGGAGTGGACCGGTGCCGGGCGCAGGCGGCGCAGGGTCACGCCTCGGGCCGGGCGGCCCTTCTCGGCCGGGGTGCAGGACGTACGACGAGGACCGGGCACGGCGCGTAGTGCTGGACCCGCTGGGCGGTGCTGCCGACGAGGATCACGTCGCTGAGACCGCGTCCTCCGGCCGCGACCACGATCAGACCGGCGTCGTGCTCCGTCGCCGCCTTGATGATCTCCGCGGCGGGTGACCCACTGCGGAGCTGCCTGCCGACCGGCGGTCCCCAGCCGTCGAAGACGGCCGCCACCGCGTCGACGGCACGCTGCGCCGCCGCCCGGAAACTGCCCGTCCCCTCGCCGACCTCGTGCTGCTCGTCCTCGGATATCTCGTCGGCGAAGGCGACCGAGGCCAGCGGCCGGATCACGGCTACGACCGAGATCCCGGTGATCTTCGCGGGGTCCGCGAAGGACGTGAGGTGGTGGGCCGCGGCCAGCGACTGCGGCGACCCGTCGGTGGCGACGATGACGTGCATCTCAGGCGTCCCTCCGAGAGGCGGCTTCGGGGTCGCCGCGCCTGGTGCCCGGGGGGCGGTTCCGCGAGCCGGCGGCGTACTCCACGAGGAACAGAACGACGCCGATGGCGATCAGGGCGGCGCACCAGATCAGCGACGTGGGGTCGTCGTAGATGGAGAACCCGAGGATGGCCAGGTTGCCGACCAGCCCGACGATCAGCAGAGGTGTGTTGGCCCGGAAGGTGTGCTCGTTCTCGTCCTGCCCGCGCAGCTTGAGGCATGCCACGATCACCAGGGCGTAGATGGCCAGGAGGAGGACGACGGTCACCAGGGCGAGCCGGTTGACCAGGTCGATGCCGCCACCGGCCTCGAGCACGATCGTGCCGGTGATCAGCAGCGCCGCGACCACCGCCGCGCTGAAGAGCAGCCCGACCCACGGGCTGCGCCGGGTGGCGTGGATCTTGGCGAAGACGCCCGGGACGACGTCCTCCTTCGCCATGCCGTAGAGGATCCGCGGCTGGGTGACGATCGTGACCAGGGTCGTGTTGGTGATCGCGATCAGCGCGATGATCGAGAACAGCGTGGTCATGAAGTCGGTGGAGAAGGGCAGGATGCCCTGCCGCACGACTTCCAGCAGGGCTGCGTCGGAGCTCGCGAGCTGGTCCACGGGCACCGTGAGGGCGGCGGCCATGGAGACCAGGACGTAGACCGTGCCCGCGACGACCATGCCGCCGACGAGCGATCTCGGGAAGGCCCGGTGCGGGTCGATCGTCTCCTCCGCGACGTTGGCCGTGTTCTCGAAGCCGGTCATCGCGAAGAAGGAGTAGGCGATACCGGCGAGGACCGCGAGCGCCGGGTTGCCGGAGACGCTGATGTCGGCGAGGACGCCGAAGTCGGCGTCGCCCTGGGCGATGTACCAGACGCCGATGACCATCACGATGACGAGGCCGGAGATCTCGACGAAGGTCATCACCATGTTCATCACCACCGACTCGGTGATGCCGATGAAGTTGACGACCACCAGGGCGAGGACGAAGACCAGCGACACCAGCAAGGCCGGCGGCCCCTCCCAGAGGGTGGCGAAGTAGGAGGCGAAACCGGTCGCCAGCGATCCCGTCGCCGCGAAGCTGGCCGACAGGAACGAGACAGTGACCAGGAACGTCAGGGCCGTGCTGCCGAAGGCCTTCTTGACGTAGAGCGCGGCACCGGCTGCCTGGGGGTACTTGGTCACCAGCTCGGCGTAGGCCGCCCCGGTGATGGCCGCGACGGTGACGCCGAGGGCGAACGCGATCCAGAACGCGCCACCGACGGCGGCGGCGACCAGGCCGATCAGGACGTAGATCCCGGAGCCCAGGACGTCACCGAGGGTGTAGAAGAACAGCTGCTTGGCGGTGATCGATCTCCGGAGGCCGCTGTCCTCGTCGTCGACGGTGCCGGTGCTGGTCTCGGCCACGAGGTCCCCGCTTCGTCGAGGGCGAGCTGCTGACGCGTCCACGGAAGCGCCATCCGGGCACCGGGGCAACTCGGGCGGGACCCGGTCCGGCAACGACGAGCCCGAGCTCGGCGGATGCCGAGCTCCGGCACCGCGGGGTGGCCACGGGGACCACCGTCGGGACGGCGGTGAGGGCAGCCGGCCGGTCAGGTCCTCGGCTGGGTTCCCGCCTCGTGCGGCGCGGCCCGTCGACGACGGGCCATCGAGGAAGTCGGCGCGACCTCGGGGATCGTGCGACGCAGCGCGCGGGCCGGTGCGCGGACTTCCTCCTAGACGGCGTGGCAGGGGCCCATGACGTGCCGGCGTCAGCCGCCGTACCGCAGGGCGGGGTGGCCCACAGCAGAAGACCACCGACGCTCGGTGCGATGACCTGTCGGCCAGCTGAGACGGGCCGGCGTGGACGCCGTCACGGCGTTCAGCGCGGTCGACGGTGTGGAGGCCCTGTCCCGAGCAGGCAGCCGCCGTGCGGCTCGCACCAGCCCGGTGGTGACGAGTGCGTGACGCGACGGTGACGCGCTCCCAGCATGGTCGCACCGCGGAGAGGGGCGACGGATGCGGATGCCACTGGCGGGCGGACAACGGTCCTCTCCGTATGGCGACTGCTGCACGGTGTCCGGAGCCGTGGTGGATCCGTCGGGACCGCCGACCGTGCGTTTCCAGTCCGTCGTCAGGGGTCGGTCACGGGTCGTCGTCGGCGTGCTGGCCGCCGCCAGCCTCGTCGCCGGATGCGCGGTGATCGGTCGCCTGCTGACCGCGGACATGGGTCCCGTCGACGGACTGAGCTGGTGGGTAGCCCGAATTGCAGTCTTCCTGGTGGTCGCGGTGGAGGTCGCCCGGCTGCTCCAAGTGGGCTGCCTGGCCTGGTTCGCGTCGGCTGCCGAGGACCCGGTGCCGATGCGGCCGGAGGCCGACCTACGGGTCGCGCTCCTCACCACGATCGTGCCCGACAGGGAGCCCGTGGACCTCGTCGCTCGCACCCTGGCGGCGATGCGGGAGGTCCGGCACACCGGTCGGCTCGACGTCTGGATCCTGGACGAGGGTGATGACCCCGACGTCCGCCGCGTGGCCGAGGGGTTGGGCGTCCACCACTTCAGCCGCAGGGGGCACCCCGAGTTCAACAGGCCGAGCGGACCGTTCCGCGCCCGCACGAAGGCGGGAAACCACAATGCCTGGCGCGCCCTGCACGAGGCGTCGTACGACGTCGTGGGGCAGATGGACCCCGATCACGTGCCCTTGCCGTGCTTCCTGGAACGGACCCTCGGGTACTTCCGTGACCCCGACACGGCCTTCGTCGTGGCGCCGCAGGTCTACGGCAACATGTACGAGGGCTTCGTGCCACACGCTGCCGCAGCGCAGTCCTTCGTGTTCACCGGCGTCATCCAACGCGGCGGGAACGGTCTGGGGACACCACTGCTCATCGGGACCAACCACCTCTACCGCGCCGCTGCCTGGGCGGCCATCGGTGGATACCAGGACTCACTGATCGAGGACCACCTGACCGGTCTCACGATCTCGGGCACCGTCAACCCGTCGACGGGGCGCAGGTGGCGGGGCGTCTACACGCCCGACGTGATCGCGGTCGGGGAGGGTCCGACGAGCTGGACGGACTTCTTCAAGCAGCAACGGCGGTGGGCCTACGGCGTCATGGACATCGTGCTGCGCCACTCGCCGCGGCTCATCCCGCGGTTGGCGCCCCGTCAGGGCCTCGCCTACCTCCTCCTGGAGTCCTTCTACCCGGGGTGCGCGATCGCATGGGCCTGCGGCAACGCGGCGACGGCCGTGTACCTCCTGGGGATCGCCCCTCCGTCGCTGAGCTGGTGGTGGGCCGCTGCGTGGTTCTGTGCGGTCTCGTCGGCGCTGGCCCTGCTCGGGTGGCTCCGCCGCTACGACATCGCGCCGCACGAGCGGGCCGAGTACGGAGTACGGGGGATCTTCGCGTCCCTGGTGTCCGGACCCGTCTATCTCTCCGCAGCGGTGCAGGCACTCCTGCACCGCCCGCTCGGGTACGCGGTGACCCCCAAGGGTGATCTGGCCAGCCGCGACACGGTCCGGACCTTCACGTCCCACCTGACGTGGTGTGCCGTGGTCGGCGGGGCGGTCCTCGTCGGGGCGGGAAGCGGGCACCTGGAGCCGCTGCGCCTGGGGTGGGCGCTGCTCACCATCGTCGCGTGCGGGGCTCTACCCGGTGCCCTCCTCATCGCCCGTGTGAGGTCGCACGGGCTCCGGACCAGTCGGTCCCGTGCCGCTCGACCCGCTCTCCGGCGGTCCTCCGGGGTGTGACCGGCCAGCCCCAGCCGATCCATCCTGGCGACCGCCGGTCTCATGGTGGTGACCGGTCCCGCAGTCCAGCTCTCGGCCGTCGTCCGGAGCGAGTCCCGGTTCGGCGTGCAGCAGCACGTGCACGCCCGCGACGCGGCACCCGTCCCGGCGGACGTAGTGCGCCGCCGTCAGGCCGGCGACGGACCGCGCTCCGCTCAGCGCGTCGGCGACTCGTCCGTCACACTCCTACCCCCTCCCCGTCCTTCTGACGAGGGAGGCGCGGACCTGGTGGCGCTGGTTCGTGCCGGTCGCCTCGGCAGCGGCCCGGTGGTCCTCCGGCGTGCCGCTGTCCCGCCAGACCGGCTCGGCCTGGTCCGGCAGGCCGGCGACCACCGACGGCCCGAGGACGCCACCGCGGCCGGAGCGGAGGCCGGCTGCACCGACCGGCAGAGCGGCAACGGGCACGATGGGGATGCGGCAGCGCGGGAGGAACAGGGCAGCCGTTGCCCACACCGACCACGCGTGGAGGCCGAGGACCGGCAGCAGCGTCATCCGGTCGGCGGCCGGTAGACCTGCGCCAGCGCCGTCCCGTTGGTGCCGGCGTAGTAGCCGCCGACGGCGTAGACCTCCCCGCGCAGGACGGCCACGCCGAGTCCTGCACGGGGCCGGGGGAGGTCGGGTGGACGGGGCTCGGTCGTCCCCTCGACGCAGTGGACCCCGGCGTTGAACTGCCCGTCCGGCTCCTGGCCACCGACCACGCACATGCCCTGACCCGGCACCTGGGCACCCCCAGGAGCGCTGAGTGCGGGAAGCGTCCTGCCCAGGTGCTGCACCCCGGTCCTGGTGACGATGTCGACACTCCCGTAGGTCGCCTCACCGGGAGCACCCCGGATGTCGCGGCCGCCCATGAACCAGACCCCGCCGTAACCGTCGGTCGCTGCAGTGAGCTTCTCCCGCGCAGGCTCCAACTCGCCGGCGGGCGTCCACCGGCCATCCGGAGTCAGGGCCCACACTTCGGCCCGCGCGAGCCCGGCGCGGTCCACGCCACCGGCGAACACGATCCGCTCGCCGTCGAAGGCGGCTGCTCCCGCGCCGCGCGCCTCCGGCAACGGCTGATCCACCTGCCACTGACCGTCGGGGCTGTCGAGTCGGTAGACCGTGTCGGTCGACCCGTCGGCGGCGATGCCGCCCAGCACGTACACCGAGTCGCGGGTCGTGACCGCGGCTGCGTGGTTTAGTGCGACCGGGAGAGCTGGCCCGATCGACCACGAGGCCGTTGCGGGGTCGTACACCTGGACCGTGCTGAGCGGGCCACGGCCGGGCGCAGGATTCACCCCGCCGATGACGAACAACCTGTCCCGATAGGAGGTGACGGCTGCCGCCTCCACCGGTTGTGGCATGTCGGCGATCCTGGTCCAGGATGAGGTGGCGGGAGGCCACACGAGCGCGACCGTGACGGTGACCGCAGCCAGCAACAGCGCACACGCTGCAGCAATGGCAGGCCTCCTGCGGCGACGGAGCCAGTGCATCCACGGGCGCTGCCGACGGCGTGGGCCGGTCCCGCGATAGGGGACCACCACAGGCGGCGGGAGTGCCGGTGCCGTCGGCTCGAGGTCGACCGGTCCGTCCGGGCGCCGTGCCAGGTACAGGGTGCCCGACAGGCTCGCAAAGAGACCGGGTGTCTGGTTGGAGGTCTCCCGTCGCACGTTGTCGTAGACGTAGTCGTAGAGCTCGTCGACGGAGACCCGGCCGTCGCAGTCCCGATCCGCTTCCCCGGTGCTCAGGCCACGCACGATGGTGCCGGTGAAGAGCGACGGGGCAGGAGCCTCCATCGACAGGTGGTGGCCCTCGAAGGCGTACTCCATGGCGTTCGACGCGGTCATCACCACCCGTCCCTGGCCCTGCAGTCGCTCCTGGACGCCGACCGAGAGATCGCCCTTCGTCGCCGACTTCGTGAACGCTCCGCTGTAGCAGCAGTCGAGCAGGAGGATGATCCGGTTGGACCGGCAAGCGTCGACCCGCTCGTTCACGAAAGCCGCCGACACGCCGGTGGACGCCAGGAAGTCCATCTCGGTGTCCGTGCCGGCGAAGTAGAGGGAGCCGTCAACGTCCTTGAGGCCGTGGCAGGAGAAGTAGACCAGTAGGAGGTCGTTGCGTCCGCGTCCTGCCAGGAACTGCTGTAGCTCCCTGGCGATGACCCGAGCAGGAGCGTCGATGACCGTACGGACCTCGAAAGCCGCGATGTCGGGGCGTGCGAGCACCGCAGCGAACTGCTCCGCGTCGGCGACCGGAGCGCGCAGCTGCTGCAGCTCAGGATCCGCGTAGTGCCCCGTGGCCACGATCAACGCCGCGCGCCGGCCGGACTCCAAGGGCATGACCACGCGGTCGGTCCCGCCCGTCACGGCGCTGCCCCCGCTCCGCTCACGGTTATTCTCCGCGATCTCCGTGCCTGTCGAGGAACGCCGCGACGAGCTGTTCCTGCTGCGCCACGGTAGCTCCCTCCAGCGTTAGCGTGTCGTCACCAATGGTGACGCTCACCTTGCGCACCGGCCGCCGGCTGCTCCAGTGGCGGACGACGTCGATCACCCCCTGCAGGGCGACCGGCGCCATCGAGACCGCGAGAGCACCGACCTGCAACGCCTCACCAGCCTTGGTGCCGGTCGGGGCGGGTCCCGCCGTCGCGGGACGAGCGTCGTCGATCCCGTCGACGTCCAGCAGATCCTGCCGGAGGCTGTGGGCCAGCTCGTCCATCTCCTGCGCGTCGGTGTCCGCCGGCCCGGTCACCTCGATCGAGGCGGTCAATGGGCGGTCGCTCATGCCGGGTCCGTCCCTTCCGTGCCCTCATGGGGACATGGGCAGTCCCGAGTGTGGCTCTGTTCTGGTCAGCAGCGCCCGGACCGTAGTGGGGACCCCGTCACCATCACGTCACCGGAGCGAGGTCAGAGCCGGTCGAGCACAGGCCACCCGCGAGTCGGGTCGCCCAGCGGACGCAGCCGCGGACACCTGGAGCATCTGCGCAGGCCTGGCTAGTGGTGCCGTCCCCGAGGTCGTGACCGGTCACGCCAGACGGCATCGCGACCACGATGCTCGGTCGGGGTCCGGGTCGGCTGCCACGACGTCACGGGCAGCGGTCGCTGCGGAGGGGACTCCTCGACGCCTGCGGTACAGGCTTCTCAGCCCGCCGTCGGTGACGCCTGGATCAGGCTGCGCACGATCCCCCCGAGGAGCGCCGCACGGGCCGTCGGGTCCGGCACCTGCTCGATCCCGAATCCGAGCAGCACGGTGTCCTCGGTCGTGATCGTGGCCCCGACCCGGGACTGTGCACGCTCGAAGTCCCCGACGTTCGGCGGGCTGCCCTCGGGCGCACCGGGCACCGCCCACGGCCCCAGGTCGCTCTCGAAGCCCTCCGGCTCGACGGCCGTGCCACCGATTCCCAGCCGCGTCTGGTCCACGAACACCCCGGCCCCGCCGGTGGCCGGGTCGGTGACGTGGCTGATCGCCACCTCGACCTGGCTGCCCGCGTAGGCGGACAGGTCGAAGCCGACCTGCTGCCAGCCCTCCGACGTGCCGGTGATCCGGTTCCACGCCCCCGTGGTCCCGGTCGGCTGGCAGGTGTCGCCTCCGGTGAGGTAGTGCGAGAGGAACGGGTGCAGCTCCAGCAGGGCCCCGGCCTCGCATGCCGTCGGCGGTTCGCTGTCGCTGAGCCCGCCGACCTCCGGCAGCGTCGTCCAGTCGTCGGTGCCGGCGGGGTGGGCCTCGACGATGACGTTGTCGTAGCCGGCCTCCACGTCATGGGACAGCGCGAACTGCAGCGTCGGGGTCTGCGCCGCGGGAACGCCGGTGAGGTCGACGGTCCGGATGAGCCGCATGTACGAGCGGTCCGAGTGCGCCGCCGCGGCGAACCAGTCGCCCTCGTAGGTCTCGAGGTTGCCCGGCGGGCCGCCCCGGTACTCGCCGGACACGGCACTCGCGAACTGCGGGAACTGGCCCGCGGGCAGGACGGCGCTCGTCGGCAGGAACGTCCCGGCCTCGTCGATCGGATTGCTGGGCGTGGCTGCCAGCTCGGTGCTGGTGCCGCTGATCGGCGCGGCCGTCCCGTCCAGGAACTCCGGCGCCGCACGCGGCGACCGGGTGAACGCGCCCAGGTAGTACTGGGTGAAGTCGTCCGCGAGCAGCAGGCAGTCGCCGAAGGGGTCGGCCGTCACCACGCAGTCCTGCTCGGGTGCACCGTCCAGGCCGTAGTAGATGCCGCCGAGCCCCGTGCCCAGCGCGCCGTGGTAGCCCGCCGTCTCACCGGCGAGCGTGAGGGTGCCGCCGCCGTTGAGGTAGTCGCGGACCGCGAGGGTCAGGAACTGCTGCCGCTCGGCGACGGCCGCGTCCTCCAGCGGAGCGCCGAGGACATCGGTGAGGACGTCCTCGGCGTCCTGGGTCAGCCGGTTGTCGCCGAGGTACCAGACCACGCTGTCGAAGTGGCCGAGCACCCCGAGGTCGTGCGGCACTCCCTGGGCGGACACGTCCCACACGGCGGAGTCGATCCCGGCGTCGGTGAGCGCGTCGACGTACTGCTGCGCGTACCGGGGTGCGGTGGTGGCACCCGGCTCGCCGGGGTTGAAGCCCTCGTAGTCCTCGTTGGCCAGCACCAGGACCGATCCGCCGTCGTGTGCCACGGTGTAGCTGAACCGCTCGCTGGTCACCGTGCCGTGGCCGGGTCGCACGCCGGTGAACCACACCTCGACGTCCTGTCCCACGCTCGCTCCGCGGACCTCCCCGCGGAGCTCTGCGTAGTAGGTGTCGCCCTCGTCCCCGTAGCGCTCGCCGCCGGCCCACTCGCGCACGGTCGCGCGCTGTTCGGGCCCGCCGTCGACCCGATAGCGCAGCTCGGGGTCGCGCAGGTCGCGCCGGGCCGTGACGGCGACCGTCTGCGGGGTCCCGTAGGAGACGGCGAACGGGTCGAGCACGAAGTCCGGCACCGTGCGGCCCACGACCGAGACGGGGTCCGAGGGATCCTGCGCCGATCGGGCCACCGCGAGCGCGAAGGGGAGGTTCTTGCCGAACTCCGCCTGGACCAGCGGCTCCGAGTCGGGGAACTCGAACACGCTGCCGCAGGCGGCGGGCTCGAAGGCGTCGCCGGGATCGGCTGCGCTGGCCGTCTGGCAGGTCGCCATCTCGGGCGTGAACGCCAGCGTGCCGTAGGCCTCCTGCGCGTGCTCGGTCGTCTCCCCGTTGGTGGTGTAGAGCTCGGCGGCGATGTCCGGGTCGTAACCGGCCACCGCGGGGGTGGCGTCGTCGCCGGCCAGAGCCTCGTAGACGACGTCGTCGGGCGTCGGGGTGGCGACCTGCCAGCCGGTGCCGTAGAGCAGCAGCTCGGCCGCGGAGTGGTAGTTGACGAGGAACTCGAAGCCGACCCGGCGCAGAAGACCGTCGAGGGCCTGCGTCTCGGGTTCCGACGACGGCGCCGGGCCCCGGTGGATCTCGCTGTCCGGCAACGGGGACGAGCCCTCGTCGTCGTAGCCCCAGCGGGTCGGGAAGTTGCGGTTGAGGTCGACGCCGTCGACCTCGGTGATCACGCCGTCACCGTCGTTGTCCCGCAGGTTCTTGCGCCACAAGCGGTCGGTGGAGAACGTGTGGTCGTAGCCGTCCGGATTCGCCACGGGGACGAACCACAGCTCGGTGCGGTCCAGCAGACCGCGGATCTCCTGGTCGGTGCCGTAGCCGTCGAGCACGTGGCGCATCAGCCGCCGGGTCATCTCCGGGGTGATCCACTCGCGCGCGTGCTGGGCGGAGGCGTACAGGACGGCGGGACGCTGTCCGTCCGGCAGCCGGGCGGCACCCGCCGTGACCTTGAAGGCCAGGATCTCCTGCCCGGTGACGGATCGGCCGATCACGACCTGCTCCACCAGGTCCGGATGCGACTCCGCGAGCGCGACGAACTCCTCGCGCAACCCGCCCGCACCGCTCCACGGACGGAAGACGCCGGCCGTGGCCGCAGAGGTCTGCGCGGCGGCCGTCCGGGCCTGCAGCGGGACGCCCTGCGCCATCAGGTCATCCGCCCTGCGCTCGCCGAGCACGAGCTCCACCCGTACCGAACCAGGGGCGCCGCCGGGCGCGGTCAGCACCTCGCGGCGGTCGAGCCCGCTGTCCAGCACCAGGGCCAGCTGCTCGGGCGTCAGGTCGCCCGTGTAAGCGCCGGGCCCCCCGCCACCGGCCGGCGGTGCGCCGGTGGCGGCGGTCGGCGTGCCGACCACCAGCCCCAGCGCGAGCAGCAGGATCGTGAGGAGGGCGGCGACGGGCCCGCCGGAGGAGCGCTCAGCCGCACGGACCATGTCGACCGTCCAAAGCTCGTGGCAGGGGAGCGGCACAGACTGCCCTGCATGACGCGCGCACGGCAGCCCCCACGTCCCACCTCGGCGCCCGCGCCCGGGTGAGGCGGGAGCGGGTCCGGGGCGTGCTGCCGCAGCGGTCATATCCGGTCACACTGCGTGGTGAGTGGCGCTGGGCTCGGGCTCCGGCGCCGTCTCCGTCCCTCGGCCGGCGCGCTGCCCGGCCGACTGCGGTGATCGCTGAGCGGGTGTCCGAGGAGGCGTTCCGAACACCGCTTCGCTCGAAGGACGTGCCGCTACGGTGCCGCAGTGGCGATCGCCCCGGTCGGCCGCGGAGCCCGGTCCACCACCGGCATCGCCGAGCTGCCCCTCGGCGTCGCCGTCGAGATCGAGGCCGTCGTCCGCGTGGTGACGTGCGGGAGTCCGGCGTATCGATGCCCACCAGCGACGACCCGGAGGACACGTGCTGCTCGAGACCATGACGTCCGCAGAGATCCAGACGGCACTCACCGAGGGACGACGCGACGTCGTCGTCCCGTGCGGAGCCGTGGAGCAGCACGGCCGCCACCTGCCACTCGACGTGGACGCCGTGCACGCCGAACGCCTGGGCGAGGAGGTCGCCGAGCGGCTCGGGACGGCGATGGTGGCCCCGACGATCCGCGTAGGGGTGTCGCCGCACCACATGAGCTTCCCGGGGACGATCAGCCTGCAGCCGGCCACGTTCGAGGCCGTCTGCACCGAACTACTGCCTGAGCCTGGCCGCGCACGGTTTCCGCACCATCCTCTGCTTCTCCGCGCACGGCGGGAACTTCGCGCCACTGGCCGAGATGGCGGAGCGGCTGGACGAGCGCGTGGGTCCGGAGTGCCGGGTGATCGTGTTCTCCGACCTGCACGGCCTCATCGAGGTCTGGCGATCGGCTGTCGTGGACGCCGGTGGGGACCCCGGCCACGTCGGCGGGCACGCGGACGTCGCCGAGTCCTCCGTGTACTCCTACCTGCGACCCGGCGCAGTGCGGACCGACCAGCTCGCCCGCGGCTACACCGGGCCCGTGGACGACGAGGTGTTGCAGCGCCTGTTCACCGGCGGGATCCGAGCCCTCTCGGACACGGGGGTCCTGGGCGACCCGCACGGGCTCTCCGACGCCATCGGGGAACTCTGCGTGCAGCGGGTGGCGGACATGATCGCCGCTCACTTCACCCACCGGATGCAGGCCGGCGCGGGAGAGTCGTGACCGGCGACCACGCACCGACCAGGCCGATGGCGTGCGTGGCAGGAGCCCGGCCGCAGCCGCGCACGGTGGGCTGCCGGTCGCGTGGAGCGGGCTCCGGTCGCTGGCCGAGGAGGTCCGGGCGGAGGGAGGGGAGGCGTGCGCCGAGGTCGCGGACGTCACCGAGCCTGCCCAGGCGCAGCGGGTCGCGCAGCGCCTTCTCCGTCCTGATCCCCGCCCCCGCCGCCGCCGCCGTCGCCGACGCCTTCGACCGCCGATCCGAGAGGCAGAGCCCATGACGCAGGACACCGCGGGAGATCCGCGGCGACGCCCCAACATCCTCGTGCTGTGCATGGACCAGTGGGACGTGCACATGGACCTGCCCCCGGGCGTGGACCTGCCGGCCATCCAACGACTGGTGGGGGCCGGGGTGAGCCTGGGCAACCAGTACTGCACGGTGCCGCAGTGCACCCCGTCCCGGGCCACGATGTGGACCGGCCGGCACGCCAAGGACGTGGGCCTCTGGGACAACACCAACTTCGCGTGGACCGACGTCCTGGACGAGGCGATCCCCACGGTCGGCACCATGCTGCGGGAACACGGGTACTACACCGCATTCAAGGGGAAGTGGCACCTGTCCCACCCCGCCCGTTCGACGGAGGCGCTCGAGGGCTACGGCTTCTCCGACTACCAGGCCTGGGGTGACAACTGGGGCGGACCGCTGCACGGCGCGCAGCTCGACGGCACGGTCGCCTTCGAGACCGTCGACTGGCTGCGCCACAAGCGCCCGACCGACCAGCCCTGGTTCCTGGTCTCCTCGATGGTCAACCCCCACGACATCATGTTCCTGCGCGCGGGCGAGGACGAAGAGGCGCACGTCAACGGCGCGCTGGCCCCGCTGACCCACCCGGCCCAGGACCTCGGCTTCTTCCGCGAGTACGACGTCGAACTGCCTGCGAACTTCTCCGACGACCTCGTCGGGCAGCCGTTCGGGGTGCGCTCCTACAAGCGCAGCGTCGAGTGGAACTACGGCCGCATCCCCGACGGTCGCGAGGATCTCTGGAAGGCGCGCCGGACCTACCTGATCAACTGTCTCCGGCTGGTCGACCAGGCGTTCAAGCAGATCCTCGACGAGCTCGACCGCCAGGACCTGTGGCGCGACACCGTGGTGGTGTTCACCTCCGACCACGGTGAGATGAACGGCGGGCACCGCATGACCCAGAAGGGAGCCATCCCCTTCCAGGAGGCGTCCATCGTGAACATGACGGTGGTGACGCCGGGGGAACCCAGTGGTGTCCATTCGGACGCCGTCGGATCCCACCTGGACCTGGTCACCACCTTCCTGTCGTGGGCCGGTGTGGACCAGACCGAGCTCCGGGAGCGCTACCCGGCACTGAAGGGTCGAGACCTCCGCCCCGTGTTCGAGGACCCCGGGCGCGCGGTCCCGCCGCGCGGCTCCACCTCCGATCCCGGAGACGGCGCCCTGGTCAGCTGGGACGGACTCAACATGCTCGACCCCGAGTGGGCCGTCCAAGGCGCTCTGGGGGAGCTGGCCCAGCTGGGGAACGGCCCGGACAAGACGCTCGAGGACTGCCGGCGGGCCGGGCAGACCTACGGGGCGCCGGACATGGACAAGCGCACCTTCTTCCGAGCGGTGTCCGACGGTCGCTACAAACTCGTGCGCTGGTTCTCGCCGACCCAGTACGACACCCCCCGGACGGTGCAGCAGCTGCACGCCACCTCCGACGTGGCGCTCTACGACCTCGTGGACGACCCCGGCGAACTGCGCAACATCGGGGATCAGGACCACCCGGACTACGACGAGGAGCTCGTGGCGTCGATGCTCGGCAAGCTCGTGCACCTCGTCGACTCCGAGTTGGGCGAGGACGAGTGCCCCTTCGACCTGGATCTGTTCGGCACCCGGGAGGTGCGCTACCACCTGGAGGACGTCGAGGCCGGCGCCCCGGCCGGAGGACAGCCGGCCGAGCCCGGGCCGGCGAACCGGAGACAGCAGGAGCACGGGTCCTGAGCTCGGCAACGCACCGGATGGCGGTGCCGCCGGGGATGGTGCCGATCCCCGGCGGCACCTCTCCCATGGGTTCGGAGGACTTCTACCCGGAGGAGCGCCCGGCCCACCCGGTGCGGGTGTCGCCGTTCCTGCTGGACCGTGCGCCGGTGACCGTGGCTGCGTTCGCGCGGTTCGTCGAGGCCACCGGCTACGTCACGGTGGCCGAGCGGACGCCGGATCCGCGGGACCACCCCGGCGTGGATCCGCGGGTGCTGGTGCCGGGCGGGCTGGTCTTCACCGGCTCCGCCGGCCCGGTCCCGTTGCGGGACCCGTCGCGGTGGTGGTCCTGGGTGCCGGGCGCCTCGTGGCGATCCCCCGAAGGACCCGGCAGCACCGTGCTCGACGACCGCTCCGACCATCCGGTCACCCAGGTGTCGTGGGAGGACGCGCAGGCCTACGCGCACTGGGCCGGACGGCGGCTGCCGACCGAGGCCGAGCACGAGTCCGCGTCCCGGGGCGGCGCCGGCGACACGGTGTACGCCTGGGGCGGCGAGCGGTGCCCGGGCGGCCGCCACCTCGCCAACACGTGGCAGGGCCCGTTCCCGTACTGGAACACCGGGGAGGACGGGTGGCCGACCACCTCACCCGTCGGCACCTATCCGGCCAATCCCTACGGTGCGGTGGACCTGATCGGCAACGTGTGGGAGTGGACCGCCGATCGCTGGACCGCCTCCCACCCCGGGGCGGTCGCCTCCCCGTGCTGCGTGCCCGACGACCCCCGCCGTCCGCACACGGGCCCGGAGCACCCGCGGGACGCCTTCGTGGTCAAGGGCGGATCGCACCTGTGCGCACCGGAGTACTGCCTGCGCTACCGGCCCGCCGCCCGGCAACCCCAGGAGCGCGACTCCGCCACGACGCACATCGGGTTCAGGTGTGCGCTGGACATCGGCTAGGACCCGCCCATCTCCTGGTGGCCACGATGCGAGGACGGGGTGACGGCCGTGGTCGTCGCATCCACGGTCGGCTTCCCATCGCCTCGTCCGAGGGGCGACTCGCTCCGCGCGCACACGGCTGCGCGCTCGCTGCTCGCCGATCTGCTCGCCCCTTCTCGAGCGCCCCAGCCGTCGTTGCCCTCACCGGTTCCGGCCGTCTTCACTCAAGCGGACGACCGGCCGGGAATCCTGCGCCCTCGCACGCGTTGACATGAGCGAGGTACCGACGACGAGACCGAGGCCGGTCGTCCGGCGTCGACTTCCTCGGTCCGTGATCACCTGCCCAACCCCGGCGGCTCCAGGTCCCCCTGAGCCCGCTGAGGCCGGCGGCGCCGATCGTTGGAGATCCGCAGGTCGGCTGGGCGTGCGGAGGACCAGGCCCTCGCCCCGGGGCACGGTGCGCCCCGTCCGCGGGACCGTGCGGCATGCTGCCCGCGGCCACCGAGGCCGGCATTCCAGAGGAGGAGTTCGTGGCACGACCAGGCCCGCGCAAGGCGCGCGTTCGCCGGACCGCCCCGCGGAACCAGCGACGGGTCCGCCCCCGTGGCGACGTCGTCGTGGTGCTCGCTCGAGCCGTCCGTGAGGTCGAGGCGGCCACCCAGCGCGGCCGTGTGACGCCTGCCGTGCGCACCCAGTTCCAGGCCGTCGCCCTGCTGCTGCGCGAGGAGCGCGCCCGCGTCCAGGCCGAGGCGTCCGGCAGCGACAGTCGTCGGGCCGAGCAGCTCAAGCGACTGGACGGCATCGCGACCATCCTCGCGACGACCGCTGTGCGAGACGCTGGGTTGCTGGCGCTGCTCGCCGAGGACGCCGTCGCCTCCGATGCGGCCCGGGCGCTCAAGCGGGACATGCTGCGGGCCGCCGGCGTCGAGCCGGCGCCCGAGGAGGCCCCGCCGACGGAGACCCCGGCTGCGCCCGCGACTCCTGAGCGCCGCGTCGTGCCGCAGTCGGTGCTCTCCCGGCAGATGGCCAACCCCTTCCTCGCACCCGACTTCTCCGCTGCTCGGGAGCGGACCGCCCGTCCGGGCCGCCTGGCCGGCTGGGAGCTGATCGGCCCGCTCCTCAGCTCCTTCGAGCGCGCCGGTGGCGGCGACTCGGCGTGCATGCGCCTCCCCGCGCCGTCGTCGCGGGGCGCGGTGGAGGGTCTGGCGCTGATGCCGCACCAGGCCCAGCTCGTCGCCGCGGCCGCGGCCGGTCACCGGAGCTTCCTCCTCGCTGACGAGCCGGGTCTGGGCAAGACGGCCCAGGCGCTGCTCGCCGCGGACGCGGCGAACGCCTACCCGCTGCTCGTGGTCGTGCCGAACGTCGTCAAGACCAACTGGGCCCGGGAGGCCGGCCGCTGGACCCCCCACCGCGCGGTAACCGTGGTCCAGGGCGACGGCGACACGATCGACGGCTTCGCCGACATCATCGTCGTCAACTACGAGGTGCTCGACCGCCACGTGGGTTGGCTCGGCGACCTGGGCTTCCGCGGGATGGTCCTCGACGAGGCCCACTTCATCAAGAACAGGACGTCCCAGCGCTCGCAGCACGTGCTGGAGCTCTCGGACCGCATCCGGTCCCGCACCCCGCGGCCCCTGCTGATGGCCCTCACCGGCACCCCGCTGATCAACGACATCGAGGACTTCCGTGCCATCTGGCAGTTCCTCGGTTGGATCGACGACACCAAGCCGCTCGGCGAGCTGATGGACGCGCTCGAGGACACCGGCCTGACGCCCGCCGACCCCGGCTTCTACGCCGTCGCCCGCCGGCGCGTGATCGACCTCGGGATCGTCCGCCGGCGCAAGGTCGACGTGGCCGCCGACATCCCCGCCCGCCGCATCGCCGATCTCCCCGTCGAGCTGGACGGGCCGGCCGGCCGGTCGATCCGGGCGGCCGAGCGGGAGCTCGCCCGCCGGATGGTGGCGCGGTACGAGACCGCGCTCGCGAACCGCTCGGCCGCCGCCGTGGTCGGGGGCATCGACCACGACCTCGTGCGTCGGGTGGCGCGGTGGGAGCTCAAGGACGCGACCACCGCGCAGGCCGGCGAGAACGTGTTCAGCATGGTGCGGCGTATCGGCCAGGCGAAGGCCGGCCTCGCCGCGGACTACGCGGCGCAGCTGGCCCGCAGCGCCGGCAAGGTCGTCTTCTTCGCCAAGCACGTCGACGTGATGGACGCCGCCGAGGACACCTTCGCCCGGCAGGGGGTCCGGTTCTCGTCGATCCGTGGCAACCAGTCGCCCGCGTCGCGGCAGCGGAACATCGACGCCTTCGTCGACGACCCGGAGGTCGCCGTCGCGGTCTGCTCGTTGACCGCGGCCGGCGTGGGCCTGAACCTGCAGGTCGCCTCGAACATCGTGCTCGCCGAGCTGTCCTGGACCGATGCGGAGCAGACCCAGGCCATCGACCGCAGCCATCGCATCGGTCAGACCGAGCCCGTCACCGCGTGGCGCATCATCGCTGCGCAGACCATCGACGCCCGGATCGCGGAGCTGATCGACAGCAAGGCGGGGCTCGCCGCCCGGGCGCTCGACGGGTCGGACGAGGAGGTCCCGTCGTCGGCCGACGTGCAGCTCGAGGCACTGGTCACGCTGTTGACCGAGGCGCTGTCGGCCGTGCCGCAGTCAGGCGCGGCCTGACCGACGTGCGCTGAGCAGGGACGAGTCGAGCAGCGACGGAGCCCCTCGCGGTCGCCCGACCGCGGGGGGCTCCGGTCCGGGGGCCCGGGGGGACGTGGGCACCGCGCCGTGGAAGCCGTCCACCGCCGGCTCCCGAGACACCGGTCGGCGACGCGACGCCCGGCCGGTTCTACGCTTCGCGCCGAACCGCAAGGAGGGCCCGTGCGCACCCTGCTCCGCAACTTCCGGAACTTCGCCTTCTCCGGCAGTCTCGTCGACCTGGCCGTCGGCCTGGCGATCGGGGTGGCCTTCGCAACGGTCGTCGAGTCACTGGTCGGTGACGTCATCCTGCCGCTCGTGGCAGCGATCTTCGGCCAGCCCGACTTCGACGCCCTCGTACTGACGGCCAACGGCGCGGAGATCCGCTACGGGTCCTTCCTGACCGCCTTGGTCTCGTTCCTGCTCCTGGCGGTCACGATCATGTTCCTGGTGCAGGCCATCCGGCGTGCCACCGGCCGCGAGACCGCCGGCGCGCAGGGCAACAGGGAGTGCGACCACTGCAAGAGCTTCATCCCGGTGGACGCCTCGGTGTGCATGTTCTGCACCCGGGACATCGATCCGATCGTCCGCTGACCCCGCCCACCGGGCTCGAGAGGGGGCGAGCCGTCTCCCCACGTGGGCCGCTCCGCCCCGGTGAGCGTCGGAGGTGTCGAGCCCGGGGAGCTGCGGGGAGGCGGCCTCACCACGAGCCAGGTGCCTCGCGTTCGTCCACCCGCGACCTCCGCCGTCTTGCTCGTCCGCCGGCCACGCCTTGCTTCAGACGGCGTCGACCATGGTTGCGAGCTTGCGGGCGGCGTTGCAGTTCCGGATGGTCACGTGGGAGTAGAGCTCGGTGCCGATCAGCTTGTGCACCGCGCTGCGACCGATGTGGGCGCGATCGACTCGCGACAGGATCGCTCCAGCGCAATACCGGGCGTCTTCGTACTCGGGATCGAAGCGGAACTCCTCCAGCGCCTTCGGGGACGCTCGCTCGGGCAACAGGTACAAGACGTTGCACGATGATCGTTCGTTCCGCGCCCAGTCGCCGGGCAGTGCGGCGGCGATCTGCTTGACCGTCGATCCCGGGAGCACCAGCACCCGCGCGGGGAACCCGAACTCGGTCTCGAATGCCGCCTCGAGGTCCTGGGAGAGGACACCCGCGTGCCGACGCGGCGACTCGAACACGACGTTGCCGCTGTTGATGTAGGTGCGGACGTCGGTGTGGCCGACCTCCTGGAAGACCTCTCTCAGGCGCGCCATCGGTACCTTGTTCCTGCCGCCGACGTTGATGCCGCGCAGAAGCGCCACGTACCGCATGCGTTGTGCCCCCTTCCGCTCCGACCGTCCTCCGTGGCTCTGGATCAGCTGCGGACTGCGGCCACCGCCTCGATCTCGAGCAGCGCGCCGGGCGGTCCGACGTCCGACACCTCGACCACCGTGATCGCGGGCGGGGCGGCGTCGCGCGGCCAGAACTCGCCGAAGGCCGAAAGGCCCGCGAGGACCTCGGCGCCCTCCACGTAGAAGATCGTCCACTTCACGACGTCCGTCACGGCGGCGCCTGCTGCCTCGAGGCACGTGCGCAGGTTGGCCAAGGCCTGCCGGCTCTGCTCGGCCATGCCGGCGCCCACCACCGTGCCGTCCGGTGCGACGCCGTTCTGGCCGCCGACGTAGATCGTGTCGGCACCGGCCGGCACGCGGACGACCTGACTGAAGGCGGGGCTGGAGTGCAGCTCTGGGGGGTTGATGTGCCTGACCGCGGTCATGGCGAGACGGTAACCGGTTATACTGGTTAGGTGCAACCAGGGTCACCGGCCGATCTCCGTCGTCGCTTCCGCACCGGCCGCTCCTGCCTCGACCTGGTGCACACGGGTGGCGAGGGCGCGCTGGCGCGGTTCGAGATCGTCGACGACCCGGACGATCTCGGTCGCCTGTTGGGCGTGATCCTCGGGCTGCCTCCTCTGCCTGCGACCGAGGCCGATCTGGCGGCGATGCGGCCGCTGCGCACCGCCCTCACCCGCATCGCCTACGGCCTCGCCGAAGGCTCCGCACCCATCCCGATCGACCCGCCGCACCCCGATGACATCGCGACCGTGAACGCAGCGGCGGCCGTCCCTCCGCTCGTACCAGCGCTGCGCCCGGACGGCGGCACCACCATCGTCGCGCCGACCACCGCCGCCGCGCTGTCCAGCGTTGCCCGCGACGCGGTCGACCTGTTCAGCAGTGCGCTCGCCCGCCGGATCCGCGTCTGCGCCGCCGAGAACTGCGGCCTGCTCCTGCTCGACACCAGCCGGCCGGGCCAGCGCCGCTGGTGCTCGATGGAGACGTGCGGCAACCGGGCGAAGGTCAGGGCGCACCGGTCGCGCTCGTGACGTCGGGGAGCAGCGGCGACGGCTGCGCGGACCGCTTCGGCCCCGATCGGAGCCGTACGCCTGGCTCGACGACATCATCTGTACCGGCTACGGCTACCTCGTGGACGGCGGCGTTGCGTACCGGGTCCACCAGATCCTGTAGCGACCCACGCATTCGGCTGCAGACCTCGCTCGTCGAATCGCTCGGCACGGCATCCGGGCCTGATCCGGGTCCGTGACGTCCTGTGGCAGTCAGCGGACCTCGGCCCGCACCGCCCTGTCGACGAGTTCCTGCACGAGCGCCACAGCCACCTCGGCCGCGCGTTCACCGCCAGGGTGCGCCGCGCTGGCATAGAGACCCTCGATGATCAGCCAGACCCGCTCGCCGAGGGTGTCCGGGTCCGCGGCGCCGGCCTGGCCGGCGAGTTGCCGCACCAGATCGCGCACGCTGCTCAGATAGTCGGCCGTCACCGCGACCGCGGGATGCCCACGGTCGGCCAGCTCGGCGTCACAGATCCGGTAGGGGCACCCGCGGTACTCGGGGGAGGCAGTCTGCTCGGCGGCGATCCGAGCCAGTGCCACCAGCTGCCCGGCGGGGTCACCGGCCAGCGGCGTCAGTTCCTGCTCGAGAAGCCGGTCCCACAGACCGCGCCGGCGGTCGAGGTAGGCCGCGACCAGCTCGTCCTTCCCGCCGAACTCGCGGTAGAGCAGGCTCTTGCCGAGGCCGCACTCGTCCACGATCTGCTGCACGCCGATCGCGTTCACGCCGTGGGCGTAGAACAACCGGTCCGCGGCATCGAGGATGCGTTCGCGGGTGTCCGGTGCCGGTCGACGTGCCATGGAGACCTCCCGCGAGAAATATAACGGACCGATCGGTCCATCTCATTGACGTAGACCCCCGACCTCCCTCAGTGTAGGGACCGATCGGTCCCGGACCGTTCGGTCCCTGTCGGGAGGAGATCACCGTGATCTCGACCGCTGCAGTGCCGACAGTGCTTCCTCGCACCCGGCTCGTCCTCGCCGGGCTGTTCCTCGTCGCGTTCGTGATGGGCACCGCCGAACTCGTGGTCGTCGGTGTGATCGACGTGGTGGCGGCTGACCTGCAGGTGTCGGTCGCCGCAGCGGGGACCCTCGTGACCAGCTATGCCATCGGGTTGGCCGTCGGCGGGCCGCTGCTCGCGGCCGTGACCATCCGGATCCCGCCACGCGCGCTGCTGCTCACCGCGACGGTGACCTACCTCGCCGCCACCGTCCTCGCCGCTGCGCTGCCCGGTTTCGCCGCGGTGCTGGTCGCCCGGGTGCTCCTCGGCGCGCTGCACGGCCTGATCGTGGGGGTGGCGCTCACCGTGGCGACGTCGATCGTGCCCGCCGAGCGAGCGGGACGCGCCATCGCGGTCGTGCTCGGCGGGATCGCCGTCGCCGCGGCCGTCGGCGTGCCGCAGGGCACCCTGGTCGGTCAGGTCTTGGGCTGGCGGGAGACGTTCCTGGTCACTGCCGGGCTCGGCGTACTCGCGCTCGGTGTGCTGGCCGACTCGGTTCCACCCGTCGCGGCCTCCGCCGCCCCGGCCCGCGCGCAGCTCCGGCACGCGCTCGCGCCTCGGGTCCTCCTGGTCCTCTGCTTCGGGCTGCTGCTGTTCGCCGGCCAGTACGCCGCGCTCACCTACCTCACGCCGTTCCTCGCGGCCCGCAGCGGCGTCTCCGGCGCCGTGGTGGGCGTGTTCCTGCTCGCCTACGGTGTGGCCACCGCGGTCGGTGTGCTCGGTGGGGGCCGGTTCGCCGATCGCGCGGCGAGCCGGACGATCCTGGCCGGCAGCGTGCTGCTCGTCGTGGTCCTGGCCTCGCTCTACGTCGTCGGCAGCGTCCCTGCACTCGTCGTCCTCGCGCTGCTGGCGTGGGGGCTGATCGGGTTCGGCCTCGTCCCCTCGGTGCAGCACCGCGTGCTCGACCTGGCCGGCGAGGGGCGCGCACTGGCCGCCACGCTGCCCGCGTCCGCGATCAACATCGGGATCGCCACCGGGTCGCTGGTCGGCGGCTGGGCGCTGACCGGTTACGGAGCTTCGGCTCCCGTGGTGGCCGGGGCGGGGCTGTGCGCGCTCGCTGTGCCACTGGCCTGGCTGGCCGGTCGACTGCCTGAGGCCGGTCCGGCGCCGAGCGGCGATGCCGCGGTCGAGGACTCCGAGCCGGTCGGTCCGGCGGACGGTCGCATCCCCGTGGCACGGGCGAGCGAGCCGGACGTGCGCGACGGCCCTGGCGCGAACGGCGTCTCCGCCGGGCGCCCGGAAGGCCTGGGCCGACTGTCGGAAATCGCAAGCGGACCGCCAGAGGCGGCGTTTCGACCGGGTGCGGGGAACGTGCCCCGCGGAGCCCGGTTCCAGCAGGCGACAACTGAGGAGTCCCCATGGTCCATCTGCCCTGGACGACCGTAGACGTGCGGCAGGGGCCGGCTCTCGTCATGGCCTCGGAGTTCCACCTCACCCAGGTCAGGCGCACGCCGTCCTTCCTGCTGGACGCGCTGCGGATCCGCCGGCAGGTCATGACTGCGGACGGCGCGCTGGGAATCGCGCTCGAGGCCCGGCCCCTCCACCGGACCTTCCGGACGATGTCGGCGTGGCGGGACCGCGCGGCGCTGGATGCGTTCGTCCGGGCCGAACCCCACCGGACGACGATGGTTCGGCACCGCACGGGGATGGCCGCGTCGCGCTTCGTCTTCTGGGCGACGGACGAGCTGCCGGTGAGGTGGCCTGACGCTGTCCGGCGGCTGGCCGACGACGAGCCCGACGGGCCGCCCCCAGGTGCGGTTCCGTGAACCGCCGCCACCCGTCGGTCGGGGGACTGCGCACGGACGTGGCGCAGCCATGACGAGCCCTCCTGGCTCCGGACGACCCACCGGGGAGTGCAGCGATGGCACGGGAGCAGGGAACGTGAACACCTCAGCGGCCTTCCGCGCCCCGGTCGGTGGAAGGGACCGCGTCGCCGAGCCTGCGCACCCGCCCGGTGTGCCCGCGCTCCGACGTGGACCGGCTGTGCGCGTGCGCGGGCTGGTCAAGCGCTACGGCATGCGCACCGTGGTCGACGGTGTCGATCTGGACGTGCGTCGCGGGGAGTGCTTCGCCCTGCTGGGGCCGAACGGGGCGGGCAAGACCACGACGGTGGAGATCATGGCCGGGCTACGCCGCCGGGACGCCGGTGAGGTGACGGTGCTGGGCGAGGATCCCGCGGTCGCCAGCCGCCGGTGGCGGGACCGGATCGGCGTGGTGGGTCAGCGAACGAGCGCCGGCGACGCGCTCACCGTGGCCGAGACGATCGCTCACTACGCGCACTACCACGCTCTGGTCCGCGACGGCGCCGAGCTGGTCGACGCGGTGGGTCTGACCGGGACGGCGCACACCCGGGTGGACCGGCTCTCCGGGGGGCAGCGCCGGCGGCTGGAGGTGGCTCTCGGCGTCCAGGGCCAGCCGGAGCTGCTGTTCCTCGACGAGCCGACCACGGGTCTCGACCCGGCCGCGCGCCGGCAGTTCTGGACCCTGGTCGAGGAACTGCGCAACGCCGGCACGACGGTGCTGCTGACCACCCACTACCTCGACGAGGCCGCGCATCTCGCCGACCGGGTCGGGGTCATCGTCAACGGCCGGTTGGTGGAGGTGGCCCCACCGGACCGTCTGGGTGCCCGGCTGCGACGCGAGGCCACGGTGCGCTGGACCGAGGACGGCATGCAGCGCGAGGTGGTCACGCCGACCCCGGCTGCGCTGCTGCGCCGCCTGCTCGCCGCCGCGACGGAGACGGAGGTGCCCGGCCTGACCGTCACCCGCCCCGGGCTGGAGGAGGTGTACCTGCGGCTCATCGCCACCACGCCGACCCCGGGCCCGGTGCGCTCGGGAATCGGCCGAGGTGACTCCCGATGACCGCCGCCGCGACCGACGAGCCGGTCGGCCGACGCCCCGCCCCGCCGAGCGCGGCGCGCATCGGCCGGGCCCGCGTCGGGCTCGAACTCCGGTTGTTCCGCCGCGATCCCGGACAGGTGGCGTTCTCCTTCGCGTATCCGGTCGTGATGCTGGTGATCTTCGGCTCCATCTTCGGCGAGGAGGAGGTGGCACCCGGAGTCGGCTCCCACCAGTACTTCCTCGCCGGCATCGCCGCGACCGGGGTCATGCTGACCAGCTTCCAGAGCGTCGGCACCGCCATCGCCGAGGAACGGGAGCGCGGCGACCTCCTCCGGCTCCAGACCCTCGGCACTCCGGCGCTGGCGTACGCCATCGGCAAGGCCGGCCAGGTGGTGGTCGCCACGGCCGCGCAGTTGACGCTGCTCCTCGGTGTGGCCGCGCTGGCCTACGACGTCCCCCTGCCCGAGGACGCCGGACGCTGGGCCACCTTCGCCTGGGTCGTGCTGCTGGGCATGCTGGCCGGCACGGTGCTCGGCATCGCGGTGTCGTCCTTCGTCGGCAGTGCCCGGGCGGCGGGCGCCGGGATCCCGGGGTTCGCCGTCGTGCTGCAGTTCTTCTCAGGCGTGTTCATCGTCTTCTCCGAGCTGCCGGGGTGGATGCAGCAGGTGGCCGCCGTCTTCCCGCTGAAGTGGATGACCCAGGGCATGCGGTCCGTCTTCCTGCCGGACGACGCCGCCGCCATCGAGCCGACCGGCACGTGGGATCACGGATCCACCGCCTTGGTCCTGGCGGCCTGGCTGGTCGCCGGCGTCCTCGTCTGCGTGCGCACCTTCCACTGGCGCGGGGACGACCGATGAGCGGCGACCGGGGAGTGCCGGACCGATCGGCGGCCACGCCGCGGCCGCACGCGGCTCGACGCCTGGCCGGTCCGGGCCCTACGCGTTCTGATTCTCCCTGGGGAGAGGAGGGCAGTCGTGCGGATGCTGCTCCGATTCGTGAAGGGGCTCGCCGCCAGGGTGCTGTACTGGGCGGACGAAGAGCCAGCCCCGTCGGTCGACGTGCAGCTGGAGGCGCTGGTCGCGTCGCCGACGGATGCGCTTCGGGCGTCCTCCCGGGCGGGCACAGCCTCCCCGGTCGGCCACTGACGGACGTCGGTGTCGCCTGGCTGAGGACGTCGGGCCAGTGCGGACGTCGGGACCGCCTCGGTGGCAGGCTCTTCGGTGCGCGTAGCCGTCACGGCGCCCGAATCGCGTCCCGGAAGCGTGCAGCTTGCCGCCGACCGACGTCGCCGGAGTCGATCGGCTCGGGGCGGTGCCCATCGCCTGAGGCGGCCCGACTCGGGGTCGCCGCTGCCCTCTGAGCACCGGCCGCGTAGTGCTCGTGGAACAGCATGGCGGTCAGTTCGGGCCGGCTGCGGACGCCCAGCTTGCCGAAGACCGCCTTGACGTGGTCGCGGACGGTGTACGGGGACAGCCACAGCGTGGCGGCGATCTCGGCGGTCGACAGGCCGCGCACCAGCATCTCGGTGATTTCGCGCTCCCGGGGCGTCAGCTCGTGGGCCGCCACGATGAGGGGCACCAGTTCGGCGCGGTGGGCCTGCTCGACGACGACGGCGGTGGTGGGCTGCCGGGATGCGACCGGGCGCAGCCGGGTCCCGTGCAGCACCAGCCAGTGCTGCGACGGCACCCGGACCCGCGCCCGCGCGGGGAGTCCGGGGCGACCGGTGTCGGCGAGCGACCGGGCACGCCGGGCCACCTCGTAGACCACCGGCGGGAGCTCGAGGCCCTCGTCGGGCAGCTCCGCCAGCCAGTGGACGGCGTCGTCGGACACGGCCTCGACCGAACCGTCGTCCTGGAGCACCACCAGGCCGGGGGCTCGTCCGGGCGCAGCGGAGCAGGCGCTGTCCAGCAGCAGCGCGCTGCGCAGGCCGTCCCCGATCTCCCCGCAGACGGCGGTGAGGAACGCGGTGTCGTCCGGACCGAAGGCCGGTTCGCCGGCTGCACGGGCCAGGCACACCTGCCCCCATGCGGCACCGCCGGAGCGGAACACCGCGCGGAGTTCGTCGCCCCAGCCGTTCGTGGCGTTGATGGTCCGGTACCGGGCGCTGCGGTCCAGTTGCCCGCCGGTGGTGGCCGACAGGGTGAGCGCCGCAGCCGGGGAGCGGGCGACCAGGGTGAACGGGATGAAGTCGGCGCCGGTGAGCTCGTTCTCGATGAGCTGCAGGTGGGTTGCGGGGTCGACGTCCACCGCGAACCCGCTGGTGCCGAGCAGGGTCGCGGGATCGGTCAGCTGCCAGCCCGCGGACACGTACGGCACCGCGGCGCGGACCCGCTCGGCGACCTGCTGGAGCAGTTCAAGGGGAGGCAGACCGCCCGCGCACAGCCGGGTGATGGCGCTTCTCGCGGCACGCCGGGCCGAATCCGCCGGGACGAGTCCCACTCCGGCAACGGTCCGCCGCTCCGGTGGTGGTGTCCACCCCGCCCGGCGGGATGGCCAGAACCCCCGCAGGTGCGGGATGGCCCGCGCGCGGTGGCTGCTCCCACGCTGAGCACCGACGGGGACGGATCAGTCGAGGAGGAACCGTGGTCGAGGAACGTGAGCCCGTGCTGGTCGTCGGAGCCGGCCCGGCCGGGCTGGGCACCGCGGCCGAACTCCAGCGCCGCGGGATCCCGGTGACGGTGCTGGAGCGGGCCGACGTGCTGGCAGCGCCCTGGCGCGGTCGCCACGACCGGCTCCGGCTGAACACCAGTCGCCCGTTCTCCCAGCTCCCTGGCCTGCGGTTTCCGCGCGGCGCCGGCATGTTCCCGAGCCGCGACGACATGGTGCGGTACCTGGAGGCCTATGCCGCCCACCACGGACTCGACGTCCGCCTCGGCACGCCGGTGCTCCGGATCGATCCGGTCGGACCCGAGGACGACGGCTGCCGGCCGCGCCACCGCTGGGTGGTGCGCACACCTCGCGGCGAGCTCGTGGCCTCCGACGTCGTCGTCGCGACCGGCCTGCTGCAGGTTCCGTTCATCCCCGACTGGCCTGGCCGCAGCCGGTTCCTCGGCGACCTGGTCCACGCCGCCGCCTACCGCAACCCGGCCGGTTTCCAGGGCCGCGACGTGCTCGTCGTCGGAGCCGGCTGTTCCGGGATGGAGATCGCCGCGGAGTTGGCCGACGGCGGCGCCCGACGGGTCCGGCTCGCCGTCCGGACGCCGCCCAACATCCTGCTGCGCTCGATCGGCGGTCTACCCGGTGACCCGGCCGCGATGCTGCTGCTCCGTGTCCCGCCCCGGGTGGCCGACGCCCAGATGGCGCTGCTGCGGCGTCTCGTCGTCGGCGACCTCACCGGTCACGGGCTCCCCGCCCCTGTCGAGGGCCCGTTCCAGCGCCTGGCCCGCACCGGTGAAGCCCCCGCCGTCGTCGATCGGGACGTCCTGACCGCCATCAGGGCCGGCCGCCTCCAGGTGGTCGCGGGCGTCACCGCGCTCGACGAGCGCGGTGCTCAACTCGCCGATGGCAACCGGGCCGACGTCGACACCGTCATCGCCGCCACCGGGTACCGCACCGGGCTGGCACCCCTCCTCGGCCACCTCGGTGTCCTCGACGACCGGGGGCGTCCGCTCGGCGCGACCGCCGGCCAGACCCCGGCAGGTCTGTGGTTCATCGGCTTCCGTGCCGGACCGGGCCAGATCGGCGCAGTCGGCGGCCAGGCTCGACGCCTCGCCACGGCCATCGACCGCCGGACCGGACCAGGCCGCCGCTGGACGTCCCACCGCGACCACCCGTCGACTCGCGAGGGCGCAACCGGTCGGCAACTGCCCAGTCCTGCAGCGCAGTCGGAACTGCCGCCTGAACCGGCTCCGGTCGGCAGCCGGTGAGTGTCGTCCCATCCCGTCGGTGAGCACGTCGAACACCTGCGCCGGCATCCACCTCCAGAACGTCCTCATCTGGCCGGAGGAACTTCCACCAGCCAGCCCGAGATCAACGAGAAGAGAGAATGCGATGAGCTTCATCCAGATCGTCGAGATGCGCAGCAGGGACATCGAGGAGTTGGAGGCCCTCTACGAGAAGTGGGAACGGGCCACTGAAGGAACGGCCACCCTCCGACGTTCGATCCTGACCCGGGACCGAAGCGATCCCCACCAGGTGACCGTCATCGCCTTCTTCGACTCCTACGAGGCGGCGATGCAGAACTCCCGGCTCCCCGAGACCACCGCGTTGGCCGAGAAGGCCGCCGCGTTGGCGGAAGGTCCCCTCGCCTTCCGTGACCTCGACGTGCTCGACGAACATCCCGGAACGACGCGGGTGTCGCCCTGATCGGCGGGGTCACGCACTGCCGCAGAACGGGCCTGCCCACCCGGGGCTGCCAGGGCCGTCGGCTCCTGATGTCGACCGGGCGATCGGCGCCGACCGCTCGGTCGGCGTCAGGGCGCCAGGACCGCCGATGCCGGCCAGCGGCGGCCGAGGTCGTGCCTGAGTGCGGTCCTGCCTGAGTGCGTACGGCCCCACCCGACCGTGACGGCGCCTCAGATCGTGGCGCAGGTCGCAGGTCAGCGTGAGCCCGGTCGGACCGGCGCCGACGACGAGGACGTCCGTGCTGGTCGTCATGGTCGTCACCTCTCCGCGGGCTGGGGCCGGCCGGCGACGAACTCCCGCCAGGTGCGGCCACCGCTGCGGTTCCCCGGGACGAGGTTCGCGCCGGCTCGCAGGGCGGCGGCGAACGCGCCGGCCAGGGGAGTTCGAGGACCGGCCGTCGACGCGGTGCCTCGCACATGCGGTCCCGGACGAGGTCGACCATGGGGAACACGTCCGGTCCGCCCAGGTCGGGCAGCCTGCCCACCGGGCCCGCGACGACGGCGTCGGCCGGTCGCCCGGCGACCTCGTCGACGTCGATCGGCTGGACCCGCCACCCGCGCGGCACGAGTACGACCGGCAGCTCGGTCATGCGGTCGAGCAGCTGCAGCACGAAGCCGTGGAACAGGGTGGTGCGCAGGACGGTCCACGGGAGCCCGGACCGCCCGATCGCCTCCTCGGCGGCCAGCTTGGACCGGTAGTAGTCCGTCGGGACTCGGTCGATGCCGACGATGGAGACGTGGACGACGTGCGGTCGGCCGGTGTCGCAGGCGGCCTCCAGCAGCCGCTCGGTTCCTTCCACGTCGACCGTCCGGGACCTCCGCGGGGTCCGTGGCGCAGTGGACGATCGCGGTGGTCCCGGCCACCCCATGGCGCAGACCGGCTCCGGTGCTCAGGTCCGCCACCAGGAGCTCGGCGCCGGGCACCGGCGGCGCGGCCGGGCTCCGGGTCAGGATCCACACCGTGTGGCCGTCGGCCGCCAGGGCGCGGACCACCCGGCGCCCGAGCTGTCCGGTGCCGCCGGTGACGAGCACGCTGGTCATCGCACATCCCTCCGTCAGGGCTGGTTGTGGGCTCGCCCGGGCCGGTTTCGTCCCACGCGAGCAGGCTCAGAGCTGCGCGTCGGGGTGGTCGCAGCTGCCGCTGTGACGACGGGGCAGCGATGGTCCGGCACGTCTCGATTCAGTCGTCGGACGATCGCGCTCGGGTCAAGCCCGCTGGCGTGGTGTGTGACGGCTACCGCGTGATCTTCATGTCGGTCAGGCGCTGAGCGCCGGAAGGGTCGGGGTGGTCACCTCCTCGGCGCCGGTGGAGGTGGTGTGCTCGGTGACCGGTCGCATGCGGCTGCGGGCGAGGACGTCGAGGCCGAGGTAGCGGCGGCCTTCGGCCCACTCGTCGTGCTGCTCGGCGAGCACGGCGCCGACCAGGCGGATGAGAGCGTCGCGGTCGGGGAAGATGCCGACCACGTCGGTGCGCCGGCGGATCTCCCGGTTGAGCCGCTCGGAGGGGTTGTTGGACCAGATCTGCCGCCAGACCTCCTTGGGGAAGGCGGTGAAGGCCAGCACGTCGGCCCGCGCCTGCTCGAGGTGCTCGGCCACCCGCGGCAGCTTGTCGGCCAGCGCGTCGAGCACCCGGTCGAACTGGGCGTGCACCGAGGCGGCGTCGGGCTGGTCGTAAACCGAGTGCAGCAACGCTCGCACCCACGGCCAGGACGCCTTCGGCGTCGCCGCCATCAGGTTGGCCGCGTAGTGCGTTCTACAGCGCTGCCAGGCCGCCCCGGGCAGGGTCGCGCCGATCGCGTCGACCAGCCCGCGGTGCGCATCGGAGGTCACCAGCGCCACGCCGGTCAGGCCGCGGGCGGTCAGGTCGCGGAAGAACGCCAGCCAGCCGGCGCCGTCCTCGGCACTGGTGACCTGCAGGCCGAGGATCTCCCGGTGCCCGTCGGCGTTCACCCCGGTGGCCACCAGGGCGTGCACGTTGACCACCCGGCCGCCCTCGCGGACCTTCAGGACGAGGGCGTCGGCGGCGAGGAACGTGTACGGGCCGGCGTCCAGCGGCCGGTGCCGGAAGTCGGCCACCTGGGCGTCGAGGTCCTTGGCCATCTCGCTGACCTGCGACTTCGACAGGCGGGTGATGCCCAGGGACTCCACCAGCTTCTCCATCCGCCGAGTGGAGACCCCGAGCAGGTAGCAGGTCGCGACCACGGTGGTCAGCGCCCGCTCCGCCCGGCGGCGGCGCTCGAGCAGCCAGTCGGGGAAGTACGAGCCCGAGCGCAGCTTCGGAATGGCGACGTCCAGCGTGCCGGCGCGGGTGTCGAAGTCCCGGGACCGGTAGCCGTTGCGGGTGTTGACCCGCTCGGCCGAGCGGGCGCCGTACTCCGCACCGCAGACCGCGTCGGCCTCGGCCGACATGAGGGTGTTGATGAAGGTGGTCAGCATCTGGCGCAGCAGATCAGGGCTGGCCTGGGCCAACTGCTCGTCCAGAAAGCGGGCAGGGTCGATACTGCTCGGAGCGGTCATCGCGTCGAACTCCTGGGGCTGTGAGAGGTATCCAGAAGATCACGCGGTGGCCGCCTTCACGTACGGGGCCCGCTGCTCACCGGGGCCGTCGCACACCACCTTGGTGGACGCCACTC
>NZ_FRDM01000003.1 GCF_900143215.1 Geodermatophilus obscurus | reverse complement strand
CCGGGTAAGGCCCCCGCCCAGACCAGCGGGTTGATAGGCCGGAAGTGGAAGCACCGCGAGGTGTGTGAGCTGACCGGTACTAACAGGCCGAGGGCTTGACCACACGACCACCACGAGCCCCACACACGGGCCGCGGTCGAAGATCATGCGCACCAACGCGTCCACTGTGCGGTTCTGAACGACCCAACCGGAGACACCGGTTGTCATGTTCACAGTGTTACGGCGGTCATGGCGAGAGGGAAACGCCCGGTTCCATTCCGAACCCGGAAGCTAAGCCTCTCAGCGCCGATGGTACTGCTCCGGGAACGGAGTGGGAGAGTAGGACACCGCCGGACAACCATTCCAGAACGGGGGTCAGAGCCACGTGCTCTGGCCCCCGTTCCGTCGTTTCCGGACACATCTTGCAGCGCTGTGCGTGCTGCCCCTACTGGCGAGGTACGCAGACGCTCATGACTTCACCGCGACGAGGCGCCGGCGGTACCGGCGGGCAGGGATCCCGAGGAGGCGGCGGCTTCGAACGGGGCCGTCCGCAAGCACGAGGTGCCGGTGCGCGCGGGGCGTCCTCGGGGCGTGGTGGGCAGGGCTCCTGGCAGGGGCGGCGGCCGGCCGGGGGCCGGTCGGAGGACGGCCGCGGAGGCAGTTGGCAGGAGCGTCGTCCTGACGGGGACGGGCCGCAGCGTCGTCCGCACGGGGATGCGGGCAGCCGAGGCGAGGGTGCCGCGCGGCAGGACTGGCGGGACCGCCGCCCGCAGCGTGACGCCGGCTCGAACGCTGGAGCCCCGCGCAAGGAGTGGCAGGATCGGCGGTCGCAGGGCGACCGTCCGGCGGCAGCCCGACCGGAGTGGCGGGACCGGCGTCCCTCAGATGGCCGGGGTCGCGAGGACCGCCCGGGCCGGCAGGACCGGCGACCGCAGGGCGACCGTCCGGCGGCAGGCCGACCGGAGTGGCGGGACCGGCGTCCCTCAGACGGCCGGGGTCGCGAGGACCGCCCGGGCCGGCAGGACCGCCGACCGCAGGGTGAGCGGCCGGCACGCAGCAACTGGCAGGACCAGCGGGCCGCCGGAGAGCCGCCGCAGATCGAGCGGGCGGGGTGGCGCGACCGTCCGCGTGGCGGGCGATCCGATGTCGCTCCGGACCGGCGGGAGGGTCGTTCCCAACGCCCCGGTGGGTCGCGCGGTGAGTCGCAATCCAGCGTGAGCCGCTCCGGCGGACAGCGGAGCGACTGGCGGGACCGCCGTCCGGGCGATGACCGCCGCGGGCGTCCGGAGCGCGGTCAGCGGCCGCCCCACAGCGGCGAGCGCACCCCGCCCGCCCCAACGGGTCCGGAGCTCCCCGAGTGGGCCGACCCGCGTGAGCTGGACCAGTCGGTGCGTGCGGCGTTGCGCGGGCTCGACCCGCGCAACGCCCAGCGGGTGGCCGGCCATCTGGTCGTCGCCGGGACGCTCGTCGACGACCAACCCGAGGAGGCGCTGGCCCACGCGCGGGCGGCCCGCGACCGGGCGTCGCGCATCGCCGTCGTCCGCGAGGCCGTCGGCGTGGCCGCGTACCACGCCGGGGACTACGCCGAGGCCGCCCGTGAGCTGCGTGCCTACCGCCGGATGAGCGGGGACCCGGGATATCGGGCAGTGCTCGCTGACTGTGAGCGGGCCCTGGGGCGTCCCGAGGTCGCCCTGCGGCTGGTGCGTGAGGCGCTGGCCGAGCGCCCGGACGTCGAGGAGACCGTCGAGCTGCGCATGGTCGAGGCCGGCGCGCGCCAGGACCTCGGAGAGCCGTCTGCAGCTCGTCTCGTGCTGGAGGGCGCCCTCGGAGGGCGTCCCCGCCCGGACTCGGTCGACTGGGCCGACCCCGCGGTGCCGCGGGTCTCGGCCGCCTACGCCCACCTCCTCGAGGCCGCCGGTGAGAGCGCCCTCGCAGCCGAGTGGCACGCCGCGGTGGCCGCGCACACCCCCGACGAGTCCGACGTCGAGTTCTCCGAGGAGGAGCTGCCCGTGGCAGACGCCGCCCCGGCGGCGGAGGTCGCTGAGGTACGGGCACCGGCCGGCGAGAGGCCGGCCGACGCGGACGACGACTCCGGCGGGGAGCCCGACGGGTCCGAGGACCACGACTTCGCTGAGGACATCGAGGCCGAGGTCGCCGAACTGCTGGGCGAGACCGACGAGCCCGAGGACGCCGCTGCCGCGGAAGGCCCCCCCGGGCACTGATCGCCGACAGCGGGGTCGGCGCCGTCCACACCGGTGCCCGCGGTCCACAGACCTCCGACGGACCTGGTCCGGGCAGAGCGGGACGGCGAGGCTGCCGTCATGAGCGTGGCTGTGATCGACCGGAACGACGTGGTGCTCCGCGGGAAGCTCTCTGCCCCGGCCGAGGTGCGGACCCTGCCCAGCGGCGACACGCTGGTCAGCTTCCGCCTGGTGGTGCGCCGGCCCGGACCGCTGGTCCGGGGGCGGTCGACCGACACGCTGCCGTGCATCACCTACGACCGCGCGCTGCAGAGGCGGGTCACGGCGTGGCAGGCCGGTGACGTCGTCGAGGTGGAGGGCGCGCTGCAGCGCCGGTTCTGGCGGACCGCGACCGGAACCACGTCGATGACCGAGGTGAACTGCCGACGCGGACGCAAGGTGCCGAGGTCCGCGGGGGCCGACGTCCGCACCGCGTGAGCGGCCGGTCAGTCCCCGTGCGGCCGCAGGACCAGACCGGTTCGCGGCTTCGGGACGAACAGTGTCGACTTCCGGGGCATGCGGGCGTTCGCCCGGGCCACGGCGGCGACGTCGGCAGGCGAGGGCGCCCGCAGCAGGACCGCCACGCCGTGGCGGCTGCGTGCGCCGGTCAGCGCCTCCTCGACGCCGTGCGCGATGAGGACGGCGTCGGCGTCGTCGGCGCGCCCCCACAGCCGGTGCACCAGGCCGTGGTGGACGACCACGACGTCCAGCCCGCGCCACGATTCCGGAGCCTCGGTGGGAACGGCGTCGAGCACGTCGGCCGACGGGGAATCCAGCCGGACCAGCCGAGATCCGTCGCTGATCAGCAGGCCCGTCTCGCCGGGATCGGCGATCCAGCGCCGGACCGCCGCGGCGGAGCCGCCGGCGCCCACGGGCAGCTCAGTCGCCCGGAAACCGGCCGAGGCCGCGGCGAGCGCCTCACCGAGGGCGAGGTCGGGCACCACCCGGTGGATCGGGTGCACGCGCAGCCCGCCCGGTCCCATGGGGGTGACCAGCGCCAGGATGGCGCGTGCACCGTGGGCCCGCGCCGCCGCGAAGCGGTGGTGCCCGTCGGCGATGACCGCGCCGGTGTCGGCGAGCGCGGCGGTGACCGGGCCGGTCAGCGCCGGGTCGGCCACCCGCCACAGGGCGTGCCGGACACCGTCGGCGTCGGTCACCTCGAGCGTCGGCGAACCCTCCTGGGCTGCGACGGTCAGCGCGGGGAGACCCGGGTGCGGGTCGTGCGCCAGCACGATGGGCTCCAGGTCGGTCGCGGTCGCCTCCAGCAGCGCCCGGCGTCCCTCCACGGCACCGGGGAAGGTGTCCTCGTGAGGCAGGACGGCACGCGAGCCGGCCGGCGGCAGCTCGACCGCGGCCAGCCAGCCGACGGTGTCGGGAGCGCCGTCCGCCGGGCTCAGCGCGTACACCCACAGCGCCGGCTCGACGTCGCGCTCGAGCACTCCGGCCTGCTCCCAGCTCCGCAGCATCCCGGCAGCCTCGGCGACCGACCGGCGCAGCCCGTCGCCGCCCGAGCCGTCCGCACCGGACGCGACGCCGGGCAGGATGAGGCGCACGACGTTGTGCGGGTCGGCGGCGGTCAGGCGGTCCCGACCCTCCGGGGTCACCAGGTCGTAGGCTGGCGAGCTCACCCGGGCCAGGGAGCCGGGGTCTCGTCGCCGGTACGTGAGAGCGCGGAAGGGCCGGACCTCGAGCCCCGTCGCAGCTTCCGGGAACGGGGAGTCCGACGACGAGCGCACGACGGGAATCGTAGGAGCGGTGCGCTCCGGACGGTGGACGTCGCGGGCTGCGGGAGCAGGCCGGTGACGACACCACCGCCCGGCGGCACCCGGACCGAGGGAGCGGCGGTGTCCGACGCGGGGGTGCCCGACGGCGACGTCTACGACTGGTACCAGCGCGGGCTGCAGCTGCTGGCCAATCGTGATCCGGCAGCCGCAGCGACGATCCTGGCCCGCGCCGCAGCGGCCGAGCCGGGGTCGCGCAGCTTGCTGGAGGCGCTGGCCCGCGCCCAGTACGACGCCGGCCGCTACGCCGAGGCGGTCGGGACGTTCCACGAGCTCACCGTCCGCAATCCGGCCGACGACTACGCTCAGTTCGGCCTGGGCCTCGCGGCCAGCCGGGCGGGCGACCTCGACCTCGCCGCCGAGCATCTGGCCCTGGCCGTGGCGATGCGCCCGGACCTGGGCCACTACTCGCGCGCGCTGCGCGGGGTGCGTGCCCGCCGTGGCGGGGAGACCTCGTGAACGGCGCGCTGATCCCGCTGTCCGCGGGCGCTGCGCAGCCACCCTGCCGGCAGTACGACGTCGCGCTGCTCGACCTGGACGGCGTCGTCTACGTCGGCCCCGAGGCGGTGCCCGGCGTGCCCGAGGCGCTGGCGGCCGCGCGGGCGGCGGGCATGCGGCTGGGCTTCGTCACCAACAACGCCTCCCGGACACCGGAGGAGGTCGCCGAGCACCTCACCGCCCTCGATGTTCCCGCGAGCGCCCCGGAGGTGATCACCAGCTCGCAGGCGGCGGCCACGGTCGTCGCCCAGCGGCTCGGTGCGGGCGCCCGCGTCCTACCGGTCGGCGGCCCGGGCGTGGCCGCCGCGCTCCGGGCCGCGGGGCTCACCGTGGTCGCCCACGCCGGAGAGGAGCCGCTCGCGGTCGTGCAGGGCTACGGCCGCGACGTCGGGTGGACCGAGCTGGCCGAGGCCGTGGTGGCCGTCCGCAACGGCGCCGAGCACGTGGCCACCAACGCCGACGCCACCATCCCCTCCCCGCGCGGGCCCCTGCCCGGCAACGGCGCGCTGGTGGGCGTCGTCAGCGCCGTCACCGGCCGGCGCCCGCTGGTGACCGGTAAGCCCGACCCGGCCATGCACGCCGAGTGCGTCCGCCGCACCGGAGCGCGGCGGCCCCTGGTGGTGGGCGACCGGCTCGACACCGACGTCGAGGGTGGTCGCCGCGCCGGCGCGGCGACCCTGCTGGTGCTCACCGGCGTGACCGACCCGGCGACCCTGCTGGCAGCCGGTCCGGATCAGCGGCCCGACCTGCTCGCCCCGGATGCCGCCGGTCTGCTCACCGCCCACCCCGCGGCCGTCGCGGCGGACGGGGGTTGGCGCTGTGGGGCGTGGTCGGTTCGGTCCGAGGCCGGGGACGGTCCGCTCCGGCTGGGCCGGCACGCGGCCGGTGCACCCGCGAGCGCCGACGGGCTCGACGGGCTGCGCGCGCTGTGCGTCGCGCACTGGGCCCGGTACCCGGACGCGGCCGCACCGGTGCGGGTCGCCGCTGCGGACGCGGCTGCCGCCGCCGGGCTGCGGCGCTGGGCGTTGCCGTCCTGAGCTGCCCGGCGGGTCGGCGACACCCTCCTGCAGAGGCCCGCCGCCGGCCCCCCCAGGGCACCGCCCCGAGCGCTGATGGCCCACGCCCAAGGTCCCGCTGCGAGCTTGCGCGGGCGGGGCACCGGGGTCATCCAGAGGGCGGGCGAGGTCCCCTCACGGTGGGGCAGGGGGTCCCTCAGAGCAGCGTGCGCAGCCGGAGCATGTCGCGCAGGCCGGCCTCCAGCTTCACCCGCCCCGACGCCCAGGCCGGGCCGAAGGACAGCTGGCCCTCGGTCAGCGCGACGAGGTCGTCACTGCTCATGGTGAACCGGATGTCGGCCTTCTCCGGCGACTGACCGTCGGGCTCGGCCCGCAGGTCGCGCACCGATCCCCGGGCCAGCCGGCCGCGGACGATGGTGTCGAGGTCGGTCAGCCGGCAGGACAGGCTCCGGTCCAGGCCCTGCGCCGCGGGCTTGGCCGCGAGGTCGCCGAGGATCCCCTCCAGGGCGGTCATGCACTGCTCCATCGTCGCCACGCGGGCACGCCTCCGTCGCGTTCGGGGACCGGGCGGCCGAACGCTAGCGCCCGCCGGCGACCCGTGTGCGTCGGCCCCGGCCGGTACCCTCGCGGGCCGGGGGAGCAGCACCGGGCAGCGCCCGGGCGGCAGGTCCCCGAGGTCCTGCCGGCGTCCGCCTGCGCCGTGCCCGTTCACCCGAGAGGCCAGCGATGACCGAGCCCAACCGACCGGTACCGGGGCCGCCCCGGCCCGGACCGTGGGGCGGCGCGGCACCGATCCCGGCCGCGGCCACGCCGGACGAGGTACAGCCGCAGGAGGCGCAGCCGGCCGACCCGGGCAGGGACGAGGGCACGCGGTTCGCCGACCTCGACCGGCGGCCGGTGGCCGAGCACGTCGCAGTCTTCGAGGCCGAGCACGCCCGGCTGCAGCGCGAGCTCGGCACGATCGACCAGCTCTGATGGTCCGCCGCAGCCGGCTCGACGCGGAACTCGTGCGGCGGGGGCTGGCCCGCTCCCGGGAGCACGCCGTCGTCCTCATCGCCGAGGGGCGGGTCGCCGTGTCCGGCCGGGCCGCGACCAAGCCCGCCACCGGCGTGGACGCCAACACCCCCGTCGTCGTGCGCACCGACCCCGACGAGCCCAGCTGGGTCTCCCGCGGCGCGCACAAGCTGCTCGGCGGGCTGGAGGCCTTCCCGGTCCCGGTCGAGGGCCGGCGGGCGCTGGACGCCGGCGCGTCGACCGGCGGCTTCACCGAGGTGCTGCTGCGCCGCGGGGCCAGCGAGGTCGTGGCCGTCGACGTCGGCTACGGCGAGCTGGCCTGGTCGCTGCGGACCGACGAACGGGTGCGGGTGCTCGAGCGCACCAACGTCCGCACGCTGACGCCCGAGCAGGTCGACGGCCCGGTGGACCTCGTCGTGGCCGACCTGTCGTTCATCTCCCTGCGGCTGGTGCTGCCGGCCCTCACCTCCTGCGCCACCGGCGAGGCCGACCTGCTGCCCATGGTCAAACCGCAGTTCGAGGTCGGCCGCGAGCGGCTCGGCGCCGGTGGCGTGGTCCGCGACCCGGCGCACCGGCAGGACGCCGTCCTGCAGGTGGCGCGGGCCGCCGCGGAGCTCGGCTGGGGAACGGCGGGCGTGGTCGCCAGCCCGCTGCCCGGACCGGCCGGCAACGTCGAGTTCTTCCTCTGGCTGCGCCGGGACGCCGGCCCGCCGCGGGAGGACGACGTGCGCCGCGCCGTGGAGGAGGGCCCGTCGGAACGGGTACCCAGGACCCGTCGGCCGCCCAGCACCGGGGCCGCACCGGCACCCCCACCGGCCGCCCCCGAGGAGGACCAGTGACCGAGCTCGCGAGGTCGCGCAGGGACACAGCACCGTCGGGCACGCGAGTGACGAGCGCCAGCGAGGAGGAAGCGTGACAGAGGTCAGCCCCACCGTCTGGGCTCCCAGCGGAAACCGGCACGTGCTGCTCACCGTGCACACCGGCCGGCACGACATCGTCGAGCTCGCCCGCAGCTCCGCCGCCCGCCTGGCCAAGGCCGGCATCACCGTGCGGCTGCTCGAGGACGAGGCGGCGGCGCTCGGCATCGAGGGCGCCCAGGTGGCGCCCGCCGACGCCGAGGCCGCCCGCGGCGCGGAGATCGTCATGGTCTTCGGCGGCGACGGCACCTTCCTGCGCGCCGCCGAGCTCGCCCGCTACAGCAACGCCGCGCTCATGGGGGTCAACCTCGGCCGGGTCGGCTTCCTCGCCGAGACCGAGCCCGAGGCGGTCGAGGAGACCCTGACCGCGATCGAGCGGTGCGAGTACTCGGTGGAGAAGCGGCTGGCGATCGAGGTCGACGTCCTCGACGCCACCGGCGCCGTCGTCGGCGGCACCTGGGCGCTCAACGAGGTCTCGGTGGAGAAGTCCGAGCGCTCGCGGGTGCTCGACCTGGTCGTGGCCATCGACGGACGCCCGCTCACCAGCTTCGGCTGCGACGGCGTCCTGTTCGCCACGCCGACCGGGTCCACGGCCTACGCGTTCTCCGCCGGCGGGCCGGTCGTGTGGCCCGACGTCGAGGCGATGCTGGTCGTGCCGTCGAACGCGCACGCGCTGTTCTCCCGCCCGCTGGTCACCTCACCGGACGCGGTGCTCACCGTGGCCATCCCGGCCGACGGCAACCGCGCCCGCGTGTCCGCCGACGGGCGACGCGCGCTCGAGGTACCGGAGGGTGGCCGGGTCGACGTCCGCCGGGCCGCCCGGCCGGTGCGCATCGCGCGGGTGCACAAGACCACGTTCGGCGACCGGCTGGTGGCCAAGTTCGGGCTGCCGGTGCGCGGGTTCCGGGACGCCCGCCGGCACGACCCGGGCCACGAGATGGCTCCGGACCGCAACGTGCTGGCCCGCGGATGGGTCCGCGGGGACGGAGAGGAGGGGCGCCACGGTGGCGACACGGACGACGACGCGTGAGAGCCGGCGGCCGGCCCGCACGGCAGAGCCGGTCGAGGCGGTCGCCGCGGCACCGGACGGCGGGACGTCGCTGGGCCGGCTGACCGAGCTGCGCATCCGCGGGCTCGGCGCCATCGACGACGTCACCCTCGAACTCGGCGACGGCCTGACCGTGGTGACCGGGGAGACCGGCGCGGGCAAGACGATGGTCGTCACCGGCCTGACGCTGCTCTTCGGCGGTCGGGCCGACCCCGGCCGGGTGCGCGCCAACGGCCGGGCCGGTGTCGAGGGGCGGCTGGCGCTGCCCGCGGACTCCCCGGTGTGGGAGCGCGCGGCCGACGCCGGCGCCGACCCCGACGACGATGGCACGCTGATCCTGGCGCGCACGGTCAGCGCCGAGGGGCGGTCGCGCGCGCACCTCGGCGGGCGCAGCGTGCCGGTCGGCGTGGTCGCCGAGCTGGCCGAGGGGCTGCTGGCGGTGCACGGGCAGAGCGACCAGCTGCGGCTGTCCCGTCCGGCCGAGCAGCGCCGGGCCCTGGACCGCTACGCCGGCACCGCGCACCTGGAGCTGCTGGACCGCTACCGCGAGGCGTACACCCGCTGGCGGCAGCTGGCCAGCGACCTCGAACGCCGGCGCGGTCAGGCCCGGGAGCTGGCCCAGGCCGCCGACGTCCTCCGCCACGGGCTGGAGGAGATCGACGCGGCGGGCCCGCAGCCGGGGGAGGACGCCGAGCTGGACGCGCAGGCGCGGCGGCTCAGCGACGCCGACGCGCTGCGCGCGGCCGCCGACGAGGCCCGCACCGCGCTGGTCGGCGACGTCACCGGCGACCTCGGGGACGACCTGCCGCAGGACGCCAGCGCCGCGCTGGCCATCGCCGAGCGGGCGCTGGCCGCCTCCGACGACCCCACCCTGGTGATGCTCGCGCAGGACCTGAACGACGCGGTCGCGGTCGTCTCCGACGTGGCCGGGCAGCTGGCCACCTACGTCGCCGACCTGGACGCCGACCCCGCCCGGCTGGCCGAGGTGCTGGACCGCCGGGCGGCGATCACCGCCCTGGTGCGCAAGTACGCCGACGTCGGCGACGGCGTGGACGGCGTCCTGGCGTGGGCCGAGGACGCCCGCCGGCGCCTGGATGAGCTCGACGTGTCCGACGAGGCGCTCGAGGCGCTGGAGGCCGCGCGCGACGCCGCCCGGGCCGAGGTCGACGACCTGGGCGCCCAGGTGTCGGCCGGGCGGCGGGCGGCGGCCGACGGGTTCGCCGCCGAGGTGGGCCGGGAGCTCGCCGGGCTGGCGATGAGGAGCGCGCGGATCTCCTTCGCCGTCGACAGCGACCCGGATGCCCCGGGACCGGAGGGCATCGACGAGGTGGCGCTGCTGATGGCGGCCCATCCCGGCGCCCCGCCGCGCCCGGTGCACAAGGGTGCCTCCGGCGGCGAGCTGTCCCGGGTGATGCTGGCCATCGAGGTGGTCTTCGCCGGTGCCGACCCGGTGCCGGTCATGGTCTTCGACGAGGTCGACGCCGGGGTCGGCGGGCAGGCCGCCGGGGAGATCGGCCGGCGGCTGGCCCGGCTGGCCCGCCGGCACCAGGTCGTCGTCGTCACCCACCTGGCGCAGGTCGCGGCGTTCGCCGACACCCACCTGGTGGTCGACAAGTCCCCGGACACCGGTGCGGGTGTGACCGCCACCGACATCCGGGCCGTCGACGGCGAGGACCGGGTGCGCGAGCTGGCCCGGATGCTCTCCGGCCTGACCGACAGCGACACCGGACAGGCCCACGCCCGGGAGCTGCTGGCCGTGGCGGCGACCGCACGCGCGGCGGCGTAGCGGAGGCGTCCGGCAGCCAGGAGTGACGGCGGAACGAGCGGGGTAGGGCCGGGTCGTGCCCCACCGACGTCGCGACGCCGCAGCCCCGCGGCCCTCCGCCCACCTCCCGCTGACCGGTGCCACGCGGTGAGCTGCTTCTCCTCCGCCGACGAGTCGGCGCACTACGGGTTCAGCGTCTGCATGCTGCTGCAGCACTACCGCGAGCAGCTGGGCTGGGCGCGCGAGGGCGTCGTCGAGCTCGGCACCGGCGACGCCACCGCCATCGCCGACGTGGTGGCCGGCCTGCCGGAGCTGCGGGTGCGCAGCTTCGACATCAGCGCCCCGTCGGTCGAGCGGGCCCGGGAGAACATCGCCGACCGCGGGGTCGCGGACCGCTACACCGTCGAACTCGGCGACTTCTTCGACCGCGCCGACTCCGCGGCCGGGCCGACGGCGTCCACGGTGATCGCCAACCCGCCCTACATCCCGGCGCCGGACCGCGACATCCTCATGCCCGAGCTCTGGGGCGGGGTGTACGGCAACGACCTGGTGCTGCAGCTGCTCAAGGCCGGGTACCGCAACGTCGTCACCGCGGTGCCGAGCTACGCCGACCCCGGGACGACGGTCCGCACCGCCGAGCACCTGGGCTACCGGGTGGTGAACTTCCTCGCGATGGGCCTGGACTACGGCGAGTACAGCGCCGAGCCCAAGGTGCGCGACCACATCCGGCGGTTGGTCGCCGAGGGTCGCGGCTGGGCCGGGGAGGGCGAGTACATGGTCGCCGTGGCGCTCTTCACGCAGGACCCGGACATCCCCGGCGACCGCGCCGCCCAGCTGCTGCGGGCGCTGCAGCTGCTCGCCTGACGCCTCCGCGTCGCCCCAGTGGGCAGTTGCGGTCGCCGACACGCGCGGACACGCCGACGACGTCGACCCGAACTGCTCACTCGGGGACGACGACCAGCTCCCGGGTGGGCTCACTGCCGCAGGGGGGCGACGACCAGCTTCCGGGGGGCTCAGCGCCGCAGGGGGACGGCACCCAGCCGCGGTGTCGTCCGCTAGGACGACGATGTCATCGTCATCGCCGCTTGGCGTAGCCCGCGAGGCCGAACTGCAGGAGGGCCAGGCCGCGCTGGCCGCGGGCGCGCAGCTCGGCTGACAGCTCCGGACCGGAAACGCCGGCGAGCACCCGGTCGCGGGCCAGCTCCAGCAGCGCGGCGTAGAGGCTGAGCACCGCGTGCGCGGCCAGCCAGGGCGCCAGCTCCCCGGGCTCGGCGCGGGTCTCCTCGGCGATGAGCTCGGCAAGCGCGCTGGTCAGCTCGCCGAGGATCTCCCGCTCGCGCACCTGCAGGGTGCGGCTGCCGCGGATGACACGGGCCATCTCGGCCACGCCGGCGGCGGCCTCGGGTGCGCCGAGCCCGCTCATCGCCCGGACGACGAAGGTGCCGGCCGCCGCGCTCACCGACTCGCCGGCGGGACGGCTGCGCACCGCCTCGAGCAGCGCCGCGCGCATCGGCGGGTCGGCCTCGAAGACCAGCCCCTCCTTGACCGGGAAGTGGTTGAACACCGTCTTCTCGACCACGCCGGCCCGCTGCGCGATCTCCACGACGCTGACCGCGTCGAACCCACGCTCGGCGAACAGCTCGGCGGCGGCCTCGATGATCGTGCCGCGGGTCTGCTGGCGGCGCCGCTCGCGCAGGCCGGGGCCGCGCAGCGCGCGCCGCCCGCGGCGTCCGCGGGCGGGCGGCTCGGGCTCGGCGGGTGCCGGGGGAGGAACGGGGGTGGTGGCCCCGGGGAGCGGGGGCGCCTCGTCGGGCGACGCCGGTGCGGGCAGTTCCTGGACGACCGCCTCGGGCGCCCCCGGCCGGACGTCGTCGTCCTCGTTCGTACGGCCGACTGCGTGCGCCCCTGGAGTCACCCGGCCAACGCTAGACAGCCCCGCGGGGGGCTCCGACAGGGCCTGTGCGGCAGGTCTGTCCGGCGTGTCGCCGTCCCCGTGGTGTCGGACACTCTGCGTGACTGGTATGTCGCCGATGCGCGTCGGACGACGGCGGCTCCAGCTGTCCGTGGGAGAGTGCAGGCCATGCGCATCGGCTCCCTCCGCCGTGGCCGGGCGCCGGAAGCGGCCCCCGGAGTGACCGGCACCGTGCGGCTGGACCGCCGCACCAAGAACCTCACCAAGAGGCTGCGCCCCGGGGACGTCGCGGTCATCGACCACGTCGACATCGACCGGGTCAGCGCCGACTCGCTGGTCGCCTGCAGGGTCGCCGCGGTGGTCAACGCCGCGCCCAGCACCTCCGGCCGCTATCCGAACCTCGGCCCGGAGATCCTGGTCAACGCCGGCATCCCGCTCGTCGACGGGGTGGGCAAGGAGGTCCTGTCGGCCGTCAAGGAGGGGACGACGGTCCGCGTCGACGGCACCCGGCTGCTGCGGGAGGACGGCACCGTCGTCGCCGAGGGCACCGAGCAGACCGCGGACTCCGTCGCCGAGGCGATGGCCGAGGCCCGCGCCGGGCTGTCGGTGCAGTTGGAGGCGTTCGCCACCAACACGATGGAGTACATGAAACGCGAGCGCGCGCTGCTGCTCGATGGTGTCGGCGTGCCGGACGTGGCCACGCAGATCGAGGGCCGGCACGTGCTGGTCGTCGTCCGCGGCTACGACTACAAGGAGGACCTGCAGGCGCTGCGGTCCTACATCCGCGACTACCGGCCGGTGCTGATCGGCGTGGACGGCGGGGCGGACGCGCTCGTCGAGGCCGGCTACCGGCCGGACATGATCATCGGCGACATGGACTCGGTGAGCGACGAGGTCCTCAAGAGCGGGGCCGAGGTCGTGGTGCACGCCTACGCCGACGGCCGCGCCCCGGGCCTGGCCCGCGTGCAGGACCTCGGCGTCGACGCGATCACCTTCCCGGCCGCGGCCACCAGCGAGGACATCGCGATGCTGCTGGCCGACGAGAAGGGCGCCACGCTCATCGTCGCCGTCGGCACCCACGCCACCCTGGTCGAGTTCCTCGACAAGGGCCGCGGTGGCATGGCCTCCACTTTCCTCACCCGGCTGCGGCTGGGCGGCAAGCTCGTCGACGCCAAGGGCGTGAGCCGGCTCTACCGCAGCCGCATCTCGACGCTAACCCTGGTCGTCCTGGTGCTCGCCGCCTTCATCGCCATCGGGTCGGCCCTCGCCGTCTCGGCGGCCGGCCGCGTCTACCTCGACCTGCTGGTCGACCAATGGAACAGCTTCGTGTTCTGGCTGGAGAACCTCTTCACGTGATCGACTTCCGCTACCACCTGGTCTCGCTGATCGCGGTCTTCCTGGCCGTCGCGCTGGGCATCGTCATCGGCACCACGGCGCTCAACGCGCCGATCCTCGAGGACCTCGAGGGAGAGGTGGCTGCGCTCGCCGAGGACAAGCGGGAGCTGGAGACCCAGACGCGAGAGCTGCAGGCCCAGCTGGACACCAGTGACGCCTTCGAGCAGGCCGTCGCGCCGTCCCTGGTCGCCGGTAACCTCGCCGGGCGCAGCGTCGTGCTGGTCGCCGTCGGCGAGGACGTCGCCACCGAGACCGTCGAGGAGGTCACCACCCTCATCGGCCAGGCCGGGGGCACCGTGACCGGCACCGTCCGGCTGCAGCCGGAGTACAGCGACCCGGCCACCGCCGCCGAGGTGCAGAGCTACGTCACCGGCCCGGGCCTGCCCACCGGCGTCACGCTGCCCGAGACCGACGACACCGGGCAGCTGGTCGGCTCGCTGCTGGCCCAGGTGCTCATGCGCCCGGCCGTGCCCGGCGCCCCGGCGCCGGACACCGCCGCACTCTCCTCGGTGCTGGCCGGCCTGCGGGCCCTCGACGTGCTGGACGTCGAGTCCAGCTCGGTCACCCCGGCCGACTTCGCCGTGCTGCTCACCGCCGGCGCCCCCACCGAGCGGGAGACCGAGCAGGACGCCGAGCAGGACGCCGCGCAGCACACCGACACCCTCGTCGACCTGGCACTGGCCCTCGACGCCGCGGGCTCCGGCGCCGTCGTCGCCGGCGACGCCGCCTCGGCCGGGGACACCGGTCTGGTCGGCGTCATCCGCGCCGACCCGGAGAACTCGGCGGCCGTCTCGACCGTGGACAACATCGACGCGGCCTCCGGCCGGATCAGCACGGTGCTCGCACTCGGGCGGGAGAGCCAGGGCACCTCGGGGGCCTACGGCACGGGCGAGGACGCCCAGCCGGTGCCGCCGCTGCCCGCCGCGACCCCGTGACCCGCCGGCGAGCGGCCCTGCTCGCGCTCGGCGGTGCCACTGCGGCCCGGCTGGGCCTGGCCGGTGCCGCCGCACTCGACGCGCGACCGGCAGGGGCGGCCTGGCGGCGCACCAACTACGCCGGCCGGCCGGTGACCCTGCTCGGCGGGCCGGCCCTGGCCCTCGCCGCGACGGCCTCCGCGGTCGCCGGCGCCCCGGCCGGCACCCGCGCGGCCGCCGCGCTGGTCGGCACCGTGTCCGGGCTGGTCGGCGGCTACGACGACCTCGCCGGCGCCCGCCCCGAGCAGGCGCGGGACAAGGGGCTGGCCGGGCACCTGCGGGCGCTGCGGGCCGGGCGGGTCTCGGCCGGCGCGGTCAAGGTCGCCGGCATCGGCGCCGCCGCCGCGGCCGCCGCCCTGCTCACACGGCGGGAGCGGGGCCTCGCCGACGCCGTCCTCACCACCGGGCTGGTCGCCGGCACCGCCAACCTGGCCAACCTGCTCGACCTGCGTCCCGGCCGGGCGGCCAAGGCCGCCGCGCTCGCCGCCGCCGCAGGGCTGCGGAGCCCGGCCGGCGCCCTCGTCGCCGGCCCGCTCGGTGCGAGCCTCGCCGTCCTGCCGGACGACCTGGGGGAACGGGTCATGCTCGGCGACTGCGGCGCCAACGCCGTCGGCGCGCTGCTCGGGCTCCGGCTGGCGGCGGTGCCGGGCCGCGCGCCGCGTGCCGGGGCGCTCGCGGCCGTGGTCGGGCTGACCCTGGCCAGCGAGCGGGTGAGCTTCACACGGGTCATCGAGGCCACCCCCGTGCTGCGGGAGCTGGACCGGCTCGGCCGCCGTCGGGCATGACCCGGCAGGTCGTCCGGGGGGTCGCCGGCGCCGCCGCGCTGATCGCCGTCCTCACCGTGCTGACCCGGCTCGCCGGGTTCGGCCGCACGCTGGTGTTCACCAACGCCGTGGGCGCCGGCAGCACCGGTGACACCTACCTGGCGGCCAACAACGTCCCGAACATCGTCTTCGAGGTCGTCGCCGGCGGCGCCCTGGCGAGTCTCGTGGTGCCGATGCTGGCCGGCGGCATCGCGACCGGCGACCGCGAGCAGGTGCGGCGCACCGCCTCGGCGCTGCTCGGGTGGAGCCTGCTGGTGCTCACGCCGCTGGCCGTGCTGCTCGCGCTGTGCGCCGAGCCGGTCGCCCGGCTGCTGCTCGGCGCGGGGGACCCGGCCCAGGTCGAGCTCGCCGCCCGCTTCCTGGTCGTCTTCGCCCCGCAGGTCGTGCTGTACGGCATCGGCATCGTGCTGACCGGCGTGCTGCAGGCCCACCGCCGCTTCGCCGCCCCCGCGCTGGCGCCCCTGCTGTCCAGCGTCGTCGTCGCCGGGGCCTACCTCACCTTCGCCGCGATCGGCGGCAGCCGGACGGCGGAGGGGTTGTCCACCCCCGCCGAGCTGGTCCTCTCCGTCGGGACGACGCTCGGCGTGGTCGCCCTCTCGCTCTGCCTGGTCCTCCCGGTGCGCCGGCTGGGGCTGGGCCTGCGGCCGTCGCTGCGTTTCCCGGTGGGCGCCGCACCGCGGGTGCGCCGGCTGGCGGTCGCGGGCGTGCTCACCCTCGCCGGGCAGCAGCTGCTGGCCGCGGTGGCGATCCGGCTGGCCAACGCCGGCGCCCCCGATGGCACCCAGGTCGTCTACGCCGCCGGGCTCACCGTCTTCCTCGTGCCGTGGGCCGCGCTGGCGGTGCCGCTGGCGACCTCCGCCTACCCGGGGCTGGCCGAGCGGGCCGAGACCGGGGACGAGGCCGGGTTCCGCCGGGCGCTGGCCCCGGTGGCCGTGCTCGTCCTCGCCGCCTCGACGGTCGCCGCGGCGGTGCTGGTGGCGGTCGCGGGGCCGATGGCCGGGGTGTTCCTCACCGGGCAGCCGGCGGACGTCGTGGGCGCGCTGCGGGACACCGTCGTCGCCTTCGCCCCCGGACTGCCGGGCTACGGGCTGGTGGCGGTGCTCTCCCGCGCGCTCTACGCCCGCGGCCTGTGGAAGGCACCGACGGCGTGCGTGCTCGGAGGGTGGCTCGTGGCGGTGGCGGCCGACGTCGTCCTCGCCGCACTGCTGCCCGCAGCCGACCGCGGGCCCGCCCTCGCCGCCGGCCACAGCGCCGGGGTCACCGTCGCCGGGCTGGCGCTGCTCGCCGTGGTGGCGCGGGTCGTGGGACCGGCCGGGCTGGCCGGGGTCGTCCGCACCGGGTTGCCCGCGGTGCTCGCCGCCGCGCTCGCCGGGGCGGCGGGGCTGGCCGTCGCCGGCGCGCTGGGCGCCGACCCGGTGCCGCAGGGGGACCTGCTCGCGACGGTCGGCGCCGGGGTGCTCGCCGCGGCGACCGCACTGGCCGTCGCCGCGGCGGTCATGATGGGAACGGCGCGCGGCCCGCTGCTGGCCGCCGTGCGCCGTCTGCGACGAGGCGATCCCCAGGAGGTGCACGGTGGCTGAGCGGCTCCCGCTGCAGGGCCGCCGGGTGGCCGAGGTGCTGGCCACCAGCACCGGTGGAGTCGGCACGCACGTGCGGGCGGTGCTGCCCGCCCTGGTCGCGGCCGGCGCCGACGTCCGGGTGTGCGGCCCGCCGGCCACCGAGCAGTTGTTCGGCTTCACCGCCACGGGTGCCGGCTTCGCGCCCGTCGGCATCTCCGCCGGTCTCTCGCCCGGAGCCGACGCCCGCGCCGTCGCCGCGCTGCGCCGGGCCACCGCCGACGCGGATCTGCTGCACGCCCACGGCCTGCGCGCCGGGCTGGTCGCCGCGGCGGCCCGCCGGCTCGGGAACCGCAGCCGGCCCCTGGTGCTCACGCTGCACAACGCCCTGCCCGAGGGCGGGGGCGCGCTGCGCCGGGTGCTGCGGCTGGCCGAGCGGGCCACGATCCGCGACGTCGACGTCGTCCTCGCCGCCTCCGGTGACCTCGCCGAGAACGCCTGGCGGCAGGGCGCGCGGGACGTGCGGGACGCGCCCGTCTCGGCACCGCCGCTGCCCGCCGCGGCCCGGACGGCCGCCGAGGTCCGCGCCGAGCTCGGCCTGGCCGACGGCCGGCCGCTGGTCGTCGCCGTCGGGCGGTTGCACCCGCAGAAGGGCTACGACGTCCTGCTCGACGCCGCCGCCCGGTGGGCCGCCGGCTCGCAGCCGCCGCTCGTGGCCGTCGCCGGAGACGGCCCGCTGCACGACGAGCTCGCCGCCCGGATCGCTGCCGAGCGGCTGCCCGTGGTGCTGCTCGGCCGGCGCAGCGACGTCGCCGACCTGCTGGCCGCCGCCGACCTGGCCGTGCTGCCCTCGCGCTGGGAGGCCCGATCGCTGACCGCGCAGGAGGCGCTGCGCGCCGGCACCCCGCTGGTCGCCACCCGCACCGGCGGGCTGCCCGAGCTGCTCGGGGACGGCGCGCAGCTGGTGCCGGTGGGCGACGCCGCCGCGCTGGCCGACGCGGTCACCGGGCTGCTGGCCGACCCCGCGCGCGCCCGCGCGCTGACCGAGGCCGGCGGCCGGCAGGCGGCGAGCTGGCCGGACGAGGCCGCCACCGCCCGGCAGCTGGTCGCCCTCTACCGCGAACTGCTCGGCGCCCCCCGATGACCCGGCTCGCGGCCCTGCTGCTCGCCGTCCTGGCCGTGCTGGTGGCCGGCGTCGGGACCGCCGGCGCCGCCCCGGCCGAGGGGGCGAGTGCCGACCGCGTGGTCGTCGTCGGCGTCCCCGGCCTGGTGTGGGACGACGTCGACCCGCAGGCCACCCCGCAGCTGTGGGCCCTCGCCGAGGGCTCGCCGATCGGCGCGGTGTCGGTGCGGGCCGCGCGTGCCACCAGCTGCGTGCTCGACGGCTGGGCGACCCTCGGGGCGGGCAACCGCGCCCGTTTCCCCGCGCCCGACGAGTCGATCCCGCCGGTGCCGCTGCCGACCGTCCCGCTGCCCGGCGAGGCCCCGGCCGATCCGGACGCGCCGGCGGACGCCGCGCCGCAGGAGTCCACCCCGCCGGTGCCGCCGGCCAGCCCGGCGCTGTCGCACTGCGGACTGCAGGAGCGGCTCGCCGCGGCCGGCCTGGCCGATCCGCAGGCCGCCGTCGCCGCGGTGGCCGCGGACTCCGCGACGGCCCGCTTCGGCGCCGACCCCGCGGCGCTGGGCGAGGCGGTCGGCTGTGCCACCGTCGTCGGCCGGGCGCCGGCGCTGGCCGTCGCCGCCCCCGGTGTGACGATCGGCCAGCGGGAGGAGGTGCCCGCCGACCCCGGTGAGCTGCTGACCGGCTGCCCGCTGGTGCTGGCCGGCCTCGACGACCTGGTCGACGCCGGTGAACCCGCACTCGAGGGCAGCGACACCGGCACCGAGCCGCGGCCCCGCGCGGCCGCGCTGGCCGCCATCGACGCCGCGCTCGGCCGGCTGGTCGAGGCCGTGGCGGCCGCGCCGGGGGAGACGCTGCTGCTGGTGCAGGGCATCAGCGAGGTCAACGACGGCCGGGCGCAGCTGCACGTCGGCATCGCCTCGGGCCCGGGGTTCACCGAGCCGCGCTGGCTGACCTCGGCGAGCACCGGGCGGGCGCCGTTCGTGCAGCTCATCGACGTCGCGCCGACCGTGCTGGCCGCGCTCGGCCTGGAGCGGGCGCCGTCGATGAACGGCCAGGCGCTGCGGTCCGACGGCGAGCGGCCGCCGCTGCCCGCGGCGATCCCGCTGCTCGAGCAGGCCAACACCGCCGCCGCCGTGCACTACCGCAGCACCGGCGCCTTCTTCATCGGCCTGGTGCTGCTGAACACCGCCGTCGTCGGCCTGGGCCTGCTGGTGGCCGGAGGACGGCGCCGGGACCGGGCGCCGCGCCCGGCCGGGGAGCGGCTGCGCGGCGCGGTGCGCCCGGTCGCGCTCGGGGCCGCCGCGGTGCCGGTCGCGAGCTACCTCGCCGGGCTGCTGCCGTGGGAGCGGGCCGGTGCGCCTCGGCTGGCGCTGGCCGGCAGCGTCCTGCTGGCGGCGCTCGCGGTGCTCGCCGTCGCCGCGCTGGGCCCGTGGCGCCGGCACCCGCTGGGGCCGCCGGCCGCCGTCCTGGTGATCACGCTGGGCACCCTGGTGGGCGACGTGCTGACCGGGTCGACCCTGGAGCTCAACGGCCTCCTCGGCTACGACGCGATCGTGGCCGGGCGGTTCACCGGCTACGGCAACCTGGGCTTCGGGCTGCTCGGGGTCAGCGCGCTGCTGCTCACCGCCGCCCTCGCCGCCGCGGCCGGCCGCCGGGCGCCGGCCGGCCGGGCCAGGGTGGCGACCGCGGCGGTCGTGCTCGGCGCCGGGGCGCTCACCGTGCTGGTCGTCGGGGCGCCGGCGCTGGGCCGCGACTTCGGCGGGGTGCTCGCCGCCCTGCCCGGGTTCCTGCTGCTGGCGATGCTGCTCACCGGCACGCGCGTGACGGTGACCCGGATGGCGGCGGTGCTGGCGCTGGCGGTGGCCGCGGTCGGCTCGCTGGCGTTCGTCGACTGGCTGCGTCCGCCGTCCGAGCGCAGCCACCTGGGCCGGTTCGTCGAGCAGCTGCTCACCGGTGAGGCGTGGACGGTGGTCAGCCGCAAGGCGGAGGCCAACGTCGGCATCCTGTTCGGCAGCCCGCTGGCCTGGCTGCTGCCGGTCGCGCTGGTCGCCGCCGTCTGGCTGGTGCGCCCGGGCGGGGGGCGGTGGGGTGGGTGGCTGCCGGGGCCGCTGCGCGGGCCCGGGCTGCTGCGCGGGCGCGGCGACCTGCTGCCTGCCGGCGACCTCGCGGTCCTGCGGGCCGGGCTGCTGGCCGCCGCGCTCAGCCTCGCCCTCGGGGCGGTCGCGAACGACTCCGGCGTGGCCCTGCCGGCCACCGCGGCGGTCCTGCTGGTACCGCTGCTCGTGTGGCTGGCCAGCGGCCCCCGTGCGGCCGCCGGGGTGGCCGACGGCACGCCCGCGGGCCGGGAGGGGGAGGCGGCCGATCGTGTTACGGTCGTCTCCCGTGGATCGACCGCATGGCACGCGTGACTATGACCACGGGATGAGGGGTCTCCTCCACAACTCCCAGCCGACGAAGTTCGTCTTCGTCACCGGCGGAGTCGTCTCCTCCCTCGGCAAGGGCCTGACGGCCAGCTCCCTGGGGGCCCTGCTGTCCAGCCGTGGCCTGCGGGTCACCATGCAGAAGCTGGACCCCTACCTCAACGTCGACCCCGGGACGATGAACCCGTTCCAGCACGGCGAGGTCTTCGTCACCGAGGACGGCGCCGAGACCGACCTGGACATCGGGCACTACGAGCGGTTCCTCGACACCGACCTGACCGGCCGGTCGAACGTGACCACCGGCCAGGTCTACTCGGACGTGATCGCCAAGGAGCGGCGCGGCGAGTACCTCGGTGACACCGTGCAGGTCATCCCGCACATCACCAACGAGATCAAGGCCCGGATCATGTCAGCGGCGGAGGGGACCTCCGACCGGGTGGACGTCGTCATCACCGAGGTGGGCGGCACCGTCGGCGACATCGAGTCGCTGCCCTTCCTCGAGGCCGCCCGCCAGGTGCGCCACGAGATCGGCCGGGACAACTGCTTCTTCCTGCACATCTCGCTGGTGCCCTACATCGCGCCGTCCGGTGAGCTGAAGACCAAGCCGACGCAGCACTCGGTCGCCGCGCTGCGCAACATCGGCATCCAGCCCGACGCGGTGGTGTGCCGCTCGGACCGGGAGATCGGCACCGGGCTCAAGCGCAAGATCAGCCTGATGTGCGACGTCGACGCCGAGGGCGTCATCTCCTGCCCCGACGCGCCGTCGATCTACGACATCCCCAAGGTGCTGCACCGCGAGGGCCTGGACGCCTACGTCGTCCGCCGGTTGGGCCTGCCCTTCCGGGACGTCGACTGGACGGTGTGGGGCGACCTGCTCGACCGGGTCCACGCGCCCAAGCAGACGGTGACGATCGCGCTGGTCGGCAAGTACATCGACCTGCCCGACGCCTACCTGTCGGTGACCGAGGCGCTGCGGGCCGGCGGGTTCGCCCACCGCAGCCGGGTGGAGATCCGCTGGGTGCCCTCCGACGACTGCCAGACCCCGGAGGGCGCCGAGCGGGCGCTGGCCGGCGTCGACGGCGTCTGCATCCCCGGTGGGTTCGGCGTGCGCGGCATCGACGGCAAGCTCGGGGCGATCCGCCACGCGCGGGTCAACAGCGTCCCGCTGCTGGGTCTGTGCCTGGGGCTGCAGTGCATGGTCATCGAGGCGGCGCGCAACCTGGCCGGGCTGTCCGGGGCCAACTCCGCCGAGTTCGACCCGGACACCCCCGACGCGGTCATCGCCACGATGGCCAGCCAGGTCGACGTCGTCGCCGGCCGCGGCGACATGGGCGGCACGATGCGCCTCGGCAGCTACCCGGCGGCGCTGCAGAGGGGCTCGGTCGTCGCCCAGGCCTACGGCGCGACGGAGATCACCGAGCGGCACCGGCACCGCTACGAGGTGGCCAACGCCTACCGCGACAAGATCGGCGAGGCGGGGCTGGTCTTCTCGGGCACCTCGCCGGACGGCCTGCTGGTCGAGTTCGCCGAGCTGCCGCGCGAGGTGCACCCGTTCTTCGTCGGCACCCAGGCGCACCCGGAGCTCAAGAGCCGACCGACCCGGCCGCACCCGCTGTTCGCGGCGTTCGTGCAGGCGGCGATCGACTACTCCGAGTCCGCCCGGCTGCCGGTGCCGATCGACGAGGCCGAGAAGGTGGGGATCTGATGGACCGCTGGGCTCCCGGGACCCCGGAGGTGGGGATCTGATGGTGGAGCCCGCCCGGCCGGGGGAGTACGAGGTCCTCGCCACCGAGACGGTGCACGACGGCCGCATCATCACCGTCGTCAAGGAGACCGTCGCCATGCCCGGCGGTGGGGACAGCGTCCGGGAGATCGTGCGGCACATCGGTGCCGTGTGCGTCGCCGCGGTGGACGACGAGGGGCGGATCGTGATGGTCCGCCAGTACCGCCACCCGGTCCGCGGCTACCTGTGGGAGCTGCCCGCCGGCCTGCGCGACGCCGACGGGGAGGCTCCGCTGGCCACCGCGAAGCGGGAGCTGGCCGAGGAGGCGGGCCTCGCCGCGGAGCGCTGGTCGCTGCTGGTGAACAGCTACAGCACGCCGGGCTTCTGCAGCGAGCAGGTCCTCGTCTACCTCGCCGAGGGGCTGTCGGCCGTCGACCGGCCGGAGGGCTTCGTCGTCGAGCACGAGGAGCTGGACATGACCGTGGAGCGGCTGCCCCTGGACGAGGCGGTGCAGCGGGTGTTCGCCGGGGGCATCCGCAACTCCTCGGCGGTCATCGGCGTCCTGGCCGCGGCCCGGGTCCGGGCGACCGCCCCGCAGCTGCGCCCCGCCGACGCCACCTGACCCGGGAGGACGGGGTCCTCACGCGATGACGACGGCGGACGAGGTGCCCACCTGCACCCAGCGCAGCACGCCGAAGGAGTCGGGCACCTCCTCCTCCAGCCAGAACACGTAGGGGACGCCGGAGGTCAGGCCGGCGAAGGTCACCGTGACCGGCACGCAGTCCGCGGGCTGGGCGGCGATCTGGAACGGCGGGTCCGGCTGCAGGCCGCTGACCAGTTGCTGGCTGACCGCCTGCACGCGGTACCGCTGCACCTCGGTGGAGCCGTCGGCCTGCCAGCTCACCGTGGCCGAGGCGACGCCGGGCACCACGCCCGGGAGGATCCGCCGCGGGTTGGCGTAGCCGCCGCACGCCGACGGCGGCGGGTCGGTGTCGGGCATCACGCCGTGGGGCACGCCGGGCCGCACCCGGACCTCGATCGGCTGCGGGCGCGGGACGGCCACGACGCCCACCGGTGGGACGGCGGCCGGTGCGGCGGGCGCCGGGGCGACGACGCGCACCGGGCCGGGCAGGGCGGCCGCCGGTGCGGGGACGGCGGGCAGCGGCGTCCGGGAGGCGGTCACCGTCGCGGCGACCTCGGTGACCGGGCCGCTGAGCGCGATCAGCCCGACCGCCGCCACCGCGGCGACCGTGCCGGTCCCGCGTCCCCGCCGTCGTGTCCGTCGTGCCACGCAGTACCTCCCGGTGTCCTCCCCGACATCGGCAGTCCCACCGGTCACCTCAAGCCCAATCGACCCACGGTGCGGCCCCGGGCGTTGCGCACCGGGTGGGCTCACAGCTCGATCCCGTGCACCACCCACAGGTGGGGTGTCACGAGCACCCGTCCCCGTGGCGGGGTGGCGCCGGGCACGGCAGCGAGGTCGTCACTCCGGTCGGCGACGCGCAGCGCCAGCGCACCGGCGGGCTGGTCCACCAGCAACCGGACCTCGACGCCGTCCGGCGGCGCGCCGTCGAGGAAGAACCCGAGGTCCCAGGGCCCGAGCGCACCGTTGACCGGCAGCTCCCGGCCGGCGACGCGCGCGCCGCGCACCGTGGCGCCGGCGGCGTCCACCCACAGGCCCACAGCGGGAGCGCCGCGTCCGCCGTCCGCGGTCGCCCGGGGGCCACGGCGAGCACCGCGAGGACGGCGATCAGCAGCAGGACCGCCGAGGCAGCGATGCCGACCAGGGCCGCGGGGGTCGCGCAGTCGTGTCGTCGCGACCGCGCATGACCTCGACCTCTGGCGTGCCGGTGGTGGCACGGACGCCCTGCGCCCGGCGAGGACGCAGTAGGCAGCATGGAACCGGGAACGACGACCCGCCAGGAGCGCCGAACCGGGAACCCGCCAGCCGGCGCGTCCCGGACGTGTGCACCGACGACGGGTCTCCCGCAGCGCGCCGAGGGCCGTCACGGAGCGGTCGGCGCCGGCCCGGGCGTCGGTGGCGGACCGAGGAGGCCGGCGCCGGGCACGCCGAGGCGCTCCAGCTCCACGGCTGCCAGCGCGCGGGTCGCGGCGGGGTCGCCGGCGCGCCACGCGTCGGCGGTGCCCGGCGGCAGGGCGGCCAGCCGGGACAGCGGGGCGGTCGCCAGCGCCCGCGCCGCGAGCACGTCCGGATCTGCCACGGCCAGCTGCCGGGCCGCGCCGGCGTCCCGTGCCCAGCCCAGCCGCCACGGCAGCCAGCGCAGCAGCGCCCAGCCCACCGGGAGGACCACGAGGACGACGGCGAGCACCGTGGCCAGCGTGCCGACGGCGTCCTGCGCTGCCTGCCCCGCGCCGCCGACCGACCCGCCCGCAGAGGCCAGGGCCTCGAACGGTGCGGCCAGCTCGTCGCCGACCAGGGGGACGTCCTCGGCGGCCTGCGCGGCCGAGGCCATGCTGCCGGCGACCGATGCGCCGAGGTCCTCGACGGCGCGGCCCGGCTCGGCCAGGACGAGGACCGCACCGTGCACCGTCCGGGCGACCAGCACCCACAGCACCAGCCAGGCCAGCAGCCCGACGTCGGCGGCGAGCTGGCGACCGCGCAGCGCGGGGGACGGGGCGTACAGCGGCACGGGCACTCCTCCGGTCGGACGACGGACCCGCCCACCTTCCGCCCTGGCCGCCCTCCCCGCAGGCGGAGACCCCGGGGGCGCTGGCAGGCTGACCCCGTGCTGACCTCCGACCAGGCCCTGGCCCTCCTCACCGCTGCCCGGGAGGAGTGCGCCCGGGTCGGCGTGCCCATGTCCTTCGCCGTGATGGACGCGGCGGGTCACCTCGTGGCTCTGCTCCGCACCGACGGCGCGCCGTGGATCTCCACCGACGTCGCCCAGGGCAAGGCCTGGACCGCGGCGGCCTACGGCATGCCCAGCGCGGGGCAGAAGTCCAAGCTGGACAGCCTGCCGAACTTCTCCACCGCGCTCAGCGCGATGACCGGGGGCCGCTTCACGCCGCAGCCGGGTGCCGTTCCGGTCTACGCCGACGGGCAGCTGGTCGGGGCGCTCGGCGCCAGCGGGGGCACCGGGCAGCAGGACGAGGACGTCTGCAGCGCCGCCGTCACCGCCTGCGGGTACGCGACCAGCGCCGGCTGAGCGAGGACCACCCTTCCCCTCCACGCCTCGGAGGAGGAGCTCGTCCTCCTCGCCGCTCGCACGCTCGCGGCGAGCCTCCGGACGGGGCCAGGTCCGGGCGCGGGCTGCCGGGACTCCAGGAGAGGGGCTGCCCCCAACGGGGGTACCTGGCACGCCGGGCCGCCCGGGCCGCTCCGCCCTGCCTACACTCCGCGCGAGGCGCGCCCCCACCGGGGAGGCCCACGACGCGGTGCGGCGCCCGTCACCCTCGGGACGTCTCACCGGGACCAGGAGAGCGGACGATGCGGGTCGGGGTTCCCCGAGAGGTCAAGAACCGGGAGTACCGGGTGGCGCTCACCCCGGCGGGGGTGACCGAGCTGGTGCGGGCCGGGCACACGGTGCTCGTCGAGCGGGGCGCGGGGGAGGGCTCGTCCATCCCGGACGGCGACTACACCGCCGCGGGGGCGACGACCGTGGCCGACGCCGACGACGTGTGGGCCGACGCCGACCTGCTGCTCAAGGTCAAGGAGCCGGTGGCCGAGGAGTACTCCCGGCTGCGTGCCGGGCAGACGCTGTTCACCTACCTGCACCTCGCGGCGTCCAAGGAGTGCACCGACGCGCTCGTCACCTCCGGCACCACCGCGATCGCCTACGAGACGGTGCAGACCGCCGGCGGCGCGCTGCCGCTGCTCGCCCCGATGTCGGAGGTCGCCGGCCGGATGGCGCCGCAGGTCGGCGCGCACAGCCTGGAGCGCGCGCACGGCGGGCGCGGCGTGCTGCTCGGTGGTGTCTCCGGCGTCTACGCGGCCAAGGTGGTCGTCATCGGCGCCGGCGTCTCCGGCATGAACGCCGCCGCGATCGCGCTGGGCATGCAGGCCGAGGTCGTCGTCCTCGACCGGGACATCGACAAGCTGCGCGCCGCCGACCGCATCTACCAGGGCCACCTGCAGACGGTCGCCTCCAATGCCTACGAGGTGGAGCGGGCCGTCCTCGACGCCGACCTGGTCATCGGCGCGGTGCTCGTCCCGGGTGCGAAGGCGCCGACGCTGGTCAGCACCGAGCTGGTGTCGCGGATGAAGCCGGGTTCGGTGCTGGTCGACATCGCCGTCGACCAGGGCGGCTGCTTCGAGGACACCCGCCCCACCACCCACGACGACCCGACCTTCCCGGTGCACGACTCGGTCTTCTACTGCGTGGCCAACATGCCCGGCGCGGTCCCCAACACCTCGACCCACGCGCTCACCAACGTGACGCTGCCCTACGTCATGGCGCTGGCCAACGAGGGCACCGCGGCCGCCGTCCACGCCGACCCGGCACTGGCCCACGGGGTCAACGTCGTCGCCGGGCAGGTGGTGCTGCCCGAGGTGGCCGAGGCGCACGGGATGACCGCCGTCCCCCTGGCGGAGGTGCTGTCCTGACGACAGCGACGGGAGCATCGCAGCGAGCGCCGGCGAGCGAGGAGCGGACCGGCGCGCGACGGCAGGACCAGGGGCAGGGCCTGACGACGTCCACCACGTCCGCGGTCGAGCGGGTCGTCACCGGCTACCTCGACCACCTCACCGTCGAGCGCGGCCTGGCCGCCAACACCATCTCCTCCTACCGCCGCGACCTGCGCCGCTACACCGAGTTCCTCGACGCCGCCGGCGTGCGCGAGCTGGGCGAGGTGGCCGAGTCCGACGTCGCCGGGTTCCTCGCCGCGCTCCGGCAGGGGGACGACGACCACCCGCCGCTGTCGGCGACCTCGGCGGCGCGCGCGGTGGTCGCCGTCCGGGGACTGCACCGCTTTGCGCTGCTCGACGGCCTGGTGCCCGACGACGTCGCCCACGAGGTGCGCCCACCGTCCCCGGCGCGGCGGCTGCCCAAGGCGGTACCGGTGGAGTCGGTGGTCGCGTTGATCGAGGCCGCCGGCGCGCTGGAGGGGCCGCGCGGGCTGCGCGACCGGGCGCTGCTGGAGGTGCTCTACGGGACCGGGGCGCGCATCTCCGAGGCGGTCGGGCTGGCCGTCGACGACCTCGACCGCGGCCAGTCGGTGGTGCGGCTGGCCGGCAAGGGCGGCAAGCAGCGGATCGTGCCGGTCGGGTCCTACGCGCTGCGGGCGGTGGAGGACTACCTGGTGCGCGCCCGTCCGGCGCTGGCCGCGGCGGGCCGTACCGGGGTGCGCGGCGGTGCGCTGTTCCTCAACGCCCGCGGCGGGTCGCTGTCGCGGCAGAGTGCCTGGGCGATCCTGCGGACGGCGGCAGAGCGGGCGGGGCTGACAGCCCAGGTCTCGCCGCACACGCTGCGGCACTCCTTCGCCACCCACCTGCTCGACGGCGGGGCCGACGTCCGCGTCGTCCAGGAGCTGCTCGGCCACGCGTCGGTGACGACCACGCAGGTGTACACGCTCGTCACGGTCGACCGGCTGCGCGAGGTGTACGCCAGCAGCCACCCGCGCGCCCTGACCTGACAGGCGTCCGCGGATTTCCTCGGCGTCTTCTGCCAGGGGTTCCGGCTGCATGTGACGGCTGTGTTGTCACGGGTCGCCAAGTCGACACGACATGCGGCGTGCCTCCTGGGTGAAGCGTGGTGATCTCCTTACCGTCGGTGCATCCCGCGCGGCAGAACGACTGACCGCTCCCGGTGCGAGCCGGAACGGGCACGAGGTGGAGGACACGACAGCGATGGCGATCCGAGGGGACGCGGCGGGCCAGGCCTTCGCGCTCCCGACCGACCCCGAGCCCGAGATGGGCGCGGCCGCGCCCCGGCTGGACCCGGCCCGCGCGCGCATGCGCCGGCTGCCGGACCCCAAGCCGCTGACGCAGCACGGCCCCGCGCGGATCATCGCGATGTGCAACCAGAAGGGCGGCGTCGGCAAGACGACGTCGACCATCAACCTGGGTGCCGCGCTGGTGGAGTACGGCCGCAAGGTGCTGCTCATCGACCTCGACCCGCAGGGCGCGCTCTCGGTGGGCCTCGGCGTCCCGGCGCAGAACCTCGACCGGACCATCTACAACGCCCTCATGGAGCGGCGGACCTCGCTCAAGGACGTGCGGGTGTCCACCGACATCACCGGCCTGGACCTGGTCCCGAGCAACATCGACCTGTCCGCCGCCGAGGTGCAGCTGGTCAGTGAGGTGGCGCGTGAGCAGACGCTGCTGCGGGTGCTGGCCGACGTCCGCGACGAGTACGACTACATCCTCATCGACTGCCAGCCCTCGCTGGGCCTGCTGACGGTCAACGCGCTGACCGCCGCGCAGGGCGTCGTCATCCCGCTGGAGTGCGAGTTCTTCTCGCTGCGCGGCGTGGCCCTGCTCGTCGACACCATCGAGAAGGTCAAGGAGCGGCTCAACCCCGAGCTGGAGATCTCCGGGATCCTCGCCACGATGTACGACGCGCGCACCGTGCACTGCCGCGAGGTGTTCAGCCGGGTGGTCGAGGCATTCGGCGACACCGTGTTCCAGACCGTCATCCAGCGGACCGTGCGCTTCCCCGAGACCACGGTCGCCGGTCAGCCGATCACCACCTGGGCGCCGACGTCCACGGGCGCGTCGGCCTACCGCGACCTGGCCAAGGAGGTCCTGGCACTGTGATCGAGCTCGCGAGATCACCCCTGAGCACAGCACGCCGGGGCCCGCAGCCGCCGAGCGCCAGCGAGGTGGCGGCGTGACTCGCCGTCCGACCCTGCCGGGTGCTGCGGAGCTGTTCCGCCGCACCGACGCCGCCCCGGCGCCCGAGGTCACCGAGCTGCCGAGCATCAGCGCCACGGTGAGCTCGCCCGCGCTGCGCGGCGGGCCGGCCCGCCGGGGCGACGGCGAGACCACCGCGCCGCTCACCCTGGTGCCCGGCGGTGCGGACGACGCCGACCCGCTGGCCTCCTTCCGCCAGCCCGCTCCCGCCGTGACGCCGGTCCGGCCCACCCGCGGCCGGGCGCAGCGCACCGAGCGGACCAAGCACGACGAGAAGATCACCGTCTACATCTCCGCCGAGGAGCTGCTGGCGCTGGAGAGCGCGCGACTCACGCTGCGCGGCCGGTACGGCGTCGCCGCCGACCGCGGCCGCATCGTCCGCGAGGCGATCAACGTGCTGCTCGCCGACCTCGCCGAGCGCGGCGAGGACTCGGTGCTCGTCTCGCGGCTCAAGGGGAAGTGACCGCCCGTCGCGGTGTTCACGGGCGGGTGGTCGTCGTGGCCGGCGTGTCGGGCCGCCACACGCCGACGGCCGGCGGGCCCGCGCGCGAGCCCGGAACCGTCGGTGACCGCTCGTAAGCTGACCGTGTGACAGCGACGAGTGCGCCGGAGGTCGGCAGCGGACGGTTCACCGTCAAGCTGACGAACTTCGAGGGCCCGTTCGACCTGCTGCTGCAGCTGATCGGCAAGCACAAGCTCGACGTCACCGAGATCGCGCTGTCCCGGGTGACCGACGAGTTCATCGCCCACCTGCGCGCGCTCGGCGACGAGCTGCACCTCGACCAGGCCAGCGAGTTCCTCGTCGTGGCCGCCACGCTGCTCGACCTCAAGGCCGCCCGGCTGCTGCCGGCCGCCGAGGTGGAGGACGACGAGGACCTCGAGCTGCTCGAGGCGCGCGACCTGCTCTTCGCCCGGCTGCTGCAGTACCGCGCCTACAAGCAGGCCGCCGCCTTCCTGCGCGAGCGCGAGGCCGGCGCCGTCCGCCGCTTCGCGCGCGACGTCGGGCTCGAACCGCGCCTCGCCGACCTGCTGCCCGAGGTGCTGCTCGGCGTCACCCCCGAGCAGTTCGCCGCGCTGGCCACCAGGGCGCTGACCCCGAAGGTGCCGCCCACGGTCGGGATCTCCCACCTGCACGCGCCGGCCGTGAGCGTGTCCGAGCAGCTCCTGCTCGTGCGCAACCAGCTCCTCGCGGCCGGGACGGCGAGCTTCCGGGCGCTGACCGCGGACTGCGGGCACACCCTCGAGGTGGTCGCCCGGTTCCTCGCCCTGCTGGAGCTCTACCGCCAGCAGCGGGTGGTGTTCGAGCAGCTCACCCCGCTCGGGGAGCTGCACGTGCGCTGGACCGGCGGCGCGGACCCGGAACCCGCGGTCTTCGTCGACGGGGAGTACTCGTGACGGAGGAGGAGCGGCCGCCCATCTCGTGGGACGCGCTGGCCGAGGAGCTGGCCGCCACCCGCGAGGAGGCCGAGCAGCGCGACGGCCCCGACCCCGCGACCTGGAACGCCGTCGCCGCGGAGCTCGCCGCCCGCGTCGCCGAGCGGCCGGCGGCGGCAGCCGAACCCGATCCGGTCGAGGAGCCCGCGCCGCCGGCCCCGCCCGTCGCCGCCGTCCCGCCGCCCGAGCCGGAACCGGAGGCCGAGCCGGAACCGGAGGCCGCACCCGAGCCGGAGCCCGATCTCGACCCGGCCGCGCTGCGCGGCGGACTGGAGGCGCTGCTGTTCGTCGTCGACACCCCGGTCGACGAGGGGACGCTGGCCGGCGCGCTGGGCTGCCCGGTGCCGCGGGTGCGCGCCGAGCTGGCGGCGCTGGCGGCGTCCTACGACGAGCGCGGCGCCGGCATCACGCTGCGCCGGGTGGGGGAGGGCTGGCGGCTCTACACCCGCGAGGAGCACTCCGGCGTCGTCGAGCGCTACCTCGTCGACGGGCAGCGCAGCCGGCTCACCCAGGCGGCGCTGGAGACCCTCGCCGTCATCGCCTACCGCCAGCCGGTGACCCGCGCCCGGGTGTCGGCGATCCGTGGCGTCGGCGTCGACGGCGTCATGCGCACACTGATCTCCCGCGGGCTGGTGTCCGAGGTCGGCACCGACCCCGACAGCGGCGGCGGGCTGTACGCGACCACCCCGCTGTTCCTCGAGCGGCTGGGGCTGGAGAGCCTCGACGAGCTGCCCGGGCTGGGGCCGCTGCTGCCCGAGCCGTCGTCCGTGCTGGACGAGCACCCCGACGCCTGAAAGAGGACCCCTCTGCCCCCGCCCCCCGCGCGCTCGCGGCGGGACCCTGCAGAGGGGCCGGGCGAACGACGCCGGCACTCCCGCGCCGTTCCCCGCGTTTTCGCGCTGCTGCACCGGCGCGAGGGCGGCAGGAACGGCGCGAGGGTCGGGCACAGCGGGGGCGGGGACGACGGGACGCCGGGTGGGAGACTGGACGGCGATGGACACCGCCCCGCACGACGACAGCACTCCCGGCCCCGACGAGCGCTGGTCGGAGGACATGGAGCTCGCCCCCGTGCACCCCGGCGACCGCGCCCGCAGCGGCACCGACGCCTCGGCGGAGGGGGAGCGGCTGCAGAAGGTCCTCGCCCGCGCCGGGGTCGGCTCCCGCCGCGTCGTGGAGAACATGGTCGACCAGGGCCGGATCAGCGTGAACGGCCGGACGGTCGCCGTGCAGGGCATGCGGGTCGATCCGGAGCGGGACAAGATCGCCGTCGACGGCGTCCGCATCGAGCTGCGCGACGACCGCGTCACCTACGCGCTGAACAAGCCGCCGGGCGTCCTCACCGCGATGAGCGACGACCGGAACCGGCCGACCGTCGGGGACATGGTCGGCGACCTGGCACCCGGCCTGGTGCACGTCGGCCGGCTGGACCAGGACACCGAGGGCCTGCTGCTGGTCACCAACGACGGCGAGCTGGCCCACCGCCTCGCGCACCCCTCCTACGAGGTCAAGAAGACCTATCTGGCGCAGGTGTCGGGCTCGATCCCGCGTGACCTGGCCCGCCGGCTGCGCTCGGGGGTGGAGCTGGAGGACGGCCCGGTGAAGGTCGACTCCTTCCGGGTGGTCGACACCCACGCCGGGCAGTCCGTCGTCGAGGTCGTGCTGCACGAGGGCCGCAAGCACATCGTCCGGCGGCTGCTGGCGCACGTCGGGCTGCCCGTGTCCCGGCTGACCCGCACCGCCGTCGGCCCGGTCAAGCTCGAGCGCATGCGCAGCGGGTCGATCCGCCGGCTCTCCCGCGCCGAGGTCGGCGCGCTGGAGGAGGCCGTCGGCCTGTAGGGCCCGCCCTGCCCGCCGCCAGGGTCCGGGCAGTACGCACGCGGTGCCCGGTCAGCGGGATGCGGCGCCCAGCTCGACGAGCAGGACGCCGAGGGCGACCAGGGCGATGCCCGCGCCCATCGTGCGGGTGAGCGGTTCCCGGAAGGCGACACGGGCGATGACGGCGGTGAGGGCGATGCCGCTGGCAGCCCAGACGCCGTAGGCCACGCCGACGGTCATGCCCCGGGCGAGCGCGAGCGTCAGGAACCCGAAGGAGACGACGTAGGCGGTGGCGATCGCGGGGATCCACCGCTTCCTCCGCAGGCCGTCGGAGGCGCGCAGGAACATCGTCCCCGCGACCTCCGAGACGATCGCCGCGCCCAGCAGCAGCCAGGTCACCGGACACCTCCGGAGGACTGCTCGGCCCGGTGGGAGCCGAGTTCGACCAGCAGGACCCCGGCCACGATGGCCGCGAAGCCCAGCCCCATGACGGCCGTGAGCGCCTCGTCGAAGAGGGCGGCTGCGGCGAGGGCGGTCAGGGTGACGCCGCTCGCCGCCCAGATGCCGTAGGCCACGCCGATGGCCATGCCGCGGCGGAGGACGGCGGCCAGGAGGACGAAGGACGCGGTGTAGCCGACCGCGGTGAGCACGAACCACGCGGGCCGGTCGGTCGCGGCGCGCAACGCCAGGGTCGCGCTGACCTCGGAGAGGATCGCTGCTGCCAGCCACGGCCATGCGGTCACGGGGTGGGTCCTTCCGGGTCGTGGGTGCGGTCCGTGGCCTCGGGGACGGCGGCGACGGGGGTGCGGGGCCGGCCGGCGGGCTCAGCCGAGCCGGCGGACCGGGTCGGCCAGCACGTCGTCCAGTGCGCGCAGGGCGGCTCCCGTGGCACCCGCCGCCGGGGGACCGGTCACGGCCGCCACCACCGGACGGCGCCACCGCGCCGAGAGGACCCGCCGGCCCAGCAGCTCCTCGAGCCGGGGGCGCAGCGGGCCGGCCAGCGCGGCCAGGTGCCCGCCGAGGACGACGGCCGGCAGGTCGAGCACGTTGACCACGCCGGCCAGCGCGACGCCCAGCGCGTGGGCCGCGGCGTCGAGCGCCCGCCGGACGTCGGCGTCCCCGGCCGCGGCGCGGTCGACGACCTCCGCCGGCGTGGTGTCCAGCGGGAGCCCGGCGGCGCCGAGCAGCGCGTGCCGCCCGGCGTACTGCTCCAGGCAGCCGGTCGAGCCGCAGCGGCAGGCCGGCCCGTCGGGGTCCACGCAGACGTGCCCCACCTCGCCGGCCCAGCCGGCGCTGCCGGTCATCACCCGCCCGCCGACGACCGCGGCGCCGCCGATGCCGATCTGCCCGGAGAGGTAGAGGAAGTCGCGCAGCGGGCCGGGGCGCCCCGGCGCGGTCTCGGCCACGGTGCGGGCGGCCAGGTCGGCCTCGTTGCCCGGCGCCGGGCGCAGCGCGTCCGGGAGGTGCGCGGCCAGCAGGCCGACGGCGTCGACGTCGGACCAGCCGAGGTTGGGGGCGCGCAGCAGCAGGTCGTGCTCGGCGTCGACCAGGCCCGGTAGCGCCAGCCCCGCGCCGGCCAGCCGCAGCTCACCGGCCGGCCCGGCGAGCAGGTCGGTGGCCAGTGCACCGAGCCGGGCCAGGGTGCGCGCGGGGTCGCTGCCGACCAGGTCGTCCTCCTCGACGCGCTCGGCGACCACCCGGCCGCGCAGGTCGAGCAGGCGGGCGGCGAGCAGCCCGGCGTCCACCTGCAGGCCCAGCGCGCCGATCCGGGCGCCGGGCAGCAGCGGGGTGGCCGGGCGACCGCGGCGGGGCAGCGCCAGGCGCTCGCCCTCGTCGAGCAGCCCGCCGGCGACCAGCTCGTCGACCAGCCGGGCGGCGGTCGCCCGCGTCGTCCCGGTGCGGACGGCGACGTCGGCCCGTGACAGCGGCGCGTCGGCGGCGCAGACGGTGCGCAGCACGAGGGCCAGGTTGCTGCTGCGCAGCGTCGACTGCCGCGCCCCGGTGCCCTCCGACGTCCGCACCCCTTGAGGCTAGCCGGGTCGCTGCTTTATGTTCTACGGAAGAACAAAACCCGACCGAGGGAGATCGCATGACCGCGCCGCAGCCCACCAAGGACGACCGGTTCACCTTCGGACTCTGGACGGTCGGCTGGCAGGCCCGCGACCCGTTCGGCGACGCGACCCGTCCGGCGCTCGACCCGGTGGAGAGCGTGCACCGCCTCGCCGAGCTGGGTGCCGCCGGCGTCACCTTCCACGACGACGACCTGATCCCGTTCGGCAGCGACGACGCCGAGCGCGGCCGGGTCATCGAGCGGTTCAAGAAGGCGCTGGCCGAGACCGGCCTCGTCGTCCCGATGGCCACGACCAACCTGTTCACCCACCCGGTGTTCAAGGAGGGCGCGCTCACCGCCAACGACCGCGACGTCCGCCGGTACGCGCTGCGCAAGGTCATGCGGAACATGGATCTCGCCGCCGAGCTCGGCGCACGGACCTACGTGCTGTGGGGCGGCCGCGAGGGCGCGGAGGTCGACTCCGCCAAGGACCTGCGTGCCGCCCTGGACCGCTACCGCGAGGGCATCGACACCCTGGCGCAGTACTCGGAGGACCGCGGCTACGGGCTGCGGTTCGCCCTGGAGCCCAAGCCGAACGAGCCCCGCGGCGACATCTTCCTGCCGACCATCGGGCACGCCCTGGCCTTCATCGCCACCCTCGAGCACGCCGACCTGGTCGGCGTGAACCCGGAGGTCGGCCACGAGCAGATGGCCAACCTCAACTACACGCACGGCATCGCGCAGGCGCTGTGGCAGGGCAAGCTCTTCCACATCGACCTCAACGGCCAACACGGGCCCAAGTTCGACCAGGACCTCGTCTTCGGCCACGGCGACCTGCTCAGCGCCTTCGGCACCGTCGACCTGCTCGAGCACGGCGGCCCGAACGGGGGTCCGGCCTACGACGGGCCGCGGCACTTCGACTACAAGCCGCTGCGCACCGAGGACGTCGACGGGGTGTGGGCCTCGGCTGCGGCCAACATGCGCACCTACCTGCTGCTCGAGGAGCGGGCGGCGGCCTTCCGCGCCGACCCGGAGGTGCAGGAGGCGCTCGCCGCCGCGCGCGTGCCCGAGCTGGCGCGCCCGACGCTGGCCGCCGGCGAGACGTACGAGGACCTGCTGGCCGACCGCGCGGCGTTCGAGGAGTTCGACGCCGAGGCCGCCGGCGCCCGTCCCGGCGGCCAGGTGCGGCTCTCGCAGCTGGCGGTGGAGCACCTCCTCGGCGCCCGCTGACTCCGGTAGGCACTCCGTCATGACACTGGTGGCCGGGGTCGACTCGTCGACCCAGTCGTGCAAGGTCGTGGTCCGCGACGCGCCAAGCGGTCGCCTGGTCCGGGAGGGCCGGGCGCCGCACCCCGACGGCACGGAGGTCGACCCGGCCGCGTGGCGGGCGGCGCTGCAGGATGCCCTCGCCGAGGCCGGCGGCCTCGGCGACGTCGCCGCCGTCGCCGTCGGCGGGCAGCAGCACGGGATGGTCTGCCTCGACGAGGACGGCGCGGTGGTCCGCCCGGCGCTGCTGTGGAACGACACCCGCTCCGCGGGTGCCGCGGCCGACCTGGTGGCCGAGCTGGGCGGGCCGGAGGCCGGTGGCCGGGCGTGGGCCGACGCGGTGGGGCTGGTGCCGGTCGCCTCCTTCACGGTCACCAAACTGCGCTGGCTGGCCGAGCACGAGCCCGCGAGCGCCGCCCGCACCGCGGCGGTGTGCCTGCCGCACGACTGGCTGACCTGGGAGCTGGCGGGGCGTCGCGGGGGTGGGGCGGCGGGTGGCCGGCAGAGCCTGGCTGCGCTCGTCACCGACCGCGGGGACGCCAGCGGCACCGGCTACTGGTCTTCCGTCACCGGCGACTACCGCCTCGACCTGCTGGAGCGGGCCTTCGGGCGCACCCCCGTCGTCCCGCGCGTGCTGGGCCCGGCGGAGCAGGCCGGAACGGTCGCCGCCGGCTCGCTGACCGGCGACGCGGGAGCGGCGCTCGGCCCGGGCACGGGGGACAACGCCGCCGCGGCGCTCGGCCTGGCCGCCGAGCCCGGCGACGTGGTCGTCTCCATCGGCACCTCGGGGGTGGTCTCCACCGTCTCCACCACACCGATGACCGACCCGACCGGCACCGTCGCCGGGTTCGCGGACGCCACCGGGCACTTCCTCCCGCTGGTCACCACCCTCAACGCCGCCCGCGTGCTCGACGCGACGGCCCGGCTGCTCGGGGTCGACCACGCGGAGCTGTCCCGGCTGGCGCTGTCCGCGCCGGCCGGCGCGGGCGGTCTGGTGCTCGTGCCCTACCTGGAGGGGGAACGGACGCCCAACCGGCCGTACGCCACCGGGGCGCTGCACGGCCTCACCCTGTCCACCGGCGATCCGGCGCACCTGGCGCGGGCGGCCGTCGAGGGCCTGCTGTGCGGGCTGGCCGACGGGCTCGCGGCCGTGGCCGCCGGGGGGACGCCGGTGCGCCGGGTGTTCCTCGTCGGCGGCGGGGCGCGCTCCGAGGCGGTCCGCCGGATCGCCCCCGCCGTCCTCGGCGTGCCGGTGCTCGTCCCACCGCCGGGGGAGTACGTGGCCGACGGTGCCGCCCGGCAGGCGGCGTGGGTGCTCGCCGGCGGCGACACCCCGCCGGTCTGGCCGAGTGCGGCCACCGAGGTCTACGAGGCCGACCCGGTGCCCGCCGTCCGCGAGCGCTACGCGGAGGTCCGCGACCTGACCGCGGATCGGGTGCCCCGCGCCGGTACCTAGACTCGACCGGGGGGCACGGCGATCCGTCGCCCCGCACCGATCGAGGAGAGTGGCAGTGGCCGTCCGAGCCATCCGGGGCGCGACGCAGGTGGACGCCGACGAGCGGGAGCTGGTCCTCGACGCGACCCGCGAGCTGGTGAGCGCGGTCATGCAGCGCAACCAGCTGGAACACGACGACGTCATCAGCATCCTGTTCACCGCCACCCCCGACCTCGTCTCGGAGTTCCCGGCGCTGGCCGCCCGCGAGCTCGGCTTCGGCGACGTGCCGCTGATGTGCGCCACCGAGATCGGCGTCCCCCACGCGCTGCCGCGGGTGCTGCGGCTGATGGCGCACGTGGAGACCGACCGGCCGCGCGCCGAGGTGCAGCACGTGTACCTGCGCGGGGCCGTGGCGCTGCGGCGGGACATCGCCCAGTGAGCGGCTTCCTGGGACAGATCGCGCTGGACGGCCCGTCGGGGACGGGCAAGTCCAGCGTCGCCCGTGCGGTCGCGTCGCGGCTGGGAGCGGCCTACCTGGACACCGGCGCGATGTACCGCGCCGCGACGGTCGCCGTCCTGGACGCCGGGGTGGACCCGGAGGACGCCGAGGCCGTGGCCGCCGCCGTGGCCGCCGCCCGCATCGAGGTCGGGACGGCGGCCGGCACCGAGCTGGTGCAGGTCGACGGCGTCGACGTCGCCGTCCGCATCCGCGGCCCGGAGGTCACCCGCGCCGTCTCGGCGGTGTCGGCCGTGCCGTCGGTGCGCCGCCGGCTGGTCGACCAGCAGCGCGCGCTGGTAGCGGCGGCCGACGCGGTCGTCGTCGAGGGCCGGGACATCGGCACCGTCGTCCTGCCCGGCGCGACGCTGAAGGTGTACCTGACCGCGGCGCCCGAGGCCCGCGCCCAGCGCCGGGCGGCCCAGCTGGGCCTGAGCACGCCGGACGAGATCGCCGAGCTCGCCGCCGACCTGCGCCGCCGCGACGAGTACGACAGCAGCCGCGCCGACAGCCCGCTGCGCCCGGCCGAGGACGCCGTGGTCGTCGACAGCACCCACCTGGACCGCGAGGGCGTGGTCGACCGGGTGGTGGAGCTGGCGCTCTCGACGGTGGGGGCCGCGTCGTGACCGAGCTCGCGAGGTCACGCAAGGACACAGCAGCGCCGCTCATGGGTTCGACGAGCGCCAGCGAGGAGGACGCGTGAGCGAGCAGCCCGGTCCGCTGCCGGTCGTCGCGATCGTCGGCCGGCCCAACGTCGGCAAGTCCACGCTGGTCAACCGGTTCCTGGGCCGCCGCGCCGCCGTCGTCCAGGACACCCCGGGGGTCACCCGCGACCGCATCGCCTACGAGGCGCTGTGGAACGGCAAGCGGTTCACCGTCGTCGACACCGGCGGCTGGGACCCCAGGGCCAGCGGCCTCGGCGCCTCGATCACCCGTCAGGCCGAGTACGCGATGAGGACCGCCGACGTCATCGTGCTCGTCGTCGACAGCCAGGTGGGCGCCACCGACACCGACCTGGCCGCCGCGCGGATCCTGCGCCGCAGCGACCGGCCGGTGATCCTGGTGGCCAACAAGGTCGACGACGAGCGCAGCGAGTCCAACGCCGCGGAGTTGTGGTCGCTGGGGCTCGGCGAGCCGCAGCCGGTCAGCGCGCTGCACGGCCGGGCCAGCGGCGACCTGCTCGACCTGGTCCTCGAGGCGATGCCCGAGGCCCCGCGCGAGCAGGAGGAGGAGGGCGGTCCGCGCCGGGTGGCGCTGGTCGGCCGGCCCAACGTCGGCAAGTCCAGCCTGCTCAACCGGCTGGCGAAGGACGAGCGGTCGGTCGTGGACTCGGTCGCCGGCACCACCGTCGACCCGGTCGACTCGATCGTCACCCTCGGCGGCGAGGAGTGGCGGTTCGTCGACACCGCTGGCCTGCGTCGCAAGGTGAACACCGCCAGCGGCATGGAGTACTACGCCAGCCTGCGCACCGAGGCCGCCATCCAGGCCGCCGAGGTCGGCGTCGTCCTGCTGGCCGCCGACGAGGTGGTCAGCGAGCAGGACCAGCGGGTGATCACCCAGGTGATCGAGGCCGGCCGCGCGCTGGTCATCGCCTTCAACAAGTGGGACACCCTCGACGAGGACCGGCGCCTGCAGCTGGAGCGCGAGATCGAGCGCGACCTGGCGCGGGTGAAGTGGGCGTCGCGCGTGAACATCTCGGCCATGACCGGCCGCGGCGTCGACAAGCTCGCCCAGCACCTGCGCGAGGCGCTCGCCTCGTGGGAGACGCGGGTGCCGACGGCGGAGCTGAACACCTACGTCCGGGCGCTGGTGCAGGAGACGCCGCCGCCGGCCCGCGGTGGCCGCGCTCCGAAGATCAAGTACCTGACGCAGGCCGACGTCCGCCCGCCGCGGTTCGTCGTGTTCTCGACCGGCTTCCTGGAGGCCGGCTACCGGCGGTTCCTGGAGCGCAAGCTGCGCGAGCGCTTCGGCTTCCACGGGACACCGATCGAGATCTCGGTCAAGGTCCGCGAGGGCCGGGGGACCGAGCGCGCCAGGGGCTGACCGATGAGTCCGGGCTCGGCGGGCGGTCTCCCCGGCATGACCGAACCGCAGACCCGGACCCTGCAGACCCCGGGCGCCGTCCTCACCTACGACGTCCGCCCCGGCTCCTCGGCCTCGGAGCCGCCGCTGCTGCTCATCGGCTCGCCGATGGGCGCGGCGGGCTTCGGGACGCTGGCCGCGCACTTCCGCGACCGCACCGTCGTCACGTACGACCCGCGCGGCGTGGAGCGAAGCCGGCGCACCGACGGCTCGACCGAGACCACACCCGAGGAGCACGCCGAGGACCTGTCCCGGCTGATCGCGGCGGTGGGCGCCGGGCCGGTCGACGTCTTCGCCAGCAGCGGGGGAGCGGTCAACGCGCTCCTGCTCGTCGCCCGCCACCCCGAGCAGGTGCGGGCCCTCGTCGCGCACGAACCGCCGGCGCTGCAGCTGCTGCCCGACCGCGAGCAGGCGCTCACCGCGACCCGGCAGGTGCAGAACGCCTACCTGGCGCGCGGGTTCGGCGCCGGGATGGCGGGGTTCATCCGGCTGGTCGGCCACCGCGGCCCGGTGCCCGGCGACCTCGGCGACGTGCCGGACCCCGCCGCGTTCGGCCTGCCGGCCGAGGACGACGGCTCGCGGGACGACGTGCTTCTCGCCCACAACCTGCTCAGCTGCACGTCGTACGAGCACGACCTGGAGGCTCTGCGGAGGGCTTCGACGCGGATCGTGGTGGCGGTCGGCGCCGGGTCCGAGGGCGAGCTGGCGCACCGCTGCGCCGAGGCGCTGGCCGAGCGGCTGGGGACGGCGCCGGTGGTGTTCCCCGGCGACCACGGTGGCTTCCTCGGCGGCGAGTACGGCCAGACGGGGGAGCCGGAGGCGTTCGCCGGGACGCTGCAGGAGGTGCTGGCCGCCGACCGGGACGCGGTTCCGGCGCGGGGCTGACCACCGGGCGGGACACCCTCATCCGGTGCGGTAACCTGCTCTACGCAGCGATCGGGCGGTGCGAGCCACCCGGCGCTCGGGCTGTAGCGCAGCTTGGTAGCGCACTTGACTGGGGGTCAAGGGGTCGCAGGTTCAAATCCTGTCAGCCCGACGGTGAAACCGCAGGTCAGGGGCGGGTCGGCCGAGTAAGCCGGCCCGCCTCTCGCATGAGTACAGCAACCGGTACAGCAACGCGGCCCGAGGGACAGCAACGGTCACCAGCGGAGCGCTTGGTCGAGCCGGTCGGCCGCCTCGCGCTGCTGCACCGGACCGACGTGGCTGTAGATGTCCGCCGTGATGGCGTACGACGAGTGGCCCAGGTGCTCCTGGACGACCTTGGTGTGCGTTCCGGCCGCCAGCAAGAAGCTCGCCGCGGAGTGCCGAAGGGTGTGCAGGGTGACGCCGCGGAGGCCGGCCCGTTTCGCAAGGACTTCGAAGCGCCGCAGCACGTTGCGGGGCTCGAGCAGCGAATGCGGCTCGGCACCTACGTGCTCACCGCGGACATGCCCGAAACCGACCGTCTCTGGGCCACGATCACCGCCTGGTGGAAGGCGATCGAGGTCCTGCTGGTCACCGGCGTCACCAACGCCCGAACCGAGGCGGCGCACCCCGGCATCAAGCAGATCAAGCGCACCGGCCGTGGCTACCGGAATCCCGACAACTACCGCGCTCGTATCCTGCTGGCCAGCGCCGCCCGGACGGCAGCGTGAACACCCCTCTCAACGGGACCGTTCACCAGGAAGCGCGAAGAGCCCCACAAGGCGGCCGCGGTGATCTCGCCGACCCCGGTAGCTGGCGTACAGCCGGCGGCGCTGTCAGTGCGCACATCTACGTACTGACCCGGGTCATCCCCGCGACTAGATTCCCCGAGCGTGATCCGTGCCGGTCGAGCTCCCGATCGGCCCCTGCCTCGGGAGATCCCATGCGCCACCGCACCCATCACCACCGAACCGTGGCCGCCGCAGCGGCCCTCGTGCTGTTGAGCACCGGCGCCGGGAGCGCCGAAGACGTGCCCGCCGCTGCGAAGCCGACCGCGCCGGAGTGGTCGCTGTGACCGCGGCGGACGTGCCTCCCGGGAAGGTGCTGGAGCACCTCCAGGTGTTCCAGGCCATCGCCAACGCCAACGACGGCAACCGGGCCTCGGGCACGTCGGGCTACCGGGGCAGCGTCGACTACGTGGTCGGCAGGCTGAGGGCCGCCGGCTACGCCCCGCGGGTCCAGAACTTCTCCTTCCCCTTCTTCCAGGAGGTCAGCCCGGCCACGGTCAGCGCGGGCGGCAGGCAGCTCGCCGCCGAGGACGTCGCGGTCATGACCTATTCCGGCTCCGGGACCGTGACGGCACCGGTGCAGGCCGTGGGAACCACCGGCGAGAAGGCCGCGAGCACCAGCGGGTGCGAGGCCGGGGACTTCGCCGACTTCGTGCCGGGGAACATCGCCCTGCTCCAGCGGGGCACGTGCGCCTTCGGGGTGAAGGCCGCCAACGCGGCGGCCGCCGGAGCGTCCGCGGTGCTGATCTTCAACACGGGACTGCCCGGGGCGGAGGGGGCAGTCGCCGGCACCCTGGGCGAACCGGGGGTGACGACCGTCCCCGTGGTCGGCCTGAGCTACACCGCCGGGGTCGCCCTGCTGGGCGGGGGCGAAGTGACGGTCAGCACGCAGACCGTCTCCGAGAGCCGGGAGACCTTCAACGTCCTCGCCGAGACCCGCTCGGGTGACCCGGAGCGCACGGTCATGGTCGGCGCGCACCTGGACAGCGTCCCGCAGGGCCCCGGGATCAACGACAACGCCTCCGGCTCCGCGGGGATCCTTGCCATCGCCGAGGTGCTCGCGGGCACGGAGACCGCGAACGCCGTGCGCTTCGCGTGGTGGGGCGCGGAGGAGTTCGGCCTGCTCGGGTCCCGCCACTACGTCGCGGACCTCAAGACCAACGATCCCGCGACGCTCGGGAACGTTGCGCTGTACCTGAACTTCGACATGATCGGCTCCCCGAACCACGGCCGCTTCGTCTACGACGGCGACGCCTCGGCGTTCGGCCCGGACGACGGCTCGGTGCCCGCCCCGGCCGGCTCGGCCAGCATCGAGGCGGCCTTCCACGAGCATTTCGGCTCCCTGGGCCTGGCCTCGGGCGAGACCGAGTTCAGCGGCCGCAGCGACTACGGGCCGTTCATCGCCGAGGGCATTGCCTCCGGCGGGCTCTTCACCGGCGCCGAGGGCATCAAGACCGTGGAACAGGCCGCGCTGTTCGGCGGCCGGGCCGGCATCGGCTACGACTTCTGCTACCACGCGTCGTGCGACGACCTCAGCAACATCGACCACCGGACGCTGGACGAGATGACCGGCGCGGCCTCCGCCGTGATCTTGCGCTTCGCCAACTCCCCCCTGAACCTCGAGGAGGAGGGCCGGCGGCTACTCGCCGCCGTGGCGCCCGTACCCGCCGCCACTGTCGACCAGGGACACGGCCCGAGCAACGCCGCCGAGGCGAGACAGCCGCGCTGAGGCGGTCACGGTGGGGCCGATGCGCCGGCCCCACCGCGGGGACCGAGGCCCGCACAGGATCCAACGGTTACGAGCAGGCCGGGCAGCCGCGCCTGTCCACGCGTGGACGATGCTCTTGGATGGACGTAACGCATGGATGGCCCGATGCCGTTGATCTTCAGCGCGCGCGGAAGATCGATGTCGAGTGCCGCCTAACCCCTACCGGAGAGAGTCAACCGGGCTGGGGGCAGTCCCGGATGCTCAGCGACGGCCGTCAGGGTCACACACCGCACGGACGTGGGTCTTCAGTCCCTGTCCTGCCCCCATCAATTCGTAGCAGGGTACGGCGCGCGTCGCCGGCATCTTTCTTCGCCGCCGCGACTGATTGCTTTGCAACCGATGCCCGGGGGAGCCGATTTCATGACCGACCGCATCCTGCTCACCGGTGCCACCGGGTTCCTGGGCACCCAACTGCTCCGCGCGCTCGTGGCTGCCGAACACGAGGTCGTCGTGCTCGTGCGACCCAGGGCGGGGAGGACGCCTGCGGAGCGGGTGCGCAGGCTCGTCGGCCCGGGCGGCGTCTCAGCGCGTGTCACCGTCATCGGGGGTGACCTCACGCGAGAGTTCGCCGATGTCTCTTCCGCTGACCTCCACCGGCAGGCGGGTCGGATCGACGTCGCCATTCACGCGGCGGAGATCGCCCAGCTCGACGACAGGTACAGCCGCCTGCACTACCAGGTCAACGTCAACGGGACGCGCCGCGCACTCGAGCTGGCCCGGCGGCTGGACGCGTCGCGCTTCTACCACGTCAGCACGGCATACGCGGCCGGGACGTCCCGGGACGCACCCGAGCGGCTGCATCCCGGGACGACGGTGTTCCGCAACAGCTACGAGCGGTCGAAGTCGCTGGCCGAGCGGCTCGTGGTGGCAGCCGCCGACGCCCGGCTCCGCACCGCGGTCTTCCGCCCGTCGATCGTCATCGGTCATTCCCGGACCGGGGAGGCGGACCCGAACCTGGCGCCGTACGGCTTCATGGAGCGCATCCGGTCCTTTCGGGACGCCAGTGACCCGGCGATGCAGCGGTCCCACCGGCTCCTCGCCGATCCAGAGGCCCGGCTGAACTTCGTCCCCGTGGACGTGGTCTGTCAGGCGTTGCTGCTCGCCGTGGACGCCGGGGTCATCTCGGGCATCCATCACGTCACGGATCCCGACGGCGTACCCGTCGGCTCGATGCTGGCGGGGCTGTCGCGGTGCCTGGGAGGCACGGAGGGCTGGCTGGTCGCGCAGCCGGAGGGGGCGGGCGAGCCTCCCTCACTCGAGGACGCCCGGTTGATGAGGCAGCTCTCGACGTTCCTGCCGTACCTCAGCAGCGGCCCGCGGTTCCACCGCACCAACACCGACCGGCTCTTCGACGACGGACTCGCCCCCTTCGTCGCCACGGACGCCCGGGCGCTGGAAACCGCCATGGCGCGCTACCTCCACCCTCGAGAGGGTGTCCGGGATCCGCGGTCCTGGTTCTGGCCGGTCGAGGCAGCCCCCTCCTGGGAGACGAGGGAGACACGCCCTCCGGTGCATGGCCACTGCGGCGATGTCGCCGCAGCTTCCGTCGTTCCGGCTCCGCGCACCGGACCCGGCTCACCTGCTCCTGCAGCGTCCTCGTAACGACCCCGTGCATGGTTGGCGGGACGGCTTGCTCGTGAGGGACGGAGCAGGGTCGTGGGGTGCCGAGAAGCCTGGCCCGTGCCGCCGCTGTCGCTGAACGCCGGGTGACCGGACTGTCCCGGCAGGTCCTGGGCTGCGTTGGTCGTCGAACTGGGGCCGCCCTGGTAGGCGCGCCAGGACGCGCGGCTGGCGCGATCTCGGGCAAGCGGTCGGACCCGTGCCGGTGTGAGCGGAGGCCCGGTCTAGACGTGTCCTGACCGTCACTTTGACCTGTCGATGAGGACTGCCCCGCCTCGCCCCGCCCGGGCTCTCGGTTCAGTGGGTCGTCCGGCGTCCTCGGGCAGCCGCGCAAGGCGCGGCATTCGGGTGCGAGGCCTTCGGGTAACGATGTCGCCGTGACGACGCAGGAGCGCATCGACCGGGACGTCCTGCATCGCCGCGCTCAGGTTGCGGTGCTGTCCGGCTTGGCAGCAGGCGACGACGTCTCCGACCTGATGGCCGCAGCGGCCGCCAGCCATGTGCCCGGCTGGTTCACGCCGGACGTCGCCTTGTTGGAACTCGCCGCCACGGCGCTCGACGTCGCCAGCCCGCCCGGCGCCGGACCGCTCGCGTACGAGGGACTACGCGAGCGCTACCTCCCCGAGGTGACGTTCCGCGGCCGTGTGGAGCACCGCAACAGCCAGTACGCCCTCTACGCCACCGCCTGCATGCGCGGCGGCCTGCAGCCCGACCTGCTCAGCGACGCCGGCTGGTGGCAGACCCCGCTGTGGCAGTACGCCGTCTTCGCCGTCGTCATCTACAGCCGTGCCGCAGCCGAGCGCCTCACGGTGCTGGTGGAGGAGATCGCCCGGCGGATCGCCGCCCGGCACGGCCTCGAGCTCGCCGCGTGACCAGTTCGTGGTCACGGAGCGGGCCCCGAGAGGGGCGAACGAGGGCTGCGACCTGGCCGTGTCAGCCCGTCCGGCGTGACCCATTCATGAACCCACGCAGCGGTGAACAGGAATCCTGAAAGGGTTTAAACGGGCCGTCCGGAGGCTCCTCCAGAGCACCTGCCAGTCGGGTTGACCTGCGGAAACGTGTGGAGCAGGTGACGGGAATCGAACCCGCATGGCCAGCTTGGAAGGTCGGTCGGGGATCTCTGCCGGCCGTGAGCTGGTGCGGCGTCCGCCGAATCGCCAACGCCGATCGTCCACGGCCGTCCAGCTTCGACGACCGATCAGGCAGATGCCGACCCCATGAGTTGACGATCAACAGCTGCCAGATGCTCCTCGGCGAGTTCTCGCTCGACGACCGGATGCGGCGCTCGAGGGGACCCGGACCCTGTCGGGCGGGCGACTGCCCACCCGCAGTCCTCAGAACCGGGGAGACGCCCAGACCGCTCTGCCGTCCCGGCCCGGCCAGGGACCTCTGGCCGTGTCCGGCTCCTTCGCCATCCCCCTAGCGTCGGCGCCGCGGTTCGAGCGTTCCCGGACGCGGGTGCGTGTCCAGCGAGTTGGACGAGGAGCAGCCATGACGCAGGCACTGTCGACCCTGGCCGACCGCGTGGCCGGCACGATCATCCGTCCGGGGGACCCGCAGTACGAGGAGGCGCGGCGCGTCTACAACGGGATGGTCGATGCCCGCCCCGCTGCGGTCGTCCGCTGTACGACGGAGGAGGACGTGGTCGCCGTCGTGCGGCACGCTGCCGAGCAGCAGATGGACCTCGCCGTCCGCGGCGGCGGGCACAGCGTGCCGGGGTTCGGCACCGCCGACGGGGCCATCGTCGCGGACCTCTCGCCGATGCAGTCGGTGGAGGTGGACGACGCCCAGCGCACCGCGAGCGCCGGCGGCGGCACCACGTGGGGCCGCTTCAACGACGTCACCGCGGCCCACGGCCTGGCGACGCCCGGCGGGATCATCTCCACCACCGGGATCGCCGGATTGACCCTGGGCGGCGGGATCGGCTACCTGAACCGGGCGCACGGGCTCTCGTGCGACAACCTGCTCTCGGCACGCGTGGTAACCGCCGACGGAAACAAGCTGACGGCCAGCGAGGACGAGTACCCCGAGCTGTTCTGGGCGCTGCGCGGCGGCGGCGGCAACTTCGGCGTCGTCACCGACTTCACCTACCGGCTGCACCCGATCGGCGACGTGCTGGTCGGGCTCATGTTCTTCGAGCTGACCGACGGGCCGGCGGTCTTCCGGTTCTTCGACGACCTGCTCGACGAGGCGCCGCGGGAGTACGGCGGATACCCGGCGATGCACCTGGCCCCGCCGCTGCCGTTCATCCCCGAGGACCGGGTCGGGCAACCGTTCGCGGTGGTCGTCTCCAGCTGGACCGGTGACCTGGACGAGGGGCAGCGCTTCTTCGACCGGTTCCGCCAGGTCGCGCCGCCGGCCGCGGAGATGGTGGCGCCGATGCCGTACCCGGCGCTGAACGCGCTCTTCGACCCGCTGCTGCCGCCCGGCCTGCAGCACTACTGGAAGAACGCCTTCGTCACCCAGCTCACCGACGATGCGATCGCGGCGCACATGGAGCTGGCGGCCCGGATGCCGGCCATCACCTGCGCCATGCACATGTACACCCTGGACGGCGCGGTGCGGGAGGTGCCCGCCGATGCCACGGCGTTCGGCCACCGCGACGCCCGCTACGTGGCCAACATCGCCGGCATGTGGCCCGACCCGGCCGAGAACGAGCACAACACCGCCTGGGTGCGCGACTATTACGCGGCGATCGCGCCGCACTCCCAGAACAGCGGCTACGTCAACTTCGCCTCGCCGGACGACCAGCAGAAGGCACCGGACAACTACGGCGCCAACCATCAGCGGCTGACCGAGGTCAAGCGTCGCTACGACCCCGAGAACCTGTTCCACCTGAACCAGAACATCGAGCCTTCGCCGGTGCCGCCGCCGCGGGAGAGCCCGACCTGACGGGACCCGTCGCCGTGGGTGCGCCGGCGTGGCCCTGACCGCCGACGTGGTGACGAGCCCGTGAGGGCCTGGCCGCGGGCGGTGGTCGCGGCATACGCGGGTGCTCGGACCACGTGCCTGAGCGGTACGACGGACATCTCGTCCGCCAGCCCGGCTTCGGCAGGGCCGTCAGCCACTCCCACTGGCGCAGGTGACGTACTCGAAGTGGTGTAGCTGGTGGGAGGCTCTGAGCTCGTCGGCGTGATGCTGACGAATGAGGAGCCACCGCGTGAGTCTTCTGCGTGGACCCGCCAAGGATCACTCAGGAGAAGGGCCACGCGATGGCCCTAGCAGGCCGCCCTGCCGGAACTCCTCGAAATGCTCGAGCTCGCCGACGTGGACGACCGCGTCCTGTCGGCGACCGAGGTGCTGTTTCAGGCGCTGATCGAGGCCGAGTCGACCGCCACGATCGGCGCGGCCCCCGCACGAGCGCACCAAATCCCGGACCGGCCAGCGCAACGGCTCCCGACCGCGCATCCCGACCACCGCCGGCGACCTACCCGTACATCTTTCCGGATGCCATCTACGGCAAGGCGCGGGTGAACCGTCGGGTGGTCCCTCAGGCCGTGGTCATCGCCACCGCGTGGCCGCCTACGGGCACCGGGAGGTGCTCGGCTTCGCCGTCGGCGACTCCGAGAACGGCGCCAAGGCGCCGAGCTCGCCACGCTCCGCCGCCGCGAGCGCGGCAGCGGCTCGGGCGAGCTCGACCTGGCGCCCGATGAAGGCGGTAGAGGCGGGCTCCAGCGCGGCGACGCACTCGGCGTGGAGACTCTCGGTCTGCGGGCTGGGCGGCACACCGAACTCGTGCTCCAGGTGCGTGCGCAGCCGGCCGTACCAGCGGATCGCCGGGTGCCGGTTGCCCTCGGTCAGCGTGGCGCGGATCAACTCCCGGTACGCCGGCTCGTCGGCCGGATCGACCTCGACGAGCCGCTCCCACTGCCCGGACAGGCGCAGCAGCTCGCCGTACCGGAACCTCAGCTGGTCCCGGCGCGCCTGCGTCCACTCCTCGTAGCGCGCCTGCGGAAGCAGTTCACCGCCGTACGCCGATGCAGCCTCCGCGCAGGCCGCACCGTCGCGCGACCGCAACGCCGCATCCGCCCGCTGCTCGAAGCGGACGACGTCGGTTGCCACGTGGCCCTCGGCGAACAGCGCGACCCGTCCCCCGGAAAGCTGGACGGCGGTCGGACGACCGAGCGCCACAGCCACCGGTACAGCAACGCGCTCCGAACGACGGTGGATCCTGGCGCACGTCGGCGGACGTCACAAACGGCGGGCCTGTGCAAACGGCATCATCACGAACCAGGGCGAACCCCTCGAATGTGACTGGGGGTCACGGGGTCGCAGGTTCACATCCTGTCAGCCCGACGGCGAACCGCAGGTCAGTGGTGGGTCGGCCGTGAGGGCCGGCCCGCCCTCTGCATGACCACAGCAACGCCGCCGGAGGGACAGCAACGGTCCCGGCCGGGCCACTCGCCAGCGCCTGCGCGCCCTCGCACAGCAGGGCCCGGGGGCGGCGCGCAGCGGTCGTGACGCCGCTCACTGTTGCTTGCGGAACATACCCCCGGGGGGTAATGCTTGAGACTCATACGGCCCCGGGGTACCGGGCATGCCCTACGAGCAACAGGAGTCGTCCCATGTCAGCCGCATCGGCAGACCAGTCGCAGACCTCCGCGGCTTCCCCCGCCGGCCGCCGGCTGGGCTTGTCTCTGCTCGTGATCGCCACGGCTCAGCTGATGCTGGTCCTCGACGACAGCATCGCCAACATCGCGCTGCCGAGCATCCAGGCCGACCTGGGTGTCGCCGCGGCCGACCTGCCGTGGGTGATCAACGCCTACGTGCTCGTCTTCGGCGCGCTGCTGCTGTTCGGGGGGCGCGTCGGTGACCTGTTCGGCCGGCGGCGGGTGCTGCGCATCGGCCTCGCTGTCTTCGTCGCCGCGTCGCTGCTCGGCGGCCTCGCGCCGAACACGGGACTGTTGATCGCCGCCCGCGCCCTGCAGGGGCTGGGAGCGGCGCTGGCCGCGCCGAACGCGCTGGCCCTGATCGCCACCACCTTCCCGATCGGCAAGCCCCGCAACTCCGCGATGGCCGTCTACGGCGCCATGTCCGCGGTCGGCATCGTCGCCGGCGTGCTGCTCGGCGGGGCGCTCACCGGGTTGCTCGACTGGCGGTGGGTGTTCTTCATCAACATCCCCATCGGCCTTGCGGTGCTCGCCGGCACCGGCGCCCTGCCCGAGGGCGGCCGCGGCCGCGGCCGGCTGGACACCCCAGGTGCGGTGAGCGGCACCGGCGCGATGGTCGCGCTGGTCTACGGCGTCACCCGCGCCGGCGAGCACGGCTGGACCGACGCGGTGAACCTGGCCGCGTTCACCGTCGCCGCGGTGCTGCTGGCCGTGTTCCTGATGCTGCAGGCGCGGACCGACGTGCCGCTGCTGCCGCTGGGCCTGTTCGCCGACCGCAACCGGGCCGGTTCCTACCTCACGATCCTGTTCATCGGCGCCGGCCTGCTGGGCTCGTTCTACCTGCTGGCGCTGTTCCTGCAGCAGGTGCTTCAGTTCGGGGCGTTGAAGACCGGCGTGGCCTCCCTGCCCTTCGCCGCCGGCATCATCCTGGCCTCGGGGATCAGCTCCGAGCTGGTCGAGCGCCTCGCGCCGCGGCTCGTGGCCGCGCCCGGTCTCGTGCTGGCCGCCGGTGGCATGTTCTGGCTGTCCACGCTGACCATGGACTCCTCCTACGCCGGCCACGTCATGCCGGCGCTGTTCCTCACCTCGTTCGGCCTCGGGCTGGCGTTCGTGCCGCTGACCCTGACCGCCGTGCACCGGGTCGCCGAGGACCGGGCCGGCGTCGCCTCGGCGCTGGTCAACATGGCCCAGCAGATCGGCGCCGCGCTCGGCCTGGCCGTGCTGACCACCGTCTCCACCGCCGCAGCCGACGAGCAGCTGCCCGGTGCCGCCCAGGTGCTGCAGCAGGGCCTGGCTGTCGACGATCCCGGCGCCGTGGCCCGGGCCGGCGAGGCGCTGGCGCAGGGCTACACCACCGGCTTCCTCACGGGAGCCGGCCTGCTGCTGGCCGCCGCCGTCCTCGTGGCCGCGACCGTGGCCACCCGGGGCACCCAGCGCACCGCCGAGACCGCCGACGCGGTCAAGGCCGCCGCCTGACCTCGGGTACCCGCTCGCACTCCACCTGACCGATCGAGGAGCACCGATGGACCACTCCATGCCCCAGGGGCGCCCGACCGGCGCCGCCCTGACCCGACTGGCGATCAGCGCCACGCTGCACTGCCTCACCGGCTGCGCGATCGGCGAGGTCCTCGGCATGGTCATCGGCACCGCGTTGGGCTGGTCCGACGCGCAGACCATCGTGCTCGCCGTCGCGCTGGCGTTCGTGTTCGGCTACGCATTCACCATCGGCCCGGTGGTGCGCTCCGGGCTCGCGCTGCGCGCGGCGATCCCCGTCGCCCTGGCCGCCGACACCGTCTCGATCACCGTCATGGAGATCGTGGACAACGCGGTCATGCTGCTGGTGCCCGGCGCGATGGACGCCGGCCTGGCCAGCTGGCTGTTCTGGGGCTCGCTGGTGTTCGCGCTCGCCGTCGCCTTCATCGTCACCGTGCCGGTCAACCGCTGGCTCATCGGCCGCGGCAAGGGCCACGCCGTCGTGCACGCCTACCACGGCGCCCGACACGAGTGGGACCAGCAGCGACCGGCCGGCGAGCACGGCCACGGGCACCCCCAGCACTGAGCCGCGCCGGACCGCGGCGACCGCCGGCGGCACGACTCCACCCGACCGGGGGCCGGCGGGGCACCCTCACTGCGCCGGAGGGGCCCGTCAGGCGTCCTTGAGCTGGCTGCGCCGGGCGTAGGCGCGGGCCGCGCGGGCACGGTCGCCGCAGCGGACCGAGCACCACTGGCGGCGGCCGTGGGTGCGCAGCAGGTACCGGTTGCACGGCGGGGAGCCACAGGCGGACAGCTGCTCGGCGTCGGGGCCGGTGAGCAGCTCGGCTGCATCGGCGGCCAGGGCCGCCAGGGCATGGTCGAGGATCTGGGTGGTCGGATGCGCCGCGGCGCGATGCAGACCGGAGGCGTCGTCCCAGCGCAGCAGCGAGGCGGTGGGAACGCGCGTCATGGCGTCGTTGACCGCCTGCAGAGCGGCGGGCGGCGCGGGATGACCGTCGATGCGGGACGCCAGCAGCGTGCGCACCTGCTCGCGGAGGGCGCGCAGCTGTGCTGCGCACATCGCCTGCAACCCGGCGTGGGCCGGCGCGAGCCCGTGCTCGGTCAGCCACCGGTTCGCCGCGGCGGGAGTGCCCAGCGCATCGGTGAACTGGCCGCCGGGCAGAGCCACAGCGCTGTCGGCGAAGTCCAGGGCGACGTACTGCTCCGCCCCCGGCGCCGGCGGCAGGGCCGGCTGCACAGCCTCGGCGCCCGCGGCCTCCCACACGGTCCTCATGCTACCCCTTGCTCTCATCCGTGAGAGCCACCTACAGTCGGCTCACGGAAGACCCCGTCCCCAACCGTGAGGTACCCCTTGACCGACGTCCGTTCCACTGCCGCGCAGATCCCCGTCCGGGTCCTCGGCGGCCCCACCACCGTGATCGAGTACGGAGGCCTGCGGTTCCTCACCGACCCCACCTTCGACGCCCCGGGCGACTACCCCCTCGGCGACCTCGTCCTCACCAAGACCGCCGCCTGCTCGATCGACCCCGCCGACCTGGGCCCGGTCGACGTGGTGCTGCTGTCCCATGACGAGCACCCGGACAACCTGGACCACGCCGGCCGTGCCCTGCTCGGCGACGTCCCGGTCGTCCTCACCACCACCGGTGGCGCCGGCCGTCTCGGCGGCACCGCCCGGGGCCTCGCGCCGTGGGAGGCCGTTGAGCTGGCCCGCCCCGACGGCGGCACCCTGACCGTGACCGCCGCCCCGGCGCTGCACGGCCCGGAGGGCTGCGAGCCGGTCACCGGCGAGGTCGTCGGTTTCGTCCTGACCGCGACCGACCTGCCCACCGCCTACGTCAGCGGGGACAACGCGTCGCTGCCTCTGGTCCGGGAGATCGCCGAGCGCGTCGGTCCGGTGGACACCGCGGTCCTGTTCGTCGGCGCCGTCCGCACCCCCTTCTTCGACGGCGCACTGCTCACCATCGACAGCGCCCAGGCCGCCGAGGCCGCTCAGATCCTCGGCGCCCGCCGGGTGGTTCCCGCCCACTGCGACAGCTGGGGCCACTTCACCGAGAGCCGCGACGACGTCGTGGCCGCCTTCGCCGCGGCCGGACTGGCCGACCGCCTGCAGCTGGGCTGACCCTGGCTCACAGGTCGCCGGCGGCCACTGCGGCGGCGGCCCGCTCAAGCCGGTGGAGGGTGGGAAGGGGCACACACCTCGCGGACGGCGCCGACGGTCAGGTGGGTGCACGGCTTCGCGGTCCCGACGAGGGCGTTCCGGACAGCCCGTGCACCATGTGGATGTCCGCACCGTCCGGGTCCGCAGCAGCTGCCTGTGGTCCAGGGCCGTTCCAGCTCGTGAGCTGCTCTGCGCATCGAGCTGACGGGTCACGCTCTCCGCGCCCGCTTCGGGCACCTCTCGGCACTCCCGCAGTCGCGACGCGACCCCACGGCGCTGAGCACCGCGCCCGTGCCGGTCGCGTCACCGCAGACGCTGCCGGGTTCCGCGCGAGCGGGATGGCCGGGGAACGCTGCAGCTACACGGAGAGCAGTGCGGTGATCCGTCGTGCCGTCTCGGTGAGCATCGTCGTCAGCTGCGGCATGTCGACCTCGTCGGCGCGGAAGCGGGGGATGGTGAACGTGAGGGATCCGGCGACGGCCTCGTCGGCGAAGAACGGTGCCGCGAGTCCGAAGGCGTCGGGGATGCGCTCGCCCTCGGCCTGGGCCCACCCGGTCTCGCGGATCTGCCGCAGATCCCTCTCGAGCTGCTCCAGGCTGGTCGGCGACCGGGGCGTGAGGGGCTGGAGGACCTGACCGCGCACGATCTCCGAGGGGCAGTGCGCCAGGATCGCCTTGCCGGCGGCGCCGGCGTGGAGCGGGATCGGCGACCCGACGCCGAGGCTGTACTCGACGGGTCGGGTTCCGCCGGCTTCGGCCGCCAGGGTCGCGGTGACGGCCTCGGGGTCGAAGACGGCGAGGCCGACGGTCTCTCCGCTGGCGTGGGCCAGGGCCTGCAGTGCGTCGCCGGCGAGGTCGGCGATGTCCCAGTCGGGTCCGATCCCGGCCGCCCACCGCAGCAGGAGCGGACCGGCCGCCATGCGGCGGCCCGCGGTCGGCACTGCCAGTCCCGACGCCAGTGCCGTGGCCCGCAGCCGGGCGGCTGTGGCCTCGTTGGCGCCCAGGCGTCGGGCCAGCTCGATGCCGGTCGGGGCGCCGGAGGGCTCGGCGACGAGGACTTCCAGGAGCCGCTGCACCCGCCCGAGGGCGGTTGTGTCGGCAGCGGACGGGCGGGCGGGCCGTTCGCTCCAGGCCGCCGGGCGTGCCGCGTCCGCGATGTCATCGGCCGCCTTGCGCACGATCGGCCCGAGGCGTTCGAGGTCGGCGTCGGTGGTGCTGTGGCGGAGCCGGGTGACCGACACGGCGGCGACGAGGTCGGGTGCGAAGCGCAGCGGAGCGGCGACCCCGGCGGCCAGCGGGATGTGCTGTCCGACGCTGATCACGTAGCCGGCCTCCCGGGCCATCCGCAGGTCCTCGTCGAGTCGTGCCGGGTCGATGACGGTGTCCTCGCTGTAGCGGGGCAGCGGATCCTGCAGTGCCGCGACGCCGACCTCGGACAGGATCGCGCGGCCCGCGGCGCCGGCGTGCAGCGGCAGCTCCATCCCGGGCTCCAGGTGGTACCGGATCGGTCCCGATTGCTGACGCAGGAGCGCGATGAAGGCGGCACCGGGTCGGGGGCCGTGCACGGCGAGCATGACCGTCGCGTCCGCGGTCCGGCTCAGCTCGTGCATCACCGGAGGGGCGCCGCGGAGCAGGGGCTGCCGATCGTGCAGGACCTTCGCGAGGACCCGCAGCCGCGGTCCCACTGAGTAGATGGCGTTCGCGTCGACGCGAGCGAGTCCGCGTGCGACCAGGCCCTGCAGGATCCGGTTGACGGTGCTGCGGCTGGCAGCCACGGCGTCGGCCAGCTCGCGCACGCCCCATCCGTCGCCGATCGGCCGTGTGACGAGTGCGTCCAGGACGGCGACGATCCGGTCGTTGCCGGCAACCGCGCCCTCGGCGTGCTCCTGTGCGCTCACCCGATCGTCGTCCTCCCTGCTCCGCTCCGGCCGTGCACCACGCGGCCCGACCCGGACGAGCCTAGGTGCCCAGGTGATCACCGGGGACGGCCGCGACGGGGTCGGCTCTTCATCGGGTCTTGACACCGCTGTGGCATTCCTTTCACACTCGACCGTACAAGATGGGACAGTGTCCCAAAATCCAAGGTTACTTGACCGTGAGGGAGCCGTCATGGCAACAACCGATCTCGCGTCCGCCCCACCTGTGACGCCGGAGCGGCGGGCGAAGGCGAAGAAGGCGACCGGTGTCGCCGTCTTCGGCACGTTCATCGAGTACTACGACTTCAGCGTCTACGGCTACGTGGCCGCGACGCTGGCCGTCGTCTTCTTCCCCAGCGACGACCCGGCGATCGGCCTGCTCAACACCCTGCTGGTGTTCGGGTCGGCGTTCCTGGTCCGGCCGCTGGGCGCGATGTTCTTCGGCTGGCTCGGTGACCGCCACGGGCGGCGGACCAGCCTGATCGCCAGCATCATCCTGATGGGTGCCGCGGCCGGGCTGACCGGGCTGTTGCCCGGCTACGCCCAGATCGGCGTCCTCGCGCCCATCCTGCTGATCGTCCTGCGGATGATGCAGGGCTTCTCCACCGGCGGAGAGATCGGCGGAGCGGCCAGCTACATCCGCGAGTGGGCATCTCCCGACCGGCGGTCGCTCTACATCTCCTTCGTCCCGAGCTTCGGCAACCTGGGCAAGGGCGCCGCAGCCGGCGTCGCCGCCATCGTCGCGCTGCTGCTGCCGGGTCCGGCCATGGAGTCCTGGGGCTGGCGGATCCCGTTCCTGCTCGCCATCCCCCTCGCCGCGCTGGTGCTGTACCTGCGGCTGCAGGTCGAGGACAGCCCGGAGTACGTCGCCAGCAAGGCCGAGCACCGCACCACCGACAAGCCCATCGCCGAGGTGTTCCGCCACTACAAGGCCCCGCTGGCGAAGGTCATCTCCATCTCGCTGGTGCAGAACATCGGCACCTACGTCGGCACCGTGTTCGTCGCGGTCTACTTCTCCAACGTCCTGGGCTTCTCCAAGGCCGCCGCCTCGACGATCGTGCTGGTCGCCGTCCTGATCGCCGCCGCGCTGATCCCGGTGTGCGGGCTGCTGGGCACGCGCATCGGCGCCAAGCGACTGCTGACCTACTCCTACCTGGCCTACCTCGTCATCACCATCCCGTCGTTCGTGCTGATGAACCAGCACTCGGTCGGTCTGGCCATGCTCGGCCTCGCGCTCGGCATGATCCCCTACGCCCTGTGCCAGGCCGGCACCTACTCGATCATCCCCGAGTTCTACCCGGTCAAGGTCCGGCACACCGGTGTCGCGTTCGGGCACAGCGTCGGCGCCGTGGTCGGCGGAGGCGGCGGACCGTACCTGGCCACCTGGCTGAGCGACGCCACCGGCAGCACCTTCATCCCCGCCTACATCCTCATCCTCGCCGGCGCCCTGGGCCTGGCCGTGATCTCACTGGCCGTCCGCCGCAACACCGCCTCCGCCGCCAGCCACCTCTACCGCTGACAAGGACCCACCATGACCACCATCTACGTCTCCGACCCCGTGCACGACGACGTGCTCACCGAACTCCGCGAACTCGGTGAGATCCACCTCGGCTACGGCCCGGCCGCCGTCACCTACCAGCAGGTCCAGCACACCGTCGACGCGGTGCTCCTGCGCGGCGAGGTCTTCGACCGGGGCAAGATCACCAACTCGCCCCGACTGAAGATCATCGCCCGGCACGGGGTCGGCTCCGACAACGTCGACCTGGACGCCGCCTCCGACGCCGACGTCTGGGTCACCACCACCCCGGGCCGCAACAGCCGCGCCGTCGCGGAGCACGTCTTCGCCCTCACCCTCGCCCTCGCCCGCAAGATCCCGACCGCTGCCGGACGGACCCGCGCCGGCCGCTGGTCGGAGAGCAAGGCCGAACTGACCGGCTTCGAGCTGCACGGCCGCACGCTCGGCCTGCTCGGCCTGGGCAGCATCGGATCCCTGGTCCTGCAGATCGCCCGCGGGTTCGGCATGCGCGTCCTGGTCACCGACCCGGTCCTGGACAGCGCGCAGGTCGCCGCACTGGGCGCCCGCAAGGTCGAGCTCGACGACCTGCTCGCCGGATCCGACGTGCTCAGCCTGCACGTGCCGCTGACCGACACGACCCGGCACATCGTCGGCGCCGCGGCACTGGCCGCGCTCCGCCCGGGCGCCGTGCTGGTCAACACGTCACGCGGCGGGCTCGTCGACGAAGCGGCGCTCGTCGACGCCCTCCGCAGCGGCCACCTCGCGGGAGCGGCACTCGACGTCCTCGAGGCTGAGGCCGTCGACATGAAGAACCCGCTGCCGCACAACGCCGTGCCGATCGACGCCCTGGACAACCTCATCGTCACCCCGCACGTGGCCGGCCAGACCGAGGAGTCCCTGCGCGAGGTCGGCCGCGCCGCGCTCGCCTGCATCCGCCAGGCACTCGCCGGCGACGTCCCCGACAACCACCTCAACACCGTGCGCGTGCCTGCCGCCTGAACCACGCACGGCACCCATCCGACCCAGACCCGAGGAATCCCGATGTTCATCGACGCCCCCACCGACAACCTCACCCTCGCCGACCCCTGGGAGCGGCTCGCTCCCGAACTGCTCGACCGCTTCGCCAAGGCGCCCGCGGCCAACATCGGCGACGTCTTCGACCGGCTGCTCGTCATGGACGGCGGCATCCGGCCGTTCACCGGCAACACCCGGCTCGTCGGCACCGCCCTGCCGATCCTCACCCGCGCCGGCGACAACCTCGCCATCCACCGCGCCCTCGACGACGCCCGGCCCGGCGACGTGCTGGTCATCAACGGGCAGGGCGACCTCAGCCGCGCCCTGCTCGGTGACCTGATCGGCGAGATCATGGTCTCCAAGGGCGTGGTCGGCGCCGTCATCGACGGCGCTGTCCGGGACGCGGAGACCCTGGCCGCTCAGGGCTTGGTCGTCTTCGCCCGTGCGGCGACACCCGCCGGCCCGTTCAAGAACGGCCCCGGCGTGATCGGCTCGCCCGTCGCGGTCGGCGGAGTCGTCGTCTCTCCGGGCGACCTGATCGTCACCGACCCCGACGGTGTCGTGGTCGTGCCCCACCACCGGGCCGACTGGGCCGCCGACCAGGTGGACCGCGTCATCCAGAAGGAGGAGGCCCTCCGCCGCCGCATCCTGGCCGCCCGCGGACGAGCCTGACGCTCAGAGTCCTGCGCGGGCGTCGGCTGTGCCCGACGAGACCGCACCCTGCCCGGACCGGGCCCCGCTGTCCGACATCCGCACGGCGACACGTCCCCCACGACCCGGCAACGCAGCCTCGATCCCACGTCCTGCGAGGGAACGCCATGCTCGCCGAGGTGCTGGTCGCCGACCGTGGTGAGAGCGCCGTCCGGGCGTTCCTGCGCCGCCTACGAGCTGGGCGCGGGGACGGTAGCAGCGTCCCCGTGGCAGAACCGCAACCCGGTGCACCGGCTCGAGGCCGACGAGAGCTACCAGATCAGCGAGGTCGGGCACCCGGTCCGCCCTGCACGCTCGCGTGGCGACCACCGCAGGTCGTACGGTTCGTCCGTGGCAGTCGAGCAGATTCCCTGCGGGCCCGCCGGCTCCTGACTTTCGGTCGGCGGGTCCGAGGCTTGGCCGTCGAGAGCACCCCGCCGACCTCGAGCCGCCTGGGCTCGTCGAGGACGCCATGTCCCCCCTTCCGCTGTCACCCGTCAAGCTGCACATCACCGCCGCGGACCTGCCCTGCGTCCAGCGGGTGCTCACCCTGCTGACCGGCCGCGCGTACTCACTCACCCGCTTCGAGGCCGAGGAGGCTGGCGCCGGGCGCTGGCGCCTGAGCATCGACACCATGGCCGACGCCGACGGCGCCGAGCTGCTGGAGGCGCGGCTGCTGCGCCTGCCGAGCGTGCTCACCGTCGACCTCGACCGCAGCACCGCCCTCGCCGGCGCCGGCTGACCGCGGGACATCGGTCGGGCGGATGCCGGCGCATGGGTAGGGTTTTCCCCCGGCCCTCCCAGGCTGGTGTCGACGGCGCCGGCGTACTGGCCCGGCTCGCGGGAGGTGCGGCACCGGCCAGGTCCGGTCCTCCTCACCGGCCCGCCGCAGGAGGTCGCCCCGACGTGGAACGGATTGCCCGAGCGGGTGGGCCGGGCCGCGACCACGGCGTCCGACGGTGGGCGCCATCCTCGGGAACGTCTCAGTCGGGTGCGGTGCAGGGCCACGTCGCAGCGCCGGCCGACGCCCGCAGCCGGACGGCCGCCACCTGCACCACCCGTGAGCGCGTGGTCTTCCGCCCGGGATCCCGCGGCGGGCAGAGACCCTGAGGCCTGGCGTGACCTCCGCCGATCACTCCGCGTCCGTGCGGGCGGCCCACCGCGTCAGGTGGTGCGGGTCGGGGGTGCTCGGTGGTGCGGGCTGTCCGGGTTCAGCAGCGAGTGCCGGCGGCCGTAGGCGAAGTAGATGGCGAAGCCGATCAGCAGCCAGACGCCGAAGCGCGCCCAGGTCTCCCAGGGCAGCTGCCAGATCAGGAACAGCGAGGCCAGCACCCCGAACGCGGGGACGACGGGCATGAAGGGCAGCCGGAAGGTGCGGGGGGTGTCGGGCCGGGTGTAGCGGAACAGGATCACCGCGGCGCACACGACGATGAACGCGGACAGGATGCCGATGTTCGTCAGGTCCGCGACGGCGCGGATCGGGAAGACGCCGGCGAGCAGGGCGGAGGCCACCCCGGCGATCCAGGTGACGCGCTGCGGGGTGCCGCCGCGGTCGACCTTGGCGAACCACGGTGGGAGCAGGCCGTCGCGGCTCATCGAGAACCACACCCGGGTGACGCCGAGCAGGAAGGTCAGCATCACGGTCAGGATGGACAGCACGGCGAACACCGAGATGATCGTGGCGATCACCGGCAGGCCGACGCTGGTGAAGGCCGAGGCGAAGCCGGCCGTCGGGTCGATGTCCTGGTAGTTCTGCATCCCGGTGAGCACCAGCGTGGCAGCCACGTAGAGCGTCATCGCGATGACCAGCGACAGGATGATCGCCTTGGGCATGTGCTGTTTGCCGTCCTCGGCCTCCTCGGCGGCGGTGCTCATGGCGTCGTAGCCGAAGACCGCGAAGAAGACGGTGGCCGCGCCGGTGAGCACCGGGCCGAACCCGGCGGGCATGAACGGGTCGTAGTTCGCCGCGTCGATGTAGAAGACGCCGAGCCCGATGATGAACAGGATCAGCACGATCTTGATGGCCACGGCCACGAGCTCGAAGCGACCGAAGGCCTTGGTGCCGCGGCTGAGGATGAAGGTGACCAGCAGGCAGATGATGATGGCCGGGATGTTGACGATCCCGCCCTCCTCGGCGGACGCGGTGATCGACGTCGGCAGGCTGAGGCCGAAGCCGTCGAGGAACGCCTCGAGGTAGCCGGAGATGCCGATCGCCACGACCGCGACGATGGCGATGTACTCCAGCAGCAGGTCCCAGCCGATGAACCAGCCGATGATCTCGCCGAGGGCGACGTAGCCGTAGGTGTAGGCCGAGCCGGCCCGCGGGATCATCCCGGCGAACTCGGCGTAGGACACCGCCGCGGCCGCCGAGGCCAGGCCGGCGATGAGGAAGGCGATCAGCACCGCCGGGCCGACGCCGGGGTTGTCCGCGTCGCCGGCCGCCACCAGCCCGGCGAGGGAGAAGATCCCGACGCCGATGATGCCGCCGACGCCGATCGCGGTCAGCTGCCACAGGCCGAGGCTCTTGGCCAGCGCACCGGCCCCGCTGTCCTTCTCGATCTCGTCCATCCGATCGATCGGCATGCGTCGGAAGATGGACTGCCTCGCCGGAGCGCTCATGGGACTTCCTCATCGTGGGGCCCAAGAGGGCCGTGGAGACCTCAACAGGGGTTCGACGAGGTCGCGACAGGGGATCGCGACGGCTGCCGGGGATGCTGCACGCCCGAGTCCTCTGCGGTCCGGCGAGAGCGAGGAGCGGTGTCCACCGTCGTACCACGGGAACGAGAGGTTCGCGCGTCAACGGCGGCGGAGGACGGTCCTCAGCGTCCGCAGCGCCACGGACAACACTGCGAGATCGGCGCGGCCAGCAGTGTGGAGTTCGGTCAGGGTCTGGCGAGCGCGGCGAACGGCGGGTGCATGACTCGCCTCCCACGCCTCCACGGCGGAACGGGCGTCCCGATCGGGTCGTGGGGGCGTCGACGTCCCGGCGTGGCCGAGGACCGCGGTGGTGAACTCGCGCAGCACGGCGTAGAGGTCGTCCCGCAGCGCCGCACGGGCCAGGGCTGTCCAGCGGTCCTCCCGGCTCAGAGCCGAGACCTCGGTCAGGAGACCGTCGAAGCCGTACCGCTCGGACAAGGTGAACCAGGTCGTCGCCACCTCCGCAGCCGGACGGCCGGTGTCAGCGGCTACCTCGACGACGTCGAGCAGCGGGTAGACGAAGAGCAGGCTCGCCGTCCGCAGCGCCTCGGGAACGCCGACGCCGGACGCGCTGAAGCGGCTCGCCAGGTCCTGCACGTAGGTTCGATCGTGAGCGAGCAGCAGGTCGGGTATCCGGGCGCCCAGCGCGCGGATCGTCGGCGCGAACCGGTCGACCTCGTGCCCGACGTCGATGCCCTCCGGCCGGGCGTGGAGCAACCACCGCACGGCTCGGTCGAGCAGGCGCTGGTGCTGTTGCCGCATGAGTGCCTGCACCTGGGCCGACACCCGCCCGTCGAGGGCCTCGACCGCGGTGGAGCGCTCCTCGAGCTCGAAGACCCGGGTGACGACGGCGTGGGCGCGGATGACGTCAGCAGCGTCGCTGCCGGTCTCCTCGGCGGCGCGGAAGGCGAAGGTGAGCCCGCCCGCGCCGATGACCTCGTTGACCAGGACCGTGGTGGCGATCTCGCGCCGCAGCGGGTGCTCGGCGAGCCGGTCCGGGAAGCGCTCGGCCAGCTGCGCCGGGAAGTAGGACCGCAGGGTCTCCTGCACCCAGTCCTCGTCCGGCAGGTCGCCGGCGAGCACCGCCTGCTTCAGCGAGATCTTGGCGTAGGACAAGAGGACGGACTGCTCCGGCATGGTGAGCCCTGACCCGTTCCTGGCGCGCCGGTCGAGTTCCGCCGACGACGGCAGGGCCTCGAGTTCGCGGTCGATCTCTCCAGCGGCCTCCAAGGACTCCAGGAAGCGTCGGTGCGCCGGCAGCATGTCGGCTGCGAAGGCCCCTTCGGTCGACAGCACCCGGTTCTGCTCGTAGTTGTTGCGCAGGACGAGCTGGGCGACGTCTCGCGTCATCAGTTGCAGGGTGCTGTTCCGCTCGTCTCCGTCGAGGATGCCGTCGGCGACGAGGCGGTCGAGCATGATCTTGATGTTGACCTCGTGGTCGCTGCAGTCGACTCCGGCCGAGTTGTCGATCGCGTCGGTGTTCAGCTTGACTCCCCGCAGAGCCGCCTCGACGCGACCCCGCTGGGTGAGGCCGAGATTGCCGCCCTCGCCGACGACGCGGACGCGCAGATCCGTGCCGTCGACCCGTACGGGGTCGTTGGCCTTGTCCCCGACCTGACCGTGCGTCTCCGTCGACGCCTTGACGTAGGTGCCGATCCCGCCGTTCCAGAACAGATCGACGGGCGCGTGCAGGACCGCGCGGACGAGCTCGTCCGGGCTCAGTGCCGTGGTCCCGCTCGGCAGGTCGAGCCGCGCCGCGACCTGCGGGGTGACGGGCACCGACTTCGCGGTGCGTGAGTGCACCCCGCCGCCGGGACTGAGGAGCGTGGGGTCGTAATCGGCCCAGGACGAGCGGGGCAGGGCGAAGAGGCGCGCTCGCTCGCGGAAGGACACCGCTGGGTCCGGGTCGGGGTCGAGGAAGACGTGGCGGTGGTCGAACGCGGCCACCAGCCGGATGTGCTCCGAGAGCAGCATGCCGTTGCCGAAGACGTCCCCGCTCATGTCCCCGACGCCCACCACGGTGATGTCGTCGATCTGCGGGTCGAGGCCCAGTTCCCGGAAGTGCCGCTGCACGCTCTCCCACGCACCGCGGGCGGTGATCCCCATCGCCTTGTGGTCGTAGCCGTTCGAGCCGCCGGAGGCGAAGGCGTCGCCCAGCCAGAAGCCCCGCGCCTGCGCGATCCCGTTGGCGATGTCGGAGAAGGTGGCGGTGCCCTTGTCGGCGGCGACCACGAGGTAGGGGTCGTCGTCGTCGTAGCGGACGACGTCGGCGGGCGGCACCACCACCTGACGCTCCCCGTCGGTGCGCAGGTCGTCCGTCACGTCCAGCAGACCGCTGATGAAGGTCCGGTAGCAGGCGACGCCTTCCGCCCACCACGCGTCGCGGTCGAGGGCCGGATCGGGCAGCTGCTTGGCGACGAAGCCGCCCTTGGCCCCCGTCGGCACGATGACGGCGTTCTTGACGATCTGCGCCTTGACCAGTCCGAGGACCTCGGTGCGGAAGTCCTCCCGCCGGTCCGACCAGCGCAGCCCGCCACGGGCGACGTGGCCGAAGCGCAGGTGCACGCCCTCCACCCGTGGGCTGTACACCCAGATCTCGTACGTCGGTCTCGGCTCGGGCAGCCCGGCGACCTCGGCCGGGTCGAACTTGAACGAGAGGTACGGCGGCGCCTCCCCGTCCGCGCCGCGCTGATGGGCGTTGGTGCGCAGCACCGCCTGCACGGCGGACAACAGGGCTCGGAGGATCCGGTCGGCGTCCAGGCCCTCCACGGCGTCGAGCGCGCCCCGGATCTCCTGCAGCGCAGCGTCCAGGGAGCGCTCCCGGTCTCCGGGCTCCCGATGGCGCTCCGGGTCGAAACGAACCTCGAACAGTCGGGCGAGGAGCCGCGTGACCGCGACGTCGCCGAGGAGGATCCCAGCCACGTAGTCCAGGCTGTAGGGCAGGCCGGTCTGGCGTAGGTAGCGCACCAGGGCCCGGACCACGGAGACCTGCCACCAGGTCAGTTGCCCCGCGAGCACCAGCCGGCTCAGGGCGTCGCTCTCGGCGCGCCCGGACCACGCCGCCGCGAACGCCTCGCAGAACCGGTCGCGGGCCGGTCCGGCATCGGCGTCCCGCTGCCACTGGTCCGCGGGCAGCCGGAGCCCGATGTCGTAGATCCACGCCCGCCGGCCGTCGAAGCGCTCCAGGAGGTGCGGGCGCTCGTCGGTCACCTCGACGCCGAGATCGGCCAGGACCGGCAGGACTTCGGACAGCGTGACCGGCGACTGCCGGTAGAGGCTGAGACGCCACGTCCGCAGCTCACCGTCGACGGCCTCGCGCAGTGCGAGCACGGGCGCGGGCTCGATGGCTGACGCGTCCTCCGAGGCAGCGGGGTCGATCGCGCTGAGGAGGACCTCCACCCGTTGCAGGTCCTCGACGGCGCGTCCGGGGGGGACGTCCGCGCGGTATCCCTCGGGTACACCGCGGGCCCAGCGCCGCAGCAGGGACGCGCCATCGGCCTCGCCCAGCCGCTCCCGGGCGGCGTCGAGCGCGTCGTCGTCCCAGGAGCGGACCGCCTGCGCGACCGCTGCTTCCAGGTCGTCGCCATCGCGGTCCCGCAGCTCCTCGCCGAACCGGGGGCGCACGACCACGTGCAGCCGGGCGAGCGCCGACTCCGAGAGTCGCACGGTGTGCTCGGCCGTTCCGCCGTCGAGGGCCTGCCGCAGCAGGTCCTCGACCTTGGCACCGACCTGGGTCGTGTACCGGTCCCGGGGCAGGAACACCAGGCAGGAGAGGAACCCCCCGGCAGCGTCGTGGCGCAGGAAGAGACGCGTCAGACGGCGTTCCTGCAGATGCAGGACGGCCAGCGCCGGCGGCAGGATCTCCTCGACCTCGGCCTGCAGCAGCTCATCACGCGGGAAGGACTCCAGAACGCTGACCAGGTCGCGCGCGGAGTGGCTGCCGGGAGCGAACCCGGCTCGGCGCAGCACCTCAGCCACCTTCTCGGCGACGAAGGGGACGCGCCGCACGCTCTCGGTGTAGGCGCTGGAGGTGAACAGCCCCAGGAACCAGCGTTCGCCCGTGACCCGGCCCTCGCGGTCCAGTCTGCTGACGCTCACCGAGTCGTAGTACGACGACCGGTGCACGGTCGCTCGCGCATCCGCCTTCGTGACCCGCAGCACGTGCTGCCTCACCTGCTCGTTCTGGCGGCCGGCCAGCGGGCTCCCGAGCTCCCGCTCCCCGGTGAGGACACCTAGGCCGGTTCGCGGGCTGGGAACCGGCTGGACGTTCCCGTCGGCCGCCTCCATGTCGTGCTCGCGGTAGCCGAGGAAGGTGAAGCGGTCGTCGGCGAGCCAGCACAGGAACCGGGCGGCAGTGCGCAGCTCCTCGTCGCGGACACCGCGCGGGGTGTCGCTGCGGAGCTCGTCAGCGATCTCCAGGGCCCTGGCCCGCATCGGCTGCCAGTCGCGAACCGCGGCGCGGACGTCGGCGAGCACCGAGGCGAGCTCAGCCACGAGCGCGTCCTGCGCCGCCTGGTCGCTGTCCCGATCCACCTCGATGCGGATCCAGGATTCGACGGCGTCGCCCGGCGCAGCGTCGACGGCCGGGTGCAGGTCGAGCAGCACGCCGGACTCGTCGCGGCGCGCCGCGAACCGCGGGTGCACGACCGTGTGGATGCCTCGGCCCAGTCTGGTCAGCGCCGAGGTCAGACTCTCGACGAGGAAAGGCATGTCCTCGGCGACCACCTCGACCGTGGTCGACCCCTCTCCGGCGCCCGCGATGGGGCCGTCGACGGCGCGGACCACGGCCTCGCCGGGCGACCGCCGGATCCCGGCGGTGAGGTGCGAGGCCAGGGCCGCGGTCAGGTTGTCCGGCGAGTGATCGGCGAGGTCGGAGGGCGCGCTGGAGGCGAAGTAGTCCGCGCGCAGGCGCTCGGCGGCGGTCGGCGAGCGCAGCGGAACGGGCAGGGAGCGCCACCAGGCGTCAGCGGCAGCGGTGCTCGGCGGGGGCTCGGTGGGCACGGGCGGCGGAGGCATCTCCGGCTCCAGACGGTGGGGCGGTGCTGTCATCGGCGAGGCCTCGGGGCTGTGCTGCCGCGGACGTGGAGGTCGACGCCGCGGTGGGGAGGGGCCGCTCGAGCCCGGGGTCGTCCAGCGGATGGACGAGGAGGGCTGTCCCGACGAGGCCCCGTACCCCTCCTCCGCGCCCCGCGGCGCCGGTGACGGCCTGAGGGGGTCGCGTGGCGTCAGCCCATGTGCGGGTAGCGGTAGTCGGTGGGCGGCACGAAGCTCTCCTTGATCGACCGCGGGGACACCCAGCGCAGCAGGTTGAGGATCGAGCCGGCCTTGTCGTTGGTGCCGCTGGCCCGGGCGCCGCCGAAGGGTTGCTGGCCGACGACCGCGCCGGTCGGCTTGTCGTTGACGTAGAAGTTGCCGGCCGAGAAGCGCAGCACCTCCATGGCCTCGACGATCGCTTCGCGGTCCTGGGCGATGATCGACCCGGTGAGGCCGTACGGTGCGGCGTCGGCGGCCTGCCGGACGACCCGGTCGTAGTCGGCGTCGTCGTAGACGAAGACGCCGAGGATCGGGCCGAAGTACTCGGTGGTGAACACCTCGTGGTCGGGGTTGTCCGCCTGCACCAGCGTGGGCCGGACGAAGAAGCCCTCGCTGTCGTCGGCGGTGCCGCCGGCCAGGATCTCCACTCCGTCCTCGCCCCGGACGCGGTCCAGGACGCCGGTGAGCTTGTCGTACGACCGCTGGTCGATGACCGCACCGAGGAACTTCGAGAAGTCGGTGACGTCACCCATCGGCATACCGTCGACCTCCTCGAGGAACGGGTCCCGGAGCCGGTTCCACACCGAGCGGGGGATGTAGGCCCGGGAGGCAGCCGAGCACTTCTGTCCCTGGAACTCGAAGGCTCCCCGTACCAGGGCGGTGCGCAGCACGTCGACGTCGGCGGAGGGGTGGGCGACCACGAAGTCCTTGCCGCCGGTCTCGCCGACCAGCCGCGGGTAGGCGCGGTAGCCGGTCAGGTTCTCCGTCACCGTGCGCCACAGGTGGCCGAAGGTCGCGCTCGAGCCGGTGAAGTGGATGCCGGCCAGCTCGGGGTGCACCAGTGCGACCTCGCTGACCGCCCGGCCGTCCCCGGTGACCATGTTGATGACCCCGGGCGGCAGGCCGGCCTCCTCCAGCACCCGCATCGTGTAATGCGCGGCCAGCTGCTGGGTGGGTGAGGGCTTCCACAGCACGGTGTTGCCCATCAGCGCCGGCGCGGTGGGCAGGTTCCCGGCTATCGCCGTAAAGTTGAAGGGTGTGATCGCCAGTACGAAACCCTCCAGCGGCCGGTGGTCGAACCGGTTCCACACCCCCGCCGAGCTCATCGGCTGCTCCTCGAGGATCCGCCGGCCGAAGTGGACGTTGAACCGCCAGAAGTCGACCAGCTCGCAGGGGGTGTCGATCTCGGCCTGGTAGCAGGTCTTGCTCTGCCCGAGCATCGTGGCCGCGGCCAGCGTGTGCCGCCACGGCCCGGCCAGCAGTTCCGCGGCCTTGAGGAAGACCGCGGCCCGGTCGTCGTAGGACATCCGCTGCCACGCCGGGGCGGCGGCGCGGGCTGCGTCCACGGCGTCCCGGACGTCGTCGGGCGTCGCGCTGTGCATGGTGCCGAGGACGGCGTCCCTGCGGTGCGGCTGGATGACGTCGATGGCCTCGCCGCCGCCGGCTCGCTGCTCGCCGCCGATGGTCATGGACAGCTCGACCGACTCGGCGCCGATCTGCTTCAACCGCGCCTCGAGCGCGGCACGTTCCGGGCTGCCCGGTGTGAAGGTGTGGATGGGCTCGTTGACCGGCGGGGGGACCTGGGTGACGGCGTCGAACATGACGATCACGCTCCGGATGTCGTGGACCTCACCGACCGGCGAGGGCGCGCAGGAAGAACAGCAGGTTGGCCGGGCGCTCCGCCATCCGGCGCGTCAGGTAGGGGTACCAGGCCGAACCGAACGGGATGTAGACGCGGACCCGGTGTCCCTGGTCCACGAGCTGCTGCTGGAGGTCGCGGCGGATCCCGTACAGGAACTGGAACTCGAATTCCTCCGGTCCCCGGCCTGCCCGGGCCGCCGCCTGGCGCGCGTAGGCGATCAACTCGTCGTCGTGCGTGCCGAACGCGGGATCCGAGCCGTGCTGGAACAACCAGTCGGTGAGGTACATGAACTGCGCCCGGACCTCCTTCTTCCCTTGCTGGGCGGCCTCGACCGGTTCGGCGTAGGCCCCCTTGACCAGCCGGATCCGGGGCTTGAGCGGCGCAAGAGCTTCCAGGTCCAGCGGCGTGCGACGCAGGGCAGCCTGGATGGCCAGCCGCGTCTGCGGGTGCGTGGCGGCGGCGTCCCGGAAGAGCGAGAGCGTGTCCGGGACCAGACTGCTGTCCTCCATGTCGACCTCGACGCGGACGCCCAGCGCCTTGGCCCGGTCGAGGATCTCGTTCAGGTTCGCCACGCACGCGTCCCGGTCCACGGTCTGACCCAGCTGGGAGAGCTTGATGGAGACGGTGGAGTCCAGGCCGCGGTCGGCGATCGCCTGGATCGCGTCCTCGTACTCCTCGACCGCGTGGGTCGCGCCGGACAGGTCGGTGACCCCCTCCCCGAGGAGGTCGAGGATGCCGCCGATCCGCCGGGAGTTGAGCGCCGCGGCCGCCTCGAGCGCCTCCTCGAGCCGCTCCCCGGCCACGAACCGGTGTGCGGCCCGGCGGGCGATCGGGTTCTCCGTGACCTGCCGCTGGAGCCTCGGGCTCGCGGCGGCCCACACCAGCACTCGGTTGACCATCGCGCCTCCGATCCGGTCGTTGGCGTCGGGGTGTGGCGGCAACCGTAGGAGCCACCCTACTGGAGAGTGACCTGGCTCACACTGCGGCGTCGGGCCCCGGCTGGCCCATCGGAGCAGCAGGAACGTGATGAGGGCATGGCCCGATGGCGCGTCCCGGCCGCCGCTGATGTCGTGGACCGCACCGGTGGAGCTCGACGTCGAGCCGACCCGGTCGCTCCTCCGGCGAGACCTCGAACGGGAGCGCCTTCGGTGTGGTCGTCGACGGTGAGCTCCAGGCGCCGGTCCGGGCGACGGAGGAGACCCCGGTCGCGGTCAACCCGGCCACCAGGGGGCGCCAGGTGTCCGGTGCCCCGCGCCGTTCACGACACGCTGTCGTCCCGGTCCGGCCGCGGGTGCACTGATCCTCGTCCCACGTCCTCCGACGTGCGGTACCGGCCGCGGTCCCTGGCGGTCGGCGGTGACTCGCCCTCCCGCTCGTGGGCCGCATCGCGCTCGGGAACTGCCGGACCCTCGGGTGCACCGGCCGGCTCGTCGCCATCACACCTGCGCGCCGCGAGGCGTGATCGGTGGCCCCTACGACGACGTCGACGACGCCGCCGAGCTCGGCATCTACCTCTGCCGTGAGGAATCCGGTTACATCACCGGTGCACCTACGGCGTCAACGGGGGGCGCACATCCACGCACCGCCTGCCTGCGGCCAGGGAGCTCCCCGCTCGCCGGTGCTCGCGTATGCACCACCGGCGCGCGCGGGTGCACGACAGAGGGGAGCCAGCCCGTGCCGTCGTCGCCGTCGCCCGATCCGGACCCGGCATCTCGCCACGACCGCGATGCCGACGTGGTGGTCCCGGTCTTCTTCCTGTCCGACAGCACGGGGATCAGCGCCGAGACGATGGGCAACGCGCTGCTCATCCAGTTCCCCGACGTGCGCTTCGAGCGCACGCTGATCCCGTTCATCTCCACGGTGGAGCAGGCCCGTGAGGTGGTGGCCCGGCTCGACGCGGTGATGGCGGGCCCGGTGACCCCGCTGGTGTTCACCACCGCGGCCGTGGACGAGGTGCGGGAGGAGCTGCTGAAGACCAACGCCCCGATCATCGACTTCTTCGGCATCCACATGAGCCGGGTGGAGGAGCAGCTGGGGGTCCGCGGGCTGCGTGAGGCGCGGCGGCTGCACGGGGTCGGCGACGTGCGGCGCTACAACGCCCGGATGGCGGCGATCGAGTTCGCCATCGAGCACGACGACGGTCTGAGCCCCCGTGGGCTGGACCGAGCCGACGTGGTCCTGCTGGCGCCCTCGCGGTGCGGGAAGACCCCGACGGCGATGTACCTGGCCCTGCAGCACGGCCTGTTCGTGGCGAACTACCCCCTGGTCGACGAGGACCTGGACACCACCGACCTGCCGCGCCCGGTCCGGGACCTCGCGGACCGCTGCTTCGGGCTGACCACCACCGTGGCTCGGCTCAGCCGGGTCCGGCAGGAGCGACGACCCGACTCGACGTACGCCTCCGAGGAGCAGTGCCGCTTCGAGCTCCGCCGGGCGACGGCGATCTACGACAGGCACCACCTGCCCACGGTGGACACCTCGGCGGCCTCCGTCGAGGAGATCGCCACCGTGGTGATCCAGACCCTGGCCCGGCAACGGAGCAGCTCCGGCGCGCCCCCGCAGTCCGGCCACGACCTCCGGCGAGGAAGGACCATCCGCTCATGAGCACCGACACCGCACCCGAGGTACCGGCCGGCCGCACGGCGGGGGGCACGGCCGGCGACGCCGACAACGTCCGGTGGTTCGCCGAGCTGGGGCTGGGCGACCTGGAGGTGGTCGGCGGCAAGAACGCCTCGCTGGGCGAGATGATCTCCAACCTGGCCGACGCCGGGGTCAGCGTTCCCGACGGCTTCGCCACCACGGCGGCGGCCTACCAGCGCTTCCTCGGTGACACCGGCCTGGCCGCCTCCATCGCCGAGCGGCTGCGCGCGCTGGACACCGACGACGTCCGGGCGCTGTCGGCCGCCGGCCGGGAGATCCGCCGGGCGGTCGTCGAGCAGCCCTTCCCGCCGGCCTTGGAGGCCGACATCCGGGCGGCCTACGCCCGGCTGGCCGGGGACGACGCGCAGGCCTCCGTCGCGGTGCGCTCCAGCGCCACGGCCGAGGACCTGCCCGACGCCTCGTTCGCCGGACAGCAGGAGACGTTCCTCAACGTGCGGGGCGTCGACGCGGTGCTGCAGGCCGTCCGGGAGGTCTACGCCTCGCTGTACAACGACCGGGCGATCGCCTACCGGGTGCACCACGGCTTCGACCACGAGGCGGTGTCGCTGTCGGCGGGCGTGCAGCGGATGGTGCGCTCCGACGTCGGGGCCTCCGGGGTGGTGTTCACCATGGACACCGAGTCCGGGTTCCGGGACGCCGTGTTCGTGACGTCGGCCTACGGGCTCGGCGAGGGCGTCGTGCAGGGGGCGGTCAACCCCGACGAGTTCTACGTCTACAAGCCGGCGCTGCGGGCCGGGCGCCCGGCGATCCTCAAGCGGGGGGTGGGGGAGAAGGCCACCAAGATGGTCTACACCGAGCACGCCGAGGTCGGCCGGACGACCGCGTTCGTCGACGTCGACCCCGCCGAGCGCCGACTGCTGTCCCTCACCGACGACGAGGTCACCGAACTGGCCCGGCAGGCCTGCCGGATCGAGGAGCACTACGGCCGGCCGATGGACATCGAGTGGGGCAAGGACGGGCTGACCGGGCAGATCCTCATCCTGCAGGCGCGCCCGGAGACCGTGCAGTCCCGCTCCGGGAACACCACCGAGCGCTACACGCTCACCGGCACCGGGGACGTCGTGGTCGAGGGGCGGGCGATCGGTCAGAAGATCGGCGCGGGTGCGGTCCGGGTGCTCACCGACATCGACGAGATGGACTCCTTCACCGCCGGCGATGTGCTGGTGGCGGACATGACCGACCCGGACTGGGAACCGATCATGAAACGGGCCTCGGCGATCGTGACCAACCGCGGCGGGCGGACCTGCCACGCGGCCATCATCGCCCGCGAGCTGGGCATCCCCGCCGTCGTCGGCACCGGAACCGCCACCCGGGCGCTGAGCAACGGCGATCCGGTCACCGTCTCCTGCGCCGAGGGCGACACCGGCCTCGTCTACGCCGGCGAGGTGGGCTTCGAGGTGGCGGAGACGTCGCTGGCCGCCATGCCGGAGATCCCCACCAAGATCATGATGAACGTGGGAACGCCCGAGCAGGCCTTCACCTTTTCTCGGCTGCCGCACGCCGGCGTCGGGCTGGCCCGGCTGGAGTTCGTCATCAACCGGCAGATCGGCATCCATCCGCGGGCGCTGCTGGACCTCGAGGATCTCGACGCACCACTGCGGGCGCAGATCGAGGAGCGGATCGTCGCCTACCCCTCGGCGCGGGACTTCTTCGTCCAGCGGGTCGCCGAGGGCGTCTCCATGATCGCTGCGGCGTTCGCGCCCGAGCCGGTGATCGTGCGGATGAGCGACTTCAAGTCCAACGAGTACGCCAACCTGCTCGGCGGCGAACGCTACGAGCCGCACGAGGAGAACCCGATGATCGGCTACCGCGGGGCGTCGCGGTACCTGTCGGCCGACTTCGCCGACTGCTTCGCCATGGAGTGCGAGGCGCTGCGCTACGTCCGCGACGAGATGGGCCTGACCAACGTCAAGATCATGATCCCGTTCGTCCGGACCGTCGCGGAGATCGAGGGCGTGGTGCGCCTGCTGGGCGAGCACGGCCTGCGCCGCGGGGAGAACGACCTGTCGGTGGTGATGATGTGCGAGCTGCCGTCCAACGCGCTGCTGGCTCACGCCTTCCTCGACCACGTCGACGGGTTCTCCATCGGCTCCAACGACATGACGCAGCTGACGCTGGGGCTCGACCGCGACTCGGCCCTGGTCGCCGGGGGTTTCGACGAGCGGGACCCGGCGGTGCTCGCCCTGCTGGGAATGGCGATCAGAGCGTGCCTGGAGCGCGGGAAGTACGTCGGCATCTGCGGCCAGGGTCCCAGCGACCACCCCGACCTCGCCGAGTGGCTCGTGCAGCAGGGGATCGAGTCCATGTCCCTGAACCCCGACACCGTCGTCGACACCTGGCTCCACCTGGCCGAGGCCGGCCGCACGACCTGAGGAGTGGCGATCCGCCGACGAGCCGCGTCAGCGGAACGTCCGGGCGCTGACCACCCTTCTGACCACCATCGTTCCCCGTCCGGAGACGTCCACTGCAGTACGTGGTCGTTCCGTGTGCCGGTGAGTGCGAGGGTCTGCAGGCGGCACGTGGCGCGCTCCGCGGAGGCGGACGCCGGGGGCGGTCGTGCTGACCGCTGTGACGTGTCTGCGAGATCCGGACGGGTCGGGTCAGCGCCGGAGCGGGCCACCAGTCGGGCGACTGCCGGGCCGGCCAGGTCGAGGCCCAGCTCGGCAGCGATCGTCACGGCGACGTGGGGAACCGTTGACCTGAGACGGTCCGCGGCGGCGCGGCTGCACAGGACGACCGCCGGAACGGCGAAGTCCCGAGGCCTCGGCTCCCAGCCACCGGCCTCTCACAGCAGATCCGGGACGCCCACGAGTACGTCGCCGGGTCGGACGGACCGGCCGATCAGCGAGGGCGCTGAACTCCGTTGCACCGGGTCGACGCGGACGTCCGCCCGCGCCGTCCGGTCACCCCGGCGTGTCCGCGGGGGCGCGGACGACGACGACCGGGCAGGCGGCGCGCGCGACCACGTTCTGGCTGACCGAGCCGAGCAGCATTCCCGTGAACCCGCTGCGGCCACGGCTGCCGACGACGAGCAGGGCCGCATCCGCCGCTGCGTCGAGCAGGACCTGCGCAGGATGACCCTGCACCACGCGCTGCGACACCCGGTCCGCGTCCGGCGGGTCCACCGCCTTCGCGACCGTGTTCTTCAGCGTGCTGGTGGGTTCGGCCTCCCAGTCGAGGGTCACGAGAACACCGGCCGCATCGCCGAAACCCACCGGGATGCTCCAGGAGATGACCGCCTCGACCGGTTGGCCGGTGAGCCGCGCCTGGCCGATCGCCCACCGCAACGCTTCCTCCGAGGAGGGTGAGCCGTCCACTCCGACGACGATGCGGCCGGAACCGGACTGGGGATCGGTGCCCGGAGTGCTCACGACGTCATGCTCCTGACGGTCGACGACGGGGTTGTGTCCTCCCATCGCACACCTGCCGGGCCGGACACGCCAGCCCCAGCCACAGGTGCACCGACGAGAAACGCCACCATCTGCTCGTCGCGGCCGCCGGCACGCCCACGCTCGTTTCCGGCCGACGGGGATGCAGTGGCGGCCCCGAAGGGCCCCGGCCCTGCGCAGGGTCCGTCGGGCACGATCGGCTGTGCCGGGTGGCCGCGGCTGCTGGTCCCCGGCACCGCCGACGAGGCAGCCCGCCAGGACGCGACCGGGCCGTGCGACGGGGAGGTGTAGCAGGACCCGGCTCCATCCAGACCATGCACGGGCGCCGTACCGGCGTGCGGCAGGGCGCCGTTCACACAGCGCTGCGGAGGGATGTCATCCGCCCGCGTCGCGCCGCGACCACGAGCTCGTCCCCCTCCTGTGCGGCCCGTCCGCCCTCGGGGTCGACCAACTCGGGGGTTCGATCGTCGACGGCGGGCCCGTCGGAGGAGTCCAGGGTGAACCGGGCACCGGTCAGCAACGCGGCGAGCACGGAGGCGCGATCAGGGGGGAGCCGGACCGTCGTCAGCGCTTCGTCCAGGCGGGGATCGAGGAGTGCGAGATGCCGAGGTCCGCGGTCCTCGACGACGACCACGACCTGACGGCCTCTGTCGGCCGGGATGGTGTAGCGCCAACCGACACCCGGCAGCCGCCGCGCCTGCACGTGGACGTCTGTCATCCCTCACCCTCCCGCGTCGTCCTCCGACGAGCCGACGATCCGTCCCCCGCGCGCTCCACCCGACCGGCGCCGAGGATCTCGATCCATCGCCCCGACCACCCCATCCGGCCGGGGCCGGACTCGTGATGGCCCGGTCATGCGTCTGATGGCCCGGTCATGCATCGAGCGTGGCCCCGATCCGCGCCGCGGCCCACGGTCTCGGTCGGTCATCTCGGCCGGGACATGGCTGCCGGCATCCGGCAAGGAGCGGCAGTCGGCCCAAGCGTCGTCCACACCAGGCAACCCGGGACGGAGCCGCGAGCACGCCCGGGAGCAGGGGTGGTCCCGAAAGGGGGCTCGTGTCCTGGCGAGGGCGTCAGGCCCTCTCGGTCTCGTCCGTGCGCGGGTGTGCGGCACCGGATGGGGCATCCCCGGCCCCCTGGGGTCGGCCTCCTCCACTCCTCCGGTGCCCCGCCACGCGCGAGTGCCCTGTCAGGACGTCGTCACCGTCCTCGCCGCCGTCCCCGCCTCGCCTTCGGGTCACCGTGCGGGTTGGTCGCTCTGTTGCCTGTGGCCGGCAAGGTCAGCGTGCCCAATTCGGCCGAAGGAGGCCGAAGCGGGGTGCATCCGCGGGCGTACATGCTCGGTATCGGCAACGGAGGTGGTCATGCACAGCGATTCCGAGCAACGAGTGCGGAACGACACCGAACGGCTCTGGGCCGAGGACGCCGTGGAGTCCCCGCGGCCGGTGCCGGTCACCCGGCCGGCACCCCCGGACCCGGCCGATCCGCCCGTCCTGGTGGTCGCCGGCGTGGTGGGCGCGTTCCTGCTGATCCTCCTCGGAGCGCTCGTCGCGGGCCTGTCGGTCGGTGTCGCCACCGCCCTCGGCTGGGCCCTGTGGCGTTACGTGCCTCGGCGGGGCCGGGCGCACACGACTCCAGCCTGGGCGGTGCTGGCGGAGATCAACCGGGGTCTGCAGGCGGCACGCCGACCGGCGTCGGGGTCGCGGCCGCGGCAGCGCCGCCGCGGGTCGGCGGATCGCTGAGGGCTCCAGGGGAGGCAGTGGGGCCGGCTGGTCCGCTCGCCGTGCGGTGGGTCCACCGAGCCGGCCGACACGCCGTCCGCGGCAGGCGGGACGAGCCCGCTCGGCCACCCGATCGATGCACGTCGCCGGGGTCCGTGCGGAGGCCCGGCCGTCCGCCGAACATTCGTCGCCCCGACGATGATCCGGAGCCGGGCGATGTCGCGGGGCGTCGTAGACGTGCCACGGTGCCCGCGACCGTGACCATGTCGACGTAGCGGGCTGCGCACCCGGTTCTCCAGTGAACGGGGATGCCAGGATCGACGCCATCGGGACCGAGGGCCGGCCGCCCGGAGTTCGCTGGGTGGGCGCGACAGGAGCCCGCAGCTCGGGCGCGTGCGGTGGTGCCCCCGCGAGGACGCGAGCCCTGTGGGCAGCACCGACGCCTCCTCGGGGCCACCGTGAGCCTCATCGGACGACAGCGGCGGCGACCGACGTCGGGGCCGTCCGCTAGGTGATCGTGTGGCGGGCCACCAGTTCGGTGCAGTGGCGCGCGGTTACCAGGCCGAGCAGCCGGCCGTCGTCGTCGACAACCGGGACGGCGTCGGTGCGGCCGGCCAGCATGGCCCGGGCGACCGTGGCCATGTCGTCGCTGCTGCGCGCCTGTGGCCGGGCCCGTCCGCGCACCACCTGGCGCAGGGGGAGGCGGTGCGCTTCGAACGGGCCGGGCGGCCACTGGAGGGCGAGGTCCCGCTCCTCGAGCACACCCACCGGGCGCAGCCGGGAGTCGACGACCACCAGGTGTCGGCAGTCGGCGCCGCGCAGCCGCCCCCAGGCGTCCCACAAGGAGATGTCCTGGTCGGCGACCGGGGGACGGCGGTGCATCACGTCGCCTGCCGTCGGCACGCCGTACACCGCGCCCACGGCTGCGGCGGACGCCGATCGCGCGCCCTCCCCGGGCCGCCCCGGGACACCGGCCTCGACGTCGTCGGGGACCGGCCGGCCGGTCCGAGCCGGGTGGCTCGCCATCGCTCCGTCCTCCTGCCGTCCTCGGGTCGACCGATTCGGAACCGCCCGTGGTACCCGGGTGTCGGTCAGCCGGCGTCCCCTGTGCGCCGGAGGCGCCGGTGCCGGCGCTCGTCCGCCGGCCCCCGCGCGGTCCCGTTCTCGTCTGGCGGGGGCTTCGGAGCGTCCTGCCTGCCCGGCTGCGGCCGGTGGTGCCACAGTGCCCAGCCGAGTGCGGTGGCGCCGGCGAGGACCAGGCCGGCGACCGGCGCCCCGAAGAGGAGCAGCATGATCGTGATCCAGGCGGCGGTGACCACCGCGACCGGCAGGTCCGCCGGGTCGCGCGACACCCGTGTCCTGCGGCTCGGCGCGGGGAGGGCGGCCGGGGGCGGCTCCTCGACCTCCGCGGCCCAGGACCGCTGGACGTCGTCCCGGACCGACAGCTCCTGTCTGCTGAACACAGCGCACCTCCTCGACTGCCTTCACCATGCCGTCGGGCGGGGGCTGGACACCACGGGTCCCGTCGGTCAGATGAGGCAGACTGTTCTTGCCGATCGTCGGCAATGTCGTGAGGAGGGATCATGACCCGCAGTCAGCCTGACCCGCGTTCCGGCCGGCCGGCGGCGCCGTCGGCCGACGATGACTGGCTGGCCCCGGTCGGGGCCTCGGCGGCCGCCGCCTGCAAGGCGCCGGTGGAGCTGCTCGGCGGGTATCTGCCGCTGCTGGCCGACGCCGCGATCAACGGCCGCCGTCCCGACTCGTTCGAGCTCGACGCCGTCCGCGAGCTCGGGCGGCGCGCGGCCGCGCAGGGAGTCGGCGCCCGCCGTGCGGTGGAGCTCTACCTGTCCGCCGCGTGGCGGCTGTGGCGGCAGCTGCCCGTGGTCGTCCGCTCGTCCGATCCGGAGAAGGTCCGCCGCTCCGCCGAGGCGGTGCTGCGGGTGCTCGACGACGCCGTCGGCGTGCTGGTCGACGGCCACCAGGCCGAGCGGCGGGAGATGATCCGCCACGAGGAGGCGCAGCGAGCCGAGTTCGTCGACGACCTGCTGCGCGGTGACGCCGACGTCTCCTGGCTGGTGGAGCGCGCCGAGCCGTTCGGTCTCGACCTCGGCAAGCACCACCACGTCGTCCTCGTGGACTCGCGCGATCCCAACGGCGCGGCCGAGCGTGCGGCTCCCGCCCTGGAACGGGCCGTGGTCGAGCGGTTCGGCGACCGGGAGGTGCTCGTCGCGACCAAGGACGGCCGCGTGGTCGTCATCGTCCCCGGTCGATCGGCGCCGGCGTTCGCCCGGACACCGGGTGATGACGTGGGCATCGTGCTCCACGAGGACCTGCGCCGACTGCGGGTCGCCGGCAGCTGGCGGGTGGCGGCCGGTCGCGCCTTCCCCGGGGCCTACGGCATCCCCCGCTCCTACGAGGAGGCCCGCGAGGCGCTCGTGTTCGCCGACCGGCTCGGCCTCGACACCGACGTCGTCCACGCCCGCGACCTGCTCGTCTACCGGGTGCTGGGCCGCGACCAGGCGGCCATCCTCGACCTGGTCCGCGACGTGCTCAGCCCCCTGGACCAGGTGCGCGGCGGCGCGGAGGTGCTGCTGGAGACCCTGCGGGAGTACTTCAACGCCGGCGAGGTCGCGACCGAGGCCGCCCGCCGTCTGCACGTCTCGGTCCGCACGGTCACCTACCGCCTGGCCCGGGTCGCTCAGCTCACCGGGTACAGCGTCTCCCGGCCCGACCAGCGGTTCTCGCTGCACGCGGCCGTGCTGGGCGCCCGGCTGCTCGACTGGCCCGCCACGCCGCTGCCCTCCGAACCCTGACCCGCTCCCGGCGTGCGGGGAGGCCGACCGGAGCGCGCCACACCGAGAGGAGGTCCGCCGGCCGCCACGCCCACCGCCGTGGCGGCCAGGCGGGGGAGGCCTCGTGCCGTCGCCGGGACCGGCGGCCGCGGAGGGCCCACCGGCGCGCGAGGCCACCCGGTTCCCACGCCGAGGGCCAGGGCGGTTCCAACGGGCGTGAGGACCAACAGCACGGCTCGGCGCAGTCGGCTGGTGGCGACGATGTCCTCCCGTTCCGTCAGCCAGGGGCGGTGGGCCTGGACACCGGGGAGTCGCCGCCCACGCGAACGCCGCCGATGTCCGCCGCGGTCCGGTCGAGGTGCGCGCGCACTCGGGCCTCGGTGATGCCGGCCGGTCCGCGGCGCACCCCGGCACGCAGCAGCTCGGCGCGGCAGCGGGTCACCGCACGGATGACGGTCCCGGCCGGCAGGGCGGGATGGAACTCGCGGACGAGGGACTCGGTGCGCGCGAGCAGCGCCTTGCGCTCGGCGACGATGATCGCGGCGTGACCCACCGCGGTCACCCCTCGCCCGTCGGTCGGGCCGCGGATCCTCCCGGTGGACCTTGCCGGCCGCCGCCCGCGGCCAGGTCAGCGAAGTGCCACAGCGTGACCAGGCCGAACAGGCGTCCGTCCCGGTCGACGACGGGTACCGCGTCGGCCCGGGCGCCCAGCATGGTCCGAGCCACCGCGGCCACGTCGTCAGCGCCGCGTACCCGGGGCCGGAGCCGGTCGCGCAGCAGCGTGTGCACCGGCGCCCGGCGTGCACCCATCGGTCCCGGCGGCCATTCCAGCGCGATGGTGCGGTCGTCGAGCACCCCGATCGGGCGCTGGCGATCATCGACCACGACCAGGTGCTGGGTGCGAGTCCCCTGCAGCCGATCCCAGGCGGTCCACATCGAGGCGCTCTGGTGCACCGTCGCGGGGAAGCGGGTCATCACATCGGCGGCGGTCCTCGCCCGGCGCCGGGATGTCCCTGCAGGGATCAGGGTGCCGTGAACGGCCTCCGCTTCCGTCTCCTCAGGGCCCTCCGGCTCCCCGCGCGTGATGGCCGCTCGACCCCGATGGACCAACGAGCTCATCTCGCCTCCCCTTCCGCGGACTCCGCTGCGTTCCACCCGGAGTGTGCGTGGGGACGAGGGGGTCCTCGACGTCGTCCACCGGACGAGCTGCCCGGAGGTTGCTTGCCGGAGGTCGGAAACGCGAACAGCAGACCGCCGGTATCGCTCGGTGTCCGGCCACCTCAGCGAGATACCACCCGGGTGAGCGAGGGCTGCATCCTGCCGGTCATCGGCAGCTGTGGCGTGTCCGAGTTGACCGGGCGCGGCCGTGGGCGATCCGGACGGCCGGGAGCACGCTGGGGAGCACACCCGGAAGAAGTGGAGAGACCGACATGTACCTCGCGCTTCCCAGAGACCTGGAACCGGGGTCCTCCCAGGTCGCAGTGGTGGACCTCCGGGCTGCCCCCAGCGGCGTGCTCACGCCCCGGCCGGCCGACCGGGTCGGGCAGGGCCGTCGGCTGATCGACATCGTCGAGGAGTGGGGATTGCAGTCCTTTCCCGCCAGCGATCCGCCGGCGAACTGGTGAGACCACCCACGGGACGGTGATGGCGAGAGCTGACGGAGGCGACGTGAACGAGGTGCTGTCGGGCGATCTGGTGCGGCTGAAGCGGGAGACAGGGGGTCCCCGGTTGTCCCTCTTCCTCCCGCTGTCACCCGGTTCGCCGCGATCGATGAAGACCCGGGTCCGCGCGAAGAACCTGCTCGCCGGGGCCGGGCACGCCCTGCTCTCCGACGGCCTGTCGAGCGTCGAGGTGACCGACCTGGTGGGCCGGGTCCGCCAGGCGCTGGAGCAGGCGCGACCGTTGAGCGACAACCACCTGGGGCTGGCGGTGTTCGCCGACACGGATCACGTACGCGCCTACCACGTCCCCCTGCGCCCGCGCGAGCTCGCCGTGGTCGGCGACCGGTTCACCATCGCGCCCTTGCTGCCCACGATCAACGTGCAGGGACAGTTCTTCCTGCTGACGCTGACCCAGGACGACATCCGGTTGTTCACGGGCACGGCGCTGGCGCTGGCGCGGGTGGACGTGGAGGGGCTGGAGTTGGCGGCGTGGACCACCATGCCGCGACCCCGTGCACCACAGGTGCACGCCTTCCTCGCCGACCGGGGTGGCCGAGGAACCCGCGCCGTCTTCCACGGTGTCGGACGCGACTCCGACGAGCGGAAGACCCGGGCGCTGCAGCACTTCCGCGGCATCGACCGAGCCCTACGAGAGGTGCTCGGCGAGCAGGCACCCCTGGTCCTGGCCGGCGTGCGGCACCTGCAGGCTCTGTACCGCGCCGTCAACACCCACCCCCGTCTCCTCGACGAAGGCATCGACGGCAACCCGGAGCAGCGGAGCCGGGCAGAACTGCACCGGCGCGCGTGGGCACTGGTCGAGTCGGAGATGCGCCGCGACGCGTCCACCGCGATCGAGCGCTACCACGACCTCCGGGGCACCGGCCGCACCGTGGACGGCCTGCAGGAGAGCCTCCGAGCCGCCATCGAGGGGCGGGTGGAGACGCTGCTGGTCAACGTGGCAGCCTGCACCTGGGCATCCCCGAGCAGTGGTCGACCGGTTCTCCGGCTCGGTTCCCCGCCGACGGTGGAGGAGCGACTGGAGTCCGCCGTCGTCACCACCCTCAGCCGCGACGGTGCGGTGTTCGTCGTCCCCGATCTCGAGATGCCCGGGTCATCCCCAGCAGTCGCGATCGTGAGGTCCTGACCCGCAGCGCCGCGCGGGAACGCACCAGATCCCCACCCCTCACCCCTCGCGAAGGAGCCCCATGCCAGCCTCGGCATCGACCGCCTCCCGTACCGTCCGGCACGAGCGGCCGCTGGCGGCCACGCCCCCGTCCGTGGACGACCCGCGTTGCGACGTGTGCCCCCACCCGGTCGACGACCACGACGCGATCGCGCTCCGGTTCTGCCGAGCCACCCTGGCCGCGGCCATCACCCGAGGCTGCGTCTGCCAACCCGCCTGAGGCCCGACGGGAAGGGGCCGGCAGCGGGCTCACGCACGGGAGCGGCCCACGGACCACCAGCCGCACGGCGAGCACAGGCAGCGGCCGGCCGCCCAGCGCGCCGGCGGTGACCCCGTGGGCGTGGACCCGTGCGTGCACCCAGCAGCACGGGAGCGAAGCCCTGCCCCCGTCGCCGAGGGCTTCTCGCGGTGGCCGCGACCGTGTGGTGCGGAGCGGAGGATGACGATCAGGAAGACCGGCTGATGACGACGGCGAGCCTCTACGAGCGGCTGGTCCGTGCACCCGACGGCGCCCGCGCCGGCATGACGGACGACACCGCCCGCGACGTCGCCGCCAACGGTCTGCGCCAGATCGCCGCCCATGCACTGCAGAGCACCGGCGACCAGGTGGTCAACGCCAAGACGGTGTTGCCGTGGCTGTTCTCCGCGCTGGGTGTCCCGGCTGCGCTGGTGGGCCTGCTCGTGCCGATCCGCGAGTCCGGTTCCATGCTGCCCCAAGCGCTGATGGTGCCCTGGGTGCGCCGCCGACGGGTGCGCAAGTGGCTGTGGGTGGCGGGCTCCGCCGGCCAGGCAGCGGCCATCGCCGTCATGGCCGTCACCGCGGCGACCGCGACCGGCGCGGCGGCCGGCGTCGCGATCCTCGGAGCCCTCGCCGTCTTCTCCCTCTTCCGTGCCCTGACCTCGCTGGCCAGCAAGGACGTCCTCGGCCGCACCATCCCCAAGGGGCAGCGCGGGCAGATCACCGGGCTCGCCACGGTCGTCTCCGGCTTCGTCGCGATCACCGTCGGGATCGGCATCCGCCTGCTCGGCGGCGATGACGCCGGACCGCTCGTCGCCCTGCTCGCCGCCGCGGCGCTCGCCTGGACCGCAGCGCTCGCCGTCTACGCGGGGATCCGTGAGCCCACCGAGGACGCCCGCCCGACCGCGGACGACGGCCCGGGCTGGGCCCGGCGCTCCCTCGAGGTCCTGCGGGCGGACGCCGCCTTCCGGCGCTTCGTCCTCGTGCGGACCCTGCTGCTGGTCTCGGCCCTGAGCCCACCCTTCGTCGTCGCCCTCGCCGCCGAGCACGGCGGCGGGCTGGGCGGGCTGGGCTCGTTCGTCATCGCGTCAGGGGTGGCGAGCCTCGTCGGCGGGCGCCTGTTCGGCCGCTGGGCCGACCGCTCGAGCCGGCAGGTGATGATCTCGGGTGCCGCCGCCTCCTCCACCGTGATCCTCGCGTTCCTCGCGCTGCTCGCCGTCCCCGGGGCGCGGGGGTGGATGCTGCTCCACCTCTCGGTCTACCTGCTGCTGGCGCTGACCCACACCGGGGTGCGAGTGGCGCGCAAGACGTACGTCGTCGACATGGCAGGGGGAGACCGCCGCACCGAGTACGTCGCCGTGGCGAACACGGCGATGGGCGTGCTGCTCCTCGGGGCCGGGGCGGTCTCCAGCGTCCTGGCCTCGTTCGGTCCCGAGGTGGCGCTGGTGTTCCTCGCGCTGCTCGGGGCGGTCGGCGTGGTCACCGCGCGCATGCTGCCCGAGGTCAGCGCCCGCTGACCGATCCCGGGCCGTCATGCCCGGGGTCGGCGGTTGCTCGCCGGCCACGCCGGCAGCGGGGACGCAGCGCGTCCGGCCGGCCAACGGCCGCCCGGTGCCCGGGGGACCCCACCGGCTCCGGTGGAGGCGTCCAGGACCGACCACTGCACGCGGTCGGACCAGCCGGGGTCGGTGGCGTCGCTGCCCCGGTGCGGCGCGGGGATGGCCGTCCCGTCGTTCGCTGCGGTTGCCGACTCCCGGCAACGACCGCGTGCATCACCTGACCGACGAGGCCCCTCGTCCACCTGTCCGGCCTCGGGCAGGCTGGGGACCAGCAGGAGGTGGACGATGCTCAGCCACGACGAACAGCGAGCCTGGGACGAGATCCGGCGTCGTTATGCGAGGGAGGCCGAGGAGCCCGCTCTCCCGGTCATCGACCTGGAGGTCCGGCGGCCACGCTCCCCGACGCCGGCCGCCCTCGCCGCGGTCGTCGCCGGCGGCAGCCTCGCCGTTCTGCTGGTCGTCCTCGGAGCTCCGGTCGCCGGACTGGCCATCGCCGTCGCCACCGTCCCCCAGTGGCTGCTGTGGCGCTACTGGCCGCTGCTGGACGGCGGTCTCGCGCTCTCCGCACGGACGGCGACCCGGGACGTCCCCCGCGACGGTGAGCACCACCCGTCGTCGGAGCCCCGGCACCGACGCAGCCCGCGGACGGCGTGAGGGTGCTCGGCGTCACATCCCGGGTCCACGTGCAGTCGGCGAAGGCGTCGTCAGCGAGCGCCTCGGCGGCGGCCGGGACGTCGTCGAGCGCCGCCGCGCGCACCTGCGGTGTCATTCGGTGCGAACCGGCGGCCGACGGCTGGGCGTCGAGGGCCGCGGGATCACATCCCGTCAGCCCGACAGCGAGACCGCCGCTCAGGGGCGGGTCAGCCGTCGTCGTGGGCTCACACGGAGGCAGCATCAATCCCGTGACGGTCCACCAGGGCTGTCAGCGGTGTCGTCTGCTCGGTCGTCTTCCACCGGGACACGGCAGGCATCGAGCACCCGCGGCACCATGGCATAGAAGCCCGCAGTGAGGATGAGCTCGACGCGCTCGGCATCGGTGAAGTGCCGCCCCAGTTCGTCGTGCACCGCATCAGGGACGTGCCCGGTGAGCATGGCGTCCGTGAGCATCAACGCCGCTCGTTCATCCGGCTGATACAGCTCCGAGGTCTGCCACGCCACCACGGCGTCCACCTTCTCCCTGGGTACGCCGGCGTTCCGGGCCATGGCGACGTGCTGGTGCCACTCGTAGTCCGAACGCATGACCACCGCGGTGCGGAGGATCATGATCTCGCGAAGAGTGCGTGGCGTCTGGCAGCGTTCGCGCAGGGTCCAGGCCCCGTCGATCCACGCGGTCAGCAACTCGGGCGTGTGGGCCAGGGCGCGGTACAGGTTGACCTGCTTGGCGCCGAGTCCCCGGACCCGCTCGGCGAGGGGCCCCTCGAGGTCCACGAGAGGCACGCCGCGGCCAGCAGACCCGCGCGGATCCGTGGAGTCGCCCGGGGCGGCTGCGGATTGGGTCATGAGCTCGGTCTCCTCGACGGTGTGGCGGGGTCCGTACGCAGGCTCGAGGCAAGGATGGCTGCGTCCCCCGCTCCGGTGTGCACCGGCGGCACCGGGGCGTGCTCACGAAGCGGCCGGCCCGGATCCTCCATCGCCCCGCTCTCGAGCACGCGCGCCTTTGCGGTGGCGGCGAAGACGCGGAACCCGCCGACGCGGAACCGCGGCCCGCACCTCGATCGTCGCGGGGGCGAGGTCCACGACGGGTCGGGCCTGCCCGGGCTCGATCGCGGCTGCCGGCTCCACGCGTGCGGGGCCGCTCGGCCGCAACGCTGTGTCAGCCGCCCTTGCGGCGGGTCAGCACCAGACCCGCCACTTCGGTGGCGCCGGCCGCCAGCAGGACGCGGGCCATCTCCCTCAGGGAGAAGCCCTCGGAGTACACGTCGTCGAAGACCAGGACCCGCCGGCCGGCGATGCGGGCCGGCTCCGGGACGGACAGGGCGGCACGCAGCTCGCCTTCGGCGATCTGCTGACGGGCCTGCGGGCTGATGCCGAGGAACCGCGCCGTCGGCCCGGACTTGGCGATCAGCCCGGGTGCGAAGGGCCAGTGCGGCCCCTCGCGCGCGGCCGCGTCTAGGATCAGCGAGAGGTAGTCCCACAGCCGCTGTGCTCGTGGCCCCACGTAGATGGCACCGGTCGTGATCAGGTCGTAGCGCTCGAAGTCCTCCCGACGGTCGTCGAGGAACCCGACGAGGATCCGCCCGAGGACGTCGGCCCACGAGCGGTCCTCGCCGTACTTGTAGCTCGTGATCGCGTCCCACATCTCCTCCGGTCGGTCGCAGACGGTGTGGATGCGGGCGAACAACGGATCGTCGAGGGTGCACACCCTGTTCAGGCAGGGACCGGCCCCCTCCAGTGGCTGACCGCACAGGGCGCACGTCGGTGCGCTGACCACCGGGCTCCCCGCGGTGGCACACGGGAAGCAGATGGCCGGTGTGCCCGACCTCCGGTACACGCACGCCGGGCACGCGTGGAAGCCGACCGCAGACGGCTCCAGTTCTTCCAGGTCAGCTGGCATCCCAGACTCCGACGAGCCGCTCGGTGAACAGGCGTGGGGCCGCACCGTAGGGCACGGACGGTCCCGTCGAGCGCTTCCGGCGCGTGCGGGCGCCGGCCGACCGACTGGCCGCTCCAGGTGGGAGGTCTCAGCCGCGGCCCTCCTGGTGCGGCGGCGCGCGTGCCTTCCGCACCCGGGCCGGCCGGTGCCCTCCCCGCCACAGCAGTGCACCGGACTGTGCGGAACGCTGTCGCGGCGGGGTGGCGGGAGTCTCCGGGGAGGACGCGGTGGCGACGGAACTGTTCCTGGTGCGGCACGGCGAGGCCGTGGCCAACGTCGAGCCGGTGATCGGCGGCATGCGTGGGGACGCGGGCCTGACGCCGCGGGGGAGGGAGCAGGCCCGCCTGCTGCAGGAGCGGCTGTCGGACCGGCCGATGCAGGCCGACCGGCTCGTCGCCAGCACTCTGCCGCGGGCGCTGCAGACCGCCGAGTACGTCGCGCGGGCGCTCGGCCTGCCGGTGCTGCGGGACGACGGGCTGCACGAGCTGCGTCCTGGGGAGGCCGACGGGCTGACCGTGGAGCAGTGGCGGGCGAGGTACCGCGCCGGCGAGGAGCCGCCGGGGACGCGGGACCCCTACCGGGTGTTCTCCCCGGGCGGCGAGAGCTGGGCGACGTTCCTGGCCCGCGCGGGCGGCGCGCTGTCCCGTCTCGTCGCGCGGCACCGGGAGGAGACGGTGGTCGCGGTGTGCCACGCGGGGGTCGTGGAGGCGTCGTTCGCGCTGGCGTTCGGCCTGGGCGCGAGCGGGAACCGGGTGGACTGCGCACCGCTGAACACCAGCCTCACCCACTGGCGGCACCGGGTCACCCCCACCGGCGAGCCGGAGTGGACGCTGGTCTCGTTCAACGACGCCGACCACCTGAGGGGCAGCGCCGTGCCTGCCTCCCCACCGCACGACGCCGTGCCGCTTCCCGGCGAGGAGCCTGCCGCGGACGATTGAGCAGCGAGCGGCTGCTGCCGAGTCCGAGCGGTGCGCTCGATCAGCGGCCCTGCGGTTCATCCGCGCGACTCACGACCAACACTCGACCGGTGACCACGGATGGAGCCAGGGCCGGCGGCTGTGCTCCATGCGGAGCCGACCCGGTCGGGCCTCGATGAGCGCGCCGAAGACCGTCGCGAAGACCAGACCGTCCTGTTCGTGGTGGACCGCCAGGGCGCCGGGGTCGTCCCGCGGAGGTGCTGCCTGCACGAGTCGGCGCCAGCCGTCCGGGTGCCCGGCGTCGGTGAACAGCGGCAGGAACCGGTCGGCCTTGTTGTCCTCCGGACCGCCGGAGGTGACCATCCAGGTGCCCTCCGGGTGCTCGGTGGTCACCAGTCGCTCGCCGTCGAAGTCCCAGGTGGTCATGCGGTCCGGAGCCGCCAGGACGAGGAGGAAGCTGGCCATGCCGTCGAGGCGGACGGCCGACGGCCAGGCGGCTCCGTGTTCGGCGCCGAGCAGCGGCAGGGCTCCCCGGCTCGGTGCTCCGGGGTCGGCCACCTGCTTCTGCGGCCGGTTGAGCACCAGGGCGGTGGCCCCGGTGTCGACGCGGGTCGCGCACCACGTCCCGCCCGCGAGACGGTCACGGCCCCCGACGAGGGCGGGGTGCTCCGGCCACCACCGCCCGGGGTCGTCGAACTCCCGGCTGGTCAGCTCGTCCCGGAGGGCGAGCAGCCGCACGGGCGCTCCGCGGGTCCACCGCACGACCACCGTGCACATGCCGCCGATCGTCCCAGGTCCGGCTCCTGCGCCCGTGGGAGCGGTCGGCCCCAGTGACGCGGAGCAGCCGCACGGGTCGGGACCGGTGCACGTCGGGCGCGAGGGGGACGCGTCGCCACCGGTCGCGCCGGGACGGCGACGAGTGCGCGCCCGTCTCAGGGGCGACGGACGCCCCGCACCATCGACCTCGTGAGCAGGCCGGCCGCGGCGGCCGCGGCAGCGGCGATCGCGGATCGGAGCACACGGTGCCTGCGGCTCATGGCATCCTCCCGGGGCAGGGCGTGCCGCATCTCTACTCCTGCCGGCCCGACCGGCTCAACAGTCGGCCATGTCCAGTCGTTGCCACGAGCAGCGCCTCGGACCACGGCAGAAAGGCCAGGACCGGGCGGGCGGCGCGGTCGCCGCCGCGGTCACCGACAGCGTCGGACCGGCCCGGCGGCTGGCCGTGGCCTTCTGCGGCGACGCTGCTCGGCCGCCCGGTCGAGCACGTCCTCGCCCGGGCGCTGGGGCTCGCGGAGCGGTTCAGCTCCTTCGACGACGACCCGGTGCCCGACCGACTGCGCAGGTCACGCCCCGAGACGAGCGCCTCGGTCGCCGGACCGGTCTGCGGCATCGACCAGGACCCCGGCGAAGAAGTCGGCCAGTTCCTCGTGCGCATCGAGAGGCAGCACGTGCGCCACGTACTGGTCCGGGCGGACGACGACCACGCACCCCGCATCGCGGTCGATGCCGCGCAGGTCGAAGACGTCGCCCGCCCTCGGGTCCGGGCAGAAGGCCTTCTCGTAGTCGATCAGTCCGAACCGGCCCTTGCGCGGCAGCAGGGCCGGCGGCAGCTCCTCGACAGCCAACTCGCGGTGTCCCTGCTGGAACACGGCGCGGACGTCGATCACCGAGTCGGGGTCGGCGCCGGCCGGCGTGGACCGCGCGAGCGGCGACTTGTCCGATTCCAGGAACTCGCACAGCGCACGGGCGCGCGACTGCGGGCTCGCCGGGTCGTGCCGGTCAGCGAACACGTAGAGCCGCCAGGCGCCGTCCGCCCGGGCGACGTGGCCGAGCTGCACCGGCTTGGCGTCGGCCAGCCGGACCACCGGAGCGGAGTGGAAGCGCATCCCCACCGGGAAGCCCTCCGCCAGGTGCTGGGAGTCGGTGCGGCCGGTGATCATCGACGGTGCGTACCGGGTCGCGACGCCCGCGGTGAAGCGGCCCTGCCGCACGAAGTAGCGCTGGAACTCCGCCGGGTCGACCCCGTCGCCCTCGGCGTCGTCGTAGGACTCCTTCGGCGGGGCGCTGAACATCCGGGCGAACTCGAGGTCGAAGTCGATGAGCTCCTGGGCGACCACCTGCCGCTCCTCGGAGTAGGTGTGCAGCAGTTCCGGGCGGGCGGTGCCGCGCAGGACCGCGGCCAGCTTCCACCCGAGGTTCCAGGCGTCGGCCATGGAGACGTTCATGCCCTGGCCGGCCTTGGCGCTGTGGGTGTGGCAGGCGTCGCCGGCGATGAACACGTGCGGCAGGCGGGTGTCGGTCTCCTCCGCCGGCACGTCGTCGAACCTGTCGCACAGCCGCTGGCCGATCTCGTACACCGACCACCAACCGACGTCCCGTACGTCGATCGTGTACGGGGAGAGGATCCGGTTGGCCACGGCGGCCAGCTTCTCCGGGGTGACGCTCCTGTTGTCGAGCATCTCGCGGTCGTGGACCTGGTCCAGCTCGATGTAGAGCCGGACCAGGTAGCCGCCCTCGCGGGGGATGATCAGCAGGTTGCCCTGGTTGGCCGAGTGGATCGCCGCCTTCAGCCGGATGTCCGGGAAGTCGGTGACCGCCAGGACGTCCATGACGCCCCAGGACTGGTTCATCGGGTCGCCGACGAGCTCCCGGCCGATCGCCGTCCGGATGCTGCTGCGCGAGCCGTCGCAGCCGACGACGTACCGCGCCCGGATCGTCGACGTCCGGCCGGTCTCCCGGCCGCCGTCCAGGTGCTGCAGGGTGAGGGTCACCGGGGAGTCCGACGCGCCGCTGGGGTCGACGTGGAGGGCGGCGGCGTGCAGCCCGTAGAACGGCTGCAGCCGGCCGGCGGACCGCGCCATGTGCTCGCGGAGCCAGGCCTGCATCCGCGCCTGGTTGACGATCACGTGCGGGAACTCCGACAGGCCCTCCTCGGTGTCCTGGACGCGCCCGGTCCGGGTGATGCGGGTGCGGTCCTCCGGGTCCGGGCGCCAGAAGGAGACCTCGTTGACCCAGTAGGCCTCGGCGACCAGCCGGTCGGCGAGGCCGAACGCCTCGAACATCTCGACGGTGCGGCAGGCGACGCCGTCGGCCTGACCCACCTCGAGCGGCCCGTCGCGGCGGTCGACGACGACTGTGCGGATGTCGGGGAAGGCAGCGAGCTGTGCGGCCAGGACGAGGCCGGCCGGACCGCAGCCGACGATCACGACATCGGCCTCCTCCGGCAGGGCCTCCGACCGCTCGGCGACCGAGGGGTGCGGCGGTTCGATCGACGGGTCGCCGGTCCGGTAACCATCCAGGTAGAACTGCACGATTCAACTCCCTCGGGGTGGGCGATCACCTCCAACCGTGCCCGCCGTCCCGGAGGCAGGGATAGCCTTTTCTGCTGTGAAGAACCGACCGGCCTACGCCATCGCGTCCGTCGACTCCGCGCTGCTGCTCGCGACCCTCCTGCAGCAGGAGGGCGCGATGCGGGTGACCGACGCCGCCGCACGGTTGGAGGTCTCGGTCTCCACGGCGCACCGGCTGCTGGGGATGCTCGTGTACCGGGACTTCGCCGAGCAGCTGCCCGATCGTCGATACGGCCCCGGGCCGGTCCTGCGCCGTGGCCCGGTGCAGCAGGCGTCGGTCGCCACCCTGCGCGACGCCGCCCTGCCGCACCTGCGGGAGCTGGTCGAGGCGGTGGGGGAGACGGCCAACGTCATGGTGCTGACCGGGCCGGACGTCCGGTTCGTGGCGACCGTGGAGAGCGCCCATGTGCTGCGGGTCGGCGACCGCACCGGCCGGACGCTGCCGGCGCACCTCAGCTCGGGCGGCAAGGCGGTACTGGCCACGCTCGACGCCGAGCGGCTCGGTGCCGTTCTCGCACCCCTGGACGGAGCCGTGTCGGCGAGGCTGGAGCGGGAGCTGGCCAGGGTCCGGCGCCGCGGGTTCGCGGTCAACGACCAGGGGACGGAGGCGGGGCTGACCGCGGTGGGCGTCGCCGTCCCGCCCGCCGGCGGGTTCGACGGCGCCGCGCTCTCCGTCGCCGCGCCCAGGGTGCGGTACTCCACCGACCGGCTACCACTGTGGACGGCCCGCTTGGCCGAGGCGGCCGGGGCCGTCGCACATGACCTGAGTGCTGGTTGATGCCGAGCGGGCGCGCGGTCGCCCGCCGGCGTGGCCGCGTGGACGCGTCGGGAACAGCCGAACTTTCTCGACCACTTCGTTGCGCGGCGCTCCTGACCGGACGCAGCCGCGGGGAGGGCAGGGCACATCGTGTCTCACGCCCCTGGAGGGGTGGCCGACGTCGGAGGGCCCCGAGTGCGCCTCCCGCACGAGTCCCAGCAACCGGCACGTCGGCTCGAGGCTCGAGCCGCGGAGGTCCGGGGCGGTGGGTCCTCGATGGGCGGACCACCGCCCACTGCGGCAGGGCGCGACCTGTCGGGCATCGCGCCGGGGCGGGCCGCGGGCGGCGCGGCGCTCAGGCGCCTCGGTGGGTCGTGATCCCACCGGCCACGGTCCGGACCACGGCGGCGTCGAGCAGGGAGTCGACACCTTCGGTGAACGGGTTCCGGTCGATGACGGTGAAGTCCGCGCGACGGCCGGCGGAGAGCAGCCCCCGCTCGTGCTCGGCTGCACAGGACCAGGCGGCGTCGTAGGTCGCATGAGGGAGGGCGTCGGCCAGTGGCAGCGCGAAGCGGGGACGTCGGGCGGCAGCGACGGGTCCAGAGCCGACCGACGCGTCGCGGCGATGTACAGGTTGCGCAGCGGGGAGTGCGGCGCGGTGGGCGCATCGGTCCCGAAGGCGAGCCGGGCGCCGGCGCCGGAGAACTCGGGCCAGCGGGAGGACCCTCTGGCTGGAGGTGTACCGGGTCGGCCGTGACCGGCCTCGGCCGCGTGGCCGTCGACCACCGACTGCGCGAGGCCGTCGAGCCCCGCGTCCTCGCCGGGGTCGGGGGCGTCGTCGGCCGGGGGCGCGGCCGTCCGTCACGGTGCGTGCGGCCGGCGCACCGAGGCCGGCCGGCGTCTCCACGGCCTGGCGGGCGACGTCGGGGGGTGCGGAGCCGTCGAAGTCGCCGGGAATCGCGCTCGACGTGGCCGAGGATGTCCCCGGCCACGTCGAGCGGAATGCCGCGCAGGAGCACCAGGCCGGCGGCCGGGTGCCGGAGCGTGGGCAGCCCACCGTGCGGCAGGCCGGCCGTCACCGCCGCGACCCGTTCCTCCCGATCACGGCGAGCGCGGTCGGTCACCCCTCCGAGGGGTGCAGACTCATGATCGGCGGTGGCGGGCCGATCGCGGAAGCAGGAGAGCCGTCGGTGCTCTCGCGAGGGAAGGCGCTCGCCATGACGGACCGGTTCGCCCGCCCACCCCGTGCCGGGGTCGTCGTGGCCGCGGTCGTCGTCGCCGCGTTCCTCCTGGCCACCTCCCGGCTCCCCCCCACGTCGTCGGCGATCACCTCGGACGTCGTGCAGCTGCTCGTGGCCGGCGCCGCGGCAGCCACGACCGCCACCCGTGCACGGCGCTGCCCACCCGGGCGGGTGCGCACCGCCTGGCTGCTGCTGGCCCTCAGCTGTGCGTCCTGGTGCGCCGGCCAGGGGTACTGGAGCTGGCTGTCCGCCCGTGGTGAGGCGCCCTTCCCCTCACTCGCCGACGCCGGCTTCCTCGGCTTCGCCGTGCTCGCCGTGGCCGGACTCGTGGTGCACCCCGCCGGTGGTGGTCGCACCGGCTCGTGGCAGCGGGTCCTCGACTCGGTGATGACCTGTGGTGCGGTGAGCCTGCTGAGCTGGGAGACCGTGCTCGGCGCCGTCGTCGCCGTCGACAACGGGTACGACGACATCGCCCGGACCCTGTTGCTGGCGTACCCGGTCGCCGACGTGGTGATGGTCGTGCTCGCCGTCCTGCTGCTCGCCCACACCCGCGGCGACCGGACGGCGCTCAACCTGGTCGGCCTCGGTGTCCTCGCCCAGGCGATCGCCGACAGCACCTTCGCCTACCTCACCGCCACGAGCAACTACGACGGCGGCTCGGTCGACGTCGGCTGGGTGGTCGCCTTCCTCCTGATCGCCCTGGCCGGGACGTGTCCGGTCGACAGCCCCCGGCCGGCGGACCGGCGCCCCGGCGCTGGGCCGCCGAGCGTCCCGGTGTCCGTCGTCCCCTACATCCCCGTGGTCGCCGCCTTCGGCGTCGCACTCGGCGCGACGTTCTCGGGCCACCCGCTGACCTCGGGTGAGCTCCTGGTGGTCACGGTCGTGGTCGGGACGCTCCTGGCCCGCCAGTACGCCACCGTCCGGGAGAACACCCGACTGGCCGCCGACCTCGCCGCCCGCGAGGTGGAGCTGGAGCACCTGGCCTTCCACGACCCGCTGACCGGCCTGGCCAACCGTGCCCTGTTCCGCGACCGGCTCGAGCACGCCCTGGAACTGCACACGCGCGACCCCCGCGGGGTGGCGCTGGTCTTCCTCGACCTCGACGACTTCAAGGCCGTCAACGACACCTTCGGCCACGGCGTCGGCGACGAGCTGCTGACCCGGGTGTCCGAGCGGATCACCGGCGCGCTGCGCGGTGGCGACACGATCGCACGACTCGGCGGCGACGAGTTCGCCGTCCTGCTCGAGGACGGCGGCGATGGCCTGACCTCCGCGACCCGGATCGCCGACGCCCTGCGGGCACCGTTCGTGCTCGCCGGCCGCACGCTGCAGGTCGGGGCGAGCATCGGCGTCTGCGCTCTGGAGCCGACCGACCCGTCGGTCGGCGCCGACGCCCTCCTGGCCCGCTCCGATGCCGCCATGTACCAGGCCAAGCACAACGGCAAGGCACGCGTGGTGAGCTACGACGTCGAGGCCCCCGCGTCCCCGGCAGCACCCGTCGGCTGACCCCGGCCCACGAGGGCGACGTCCACCCGCACGGCGCCCACGCCCGTGTGCGGCTGACGACGTCGGCAGCTCCGGTCGGGTGCAGACCGTCCGAGCAGTCCGGACGCACACGGGACCAGCAGCGTCCGCCGGGCCGGAACCCGTCTCCCTGGTGCGTTCCGTGCGCCAGCGGCAGCGGTGGAGGCGCGCGGCGAGGTCCAGCACCGAGCGGCGGGTCCAGCACCGAACCGTCCCGGGACCGTCCCGGGCCGCTTCGGATGGCAGTACCTCCGGACTCCCGTCACGCTGTGTGCATGCGCCCCGAAGGTGCCCCGTTCCCCACGCTCCTCGACAGGCAGGCCGGCCGCTACCCGTCGAGGGCCGCGGGGTACCGGCAGGTGTTCCCGGCGGCACGCCACCGTCGGCGGGCCGCCCGCCTCCGGGAACCCCTGGCCGTCGCTGACGACGAGCTGTCGCGATGAGCTTCGATCTCCACCGAGCAGACGGAGAGGTCATCCGCTACGGCGACGAGGCGCGGTTCAGCTTCACCGCCACCGGCCACCTCGTGATCTACGACGGCGGGCACAAGGTCGTCTTCAGCCACCACAGCTGGGACCGCCTCGAGGAACCGGTCCCGTCACCCGGGAAGTGATCCCCGGGCCTCGCCGTCATCCGAGGGCCCGCCGTCCCAGGGCGGGGGTGCTCCGTCGTTCTGCTCGATGACCCCGACCGTGTCAGGTGCTCCCGAGCTCCCACTAGCATGCGCTGACGGTTCCCCGAGGGCCTGTCCTCCCAGCGGGCCGCGGGGACGGCGAGCCGCCTGCGCGTGCGGGCGGACTCCAGGGGCGGACCCGGGCAGGGGCCTGGACGAGGGAGGCGCAGGGGTTGGGGACTGACCCGACCGGCCCGGTCCGACCCCCGCGTCCGGCCGCGGTGCCCGGTTCCCCGGTGCGGTCCGTCCCGCCCGAGGGGGCCGGCGGTGGGGGCGGCCGAGGGCTCACCGGCGCACGGCGCACGACGGCGCTGAACCAGATCGCGGCGCTGGCTGCCCGTCTCGTCGGGTCATCGGCGTCCCAGGTGTCCCTGCTGTCCGACGTGCAGACCGTCGCCGGCGGTAGCGGCCTGGCGCCCGGTGCGGTCGGCAGCCAGGGGCCGCTCGAGGACTCCCTGTGCACGGTGACCGCCGACCTCGGTGGGCCGCTCGTCGTGCCCGACGCGGCCCTCGACCCGCGGGTGTCCGGCCTGCCGCCGGTGGCCTCCGGCGCGGTCGGGTCCTATCTCGGGGTCCCGCTGGCCGATACCGACGGCCGGCCCCTCGGGGCACTGTGCGTGTTCGACCCCGGGCCCCGGCAGTGGTCGCCGTCGGACGTCGCGGTGCTGCAGCAGCTCGCCCGCGCGGTCGTCACCGAGCTGGAGTTCGCCGCGGTCAGTGCCGCACACCGCGCCGACCGGGCGCGATGGGACCTCGCCGCCGAGGCCGGGGGAGTGGGGACCTTCGACCTGGACCTCACCAACGGTGCGCTGCTCCTGGACGACCGGCTGCTGGAGTTGTCCGGGCTCGACCGGGCCTCCTTCGGCGGCCGGGCCGAGGACGTGTACGCCCACGTCCACCCCGACGACGTCGAGGACGTCATCTCCCGCGTACAACGCGCGGTCGACACGGCCGGCTCCTACGAGGCCGAGTACCGCATCGTGCTGGCCGGCGGGTCCCACCGGTGGGTCACCGCCCGCGGCCGGGTGGTGGACGACGACGGCGCCGCGCACCTGGTCGGCGTCGCGCACGACACCACCGCCCAGCGGGAGCCGATGCAGCGCACCGCGGAGATGCTCGAGGGTCTGGCCGTGGCGTTCATCGCGATGGACCGCGACTGGGTGATGACCCACGTGAACGCCGAGGCCGAGCGGATCGCCGGCCGGCCCCGCGCGGAGCTGCTCGGCCGCACGCTGTGGGAGGTGTTCCCCGCCACGGTCGGGACGGAGTTCGAGGAGAACTACCGCCGCGCCGCCGGCACCGGCGTGCCCGTCGTCTTCGACGCCCACTACCCCGCGCCGCTCGACGTCTGGGTGGAGGTGCGCGCGGTCCCCGGACCGCACGGGCTGGCCCTGTACTTCCTGGACATCACCGAGCGGGTCCGCTCGCAGCGACGCGTCGAGCTGCTGGCGCAGGTCGCCGCGGAGCTGTCCGGCACCCTGGACGCGGCGGTGGCCGTCGCCCGACTGGCGCAGCTGGTGGTGCCGGCGCTGGCCGACTGGTGCCTGGTGACGCTGGTGGGGGAGGACTGGCGGTCCGGCCCCCGGCGCGGGCTGCGGGACGTGGGGTGGTGGCACGCCGACCCGGACCTCCTCCCGGTCGTCGCCGACTACGCCCGGGAACGCGTCCCCGCGCTCACGGACACGTCCTTCGTCGCTCGCGCGCTGAGCACCGGTCGGCCGGTGGTCGTCGAGGAGGACGCGACCGCCCGCATCAGGGCGGTGCTGTCGCCGGGTCCCGCCCACGAGCTGCTCGAGCAGCTCGCGCCGGACGGCTTCGCCGTCCTGCCGCTACGGGGGCGGGGACGCACCGTCGGCCTGCTGACCCTCTTCACCGGCTCCGGTCGGGGGCCGATCAGCGCGGTCGACCTCGCCACGGCCACCGACATCGCCGGCCGGGCCGGCCTGGCGCTGGACAACGCGCGCCTGTACCGCCAGCAGCGGCAGCTCGCCGAGGACCTGCAGCGGTCGCTGCTGACCGCCCCGGCGCAGCCGGACCACCTGCAGGTCGTCGTGCGGTACACGCCGGCGGCTGCGGCGGCTCAGGTCGGCGGTGACTGGTACGACGCCTTCCTGCAGCCCGGCGGCGCGACCGTCGTCACCATCGGCGACGTGCTCGGGCACAACACCGAGGCGGCCGCGGTGATGGGCCAGCTCCGGTCCATGCTGCGGGCCATCGCGGTGACCACCGGGGCCGGGCCGGCAGAGGTCCTGCGCCGAGTCGACGAGGCGATGACCACGCTGCAGATGGGCACCACCGCCACCGCCGTCGTCGTCCGCCTCGAGCAGACCGAGGACCAGGCGCTCCGTGGCGTCACGCAGGTGCACTGGTCCAACGCCGGGCACCCGCCACCCATGGTGGTCAACCCCGACGGCACGGTGCTGCCCCTCACCGGCCTGAGGGCCGACCTGCTGCTGGGCGTCGACGACAGCGCGCGGCGCCGCCAGTACGAGGTCACCCTGGACCGAGACGCCGTCCTGGTCCTCTACACCGACGGCCTCGTCGAACGCCGGGACCAGGATCTCGACCACGGACTGGACCGGCTGCGGGAGGCGTTGGAGGACCTCGCCGGCCGGGACCTGGACGAGCTGTGCGACGAACTGCTGACCCGCATGCTCGACGGGCACTCCGACGACGACGTCGCGCTGATCGCGCTGCGCCTGCACCGCCAGGACCGCCCTCGGCCGCCCGCGGCCGGTCCGAATCGCATCCCGCCGAACGTGGCCGACAGCCCCGACGTCGTCCCGCAGCCGGACTGACCGGCGCGAGCTCTGCGGCGCGGTGCCATCGACTCCGGCACATCCGGGCGGTTCCGAACCCACCTCCGCCGAGGCGGTCGCACGACGGTCCACCGGGCGCCGAGCACCGGGGATCGCCCCACCACCCACGGCAGGGGGTCAGTCGGTGTCCGACGCACGCCGCAACCGCCGGTGCCACGGCTCGTCCGCACGCACACGAACCGCCGCCTCGCCCGTCGGCCCCGCCGCGGCGACGTCCCGTCCGCCGCGCAGCAGCGACCAGTGGCGCCACAGCCACCAGCCCAGCGCCGTGGCCGCACCGACCGCGAAGCCGGCGACCAGGACGCCGAACAGGATCAGCAGGATCGCGCTCCACGCGCCCGCCACCACCGCGACCGGCAGGTCGCCCGCTCCGCGGCCGTCGCGCCGGTGCCGGAGCGCCGGGTGCGGGACGGGCAGGACGGGCTCCTCGGCCTCGGCGGCGTAGAACCGCTCGATGTCGTCCCAGATCCGCTGTTCGTCCCTGCTGAGCACGATCCACCTCCTGCTGATCCTCACCATGCCCGGCGGGGCGTGCGCCCCACCAGGGACGGCGCCGGTCAGCTGGTGCCGGCCGGCCTTGCCGACCGTCGGCAACGGCTGCGCGGAGTGAGCGTGCAGGCAGGGAGGGACGACGTCCGACCGGCAACCGAGGTCCATGGGAGCTCCGGCGGGCCGGGCACGGGGGACGTCCGGCCGGCGACGGTCGCGGCGTCCGCCGCGACCGAGGCCGCGCTCGGCGCCTGCACGTCTCCGTCCGCACCGTGACCTGCCGGCCGGCCCGGGTCTGCCAGCTGACCGGGTACAGCGTTCCCTGGCCCGACCAGCGGTTGCCGCTGCACGCGGCCGTGCTCGGCGCCCGGCTCCTCGAGTGGCCGGCGCGGCCACTGCCCGTCGACCCCTGCCCGCCGGTCGCGCCCACGGTTCGGCCGTCCCGCTCCCCGGCAGGCGCGGCGCCGCGGGTCCGGCCGCGCCCGCACCGGACGGCGTCCACCCGGCAGCCCCCTCCGAGCGGCACGCCCGCGGATCCCCCGGGTCGGTGGCGTCGTCGCGTCGATGAGGACGACGACCGGCCTGCCGCCGGCCGCGGTTGCCGACCCTCGGAAACGACGGAGTGCCGAGCCTGGCCGGTGGAGACCCTCGTGCACCTGCCCGGTCGCGGGCAGGCTGGGCCGGCAGCAGGTGGACGGTGCTCCCGCAGGAGGTGGACGGTGCTCAGTTCCGACGAACGACGCGCCTGGGACGAGATCCGGCGTCGCTGTGCGGAGGAGGTCGAGGAGCCCGCTCGCCCGGTCCTCGGCACGAGGGACCGGCGGCCACCCTCCGCGGCGCCGGTGAGCCTTCTCGCCACGGTCGTCGCCGGCGGCTGTCTCGCCGTCCTGCTGGTCGTCTGCGGCGCCCCCCTCGCCGGCCTGGCCGTCGCCGTCGCCGTCGCACCCCGGTGGCTGCTGTGGCGCTACTGGTCGCTGCTGGACGGGATCGCCGGGCCGTCCGCACCGACGGCGACCCGGGACGTCCCCCTCGACGGCGGGGTTCACCCGTCGTCGGGGTCGTGCCGGCGGGCGCCGCGGACGGCGTGACGGGAACGCGACGCCGCAGGAATCCTGCCGGTGTCCGGGGCGCCTCAGGTCGATCCGCGATCGACTGGTCGTCGGCGAGCGGAGATCCTGAGCGGACGGCGCGGCGCGGGGGACCCGGTCGGGTCCCGGTAGCGGAGAGCCGCACCAGCACCTGGCCAGCGGGGACGCTGGTCGGCGGCGCCGGTGCCGGCGTTCCACCGGAACGCCGACGGCTCCGGGTCGAGCAGCTCCTGCCAGGCCCGCGGCGGCACTCGCGGACCGGCTAGCGGGCCAGGCGCAGCGCCGGCGCGGCCGGGACGGGGCCGTCGGGCGGTGCCGACCCTCCGGGGAGGACGACGAGCGCCGGACGGGCACCGGCCGCGCGCGGTCCGCCGAGCCCGGCGTCGAGGAACGTGTTCGCGTAGCCGGCAGGGAGCCGGTGACACTCGTCGTGGGCGGGCGACGGCGCCGCGGGCGCGGCGGGGTACTGCGCCAGGTGGACGTAGACGATGTGGTCCGCGGGGTCGTAGGTCCGCATCTCGTCCTCGCCTCCTCCTGGACCCGCCGGTGCGGTGGCCGCGTCTGCGATGGCGACACCGGCGGTGCGATCCGGTCAGGCACAGCATGGCCGGGGGGTACGACAGAAGCAGTCCCCGGCGTGCAGTGGTGCAGCAGGGGTGGAGGCGGTCGCCGGGCCCCGTTCCGGTGCGGACCGGGCCGCTCGCGGTGCGGCTCGTCCGGACGACGGGGTGCACAGCATGGACGGCCGGCGCCCGCGCCGGTACACCTCCTGCCGAGGGCGGCACGCGCCGGCCCGGGGAGGAGCGGTCGTGTCGGGGCCGACGGGCGCAGGCGGTCCACTGCTGGCCGGGAAGCTCACCGTGCCGCCGGTACCTCCGTCGCTCGTTCCTCGCCCCCGCCTGCAGCACCAGCTCGACGCCGTCCGCACGACACCGGTGACCGTGGTCGCGGCGGGTGCCGGGTACGGCAAGTCGACGCTGCTCGCCGCCTGGGCCCGGCACGCCGGGATGCCGGTCGCGTGGGTCACCCTCGAGCGCAGCGAGGACGATCCGGCGCGGTTCTGGACGTACGTGGCCACCGCCCTGGCCGGCTCCGCCCCGGACGTGGCCGGTCCTGCCCTGCGCGCGCTGACCGTGCCCTCGGTCGACCCGCTCGACGTCGCCGTCCCCGAGCTCCTCAACGGCTTCGCGGCTCGCGACGAACCCACCGTGCTGGTCCTCGACGACCTGCACGAGGTCACGGACGCCCGGGTCGCCGAGGGGCTGGAGTTCCTCCTGGACCACCTGCCCCCCGCCCTGCGCGTGGTCCTCGCCAGCCGCACGGAGCCGCCGATCGGCCTCGCCCGGCTGCGGGCCCGCGGCCGGCTGGCCGAGCTGGTCGCCGCTGACCTGCGCTTCACCGCGAGGGAGGCCCGCGCCCTGCTGACCTCGGTGGTCCACGGCGGTCCTGGCGATCCCGGGCCCGAGCCGGCAGCGCTGGCCGGGCTGCTCGCCCGCACCGAGGGCTGGGCCGCCGGCCTCGTCCTCGGCGCCCTCACGCTGCGCGACCGTGCCCGCGGCCGGGCGGTACCGCACGGTCCGCCCGGTCTGCGTTCCGCTGTGGACTACCTGATCGTCGAGGTGCTCGCGGGCCAGGCGCCGGACCGGCGCGAGCTGCTGCTGCGCAGTGCCCCGCTCGACCGGCTGTGCGGTCCGCTCTGCGACGCGGTGCTCGACCGTGCCGGCTCCGGCGCGATCCTGGCCGGTCTGGAGCGGGACGGCGTCTTCGTCACCGCGGTGGACGGCGCCGGGCGCTGGTACCGCGTGCACCCGCTGTTCCGGGCGGCGCTGCGACGTGAGCTGGACGACCCTGCGGGCGTCGCCAGGGTGCGGCACCGGGCTGCGCTGTGGTTCTGGGAGCAGGGCCTGGTCGAGGAGGCGATCCGCGCCCGGCTCGACGCCGGCGACTCCGCCGGGGCCGCCGACTGGCTGGTACGGAGCACCGGGACGTTCCTCGCCACGGCGCGCGTCGGCGTGTTCGCCGAGCTCGGCAACCGGCTCGACCCGGCCGTGGTCGCGGACTCGGTCCCGCTGCTGCTGTCGCTCGCCTGGGCTGCCGGGGTCACCGGCCGGCTGGACCGGGTGCCCGAGCTGCTCGACCGGGCCGCCGAGCAGGTCCGCGCGGGCCGCCACGGCGCCGGCTTCCCCGGCTTCGCCGGCCCCGTGGGGGCGATCGCCGCCCTGCGCGCGGTCTACGGGACGACGGCCGAGGCCTCCCCGGAGGTCGCCCTGGACACCGCCCGCGAGGCGGTGGCGGCCGAGACCGATCCGGAACTGCCCGGCTGGGTCGTCGCCCGGGTCGCCCTGGGCGGCGCGCTGCTCACCGCCGGACGGCAGGCGGAGGCGCTGGCCGAACTCGACGCTGCCTGGCAGGCCCCCGCCGCATCCGCCCTGCCGGTCTTCTCCCGCCTGGAGGTGGCCGGGCTGCTCGCCTGGTGCCTGGTGCAGCCCGGCGACGGCGACCCCGACCCGGACCGCGACGCGCGCGCCGAGCGGCTGCTGCGGTCGACCCGGGCGGACGCCGCGGCCCTGGAGGCGCACCTGGGGGACGCCGCCGCGGCAGCGCTGGCACTGCTGCACGCCGCCGCCGCGGTGCTCGACCGGCGCGCCGGCCGCCTCGGGTCCGCCCGCGCGCGCTCGGACCGTGCCGCCGTCCTGGTCGGCGTCCAGGCGCACCCCGCAGTCGCCGTGCTCGTGCTGGTCAGCGCGGCGGAGACCGCCCTGGCAGCCGACGACCCGACGGCCGCGCTGGGCTTCCTCGACCGGGCCCGCGAGGCGCAACTGAGCGCGCCGCCCGCCCCGGTGCTGGACCGGCAGGTCGCCGCCGTGGAGGCGCGGGCCGGCCGGCGCGCCGCCACGCGGGTGCGGCCGGCACTGCTGGAACCGCTGACCGAGCGGGAGGTCTCGGTGCTCCGGGCGCTGCGCGGCCCGCTCAGCCAGCGAGAGGTGGGCGCGGCGCTGCACCTGTCGATCAACACGGTGAAGAGCTACACCAGGAGCCTGTACCGCAAGCTGGACGTCGGATCCCGGCGCGAGGCCGTCGAGCGGGGACGCGCACTGGGGCTCTGCTGAGCCCACCCGGGGTGGTCCGGCGGGCGGAGTGGTGCGCGACCACCCCGGGGACCGGGAGCGTTCCGGGCACCCGATCCCGAGGAGCCTCCCGTGTCCCTCCCTCCCGCCCTCACCAGCCCCGGGACGCCGGTGGCGTGGCCACCCGGCGCCGTCTCAGCGACCACCGACCTCGACGGTCCCGTCCGTCATCTCGACCTGGGCGGTCCGGCCGGCGCGCCGGTCGTGCTCTGCGTGCACGGCCTGGGCGGCTCGGCCCTCAACTGGGGCCTGCTCGCCCCCTTCCTGTCCCGGACCCACCGGGTCCTCGCCGTCGACCTGTTCGGCCACGGCGGCAGCGGGGTGCCCACCGGGTCCCGGCCGGACGCGGTTCCCGCGGACCGGCGGCTCCTCGACCGGTTCGTCCGCGAGGTCGTGGGCGGTCCGGTCGTCCTGGTCGGGCACTCGATGGGCGGCGTCCTCACCGTCCTGCAGGCGGCCGCGGCACCGGAGACGGTCCGCCGGCTGGTGCTGCTCAGCCCGCCGGTGCCGGGCACGGCCGGCCGGCTGGACCCGGCCATCGCGGCGAAGCTGGCGTTCCTCCGGCTGCCCGGTGTGGCCGGCGCGGTCGCCCGTCGGATGGCCGCGCTGCCGCCCGAGCAGGTGGTCGACCGGCAGCTGCGCCAGGCGACGCCGCACCTGCACCGGATCCCTGCCGACGGCATCGCGGCCGCCGTCGCCGAGACCCGCGACCGGGCCGCCCGCCCCGACGCCGCCGCCGGTCGGGCCGAGCAGTGGGCGGCCCTGCTGGGCACCATGGCCCTCCTCGCCCGGCCGCGTGCCTGGCGGCGGACGGTCGCCGCCGTTCCCGTCCCGACGCTGTGGCTGCACGGAGCGGACGACCCGCTGGCGGAGGTCGGCCGGGCCAGGGCGCTCGCCGCGACCCGGCCCGACTGGACGTTCGAGGTGCGGCCGGGCATCGGGCACCTGCTCGCCCTCGAGGACCCGGCCTGGACGGCCGACCGGATCCTCGCCGGCGACGGGCCGGGCTCCCGGTGACCGGGACCCGCACCCCGGTCGCCCGGTCCGCACGCGAAGGGGGAGCGCTCACCGGCTTCCTGCTGCTGGCCTTCGCGATCACCTGGGCGGTGTGGGTGCCGCGTGCGCTGGAGTCGACGGGGGTGCTGGACACCCGGTGGGCGTCCGGGCTGGGCGCGGGGTGGACGTACGGCCCGGCGATCGCCGCCGTCCTGACCGCGGCGTGGACCGGTCGTCCGGCGCTCCGGGAGCTGGGCGCCCGGCTGACCCGGTGGCGGGTCGGCGTCCGCTGGTGGGCCGTGGTGCTCGCCGGGCCCGCCGTGCTGTGGCTGACCACCGCGGGGCTGCACGGAGTCCTCGGTGGCGGGTGGGCCGAGGTCCGGCCCCGGGCGGTCGAGGCCGGCCTGGCCGGACTGGTCCCGCTGTTCCTCGTGCTGGCCCTGACGGACGGACTCGGTGAGGAGCTGGGCTGGCGCGGGTTCGCGCTCCCACGGCTGCTGCGGCGCAGCGGGCCGGTCGGAGCCAGCCTGCTGCTCGGCGCCGTCTGGGCGGTCTGGCACGCCCCGCTGTACTGGACCAGCGGGGCGGTGCTCGAGCACACGCCGGTCTGGCTGCTGCTGGTGCAGCTGCCGGCCTGCGCCGTCGGGTACACCTGGGTGTTCCTGCACACCGGCGGCTCGGTGCTCCCGGCGGTCGCCCTGCACAGCGCGCTCAGCCTGTTCGCCGTCTCGCTGCCCCGGACCGACGGCGACTGGCGCCCCTACCTGCTGTCCGTCGGACTCCAGGTCGCCGTCGCGGCCGTGCTGGTGGCGACCGGCGGGCTCCGGCTGCCGCGGTCGGACGGCGGTAGCAGGTCCACACCGGGCTGAGGACGTGCGCGGGCGGGCACGCCGGCGACCAGCGCCTGAGCCCATCCGCGCCGCACCGCGCCGGTGCCCTCCTGGTCAGCTGCTGACGACGGCGATCGACGCGAAGACGACGAGGTCGACGGCGAAGTGGATCAGGAGCGGCCAGCCCAGCCCCCTGGTCGCGACCATCGCGCCGCCCAGCAGGAGTGCCAGCGCGCCGGACTGGAGCACTCCATCGAACCCCTCGGGGACCGAGCCGGAGTAGTGGGCGAGCCCGAACCAGACCGACGTCAGGAGGACCGCCTGGCGTGAGCCCACGACGCCGATCAGCGTGGCCAGGGGGCCGGATCGGTAGACCACCTCCTCGCTGAGTGCGTTGAAGGCCGCGCAAGCGATGACGAGCGGCAGCACGGGAACGAGCCGTTCCCACGCCGCCGGCTCCAGGCCGGACTCCAGCCAGACCGACGTCGCCAGGAGAGCGAAGAGGCCGCCGGCCGCGACGGGCCCCAGGACCGCCCAGCTCACCCCGCGCGACCTCCCCGGCAGTCTCAGCCCGCTCGGTGCGGCCAGGTGCCCGGGCGTGAGGAGCGCCTCCCTCGGTGTCATCCGGAGGCCTCCGACGAGCAGGCCGGCGACCGCCGCCGCGACGACGAGGAAGACCGTCTTGCTGGCGAGGGCCTGGCTCAGGGCCGATCCGCCGGTCCCGGTCCAGCCGCCGAGCAGCGGGGGGAGCAGGTAGGCCACGCCGAAGACGACGAGCATCACCAGCAGGTACCGCCGGACGGGTCGGGCCGGCCGCCAGGCCCAGGCGAGAGCGGACAGGGGGACGGCGGCAGCGGCCGTTCCCCAGTGGGCAGCATCAGGACGCACTCCGGCGAGCTCGACCGCGACGATCGCGGGCAGGCTGCTCAGGACCAGGGTCACCAGCCAGGCGAAGGCCAGCGTGCGTCCACAACGCCGGACGCCTGCGGACCGGCTGCCGATCAGGCTCGTCGAGGTCACGGCTGTCCTCCCAGGGATCTCGAGCAGTGCGGCGGTCGTCGTCCGCCCCCGCGATCACGGTGGGTCCCACCCGGGTGGACCGGCACCACCCAGCCGGTCGGGTCACCCGGGTGGTGCGCGGGGACGACGCCCGACCGGCCGGGTCGACCGGCGGCGGTCCCGGGGGAGGAGGCCGACCCGGGGCCGGATCGTCGCCGTCCCGCGGTCCCGGCGCCCACTCGAGCGGACGAACACCGAGCACCGTCGCCTGCAGGGAGGGAGGAGCGCGGGCTACGCGACGAGGCCCACCATGCACCGGTGGGCCGCCACCCCGGCGCGCATCGGCAGCGGCGGCCGGACCGTGCCGCTCAGCGGCACACCCGGCGGGGGCGCCGGATCGGTGCCTGCCGCGGCCGGGGGCGTGGTCGCGCGGCCGTCCGCGGACCCCGGACCTGCGGCTCCAGCTCGGTCGGGTCGACCGCGACGAGGTCGGCGAACCCGGTGAGCTGCAGCGCGCGGAGCAACCGGCGCTCCCCGCCGGTGTGGACCACCAGCCGGGCGCCGCGCATCCGGCACCGGCGGTGTGCCTGGGCCAGCGCGGTGATGCCGGCGGCGCCGAGGAAGGCCACCTGGCTCAGGTCGACGACGACCTCGTGGACGCCTCGCCGTCTGGTCTGCGAGTGCAGGCAGGCGTCCAGCACCGGAGCGGTGTGGGCATCGACCTCGCCGGTGACCTCGACGAACACCGAACCGGGGCGGGTGCCCGGCACGGCGGTGACCGACAACAGCTGACCGGCGTCGGGCGCGGCCGGGGAGGCGGGCGTGTGCAGCACGGGGAGCTCCGAGCGGGGAGGGGAGGAGGTCAGCGCAACGGGTCGAACGGGGCCAGTTCCGGTGGGGCCTCGCCCTTGAGCACGGTCTGGGCGACCAGCTGCCCGGTCAGCGGGCCGAGCGCGATGCCCCACATGCCGTGGCCGCCGGCGACGTGGACCCGCGGGGAGGCGGTGGGGCCGAGCAGGGGGAGCCCGTCGGCGGTGCACGGGCGCGAGCCGACCCACTCGTCGCGCCGGTCGTCGAGGTCGGCTCCGCTGAGGAACGGGCGGACGGCGTCGACGATCGCGGCGATCCGGCGGGGGTCCAGCGGGTCGCCGGGGCGGCGGAACTCCATCATCCCGGCCACGCGCAGCCGGTCGCCCAGCGGCGTGCAGGCCACCCGCTGGGCCGGGAAGTAGAGCGGGCCGCGGGGCATCTGCTGCACCGGCACGCTGAAGCTGTAGCCGCGCCCGGCCTGCACCGGCTGCCGCACGCCGAACCGTCCGGCCAGCCGGCCGAGCTCGGCGCCGGTGGCGACGACGACCGCATCGTGCCGCTCCCGCTCGCCGGTGGTGGTGGTGACGGTGACCCCGCCGCCGGTGTCCTGCAGGTCGGCCACGCCGACGTCCTCGGCCACCTCCGCACCGCGTTGCCGCACCGCGGAGGCCAGGGACCGCACGTACTCCGGTGGGTGCAGGTACCGCTGTCCGGAGATCTGCACCGCGGCGCCGACGCGGTCGCTCAGCGCCGGCTCCAGCGCGCGGGCCCGCTGTCCGGTCACCGGCTGGAAGCCGACCTCCTGCCCGGTGTCGCGGATGTGCGCCAGCTCGGCCAGCAGCACCCGGGCGTCGCGCTCCCGGCGGAAGCAGGCCAGGAACGGCTCCGCCCGCTGCGTCGCCGCGGGCACCCCGCCGGCGGCGAGCACGTCGAAGGCCTCCAGCGCCCGCTCGTTCAACGGCACGTAGGCGGCCATCCCGCGCCGCCACCGCCGGGCGGTGCTGTGCGCGGCGAACCCGGTGAGGAAGCGCAGCAGCGTGCGGTCGGCGCGCAGCGGCAGGTACACCGGTGAGCGGGGGTCGAGCACCGCGCGCAGCCCGTAGCGCAGCACCGCAGGCTCGGGCAGTGGCGCGGTCAGCGCCGGGGTGAGCCAGCCGGCATTGCCCCAGGAGGCGCCGGCGCCGATGGAGTCGCGCTCGTAGACGGTGACCTGCACGCCGGCCTCCTGCAGGAACCAGGCGCAGGAGAGGCCGACCATGCCGGCGCCGACCACGGCGACCTGCCGTGGCGCGCCGGGCACGAACACCGGACCGTGCTGCTGGGACGAGGACATGCCCGCTCCTTCCCCGGCGCTCGGGTCGCCGGGACGGGTCGATCGGGCAGTGACCGGCACCGGATGCGTGCCGGCACCGGTCGGACGCGCGGGCCGGACCGGTGGCTGCCCGGGAGGTGGATGGCCGGGGTGGAACGCGCGGCCGCGGCGTGGTCCGCTCAGCGGGTCTGCTGACAGGAGACGCAGGCGGCCGCGAACGGCCGGAACTCCAGCCGCTCGGTGGGGACGGCGCTGCCGCAGTGGACGCACGTGCCGTAGGTGCCGGCGGCGATGCGCTCCAGCGCCGCGTCGATCTCCTCGATCGTGCGCAGCAGGCTGGCCGCACGGTTGACCGCGACCGGGTCCGGCATCGACGTGGCCGTCTCGGCCAGGGCGAGCTCGCGCTGGCCGACGCAGTCGGCCCGCTGGGCCTCGAGCAGCACCCGGAACGGCGCCCAGTCCGGGGTGGCGGGGGTGGGAGCAGGGCTGAGGGTGGTCATGGAGTTCTCCTGGTATGACGAGAGCGCGTCCCACCGGAGCGGAACGCGCGGAACGAGGGCGGACGACCCGGAGGGGTCAGGCACTCGCCGGCGGTGCGCGGTCCTGACTGCGGCGCAGCACGTCCAGGCCGCGCAGGCCCCGGCCCCGCAGGCTCGTGGCCAGCAGTCCGCCGCCGGTCACCGGGAACGGACAGCGCGCGGGTGACCCGGCGGGTACGGCCGGGCCACCGGGCGAGGCCTGTGCGTTCACCGGGGTCACCCCTTCCTCCCGTCGTGGGTCGGCGCGGGCTGGGGAGCCCTCGGCCGGCTGGAGCAGGTGGGCCGGCAGCAGCCGGTCCACCGGTGTGCCGGTGGTGCACCGAGCACTCCCGTGCGCGATCACGTCGCGGCCGGCAGCCGAGGTCCGGAGGAGCGCGGGTGTGCCACGCCCTCCGCGGACCTAAGCCCACCGTGCCCGCCCAGCACGGGCCCGGACACGGCAGCGGTCGGCCAACTCCGGCGGCCCGAGGTTGCCGACGACCGGCAACGGACCGGACGAGTGTCGCGGGTGGCGGCCGTGGCCGGGACCGCAGGACCGCCTCGACGATCGCCAAGGACAGCGGGCCACCCGGCCGCACGTCGACGCGGTCGCCGGAGCCGGGCGACCCCGCCGGCGTCCTCGGCGACGGCGGGCAGCGTGGCCCGGACGACGCGTCGGGATCGGTCGGGAAGCACGCGAACTCCCCGGCCCCGGGCGGACGGCCTGGCCGTCGGGTCCGCGCGGCCCCGACCGCAACAATCCTCTGTCGTAGTTACGACTCGTACTGGTACAAACGGACCGCCGGAGTTCTGTCGTCCGCACCGGGGCGGCGGTCCTGGGGTGTCGTTCCCGTGTTCGACGACAGGGGGGCCCGTGCAGAAGATCAGCCTCGAGGCGCTGGCTCGGCAGCTGCGGCAGACGGCCGGCAGCAACGGGAGCGGACGCGCTGCCGACACCGTCCACGGCGGCCACGAGAAGGCGCTGCGGCAGACGGTGGTCGTCCTGGTCGCCGGTCAGGTCCTGGCCGAGCACGAGAACCCGGGAGAGGCCACCGTGCTGGTCCTCGACGGCCGCGTGCGGCTCGTCGCGGGCGAGGACTCCTGGGAGGGCCGTCGCGGAGACCTGCTGCTCGTCCCCCCGGCGCGCCACCGGCTGGAGGCGATGGCCGACGCGACCGTGCTGCTCACCGTGGTGAAGCGGTGACCGGCGCCCGGCGGGACCCGTGCTCCGCGAAGCCACCGGACTGCGGGCGCGTCGGCGCTGAGCCGGCGGCTGCCCACCCGTCGCGAGCGACCGGGACCTGACCCCGTGTCAGCGCGACGGGGGCGGTGGCGTCGGCGCCGTGTCGATCGGCGCCAGGTGGGCCACGCACAGCGACGGCTCGACGAAGGGGACCAGCCGATCGGCCGTCACCGGCGCCCCCATCTCGGCCAGCGCACCGCGCATGAGGCCCAGGTGGATGGCGCAGACGACCTCGCGGTGGGCCTCGGCCACCTCGCGGAAGGGACAGTGGGGGATCCGGATCTGCCGGGGGTCCTCGGCGGCCAGCTCGGGGGCGAAGCCGATGTCGTCGAGGATGCGCAGCAGCCGGGTGACCGCCTCCTCCTCCGGGACGCGCCGGTAGGGCGCCGGTCGCTCGGTGAGGTAGCGGCCCCACGTGTGTCCCGCCTCCACGGCGGCGGCCGCCGGCCGGTCGACCGTCCCGGCGACGTAGCTGGCGAGGATCTCGGCGAGGAACTGGTAGTTGCGGCTGTCGCGGGCGGGGTCCGGCCGCGGGGCGGCGGTGAAGGACAGCCGGGGTCGGCCCGGCTCGGCCCGCTCCTCGACGTGCCGCTGGGCCAGCCCGTCGGCGACCAGGCGGTCGAGGTGGAAGCGCACGGTGTTGGTGTGCAGGCCGGTCCGGTCGGCGAGATCCTGCACGCCGAGCCCCTCCGGAGTCGCGCGCAGCAGTTCCAGGACCCGCTGCCGGCTGACACCGGCCCGCACGGACTCCTGTGCGGACCCCTGCGGAGGCACGGCCATCCCACGAGTCTCACAGACCGGCGCGGCGGCATCCCGTCGTCCGCCACTCACCTCGCTCGTCGGGGTCGGGGAGCCGACCGCCCGTCCACGTCTGGCGGCACCCGCCGCCCGGGAGGAGCAGCGTGACCAGCACCCGCCGTCCCGAGGCCGGCCCGACCGACTCCGCAGCCGGCTTCGACAGCGGGCTCTCCGAGGCGCTGGTCCGCACCTCCCGCTTCTTCCGCAAGGGGGAGGTGAGCGCCGACCTGCGGTCGCTGCACCAGATCGGCGGCCGGGACGCCGACAGCTTCTACCGGGACCGCTGGGCGCACGACAAGGTCGTCCGCTCCACGCACGGGGTGAACTGCACCGGCTCGTGCTCGTGGAAGGTCTACGTCAAGGACGGGATCATCACCTGGGAGGCGCAGCAGACCGACTACCCGTCCACCGGGCCGGACCGGCCCGAGTACGAGCCCCGCGGCTGCCCCCGGGGCGCGGCCTTCTCCTGGTACACGTACTCGCCCACCCGCGTCCGCTACCCGTACGTCCGCGGCTCGCTGCTGCAGATGTACCGGGAGGCCAGGCAGCGCCTCGGGGACCCCGTGCTCGCCTGGGCCGACGTGGTCTCCGATCCGGTCCGGGCGCGCGTCTACAAGTCCGAGCGGGGCAGGGGCGGGCTGGTCCGGGCGAGCTGGGACGAGGCGACCGAGATGATCGCCGCCGCCCACGTGCACACCATCAAGGAGCACGGCCCCGACCGGATCGCCGGCTTCTCGCCGATCCCGGCCATGTCGATGGTGTCCCACGCCGCCGGCGCCCGGTTCATGTCGCTCATCGGCGCCCCGATGCTGTCGTTCTACGACTGGTACGCCGACCTGCCGGTCGCCTCCCCGCAGGTCTTCGGCGACCAGACCGACGTCCCCGAGTCCGGTGACTGGTGGGACGCGGCCTACCTCGTCCTGTGGGGCTCCAACGTGCCGGTCACCCGCACGCCCGACGCGCACTGGATGACCGAGGCCCGCTACCGCGGCCAGAAGGTCGTCGTGATGAGCCCCGACTACTCCGACGCCACCAAGTTCGCCGACGACTGGCTGGCTCCGCACCCGGGCACCGACGGCGCGCTCGCGATGGCGATGGGACACGTCGTCCTCAGGGAGTTCTTCGTCGACCGGCAGGTGCCGCGCTTCGTCGACTACGTCAAGCGCTACACCGACCTGCCGTTCCTGCTCACCCTGACCCCGCGCGGCGAGGACCCGGGAGCCGGGTACGCCCCCGGCAAGTTCCTCACCGCCGCCGACCTCGGCGACGTCGACGAGGGCGCGGAGTGGAAGACCGTGCTGGTCGACTCCCGCACCGACCGGCCGCACGTGCCGAACGGCACGCTGGGCGACCGGTTCACCGAGTCCGGCAAGGGCCGGTGGAACCTCGACCTGGGGGACGTCGACCCGCTGCTGAGCCTCTACGCCGAGGGCGCCGAGGGCGCCGAGGTCGCCCCGGTCGACCTGGCCCGCTTCGACACCCCGCGCGGCGAGGGCGCGGTGCTGCGGCGCGGGGTGCCGGTGCGGCGGATCGGCAAGCACCTGGTGACGACGGTGCACGACCTGCTGCTCGCCCAGTTCGGCGTGGCCCGCTCCGGGCTGCCGGGGGAGTGGCCGACCGGCCCGGACGACCCGACGCAGCCCTACACCCCGGCCTGGCAGGAGCAGTTCACCGGCGTCCCGGCCGCCGCCGCGGCGCGGATCGGACGGGAGTTCGCGCGGAACGCCGAGGAGTCGAACGGCCGCTCCATGATCATCATGGGCGCCGGGACCAACCACTGGTTCCACTCCGACACGATCTACCGGGCCTTCCTCACGCTCACCACGCTGACCGGCTGCCAGGGGGTCAACGGCGGCGGCTGGGCGCACTACGTGGGGCAGGAGAAGTGCCGGCCGGTCACCGGCTGGATGACGCTGGCGTCGGCACTGGACTGGGCGCGGCCGCCGCGGCAGATGATCCAGACCGCCTACTGGTACCTGCACACCGACCAGTGGCGTTACGACCGCACCACCCTCGACTCCTTCGCCTCACCGCTCGGCGAGGGCCGGTTCGCCGGCCGGGCCCCCGCCGACGTCCTCGCCCAGTCCGCGCGCATGGGGTGGATGCCGAGCCACCCGACCTTCGACCGCAACCCCCTCGACCTGGCCGACCAGGCAGCCGAGGCGGGCAGGGAGCCGGGCGAGTACGTGGTCGGGGAGCTGAGGGCCGGCCGGCTGCGGTTCGCCTGCGAGGACCCGGACGCCCCCGAGAACTGGCCGCGGGTGCTCACCGTCTGGCGGGCCAACCTGCTCGGCTCGTCGGCGAAGGGCAACGAGTACTTCCTCGAGCACCTGCTGGGCACCGACTCCAACCTGCGGGCGACCGAGGCCTCGCCCGGGGCGCGGCCCCGGGACGTCGTCTGGCGGGACGAGGCACCCCGCGGGAAGTTGGACCTGCTGCTGGCGCTGGACTTCCGGATGACCAGCACCACGGTCTTCGCCGACATCACGCTGCCCGCGGCCACCTGGTACGAGAAGCACGACCTCAACACCACGGACATGCACCCGTACGTGCACTCGTTCAACCCGGCGATCGCGCCGCCGTGGGAGACCCGCACCGACTTCGACGCGTTCGGCACCATCGCCCGCCAGTTCAGCCGGCTGGCCGCGCACCACCTGGGCGTCCGCAGGGACCTCGTCGCCGTGCCGCTGCTGCACGACACCCCGGACGAGACGGCCAACCCGCGGGGCGTCGTCCGGGACTGGAAGGCGGGGGAGTGCGACCCCGTGCCGGGCCGCACGATGCCGAGGTTCGTCGTCCAGGAGCGGGACTACGGCGCGGTCGCGCAGAAGTGGGCCGCGCTCGGGCCGCTGGTCGAGGAGCTGGGCCTGCAGGTCAAGGGCGTGACGACGAAACCGGACGAGGAGGTGGAGTACCTGCGGCACCGCAACGGCGTCGTCCGCGACGGCGTCGCGGAGGGGCGGCCGGCGCTCGCCCGCGACGTGCACTGGTGCGAGACGATCCTGGCCCTGTCCGGGACGACGAACGGCCGGCTGGCCACCCAGGGTTTCCACGTCGCCGAGGAGCGCACCGGAACCCGGATGGCCGACCTCGCCGCCGAGCACGAGGGCAAGCTCATCACCTTCGCCGACACCCAGTCGCGGCCGACGCCGGTCATCACCTCGCCGGAGTGGTCGGGCAGCGAGCACGGCGGGCGCCGGTACTCGCCGTTCACCATCAACGTCGAGCGGCTCAAGCCCTGGCACACGCTGACCGGGCGGATGCACTTCTTCCTCGACCACGACTGGATGACCGAGGCCGGCGAGAACCTGCCGGTGTTCCGCCCGCCGCTTGACATGACCGCGCTCTACGGCGAGCCGCGGATCGGCGAGGTCAGCGACCTCGGCGTCGCGGTGCGGTACCTGACCCCGCACAACAAGTGGTCGATCCACTCGGAGTACCAGGACAACCTGTTCATGCTCTCGCTGTCCCGCGGCGGGCCGACGATCTGGATGAGCACCCAGGACGCAGCGAAGGTCGGGGTGCGGGACAACGACTGGATCGAGGCGGTCAACCGCAACGGGGTGATCGTCGCCCGGGCCATCGTCTCGGCGCGGATGCCCGAGGGGACCGTGTACATGTACCACGCCCAGGACCGGCTGATCGACGTCCCGCGGTCGGAGACCACCGGCAGGCGCGGCGGGATCCACAACTCCGGCACCCGGCTGTTCCTCAAGCCGACCCACCTCATCGGCGGCTACGCGCAGCTGTCCTTCGCCTTCAACTACCTGGGCCCCACCGGCAACCAGCGCGACGAGGTCACGGTCATCCGCCGCCGCAACCAGGAGGTGACGTACTGATGCGCGTCATGGCCCAGATGGGCATGGTCATGAACCTCGACAAGTGCATCGGGTGCCACACCTGCTCGGTGACGTGCAAGCAGGCGTGGACCAACCGCGCCGGCGTCGAGTACGTCTGGTTCAACAACGTCGAGACCCGGCCCGGGCAGGGCTACCCACGCACCTACGAGGACCAGGACAGGTGGAAGGGCGGCTGGGAGGTCGGCCGCAACGGCAGGCTGAGCCTGCGCACCGGCAGCCGGCTCAAGCGGCTGCTGACGATCTTCTCCAACCCGATCCAGCCCTCGATCGACGACTACTACGAGCCCTGGACCTACGACTACGAGACGCTGACCAACGCGCCGGTGCAGGAGCACACCCCGGTCGCGCGGCCGCGCTCGCTGTTGAGCAACGAGCCGATGAAGGTCGAGTGGAGCGCCAACTGGGACGACGACCTCGGCGGCGCCCCCGAGCTCACCCAGGCCGACCCGGTGCTGCGGAAGATCTCGGCCCAGGTCAAGCAGCAGTTCGAGCAGACGTACATGTTCTACCTGCCGCGCATCTGCGAGCACTGCATCAACCCGTCGTGCGCGGCGTCCTGCCCGTCGGGGGCGATCTACAAGCGGACCGAGGACGGCATCGTGCTGGTCGACCAGGACCGCTGCCGCGGCTGGCGGATGTGCGTGACCGGCTGCCCGTACAAGAAGGTCTACTTCAACCACCGCACCGGCAAGGCGGAGAAGTGCACCTTCTGCTTCCCGCGGGTCGAGGTCGGCATCCCGACGGTCTGCTCGGAGACCTGCGTGGGGCGGCTGCGCTACATCGGGATCGTCCTGTACGACGCCGACCGGGTGCTCGAGGCGGCGTCGACGCCGGACGAGGAGGACCTCTACGACGCGCAGCGGTCGCTGATCCTCGACCCGCACGACCCGGAGGTGATCCGGGCCGCCCAGCAGGCCGGCATCCCGCGGGACTGGATCGACGCGGCGCAGCGCTCGCCGATCCACGCGCTGATCAACCGCTACGAGGTCGCCCTGCCGCTGCACCCGGAGTACCGGACCATGCCGATGGTCTGGTACATCCCGCCGCTGTCGCCGGTCGTCGACGCGCTGACCGCGACGGGGCACGACGGGGAGGACGTCGGCAACGTCTTCGGGGCCATCGAGTCGCTGCGGATCCCGGTCGAGTACCTCGCCGAGCTGTTCACCGCCGGCGACACCGAGCGGGTCACCGGCGTGCTGCGCCGGCTCGGGGCGATGCGGTCCTACATGCGCGACCTCAACCTCGGCCGCCCGGCGGACGAGTCGATCGCCGCCGCGGTCGGGATGACCGGTCGTGACATCCAGGATCTGCACCGGCTGCTCGCCGTCGCCAAGTACGACGAGCGCTACGTCATCCCGACCGCGCACGCCGAGCAGGGCCCGGAGATGGAGGAGCTCGACACCGGCTGCTCACTGGACTACGAGGGCGGCCCGGGGATGGGGGGCTGGGGACCGTTCGGCGAGACCTCGGGCGGGGTCACGCCGATCGCGGTGGAGAACTTCCACATGCTCGCCCGCCGGCAGACGACCGACACCCTGGCCGCTCCGGGGGACAGGGACCAGCGGGTCAACCTGCTCAACTGGGACGGCAAGGGATCGCCGGAGGGGCTGTTCCCGCCCCGCCCCGACGAGCGGGAGGGCCTGCACGGCCCGGACGGCGGAGGCGTGGGCCCCGACTCGCCGAGCGCGACGGAGCCCAGGCCGTGAGGCGGCAGGTCGCCTCCCCGGCCCACCTCGCCACGGCCCGCCAGGTCGCGTCCCTGCTGCTGGGGTACCCGGACGGGGAGCTGCTGGACCGGCTGCCGCTGCTGCGGGCCGTGACCGCGCCGCTGCCGGCCGGGCTGGCCGGGCCGCTGTTGCGGTTCCTCGACCACCTGGAGACCACGCCGCCGGCCGACCTGCAGGCCGACTACGTCGCGACCTTCGACCTGCGTCGCCGGTGCAGCCTCTACCTGACCTACTACGCCCACGGGGACACCCGGCGGCGCGGGATGGCGCTGCTGCAGGTCAAGCACCTGTACGGCCGGGCCGGGATGCAGCTGGCCGACGGGGAGCTGCCCGACCACCTCGCCGTCGTCCTGGAGTTCACCGCCACCGGGGACGCGGCCCGTGGTGAGCGGCTGCTGACCGAGTACCGGGCCGCCCTGGAGCTGATCCGGTTGGCGCTGGAGGAGCGGCGCTCGCCCTGGGCCGCGGTGCTCCAGGCCGTCTCGGCGACCCTCCCGCCGGTCGCCGCGGCCGACCGGGAGGCAGTCCTGCGGCTGGCCCAGCAGGGTCCGCCGACCGAGGAGGTCGGCCTCGACCCGTACGGCACGACGCCGTTCGCCCCGCCCGAGTACATGCCCTCGCCCGTCGCCGGCGCGCCGACCGGAGCTCCTCGATGAACGTCCTCGACATCCTGCTGTGGGTCGTCCTGCCCTACGTCAGCCTGGCCGTCTTCGTCGTCGGTCACTACTGGCGCTACCGCTACGACAAGTTCGGCTGGACGACGCGGTCCACCCAGCTCTACGAGCGCCGACTGCTGCGCTGGGGCAGCCCGCTGTTCCACTTCGGCATCCTGTTCGTGCTCGTCGGGCACATCGTCGGACTCGGCATCCCGAAGTCTTGGACGAACGCCGTCGGGCTGTCCGAGGAGGCCTACCACGCCGTCGCCATCGGGATCGGCGCCATCGCCGGCTTCTGCACCCTCGCGGGCCTCGCCGTCCTGATCTACCGGCGCCGCACCGTGGGACCGGTTTTCTCCGCCACGACCAGGAACGACAAGTTCATGTACGTCGTGCTCACCGCGACGATCCTGTTCGGCCTGAGCAACACCGTGCTGGGCGCGCTGGGTCACGAGGGTGCCGACTACCGGGACACCGTCTCGCCGTGGTTCCGGAGCATCTTCTTCTTCCAGCCGCAGCCGGAGCTGATGAGCCAGGCCGGCCTGGGCTTCCAGCTGCACGCCCTCTCGGCGCTCGTGCTCTTCGCGATCTGGCCCTTCACCCGGCTGGTGCACGTCTTCAGCGCGCCTCTCGGGTACCTCACCCGGCCCTACATCGTGTACCGCAGCCGCGACCAGCAGCTGGGCGCGCGAACGCCCGCCCGCGGCTGGGAGCGGGCGGGAGGTGGTCGGCGGTGAGCGGCGCGAGCGCCGGCCGGACGACGACCACGGCGGCCGTGCCGCGCGAGGCGTGGCGGATGCTGGCCGTCGCCACCGTCGGCTTCGCGATCAACTTCTGGGCCTGGGCGCTGGTCAGCCCGCTGGGCGCCTTCTACAGCGAGGCCCTCGGGCTCAGCGCGCTGGAGAAGTCGTTGCTCGTCGCCGTCCCGGTCGTCGTGGGGTCGCTCGGCCGCATCCCGGTCGGCGCCCTCACCGACCGCTTCGGCGCGCGCGTCATGTTCCCGGTGGTCAGCGCGCTGACCATCGTGCCGGTGCTGTTCATCGGCTACGTGGCCAGCGACTCCTACCCGCTGATGCTGCTCGGCGGCTTCGTGCTCGGCCTGGGCGGCACGACGTTCGCGATCGGCGTCCCGCTGGTCAACGCCTGGTTCCCGCCGGCCAAGCGCGGAACGGCGCTGGGCGTCTTCGGCGCGGGCATGGGCGGCACCGCCATCTCGGCCTTCAGCACCGTGCAGCTGCGCCGGTCCGTCGGCCTGGAGTTCCCGTTCACGCTGGTCGCCGTCCTGCTCGCGGTCTACGCCGTCGCCTCCTGGCTGCTGCTCCGGGACGCACCGGACCGGCCGTCCTCGCCGGGTGGCGGCGTGGTGCGCAGGACGTGGGAGACGTTCCGGCTGCCGGTCACCCTGCAGATGTCGTTCCTCTACGCGGTCGGCTTCGGCGGGTTCGTCGCCTTCAGCGTCTACCTCCCGACCTACCTGCGCGACGCGTTCGGACTGGATGCGGGCGATGCCGCCCTGCGCACCGCCGGCTTCGTGGTCCTCGCCGTGGTGATGCGCCCGGTCGGTGGCTGGCTGTCCGACCGGCTGCACCCGGTGCCGGTGCTGGCGGCCTGCTTCACGGTGGTGACCGTCTTCGCCGCGGTGTCGGCGCTCGAGCGCCCGCTGCAGCCGATCGGGACCCTCGCCTTCCTCGCCATGGCGGCGGCGCTCGGCGCGTCGTCCGGGGCCGTGTTCGCCCTCGTCGCGCTCGCCGCCCCTCCCGGCGAGGTCGGCGCGGTGACCGGCATCGTGGGTGCCGCCGGCGGGTTGGGCGGCTTCGCCCCGCCGCTGGTGATGGGCCTCGTCTACGGCTGGACGGGGAACTACCGGCCCGGGCTGTGGCTGCTGTCGGCGACGGCGCTGATCGCCGCCGTCTACACCGCCCGGGGCATGCGCACCGTGGGACGGGCCGTCTCCTCGACCTAGCGGACCTGCGCGCCGGCGGCCCCGTCGTCACCGCGCCCGCCGGCGTCGTGGTCGGCCGGGTCCCGGGGCGCGTGCGCGATGGTCTCCAGCCGGGCGAGGTCCTCCGGGTGCAGCCCGGCCTGCCGGACGGCATCCAGCAGGCGGTCGCTGTGGCTCTGCAGCACCGGCACCAGCTCGGGCCGCCGGCTGCCCTCGGCGTGCAGCGCGAGCATGCGCAGGACCCGCAGCAGCGTGGCGACCACCTGGCTCTGGGACGGCGCCGCCTGGCGGAGCTGGTCGAAGGCGTGCGCGACGTACTCGTCGTGCGACAGGTCCCACGGCCGCAGCAGCACCCGGCCCTCCGCCCCGGCCACGGTCCGGGGTGGCAGCTCGGTGTCGAACAGCTTGCGCAGCAGGCTGCCCAGCCGCAGCGTGACCTCGACGGCGGTGGTCGGGTCGTTGATCGCCGAGCTGAGCGCCCGCAGCCCGATGTCGACGAGCTGCCGGATCACGAAGTCGACGTCCTCCTGCATCGTCCGGGTGTTGGCCACCACCACGGTGGCGGCCAGCCTGTCCCGCGCCGCCTCGGCGTCGGCCGGCACCGGCCAGAGGGTGACCAGCGGCTCGCCCTCGTGCACGTAGGCGCCGTTGCGGGTCTCGAACCGCACCGTGGTGCCCGGCGGGACCGCCGCGAGCATCCGGTCGCTGGGCGCCTGCGTCACCCACCCGTCCCGTGGCGCCGGTACGAGGAGGCCGCCCCTGGGGTCGGGTGACCTGACGTCGGGCCCCGGGTGCTCGCCGAGCGACCCCTGCACCATCGCGTCGATCACCTGCTCGCCCTCGCCCGCGATGCTCCGTGCCACCTCGCCGACCTGCAGGCCGCGGGCGAGGTGGTCCAGGTGCGCGACGATGAGCAGGACCGTGGTGACGGTCAGCACGACGGCGACGGTCAGGGAGATCCGGGGCCCCGGTGCCGTCGCCTCCCCGCTGATGTGCCGCAGCGTCAGCACGCTGTACACGAAGGTGGCGATGAGCAGGCCGATCACCACCTGGCTCAGCCGGTCCCGGATGAACGAGCGCATCACCCGGGGCGAGAACTGGCTGCTCGCCAGCTGCAGGCTCACCACCGTCAGCGAGAACACGACGCCGGCGGTGGTGATCGTCGCGCCGGCGACGGTGCTGAGCAGCCAGGTGGCTGCGTTGCTGTTGATGTCCAGGGTCAGCGGGATGGACCGCTCGCTGCTCAGTGCCTGGTCGAGCGCCGCGGTCGCCTCCGCCAGACCGGCGCCGACGAGCACGATGATCGCGGGGAGGAAGAAGAGGCTCTCCCGGAACCGGTAGAAGGCCGCCGCGATCCGCAACTCCGGCAGCGGCCTGGGCCGCCTGCTCACCCGGCCGCCCCCCTGGTCCACCGCATCGGCGGTCCGTCCCGGGCGACGAGGGCAGAGGTGGTGCCGTCGGCGTCGAGCGCGTGGTGCTCGATGGGCAGGGGCCCGTCGACGCGGGACGGCGGTCGACCTGGCATGCCGCACCGGTCCTCTGTTCATCGGCTCGTCGGGAGGTGCCTGCCCGCCACCCGGTGTCCTCAACCGCTCGGCACCGACGCCCGCACGACCTCTCCGCGTCATGCAGGGGATCCGGCGCGCTCGTCGGGGTAGAGGTCGGCCGGACGGGACCGCGGACCGCGGACCTCGGAGTTGCCCGCGGAGGGAGCACGGATGGACGAGGTGGTGACGACCGACGAGGTCGTGGTGGGGGTGGACGGTTCGGACGGCGCGCGCACCGCCCTCGCCTGGGGCCTCCGGGAAGCGCAGCTGCGCGGAGCAGCGGTCCGGCCGGTCACCGTCTGGCCGGAGGACCAGCCGCCGCACGCCCACGAGGGCGGGATCGGCCGGCCGAGCATCGCCGACTTCGAGCAGGACGTGCGGTCGAGGATGAGCGCCGAGGCCGCCGAGGTCGCGGCGGCCACGGGGTGCCAGGCCGTCCCGGTCCGCCCGGAGGTGCGGTACGGGCAGTCGGCCCAGCAGCTGGTCGACACCGCCGGCGGGGGGCTGCTGGTGCTCGGCTCCCGTGGCCGGGGCGGCCTGCGTGGTGCCGTCTTGGGCTCGGTCAGCCAGCAGTGTGCCCAGCACGCCCGGGGACCGGTGGTCGTCGTGCGCGACGACCCCACCACGCACGGCGCCGTCCTGTGGCAGGGAACCGCCAGCCGGGTCCTGGTCGGTGTCGACGGCTCGGCCGGCTCGGTCGCCGCACTGCGGTTCGCCGCGGCGGAGGCCCGGCTGCGCGGCGGCGAGCTGCACGTGGTGCACGCCTGGACGGACACCGTGTCCGGCTACGGCGGTGCTCCGTGGGCGCGGCCGGTCACCACGCTGCGGGAGGAGGCCGACACCACCCTCCGGCAGAGCCTGCAGGACGCGTGGCGGAACGGGTCTCCCGGTGTCCAGGTCCGCGCGGAGACCATCGAGGGCGTCGAGTGGGACGTCCTGACCGAGGTCGCCGACGCGGCCGACCTGCTCGTGGTCGGGTCGCGCGGGCGAACCGGCTGGTCGAGCCTCCTCCTGGGGTCGGTCAGCCTGCGCTGCATCACGTACGCCCCGTGCCCCGTGGCGGTGGTCCGCGCGTCCCGGGCCGAGGGGTGAACCGTCCGATCCAGCGCTCCTCGGTCGTCCAGGTCCGACCCGGCTGTCCGTCCGGGCCGGGTGGGACCCGTCGTCCAGCGGTGTGCGCACTGCGCTCCGCTGCGATGATGCTCGCTCAGTCGGCTTCGCTGGGAGGCCGGGGAGTCCACCGTGACCTGGTGATCGCTCATGACGTGCGGTGACGCCCAGCCGAGGCCGACCTCGGCGGGTCCGGACGGCGGGCTCCGGGACACCGCTGTCGAAGCCGTGCGGGCCGGGGCGCTCGCCGTCCGGGACGTCCTGGCCGGTGGGCGGTTCGACGTGCGCGGGAAGTCCGCCAGTCACGATCTCGTGACCGACGCCGATCGAGCCTCGGAGCGGGCGGTGCTCGCCGTGCTGCGCAACCAGCGTCCCGATGACGCCGTACTGGCCGAGGAGAGCGGCGTCCACGAGGGGAGGTCCGGTGTCCGTTGGCTGGTCGACCCGCTCGACGGAACCACGAACTTCGTCCACGGACGCCGCGACCACGCCGTGTCGGTGGCCGCAGAGATCGGTGGCGACTTCATCGCTGCCGCGATCCACCGGCCGAGCGACGGCGAGTGGGCGGCAGCCGGCAGCGGTGACCTCATCGGGAGCGCAGACGTCGTGGGGATCACGGCACCACCGGACCTCCGACGCGCCCTGGTCGGCGTCGGGTTCCCCTACGACCTCGAACTGCGCATGCAGGCGCTCTCGTCTCTCGGCCGTCTGATCCCCGCCATCCGGGACTTCCGGAGGATCGGCTCCGCTGCCTGCGACACGCTCGCCCTCGTCCAGGGCCGGCTGCACGTGTTCGTCGGCTTCGGCTTGGCCGAGTGGGACACGGCGGCAGCACGGGCGATCGTCCCTGCGGCAGGCGGGGTCTGCGCCGACCTCACGACAGCACGTGGCCTGACCGCCTTCGTCGCCGGAGCGGACAGCGTCGTGGATGCCGTCGTGAGGCTCGTCCGTGAGGGGTGAGGGTGCACGGCGCGCGGACGGTGCTCCGCAGGGGGTGGAGCTGCGGGTACGACGACTGCTCCCCGAGGCGCGGTAGGGCATCGGTCCGTTCCGGTGCGGCTGGCCGCTCACGGATCGCTCCGTCCACGCGGTCGTAGGACCCCGCTGGGCGTCCCGGCCCGGTGTCTCCTCGGCTGCGCCCGGGCGGGGACCCCGCTCCGCCGTTGATCACCGGGCCCGCGGGCCGGGGCCGAGGTCGTCGGCGAACCGCGACACCAGCCGGGCGAGGTCGCGCCGGTCGGCCGGGTCCCAGTCGGCCAGCAACCCGGCGAGCACGCGGGCGCCCTGGCGACTCACGTCGCGGTGCAGGAGGCGCCCGGCGTCGCTGGCGCTGACCAGCACGGCTCGGGCGTCGGAGGGGTCGGCGCGGCGGACGACGAGCCCCCGGTCGGCGAGCCGGCGCAGCTGGACGGTCACCGTCGACTTGTCCACCCCCTGCCAGGTGGCGATGTCGCCCATGCGGACCGGCCCGGAGCGGACGATGCCGTCGAGCAGCCACAGGTCGGTGGGGGAGAGCCCGGCCGCGGCAGGGCCGGCCAGCTCCCGCGCCACCGCCTCGCGCGAGGCCCACCGCAGCAGCTTCGTCAGTGCCGCGTGCAGGTCGACGTGCTCGACGGACACCTCGGTCGGGGAGCTCGCGCAGTGGGGAACACCCCGGTCCTCTGCCACGTTGGTGAGAGTAGACCAACTAATTCCTGGAGGGGAGATCGACATGACCATCGACCAGCGCACCGTGTCCGCTCCGGGGGTCCGGCTCCTGACCCTGGCCCGGTTCGACGCCTACGCCCGGGCCGCGCACCTCGTCGACCGGCTGTCCGACGCCGGGTTCCCGGTCGAGCACACCCGCATCGTCGGCAACGGCCTGCGCAGCGTGGAGGCCGTGACCGGCCGGCTCACCAAGGGCCGCGCCGCCCTCTACGGCGCCGGGACCGGCGCCTGGTTCGGCCTCTTCATCGCCCTGCTCTTCGCGATCTTCACGCTCGGGCCGGTCTGGTGGGGCGTCCTGGGCACCACCGTGCTGCTCGGCGCGTTGTTCGGCGCGATCGCCGGCTTCCTCGGGCACTGGGTGACCGGTGGACGCCGGGACTTCAGCAGCGTCAGCGCGCTGGAGGCCGCCGAGTACGAGGTGCAGGTGGACGCCGGCCGGTACGAGGAGGCCCTGCGGCTGGCCGGGGACGCGCTCCGCTGACCCCGGTCCCCGGTGCCGGGCCGCGGCGGGGACCTCGCCGCGGCCGGGCGCGCGAGGGGATCGCGGTGTCCGGCCCGGCCCCGTGTCGGTGCGCCCTGCAGGGGTAACCCCGTCCGATCTGCACCCGACCGTCGAGAGGTGGACCCACGTGACCGGAGCCGTCCTGGGACGTCGCCGCAGCACACCGGGCGTCGGTGCGGCCGGAGGACCTCGGCGCCGTGCCGGTGCGGTGCTCGGCGCGCTGCTGGCCGCGCCCGCCGTGCTGGCCGGCTGCGGGGCCGACGAGCAGCCGGCCGTGCCGGTCGGTGGCCCCGGCGTGGAGGCATCGATCGGCGACGTGGAGCTGCGCAACATCCGGCTGGACAACCCACCGGCGGGCATCTACGAGGTCGGGTCGGCCGCGCTCCTCGGGGTGGCGATGGTCAACGGCGGGACCGAGGACGACCAGCTCGTCGGGGTGTCCGGTCCGGACTTCACCGGCGTGGTGGTGGACGAAGGCGACATCACCACGAACCCGTCGGTGACCATCCCGGCGGGGGAGACGGTGTTCACCGACGGGCCCGAGGGGCCGGTCGTGGTCCTGGCACAGATCGACGAGACGCTGCGCAGCGCGGAGTCCCTGCCGGTGACGTTCACGTTCGAGCGGGCCGGCGAGGTCACGGTGGACGCCCCGGTGAGCGCGCCGCTGCGGTTGAGCCTCGACCGCTGGCTGCGGGAGCAGGCGGCCGAGCCCGACTGACGTTCCCGACCGGTCGCTCAGTCGGCCGGTCCCGCCGATCCGGCCCGGTACTCCCGCAGCGGGACCTCGCCGGTGGCCCAGGCGGCCAGGATCGGCTCGACGATGCGCCAGCTCTCCTCGGCCTCGACGTCGCTGATCGACAGGGTCGTGTGCCCGGCCAGCAGTTCGCGCAACAGGATCCCGTAGGCCGGCAGCTCCTGCCGGGGCAGGTCGACCTCCAGCACCTGGCGCTCGAGGTCGAAGGGGTCGCCGGCGCCGTTGAGGTTGAGCTCCAGGGCGATCCCGTCGGGCTCCAGGCGCATGCGCAGCACGCCGGGCTCGGGCTGGCCGGTGCCGAAGGGCAGGTGGGGGACCGGCTTGAAGTGGACGGCGATCTCCCGCCGGTCGGTCCCCAGGGCCTTGCCGGTGCGCAGCCGGAACGGCACCCCGGCCCAGCGCCAGTTGTCGACGGTGACGGTGAACTCCGCGTAGGTCTCGGTGTCGCGCGACGGGTCGACGCCCGCCTCGGCGGTGTAGTCCGGCAGCCGGCGCCCGCCGACGGAGCCCGCGGTGTACCGGGCGCGGACCGTGTCGCGCGCCATGTCCGCGGGCGGGTGGACGGCGCGCAGGACGTCGGCCTTGTGCGCGGGGAAGGTGGTGTCGTCGATGGCGTGCGGCGGCTCCATCGCCACCAGCGCGAGCAGCTGCAGCAGGTGGTTCTGCAGCATGTCGCGCAGTGCCCCCGCCGTGTCGTAGTAGCCGGCCCGCCCCTCCAGGGCGAGCGCCTCGTCGAAGACGATCTCGACCCGGTCGACGTGGGCGCCGTTCCACACCGGCTCGAACAGGCGGTTGGCGAAGCGCAGCCCCAGCAGGTTGAGCGCGGTCTGCATGGCCAGGAAGTGGTCGATGCGGAAGACGGCGTCCTCGGGCACCAGCCGGTGCAGCACCTCGTTGAGCGCGCGGGCGTCGGCGAGGTCGCGGCCGAACGGCTTCTCGACGACGACCCGGGCGCCGTCGGGCAGGCCCACCTCGACCAGCGCCTCGAGGGTCGGGTGGAAGACCGTGTTGGGCAGCGCCAGGTAGACGACCGGCGCGCCGGACACCTGCTCCAGCGCCGCGCGCAGCTGTCCGGCGTCGGTGACGTCGCCGCGGCTGTAGTGCAGGCGGGCGACCAGGCGCTCCCGGACCCGCTCGTCGACCTCCGGAGCGTGGGCGGCCAGCCGGGCACGGGCCCAATCGCGGTAGGCGTCGTCGTCCCAGTCGTCCTGACCGATCGCGCGCACCCCGACGTCCTCGGCGAGACCGCCGGTGGCGGTCAGGGCGGCGAGCGAGGGCAGCAGCAGCCGGCCGGTCAGGTCACCGGAGCCGCCGAGGACCACCAGGGAGCGCCTCACCGCCGGGCCTCCTCGGCGCGGGCCAGAGCCCAGCCGCTGGAGACGACCCCGACGTGGCTGAACGCCTGCGGGAAGTTGCCGAGGAAGGCGCCGCTGCCCGGGTCCACCTCCTCGGCCAGCAGCCCCAGCTCGGTGGCCCGCCCGCACAGCGACGCGTACAGCTCGTGCGCCTCCTCGAGGCGGCCCTGCCAGGTGAGGTTGTCCACCAGCCAGAAGCTGCAGAGCAGGAAGGCGCCCTCCTGACCGGGCAGCCCGTCGGGCGACTCGGTGTGCAGGTACCGGTACAGCAACCCGTCCCCGGCGCTCAGTTCGCGGCACACCGCCTCGACCGTGGAGACCATCCGCGGGTCGTCGGCGGCGACCACCCGGCGCAGCGGCAGCGCCAGCAGCGACCCGTCCAGACCGCCGTGTCCCTTCCCCTCGGCGTCGGCCAGGTGCTCGGTGAAGGTCCTGCGGTCGGGGTCCCAGGCCCGGTCGAGCAGGGTGGCCCGCATCCGGTCGAGCTCGGCGCGCCAGCGCTCCCGGGGATGGGGCAGGCTCCGGGCCTCGGCGATGCGCAGCGCCCGGTCGACGGCCACCGAGCACAGCGCGACCGAGTAGGTGAAGGGCCGACCGGTGCTGCGGATCTCCCACGGGCCGGCGTCAGGGGTGTCCCACCGCTCCGTGGCCTGGTCGGTGAGCCGGCTCAGCAGCTGCCACAGGTGCTCGGTCATCTCCCCGCCGGAGCGCACCCACTGGTAGGCCACGTCGAGCAGCTCACCGTAGACGTCGTGCTGCCGCTGGCCGGCCGCGCCGTTGCCCCAGCGGACCGGCGCCGAGCCCCGGTATCCGGCCAGCGCGGCGTCCTCCCACTCGGTGGAGGGCTGCCCGCCGTCGAGGGTGTACATGATGCTGACCCGGCCGTCGCGCTCGGCGTTGGTCAGCGTCCAGGCCAGGAACGACTCCGACTCGGCCGTCATGCCGATGCGGCGCAGCGCGTAGGTGGAGAAGGCCGCGTCGCGCACCCAGGTGTAGCGGTAGTCCCAGTTGCGCACGCCACCGATCACCTCGGGCAGCGAGGACGTCGCCGCGGCCATCAGCGCGCCGGTGGGGTGGTGGTCGAGCAGCTTCAGGGTCAGCGCCGAACGTCGGACCAGGTCCGCCTGCGGCCCCTCGTACCGCAGCCGGCCGGCCCAGTGGCGCCAGGCGGCCGCGGTGCGTTCCACCAGCTGGTTCGGGTCGCTGCGGTACAGCACCCGGGTGTGCCCCGACCAGTGCAGAGCGACGGTCAGCTGCTCCCCGGCGCGCAGGGTCACCCGGCCGCCGATCGCGCCGTCCCGGGCCGGCGCCAGGTCGTGCGAGCACCACAGCAGCAGGTGCAGCTGCGGACGGGCCGACCACGAGATCCGCCAGGCCCCACCCTCCCGGGTGACCGACACCGGGTCCAGCGGCGCGAGCCGGACGTCGACCTCCACCGTGCCGCTGACCACCCGCGCCAGCCGCAGGAGCTCACCGCGACCGGAGGGCACCAGCTCGTCGAGGTCGGCGCCCGAGCGCAGCGTCATGGCGTCGGTCACCTCCAGCACGCCCTCGGGGCCGTGCAGCTCGGTGACCAGGACGCCGGTGTCCTCGACGTAGCGCTGCCCGGCCTCGCGGAGGTCCACCGGGGCGACGGTGAAACTGCCACCGCGCTCGGGGTCGAGCAGCCCGGCCAGGAACGGCCGGCTGTCGAAGTCGGGCAGGCAGAGCCACGGGATCGACCCGTCGCGAGCCACCAGCGCGCACGTCGCGCCGTCGCCGATCAGTCCGTGGTCCTCGATGGGCAGGGCGCCGTCGATGCGGGTCAGCGGGCGGGTCGGCACGGCGGCAGGCTCCTCCGGTCACGTGGACGGCCACCGCTGCCTGCCCGTCCGGAGGTGGTTCGAACCCCGGGGCTGCCCGCACCCGGTGCCGACGTGCTGCCGGACACCGCCGCGGGGATCCGGTGTGCGGGGGCGACGCGGACCCCCGGTGCGAAGCGAGCGCGGGAGCGCCGGCCGGGCGGCGGGCCGGGTGCCGGGTCGCTGTCCGGGCGCCGCCCCCGGACCTGCGCACGCCGTACGGACGCCGCGCCGGGCAGGGGACGGCCCCGGTCACCGCCCCTGGTAGAACCGCCGGATGACGACGGGGATCCCGGCGCTGCTCGCCCTGGACCTCCTGGGCACCTTCGCCTTCGCCCTCAACGGCGCGCTGACCGCGTTGCGCGTGGCCCGGCTGGACATCGTCGGCGTCGTCACCCTCGGCATGATCACCGCGCTCGGCGGCGGCATCATCCGCGACGTCCTGCTCGACGTCCCGCCGGTCACCTTCAACGACTGGCGCTACCTGGCCGTCGCGGCCGGCGGTGGCCTGATCGCCTTCGTCTTCGGCCGGTACCTCGACCGGCTGAACACACCCATCACCGTGCTGGACGCCGCCGGCCTGAGCCTGTTCGCCGTCACCGGGGCCGGCAGGGCGCTCGAGCTGGGCCTGGGCCCGGTCCAGGCGGTCCTCCTCGGCGCGCTCACCGGGGTGGGGGGCGGCACGTTGCGTGACGTCATGGTCCGGCAGGTCCCGTCGGTGCTGAGCAGCGGGCTCTACGCCATCCCCGCCCTGATCGGGGCCACGGCCACCGTCGTGCTGACCCTGCTCGACGTCCACGGCCCGGCCACCGCGGTCGGCGCGGCGGTGCTGTGCTTCGGCATCCGCATGGTCGGTGTCCACTACGACCTGGACGCACCGATGCCCCCCCGGGCCTTCGATCCGCGGCCCGACGACGACGGACCGCGCTGACCGGCGGTCGCTACGCGGCCAGCCAGGCCAGCGCGGCCACGACCAGCGCCTGGGTGCCGGTGTCGAGGGTCGGCTGGACGACCGGCGCGAAGGCGGCGGAGTGGTTGACCGGGACGTCCTGGGCGACCCGGCCGGCCGCCTCGGCCGCGTCGTACACCTCGGCGTCGATCCCGCCGACGAACCAGTAGGTGTAGGGCACGCCCAGGGCGGTCGGGATGTCGCTGAAGTCCTCGCTGGCCGACTGCCGGCCGGCCGGCCCGGCCCGCTCGCCGAAGAAGTCCTCGAACGCCGCGGCCACCCGCTCGGTGGTTCCGGCGTCGTTGTCGGTGAGCGGGAAGCGGTCGAACAGCTCGAATGCCGGCTCCCGCGGGCAGCCGGACGCCTGGCACTCCGCCCGCACGATCCGCTCGACGGCGTCCGGGACCCTGCGGCGGGTCGCGTCGTCGAACGTGCACACGTTGAGCTGCAGCGTGGCCCGGTCCGGGATGACGTTGCTCTTCGTCCCGGCCTGGATGCTGCCGACCGTCAGCACCGCGGTCTCGGTCGGCGCGACCTCGCGGGAGACGACGGTCTGCAGCCGGACGACGATCATCGCGGCCAGGACCACGGGGTCGACGGCAGCCTGCGGCATCGAGCCGTGGGCGCCGCGCCCGTGCACGGTGATCCGCATGCTGTCGGCCGCGGACAGCACGGCGCCGGCGTGCGTGCCCACCTGCCCGGCGCGTCCCGCCACCACGTGCTGGGCCAGGGCCACCTGCGGGGTCGGGACGAGGTCCGCGAGCCCGGCGTCGACCATGCCCCTGGCGCCGTCGCCGGTCTCCTCCGCGGGTTGGAAGAGGGCGACCAGGGTGCCGCTCCAGTGCTGCGTGCCCTCGGCGAGCAGCTGCGCGGCCCCGGCCAGGCAGGCCACGTGCGCGTCGTGGGCGCAGGCGTGCATCACCGGCACCTCGTCGCCGTCGCCGTCGGCGTCGGGACCGGTGACCTGGCTGGCGTAGGGCAGCCCGGTCGCCTCGCGCACGGGGAGGGCGTCCATGTCCGCCCGCAGCAGCACCGTCGCGCCGTCCCCGTTGCGCAGCACGCCGACCACCCCAGTGCCGCCCACCTGCTCGTGCACCTCGAAGCCGGCGCCGCGGAGCCGGCCGGCCACCAGGCCCGCGGTCCGGGTCTCCTGGTGCGAGAGCTCCGGGTGGCGGTGGACGTCCCGGTACAGCTCCTCCTGCCACGGCCTCGTCCGCTCCAGGCCGGCGAGGACGGACGAGACGGCGGTCATGGTCCACTCCGATCCGGGGACGGACGGCCGGGCAGCTCCCCGCGCCAGTGTGCGCGCGGGTCGCCGTCCGCGCCCCGCCCGGCCGGCACCCCCCGGCGCGGCCCGGAGGCGGTCCTCACAGCTCGTGCCGGAGGCGCATCGACCACGGGCGGCCGTCCGGGTCGTAGGCCAGGCCGTACACCGGGGTGACCAGGGCGCGGGGCAACCACCCGCCACCGGTCCGCCGGGGGTGGGCGCGCACCTGGCCGGGCGGACGGGGACCGCGGCGGCCGTCGTCGTGCCAGGCGTCCAGGTCGGCGGCGGCCCGGCGCATCGTCCCGGCTGCCTCCCCGAGGTCGAGCAGGTCGGTGTCGTCACCGTCGGTCCGGCCGAGGTGCTCGCGCATCAGGGCCAGCCGGAGCTCGCGTGCGAAGGCCCGTGCGCCGTCGCCCAGCCCGCCGGGGTCGAGCGGCCGGCGGCCGTCCCGCTGCTCGTCGAGGACGGCGGCGGTGAGCTCCGAGTCGTGGGTCCAGGACCGCCGGTTGAGGTTGGCGCTGCCCACGGCGGCCCACACGTCGTCGACGACGCAGACCTTGGCGTGCACGTAGACCGGGCGGCCGGCCTCGTTCTCCAGGTCGAACAGCTGCACCCGGTCCCCGCCGGCCGCCAGCACGGTCTTCCAGGCGGTGTTCTGCCCGAGCAGGGACGCGGGGAAGTCCAGGCCGCCCTCCCGGTCGACGTACCGGGGCACGACGGCGACCAGGCGCAGCGTGGGGGAGCGGCGCAGCGCGGCGGCGAAGATGCGCGCGACGTCGCGTGACCAGAGGTACTGGTCCTCGACGTAGACCAGCCGGCGAGCCCGGGCGAGGGCTTTGGCGTAGCCCCGGGCCACGCTGCGCTCGCCGTCCGGCGCGAACGGGTACCGGGGCCGCCGCCGGGGGTAGGTGCGCAGCAGCTGGACCGTGCAGGTGCCTGCCGGGTCCGGCGGCGGCGCGGGCGGCGGGAGGGGACCGGGCGCGCGGTCGATCCCGTGCAGCCGGTCGGGGACGGTGTGCCAGGGCCACCGGGTCGGCGGAGCCGGATCGGTCCACCGCTGCCGGAACACCGTCTCGACGTCGCGGACGGCGGGGCCGCGCACCTGCAGCTGGACGTCGTGCCAGGCCGGGGTCGGGCCGTACACCCGGGCGAAGGACCGGGCCTGCGGGTCCCCTCGGTGTCCGGCGCCGTCGCGCCGGGAGCGGGCCGTGTCGATGCCCCCGACGAACGCCAGCTCGTCCGCGCCACCGTCGCCGGTCACCACGACGGACTTCTGGTGGTGGGAACCCAGCGGCCGCACCCGCTGGTCGAGCAGCACGCGGCCGCCTGCGGCCGTCACCGCCCGGGCCAGGGCCCGGTTCGCCTCCAGGGTGTAGCCGAGCGCCTCGGGGTGCGAGCGCCACAGCAGCCCGCGCACCAGCGCCCCGCGGCGTGCCGCCGCGACCAGCGCGGCGGCCAGCGGCGGTCCGCCGTCGTCGAGCAGCTCCTCGGCCTCGGCACGCCAGCCGGTGAACAGGACGGCGTCCCCCTGCCCCGTGCGCGCCAGGGCCTCGGCCAGCACCGGCAGGTAGCTGCGGCCGTCCACCAGGGCGCGCACCGCGTTGCCCTCGCGCCAGGCCGGCAGCCCGGCGTGCTCGTTGCCCCGCTGTGCGGAGGAGAGCAACCACGGGTGCCCGCCGCGCAGTTCCCGCGCCCAGCGTGGCTCCCGCCGGGAGCCAGGCGACCTGGGCATGACCGCGAACCACCCCTCGTCCTCCCCGCACCCACCGCCCGCCCGGGGCCGGCCTGGTCCTCGGTGCCGCTACCCCTGCCCGAGCCCGGGCACACCGCCGGCGACGAGGCGGGGGTGCGCCCCCCGTGGTCAGCCGGGCAGCTGCCGCGGGCGGTGCGTCCGGTCAGCTGTCGGTGAGGGGCACGGTGGAATGCTGGCCGCGCTGCCTGCGCTCGTGCCGACCGCTCGCCCGTGCCGCCGGGATCCGGCGTCCGGGGCCGACCTGTCGTGCGTCCGTGGCTGCCGACCCGCTACCGGGTCCGGTGGGCGAGCAGGTCGCCCGGCTCCAGGGCCAGCGCGGCGGGCGCCGTCCGGCGGGCCGCCTGCGCGTGCCGAGCGTCCGCCGTCGGCACGACCAGCGTGAGCAGTGCGCCGAGGACGGCCAGCGCGGTCAGCACGGAGAAGATGGCGTTGAGCGCCATGCCGGAGGCGACGAGGAGGCCGCCGATGAGCGGACCGCCGATGCCGCCGAGCCGGCCGAACCCGGCGCACCAGGCGACCCCCGCGCTGCGCACGTTCGTGCGGTAGTAGGTCGCGACGAAGCCGTAGATGAGGATCTGGGTCCCGCTCGTCCCCAGGCCCACGACCGCGACGAACGCCAGGTGCACCCCCAGCGGGAGGCCCACGGTCAGCAGCACGATCGCCGCTGCTCCCAGCGCGAAGGACGCGGCCACCACCCGCTTGGGCCCGAACCGGTCGGCGAACCGGGAGGCGGCCAGCGCGCCCAGGACCGCACCGCCGTTGAGGACCAGCAGGAAGGCCAGCGACCCGTTGGTGGAGAAGCCGGCGCGGCCCCTCAGCTCGGGCAGCCAGGTGTTGAGCGTGTAGACCAGCAGAAGGCCGGTCGCGCTGAGCAGGCCCAGCAGCAGGTACGTGCGGCCGGCCAGCCCGGCGAAGCCCGCACGGCCCTCGGCGACCGGGTCGGGAACACGGGGGCCCTCGGTGCCCGGCACGGCGAGCGACACCCCGGTCCGCGCCGCGACGGCCCGCGCCTCGTCCAGGCGTCCCCGCGACGCCAGCCAGGCCGGCGACTCGGGCATCTTGAGGAAGGCGAGCGGGAGCAGCGTCACGAGGGGCAGTGCGCCGATCCAGAACATCCCCCGCCAGCCGATGACGTCCAGCAGCAGGATGGCCAGCAGCGCAGCGAGCAGGCTGCCCAGCGGTACCCCCGAGTAGGAGATCGCGTTGGCCAGGTTCTTCTTCCCCGCGGGTGCGAACTCGGCGACCAGCGCCCCGGTGGTGGCGACCAGCGCGCCGACCCCGATGCCGGTGAAGAAGCGGAGCAGGCCGAAGGTCGTCGCGGTGGTGGCCAGCGCGGTGAGCGCCATGCCGACGGAGAACCACGCGTAGGCGGTGAGCATGACCTTCCGCCGGCCGATGACGTCGGCCACGCTCCCGGCCAGCAAAGCGCCGACGAGCACGCCGATCAGCGCGTAGCTGCCCAGCGCGCCGGCCAGGGCCGGCGTCACCTCGCCGATGTGACCGGGATCGCGCAGGAAGAGCGGGACGACGGTCCCGTAGACGACCAGGTCGTAGCCGTCGAAGACCAGGCCGACCGTGGCCAGCGAGACGATCCAGGTGACCGACCGGCGACGGAGAGCGTCCTGGCGGACGGCTCCGTCCTGTGTGGGGTGATGCCACTGCTGTTCTCCTCGGGACGGGCCCTGGCGCGGGACGGCCGGGTGGCCGTGGCAGGGCAGGGGGCACCCGGCGACCGACGTCGCCACGGGTGAGGGGAGGGGGGACGCGCCGGGCGGAGGTGTCGACGCCCGGCGGCCTGGTGGTGCGGTGGTGCGGGTGGTGTCGTGGTGCGGGTCGTGCGGTGGTGCCGGTTCAGTCGGAGGACGTGTCGCCCGCAGGGCTGCCCTCGGACGCCGGGTCCTGCGCGGTGCTGTCGTGCGCCGGACCCGGCGCGGTGCCGTCCTGCGCGGTGCTGTCGTGCGCCGGGTCCTGCGCGGTGCTGTCGTGCGCCGGGTCCTGCGCGATGTCCGACGGGTGCGCGGCCAGCGGCGTGACCGTGATGCTCATGTGGGGGAACAGCGGCAGGCCCCAGAGGATCTGGTGCAGCTGCTCGTTGCTGTCGACGGCGAAGACGCTGAGGTTGGCGTACTGCCCGACGCACCGCCAGATGTGCGGCCAGTGGCCCGAGCGCTGCCAGCGCTGCGAGTACGCCTTCTCCCGGGCCAGGAGGTCGTCGCGTGCCGCCGGGTCCATGTCCGGCGGCAGCGCGACGTCCATCCGCACCGCGTACAGCTCGGTCACGATGCGGGGTCCAGCGCGAAGTCGTAGGTGACCTCCTCGCCGGTGCCCGAAGCGGCCGGGGTCGGCCGGAGGATCAGCTCCGGCTTCACCGCCTGGGCGACGTCGTCCTCGACGTGGGACCCGCCCTCGAAGTACAGCTGGGTGGTGATCAGCTGCTTGCCCGGCGCGGACACCTTGAGGTGCAGGTGCGCCGGCCGCCAGGGGTGCCAGCCGGCCGCCGCGATGAACGCGCCGCACGAGCCGTCGGTCGGGATCTGGTACGGCGCCGGCTGGACCGTGGAGAAGGCGAACCGGCCGTCGGGACCGGTGAGGATCGCCCCCCGCAGGTTCCACTCCGGGATGCCCGGCGCGAACTGCGAGTAGTAGCCGTCGGCGTCGGCGTGCCAGAGCTCGACCTTGGCGTCCTCGATCGGCTCGCCGTCGAGGTCGGTGACCGTGCCCTGGAACAGGAACGGCGTCCCCTTCTCGTCCTCGCGCATCGGCAGGGTGGCCTCGCTGCGGAACTCCGGGGAACCCGGGATGTAGTACGGGCCCTCGATGGAGCCCTTGGTGCCCTCGCGGGAGGCGTTGGCGACCTCCTCGACCACGTGCTCCACCCAGACGTCGAGGAACAGCGGCCACTCGCCGTCCTCGCCGACGCGGATCAGCCACGCCTTGAGGGCGTCGTACTCGTCGTAGGTCACCTGGTGCTTGCGGATGACCTCGTGCAGCGCGCTGAGGGCGTCGGTGGCGATCGCCGAGACCCGCGCGTGGTCGACATCGGCGGCGCTGCGCTGCTTCTGCGCGAAGCGCTCGGTCGCGTTGCGGCCGGAGCCGGCCGCGGTCGGGTTGAGCTGGGTGGGTGTGGTCACGGGGTCTCCTCGGGTGGTGGGGCGGGACGGCACCTGCGGTGCCGGGTTCAGTCCTGGCGGTAGCGGGCGAGCTTGTCGGGGTCGATCTCGACGCCGATCCCCGGTCCGGGACGGACGACGAGCTCTCCGCCGGAAATCTCCAGCGGCTCGGTGAGCAGGTCGTCGCTCATGTCCAGGAAGTTCGACAGCTCCCCGGCCCGGCGCGACGAGCTGCGGTGGGCGGCGCCGAAGGCCACGGTGCAGGCGGTGCCGACCTGGCCGTCGATCTGGTTGCCCATCACGACCTCGACGCCCAGGCCCTCGCACTGGTGCAGGATGCGCTGGGAGGTGGTGAAGCCGCTGCGGGCCGTCTTGATGCTGATCGCGGTCGCCGCGCCGCCGAGCAGCTCCCGGGTGACCTCACCGGGGGTGGTGGCGCTCTCGTCGGCCACCGTCGGCACCGACGTCTGGGCGGTGAGCCAGCGACGGCCGAGCACGTCGTCGGCCGGGCACAGCTCCTCCGACAGCGTCAGGTCCAGATCGGCCATCGCGCGCAGGGCGCGCGCCGCCTCCGACGGCGTCCAGCCGCGGTTGCCGTCGACGTAGAGCTCCACGTCCGGCCCGAGGGCCTCCCGCAGGGCGCGGCAGGCGCCCACGTCGAGCTCGACCGGGCGCCGCCCCACCTTCACCTTGAACACGCTGATGCCGTAGGTGTCGCGGACCCGCTCGGTCTCGGTCACCATCTCGGCGTCGGAGGCGAACCCGACCATGTGGGAGACCCGCATGCGATCGGTGAACCCGCCCAGCAGCTGGGAGACCGACACACCGAGCGTGCGGCCGAGCGCGTCCCAGATGGCCATGTCCACCGCCGCCTTCGCGGCCGGGTTGCCCACGGTCCGGTTCATCCGGGCGTGGACGACCTCCCGTTCCAGGAGGGACAGACCCAGCAGCTCCGGCGCGAAGAGCTTGTCGACCACCGCGACGATGGAGGCCTGCGTCTCGCCGTAGGTGTACGGCCGCGGCGGGGCCTCCGCGACGCCGACCACGCCGTCGTCGGTGCGCACGCGGACCAGCACGTGGTCGGCGACGTGGACCTCGCCGCTGGCGAAGCGCAGCGGCTTGCGGTACGGGATCGCGAACGGGATCGCCTCGACCTCGACGATCTTCATCGGGTTCCTCCCAGTGGGGTGACGTCTGCTGCGGTCGGGTCGGGGACGCTCGCGTCGGGCACGAGGAAGCCGTTGGCCTCCAGCGCGTCGAGCAGCCGAGCGAGGGCGGGGGAGCGGTCCTCGCGACGCCACGCCAGGGCCAGGTCGACGTGCACGTCGTCGGCGACGGGCACGAAGCGGACCCCGTCGACGCGCAGCGCCAGCACGGACTCGGGCAGCAGGGCCACGCCCAGGCCGGCAGCGACCAGCGTGAGCATGATCGAGGTCTCCGTGGCCTGGTGGGTGCGCCGGGGCAGGAAGCCCGCCGCGAGGCAGGCCTGGGTCACGACGGCGTTGACGACGGAGCCCTCGACGCCGTAGACGATGAAGTCCTCGTCCCGCAGCTCGCTCAGCCGGACCGGCTCCTCACCGGCGAGACGGTGGCTGCCGGGCGCGGCGAGGACCAGCCGTTCCCGGGTGATCAGCCGGGACGTCAGACCTGCGCGGCTCAGCGGTGGACGCAGCACGGCGAGGTCGATCCGGTCCTCCTCGAGGGCCAGCTCCTGCACCGGGGTGAGCAGGTCGGGCTGGAACCGCAGCACCAGGCCCGGTACCTCCCGGGCGGCGATCCGGGCCAGCTGGGGCAGCCGGCGGAGCGCCGCCAGCCCGGTCGCCCCGACGCGGAGCAGGCCGGTGCTGCCGGCACCGATCAGCCGGACCCGGGTCCGCGCGGCCTCGATCGAGTCGAGGATGCGCTCCGCGTCCTGCCGGAACGCCTCGCCGGCGGGCGTGAGCTCGACGCGTCGCGTCGTCCGGGTGAACAGCGCGGTCCCGAGCTGGGCCTCCAGCTGGCGGATGGCCTGGGACAGCGGGGACTGGGCCATGTGCAGGCGTTCGGCCGCCCGGCCGAAGTGACGGGTCCGGGCGACGGTGACGAAGTAGTGCAGCTGGCGGATCTCCACGGTGCCCTCCTCCGTCGCTCGATCGGCTCCACGGTGGGCGGCAGCGCCCTAGGGTGAGCGCCGTCTCACAGCGCCTGTGATGCACTCAACGTAGAGGCCCGGTCATGTATCGACAAAGACCGAATTCCGCTGGATCGAGATATCCGGAGTCTCAATCGATGCCTGGTCAGGACTAGGCGAATTGCTGACGCGAACGTGACCCGCGCCACCCACAGTGGGGTGGAGCGCAATCGACCCACCGCCCCACCGGACCGGAGGTCCAACCATGACAGTCGACTCCACCCAGCTCCGCGACGTCCTCGCGGATGCCGTCATCGAAGACCCCGAGGCCGGCATCTACCGAGCCAACCGTCGGATCTTCACCGACGAGGAGATCTTCGAGCTGGAGATGACCCACATCTTCGAGGGCAACTGGGTCTACCTCGCGCACGACAGCCAGATCCCGAACCCGGGGGACTACTTCACCACCTTCATCGGCCGCCAGCCGGTCGTGATCACCCGGGACAAGAAGGGTGAGCTGCACTGCCTCATCAACGCCTGCGCGCACCGCGGCGCGATGCTCTGCCGGCGCAAGACCGACAACCGCATGACGCTGACCTGCCCGTTCCACGGCTGGACGTTCCGCAACGACGGCAGGCTGCTCAAGGTCAAGGACCCCGACGGCGCCGGCTACCCGGCCAGCTTCAACACCGACGGCTCGCACGACCTCGTCAAGGTCGCCCGCTTCGACAGCTATCGCGGCTTCCTCTTCGGCAGCGTCAACGCCGACGTGAGCACGCTGGACGAGCACCTCGGTGACACCACCAAGGTCATCGACATGCTCGTCGACCAGTCCCCGGAGGGGCTGGAGGTGCTGCGCGGCTCCTCGACCTACACCTACGACGGCAACTGGAAGGTCCAGGCGGAGAACGGCGCCGACGGCTACCACGTCAGCGCGGTCCACTGGAACTACGCGGCCACGACCTCGCGGCGGAGCACGGGGGAGTCCAAGAACACGACCAAGGCACTGGACGCCGGTGGCTGGGGCAAGTCCGGTGGCGGCTACTGGTCCTACCCCAACGGGCACCTGTGCCTGTGGACCTGGGCGGCCAACCCGGAGGACCGCCCGCTGTGGGACCGCATGGACGAGCTCAAGGCCCAGTTCGGCGAGGCCAAGGGCGAGTTCATGGTCAAGGGCTCCCGCAACCTGTGCCTGTACCCGAACGTCTACCTGATGGACCAGTTCAGCACCCAGATCCGGCACTTCCGGCCGATCGCGCCGGACCAGACCGAGGTGACCATCTACTGCATCGCGCCCAAGGGCGAGAGCGCCGAGGCCCGTGAGCACCGGATCCGCCAGTACGAGGACTTCTTCAACGCCTCGGGCATGGCCACTCCGGACGACCTGGAGGAGTTCCGCTCCTGCCAGCTCACCTTCCGGGCGACCGCCGCGGCCTGGAACGACATGAGCCGCGGTGCCGAGCACTGGCTCCACGGGCCGGACGAGGTCGCCAAGGCCCTCGGCATGGACGGCGTCATCTCCGCAGGTGCTCGCAACGAGGACGAGGGGCTGTACCCGATCCAGCACGGCTACTGGCTGCAGACCATGCGCGCCGCCGTCGAGAAGCAGGCCGGCGCGTCCACCGCGACCTCGGAGGGCTGATCACGTGACCACGCTGCAGAACCCCCTGCACACCTCGGCCGAGGGTGGCGCCGCAGGCGGGAAGCTCATCACCCAGAACACGATCGAGCAGTTCCTCTACCGCGAGGCGCGCTACCTCGACGACCGCGAGTTCGAGAAGTGGCTGGAGTGCTACGCCGACGACGTCGTCTTCTGGATGCCGTCGTGGGCCGACGACGACCGGCTCACCCAGGACCCGCAGCGCGAGATGTCCCTCATCTACTACTCGAACAAGGGTGGCCTCGAGGACCGCGTCTTCCGGATCCGCACCGAGCGCTCCAGCGCGACGTCACTGCCCGAGCCGCGCACCAGCCACAACATCACGAACGTCGAGGTCATCGAGCGCCGGGGCGACCTGGTCGACGTCCGGTTCAACTGGCACACGATGTACTTCCGGTACAAGACCGTCGACCCCTACTACGGGACGTCGTTCTACACGATCGACTTCTCCGGGCCCGCGCCGCTGATCCGGCGCAAGACCGTGGTGCTGAAGAACGACTACATCCACCACGTCGTCGACGTATACCACCTCTGAGCACCGGCCCCCCCCCCGGGCCGGTCCCCTCCAAGCCGCTGCTCCTCCGAGGTACGGAGAATCTCCATGGACCATCGCGTGGCACTCGCGTTCGAGGACGGGGTCACCCGCTTCATCACCTGCCGGGACGACCAGACCGTCGCCGACGCCTCCTACCGATCGCGGATCAACATCCCGCTGGACTGCCGTGACGGCGTCTGCGGCACCTGCAAGGCCTTCTGCGAGTCGGGCGAGTTCGACATGGGCGGCTACCTCGACGACGCGCTGTCGGACGACGAGGCCGAGGACGGGTACGTGCTGACCTGCAGCATGAAGCCGCGCTCGGACCTGGTGCTGCAGATCGCGACCACCTCCGCGGTGGCCAAGACCAGCGCCGCCACGCACCGCGGTCGCATCACCGCACTGGACCGGCTGTCCTCGACGACCGTCGGGCTGACCGTCGAGATCGACGACCGGGACGCCCTGGCGTTCCTCCCCGGGCAGTACGTCAACATCGCCGTCCCGGGCACCGAGGAGTCCCGGTCGTACTCCTTCAGCAGCGCTCCGCAGGACAAGGAGCTGACCTTCCTGGTCAAGCTGACGCCCGGCGGTGTCATGTCCACCTACCTGGAGGAGCGGGCCCAGGTCGGGGACGAGATCACCTTCACCGGACCGCACGGCAGCTTCTTCCTGCGCGAGTCCGACGCCCCGCTGCTGCTCCTGGCCGGCGGGACCGGGCTGGCGCCGGTCCTGGCCATCCTGCGGACGCTGGAGGGCAAGCGCAGCGGCCGGCAGATGCATCTCGTCTACGGCGTCACGACCGACGACGACCTCGTCGAGCTGGAGACCATCCAGCAGCTCGCCGGCGCCATCGACGGGCTCACCTGGGACTACTGCGTCGCCGACCCGGCGACGAAGGCACCCAACCAGGGCTACGTCACCGGCCTCTACGGACCCGAGCACCTGCACGACGGCGACGCCGCGGTGTACCTCTGCGGTCCGCCGGCCATGGTGGAGGCGGTCCGCGGGCACGTCAGCGGCCTGGGGGTGGCCCCCTCGGGCTTCTACTACGAAAAGTTCGCCCTGGCCGCGGTGCCGACCGAGGCCGCCGAGGAGGTCGTCGCGCCGGAGCCCGAGGCGGTCGTGCCGGAGTCCGAGGCGGTCGCGCCCGAGCCGCCGCCGGTGCCGGTCCACACCCCGATCACCGTCCCGGACACCGTCGCCGAGCTGCTGGCCCTGGACGGCCGGGAGGGCCGGACGACGGCCGGGCAGGTCCTCTTCCCGCCGGTGGAGCTGTCACCCCTCGGCGCCGACGGGACCGGGCCGCGTACCGAGTCGCCGGCGGACCTGTGGCGCCTGGCGGGGCAGCCGGTGGGGGAACCGTTCCCCACCGGCGACGTCCTCCCCGTGGACGACGCCGACGACCTCGTGCTCGCCGTCGGTGCCCGCGCCGTCGCCGGCCAGGAGGTCCTGCCCGAGGCGGCGCTGGAGCAGCTCGTCCCGCCGGCGCCCGAGGCGCCGGCCGGTCAGCCGGACGCGGATCAGTCGGACGCGGATCAGTCGGACGCGGAGATCGAGCCGGCGTTGACCGCCGAGGGCTACGTGATCACGGGCGACGGGTACGAGATCGGCGAGGAGCACCCGTCGGTGCACGAGTCCGACGCCATCTTCGACGCCCGCCGGGCGCTGGAGCTGGGCGCGCTCGAGCTCACCATCGGCCGCCTGACGCACCAGCAGCTCGTCGGTTACCGGGTGCTGGCCGAGGCGACCGTGCCCTACGTGGAGGGCGAGCGGTTCACCGACGCGGCGGCGTACACCGAGACCAACGCCGCCTTCCACGACTACCTGTTCACCCTCACCGGCAACGAGCACTTGCTGCGGGCCTACCAGGCGCTCGGTGTCAAGGGGCACATGGAGGAGTCCCTCCGCTCGGCCACCTGGTGCCATCCCCGGTGCGCGCAGGACCACCTCGACATCGTCGAGGCGTTCCGGGACGGCGAACGCGAGCGGGCCCGGGTCCTCATCTCCGAGCACGCGGAACGGTCCAAGGAGACCACCCGCCGGGCCATGCACGACCTCGCCGCGGGACGCCGTCCCCGGTTCGTGACGCCGGGCCGGTTCGCCGGCCAGGTGGTCCTGATCACCGGTGCCGGTCAGGGGATCGGCGAGCGCACGGCACGGCGGATCAGCGCCGAGGGCGGCACGCTCGTGCTGGCCGACCGCGCCGAGCTGGTGCGCGACCTCGCCGAGGAGCTCGGGCAACCCGGGACCGAGGCCATCCCCGTCGTCGCCGACCTGGAGACCTGGGAGGGCGCGAAGTCGGTCGTGGACGCCGCGCTGCAGCGGTTCGGCCGCATCGACGTCGCCATCCACACCGTCGGCGGCACGATCTGGGCCAAGCCCTTCGAGCACTACCCGCCCGAGCAGATCCAGGCCGAGATCAACCGGTCCCTGTGGCCGACGCTGTGGTGCTGCCGCGCCGTCGCGCCGCACATGGTCCAGCGGGGGCAGGGGACCATCGTCAACGTGTCGTCGGTGGCCACCCGGGGGGTCAACCGCCTCCCGTACGCCGCGGCCAAGGGCGGGGTCAACGCCGTCACCACCGCGCTGGCCCTCGAGATGGCACCGCACGGCGTGCGCGTCGTCGCCACCGCTCCCGGCGGGACCGACGCTCCGCCGCGCCGCACCCCGCGCGGGCCGGCGCCGCAGTCGGAGCAGGAGCAGGACTGGTACCGGACCATCGTCGACCAGACGGTCGACTCCTCGTTGCTGAAGCGGTACGGGACCCTGGACGAGCAGGCCGCGGCCATCACCTTCCTGGCATCGGAGGAGGCCTCCTACATCACCGGGACCATCCTGCCGGTGGCCGGTGGCGACCTCGGCTGACCCGCTGAGCGGGCGGTTCGGCACGGAGGAGCACCCGGCCGCCCGGTCCGCCGGTGTCGACGTGAGCGCGACCGACGAGGACGCCCACGTCATCGGGCTGGCCACCGAGGCCGCGCAGCTCGAGGCACTGCTCGGCCGGGCCTCCGCCGGCGGACCCGTGGTCGCCGTCGTCGAGGGCCCGGCCGGGATCGGCAAGACCACCCTGCTGCGCCGGTTCCTGCGCCGGCACCCGCGGCTGCCGACGACGACGACCACCGGGCTGCCGTGGGAGAGCAGTCGGGACGGTGCGCTGGTCCGTCGGCTCCTCGACGACCTCGGCGAGGAGCCGACGCGGCCGGCCGGGAACGACCCGGTCGACCTCGGCACAGCGCTCGCCCGCCGGTGGGAGGCCCGAGCCGGGACGGAGCCGCTGCTCGTCGTCGTCGACGACGCGCACCACGCGGACCCGGTCTCGCTGCAGGCGATCGCCTCCGCGGTCGCGCGCACCCACCGGACCCCGCTGGCGCTGTTGCTCGCCCGGACCACCGGATGGCCGGACACGGGCGACCCCGAGGCGCGCGCCGTCCTCGACCGGCTCGCGGCCACCTCCGTCCCCGTGCTGCGGCTGGGACCGGCGGAGACCCGCCTGCTCGCCGCGCGGGTGGCGGCGATCGACCTCCCGATGCCGGTCGCCCGGCGGCTCTGCGAGCACACCGCCGGCATCCCCGGCCACCTCCTGGAGCTGCTCCGCGACACCCCGCCGGTCCGCTGGTCGGACTGGCACACCCGGCTCCCCGCGCCGGCCAGCACCCAGCGTCGCGTGCAGCGGGCGCTCGACCGCTGCACGCCGGCCGCCCGGGCGCTGGTGGAGGCGGCGGCCGTGCTCGGCCAGGACCCCGTGCTCGCCGACGCCGCGACGCTGGCCGGCCTCGCCGACCCCATCGACGCCCTCGACGAGGCCTGCGCCGCCGGCCTGCTGGCAACCGATCCCGGGGACGGCCTGGACGCACTGGTCTTCCCCGGGCGGTTCGACCGGACAGCGGTGCACGCCACCCTGTCGCCCCGGGCCCGGCACGACCTCCACCTGCGGGCGGCCGGCATCGTCACCGACGAGAGCGAGCGACTCCGCCACCGGGTGGAGGCAGCACCGCTCCCGGACGCCCACCTCGCCGACGAGCTGGTCGAGCTCGCACGGCGCAAGGCCGACGAGGGGGCGTGGGGGGTCGTCGCCGGCGCGCTGGTCGACGCCGCCCGGATCAGCCTCACCCGCGCCGACCGCGAGGAGCGCCTCATCCAGGCCGTCGACGCGCTGGCCGGAGCCGGACTGATCGGATCGGCCGTCGACGCGCTCCCCGACGTGGAGACCCTGCCGTCCGGCCCCCGCCGCGACGCCGTGCTCGCCTACGTCGCGATCCAGCGCGGCCGCCGCGCCGAGGCCGCCACCCACCTGGAGACGGCCTGGCGCCAGCGCGGCGCGGACCGGGGGACCGCCGCGGTCGTCTGCCAGCGCCACGTGCTGCACTCCCTGGCGGACTGGGACGGCGAGGCCCTGGTCCGGTGGGCCGGCCGAGCGGTCGAGCACGGCGACCCCCGCTCGCCGGCCGCGGTGGAGTCGCGCGCGATCGTCGGCCTCGGTCACGCCGCCCGGGGTCAGGTCGCCGCGGCGTTCACCGCCTACCGGCACGCCCTGGCCGAGAGCCCCACCGGCCTGCAGCACCAGCGCGTGCGGATGGGCCTGGGCTGGCTGCACCTCGCGCAGGACGATCCCGAGGCGGCCCGCCGAGAGCTGGAGTCCGCCGTCCCCACCGCCCGGCAGGCCGGCTCCAAGCGCATCTCGCTGTGGGCCCTGGTGTGGCTGGCCCGGACGCGCTTCGCCCTGGGCGACTGGCCCGGGGCGCTCGACGCGGTCGGCCAGGGGGAGGTCCTGCTCGCCACCACCGGACTGGACCTGCTGCGTCCCCTCGTCCACTGGACCGGCGCGCAGATCCGGGCCCTGCGGGGCGAGCAGGAGGCCGCGGAGCGGCACCTGCGGCTCGGCGCGGCCACCGAGCACGACTACACCGTCATGGCCGTCCCCGCGCTGCTCGCCCGGGCACACGTCGCCGAGGCGGCGTCGGACTACGCCGCGGTCGTCCGCCACCTCGCGCCGCTGACCGTCCGGTCCCCGCGGGGTGGACTCGACGAACCCGGGTTCTGGCCCTGGCACGACGTCCACGCCAACGCCCTCGTCGTGACCGACCGGCTCTCCGAGGCCGAGGAGTTCCTCGCGCCGCTCGAGACGGCGGCGCACCAGCGGGGGCACCGCTCGGTGAGCGCCCGGCTCGGCTACGTCCGCGGCCGGCTGTTGGCAGCCCGCGGTGACCTGCCCGGCGCGGAGGCGGCCTTCGAGCAGGCGCGGGCAGGGCTGGCTGCGCTGCCGCTGCCGTACGACCGCGCCCGCGTGGACTTCGCCCAGGGCATCACCCTCCGCCGTGCCGGCCGGCGCCGGGACGCCGCCGCCCTGCTCGCCACGGCGCGCCAGTCCTTCGCGGCGCTGGGCGCGCAGGTCTACGTGGAGCGCTGCGACCGGGAACTCAAGACCGGCCGCCCCGCACCACGCAGGACCGAGGCCGACGCGCAGGGCCTCACCGAGCAGGAGCGGACCGTCGCCCGGCTCGTGGCGACTGGCCTGACCAACAAGGAGGTGGCTGCGTCGATGCTGCTGTCGGTCAAGACCGTCCAGTTCCACCTCACGCGGGTCTACGCCAAACTCGGTGTCCGGTCCCGGTCCGAACTCGCCGCGCGCTTCCCCCGCGAACCCGCTCCCGGATGACCTCGCGGCCGAGCCGTCGCGGGCGCCGAGCCGTGCGGCGACCCGGCCGTCAGGCGTCGCCTTCCTCGGCAGCGGTGGTGGCCTCCTCGCCTGCGGCGGCCGGCGGGGCGTCGGCCGGCTCGGTACGCGGTCGGGTGGTGCGCTTCTCGATCTTCCTGCTCCCGGGATCGACGACGACGAGCCGGTCGACGAAGACCCCGGGCAGGTGCACGTCCTCGGGCCGGATGGCGCCCGGTTCGACGAGTTCCTCGACCTCGGCGATGGTGATCCGCCCGGCCATGCCGGCCAGCGGGTTGAAGTTGCGGGCCGACTCGTGGAACCACAGGTTGCCGTGCCGGTCACCGGTGGCGGCTCGCACCAGACCGAAGTCGGCGGTCAGGGCCGTCTCCAGCACGTACGGGTGGCCGTCGAAGACCCGGACCTCCTTCGGTTCGCTGGTGGCCACGACGTTGCCCTCGGCGTCGTAACGGAACGGGATGCCGCCCTCGGCGACCAGCGTGCCGACGCCGGTGGGGGTGTAGAACGCCGGGATGCCGATGCCTCCGCAGCGCAGTCGCTCGGCCAGCGTGCCCTGCGGGGTGAGCTCCACCTCCAGCTCCCCGGACAGGTAGAGGCGGGCGACCTCCTTGCTGCCGCCGACGAAGGAGCTGATCGTCCGGCGGATCCGGCCGGCGTACAGCAGCACGCCGAGCGCCTGGTCCTCCACGCCGCAGTTGTTGGAGATGGTGGTGAGGTCCCGCGTGCCCTGCTCCAACAGCGCGTCGATCAGCGCGAACGGCACACCGCACAACCCGAACCCGCCGACCGCCAGCACCGCGCCGTCGGGGATGTCGGCGACGGCCTCCCGCGCGCTGCCGAAGACCTTGTCCATGGCCGACCTCCGTCAGTCTCCGAAGTGGTCCCGCAGCGCGGCGTTCACCGCCTGCGAGTGGGTGGCGTTGGGCAGGTGCGCGGCTCCGGGGACGACGCGGAACCTGCTGTCCGGGATGCTGTCGGCGAGCAGCCGGACCATGTCGACGGTGGTGGCCGGGTCCTCGGCGCCGGCGACGAGGAGCGTCGGGGCGGCGATCTCCCCGAGCCGGTCGCGGACGTCGAAGGCGCCGATCGCCTCGCAGCAGGCGGCGTAGCCCTCCGCGGGCGTGGCCCGCATCATGGCCAGCAGCCGATCGGCCGCGGCCGGCTCCTCATCGGCCCACCTGGCGGTGAACCAGGTGCCGGTGCGCGAGGGCACCAGGACCTCGGTGCCCTGCTCCCGCACCTGCGCGGCCCGCACCACCCACGACGGCGGATCGGTGAACTGCGCCGCGGAGGCGATGATCGCCAGCTTCTCCAGCCGGTCGGGAACGGTGAGCGCCAGTTGCTGGCCGATGGCGCCGCCGATGGAGACGCCGGCGCAGCAGAACCGCTCCACCCCCCACGAGTCCAGCAGCGCCAGCACGTCACCGGCGAGGTCGGCCATCGTGCACGGCCCGGGCACGACCTCGGAGCCGCCGTGCCCGCGCAGGTCGTAGCGGATCACCCGGTGAGTGCGGGCGAACTCGGCGACCTGGGGGTCGAACAGGCCGGTGTCGGTGCCCAGCGACGGGCCGAGGACGAGCACGCAGGCGTCGGCCGGGCCGTCCTCGGCGGCGTGCAGCCGCGCGGTCACGCGGCTCCCCTCGGGGGATCGCGGCGAGGTCCGGATCGCCTCGACGTCCGCCGGCCGCCGCAGCCGCTCCTCGGCGAGCTCACGGATTCGCCGACAGTGCCGACGGGTGCTCGGTGAGCGGGGTGATCTGGACGGTCATGAAGGGGAAGAGCGGGAGGTTCCACAGGATGTCGTGCAGCGCGTCGCTGGAGTCGACGTCGAAGACGCTGATGTTGCTGTACTGGCCGACCACCCGCCACAGGTGCACCCAGGTGCCCTGGCGCTGCAGGTCCAGTGCCCTGGCCTTCTCGGTGCTGACCAGCCGGGTGCGCTCGTCGGGGTCGAGGTCGCGGGGGATGGCGACGTCCATGCGGACGTGGAACAGCATGTCAGCTCCTCGAGGACCGGGGCGGGTGCGGCCCCGTCCCGGGTCCCGCCCCGGGTCTGCGAGGGGTGGGGAGGACGGGGCCCTCCACCGAGCGGTGGGGGCAGGGAGGTCCGGTGTCAGGCGGCTGCCGTCGCCTCGTCGCGCTCGAGGACGAAGTCGTACTCGACGCGTCCGGTGCCGTCACCCTGGTCCTGCGGGTCGAGGACGAGCTCGGGCTTGACCGCGGAGGCGACGTCGGACTCGAGCCACTCGCCGCCGCGGAAGTACAGCTGGGTGGTGATCGCCCGGTGGCCCGGGCCGCTGACGATGAGGTGCAGGTGTGCCGGGCGCCACGGGTGCCAGCCGGCGGCCTCGATCAGCTGGCCGGTCGGCCCGTCGGTCGGGATCTGGTACGGCGCGGGCTGGATGGTGCGGATCTCGAACCGGCCCTCGTCGTCGGCCACCACCAGGCCGCGCAGGTTGCCCTCGGGCACGTGCGGGGCGAAGCCCGAGTAGTAGCCCTCGTCGTCGGCCTGCCAGATGTCGATCTCGGCGCCGGCGATGGGGTTGCCGTCCACGTCGCGGACCTGGCCGGTGAAGGCCAGTCGGCTGCCCTTCTCGTCCTCGCGCATGGGCAGGGTGGCGGGGGAGGGCAGCCGCTGCTGGCCGGGTAGGTAGTAGGGGCCGAGGATGCTGCCCTTGGTGCCCTGCTGGGTCGCCGCCTGCACCTCCTCGACGACGTGTTCGACGAAGACGTCGAGGAACAGCGGCCACTCGCCGCCCTCGCCCACCTGGATCATCCAGGCCTTGGCCGCCTGGAACTCCGGATAGGTGACCTCGTGCTCCCGGATGGCCTGGTGCACGCCGTCCAGGACCGCCCGGACCACCGCGTCGACCCGCTCCGGGGGTACCTGCCGGACGGCCTGGTACATCTCGGTGGTCAGGAACGACTGGGTCGCGCTGGCGCCCGAACCGGCCGCGGTGGGGCTCTGCTGAGCGTCGGTCATGGCTCTAGCTCCTCGGATGTCTGCGCGGCGCTCCGACCGCGCGTCATGGGCCGTGCCTGCACTTCCGGGATGGAGTGGTGCCATCGTTGCCGACGCCGTGGAGACCGTCCAGCCATCGGGTCGCAACGAGCCGCTGGCCAGGCCGGTGGCCGCGCCGGACCGGTCACCCCCGTCTGAATGCGGGGCCATTGTGGAGAACCTCCGTCCGAGCCACGGAGGGAGGCGCGCTCGGGGCGCGCAGACCCCGCCACGCCTCTACGCTGCGGTGACCTAGGTCACAGTGCAGCGCCCGCCAGGCTGCGCCGGGCCACAGAGGAGGTGGCCGTGGTGGTCGAGCTCCTCCGGAGGGGCTCCGCGACGCGTGTCGGCATCGGAACGGCGGCGCACGCGTGAGGCGCCGGCGACTCCTGTCGACCCGACCAGCTGCAGACCTTCCCCGCACCCAGGGGCGCAGCTCCGCACGCCGTCCCGGCCACCCCGGTGACGGGTGCAGCGCCCCACGGAGAGAACGGCCGCACCGGCACCCCCAGGAGGTCCGCAATGTCGATTGCCACGGGTAGCTCACCGGACGCTGCCCCGGGGCAGACCCCGGAGCAGGAGGCCCGACGCCGCCGTACCGTCACCTGGGTCGTCGCCCTGTCGATGGTCGGGCTGATCTTCGACGGGTACGACCTGGTCGTCTACGGCACCGTCGTGCCACTGTTCCTCAGTGACCCCACGCAGATCGGTCCGGTCAGCCCGGCGCAGGCCGGGGCACTCGGCAGTTACGCGCTGATCGGGGTGCTGGTCGGCGCATTGGCGGCCGGCTCGGTGGCCGACATCATCGGTCGCCGCAAGGTGATGCTGACCGCCTATGCGTGGTTCTCCATCGGCATGGGCGTCACCGCGCTGATGAACAGCACCGGTGGGTTCGGGCTGATGCGGTTCCTCACTGGTATCGGCGTCGGTGCCCTGGTCGCCACCACCGGCGCCCTGGTGGCCGAGTTCGCCCCGCCAGGAAAGAAGAACATCGCCAACGCGATCACCTACGCCGGTGTCCCCATCGGTAGCCTGATGGCGGCGCTGCTGGCGATCCTCCTCCTCGAGCACATCGGCTGGCGGGGCATGTTCTGGATCGGGGCCCTGCCGATCGTGACGCTGCTGCCGTTGGCCTTCCTCAAGATGCCGGAGTCTCCGGCCTGGCTGGCGTCACGCGGTCGGCACGACGAGGCGCAGCGGAGCTCGGAGCGCACGGGTGTGCCGATCACGACGGCCACCAGCCTCGCTGCCGCCGACGCCAGGCGGGCGCCCGCGCGGGAGCGCGCCGGCTTCGCCGGGCTGTTCGGCCGGCAGTACGTGTTCCCCACCGTGGTGCTCGGCCTGATGAGCGCCACCGGCCTGGTGCTCGTCTACCTGCTGAACACGTGGCTGCCCGAACTCATGGGCCGCGCGGGGTTCTCCACGAAGGGTTCGCTGGCATTCCTCCTGGTGCTCAACGGCGGCGCGGCGGTCGGGGCGCTCATCTCCTCACGGATTGCGGACCGGTTCGGGCCGAAGCCCGTCATCGCCGCCAGCTTCAGCATCGGAGCCCTCGCCATCATCACGCTGACCCTCGACCTTCCTCTCGGGGTGCTGCTGGCGTTCATCGCGGTCGTCGGGTTGGGCACCAGTGGCACGCAGATCCTGATCTACGGCTTCGTCTCGAACTACTACCGGAACAACGTGCGCGGCGCCGGCGTGGCCTGGTGCGCGGGGTTCGGTCGCCTCGGCGGCATCGGCGGCCCGCTAATCGGCGGATTCCTGATCGCGGCGGGGCTCGCCCTGGAAAACATTTTCTACGTCGCCGCGGGGCTCGCGCTCTTCGGCGTGCTCCTGACCCTCATCGTCCCGGTGGCCCGGCGCCCCGTGGAGGTCGTGACAACGCCGGTGGAGCCCTCCCCCGGGGTCGGGTCAGGCGCCCGATGACGGTCGGCGGTCGACTGCTGCGCGGACCCCGTTCCGCTCATCCGCCCTTTGACATCTCGAGGAAGGGAAGTCGCCGTGTATGAGCGGATCCTCGTCACGATCGACGCGCACCCGACGAAGGAGAACGCCTCGGCCATCCAGCGCACCGAGCAGATCGGCAAGCTGACCGGGGCCACCGTGCACGTGCTCCACATCGCGCGGGGGCACATCATCCCGGAGGACATCACCGGCGGTTCGGCGCGCCTCGGCGTCTGGTCCGCCGAGGACGACCCCGAGGACGCCGACCGGGCCGCGGTGCAGCAGTTGGTCGACCGGCTGAGTGCCGCAGGCATCGACGCCCACGGGGAGATGGTCGTCGCCACGGAGCACGACGCCGCCGACGTCATCCTGCAGCGGGCCGAGGAACTCGGCGTGGACCTCCTCGTCCTCGGGCACCAGCACCACCGGGGGTCCCGGACCGCGGAGCGGGTGATCCACCAGCGCCCGCACTACTCCATCCTGCTGGCCCGGCCACCTCAGGAGACGCGGCGCTAGGGTCCCCGCTGGTCGATCTTCCCGACCGGATCGGGGGCCCGTGCGTGGCCTCGACCCTGGTGGTCCTGTGCGCCGACGCGGCAGCGCAGCGCAGTACTCCTCTCCCCGCGCGGGCACGGGCCCACCCGCGTAGCGAGCAGACGGGAACGGAGCCATGCGACCCCAGCGCGCCGACGAGAACGCCGGAACCGGAGCGGCGGTGCGTGAGCACCTGATCGAGCGCCCCGTCCGGCCCCTGCCTGGCCCGCGCCGGCTGCTGCGGGACGCCGGGGGCGTCTACGCCGCCAACGGCCTCATCGGCCTCATCTTCGCGGCCACCGGTCCGGTCGCGGTGATCCTGGCGGTGGGTGCGCAGGGCGGGCTGTCCCGGGAGGAGCTGGCCTCGTGGATCTTCGGCGCGTTCTTCCTCAACGGCTTCCTCACCGTCGCAGCGTGCTGGCTCTACCGGCAGCCCCTGGCCTTCTTCTGGACGATCCCGGGCACCGTGCTCGTCGGGCCGGCCCTGACCCACCTCAGCTGGCCACAGGTGGTCGGCGCCTTCTTCGCCACCGGCCTCCTCGTCCTCCTCCTGGGGCTGAGCGGGTGGGTGCGCCGGGCCATGGCGGTCGTCCCGATGCCGATCGTGATGGCCATGGTCGCCGGGATCTTCCTGCGCTTCGGTACCGACCTGGTGCGCTCCCTGCGCGACGACGTCGGGATCGCCGCACCCATGGTCCTGACCTTCCTGCTGCTCAGCGCGCTGCCGGGGCTGGGTCGGCGGATCCCCCCGATCATCGGGGCGCTGATCGTCGGGGCGGGAACGGTGGTGCTCTCCGGCCGGTTCAGCCCCGCCGGCGCCGGGGCGGAGTGGTTCGCCGCGCCGGTGCTGCAGGCGCCCGAGTGGTCGCTGCAGGCGATGCTGGAGCTGGTCCTGCCGCTGGCCATCACCGTGCTGGTGGTCCAGAACGGACAGGGGATCGGGGTGCTGCGCTCCGTGGGGCACGCTCCGCCGATCAACGTCGTCACCGTCGCCTGCGGCGCCTGGTCGCTCCTCACCGCGGCGGTGGGCGCGGTGTCGACCTGCCTGACCGGGCCGACGAACGCCCTGCTCTCGGCATCCGGGGAGCGATCCCGGCAGTACACCGCCGGGATCGCCTGCGGCCTGCTGGCCATGCTGTTCGGTCTGTTCGCGCCGCTCTTCACCAGCGCCATGCTGGCCACGCCGCCGGCCTTCATCGCCACGCTCGGCGGCCTGGCCCTGCTGCGGGTGCTGCAGGCGTCCTTCGTCGCGGCGTTCGGCGCCCGCTTCACCCTCGGCGCCCTGGTCACCTTCGTCGTCACGGTCGCCGACGTGACGGTCCTGAACGTCGGGGCCGCCTTCTGGGGTCTGCTCGTCGGGTTGGCGGTCTCCGCGCTGCTGGAGCGCCCGGACTTCTCCTCCGCCCCGAGGTGAGCGCCGGTTCCCCGGGGATCGGCTCCCACTGCTGGTGCCGACCCTACGGCGCCGGTCCGTAGCGGATCAGCCGGGCCGTACACGCGGGCGGAGGTCTCCTCCCCGCGGCAGTCGGCACCTATCGGGTCCCGGGTGCCGTCCACGGTGGCGCGGTGGTCGCCTCCGCGAGGAACCGGAGAGCGTCGCCCACCGTCCTGAACCGCGCCCAGACGTCGTCGGGGATCAGCACGCCGAAGCGGTCCTCGGCCGCGACGACGACCTCGACCACGGCCAGGGAGTCGATGCCGAGGTCCTCGGTGAAGGACTTCTCCGGGGCGATGTCGGCGCGGTCGAGGCCGGCGACCGTCCCGAGAACCTCCGCCAACCCGGCTTCCAGCTCGTCTCGCGTCATCAGGGTGCTGCCTCCCGTCGGTGGCGGGGCGGTCCGTCGCTCAGCGCGGCGCGGCGGCGGACGCCTGGAGCGCCTGCTGCACGTCGTACTCGTGGATCCAGCCGAAGTCCTCCGGGAACCTCGCCATCTTCGCGTCGCGCATCCGGGCGGCCGGCCCCTCCGGCAGGTGGAGCAGGGAGTTGGTGATCCAGGAGCTGCGCTGGATCGCGCGCGTGCGGGCCCGGCGGAGCTCCTGGTACCGGGCGAAGACGGGCGCCGGGTCGTCGCCGGGCCGGGTGTCGGCGATCAGCGCGGCCAGGGCGAAGGCATCCTCGATCGAGGTGTTGGCGCCCTGCCCCTGGTGCGGCAGCATGCCGTGGGCGGCGTCGCCGAGGACGACGACCCGGCCCCGGTACCACCGCAGCAGCGGACGCACCGTGGAGAGCGACCACCGGAGGGGGCTCGCGGCCGCCGCGATCATCTCGGGAACGGCAGGGTGCCAGCCCCGGAAGGACGCGACGGGGACGTCCTCGGGGACCTCGACGATCGAGCCGTCGTGCGGCCAGACCCGGGGACCCTCGACCACCGCGAAGAAGTTGACCGACTCGCCCTGCCCGCCGATCGCGTAGTGCAGCACGTGTGCGTCGGGGCCCATCCAGAACTGGATGGCGTGCGGATCGGGTAGCGAAGGGAGGTCCGCCGTCGGCACGATCCCGCGGAAGGCGCTGGTTCCGGAGTAGACCGCGTCGTCCGCGCCGGTGACCCACCGCCGGACCATGGATCGCACGCCGTCGGCGCCGACCACGACATCGACGTGTTCGACCCGGCCGTCGGCGAACTCCAGCACCACCGAGTCCCGCTCCGGGACCAGGTCGGTCAACCGGCAGCCGAGGTGCAGCTGCTCGGACCCGAGCGCCCCGCTGAGGGTCCGTTGCAGGTCGGCGCGGTGGATGCCGAAGTACGGCGCACCGAACCGGTCCACGTAGGCGTTGCCCTGGGCGACCGGGTGGGCGGCGATGCGGCTGCCGTCCTGCCAGTGGCGGTAGACCAGCTCCGTCGGGATCGTGGCGGCCGCGGCGAGCTCGTCGACCAGGCCCAACCGGGCGTACTCCCGGGTGGCATTGGCCGACAGCGCGATCGCGGCGCCGATCTCGGCCAGCTCCGGGGCCTGCTCGAACACCTCGGCCCGCACGCCCCGCTCCCGCAACGCCAGGCCCAGGGACAGCCCGCCGATGCCGGCTCCGACGATCGCGATCCGGAGGTCGGTGCCGCTCATGCGTCTGGACGGTAGCCAGGTGGGCGCGCTCCCGCACCGGCCGCACCGTCTCCGGCACCGAGTTGCTCCGGGCGGGATCCGGGCGGGGCCGAGCCCCGTGAGGGTGCCACCGGAGCTCCGGTCCGCCGCGTGGTCCTGCTCGGGGAGCCGCCGTGGGGGTGGTCAGGAACCGGCGGCGAGGTCGGCGTGCACCGGGCGCAGCCGGTCGAGGAGGGCGTCGAGCGTGTTCCGGTCCTCGTCGCTGAAGGTGGCGAAGACCGAGCGCAGGTTGGCCGCGTGGACCTGTGTTGCCTCGTCCAGCTTCGCCCGTCCGCTGTCGGTCAGGCTGGCGTAGGAGACCCGCCGGTCGGTGGGGCAGGGCACCCGCTCGACGTACCCGGCTGCCTCCATGCGGTCGACCAGCCGTGTCACGCCACCGGTCGTGAGGCTGACCTCCTCGGCGAGGCTGCCCATCGTGAGCCGGCCGGCCGCGGACCTGCCCAGCCGCACCAGCACCTCGAACCAGGCATGGGGGAGGTCGCAGCGGGCCTCCAGGTCGGCGCCGAGCCGTCGCTCGAGGCGGCTCTGGGCCTCCACCAGTCGGCCAAAGGTGGTGATGAGGGCGTCGTCGCGCCGGGAGAGCTGGGGCACGTCATGAATCTACCGCGTCAGTAGTTGACAGTTCAAGTTCCCCCCGAGTAGCCTTCCTTGCGCCGAGAGCAACGCCGCCGCGGTCGCGGGTGCGCAGGTCGTCGTCCTCGCCGTTCCCGGCGTCGCCGCACCTGCCCTGGCGGGCGAGCTAGCCCCGGCGCTGGACGGCGCCGTGGTCGTGGACGCCACGAACCCGATCAACGAGACCTACAGCGACCTGGCGATCACCGGGACCTCCGGTGCGGAGGCCGTGCAGCAGGCCGTGGGCGCCGTGCCCGTGGTCAAGGCGTTCAACACCGTCTTCGCCAGCCGCTACGCCGCTCCCACCGAGAACGGGCAGCCGCTGCAGTTGCTGCTGGCCGGGGACGACGCCGACGCCCGGGCCCGCGTCGCCGAGCTGGCCACCTCGCTGGGCTTCGCCCCGCTCGACGCCGGCGGCCTGCGGCTGGCCCGCTCGCTGGAGGAGATCGCCTTCCTCAACATCACCCTCAACGCGACCAAGGGCTGGGCCTGGCAGAGCGCCTTCCAGCTGGTCGGCCCGACCGCCTGAACCGTCGATCCGAGCAGGAGCCCGTCATGACCATCGCCGCCGTCCGGCTCAACCACGCCGTCCTCTTCGTCAGCGACCTCGAGCGGTCGCTGCGGTTCTGGACCGGCGCCTTCGGCATGGAGGTGGTGGCGCGTGAGCCCCGCGCCGACGCCGCCTTCCTCCGGCTGCCCCGCTCCGGGAACCACCACGACCTCGGGCTCTTCGGCATCGGCGCCGGTGCCCCGCCACGAGCCCGCGGCACCGTCGGGCTGTACCACCTGGCCTGGCAGGTGGACACCGTCGACGAGCTGGCGGGAGCGCGCCGGACGCTGGTCGAGCTCGGCGCCTACACCGGCGAGTCCAGCCACGGCGCGACCAAGAGCGTCTACGGCATCGACCCCGACGGCAACGAGTTCGAGGTCATGTGGATGCTGCCGCGCGAGGCCTGGGGTGAGTACGAGAACGCCGCCCCGGTCGATGCGCTGGACATGGCGGCCGAGGTGCAGCGGTGGTCCGGCGTCGGCACGGCCGGTCGCGTGCTGCCCGGGTCGGCGGAGGCCGGGGCGTGACCACCACGTGGGCCGCACCGGTGGTCGCGACGGCGGGCGACTCCGACCCGGCGGCGCCGCTCGTCGTCCTGCTGCACGGTCGGGGGTCGCACGAGCAGGAGATCATCGCGCTCGCCGAGCACCTGCCGGCCGGTCCGGCGTACGCCGCCGTGCGCGCGCCGATCGCCGAGGGCGGCGGGTACGCCTGGTTCGCCAACCGGGGGATCGGCCGCCCGGTCGCCGGGTCGCTGCGCGCGACGATGGACTGGTTCTGGCAGTGGCTCGACGAGGTCGCCCCGCCCGGTCGCCCGGTGGTCCTGATCGGGTTCAGCGGGGGAGCAGCGTTCGCCGGCGGGCTGCTGCTGGACGATCCCGACCGCTACGCCGGCGGCGCGGTCCTCTACGGCACGCTGCCCTTCGAGGCCGGTGTCCCCACCACGCCGGCCCGACTGGCCGGGGTGCCGGTCGTCGTCGCGCAGGGGGAGCACGACAGCGTCATCCCGCGGGAGCTGCTCGACCGCACCTGGAGCTACCTGCTCGGCGAGTCCGGCGCGCCGACGGTCGCCCGCCGCGATCCGGTCGGGCACGGCATCTCTGCCGAGGCCCTGGCCACGCTGGCCGGCTGGTTGCGGGAGCGCCTCACCTTCCTCGCCCACCGGGGCCGTCCCGCAGCCGGTCCGGCCACGTGGGCGGCCCTGCCCGGAGGGCGGCTCCCCACCCGGGCCGGTGCGCGGCCGGCGGTGACCTCCGGCATCCCGCAGGAGCAGCGCAGCGACACCGCCCCCGTGCACCTGCAGGAGGAGGTGTTCGCCCGGATCGCGGCGCTGCCCGGGGTGGGCACCCGCCAGTCGGCGATCTCGGTGCCGGGCGCACGCGGCTTCCAGCTGGCCCCGCCGCGGCTGGGTCCGGTGGACGCGTTCATCGTCCCGTCCGCCGGGGAGTTCGCCCACGTCCACCCCGGCTCCGACGGCTCGCTGCACGTGGCGCTCCCGCCGGCCCTCGCGGCCGACGTGGTCGCGAAGGGCTGGGGCGTCGCCCACCCGCTCGCCGGTGTCCGGCTCACCCCGGGCATGGTCCTGCTCTTCGGTCCGCGCGACCCCGCCGAGCTGCAGACCGTCGTCGCCGTCGTCACCACGAGCCACGCCTGGGCCACGGGACAGCACGTCTGATCGACACGTCTGATCGACACGTCTGATCGACACGTCTGATCGACGACGCGCTGGTACGGCAACGGGCTCGGTGCTGTCCGGCTCGTCCCGGGGGCCCGGAGCCGGGATGCCGCTGACCTCACCGAGCCGTCGGGCGGGCACGCCTGGCCGTCGACGCCCCGCCCCTCCCCGTCGACGTGGTGACCACACGGGCGCAGTCCGGCACGTGGCCGGGCGGTGCGGCATGACGGTCCGGTGGATCGGGCACCACCCAACGGTGAAGACCGTTGTCGTCGCCTTCCTCGGCGGCCTGCTGACCCTCGCCGGCATCGCGCTGCTCGTGCTGCCCGGCCCCGGCTTCGTGCTGGTCGCCGCCGGCCTGGCGCTGCTGGGCACGCGCTTCTCCTGGGCGAAGAAGCCGCTGGACTACGCGAAGGACAAGGCGCAGGAGGGCGTCGAGGAGGTCGCCAAGAGCCCGTGGCGCGCCGCCGGGGCGGTGCTGGCCGCGCTGGTGCTGGTCGCGCTCGGTGTGCTCGCCCTGGCCGGCGTGGACCTGCCGTTCGTGAACGCGTTCACCGCGGTCGTCCTGATCCTGTCCGGGCTCTTCCTGGTCGGGACGGTCGTCTTCGCGCGTCGCCAGGAGCGGCTCGAGCAGGCCCGGGCGCACCGCCCGCCAGGCCGTCGCGGATCGGCCGGCGCCTACCGAGCCGCGCCACACGGCAACTGAGCACCGGCCGCTCGGTCCGGGGCGGCACGGCGGCCCCAGGTCCGGGCGTGGGGCGACGGCAGCCGGTCGGACCCACCGGCTGCCGGCACGGCGCCCGTCAGCCGTCGGTCAGGATGTCGATCGCCCGGCGCCCGAGACTGTTGACCACGTGACGGCGCATGTGCTCCTGGGCGGCGTCGGGGTCACCGTCGAGCACGGCGGTCATCATCGCCTGGTGCTCGGCCTGCACCCTGGCGCGGTCGTCGGGGGAGTCCTGGCGCGCCTCCAGGGCCGCCCGGCGGTAGCGGTCGGCCTTGTCCCACAGGCCGTCGAGCAGGCCGATCAGGAGGTCGTTGTGGCTGGCCCGGTACAGGGCGGTGTGGAACGCGCGGTGTGCCTCGAGGGCGGCGAGGCCGCTGCGGGCGTCCAACGGCTCCAGGAACGCGGCGGACTCCCGGATCCGCTGCTGATCGGAGTCGTCGCGCCGCTCCGCGGCCAGCCGGACGGCGAGCGGGTCGAGTTGCTGGCGGATCTCGAACAGGCTGCGAGCCTCGGCCGCTGACAGCGGTGCGACGCGCGCGTCTCGATGGGCGTCGAGGACGACCAGCCCCTCCGCGGAGAGCCGGCGCATGGCCTCGCGCAACGGCGTGGTGCTGACGCTGAGCTCGGCCGCCAGGGCCTCCTGGCTCACGACCGCACCGTGCGGGAGCGCGCCGGACATGATCCGTTCCCGGACCTCGCTGTAGGCGTAGTCCGCCTTGGTCAGCGCGGGGCGCCCCAGCGGCGTGGCCACCCGCCCTCCTCTCCTCGCATTTCGAGATCAGGATAGCCGGTACATCCAAGCTGTAGCCTATAACCAATTCCCCAACGGAGGTGCGCATGGGCCGGTACGACAGCTTCGGTGCGCGACGGACCCTCGATCTCGGGTGTGGCGAGTTGGAGACGTGGGCGGTGCACGCCGTCCCCGGTGCGGAGCACCTGCCCTTCTCCCTGAAGATCGTGCTGGAGAACCTGCTCCGGCACGAGGACGGGGAGACGGGGACCGCCGAGGCCATCCGGCGCCTCGCGGGCGGGGTCGGCACGGGGGACGAGGTGTCGTTCTCGCCGGCCCGGGTCTTCCTCCACGACACCAACGGCGTCCCGGTCCTGGCGGACCTGGCGGCGATGCGCGAGGCGGTGCGCGACCTGGGCGGGAATCCCGCGGTGGTGGACCCGGTGATCCCGGCGGAGCTCACGGTCGACCACTCCGTCGTCACCGACGTCTTCGGCCGCCCGGACGCGATCGCGCTCAACGTGGCACGGGAGTACACGCGTCACGAGGAGCGCTACCGCTTCCTCAAGTGGGGTCAGCAGCAGTTCCACCGGCTGACCGTCGTCCCACCGGGGACCGGCATCATGCACCAGATCAACCTCGAGCACCTCGCCGACGTCGTGGTCCTGCGCGACGGGCGCGCCTTTCCGGACACGCTCGTCGGCACCGACTCCCACACCACGATGATCAACGGTCTCGGGGTGCTGGGCTGGGGTGTCGGCGGCATCGAGGCCGAGGCGGCGATGCTCGGCCTGCCGGTGGCCACGCTCATCCCGCCGGTCGTCGGTCTCGAGCTGACCGGGGAGCGGCGTCCGGGAGTGACCGCGACCGACCTGGTGCTCACCATCGCCGAGCTGCTGCGGGCCCACGGCGTCGTCGGCAGCTTCGTGGAGTTCACCGGGCCGTCGGTCGGGGCCGTTCCGCTCGCCGATCGCGCGACGCTCGCCAACATGAGCCCGGAGTTCGGCTCCACCTGCGCGGTCTTCCCCATCGACCGGGTCACGGTCGACTACCTGCGCTTCACCGGCCGGGACGCCGGACACGTCGCGGCGGTCGAGCGCTACGCCAAGGAACAGGGACTCTGGCACGACCCCGCGGCGCGGCTGCGCTTCGACGACCTGCTCCGGCTGGACCTCTCGACCGTCGAGCCGTCACTGGCCGGGCCGCGTCGTCCGCAGGACCGGATCCCGCTGGCCAGCGCGCGCAGCCGGTTCCGGAGCACGCTCGCCGGGTTGCTCGCCGACCGGTCGCCGGAGGCCGCCGGCGACGCCGTGGACGAGGCCGGCCGCGAGTCCTTCCCGGCCAGTGACCCGCCGGCCCTCCGTGCGGTCGCCGAGCCGCGGGCGCAGGAGCCCCGGCTCGACCACGGGGCCGTCGCCATCGCCGCCATCACGTCGTGCACGAACACGTCCAACCCCTCGGTGATGGTCGCCGCCGGCCTGCTGGCGCGGAACGCCGTCGCCGCCGGGCTGGCGTCCAGGCCCTGGGTGAAGACGAGCCTGGCCCCCGGGTCGAAGGTCGTCACCGACTACCTGCGGCGTGCCGGGCTGGACCGTCCGCTCGAGCAGCTCGGTTTCCACACCGTCGGCTACGGCTGCATGACCTGCATCGGGAACTCCGGCCCGCTGACCCCGGAGGTGGGCGAGGCGGTCGCCGAGCGCGACCTGCTGGTCGCCGCGGTGCTCTCCGGCAACCGCAACTTCGACGGGCGCATCAACAACGACGTCTCGCTGAACTACCTGGCCTCGCCCCCGCTGGTCGTCGCCTACGCCCTCGCGGGCTCGATGGACGTCGACCTGCTGCACGAACCGCTCGGCGTCGACCGGACCGGACACCCGGTGTACCTGAGCGACCTGTGGCCTCCGGACGCCGAGATCGAGGAGGTGATCCGGGGGAGCCTGGACCCCGCCATGTTCGCCGCGCGGTACGCCGACGTCCTCACCGGCGAGCAGCGCTGGGCGGAGTTGCCGGGCGGGGGAGGGGCCACCTTCGACTGGGACCCCGACTCGACCTACGTCCGTCGCCCGCCGTTCCTCGACGACCTCTCCGCAGCCCCGGAGCCGGTCCGGGACATCACCGGCGCCCGTGCCCTGGCCGTGCTCGGGGACTCCATCACGACCGACCACATCTGCCCCGCCGGGCGCATCCCCGCCGACAGCCCGGCCGGGGAGTTCCTGCGGGCCCGGGGCGAGACCGACCTCAACACCTACGCCTCCCGGCGGGGCAACCACGAGGTCATGCTGCGCGGCGCGTTCGGCAACCAGCGGCTGCGCAACCGACTCGTACCGCACCGACGGGGCGGCTGGACCCTCGACCACCTCGACGGCCGCGCGAAGACCGTGTTCGAGGCGGCGGAGCACTACCGCACCGCGGGCACACCGCTGCTGGTCCTCGCGGGCCAGGAGTACGGCACCGGCTCGTCCCGCGACTGGGCGGCGAAGGGGACGGCGCTGCTCGGCGTCCGTGCGGTCCTCGCCGAGAGCTTCGAGCGGATCCACCGCGCCAACCTGATCGGGATGGGGGTGCTGCCCCTGCAGTTCCTGGAGGGGGACAGCGTGGCGAGCCTCGGCCTCTCCGGCCGGGAGGCCTACGACGTCCAGGGACTGGAGCACCTGACGGAGGACGACTGGCCTCGGCGGGTCGTCGTCTCCGCCCGGTCGGAGGAGGGGGCACCGGTCAGCTTCGCGGCCGTCGTCCGCGTGGACACGGCTCGGGAGGCTCGGTACCTCCGCCACGGCGGCGTCCTGCCGTACGTCGCGCGCGCCATGGCGACCGCGGGCTCGTAGCGGCCGGGATCCGGCGTCGACCGGGTCGGCTCGGCGCGACCGGCTCAGCCCGGGGCGCCCGCCTCCGTCAGGCGGGCGGCGAGGGTCTGTGCGGCATCGGTGACACACCGGCGGAAGAGGTCGTCGTCGCCGGTGCACAGCCAGTTCACCGACGCCCCGAAGAGCAGGCCCAGCACCGACTCCACCAGCACCGCCACCTCGCCGGACCAGGTCCCGCCGGATGCCTCGGCCACGCGGTGCAGCAGGTCGAGGACGTCGCCGCGGTACTGCTCGGTGGACTCCCGCGCCGCGGCCCGCAGGTCGTCGTCCCGGCCGCCCATCATCGTCAGCTCCTGGAGCACCATCTCGGCGCCGGGGTCGGCGATGACGCTGTCCGCGTAGCCGACGAGGGCGCGGATCAGGATCTCCGCGGGGGAGCCCCCGGCCTGCACCGCCCGCCGGAGCAGGGCGGTGGACCGGTCGCGGTCGGCCTGGAAGACGGCACGCACCAGCTCGGTCTTGGCGCCGAACGCGTAGTGCACTGCTCCGAGCGGGACGCCGGCCTCCTTCGCGACCGCCCGCGTGGTGAGCGACCAGGCGCCCTCCCGCTGCATCACCCGCATGGCGGCCGCGACGAGCTGGGCCCGGCGCTGCTCGACGGGCAGGTGCGCGCGCTTCCCGCCCGTCACCGGGGCGCCATCTCCGTCTCCATCTCCGTCTCCATCGCCGTCGCCATCGCCGGCTGGTCGGCCGGCGCGGCACCGGCTCCCCGGCTGCCGCGCAGCAGGACGACGGCCTGCACCGCCACGTACGCCGCCAGCACGGCGGCGATCCCCAGCACCACGTGCATGCCGGTCACGAACGCCCGCCCGGCCTCGGCCAGGAGGGCCGCGGCGGCGTCCGCCGGCAGCCCCGCTGCGACCTCCGCGGCGCCGCCCAGGGTCTCCCGGGCAGCCTCGGCGTCCCGCGCGGGCACGCCGCCGACGGCGCCGAGGTGCGCCGCGTAGACCGACAGCCCGACGGTGCCCAGCACCGCCGTCCCCATCGCACCGCCGAACTCGTAGGCGGTCTCGGAGACCGAGGCGGCGGCACCGGCCCGCTCCGGCGGCGCCGTGGCGAGGATGACGTCGTTGGTCAGCGCCTCCGCGGCTCCGACGCCGGCGCCGATGAGCAGGCCGACCACCACCAGGACGGCCCGGTCGCCGTCGACCCCGAGCAGCGTGCCGGCCGCCAGCCCGGCGGCGGCCAGCGCCATCCCGCCGCCGATGACCCACCGCAGGTGCAGGGAGCGGGCCAGCCAGGGGGCGGCGAGTGACCCGGCCACGGTCGCTCCGGCGAGCGGCAGCATCCACAGGCCGGCGACCAGCGGGCTCATGCCGAGCACGAGCATCAGGTACTGCGGCAGGAAGAACATCAGCCCGAGCAGGGCGAAGACCGTGAGCAGGTTCGTCGTCACCGCGACGGAGAACGCGCGGGAGCCGAACAGCCGCAGGTCCAGCAGCGGCTCGGCCAGCCGGCGCTGCCGGCGCGCGAAGGTCCACAGCAGCCCGAGGCCGGCCGCGAGGCTGACCAGGACCGGCACGCTGACGCCGTCGTGCGCGGCGGTCTTGAGGGCGTAGACCAGCGGCAGCACACCGGCGATGGACAGCACCGCGGACAGCGCGTCGAACCGGCCGGGTCGCGGGCGCGACTCGGGCAGCAGCAGCGGGGCGCCGACGAGCAGCAGGATCATGACCGGCGCGTTCACCAGGAACACCGAGCCCCACCAGAAGTGCTCGAGCAGGAACCCCCCGAGGATCGGCCCGAGGGCGGCGCCGCCGGAGAACGCGGCCGCCCAGACGGCGATGGCCAGGCGGCGCTCCCGGGCGTCGGGGAACACCGAGCGCAGCAGCGCCAGCGTCGAGGGCATCAGCGTGGCCCCGCCGAGCCCGAGCAGCGCCCGGGCCGCGATGAGCATCCCGGCCGTCGTGGAGAACGCCGCGACCAGCGAGGCGCACCCGAACGCGGCGGCACCGACCACGAGCAGCCGGCGGCGGCCGATGCGGTCGCCGAGGTTGCCCATCAGCACGAGCAGCCCGGCGAGCAGGAAGGAGTAGATGTCGACGATCCACAGCAGCTCGGTCGACGTCGGGCCCAGGTCGGCGGTCAGGGCCGGCACGGCGAAGCCGAGCACGGTCATGTCGATGCTGATGAGCAGGACCGGCAGCGCCAGCACCGCGAGGGCGGACCAGCGACGGAGCGGACTCACGGGTGTTCCTCGAGACGGGGGAGGGACAGCGGCGCCGGCCGACCGGCCGGCGCCGCCATGCTGGCACAGTGTTGGTCGATCGACCAGCTCGGTCGTGCGTCCATCCGCTGCGGAGATCAGCTGCGCGGACCTGCTCCGTGGGGCTCGGAGCGAGTGCCGTCGTCCCGCCCGGTCCGATCGCTCCCTCCTCCGCACGGGCCGTCGCGGTGCGATGGACGTGCCGGCGGGAGCCGGCACGCCCACCGCCTGCCCGCGGGCGACGGAGCGCCCGGCAGGCAGCTCAGAACGGCGGCTCCTCGCCGAGGCCGTCGCCCGACGCCGCCCACGGGTCGGGTGAGCCACCCTGCCCGGCCGCCGCGCCGCCGTTCCCGCCGCCGGTTCCCCGGTCGGGAGCGCCGTCGGTACGGGCGGCCTTGGAGACCGCCGCCGTGGCGTAGCGGAGCGACGGGCCGATCTCGTCGACCTCCAGCTCCACGACGGTGCGCTTCTCGCCCTCCTTGGTCTCGAAGGAGCGCTGCTTGAGGCGGCCCTGTGCCATGACCCGCGAGCCGCGGATGAGTGATCCCGCGACGTGCTCGGCCATCTGCCGCCAGCAGCTGCAGCGCAGGAAGAGCGCCTCGCCGTCCTTCCACTCCTGGGTCTGGCGGTCCAGGGTGCGCGGAGTGGAGGCGATGGTGAAGTTGGCGACCGCCGCGCCCGAGGGCGTGAAGCGCAGCTCGGGGTCGCTGGTCAGGTTGCCAATGACGGTGATGACTGTGTCGCCGGCCATGATCCGGTCCTCCGTGTCGTCGGTGCATCGCTCGGGTGAGCGTCTGGAGGCTAGGGGGACCCACCGACAGTTCCGGTGGGCCCGGTCACGTTCAGCGGACCGAGGACCACCGAGCTGTCCCCGGGGGGTGTGACCATCGGGAGGAACGGGGCGGCGGCGAGGGGACGGCGGTGCGAGAGGCGCGGACGGGTGCGGTGCTGGAGGCGACGCTGGAGCGGATCACGTTCGCCAACTCGCAGACCGGCTACACCGTGGCCCGGGTGGACACCGGGCGGGGCGGTGACCTGGTCACGGTGGTGGGCTCGCTGCTGGGCGCGCAGCCGGGCGAGACGCTGCGGCTGCAGGGGCGGTGGGGAGCGCATCCCCAGTACGGCCGGCAGTTCCAGGTCGAGGACTACACCACCGTGCTGCCGGCCACGGTGCAGGGCATCCGGCGCTACCTGGGCTCGGGGCTGGTCAAGGGGATCGGACCGCGGCTGGCCGAGCGGATCGTGGACCACTTCGGCACCGAGGCGCTGCGGGTCATCGAGGAACAGCCCGGGCGGCTGGCCGAGGTGCCCAACCTGGGCCCCAAGCGGACCCGGCTGATCACCGCGGCCTGGGAGGAGCAGCGGGCCATCAAGGAGGTGATGGTCTTCCTGCAGGGCGTGGGCGTGTCCACCTCGCTGGCCGTCCGCATCTACAAGCAGTACGGCGGCGCGTCGATCGGCGTGGTCCGGGCCGAGCCCTACCGCCTGGCCGCCGAGGTGTGGGGCATCGGGTTCCGGACCGCCGACACCATCGCGGCCGCGGTGGGGATCCCGCACGACAGCACGCAGCGGGTCGAGGCGGGGGTGCAGTTCGTGCTCTCCGAGGCGACGGGGCAGGGGCACTGCTTCCTGCCCGAGACCGAGCTGGTGGCCCGAGCGGTGGAGATCCTGCAGGTCCCGGCCGACCTGGTGGGTCACTGCCTGGCCCTGCTGGTCGCCGACCAGGGGGTCATCCGCGAGGAGTTCCCCGGCGCGGACGGGGAGCCCTGCACGGTGGCGTACTACCTCGTGCCCTTCCACCGGGCGGAGGTCTCGCTGGCCGGGGGGCTGAGGCGGCTGGCGAGCGCCGACGACGACCGGCTGGCGGCCTTCGCGAGCGTGGACTGGGACGCCGCACTGACCTGGCTGCACCGGCGCACGGGCGTGGACCTGGCGGCCGGGCAGCGGGCCGCGGTGCAGCTGGCGCTGACCGAGAAGGTCGCCGTCCTCACCGGTGGCCCCGGCTGCGGCAAGAGCTTCACGGTGCGCTCCATCGTCACCCTCGCCGCGGCCAAGGGCGCGAGGGTCGTGCTGGCCGCGCCGACCGGCCGGGCGGCGAAGCGGCTCACCGAGCTCACCGGCGTCGAGGCGGGCACCGTGCACCGGCTGCTGGAGCTGCGCCCCGGCGGGGACGCCGCCTTCGACCGGGACCGGCCGCTGCAGGCCGACCTGGTCGTCGTCGACGAGTCCTCGATGCTGGACCTGCTGCTGGCCAACAAGCTGGTGCGGGCCGTCCCGCCCGGCGCGCACCTGCTCCTGGTCGGCGACGTCGACCAGCTGCCCTCGGTCGGCGCCGGCGAGGTGCTCCGCGACCTGCTCGCCGAGGGCACCCCCGTTCCGCACGTGCGCCTGACCCAGGTCTTCCGGCAGGCCAGCCGGTCGGGGGTGGTGACCAACGCCCACCGGATCAACGCCGGCAGCGTGCCCCAGGTCCGCGGCCTCGACGACTTCTTCCTGTTCCCCACCGACGACGCCGAGGAGGCCGCCCGGCTCACCGTGGACGTGGTGACCCGCCGGATCCCGGCCCGGTTCGGCCTGGACCCCCGCCGGGACGTGCAGGTGCTGACCCCGGTGCACCGCGGGCCGGCCGGCGCCGCCGCGCTGAACGAGCTGCTGCAGGAGGCGCTCACCCCGGCCCGGCCCGACCGCGCCGAGAAGCGGTTCGGCGGGCGGGTGTTCCGCGTCGGGGACAAGGTCAGCCAGATCCGCAACGACTACGACAAGGGCGCCAACGGCGTCTTCAACGGCACCCAGGGCGTCGTCACCGCGATCGACGGCGTCGAGCAGACCCTCACCGTCGTCACCGACGAGGACGAGGCGATCGACTACGACTTCGGCGAGCTCGACGAGCTGGTGCACGCCTACGCCGTCACCGTCCACCGCTCGCAGGGCAGCGAGTACCCCTGCGTCGTCGTCCCGCTGACCACCAGCGCCTGGATGATGCTGCAGCGCAACCTGCTCTACACCGCCGTCACCCGCGCCAAGCAGCTCGTCGTGCTCGTCGGCTCGACCAGGGCCCTGGGCCAGGCCGTGCGCGTCACCGGCTCCGGACGCCGGCACACCGCCCTCGCCCACCGCCTCCGCGGTGCGGAGGGCGGGTCAGGACGTCAGGGCGTGCCCAGCTGACGGATTCCCAGTTCGTGCTCGTACCGCTCCCGCCGGACCTCGAGCGCCACCTGCGCCGCCATCTCGAGGCCGCCGAGGGTCTCCTCCACCCGCTGCAGCCGCTCCCACCAGGCCGTCACGGTGCCGACGTCGGCCAGGTCGGCCGGGGAGAGGACCAGCAGGCCGCGGACGGACGCGTCGGCCTCCTCCAGCACCCCGGAGTCGTCCTCCGGCGACCCGGCCCGCGCCGCCCAGAACACCTCCGCCCACAGCGCGGCCACCGCGACGCCGGCCGGCGGCACCTGCTGCCCGAACGCCAGCCGCCGGTCGGCGGCGACCGCGCTCAGCCGCAGCGCCAGGTACCGGCGCGCCAGCCGAAGGAACGCGGCTGCGCCGGTCAGGCATGCCTCCGGGGTGCCGGCGTCGAGGATCCGCCCGTACGCCTCGGCCAGGCGCTGCGACGTCTCCTGGCTGTCCTGCCACAGCTCGTAGGGCGTCGCCCCGCGCAGGACGGCGGCGTCCGGCGCGTCGCCGTCCGGACCGCCGTGGGAGGAGCCGCTCACGTTGCCGAACGCTAGTGCTGCCTGCTCCCTCGTTCGGCAAAGCGCGCCGCCTCTCTCCAGGACGCCCGTGACTCCCGGCTCACGTAGCTCTCCCGTGGCTGTCGCGATCGCCCTGGTCCCAGTCGCCCGGCGAGAGCTGTTCCGGATGAGGTCGTGACGGGCGCCGGTTACGCCGACAGCGAACGACCGACACGCCGATTCGAGCTCCTGTGCCGTGCTGACCTGCACCTTCACCCCAGAGGGCCGGATGTGCTTGCGCGATCGGCAGATGGATGTGTCGGTACCCACTCATAGCTTTCGGTCGACATCTTCCCCATGTCGACGAGGAGTTCACCATGGCCGTCTCTGGCCTCAAGACCCGCAAGCCCACCGGTCGCGTGCCGTGGCCGTGCATCCTCCTGGAGGGGGAGGAGAAGGCCGGGAAGGCCCAACCTCTGCACGCCCGCATCGCAACCCCGACCGGCTGGACCACCATGGGCGAGATCGCCGTCGGTGACCAGGTGATCGGTTCGGACGGCGAGCCCACCACCGTCCTGGCCGTGCACGAGCGTGGCGAGCGGCCGGTGTACCGACTGACATTCTCCGACGGTGCCACTGTCGAGGCGTGCGACGAGCACCTGTGGGCGGTGCACACCGCCAACGACCGGCACCGGCAGTACAGCAGCGGTCCCAGGAAGGGGCAGCGCAACCCGCGCCCGTACCGGGTCCTCTCCACCGCGGAGGTCCGCGAGCGCGTGCTCGACGGCGTCGTCCTGCACGTGCCGATGACGGCACCCGTGAACTTCGCCGCCGATGCGGATCTGCCGCTGGACCCCTACCTCCTGGGTCTCCTCCTGGGGGACGGCGGGCTGACCGCGCCGTCCCGCCCGGTGTGCACCTCCGGGGACGAGGAGCTGTTCGACCGGCTCACCACCGCACTGCCCGACGGCGACCGGACGCGGCGTTCACCGGACGGCCGGTCGATCGGCATCAGCGGCGGTCGGACCACTGCAGCGCTGCGCCAGCTCGGCCTGATGGGTTGCGGCTCGGCCATGAAGTTCGTCCCGGCCGCCTACCTCTTCGCTCCGGTAGCCGACCGGTTGGCCCTGCTCCAAGGGCTGATGGACACGGACGGCGGCGTGGAGCGCTACAGCGCGACGTTCACGACCGTGTCCCCACGCCTGGCAGCCGATGTGCGGCACCTGGCTGAGTCGCTCGGTGGCACCGCCGCCACTGGGACCAAGCAGGGTGCGTACCGGGACGCCGCCGGCACCCGGATCGTCACGAAGCTGGCCTACCGGCTCACCGTGCGGCTGCCGGAGGAGCTCGTGCCGTTCCGGCTCGGACGGAAGGTGGCGGCGTGGGCGGCGGCTCGGCCGGCCTTCCGCACGCGGCCGCGGCGCACGATCCGAGAGGTCGAGTACCTCGGTGTCCAGCCGGTCCGTTGCATCACCGTGGCCGCTGAGGACCACCTGTACCTGACCGACCACTACGTCGTCACCCACAACAGCTGGTCGCTGGCGCAGTTCAGCGCCTCGGACAAGATCAGCGCCCTGTACTGGATCGACCTCAACGAGGGTGCCGGTGACGAGTACGGCGCTCTCCCCGGCGCGAACTACCGGCTGATCGAGCACGACGGCTCCTACGCACAGGTGCTCTCCGCCGTCCAGGCGGTGAAGGCGGAGGCCCGCCGCGCCGCCGACGCCGGCGAGCCGCCGGTGGTGCTCGGCATCGACACCGGCTCGGCGATCTGGGACGGCCTGAAGGACTGGGCCAGTGAGCGCGCCGCGAGGTCGGCGCGCAACCGCGAGCTGCTCAAGCGCGACCCCAACGCCGAGATCACCATCAGCCAGAACCTGTGGAACGACGCCGGCGCCCGCTGGCGCAAGCTGCAGACCGAGCTGCTCACCTTCCCCGGCATCGTCGTGGTGACCGCCCGGGGCAAGGAGGTCACCGAGGTCGACGCCAACGGCCGCCCGATCGAGGGGCAGAAGACCTGGTCGGTGCAGACCCACCGGGAGTTCCCCTACGCGGCGACCGTGTGGATGCGGCTGCGCCGCGGACGGCGGCCGCTGATCGTCGGCGCGCGCAGCGTGCACGTCGGGATCAAGCCCAACGCCGACCCGGCCAAGGAGGTCACCGCCCCCGAGGCCGCCGGCCGGCTGCTGGAGTGGCTGGTCTTCGACGCCCTGAAGTGCGACCCGGGCACCGCCCACGTGCGCGACCTCGTCCCCTTCCACGGCGGCGGGCTGCTCGACCACGAGCGCACCGAGCAGGCCCGCACCGAGCAGGCCGCCGGCCGTGGGAACGGCCGGTCGTCCGGGTCCGGCGAGCCCGACGCCGCCGACCTGGTCGCGCGGATCGGCGACGCCGCGAACGACGACGAGCTGCGCGAGGTGTGGGCCGAGGCCAACCGCGCGGCGCTGCTCCAGGCCGAGGTGCCGACTCCCGGCGGCTCCTTCACCGTCGCCGAGCTCATCCAGGCCCGTCACGAGCAGTTCCTGGCCGCGTCGATGGAGGCCCACCCCGCCGGGCGCAGGGTCCAGGCCGCTGCGGCCGCTCCGCAGACGCCCGCCGCCGTGGTGGAGGCCGCCCGGGCCGCCGCCGCGGCCGCCCTCCCGGCCACCGGCACGGAGGCCGCGCCGGCGAACCCGCTGCTGGAGGCCTCGCCGACCCCGGACGACCCGAAGGACCGCCGGCTCAACGCGGCCCGCCGGGGCGTGCTGGCCAGCCTGGAGTCCCTCGGCGTGACCAGTGAGCAGATCGGCGCCCGCTTCGGCCGCCCTGCCGAGCAGGTGGCGACCAAGCGGCTGACCGCGCTCGTGCGCGAGGTGATCGCGACACAGCGGGCCGGGACGACCGGGCAGCAGGAGATCGTCGCCTGAGCGACGGGAGCAGCGCGCCGGGTGGTGTCCTCGACGAGTGCGAGGAGACCACCCGGCCGGCCCCTGGCCGGCATCCGTGCCGGCCAGGGGCCCCGTCGTCCTGGGCCCCGGCCTCCCCCGGGGCAGGGGGTTCCTGATCAGACGTTCTGCGGGAACCCGAGGTTGAGGCCGCCGTGGCTGGGGTCCAGCCAGCGACTGGGGACGACCTTGCCGCGGGTGAAGAGGTGCACGCCCTCGGCGCCGTGCGCGTGGGAGTCACCGAACAGGCTGTTCTTCCACCCGCCGAACGAGTATTGGGCCGTCGGCACCGGGAGCACGGCGTAGAGCTGCTGGCCGAGCTCGACGTGGGCATGCGACCGGTCGCGCGGCATGCCCGATCGCAGGGGCCGGCGCCGACCGGGTGGCCCCTGGTCAGCCGCGGATGAGCAGCTCACCGCCGTCCCGGCGGAAGTCGCGGTGCAGTTCGCGGAGGACCGCCCAGCTCTCGTCGTCGACATCGTGCACGCCGCGGACGTCGAGGGTCACGCGGACGTGGCCGTCGCTGCGGAGCTGGTCGGCCGTGCCGCGCACCAGGTCGGCGCCGAGCGAGGTCAGGTGGCCGCTGACCCGGATCGTGCCCGCGCTGCGGTCGAGGGTCGCGACCAGGGCGCGGTCGTGGGTGTGCAGCACGTCAGCCTCGCGCCGCGGCCGAGCCGGGGGTGGCGGGCCGGCGTCCGCGGTCGCGGGCGCGGGCCAGGCCGTGCGCCTCCCCGAGCGCGGCGCTGACCAGGAACAGGGCGAGACCGACGAGGGTCAGCCAGAACAGGCCGTCGACGAGGGCTCCGACGACGGCGAGGGCGAGGGCGGACACGAGAACGAGCAGCAGAGCGGTCACGATCTCCTCCGGGGACGTGGCTCGGGGCGCGCGGCGGGGGTCAGCCGCGCGCCCGGTCGGACTCCAGCTGGATGACGCGCCACAGGCCGGTGCGGTGCAGCAGCTCCTCGGTGCGCCGGTTGGCGCGACGCAGCACGACCGCGCCACCGCGGGCCCGGCAGGTGCGGTGCGCCCAGAGGAAGCTCGCGACGGCGGAACTCGACAGGTGCTGCACGCCGGAGAGGTCGACGACGAGGCGGCGCGCGCCGGCCAGCAGCGCGTCGTGCAGCAGCCACCGCACATCGGCCAGCCCGTCGGCGAGCAGGGCGTCGTCGAGGTGCACGGTCACCACGTCGCCCTGGGCGCCGACGTCCATCCGGCCGCGCGGGGGAGCCATCGTCATCGCAGTCCTCCTCGGTCAGTGGTCGCGGGGGTCCGTGGCGCTGTCGACCACGGTCCGGTGCCGAGATTGCGATCCCGCCGGGCGTTGCGTTGCGATCCCGTGACATCGGGGCGACCGCCGGACGGCCGGTGGCAGCATGACCGGAGTGGCGCCGCGTCTGCTGGTCGTCGAGGACGACGACCCGATCCGTACCGCCCTGCGCTGGGCGCTGGAGGACGAGGGCTACGACGTCGGGGAGGCCGCGAGCGGTGAGGAGGCGCTGGCCGCGGTCGGGGTGACGCCCCCGGACCTCATGGTCGTCGACCTGATGCTCGGTTCGATGGACGGGTTCACCGTCATCCGCGAGGTCCGCCGCGACCACGACCTGCCGATCATCGTGGTCAGCGCCCGGGCGGACACCAACGACATCGTCGCGGCGCTGGAGGCCGGCGCCGACGACTACGTGACCAAGCCGTTCCAGGTCAAGGAGATCACCGCGCGGCTGCGGGCGCTGCGGCGGCGGGCGACGTCGGGCGCCCCGGCCACCTCCCCGGCGCCCGAGGAGGCGGTCCTCGACTCCACCCCGCCGGCGCTCGTGCTGCGCGAGGCGGCCGGCACGGTGCACCGCGGGGACGAGCAGCTGCCGCTGACACTGACGGAGTTCCGGCTGCTGTGCGAGCTGGCGTCGGCCCCGGGCCGGGTGTTCAGCCGGCAGGTGTTGCTGGAGCGGGTGTGGGAGCACGGTTTCTTCGGCGACGAGCGGATCGTCGACGTCCACATCCGGCGGTTGCGCACCAAGGTGGAGCGCGACGCGGGCGCGCCCCGGGTGGTGGTGACCGTTCGCGGGCTGGGTTACCGGCTGGACCCGCGGTGAGGGGAGCCCTCGGATCGCGGGGGCTGAGGTCGCGGATCGTGGTGGGCTCGGCCGTCGGCGCGCTGCTCGTGTCCGTCGTGCTGGTCACCACGACCTGGCTGCTGGCCCGCAGCTACCTGCTCGACCAGCGGGAAGCCTCGCTGATCCAGCAGACCTTCGCCGACGCCAACGTCCTCGGCAGCCGGCTGGCGACCGCCGGCACGGAGGTGGGTGACGTCGTGGCGGAGCTGGCTCCCTCCAACGGCGCCGACGTCGTCGTGCGCAGCGGCGACGCCTGGTACTCCTCGAGCCTGGACGTGGGCGCCCGCTACGTCCCCGCGGACCTGCGCTCCATCGTCGGCGAGGGCTCGGCCGGGACCGTCCGGCTGGACACCCCGGACGGCCCGGCGCTGCTCGTCGGCGTGCCCATCAGCAGCGCGGGGGTGGAGTACTACGAGCTGGCGCCGCTGACCGAGCTGCAGCAGGTGCTGCGCACACTGGCCGTCGTGCTGGGCGCCGGGGCGCTGGCCGCCACGGCGGCGGGCGCGGCCTTCGGCGGGTGGGCCGGCCGCCGGGCGCTGCAGCCGCTGGAGCAGGTCGCCGGCGCGGCCACCCGGATCGCCGGCGGCGAGCTGACCACCCGTCTGCCGCCCACCGAGGACCCCGACCTGGTCGGCATCGTCGCCGGTTTCAACAGCATGGTCGACGCCCTGGCCGCGCGGATCGAGCGCGACGCCCGCTTCGTCGGCGACGTCAGCCACGAGCTGCGCAGCCCGCTCACCGGGGTGGTGACCAGCGTGGAGGTGCTCGCCGCCCGCCGCGCCGAGCTCTCGCCGCGCGCCGACCAGGCGCTGGCCCTCGTCGAGAGGGAGCTCGCCCGCTTCCGGCAGATGCTCGACGACCTGCTGGCCCTCGCTCGTCTGGACGGCGCCCCGCCGTCCGACTCCGACGTCCCGGTGTCGATGACCGCGCTGGTGCGGGAGGTGCTGGCCGCCGGCGGGTGGGACGGCGACCTGCTGCACGCCGACCCGGACGGTGCGACCACGGTGTCCGGTGACAAGAACGCGCTGGAGCGTGCGGTGCGCAACCTGCTCGACAACGCCCGCCGGCACGCCGGCGGCCCCACCGCCGTGCACGTGCAGCGGCGGGACGGTGTGGTCCTGGTCAGCGTGGACGACGACGGGCCCGGCGTGCCCGTCGAGGACCGGGAGCGGGTGTTCGAACGGTTCGCCCGCGGCCCCCGCGCCGCCCGCCGGTCGTTGCCCGGGGCCGGTCTGGGCCTGGCGATCGTCGCGGAGACCGCCTCCCGGCACGGCGGGGCCGCCTGGTGCAGCGCGGCCCCGGGAGGCGGGGCCCGCTTCAGCCTCTCCGTGCCCGGGTGTGCCCGGTGAACGCCGGGCGCTGGGTGACCGCGGGTCTGCTCGTCCTCGTCGCCGGGTGCGGGGTGCCGACGGGCGGGCCGGCGGAGGCCATCCCGGGCGACGAGGTGCCGTACGGGCTGACCTCGGCGACCCCGACGCCCGATCCGACCCCCGGCCCCGTGCCGTCCCGGATCGCCACCGAGGTGCACCTGGTCGCGCCTGGCGACCGGCTGGTCCCCGAACCACGCGAGGTGGACGGCGACTCGGTGACCGAGCGGCTCGACGCGCTGCTCGGCGACCTGGCCGAGGGGCCGAGCCCCGGAGAGCGCGAGCGGCAGCTGTCCACCGCGCTACCGCCCGAGATCGAGCTCGACGCCGCGGAGGTCACCGACGGGACGGCGGCCATCCGGATCGGCGGCACCACCGCCGCGGCGACGGGGCTGGACAGCCGGCGCGCGGTCGCCCAGATCGTGCTCACCGCGACCAGCCTGCCGGGGGTCGACTCCGTCGTCCTGGTCCTGGACGGCGAGCGGGTCGAGGCGCCGCTGCCCTCCGGCCAGCTCACCGCGCGGCCACTGACGGCCGCCGACTACGCCGTCCTCCTGCGCCCTGACGCGACGCCGCCGGCCCCGTCGGCCGCACCGCCCTCCTGACCGTGCGGACCGGGTGCGACCCGGGCGGGAGGTCCCGGCGGTGGGGCCGACGTGGTAGGCACCCTGTGGTTCCTGGAGGATGACGGCGGTTCACCGGCCGAGCACCGACCGGTGGTCCACGCCGCACGGCGAGGAGGTCCATGGTGAGTGGGGACAGCTGCGGCGGCGACGCCTCCGCCGCCATCCGCGTGCTCCTCGTCGACGACCATCCGATGGTGCGCAGGGCCCTTGCCGAAGCGCTGTCCGACGAGGACGACCTCACCGTCGTCGGCGAGTGCGAGGACGGTTCGCAGGCGGTGGAGGCCGTCGCGCGGCTGCGGCCCGACGTCGTCTTCATGGACGTGTCGATGGTCGGGATGGACGGGCTGGCGGCCACCGCGGCGCTGCGTGCCGCCCGACCCGAGGCCCGGGTGATCGTGCTGACCGGGGAGGTTCCGGAGGTGCGCCTGGAGGCCGCGGTCGCCGGTGCGCACGCCCTGGTGCCCAAGGGGACCCGTCTCGGTCCGCTGCTCCGCTGCCTGCGCACGGTCGCCGTCGGCGGCACGAGCTGTCCCTACTGCCTCTGAGGAACTTAGCCGGTCCCTCCGGTTCCGCTCCGGAGGGCTCCTGCTGACCGCAGCAGGCCGCCGGCGACCGTCCCGTCCGGGTGCGCCGGGCGTGGGCCCGCACGTCGTCCCCTCGGCCGGAAGCGGGCCGCCGACAGGTCCAACGCCGACATCGCCCGCGAGCTCTTCACGAGCCTGGCGACGGTCAAGCCCACGTCTCGCACATCCCTCGTGAAGATGGAGGTGACCAACCGCGTCCAGGTCGCGATCTGCGTCCACGAGGCCGGCCTCGCGTGACGGCGTGAGCGGGGACGTGGGTTGGGCGCACCCGATCGGCGGGTACGCGCACTCCGCACGCGCTGCAGCGACTGCCGCACGGTCCGCCTCCCGGTCGCCGGCGGGGGCGGGTCGTCCGACGGGCCGGCTCCGGTGGAGGCGCATTGCCCGAGGGGAGCGACCGGGGTGTTCCGACCGAGCTGTGACGGAGGCGCGCACCGTCCTCCGCCGGAGCCGGGTGTGTCGGCGCGGCGGACTGTGATCCAGACCAAGCCGGTGGGGTTTGGGTCCGGCCGGGGCGGTGGGGCACCATGGTGGGGTGCCCCTGCCGATCTTGACGCGCGACCGCGCCGTCGATCTGGCCGGTACCGCCAGCTGCCTCTGTCGCTGACGTCCCCGCGCCGTCCGGCCGTCGGAGCCGGACCGCGTCGCGCCCCGTTCCCGCGCGACCGTGCCGCCCTGCTCGCCGGCCTGCCCTGCTCACCCCCGAGGACCGCGCTCCCGTGATCGAACTGACCGACGTCCGCAAGGTGTTCCCCGCCCGGAGACGCGCCGGGGAGGTGGTCGCCGTCGACGGGGTCAGCCTGCGGGTGGCGGCCGGTGAGTTCGCCGGCGTGGTGGGCCCCAGCGGTTCCGGGAAGAGCACGCTGGTCCGCCTGGTGAACCTGCTCGAGCGGCCCACGTCGGGGTCGGTGACCGTCGACGGGCGGGTGCTCACCGACCTGCCGGACGACCGGGTCCGCGAGGCCCGCCGCTCCATCGGGATGGTGTTCCAGCACTTCGAGCTCCTGGACTCGCGCACGGCCGCGGGCAACGTGGAGCACCCGCTCGAGCTGGCCGGGGTCGGCCGGGCCGAGCGCCGCCGCCGGGCCGCTGAGCTGCTGGACCTGGTCGGGCTGGGGGAGCGGGCGGAAGCGCGCCCGGCGCAGCTGTCCGGTGGGCAGAAGCAGCGGGTGGCCATCGCCCGGGCCCTGGCCGGGCGACCCCGGGTGCTGCTCTGCGACGAGGCCACCTCCGCGCTGGACCAGGCCAGCACGGCGAGCGTGCTGGAGCTGCTGCGCCGCGTGCGGTCCGAGCTCGGGCTGACCGTGCTGCTCATCACCCACGAGATGGCGGTGGTCAAGGCGGTCTGCGACAGCGCCGTGCTGCTCGAGCGGGGCCGGGTCGTCGACGGCGGCCGGTTGAGCGAGGTGCTGACCCGCGGGCACTCGCCGCTGGCCGACGCGCTGCTGCCCGCACCGGTCGCCGACGCCGGCGCCGGCCACGACGGCGTGCTCCTGCGGGTGACCGTCACCGACCGCACACCCGAGACCGTCGTCCTGCAGACCCTGGTCGGCCGGCTGGAGCTGGCGGTGGAGGTCGCCGGCGGCTCGGTGGAGACCGTGGCCGGGGGCCGTTACGGCCGGCTGCTGCTGCGGGTCACCGGCGATCTCGACCGACTGGACGGGGCGCTGCGCGGGCTGCGCGACGACGGCGTCCTCATCGAGGCGGTACCCCGGGACGCGAACCCGGTGGCGGCGACGGGAGTGGACCGATGAGCGACTGGGCCCGCATCTACCCGCAGCTGATCGAGGCGACCGGCGAGACGCTGTACATGGTCGGGGTCGCAGCGGTGCTCACCGTGGTGTTCGGCGTCCCCCTCGGGATCCTGCTGACGGTCAGCGCCCCGGGGGCGCTCGCCCCGCGTCCGCTGCTCAACCGGTTCCTGGGGCTGGTCGTCAACCTCGGCCGCTCGCTGCCCTTCATCATCCTGCTGTTCCTCGTCGCGCCCGTCACGCGAGGCATCGTCGGGACGACGATCGGCTCGACGGCGGCCATCGTGCCGCTGACGATCGGCGCCGTCCCCTTCCTCGCCCGGCTGGTGGAGACCAGCCTCCGCGAGGTCGCCGCCGGGAAGGTCGAGGCGGCGATGTCGATGGGTGCGCGCCGCCGGGACGTCGTCCGGACCGTGCTGCTCCCGGAGGCGCGGCCCTCGCTCATCGCTGGGACCACCGTCACCGTCGTCGCGCTGATCAGCTACTCGGCGATGGCCGGCGCCGTCGGCGGAGGCGGGCTCGGCGACTTCGCGATCCGCTTCGGCTACCAGCAGTTCCGGACCGACATCACGCTGCTGACCGTCGTCCTGCTGCTCGTCATCGTGCAGGCCCTGCAGTGGGCCGGCGACCACTGGGCGCGCCGACTCGCCCACGTCTGACCCGCAGGTGGCCGGCCGGCCACCGTCGTCCCCGCACCACCTCGAAGGAGAAACCCCGCCATGCGCTCCCGCCTCACCTCGCTCCTGGCCGCGTCCGCGGCGACCGCCCTCCTGGCCGCCTGCGGCGGCGGCGAGGCCGAGCTGTCCGCTGCCGACGAGCCGCTGCAGGTGGGCGCGTCCCCGGTGCCGCACGCCGAGATCCTGCGCTTCATCGAGGAGGACCTGGCCGCCGACGCCGGACTGGACCTCGAGATCGTCGAGTTCACCGACTACGTGCAGCCCAACGTCGCCCTGGACGACGGGTCGCTGGACGCCAACTACTTCCAGACCGTCCCCTACCTGGAGGAGCAGGAGGCCAGCGCGGGGTACGACTTCACCGCGCTGGCGCCGGTGCACGTCGAGCCGCTGGGCATCTACTCGGAGTCGCTGACCGACCTGGCCGCCCTGCCCGACGGCGGCACCGTGGCGATCCCCAACGACCCCACCAACGCCGCCCGGGCGCTGCGGCTGCTGGAGGCCAACGGCCTGATCACCCTGGCCGACACCGGGGACGCCGCGCCGACGTCCCTCGACGTCCAGGACAACCCCAAGGACCTGCAGATCTCCGAGGTGGAGGCCGCGCAGGTGCCCCGCTCGCTCGCCGACGTCGACATCGCGGTGATCAACGGCAACTACGCCATCGAGGCCGACCTGGTCCCGGCCGAGGACGCCCTGGCCCTGGAGGAGGCCGAGGGCAACCCCAACGCCAACCTGCTGGTGGTGCGGGCCGGCGACGAGGACGACCAGCGGATCCAGCAGCTCGAGGAGCTGCTGCACTCCGACGAGGTCCGCCAGTTCATCGAGCAGACCTACGAGGGCGCCGTCATCCCCGCCTTCTGAGCGCCGGGAGCAGGGGGCCGGCCGGGCCGACCGGCCGGCCCGCGGCGGAGCCCGCCGGTCCTCCGGGTGGGGGCGTCAGGGACGGCCGCGGTCGATCAGCCGGGAGAGCACGACCTCGCTGCGGGTCTGCTGGACGTTGGGCTGCTGCCGGAGCCGCTCGATGGCCTCCTCCAGGTGCGGGATGTCGGCGGCCAGGATGTGCACCAGCGCGTCCGCGGACCCCGTGACGCTGCACGCGTCCACGATCTCGGGGACCTTCTCCAGGGCGCGGCGCAGCTCGGTGGGGGACGGGATCCCCTTCCAGTACACCTCCACGTACGCCTCGGTCCGCCAGCCGAGGACCTCCGGGTCGACCAGCGCGGTGAAGCCGCGGATCACCCCCTCGGCCAGCAGCCGGTCCACCCGGCGCTTGACCGCCGGCGCGGACAGGCCCACCTCGTCGCCGATGACGGCGTAGGTGGCGCGGGCGTCGCGCGTCAGGCAGCCGATGATCTGCCGGTCGAGCGGGTCCAGGCGGTCTCCGGTCCTCTGCAACACACCGCGCACCGTAGGCCCATCTCTGCAACGGATCCACGCTCAGGACGCAACGAACGCGCATTGATGCCGGTGGGTGGCCTTCTTAGCCTGTCAAGGACACGGCCCCCCGGCCCCGCCGGGCGGCGGCCGGGAGAGCGCGTGACGTCCGATCCGGAGGAGGCTCCCCATGACCACACCTCGGCGCGGTGCGAGCCCGTCGTCCTCCAGTGAGCACGCGGCGCTCACCGGCGCGGTGACGGCACCCAACTACGCACCCCTGCCGGTGGTCGTGGCCGAGGCGCACGAAGCGTGGGTGACCGACGTCGACGGGCGTCGCTACCTCGACTGCCTGGCCGGGTACTCGGCGCTGAACTTCGGCCACGGGCACCCGGTGCTGCTCCGGGCGGCCCGCGAGCAGCTGGAGCGGGTGACCCTCACCAGCCGCGCCTTCCACAACGACCGCCTGGGGCCCTTCGCCCGCGACCTGGCCGCGCTGGCCGGGATGGACCTGGTGCTCCCGATGAACACCGGTGCCGAGGCGGTGGAGACGGCGATCAAGGTCGTCCGGCGCTGGGGCTACCAGGTGAAGGGCGTCCCCGCCGGGCGGGCGCAGATCGTCGTCGCGGCCGGCAACTTCCACGGCCGCTCCACCACGATCGTCAGCTTCTCCACCGACGACTCCGCGCGCGAGGGTTTCGGCCCCTTCACCCCCGGCTTCACCGTGGTCCCCTACGGCGACGCCGACGCGTTGCGGGCAGCGCTCACGCCGGAGACGGTCGCGGTGCTGCTCGAGCCGGTGCAGGGCGAGGCCGGCGTCGTCGTGCCGCCGCCGGGCTACCTCGCCGCGGTGCGGCAGGCGTGCACGGACGCCGGGGTGCTGTTCGTCGCCGACGAGGTCCAGTCCGGGCTGGGCCGGACGGGGGCGACCTTCGCCTGCGAGCTGGAGGGCGTCGTCCCCGACGTCTACCTGCTCGGCAAGGCCCTCGGCGGTGGCATCGTCCCGGTCTCGGCGGTGGTGTCCACCCGCGAGGTCCTCGGCGTCCTGACGCCGGGCAGCCACGGGTCGACCTTCGGCGGCAACCCGCTCGCGGCGGCGATCGGGCACGCGGTGGTGGGCCTGCTGGAGACCGGCGAGTACCAGGAGCGGGCGGCCAAGCTCGGCGTGCAGCTGCGGGACCGGCTCGAGGGGCTGGTCGGGCACGGCGCGGCGGCGGTGCGCACCCGCGGGCTGTGGGCCGGGATCGACGTCGACCCCGCCCTGATGACCGGGCGTGCCGCCTGCGAGCGGCTGGCCGAGCGCGGCGTCCTGGTCAAGGACGCGCACGGGCAGACCATCCGGCTGTCCCCGCCGCTGGTGGTCGAGCCCGACGACCTCGACCGGGCCGTGGACGCCCTCGCCGCGGTCCTCGACGAGGCAGGGCGCTGACCCGGTCCCTGGTGCCACGCGGCCCCGCCCACCACGATGGCGGCACACCCGGCGCCGCCACCTCCCGAGGACCGAGATGACCGTTGCTCCGCGCTCCCTCCCGACCGCCGCCTCCGTCGTCGTCATCGGTGGCGGCGTGGTGGGACTCAGCGCGGCCCACTCCCTGGCGCGGGCGGGGGTGCGCGACGTCGTCCTGCTGGAGCGCGACGCCCTGGGCTCGGGCTCGACGTGCAAGGCGGCCGGCGGCGTGCGGGCACAGTTCTCCGACCCGGTGAACACCGCGCTCGGGGCGCGCAGCCTGGAGACCTTCCGCGACTTCCCGGCGCGGTTCGGCCAGGACGTCGACTTCCGCCAGGTCGGCTACCTGTTCCTGCTCAGCACCCCGGAGGCGGTCGCGGCGTTCGAGGCCAGCGTCGCCCTGCAGAACGACCTGGGCGTGCCGAGCCGGGTGATCGGCGTCGGGGAGGCCCGCCGCCTGTCGCCGCTCATCTCACCGGAGGGGCTGCTCGCGGCGGCGTACTCGCCGACCGACGGCCACTGCACCCCCGAGTCGGTCGTGCTCGGCTACGCGTCCGCGGCACGCCGGGCGGGGGCCACGCTGCTGCCGCACTGCGCGGCCACCGGGATCGACGTGCGCGACGGCCGGGTGGCCGGCGTGCGGACCGGGGCCGGGACGATCCGGACGGACGCCGTCGTCTGCACGGCCGGCGCGTGGTCGGCCGAGGTCGGCTCCTGGGTGGGTGTCGACCTGCCGGTCACCCCGCTGCGCCGGCAGGTGCTGGTCACCGAGCCGGTTCCCGACCTCGACCCCCGCACGCCGTTCACCATCGACTTCGAGACCAGCTTCTACTTCCACGCGGAGGGCCGCGGCCTGCTCCTGGGCATGTCCGACCCGGACGAGACCCCCGGGTTCCGGCTCACCCGGTCCGACGGCTGGCTGCCGCGCCTCGGTGCGGCCGTCGAGCGGCGCGCCCCCGCCCTGGCCGGGGCCGGCATCGCCGGTGGATGGGCGGGGCTGTACGAGATGACGCCGGACCACAACGCCCTCATCGGTCGCGCCGACGCGGTCGAGGGTTTCCTGTACGCGACCGGCTTCTCGGGGCACGGTTTCCTGATGGGGCCGGCCGTGGGGGAGGTGCTGCGCGACCTCTACCTGGGAGAGCAGCCCGTCGTCGACGTCACCGGCCTCAGCGCCGCGCGCTTCGCGGGCGCAGCGGCACGTCCTGAACTGAACATCGTCTGAGACAGGACCCCGTCCTGCCCACCCCGCGCAGACTCGGGGCGGTGCCCCGGACGGGGTCGTCGATCGCCGACCACCGACCCGAGGAGATCCCCGTGACCACCCTGCCCACCGCCGACGACCTCGCCCGCCGGGCCCGGGAGGCCGCCGGCCGCTGCGGTGTCGACCCGGACCGGCTCGCCGGCGACCGCCCCGTCACCTCCCCGGTGAACGGCCGCCCGCTCGCCTCCGTCCGGTGGCAGGACGCGGCGGACGTCGACGGCGTGGTCTCCCGCGCGGGCCGGGCGTTCCGCGAGTGGCGGACCGTGCCCGCACCGGTCCGCGGACAGCTGGTGCGCCGCCTGGGCGAGCTGCTCCGGGAGCACAAGGCCGACCTCGGCACCCTGGTCAGCCTCGAGGTCGGCAAGACCACCTCGGAGGCCGAGGGCGAGGTCCAGGAGATGGTCGACATCTGCGAGTTCGCCGTCGGGCTGTCCCGCCAGCTGTACGGGAAGACGATCAGCTCCGAGCGCCCCGGCCACCGGCTGATGGAGACCTGGCACCCGCTGGGCGTCGTCGGGGTGATCAGCGCCTTCAACTTCCCGGTGGCCGTCTGGTCGTGGAACACCGCGATCGCGCTGGTCTGCGGGGACCCGGTGGTGTGGAAGCCCTCGGAGCTGGCGCCGTTGTCCGCCCTGGCGTCCGCCGCCCTGCTCGACCGCGCGATCGCCGAGACCGGAGCCCCGGCCGACCTCGGCCAGGTGGTCGTCGGCGGCCCCGACGTCGGCGAGGCCCTGGTCGGCCACCCGGGTGTCGCGCTGCTCAGCGCCACCGGGTCGACCCGGATGGGCCGCGCCGTCGGGCCGCGGGTGGCCGACCGCTTCGGCCGCTCGCTGTTGGAGCTCGGCGGCAACAACGCCGCGATCGTGACGCCGTCGGCCGACCTGGACCTCACCACCCGCGGCATCGTGTTCTCCGCGGCCGGCACCGCCGGCCAGCGCTGCACCACCATGCGGCGGGTCATCGCGCACGTCGACGTGGTGGACCAGCTCACCGAACGGCTCGCCGCCGTCTACCGCCGGCTGCCCATCGGCTCGCCGATCGCCGCGGGCACGCTGGTCGGCCCGTTGATCCACGACGCCGCCTTCAAGTCGATGCAGGACGCGCTGCAGGCCGCGCAGCAGCAGGGCGGCGAGCTGGTCGTCGGCGGCGGCCGCCGCTTCGAGGACGAGGCGCCCGCCGCCTACTACGCCGAGCCGGCGATCGTGCGGATGCCCGAGCAGACCGACATCGTGCGGCAGGAGACGTTCGCGCCGATCCTCTACCTGCTGCCCTACCGCACGCTGGAGGAGGCCATCGCGCTGAACAACGACGTCCCCCAGGGCCTGTCGTCGAGCATCTTCACCAGCGACCAGGCCGAGGCCGAGCGCTTCCTGGCCGCCGACGGCTCGGACTGCGGCATCGCCAACGTCAACATCGGCACCTCCGGCGCGGAGATCGGCGGGGCCTTCGGCGGTGAGAAGCACACCGGCGGCGGCCGGGAGTCCGGCTCCGACGCGTGGCGCAGCTACATGCGGCGGGCCACCAACACGATCAACTACTCCGGCGAGCTGCCCCTCGCCCAGGGGGTGGAGTTCTCCATCTGACCGTTCCCCTCTGACTGTTCCCCAGGGGACTGTTCCCCAGGGGCGTGTCGTCGATTGACTTTCGATAGGTAGTAGCCGAAAGTCGATGCGTGACGACGACACGTCGGGTGGTAGTGCCCCTCCGGATCCTGCTCGCGCTGGCGTTCGCCGCCCTGCTGCTGGCACAGGTGCTGTTCCTGCCGGCGCTGTCGGGGGCGATGGCGGAGGACTCCCCGGAGCTGGCGTACCTGCGGTGGCCGACGCTCGTGGTGGCGGTCCTGGGGCTGGGCTGCGTCCAGGTCGTGATCGTGTGCACGTGGAAGCTGCTCACCCTGGTCGAGGACGACCGCATCTTCAGCGAGGCGTCCATGGTCTGGGTGGACGCGATCGTGGGGGCGATCGCGGTCGCGTGGCTGCTCCTCTTCGGCACGTTCGTCTGGTCGCTCGTCGGCGTGGGCCTCCCCGGTCCGCCGGTCGTGCTGCTGCTGGTGCTGGTGGCGGTGGCCGTGCTGGGGCTGCTCGTGGTGGTGATGCGGGCGCTGCTCCGGCAGGCCACGACCCTGCGGACGGACATGGAAGCGGTCATCTGATGCCGATCGTGGTGCGCATCGACGTCGAGCTGGCCAAGCGCAAGATGAGCGTGGGGGAGTTCGCCGACCGGGTCGGGTTGACGCCGGCGAACGTCGCGGTGCTGAAGAACGGCCGGGCCAAGGCGGTCCGGTTCAGCACGCTGGAGGCCATGTGCCAGGTGCTGGACTGCCAGCCCGGCGACCTGCTCGAGTGGGTCCCGGAGCAGCAGGACACGCCGCACGCCGCACCCGGGGCCCACCGGTGACCGTCGACGTCCTGGTGGTGGGCGCCGGGCTGGCCGGCCTGCACACGGCCACGCTGCTCGCCCGGCGGGGCCACGACGTGCTGCTGGCCGAACGGCGGTCGACGCTCACCGGTGCGATCCGCACCACGGGGATCTTCGTCCGGAAGACGCTCGACGACTTCCCGCTGCCTCCCGAGCACCTCGGGCCGCCCATCCGGCGGGTGGTGCTCTACCCCCCGGGGCTGCGCCGCCCGGTGAGCCTGGTCAGTGCGCGCGACGAGTACCGGGTGGGCGACATGGGGCCGCTGTACGGAGCCGCGGCCCGCGAGGCGGCCGACGCCGGCGTGCGCATCGCGCTGGGCACCCGCTACGCCGGCCGGCAGGGCGGCTCGTTCCTGCTGGCCGGTCCGGACGGACCAGCGCGCGTGCGGGCTCGGTTCGTCGTCGGCGCCGACGGCGCCCGGTCCAGAGTCGCCCGGGACCTCGGCCTGGACCGCAACGACCACCTGCTGGTCGGTGCCGAGGAGGTCTTCGAGGTCTCCGGCGGCGCGGAGCCCCCGGCCTTCCACTGCGTGCTCGACCCCTCGCTCGCCCCCGGGTACCTGGCGTGGGTCGTCAACGACGGGCGGCACGCCCACGTCGGTGTGGCCGGCTACGCCGAGCGCTTCCCCGGCGGCATGCGCCGTGCCCTGGACCGGTTCGGCGGCTTGGCACCCGGACTGGCGGGCGTCCAGCGCCCGGAGGCGGTGGAGCGGCGGGGCGGCCCGATCCCCGTCGGTGGCCTGCTGCGCCGGATCAGCTGCGCCGGCGGGCTGCTCGTCGGCGATGCCGCGGGCGCGGTCTCGCCGCTCACCGCCGGAGGTCTCGACCCGTGCCTGCGGCTGTCGGCGCACGCCGCCGACGTCCTCGACGCGGCCCTGCGGGCCGGGCGGCCGGACGCGCTGACGTCCTACGACGGGGCCGCGCTGCGCGCCGGCTTCCGGGGGAGGCTCGCGCTGCGCCGGGGACTGGCGCAGGTGCGCACGCCCGCCGTCGCGGCGGCGGCGTTCGCGCTGCTGCGCACGCCGCCCGGGCGGGCCGCGGCCCGCCGCATCCTCTTCGGCGACCGGTCCTTCCCGGCGCCCTGATCCGGGCGACCGGCTGCTGGGGGCCGTGGCGGGTCGGTCAGCGTCCGGTGCGGTCGCGGTAGCGGGCGGCGCGCCGGGCGTTGGCGGCCCGCCGGCGCTCGCCGTCCCGCAGGTCGCGCAGGTGCGCGGCGTGCTCCCGGCGCGCGGTGGCGGTACCGGCCGGGTATCCGGCCTTGACGACCCGGTTCTCCGTGGTCTCGGGCATGTAGGCCAGCGAGTAGATCAGGGCGAGGAAGATCCCCCCGCCGGCGACGGCCGCGCGCAGTTCCCACGACGCGGGCAGCAGCACCATGACCAGCCCGATCGGGATCGACATCTGGACGAGGACGCGGGCGATGTGCCGGGCCCACCAGGTGGTGGTCGTGGTGTCGTGCAGCACCCAGCCGCGGTGCCGCGCGGGCAGTCCGCCGCCGAGGGCGTACCAGAGCCACCGGTGCGGAGCCGGCCGGACGACCGGCGCGGCGGGCGCGTCGCGCTCTTCGGGTTCTGCCATGACCGCTGTCCGCTCCTGCCGAGGAAGGCTCACACCTCCATGGTCCCCCGGAAACTGAGTCCGCCAAGGGTTGGGGCACCAATTGTAACCAGACCCACAGCTGCCGGTCGCCGACCGCGGTCAGGCGACGCCGGTCGGAGTGCCGGCGACCGCGACGGGGACGGGGTCGGCCAGCGCCTGCTGGGAGGCGGCGATGACCTGGGTCAGCGCCCCGTGCAGGGCCGTCAGCTGCTCGACGGGCATGCCGAGGCGCTCGACGATGCCGACGGGGATCTCCTCCGCCCGGGCGCGCAGCGCCCGACCCCGCTCGGTCAGCGCCAGCGCCAGGTTGCGCTGGTCCTCCGGGTCGCGCTCGCGGCGCAGCAGGCCGGCCGCCTCCAACCGCTTGAGCAGCGGCGAGAGGGTGCCGGGGTCCAGGTGCAGCAGGCCGGAGAGCCTTTTGACCGACAGCTGCCCGTGCTGCCACAGCGCCAGCATCACCAGGTACTGCGGATGGGTCAGCCCCAGCGGCTCGAGCACCGGCCGGTAGACGGCCACCACGTTGCGCGCCGCTACCGACAGCGCGAAGCACACCTGGTGCTCCAGGGCGAGCGGGTCGCCGGGGTCGCGGAGGGCCGGGGACGGCTGGCTGGTCGTCACCGCTCCAGCGTAGATCGGTGGCTCCCCAACGATTGGCCCGCCAACCCCGGAGCCGGGGGTGGGCGGCCTGCGGTCGCGCAGCGGCGGCGACGGGCGACGGCGACGGCGACGGCGACCGCACCACCGCCGATCCCGCAGCGAGGGTCCCGCTGGGCAGGCGGCACGGGACCACGGCCGCGCGGCCCCCACCACGGATCCTCGGGGTCCGGGTCGCTGACCGACGCCGGACCGACCGAGCGCTGGTCGCGGCCCGACGCGGCCGCGGTCGGCCCGCCGGGTCGCCACGGGCGTCCCCGGTCGCCATACGCTGCGACCCATGACGGAGTTGATGGACCTGGAGTCCGACGACGACGGCGTCGCGCGGGTGGCGGACGTCGCAGGTGGCGTGCTGGTCGGGCACGACGGTTCGGAGTGCGCGCAGGAGGCCCTGCAGTGGGCGGCGGGTCTGGCCCTCCGCGCCGGCTACCCGTTGCACGTGGTGCGCGCCTGGAAGCTGACCACCGCGCCGCAGCCGGCCACCCTGGAGCCGGGCTACATCCCTCCGCTGGAGGACTTCGAGGCAGCGGTGCGGGAGGAGCTCGAGGCCCACGTGGCCGCGGCGCGGCTGGACCCGGCGTTGTCGGTCACCTGCCACACCACCCACGGGACCCCGGCCCGCGGCCTCATCGAGTCCGCCGCCCGCGCCGACCTCCTGGTGGTCGGCGCCCGGGGCCTGGGCGGCTTCGCCGGCCTGGTGCTCGGCTCGGTCAGCGACCAGTGCGTGCGGCACGCCCCCTGCCCGGTCACCGTCGTCCGGACCGGGACCGCGGCCGACCGCACCGAGCGCTGAGCAGGCGCCGCACCGGGCCCACGGCGGGCCTGCATCATCCGCCGTGGAGCCCGGGCACGGCTCTGCCACCATGCGGCCATGGACCTCGAGGAGACCCTCCTGCCCGGCATCGGCGTCCGCTACCGGCTGCGGACCTCCGCCGGTGAGGTGCTGGGGATCGTCGTCCGGCGGGAGGGCGGGGCCGAGCTCGCCGTGTACGACCGGCGCGACCCCGACCGGGCGCGCGGTGTGCTGCGGCTCGAGCCCGACGAGGTCGACGCCCTGGCGGAGGTGCTCGGCGCTCCCCGGCTGACCCAGCGCTTCGCCGACCTCTCCCGGGAGGTGCCCGGACTGGAGTCGGGCCGGTTCCTGATCCAGGAGGGCTCCCGGTTCGCGGGCCGCCCGCTGGGGGACACGCGGGCACGCACCCTGACCGGCTGCTCGGTCGTCGCGATCGTGCGGGACACCGACGTCGTGCCGTCCCCGGGACCGGCCGACACGCTGCGCGCCGGGGACGTCCTGGTCGCGATCGGCTCGGCCAGCGGGCTGCAGGAGCTCGCGGCGCACCTGGCCGGGCCGGCGTAGGACACCGGCGGTGGACCACGTCGCGCAGTTGTTGCTCGAGCTCGGCCTGCTGTTCGCCGGCCTGTCCCTGGTCGGCTCGCTCGCCCGGCGCCTGGGGCTGTCCTCGGTGCCGTTCGTGCTGGTCGCGGCGCTCGCCCTGGGAGAGGGCGGCGTCGTCCCGCTGGCGACCTCGGAGCCGTTCATCGAGGCGGCCGCGGAGATCGGCGTCGTCCTCCTGCTGCTGGCCCTGGGCCTGGAGTTCTCCGCGGACGAGCTGTTCGTCTCGCTGCGGCACCACGGTCCGTCCGGCCTGGTGGACCTGCTGCTCAACGCCCTGCCGGGCTTCGCCGCCGGCCTGCTGCTGGACCTGCCCTGGCAGGGAGCGCTCGCGCTGGCCGGGGTCACCTGGATCTCCTCGTCCGGGATCGTCGCCAGGCTGCTCGGCGACCTCGGCCGGCTGGCCAACCGGGAGACCCCGGCGGTGCTGTCGGTGCTGGTGCTCGAGGACCTCGCCATGGCCCTGTTCCTGCCGCTGCTCGTCGTCGCGCTGTCCGGCGGGGGGCCGGCGGCCGCTGTCGCCGGCGCGGGCCTGGCGGTGGGGGCGGTCACGCTGGCGCTGCTGGCCGCCCAGCGGCAGGGACACCGGCTCGGCCGGCTGCTGGCCTCCGCCGACGACGAGCAGTTGCTGCTGCGCCTGGTCGGTCTGACGCTGCTGGTCGCGGGGCTCGCCCAGTCGCTGGGGGCGTCCGCGGCGGTCGGCGCGTTCCTGGTCGGGCTGGCCCTGCCGGCGTCCTTCGCCGAGCGGGCCCGGGCGGTCCTGGGCCCGCTGCGCGACCTGTTCGCGGCGACCTTCTTCGTCGCCTTCGGGCTGTCCACCGACCCCGGAGCGGTGCTGCCCGTGCTGCCCGCCGTCCTGCTGCTCGCCCTGGTCACCACGGGCACCAAGGTCGCCACCGGCTGGTTCGCCGCCGGGCGCGACGGAGTGGCGCGGCCCGGCCGGCTGCGCGCCGGGACGGCGCTGGTGGCCCGCGGCGAGTTCTCGATCGTGATCGCCGGGCTCGCGGTGACGGCCGGCGTCCCCGAGCTCGGGCCGCTGGCGACCGGGTACGTGCTCGTCCTCGCCGTCGCCGGCCCGGTGCTCACCCGCCTCGCCGAGCCGAGCGGTGCGCGCAGCACCGCGGGGCTGCCCGAGGCAGGGAACGGAGGCCGACGCCCTCCGCCGGGGCGCCCGCGGACCGGTGCGGAGACGTCGCCGGGAGGGTAGGAGCCGGTCCGGCACCAGGCAGAGGGGCAGCGTGGACCCGGCGGGGACGCTGCACGAGTCGTGGTGGGACGGGACGGCTCGGCCGGCGTGCACCGCCCTGGCCGGGGTGCTCCGGGAGGCGCGGCTGCGCAGGAGCGGTCCGCCTGCACGCGGTGACCGGCGCGCCCTGCCCGGTGGCGGCGGTCCGGCCGGTCCCCGCGGGAGGATGCGGGTTCCGCGTGTGGCAGCGTTCCCGGCATGGTCAGCCACGAGGACCTCGCCGTGCGCACGCTCGGACCCTGCCGGATCGACTCCCCGCTCGCCGAACGGCTCGTCGCGCGGGAGACGACCCAGCACTCCGTCGTCGAGGAGGACCGGATCCTCTTCGACGACACCATCTCCATGGCCGGTGGCCGGGGCCTCCCCGTCGAGCAGCTGCCGAGCCTGGAGCCGGGCGGCCCGCGGAAGCAGATCTACTTCGACCCCGCCAAGACCCGGGTCGGGATCGTCACCTGCGGAGGGCTGTGTCCCGGCCTGAACGACGTCATCCGCGGGCTGGTGCTCGAGCTCTCCCGGCACTACGGAGTGCGGCGCATCGTCGGCTTCCGCAACGGCTACCGGGGCTTCGTCCCCCGCTACGGGGAGGACGTCGTCGACCTCACCCCGGAGGTCGTCAGGCACATCGACGACGAGGGCGGCACGATCCTCGGCACCTCCCGTGGAGAGCAGGACCCGGAGGAGATCGTCGACGCGCTGGAGCGCCTCAACATCAACATCCTGTTCGTCATCGGCGGCGACGGCACCATCCGCGGGGCCATGGACGTCGTCCGCGTGGTGGGGGAGCGGGGCCTGAAGGTCGCCGTGGTGGGGATCCCGAAGACGATCGACAACGACATCCCCTACATCGACCAGAGCTTCGGCTTCCAGACCGCGATGGCCGAGGCGACCAAGTCCATCCACGCGGCGAGCATCGAGGCCCGCTCCGCGCCCGGCGGCATCGGCCTGGTCAAGCTCATGGGCCGGCACTCCGGCTTCATCGCCTGCTACGCGACGCTGGCCAAGGACGACGCCGACTACGTCCTCATCCCCGAGGTGCCCTTCGCCCTGGACGGCGAGCGCGGGCTGCTGCAGCACCTGCGCCGGCGGGTGCAGGAGCGCGGGCACGCCGTGGTGGTCGTCGCCGAGGGCGCCGGGCAGGAGTACATCGAGGGGGAGGAGCCGGGCCGGGACGCCTCCGGCAACATCCGCTTCGGTGACATCGGCCGGCTGCTGCGCAAGCGGATCGTGGCGCACCTGGACGCGCACGGCGTGGAGAACAACGTCCGGTACTTCGACCCGAGCTACGCGATCCGCAGCGTGCCGGCCAACCCGTTCGACAGCGCCTACTGCCTCCGCCTGGCCCACGCCGCCGTGCACGCGGCCATGGCCGGGCGCACCGAGGTCATCGTCGCGCGGCGGCGGCGGCGGTTCGTGCACATGCCCATGCCGCTGGCGGTCAGCCGTCGCAACCACGTCGACCCGCTCGGCGACCTGTGGCTGTCGGTGCTGGAGGCCACCGGGCAGCCCGTGCGCTTCGAGTGAGCGGCTCCGCCGGTCGCTGAGCGCCGGGGCGATCCCGCGCCCCGGGCCGTCACAGGAGTGCGGTCCGCAGCAGGTCCTCGGAGGCGAGGTACCACTGCCGGGTCCGCTCCGCCCGCTCCCGCGCCCCGCCGGTCCAGTAGTCGGCGAAGCCGGCGTGACCGTTCGCCGCCGCGGTGCCGACGATGTCGTAGGACCACTCGTGGTTCTGCCGCACCGCGGTCACCAGGCGTTCCCGGTCGGTGCGCGAGAGCCCGTAGCCGTCGACGAACAGCCGGAGGCGGGCGAGCGCCCGGCCGCGCCGGGAGTCGTCGATGAGCCGATCGGGCCGCAGCGGCGCCCACAGCCGCACGGCGCAGGCGACGTCCCAGACGCGGCAGCCCGGGCTGGCGAGGTCGAAGTCGATGAGGGCCGCGGCCCGTCCGTCGCGGAAGACGACGTTGTCCAGGTTGACGTCGTTGTGGCTGACCAGCTCGCCGGCGAAGCGCGCCGGCGGCGAGGGCGGCCAGGGGAGCGACGTAGGGTCGAACGTGCTGACCGCCCGGTGGTAGTCGCGGAGCAGGTGGGCGACGCTCCCGAGCGCCTCGTCGGTGAGGGCCCAGGCGGGGTAGGGCGGCGTGACGGCGGTGCCGGCGACGTAGGAGAGGACCTCCCGCCCCTGCCCGTCCACGCCGAGGAACCGGGGGGCGCCGGCGAACCCGACGTCGGCGAGGTGGCGCAGCAGGGCGTGGGTGGCCGGGCTCGTGGCGCGCTGCGGCCGGCGGACGGTGTCCCCGACGCGCACCACCTGTCCGCGGTTGGCGGTACCGCCCAGGAGGAGGACCTCGGGTTCGCCCTCGCCCGGCATCGGCCCCCTCCAGGTCGTCCACGGCCGGTCGGCGCAGGCGCTCACTCCTCGAGGACGGCGTGGGCCAGGGCCGTGTGCGTCACGATGCCATCCACGAGGCCGCTGCGGAGCGCGGCGCGGACGGCAGGGCTCTTCGACGCGCCGTAGGGGATGACGACCACCTCCGGGATGGCCCGCATCTGCTCGGCGTCGATGCCGATCATCCGCTCGGACAGCTCCGTCGTGATGGCCTCGCCGTCGGCCGAGAGGAAGACGCCGGACACGTCGGCGCAGACGCCCAGGCGGTGCAGTGCCGTGCGGTCGTCCTCGGACAGGGCGTCGTACAGGGTGGACTGGCCGGGCTTCCAGAGGCCGACCCCGGCCACGGCCTTCGTCACGAGGGGGAGCTGGGCGAAGGCGCGGGCCACCTCGGGCTGGCCCCGGAGAGCCCGTGCGGTGGCCGCGTCGGGGACCGTGAAGGGCGCGTAGAAGACGTGCGCCGCGCCGCCCGATGCGCTGGCCACCTCCCGGACGACGTCCACCGACGTGCCGGGTCCGTCCGGCAGCGAGAGCGCCCCGGTGAGCTGGACGACCGGCGTCCCGGGCAGCGGCGGCAGCGCCCGGGCCATCGCGCTCACCGCCCGGGCCCAGGCGAGACCGAGGACGTCCTGCGGCGTGATGATCTCCGCGAGCAGCCGGGCCGCCGCCCGACCGAGGTGTCCACGCAGCGAGTCGGCGTCGTCGTCGGGGGTGTCGACGACGACGGAGTGCTGCAACCCGAACCGGTCCTGCAGCCGCGCCGACAGGTCGACGTCGATCTCGCCCTGGTGGCGGATCTCGATGCGCACCAGCCCGCTCGCGCGGGCCGCGTCGAGCAGCCGGGCGACCTTGAAGCGGCTCAGGCCGAACTCCTCGGCGATCTCCACCTTCGACCGGCCGTCGAGGTAGTACCGCCGTGCGACGGATGCCGTGAGGACGACCCGGGCCGGACCGTCGGCAACCTCTGCCATGGACCCTCCTGCTCATCTGAGCGTCGGAACGCTCACTATGGCACACCTCTTGACGGCGTCACCCGATCGGATGAGACTCGTGCCACACATCTGAGACTGCCTCTGCTCATATGAGCGAGCACGGTGGTCGTCCAGGGAGGACTGCACTGTGCACAGACGCGTGCGACCTGCACTCGCCGCCGCGACGGCGACCGCGCTGGCGGTGGGGGTCGGCGGGTGTGCCGGCTGGGGCGGGGGTCCCACCGGTGGGGGGCCGGACACGATCAACGTGCTCATGGTCAACAACCCGCAGATGGTGGACCTGCAGCAGCTCACCGCCGAGCACTTCACCGCGGAGACCGGCATCTCGGTGAACTACACGGTGCTGCCGGAGAACGACGTCAGGGACAAGATCAGCCAGGAGTTCTCCAGCCAGGCGGGACAGTACGACGTCGCGACGCTGAGCAACTTCGAGATCCCCATCTACGCCCGGAGCGAGTGGATCGCCCCGCTGGACGACTACGTCGCGGCGGATGCGGAGTTCGACCAGGACGACGTCCTCGGGCCGTTGACGGCATCCCTGTCCGGCGACGACGGCCGCCTGTACGGCGAGCCCTTCTACGGCGAGTCCTCCTTCCTCATGTACCGCGCGGACGTCCTGGACGCGGCCGGCATCCAGATGCCGGCGAACCCGACCTGGCAGGAGGTCGCCGACATCGCGGCCGAGGTCGACGGCGCGCAGCCGGGGATGGCCGGCATCTGCCTGCGCGGCCAGCCTGGCTGGGGCCAGCTGTTCGCGCCGTTGACGACGGTGGTCAACACCTTCGGCGGCACCTGGTTCACCGAGGACTGGGAGCCCGGCGTCGACAGCCCGGAGTTCCGCGAGGCCACCCAGTTCTACGTGGACCTCGTCCGCGAGCACGGCGAGGTCGGTGCACCGCAGGCCGGCTTCACCGAGTGCCTCAACAACGTGGTGCAGAGCAACGCGGCCATGTGGTACGACGCGACCTCCGCCGCCGGCTCCCTCGAGGCCGCCGACTCGCCGGTCAAGGGCAAGATGGGTTACGTCGCGGCTCCGGTGGTCGAGACGGACAGCTCGGGCTGGCTCTACGCGTGGTCCTGGAGCATCCAGCAGGCGAGTGCGAAGAAGGACGCGGCGTGGGAGTTCATCTCCTGGGCGTCCAGCCGGGAGTACGAGGAACTCGTCGGCGAGGAGCTCGGCTGGTCGAAGGTGCCCGCCGGCAAGCGGGCGTCGACGTACGAGAACCCGGACTACCTGGCCGAGGCGTCGGCGTTCGCCGAGCCCACGCTGGCGGCCATCGAGAGCGCCGACCCGAACGACGCGGGCGTGCAGCCCCGCCCCGCACCCGGGATCCAGTTCATCGGCATCCCCGAGTTCCCGGACCTGGCCACCCAGGTGTCGCAGGACGTCAGCTCCGCGATCGCCGGCCGGACGACCGTGGACGAGGCGCTCGAACGGGGGCAGCAGCTCGCCGAGGACGTCGCCGAGCGCTACCGGGAGCGGGAGTCGAAGTGACCGAGCCGGCAGGACGATCCCAGGGGGAGGCAGTGGGATGAGCACCACTCTCGAGACCGGCCGCGGGCGCGGTCAGCAGCCACCGGCACCGCCTCCGGCGCCGCCCTCGCCGCCCTCGGGCGGAGCGCTCCGCAGGTCCGCCGACTGGGCCCGCCGGGCGCCGCTGCTGCCCGCGCTGGTGTTCACGATCGTCGTCACCCAGCTGCCGTTCGTGGTCACGCTGATCGTCTCGTTCATGGACTGGAACGCCTACTACCCCGACGAGCGCGGCTTCGCCGGGTTCGGGAACTACGCGAGCGTGCTGACCGACGTCAACATGCGCCGGGCCATCCTCGTCACGGTGATCCTGACCGCGGTCGTCGTGCTGGTCAGCCTGCTGCTGGGGATGGGCATCGCGCTGCTGCTGGACCGGCAGTTCCGCGGCCGCGGCGTGGTGCGCACCATGATGATCACGCCGTTCCTGATCGTGCCGGTGGCCGCGGCGCTGCTGTGGAAGCACGCGCTGTTCAACCCCGAGTACGGCCTGCTCAACGGCACGCTCACCGCGATCTGGCGGTTGTTCGGCTCGGACGACGCGCCGCAGCCGGACTGGATCACCATGGCGCCGCTGATCTCGGTGGAGGTGGCGCTCATCTGGCAGTGGACGCCGTTCATGATGCTGATCCTGCTGGCCGGGCTGCAGAGCCGGCCGCTGGACGTCATCGAGGCGGCGCGGATCGACGGCGCGAGCGCCTGGCAGATCTTCCGCTACATGACGTTCCCGCACCTGCGCCGCTATCTGGAGCTGGGCGGGCTGCTGGGGGCGATCTACATCGTGCAGAACTTCGACGCGGTCTTCACGATCACCTCGGGCGGCCTGGGCACGGCGAACCTCCCGTACGTGATCTACCAGACCTTCTACCAGGCCCACGACTACGGCCGGGCCTCGGCCGCCGGCGTCGTCGTCGTCATCGGCACGATCGTCATCGCCACGCTGGCGCTGCGGACGGTGTCGACGCTGTTCCAGGAGGAGAACGCGCGATGAGCTCCGTCACCGACGTCGCACCGGTCCCCGCCACCCGCACGCCCGAGGGCACACCCCGCCGGCCGCGCAAGCCGCGGTCCGGTGCCCTGCTGGGGCTGCTCGCCTGGCTGATCGGATTCCTGTTCGTCGTGCCCGTGCTGTGGATGGTGCTGACGTCGTTCCACAGCGAGGAGGACGCCGCCACCAACCCGCCCTCGCTGTTCGCCCCGTTGACCACCGAGGGCTACCAGTCCTTCTTCGGTGTGGGCGCCGGCACCAGTCCCTGGCCGGCGCTGGCCAACTCGCTGACGGCCAGCGTGGTCTCGACGATCATCGTGCTGCTGCTGGCCATCCCGGCCGCCTACGCGCTGTCGATCAAGCCGGTGCGCAAGTGGACCGACGTGATGTTCTTCTTCCTGTCCACCCGGATGCTGCCGATCGTGGCCGGGCTGCTCCCCATCTACCTGTTCGCCCAGTGGAGCGGTCTGCTGGACAACATCTGGCTGCTCATCGTCCTGTACACGGCCATGAACCTGCCGATCGCGGTCTGGATGATGCGCTCCTTCCTCGCCGAGGTGCCGGTCGAGATCCTCGAGGCGGCGTCGATGGACGGCGCGGGGCTGCTGCTGACCCTTCGCTCGGTGGTGGCGCCCATCGTCCTGCCGGGCATCGCCGCGACCTCGCTGATCTGCTTCATCTTCAGCTGGAACGAGCTGCTCCTGGCCCGGACCCTGACCGGCACCGTGGCCGGGACGGCACCGGTGTACCTGACCGGTTTCGTGACCAGCCAGGGGCTCTTCCTGGCGCAGGTCTGCGCGGCCTCGTTCGTGGTGTCGCTGCCCGTGCTCATCGCCGGCTTCGCCGCCCAGGACAAGCTGGTGCAGGGACTGTCGCTGGGAGCGGTCAAGTGAGCCGGGCGGGTGTCCTCGCGGCGGCCGGAACGGACGGCCTCCGTGCCCCGGTGATGCGGGCCGCGGTGCTGCGCGGGATCGGTGACGTGGTGGTCGAGGAGCGGCCCGTCCCCGAGGCCGGTCCCGGGGAGGTCGTCGTCCGGGTCACGTCGGTCGGCGTGTGCGGGTCGGACACCCACTACTACGACCACGGGCGCATCGGCCGGTTCGTCGTCGAGTCCCCGCTCGTGCTGGGGCACGAGGCGGCGGGGGAGGTGGCCGCCCTCGGCCCCGGGGTGGGCACGCTCGCCGTCGGGCAGCGGGTGTCGGTCGAGCCGGGGGTGCCGGACCTGACCTGCCCGCAGTGCCTGGCCGGGCGCTACAACCTCTGCCCGGGCATGCGCTTCTTCGCGACCCCGCCGATCGACGGTGCCTTCGCCGAGTACGTCGTCGTCCACGCGGCCTTCGCCCACCCGGTGCCCGAGACGATCGGCGACGACGCCGCCGCGCTGCTGGAACCCCTGTCGGTCGGCATCTGGGCCTGCCGCAGGGGCCGGGTGGGCGCCGGCTCGCGGGTGCTGATCACCGGCGCCGGGCCCATCGGGCTGGTCAGCATCCAGGTGGCGCGGGCGTTCGGCGCCACGGAGATCGTGGTGTCCGACGTCAACCCCGCGCGGCTGGCCCTGGCCCGTGACCTCGGCGCCACCGCGGTCGTCGACGCCCGGACGGCCCGCGTGACGGACCTGCCGCGCCCGCCCGATGTGCTGCTGGAGTGCTCCGGTCACCCGGCGGCCACCGGCGAGGCCATCCGCGCCCTCGACCGGGCCGGTCGGGCGGTGCTCGTCGGCATGGGCGGCGACGAGCTGCCCCTGCCGCTGTCGGTGGTGCAGGAACGGGAGCTCGAGGTCACCGGCACCTTCCGCTACGCCAACACCTGGCCGACGGCGATCGCGCTGGTCGCCGCCGGGCGGATCGACCTCGACCGCCTGGTCACCGGCACCTACCGCCTGGACCAGGCCGAGGACGCGCTGACGGCCGGTCGCCGCGACCCGCAGTCGGTGAAGGTCGTCGTCCACCCCCAGACCTGACGTCCCCTGACCTCCGGCCCAGCAAGGAGAGATCCCATGGCCTCCGTCACCTACGACCGGGCGAGCCGCATCTACCCCGGCTCCGACAAGCCCGCGGTCGACGCCCTCGACCTCGAGATCGCCGACGGCGAGTTCCTCGTCCTGGTCGGCCCCTCCGGCTGCGGCAAGTCCACCAGCCTCCGGATGCTCGCCGGTCTGGAGGACATCGACGACGGCGCGATCCGCATCGGGGACCGGGACGTCACGCACCTGAAGTCCAAGGACCGGGACATCGCCATGGTGTTCCAGAGCTACGCGCTGTACCCCCACATGACGGTCGCGGACAACATGGGCTTCGCGCTGAAGATCGCCGGCGTGGGCAAGGACGAGATCGCCCAGCGGGTTCAGGAGGCGGCGAAGATCCTCGACCTGGAGACCTTCCTGGACCGCAAGCCCAAGGCCCTCTCCGGCGGGCAGCGCCAGCGCGTCGCCATGGGCCGGGCGATCGTGCGCTCGCCGCAGGTGTTCCTCATGGACGAGCCGCTGTCCAACCTCGACGCCAAGCTGCGCGTGCAGACCCGCACGCAGATCGCCGCGCTGCAGCGCCGGCTGGGGACCACGACGGTCTACGTCACCCACGACCAGGTCGAGGCGATGACGATGGGGGACCGCGTGGCGGTGCTGCGGGCCGGCGTCCTCGAGCAGTGCGACACGCCGCTGCGGCTCTACCAGGAGCCGGCCAACGTCTTCGTCGCCGGGTTCATCGGATCCCCCGGCATGAACATCGCGGAGTTCCGCCTGGACGACGGGCACGCCGTCCTCGGGCGGGCGCGCCTGCCACTGACCACCGCAGCGTTGAGCGCGCTCTCGGAGGAGGGGGCCGACCGCGTCGTCGTCGGCTTCCGGCCGGAGGCCCTCGACCTCGCCACGGAGCACGACCCCGGCGCCCTCCCCGTGGACGTCGGGGTGGTGGAGGAGCTCGGCTCCGACGCGTTCCTGCACGGGACGCTGCCCGAGCTCCGTGAGTCCTCGGGCCCGCTCGGCGAGAACATCGTCGCGCGGGTCGACCCCGCCCGGCCGCCGTCGAAGGGAGAGCGGGTGCACCTGCGCATCCAGCCGGGCAAGGAGCACCTCTTCTCCCCCTCGACCGGCCGCCGGATACCGGCCTGAGCGCAGCGGAGGACCAGCCGTGCACCAGCTCAGCACCGCGACCCTGGCGTCCCTCGGAGGCTCGCTGTCCGTGCCGTCCTACGACCGGTCCGCGGTGCGGACCGGGATCGTGCACCTGGGGGTGGGTGCGTTCCACCGGTCGCACCAGGCCATGTACCTGGACCGGCTCCTGGAGCAGGGGCAGGCGCGGGACTGGGGCATCTGCGGCGTCGGCGTCCTGCCCTCCGACCGCCGGACAGCAGAGGTGATGGCCGCCCAGGACTGCCTGTACACCCTGGTGGTGAAGCACTCCGACGGGCGCTTCGACGCCCGCGTCGTGGGATCGGTCGTCGAGTACCTGCTGGCACCGGACGACCCCGACGCGGTCGTCGAGAAGATGGCGGCCGACGACACCCGGATCGTGTCGCTGACGGTCACCGAGGGCGGCTACAACATCGGGGCGGTCACCGGGGAGTTCGACCCGACCCACCCCGACGTCGTCTCCGACCTCCGGCCCGGCGCCGCGCTGCGGACGTCGTTCGGTCTGGTCACCGAGGCGCTGGTGCGCCGGCGCGACCGCGGTCTCGCCCCGTTCACCGTGGTGTCCTGCGACAACATCCAGCACAACGGCGACGTCGCCCGCCGCAGCTTCGCCGCCTTCGCCGGCCTGCGGGACCCGGAGCTCGGCGCGTGGGTCGAGCGGGAGGTGCCGTTCCCGAACTCCATGGTCGACCGGATCACCCCCGCGACCACCGACGACGACCGGGCCGAGGTGGCCCGGCGGTTCGGGGTCGACGACGGGTGGCCGGTGGTCTGCGAGGACTTCACCCAGTGGGTCCTCGAGGACCGCTTCGGCCTCGGGCGCCCGCCCCTGGAGGAGGCCGGCGTCCAGCTGGTCGACGACGTCGACCCCTACGAGCGGATGAAGCTGCGGCTGCTCAACGCCAGCCACCAGGCGCTCGCCTACCTCGGCCACCTCGCCGGTTACCGGCTCGTCCACGACGCGGCGCAGGACCCGCTGTTCCAGCGGTTCCTGCTCGGCTACATGGCGGAGGAGGCCACGCCCACCCTCCGGCCGGTCCCCGGGATCGACCTCGAGGACTACCGGAGCACCCTGATCGCCCGTTTCTCCAACCCGCACATCCGCGACACGCTGGCGCGGCTGGCCTTCGACGGGTCCGAGCGGCTGCCCAAGTGGCTGCTCCCGGTCGTCCGGGACCAGCTCGCCCGCGGCGGGGAGGTGCGCCGCTCGGCCGCGGTCGTCGCGGGCTGGGCCCGGTACTCCGAGGGCGTGGACGAGCAGGGCCGGCCGATCGAGATCGCCGACGTCAGGCGGGACCCCCTCATGGCCGCGGCGCGCCGCCAGCGGGAGGAGCCGCTCGCCTTCGTCGCCGACCGGGCGCTGTTCGGGGACCTCGTGGACGACGAGCGGTTCACCGGGCCCTACCTGGCGGCACTGGCCTCGCTGCACGACCGGGGGGCCAGGGCGACCCTCGAGGCCCTGGTCGAGGACGCCCTGCCGACGCCGTCCCCGTCGCTCGGCGGTCCGGGGCGCTGAGGCCGGACCGTCCCTCGCCGGCCGGGTCGACGGGGCGCCGGGCCCGAGGAGTGGGTGGGCCGTCCGGTGGGAACCGACGAGAGGTGTCCCGGCCAGGTGACGTCACGATGAGCGGCGGACACCTCGCCTCCTCGCACGCGGCCGCCCTGCACTCGGCCTTCCTGCACGCGCCCATGGGCATGGCCGTGACGACCGTCGACGGCGTGCTGGCCGAGGTCAACCTGGCCCTCTGCCGTCTGCTCGGGCGGACGCCCGAGGCCCTGCCGGGCACGTCCCTGTTCGACCTGACGCACCCCGACGACCGCGACGGTGCCCGCCGGTCCTGCGCCGCCCTGCGGGTCCACCGCAGTTCCCTCTGGCGTCACGAGTGCCGGTTCCTGCGTACCGACGGCGAGCCCGTCGCGGTGCAGGTCGCGACGTCGTGGGTCGACGCCGACGGCGGCCGGACGGCGCACCTGGTGATGATCATCGAGGACATCGGGGACCGGAAGGCCGTCGAGGCGGGGCTGCGGCACCAGGCGGTGCACGACCCGCTGACCGGCCTGCCCAACCGGGTGCTCTTCCGGGACCGCCTGCAGCACGCGCTCGACCGGGGACACCGCGAGGGCACCGAGACCTGCGTGCTGATGATCGACCTCGACGGGTTCAAGGCGATCAACGACCGGTACGGGCACCCGGCCGGGGACAGGGTGCTGGCCGCGTTCGCCGGCCGGCTCACCGCGGCCCTGCGCGCCAGCGACACCGCGGCCCGCCTCGGCGGCGACGAGTTCGCCGTCATCTGCGAGCGGAGCGCCCCGTACGACGCCCAGGCCCTCGTCCGGCGACTGCACACGCTCCTCGTCGAGCCGTTCGACCTGGACGGCAGGCCGGTTCCGGTCCGGTGCTCCATCGGGCTCGGTCACGTCCACGGCGGCACGGACGCGTCGGCCGGTGCGGCGACGCTGATCGGCGATGCCGATCGGCGGATGTACGCCGACAAGCGCCGCCGCCGCGACTGACGCCTCGCCGCCCGCCCGGCGACCGCCCCCGGCCGCCGGCTCGGTCCCCCCGGGTGCATGCCCTCACTGTCAGTGCGCCGGCACGCCGTCCCGCGCGGGGGGCACCAGCCCCAGGGCCCGCTCGAGCAGCCGGGCGCGCTACGCCGCGCTGAGCACGACGAACCAGACGACCAACGCGGGCAGCACGGGCCGGAGAACCGGTCCGCGGCCTCGGTGAGCCCGAAGCAGCCGGTGAAAGCGGGGACGAACAGGCCCGCGGAGCCGGTGCCGCTCCCCGGACACACCGGCACCCGGTGGGCTCGCGGCCGGGCAGTGGAGCCCGGCGGCCGGGTCGGGTCGCTGCCCGTTGCCCGCTGCCGGGTTGCGCACGGGCGTGCTGGGTACGTCCTCCGCACCACGGGAGCGCGCAGGCTCGCGCCGGAGGTCTCGGCTCCCCGGCCCGGTCGTGGACGTCCGCGGCCACGAGGTGTCCTGTCATGAGCACGAGTGAGCGCCTCACCTGGGAGACCTGCCCGAGCTGCGGGCGGAGCGCCGCCGTGGGCTGGCGCGGCGGCATCCCGCTCGACGTGGACTGTCCCGGCGGCTGCGCCGTGGGCGCGGAGGTGTTCGCCCGGCGGACACCGCGCACCGGCGACCTGCCGTCGCCGGCCGCACGCTGGACGGCCGCGGCCCGGGCCTGGCCGTGAGGCGCCGGGGAACCGCGCCCCTCCGGCGGGCCGGTCAGGGCTCGCTGCCGGCGCCCGCGCGCAGCCGTCGGGTGGGAGGCGTCGCTCGACCAGGTCGGCGGCCACGTCGTCGGCGGTCCGGCCCGCGGCGTAGGCGTAGCCCCGCAGCAGCGCGAGCGCGTCCGCGGCGGGCACCTGCAGGCTGATCGTCAGCATGCCGACGGCCATCCACAGCCGCCCGCGGCGGCGCGCATCCGGGGTGTTCACCCAGGCGGGAGCCTCGGTCGGGGTCCACACCGACCAGTCGGCTGCGCCGTCCAGGTGGTCGGCGACCAGCTCGGCGACGCACCGCGCCTCGAAGGCGTCGACGGCGGTCGCCCCGTCGGGGTCGGCGGAGTAGAGATCCATCCCACCGACGCCCTTCAGGCGGCCGGCCAGCGACAGGGCGAGCACGCTGCGCAGCGGCGTGGAGGTGACGAGCAGGTCGTGGAAGACCGGCCAGCGGCGCGCCAGCACCGCCTCGGTGCCGAAGACCGGCAACCCGGCCTGGGCGGCCAGCAGGCACGGCCCGCTGCCGGCGGTGAACTGCAGGCGTTCGGCCGTCGCGGCGACCTCGCTGCTGGCCGCCAGCGGGGTGCGCAGGTCGCGCTCCCCGTGGACGCTCAGCCCGACCCCCTCCACGGGGAGCACGGCGGCGGCGCGCGCCAGCCGGACGGCGAGCAGGTCCGGGTCGTCGGAACCGCCGGAGCGCTCGTGCAGCGCCTCGGCGAAGCGGATGGCGATGTCCACGGCCGGCCTCTCGACGTCCCGTGGTGCGGCGCGGCAACCGCGGGCCGGGGCTCGGAGCAGACCTGCCCGCGTCGCACCGTCCGAAACCCCGCCGGCACCGGCGGGCGGGGGTGACCCGGAGGGGACGGGACGTCAACGGCCCGGACCGTGGGCCGGGCGCCCGGTTCCGGACGCCGGCCGGGGGACCGGTGGCGGAGGGGCAGGTCCGTCAGGGTGCAGTCGACGCCGTGTCCGCGACCCGGGTGCGGGCCGGTCAGTAGGACCGGGGGAGCCCCAGCACCTTAGTGGCGACGAACGCCTTGATCATGTTGTTGCTGACCGGCGCCACCTGGTACAGCCGGGTCTCCCGGAACTTGCGCTCCACGTCGTACTCGTCGACGAACCCGTTGCCACCGTGGGTGTCCAGGGCGACGTTGGCCGCGGCCCAGCTGGCCTCGGAGGCCAGGTGCTTGGCCATGTTGGCCTCGGCGCCGCACGGCTGTCCCGCGTCGAACAGCCGGGCGGCCTCCCACCGCGCCAGGTCCGCGGCGCGCACCTTCATGTAGGCGTCGGCGAGGGGGAACTGGATGCCCTGGTTGGCGCCGATCGGGCGGCCGAAGACCTGCCGCTCGGTGGCGTAGGCGACGGCCCGCTCGACGAACCAGTAGCCGTCGCCGATCGCCTCGGCGGCGAGCAGGATGCGCTCGGCGTTCCAGCCGTCGATCACGTACCGGAAGCCGGCATCGACCTCGCCGACGACGTGGTCGGCAGGCACCCGCACGCCGCGGTAGTGCACCTGGTTGGTGGCGTAGTTGAACATCGTGCGCACCGGCACGACCTCGAGGGTCTCCGGCTGCTGGGCGCGCACCCGGCGCAGGTCGAGGAGGAAGAGGGTCAGCCCGCGGGTCCGGTCGGCGGCCCGCTCGCCGGTGCGGGCGAGGACGAGGGCCAGGTCGGACTCGGCGATGCGGCTGGTCCAGTTCTTGTGCCCGGTGAGGACGTAGTCGTCGCCGTCGCGGGTCGCGGTGGTGGCGATGGCGGTGGTGTCCGAGCCGGCGGCGGCCTCGGTGACGGAGAACGCCTGCAGCCGCAGCTCGCCCCGGGCGATGAGCGGCAGGTAGGCGTCCTTGAGGGCCCGGCTGCCGTGCCGCAGCAGGGCTGCCATCGTGTACATCTGCGCGTGGCAGGCGGCCGAGTGCCCGCCGGACCGGTTGATCTCCTCCATCACGACCGACGCCTCGGTCACGCCCAGGCCGGCGCCGCCGTACTCGGGAGGGACGAGGACCGACAGCAGGCCGGCCGCGGTCAGGGTGTCGACGAACTCCTGCGGATAGCGGCGGTCGCGGTCGGTCTCGCGCCAGTACGCGTCCGGGAACCCGGCGCACAGCGCGCGGGTGCGCTCCCGCAGTGCCTCCAGATCGGCTCCCCGTCCGGCGGACCGGGGGGTGGTGTCGGGCACGGGAACTCCTCCTGCGCGGTCAGTCCAGCTGGAGGCGGTCGGCGATCCCGGCCGCGGTGAAGGCGGCCACGACGTCCGCGCGGCTCTCGGTGAAGTGCGCCCAACTGTCGCAGTGGGCGGCGACCACCCGGCGCGCGCCGAGGAGCGTGGCGGCCTCGGCCGCCCGCGCGCCGTCGATCGTGAGCAGGGCGCCGTCGAAGAGCGCGGTGCGGGCGGCGCCGGCGAAGAGCACCGCCGTGTCCACCGGGCCGACGCGCCCGGCGATCTCCCGCACGACGTCGAGCGAGGCGTTGTCGCCGCTGACGTGGACGGTCGGCAGCCCGGCGGCGGTCAGCACGAAGCCCACGACCTCACCGGTGACCGGCTCGCACCCCTCCGGGCCGTGCAGCGCGGGCGTCGCGGTCACGGTGACGGTCCCGCCACCGGGGCGGGGGAGGTCGACGGCGTCCCAGGGGGCGAGCCCCCGCGTCGTCCCGCCGAGGCGCGCTGCCGCGCTGCGGGTGGTGAGGACGACCGGGACGTCGGCGAGCAGGGCGCGACCGGCGGTGTCCAGGTTGTCGGGGTGCTGGTCGTGGGAGAGCAGGACCGCGTCGACCGGACCCAGGCCGGCGGGGTCGACGGCGCACGGGGCGGTCTTGGTGAGCGACCGGCCACCGCCGAGCGGGTACTCGCCCGGGGCGTCGAACGTCGGGTCCGTGAGGAACCGGAGGCCGCCGTACCGGATGAGCGCGGTGGGCCCGCCGAGCACCCGTACGGGGACCGGGGCGGGAGTCGCGGTGGCGTCGGACACGGCACCTCGCAGACGTCGACGGCAGCGGCTGCGCGCCGACGAACGGCGCACGGCCGCCGACCCTAGGTGCCCGCCGCGGCGCCGTCCTCCGGGACGAGGCCCGGCGGCGACCCACTCCTGCGAGTCGCCGCCGGGCCTCAGCGCCGGGTGGCCGGGGACCGTCGTCGACCGGGGTGACCGGGGGAGCGACGTCGGCGGCTGACCAGCCGGTTCAGGCCCGCTCGGCAGCCACCGCGATGTCGTGCAGGTCCTGCTCCAGCGCCCTGGTCACGGCACGGCGTCCCAGCGGCGCGGTGACCGCCCCGAGGACCCGCGCCACCGTGCTCGTCGGCCGGCTGCCGAAGGTCACCGTCACGTCCGTCCCGCCGTCGGCGGACGGGGTGAACGCGAACGTCGACACGTAGTGGGCGCCCCGGCTCGCCGCCTCGACCCGGTAGGACCGCTGTGGCTCCACCGCGGTCACCGTCATCTCCTCGGTCGCCGACCGGCCCATCATCGTGCGCGTCTCCCGCCAGCGCGTCCCGACGCCGAAGGGCCCCGGCGTGAGCACCTCCACGGCGTCGATCCCCCGGACCACCTCCGGTGAACCCGCGAGGTCGGTCGCCACGTCCCACACCCGCTGCACCGGCGCCGTGACGTGCCGGCGGACCTCCACGTCCTGCATCGCTGCCCCACTCCGTCGACTCCCGTGCCGCCGTCCGGCGGCACGGCCACCCTGCCACCGGGGGACGACGCGACACCTCCGCCCGGCCCCACATCGCCGCGGTCCTGCGCGCACACTCCGCAGCCGGAACGCTCGCCGGCGGCCGGCGCCGCTCCACCACGGGGGGCTGCGTATATACGCAGTAGCGCACTCCGTATATCCTCGGGTGCATGACCAAGCGCCTGGTGGAGATCGACGACGCCGACCTCGACGCGGCCCGGGCGGCGCTGTCGACCTCGACGATCAGGGAGACGGTCGGCCGGGCGCTGCGCGAGGCGGCTGCCTCCGCCGCCCGTCGGCGCGAGGTGGAGCGGCTGCTCGACGGGTCCTCGGCCCGGCTCGCCGTCGGCGAGGACCGGGACCGGGCATGGCGGTAGTCGCCCGCTACCTGCTCGACACCAGTGCCGCCGCGAGGGTGCCCGCCCCGCAGGTGGCCGACCGCGTCGTGCCCCTGCTGTCCGCCGGGCTGCTCGCCACCTGCGCCGCCCTGGACCTGGAGGCCCTGTACAGCGCCCGGTCCCCGCGGGAGTACCGGGAGGTCCGGGCCGACCGCCGGCTCGCCTACGAGTACCTGCCCACCGAGGACGAGGACTGGCAGCGCGCGCTGCAGGTCCAGGCGGCCCTGGCCGAGGCCGGCCGGTGGCGCGGCGTCGGGCTGGCCGACCTGGTCGTCGGTGCGGTGGCCGAGCGGCACCGGGTGACCGTGCTGCACTACGACGGGGACTACGACAGCGTCGCAGCCGTGACCGGCCAGGCCACCGAGTGGGTCGTCCCGCCCGGATCGGTGCCCTGAGCGGCCGCCCGCCGGCGTCGCGGAACGGGCGCCCCGCCCGTGGCGCGCACGATCCGTCGGTCCCGGCGGCGACACTGCGGCGGTGAACCGCGTCGTCCTGCTGCGCCGGGGCGGGGGCGTCGTGGAGGTCCGGGAGCTCGCCGAGGACGGGACGGCGGCCGGGGTCACCCGGCACCGCGCCGGTCAGCTGGCGGCCGTCGTCGCGGACCGGGAGCGCACGCCGGTCCGCTGGGTGTGGGACGACACCACCCGCTGGTACCCGGCGCTCCTGGACGTCGGCGTCCGCGTCGAGCGCTGCACCGACCTGCGGCTCACCCACGCGGTGCTGCGGCGCTCGCCGTTCGTCGACCAGTCCCTGCTCGCCGCCGGTGAGACCGCGGCCTGGGACGCGCTGCAGCCGGTCACCGCTCCGGACCCCGCCCTCTTCCCGCTCGACGACCCCGCCGACGGCCTGGACCCGGTGGCCGAGCACGAGCGCCAGCAGGCCGCGGTCGCCGCCTCCCCGGAACCGGCCCGGCTGGCGCTGCTGCTGGCGGCGGAGTCCTCCGGGGCGCTGGTGGCGGCCGAGATGACGCACGCCGGGCTGCCGTGGCGGGCCGACGTGCACGAGCAACTGCTCACCGAGCTGCTGGGCCCGCGCCCGCCGCACGGTGCCCGCCCGGCGGTCCTGGAGGCGCTGGCCCAGGAGGTCCGCGCGGCGCTGCGGGCACCGGGCCTGAACCCCGACTCGCCCGGTGCGCTGCTCGCGGCACTGCAGGCCGCGGGGCTGCCGGTGGAGGACACCCGCTCCTGGACGCTCGAGCAGCTCGACCACCCCGCCGTCGGCCCGCTGCTGGAGTACAAGCGGCTGGCCCGCCTGCTGACCGCCAACGGCTGGGCCTGGCTGGACGCCTGGGTCCGCGACGGCCGGTTCCGGTCGTGGTTCGTGCCCGGCGGCGTGGTGACCGGGCGGTGGGCGTCCAACGGTGGCGGAGCGCTCTCGGTCCCGCTCCAGGTCCGCCCGGCGGCGGTGGCCGACGACGGCTGGCGGCTCGTCGTCGCCGACGTCGCCCAGCTGGAGCCGCGGGTGCTCGCCGGCATGAGCGGGGACGGCGCGATGACCGAGGCCGCCCGCGCCGCCGACCTCTACGAGGGCATGGTGACCGCCGGCACGGTCGAGTCGCGGGCACAGGCCAAGCTGGCGCTGCTCGGCGCGATGTACGGCGCCACCCGGGGCGAGAGCGGCCGCATCCTGCCCCGGCTGGCCCGCCGCTACCCCCGGGCGATCGGTCTGGTCGAGGAGGCGGCCCGGGCGGGGGAGCGCGGCGAGGTGGTGCACACCCTGCTCGGCCGCGGCTCACCGCGCCCCACCGGCGCGTGGGCCGAGCGCGCCGTCGCGCTCGGCGAGCCGGCCGAGGTCAGCGGGTCGCCGGAGGAGCGGGACCGTGCCCGCCGCGCCTGGGGGCGGTTCACCCGCAACTTCGTCGTCCAGGGCACCGGTGCGGAGTGGGCCCTGTGCTGGCTGGCCGACCTGCGCAACCGGCTGTGGCGGCTGGGCGGCACCGGCCCGCTGGAGCAGCGGCCGCACCTGGTCTTCTTCCTGCACGACGAGGTCGTCGTCCACGCGCCCGCGCACCTCGCCGCCGCGGCCGCCGAGGAGGTGCGCGCCGCCGCGGCCACCGCCGGCCGTCTCCTGTTCGGCGGGTTCCCCGTCGACTTCCCGCTCGACGTCGCGGTGGTCGCCTCCTGGGCCGATGCCGGCTGAGCCCGCGGGCGGGTCCGGCGGCGACGCCGGGCGAGCGGCGGCCCGACGAGCGGGCGCCGCTCCGCCCCTGCGGTCCGGACGGCGCGTGTGCCGCGCCGGCACGCCCCCCGCAGGGGTGATCTCCGGTTCCCGCGGCGCTCGCACGGCTCCAGGCCGGCAGCAGGCGTGCCGTTGACGGCGGTGTGCGAAAGTCCTCGGTCCTGCGGCCCCGGAACGAGCGGCAGGCCGCCCGCGTCTCCACCGTGCTCTTCCTCGCCGGTGCCTTCCTGCTGACGGCCTACCTGGTCGTGGAGCCCACGCCGTCGTCGACGGTCGGCTCCGCGGTCGCCGTGCCACTGCTGGGCGGTCTGCTGGTCTTCGCAGCGCTGCCGCACGCGGTGGCCCGCTCCCGGCTGACCCGGTGGTGCGTCTGGCCGGCCATGCCCGTCGTGGGGGTGGTCGCCATCGGGACGCTCGTGCTCGTCTACCCGGACGCCGAGAACGTCGCCCATCCCCTGCTGGCCCTGCCGGTGCTCTTCGCGGCCTCGCAGCTGCGTGCACCGGTCGCGGCGGCGGTCACCACGATGGCGATCGTCGTCGACGGGGCCTTCCTGCTGCGGACCGAGGAGCGCGCCGAGGCCCTGACCGACCTGCTCTTCATCGGGGTGGTGCTGGTCGTCATGGCGGTGCTGCTGGCCCGGGCGGTCGACGGCCAGGAGCAGCTGGTGCGTGCTCTCGAGCGGCAGGCCGCGGTCGACTCGCTGACCGGCCTGGTCACCCGCCGGGTCCTCGACGACGCCCTCTCCAGCGCGCTGTCGGCGTCGGCCACCGACCGGGGGACGGCCCTGGTGCTCGTCGACGTCGACCGCTTCAAGTCCATCAACGACGGCCACGGCCACCCGGTGGGGGACGACGCCCTGGTGCACCTGGCCGGCGTCCTCACCGGCGTCATCCGCACCACGGACGCCGTCGTCAGCCGGCTGGGCGGTGACGAGCTCGCGGTGCTGCTGCCCGGCTGCTCGGCCGAGGTCGCCGCCCGCCGCGCCGATGACCTGGTCGCCGCCGTCCGCGCGGCGCCGCTGCCGCTGCCCGACGGCCGGCTGCTGCCGCTCACCGTGAGCGTCGGCGTGGCGCACGCCCCGGACCACGCGAGCGAGCTGCGCGACCTCTACGCCGCCGCCGACGCGGCCCTCTACGCGGCCAAGCGCGGCGGCCGGGACCAGAGCGCCGTCGCACCCGCTCCGGGCGCCGCGGACGTCGCGGCCACGTCGGTCTGACCGTCCGGGCTGCCCGGACCCGACCGGGCCCGGCGGGCGACGGCTGCACGGCCAGCGAGACCACCACCTCGCCGCGCGGCCGCCCGGAGCCCGCGTGCCCGGGACGCGACGCCACGTCCTCCAGCGCCACGACGCGGTCGAGCGGAACGCGCAGGGCAGGCCGCTGCGACCGCGCTGACGGTGCCGGGACCGCCTCGCGCTACTGCTCGACGTCCATGCGCGCGACCAGCCCGCCCGCGAAGGTGTAGACGTGGCGGACGTCGCCGACCGCGAGCAGGGCGCCGCCCCGGTCGCGGACCACCTGGTGCACGCCCACCTCGACCGTGCCGTCGGTGCGCTCACGGATGCCGGTCGGCTCGACTCTCGGCCGGATCTCGGCCCACTGGCGTTCCCAGTAGCGGCGGACGGCGTCGTGCCCGACGACCCGGCCGCCCTCCCAGCCGTTGGGCCAGTCGACGTCCGCGGCCATGGCGGCCAGCACCGTGTCGACGTCGCGTGCGTTGAAGGCCCGGTAGAGCGCTCGCAGCAGCTCCTCGCGGCTCGGTCCCGTCATGGTCGCGCGTCCTCCCGGCTCGGGGTGGGGCGGAGGAGGACACCGTGGCACGGCTCGGGCCGGTCGTAGCCGTCCCGAACGGTCAACCCAACCGTTATCCCCAACCTAGCGCGCCGTCGCGGGCAGCGGGACCGGCAACCGGACGCCGCGCCTGCGGAACGGGCGCCGATCCGGAGCGGCGCTCGTACCGGGCGCGGGCCAGGGAGTGCGCCGTCCGCAGCAGGTCCCGGACCGCCTGGTCCGTGCGGGACCCCGGGTCGACGACGGCGAGCCATCCCAGGTGGCCGTGGACGGGGTGGGGGAGGACGACGTCCGGAGTGCTCGGGTCGAGGTCGCCGGTGGCCGGCTCCCGGGGGTCCCGGCCGGTCCACCGCCGGAAATCGTCGGTCCCGGCGGCGACGTTGACGCGGAAGGCGCCGGGACGGTCGAGCCGCGAGCCCGCGTCGCCGGGGTGGTCCTTGGTCACGACGGTGGCGAAGGGCTGGGTCCGGGGGACGACGCCGTCGGGCGCGTAGTAGAGGAAGGCGTCGTCCCAGGCGATCTCCGGGGAGCCGTCGCCGGGCTGCGGCCGCAGTGTCAGCACGCCGCCCAGGCCCTCGATGAGTTGATGACCTCGTCCACGCTCATGCCTTCCAGTGTTCCGTTGAGGTGCTGGTGGAGACTTCGGCGGTCTCGACCGAGAGGACGGCGTGAGAAGTCTCCAGTCAGGCCTGCGGACGGTCGATGTCGCCCGGCGGGCCGGGTACTCGGTCCAGCAGGTCCGCGACCTCGAGCGCGACGGCGTCCTGCCCCCCGTGGCGCGCACCCGGTCCGGCTACCGCAGCTACACCGAGGCGCACGTGCAGGCCGTGCTGGCGTACCGCGCCCTCGCGGCCGGCATCGGCCCGGTCGACGCCAAGCGGATGGTGCGCGCGGCCCACGACGGGCCGCCGTCGGACCTGCTCGCCCTGCTGGACGAGGCCCACGCCCGGCTGCACACCGAGCGGGGGAGCTCGGGCTGGCGAAGGAGGCGGCGGCCGCGATCGCGGCCGAGCCGATCGACGAGCCCCGGCCCTCGGACGCGATGGGCGTCTCCGAGCTCGCCGCCGCCCTCGGGGTCCGGACCTCGACGCTGCGCCACTGGGACGTCGAGGGGCTCGTGGTGCCGCGGCGGTCGCCCGGCGGCGGGGCGCGCAGCTACTCGCCGAGCGACGTCCGCGACGCGCGGATCGTGCACCAGCTGCGCCGCGCCGGGTACCGCATCGACCCGCTGCGGATGCTGGTGCCCGAGCTGCGCCGGGCGCGCCGGTGGGAGGAGGTCGAGGCGACGCTCGCCACCCGGGAGGCCGCCATCACCGCCCGGTCGCGGGCACTGCTCCGGGGCGCCGCCCTGCTCGACGCGGTGATCGGGGCGCCGGCCACCGGCTGAGCGCCACGACCGCGGTGCGGACCGCGTCCGGCCGGCGCCCGGGGCATCGATCACCTCCGCGCCGTCCGGGGCTCCACCCGGCAACCCACCGAGGAGATCCGGCCCGAGCGGGCACCCGACCCCGTCCCGGGGCCGCGGCCACGACCGCCACGGCTCGGCAGACCGGAGCCGGTCGGCGGCGCTGGCGGGTGGTGGACCTCGCCGCGCCGGTCCCGACGTCGCCCGCCCTCGGGGCACCCGCCCGCTGACCCGTTCTGCCGGCCGTGCCACCTACGCCTGAGCGCGAAGTACCGTTATCCCCAACGATAGCTTCTCGACACCGGACGTCGGACAGCCGCTCCGACGGGGAAGGGTCAGGCCGACGCGCGGCGGGCGCACTCCGGGCAGGGCGACGCCGACCCCAGCCCGTGCCGCCCCGACCAGCTGCCCTGGACGACGGCGACGGGGGTCCCGCAGGCGGCCAGCCAGGGCGGCGGTCCGTCGGCGGTCTCCCGGGGGACGGCGTGCGCGAGCCCGCTCTGCTGATCGCGGCCGGCCGCGTGCCGGGGGCTCGTCATGCCACCAGCATGGGCTCCGGCCGAACGGGGAGGCGACGGGCCCGGGTCCCTTGATCGGTCCGGGCGCCGCAGGCAGGCTGTGACCCACAGCACACAGACGGGGCAGCCGCCAGGAGGTCGTCGTGCAAGCACGCGTCGGGGACCGGATCGTCGTCCGGTCCACCCACCAGGGAGAAGCCGAGCGCACCGGCAGGGTGCTCGAGGTCAGGGGAGAGGGCGGCGGGCCGCCGTACGTCGTCCAGTGGGACCCCGACGGGCACACCGGCGTCTTCCACCCGGCCGCAGGCACCTGCGCCGTCGTCCCCGAGCCGGCGAACGGCTGAGCGGCGTGGGCAAGGAGACCGTCGCCGCACCCGGCCCGCGGCCGGCCGAGAAGGTCCGCAACGTGGCCCTGGTGGGCCACGCGGCCGCGGGCAAGACCACCCTCGCCGAGGCGCTGCTGGTCGCCACCGGCGCGCTGACCCGGGCCGGCCGGGTCGAGGACGGCACCACCTGCCTGGACAGCGAGGAGGTGGAGGCCCGCCAGCAGCGCTCGGTGTCGCTCGGCGTGGCCACCGTCGAGCACGACGGGCACCGCATCACCCTGCTGGACACCCCGGGCTCCCCGGACTTCGTCGGCGAGCTGCGGGCCGGGCTGCGCGCGGCCGACGCCGCGCTGTTCGTCGTCTCCGCGGTGAACGGCGTCGACGCGGGCACCGTGCAGCTGTGGGAGGAGTGCGCGGCGGTGGGCATGCCGCGCGCGGTGGTCGTCACCCAGCTGGACCGCGCCCGGGCCGACGTCGAGGAGACCGTCCGGCTGTGCCAGATGATGCTGGGCGCGGGCGTCTACCCCGTCCACCTCGTCGAACGGGGCCCGGACGGCAGCGTCTCGGGGCTGGTCAACCTGCTGGAACCCGGCGCCGAGGCCCCGGACGCCGACCGTCTGCGCAGCGAGCTGATCGAGGGCATCATCGGCGAGAGCGAGGACGAGGCGCTGATGGAGCGCTACCTCGCCGGCGACGAGCTGGTCCAGGGCGACCTGATGAGCGACCTGGGGACCGCGGTCGCGCGCGGCCACTTCCACCCCGTGCTCTGCGCCGCGCCGCTGCAGGGCATCGGCATGGACTCCCTCCTCTACCTCCTGGTCAACGGCTTCCCGTGCCCGATGGAGCACGGCTGCCCACCGGTCACCCGCCCCGACGGCTCGCCGGCGCCGCCGCTGACCTGCGACCCGGACGGCCCGCTGGTCGCCGAGGTGGTCAAGACGACGACCGACCCCTACCTCGGCCGCGTCTCGCTGGTGCGGGTCTTCTCCGGCATCCTGCGCCCGGACACCCCGGTGCACGTCTCCGGGCACGGCATGGCCGACCGCGGGCACCCCGACCACGACGTCGACGAACGGATCGGCGCGGTGAGCTCGCCGCTGGGCGCGACCCTCCGCCCGGTCGCGGCCTGCCCGGCGGGCGACATCTGCGCCGTCGCCCGCCTCACCGCGGCCGAGACCGGGGACACCCTGTCCTCGCCCGAGGACCCGCGGCTGGTCCCACCGTGGGACCTGCCCACGCCCCAGCTGCCGGTCGCGGTGGAGGCGGCGTCCCGGGGCGACGAGGACCGGCTGGCCACGGCGTTGTCCCGGTTGGTCGCCGAGGACCCGACGGTCCGCCTCGAGCGCCGGCCCGACACCGGGCAGCTGCTGCTGTGGTGCGTCGGGGAGGCGCACGCCGAGGTGCTGCTGGAACGGCTGCGCACCCGGCACGGCGTCGCGGTGAACACCGTCCCGGTGCGGGTGCCGATGGTGGAGACCCTGGCCGGGCCGGCGCGGGCCACCGGCCGGCACGTCAAGCAGTCCGGCGGGCACGGCCAGTACGCCATCGTGGTGATCGAGGCCGAGCCCGGGCCGCCCGGCTCCGGCGTCGTTTTCGAGCAGCGCATCGTCGGCGGCACCGTGCCCAACCAGTTCCACGGCAGCGTGGAGAAGGGCATCCGCGCCCAGGCCGAGCGCGGGGTCGCCGGCGACCGGCCGATCGTCGACGTGCACGTGACCCTCGTCGACGGCAAGGCGCACTCGGTGGACTCCTCCGACGCCGCCTTCCAGGCCGCCGGCGCGCTGGCGCTGCGCGAGGCGGCCGCGGCCGCCGGCACCCGGGTGCTGGAGCCCTGGTGCGAGGTGCAGGTGGTGGTGCCGGGGGAGTACGTCGGCGCGGTGATGAGCGACCTGTCCGGACGGCGGGCACGGGTCACCGGCAGCGACGCCGATCCCGAGCGCGACCGGACGACGGTGCGCGCCGAGGTGCCCGAGGTCGAGCTGCTCGGCTACGCCGGGGCGCTGCGCTCGGTCTCCCACGGCACCGGCAGCTTCTCCCGCCGCCCGATGGGCCACGAGCCGGCGCCCGCGTCGCTGACCGCCGTGCCCGCCTGAACAAGGACCCTCCCGCCCCATCGCTCGCGAGCTCGCGACGAGCCTCCGGACGGGCCTCCCGGGACGGGGCCCTGCAGGGGGCCGCCCGTCCTCGCCGCCCTCCGCAGGCCCGGGGCGGGACCGACCTCCGGGTCCCCGCGCACGCTCCGGCACGCCGGGCAGGGGGTGCGAACCGGGCTCCCGGTGCGCCGCCCCGAGGAGTGTCGGCGCGGGACACTAGCCTCGGGGGCCGGTGACCAGCGGGTGCGGAGGTGTCGTGACGTCGTCCAACGGGCCGTCCGCCGACGCCTCGGCCCGGCCGGGGGCCGGCGGGGTGGGCGGCTACGGCACCGTGGCCGACCGCAACCTGCTGCCCGACCGGGTGTGGACGCTGCCCAACGCGCTGTCGGTGCTGCGGCTGCTCGGGGTCCCGCTGTTCCTCTGGCTGCTGCTGGGGCCGCAGGCCGACGGCTGGGCCGTGGTCGTGCTCATGGTCTCCGGGGCCACCGACTGGGCCGACGGCGCGCTGGCCCGTTCCCTCGGGCAGTCCAGCCGGCTGGGGGCCCTGCTCGACCCGGCCGCCGACCGCCTGTACATCGTCGCCACGCTGGTCGCCTTCGTGCTGCGCGACGTCGTCCCGCTGTGGCTGGTCGCCGCCCTGGTCGGGCGCGAGCTGGTGCTGGGCCTGGCGCTGCTGGTGCTGCGCGCCCACGGCTACCCGCCGCTGCAGGTGCACTACCTGGGCAAGGCGGCGACGTTCATCCTGCTCTACGCCTTCCCGCTGCTGCTCCTCGCCGACGGCGCCGGGCCGGTCGCGTCCGTCGTGGCGCCCGTCGCCTGGGCGCTGACCATCTGGGGCAGCGCCCTGTACCTCCTCGCCGGCGTCCTCTACGTCGTCCAGGTCGTCGGGCTGGTCCGCGCCGAGCGGGCCGCCGGGAGCCCGCCGTGACCACCGTGCGGCGCGGCGGCGGGCCACGCTCGCTGGGCGCCTCGCTGCTCGACCAGGTGCTCGCCGAGACCCTCGACCCGGCCTACGCCCGGGCCGCGCGGGCCCGCGCGGTGCGCGCCGCGGGGGAGGCGGCCCCGCGGTCCCGGCGACGCCGGGGCCAGTTCGCCGTCGCCGCGGTGATGGCCGTCGCCGGTGTGCTGGCCGCGGTCACCTACGACCAGGCCGCGGCCGGCGCCCAGGGCCGCGAGGAGGTGCGCATGGCGCTGGTCGCGGAGATCGAGGGGGAGTCGGCGACCACCGACGGGCTCGCCGCCGACCTGGAGACGGTGCGCGAGCAGGTCACCGCCGCCCGGGACGACGCGCTGGCGGCCACCGCCGTCGGGCAGCGGGCCCTCGACCGGCTGGCCGGCGCCGAGCTCGCCGCCGCGGTGCCCCCGGTCAGCGGCCCCGGCCTGCTGGTCACCCTGGCCGACGCCGGACCCGACGCCGACGCCGACCCGGTCGGCGGGACGACGGAGGCCGACCCCCGCGGCCAGGTCCGCGACGGCGACCTGCAGCTGGTGGTCAACGCGCTGTGGGCGTCCGGCGCCGAGGCGGTCAGCATCAACGGCCAGCGGCTGGGCCCGACGACGGCGATCCGCTTCGCCGGCGAGGCGGTCCTCGTCGACTTCCGGCCGGTCACCAACCCCTATCTGGTCAGCGCGGTCGGCGATCCGGGGACGCTGCGCGGCCGGTTCCTGGCCAGCCCCGAGGTCAACGCCCTCGCCGTCATCTCCGACACCTACGGACTGCGCTTCGAGTTCGCCCAGGAGGACGAGCTGTCCCTGCCCGCCGGGAGCTTCCCCGAGCTCCGATCCGCCGTCCCGGTGTCCGCAGTGCCGCCTCCTCCGGCCCCCGAGCCCGCGCCGGGAGGCTGACCGTGATCCCGATCCTCGGGTTGGCCGCCGGCATCCTCCTCGGGCTGGTGTTCGACCCCACCGTGCCGCTGTGGCTGCAGCCCTACCTGCCGATCGCCGTGGTCGCCGCCCTCGACGCCGTCTTCGGCGGCTTCCGCGCCCGGCTCGACGGGATCTTCGACGCCAAGGTGTTCGTCATCTCGTTCGTGTCCAACGTGGTGGTGGCCGCGCTGGTGGTGTTCCTCGGCGACCAGCTGGGCGTGGGCGCGCAGCTGTCCACGGCCGTGGTCGTCGTCCTGGGCATCCGCATCTTCGGCAACGCCGCGGCCATCCGCCGGCACGTGTTCCGGGCATGAGCGGGCCGCAGCGCCCGGCGCCCGGGCCCGACGAGCGGCCGGCGGACGACGTCCACCCCGGCGACGACGCGCCCGACCTCGCCGCGCCCGACTTCCACGCTCCCGACCTCGCCGCTCCCGACCTCGCCGCTCCCGATCTCGACGCTCCTGACCTCCACGCCCCCGACCCGGTCACCCCCGCGCCCGGCGCGGACGCCGAGCCGCCGGCGGCGGAGCAGCCGGCCCCGGCGGCACCCGCGCCGCGGCGGCGCCGGCGCGACCCGCTCGCCGCGGCGCTGATCGGCGTCCTCACCCTGCTGCTCGGCTTCGCCTTCGCCGTCCAGGTGCGCACCACGGGGACGGGGGAGGACTACTCGACCCTCCGCGAGGAGGACCTGGTCCGCATCCTCGACGACCTCGACGCCCGTGAGGACCGGCTGCGCGAGCAGATCGCCGACCAGCGCGCCGCGCTGCGGGAGCTGAACAGCTCCGACAGCCAGTCCGAGGCCGCGCTGCAGGAGGCCCGGGAGCGGGCCGAGGCCCTCGGCATCCTCAACGGCACCGTCGCCGCCCAGGGTCCGGGCCTGATCATGACCGTCCGCGACCCGGAGGGCCGCGTGCGGGTCGCCGACCTGCTCGACGCCGTCCAGGAGCTGCGCGGCGCGGGAGCGGAGACGATGCAGATCGACGGCGTCCGCGTCGGGGTCTCCACGGCGGTCACCGGCGAGCCGGGGCAGCTGCGCATCGACGGCACCGCGGTGCAGAGCCCCTACGAGATCCGGGTCATCGGCTCGCCGCAGGACCTGCAGACGGCGATGAACATCCCCGGCGGTGTCGTCGACCGGGTCGGCCGGCAGGGCGGCAGCGTCGACATCGAGCAGTCCCCGACCGTGCTGGTGGACGCGTTGCGGCAGCTGGACCGGCCTCAATACGCTCAGCCCGACACCGACGACGGCAACTGACGCCGCGCCGGCCCGCATCACCCCCACGAGGAGCCGCTGCATGACCACACCCGACGACCGCCGCTACACCGAGCAGCACGAGTGGGCCCTGCTGCAGCCGGGTGAGAGCGAGGGCGCCGTGGTGCGGGTCGGCATCACCGACCACGCCCAGGACGCGCTGGGCGACATCGTCTTCGTGCAGCTGCCCGAGGTCGGGACCGAGGTCGCGCCCGGCACCCCCATCGGCGAGGTCGAGTCGACCAAGTCGGTCTCCGACATCTACGCGCCGGTGGCCGGCGTCGTGACCGCCGCCAACGAGGCCCTCACCGACGCGCCGGAGACCATCAACGCCGACCCCTACGGGGAGGGCTGGCTGGTCGAGATCACCGTCGCCGGGGACGGCGGCGACCCCACCGGGGCACTGCTGGACGCCGCCGCGTACCAGGCCCTGGCCGACGCGGGCTGACCTGCCCCGGGCCGCCGGAGGGGGTCACTATGCTGCCCCACGGGGCCGCGCGGCCCCGTGGGGAAGCGCCGAGCCTCACCCTGTACGTTCGGTTGACCCTCGGGTCGGCCGCTGGTTCCATGACCCCCGGCCCGCCGTGCACGACGCGGCGACCGACCCACGACGGGCCGTCCGGCCCGTCGTCCGCCGGCCGCCCGCGGCCAGATCCAGGTCCGCGGCGGAGCCACCCCTGCACCGGAGGAGACAGACGTGCACTGCACTCGTTGTGGCCACAACAACCCCGAGGGCAGTCGCTTCTGCGCGCAGTGCGGCGCGGCGCTGTCCCAGGAGCGGATCGGGGAGTCCACCAGCGTCATCCCCAAGGTGGGTGGCGAGGACTCCGCCGAGACCCCCGAGGTCACCGAGGCCGACGCGCACGCCGGCGCGGTCGAGTCGCTGCCTGCCGGCTCCGCCCTGCTGGTCGTCAAGCGCGGCCCGAACGCCGGCAGCCGCTTCCTGCTCGACCAGGACGTCACCACCGCCGGCCGGCACCCCGACAGCGACATCTTCCTCGACGACGTGACCGTCAGCCGCCGGCACGTGGAGTTCCACCGCGAGGGCGGCGGCTTCTCGGTGCACGACGTCGGCAGCCTCAACGGCACCTACGTCAACCGCGAGCCGGTCGACGTCGCGACGCTGGCCGGGGGCGACGAGGTCCAGATCGGCAAGTTCCGCCTCGTCTACCTGACCGGTCCGCGCACGGGCGAGCCCGCCGGCGCGTGACCGGGCTCGCGAGGTCAGGCATGGGCACCGCACCACCGGGCACGAGCGCGGCGGGCGCCGGCGAGGAGCGCTCGTGACCCGGCGGGCAGCCAGGGGGTCGGGGACGGTGCCGACAGCACGGACGGCGGCGTGAGCGCGGTGCCCTCGCGTGCCGACGCGTCCGGGGAGCCCGACGAGCGGCACGCGCCACGCCTGACCATCGGCGAGGTGCTGACCGTGCTCCGTGAGGACTTCCCGGACGTCACGATCAGCAAGATCCGGTACCTGGAGTCCGAGGACCTCGTCCACCCCCGGCGCACCCCGTCGGGGTACCGGAAGTTCTCCTCGGCCGACGTGGCCCGGCTGCGGTACGTGCTGGCCGCCCAGCGCGACCAGTACCTGCCGCTGCGGGTCATCAAGGAGCACCTCGAGGCGCTCGACCGCGGCGAGCTCCTGCCCGGCAGCCCGCCTCCGGCGGCACCGCCGCCGGAGGAGGAGGCCGACACCGGCAGCCTGACCGGCGAGCAGTTCGCGCGGGCCTCGGGGCTCGAGCCCGGGCAGCTGGCCACCTGCGTGCAGTTCGGGCTGCTCGTCCCCGACGCCGACGGGCGGCACCCCGCGGCCGACCTGCCGATCGCGCGGGCCGCCGCCGGGCTCGCCCGGCACGGCATCGAGCCGCGGCACCTGCGCGTCTACCAGAACGGCGCCGAGCGGGAGGCCGGGCTGGTCGAGCAGCTGGTCGCGCCGGTGCTGCGGGCGCGCTCGGAGGAGGCCCGCAACCGGGCGACCGAGAAGCTGCGCGAGCTCGTGGGGCTCTCCGCCCAGCTGCACGGAGCCCTGCTGGAGGCACGCCTCCGGGACCTCCTGCGCCCCTGACTCGGGCGTACCGTGGTCGGGGCCGGGCCCCGAGTCCGCGGCCCCGGCGCCGAGCCGTCGTCCACCAGCCGCCCCTACCGATCCACCGCCCGTTCCCGGGCCGCAGCTGAGGGAGCCCCACCGTGCAGGAACTCAGAGTCGTCGGCGTCCGGGTCGAGCTGCCCGGGAACCAGCCGATCCTCCTGCTCAAGGAGACGCAGGGGGAGCGGTACCTGCCCATCTGGATCGGTGCGGTCGAGGCGGCCGCGATCGCCTTCGAGCAGCAGGGGGTGCGCCCGGCCCGGCCGATGACCCACGACCTGCTGCGCGAGGTGGTCCGCGCGCTCGGCGCGGAACTCGAGGCGGTCAACATCACCGAGATGCGCGACGGCATCTACATCGCCGAGCTGGTGTTCGGCGACGACCGGGTGGTCAGCGCCCGCCCGTCGGACGCCGTCGCCCTCGCCGTCCGCACCGGTGCCCCGATCTTCGGCGCCGAGGAGCTGCTCGACGAGGTCGGCATCGAGATCCCCGACGAGCAGGAGGACGAGGTCGAGAAGTTCCGCGAGTTCCTCGACCAGATCTCCCCGGAGGACTTCGGCGCCGGCTCCGGCTCGGGCGGCGGCTCGACCTGAAGCAGGACCCCCATCTCCAGCGCGCCGAGCCTCTGGACGGGCCGGCGGGACCCTGACGGGTGGCCATCCAGGACGTCACCACGCCCGGGCGGGGCATGGGGTGGGCGGGCGTGCGGCAGGTGTGACTGCTGTGACGGCAGGGACACGTGCGCCGAGTCGTCGCGGTCGGAGGCGGGTTCCGGGTCAAGCGCGGGGCGCGGTGCGCCGATACCCCTCCGATGGGTGAGTGCCGCGACACGCCGCCCTCCTCAGTTGACCCGCCCCAGGGCCCGGCTTACGGTCGGCGAACAACAGCGGTGGAAGTCCTGGCACGCGACGCGGCAGCCCGCCTGCAGCGACACGAGTCCGGTGCCCACCGCGGGGGACCGCGGCGTCAGCTGCGGGAGCAGAGGAGGACGCTGACGTGAGCGACCAGAGCAAGGGCTCCCAGGGTCAGCTCTTCAGCGACGCTGCCGTGGGCGCGCCGTCCTACGACGAGGTCGACAGCGACCTCGTCGGGTACCGCGGCCCGACGGCGTGTGCCGCTGCCGGCATCACCTACAGGCAGCTGGACTACTGGGCCCGTACCGGCCTCGTCGCGCCGTCGGTGCGCAGCGCCACCGGCTCGGGCACCCAGCGGCTGTACTCCTTCCGCGACATCCTGGTGCTCAAGGTCGTCAAGCGGCTGCTCGACACCGGCGTCTCGCTGCAGAACATCCGCAAGGCCGTCGACCACCTGCGCAACCGCGGCATCAAGGACCTCGCCAACGTCACGCTCTTCTCCGACGGCGCCACGGTGTACGAGTGCACCTCCGCCGAGGAGGTCGTGGACCTGCTCGCCGGCGGTCAGGGCGTGTTCGGCATCGCCGTGTCCGGCGCGCTGCGCGAGCTCTCCGGCGAACTGGCCGAGCTGCCGGCCGAGCGCATCGACGGCGCCCCGCTGCACCCCGCCGACGACGAGCTGGCCCTGCGCCGCCGTCGCCGCGCCGCGGTGTGAGGCGGTGACACCGTCGGCCTCCGGCCGACACCGAAGCCACGTGCCGCACCCCGGCTGAGCCGAGCCCTGCGTCCGCTCTTCGCGGGACCCTCCGGCCCCCACTCGTCGGGACCTGCGTCGGTCGGGTCGCGCCGGCCCGTCCGCGAGACGGGCGACCGCCGCCTCCGTGGCCGCTGGTAGCGTCGATGTAATGGCGGACCGTGCCCCTGAGCCCCTGCCCGCGCTCGCCGCGCTGGATCCCGCGGGGTCCTTCGCCGCCCGGCACATCGGCCCGCGGCCCGGCGAGACCGCGGCGATGCTCGCCGCCATCGGGCACCCGACGCTGGAGTCCCTGGTCGACGCCTGCGTGCCCGAGGGTGTCCGCGACCGGACGCCGCTGGACCTGCCGCCGGCCGCCGACGAGGCCACGGTGCTGCGGCTGCTGCGGGAGCGCGCGGAGGCCAACGACGTCTACACCTCGATGATCGGGCTCGGCTACTCCGGCACGGTCACCCCGGCGGTCATCCAGCGGACCATCCTGGAGAACCCCGCCTGGTACACCGCCTACACGCCCTACCAGCCCGAGATCAGCCAGGGCCGGCTGGAGGCGCTGATCAATTTCCAGACGATGGTCGCCGACCTCACCGGCCTGCCCGTCGCCGGCGCATCCATGCTCGACGAGGCCACCGCCGCCGCCGAGGCGATGACCCTGGTCCGCCGGGCCGGGCGCGCCAAGCCGGAGGCCGTCTTCGTCGTCGACGAGGACACGCTGCCGCAGACCCTCGCCGTCCTGCGCACCCGCGCCGAGCCGCTGGGCATCGGCCTGCACGTCGCCGACCTCGCCGCCGGCTGGCCTCCCGACCTGCCCGGAGCGGGGGCGTTCGGCGTGCTGCTGTCCTACCCGGGAGCCAGCGGCGCCGTCCGCGACCACCGGGCGCTCGCCGCCGCCGCGCACGAGGCCGGCGCCGCGGTCGTCGTCGCCGCCGACCTGCTGGCGCTGACGCTGCTGGAGGCCCCGGGGGAGTGGGGCGCCGACGTCGCCTGCGGCAGCTCCCAGCGGTTCGGCGTCCCCATGGGGTACGGCGGTCCGCACGCCGGCTACCTCTCGGTGCGCGAGGGGCTGGCCCGGCAGCTGCCCGGCCGGCTGGTCGGCGTCTCGGTGGACGCCGACGGCGACGTCGCCTACCGCCTGGCGCTGCAGACCCGCGAGCAGCACATCCGCCGGGAGAAGGCGACCAGCAACATCTGCACCGCGCAGGTGCTGCTCGCCGTCATGGCCGGCGCCTACGCCGTCTACCACGGCGCGGAGGGCCTGACCGCGATCGCCGCCCGCGTGCACCGCAGCGCGCAGGCCCTGGCCGGCTGGCTGCGCGCGGGCGGAGTGGACGTCGTCCACGACCGGTTCTTCGACACCGTGCACGCCCGGGTGCCCGGCCGCGCCGCCGAGGTGGTCGCCGCCGCGGCGCAGCAGCGCATCAACCTGTGGCTGGTGGACGCCGACACCGTCGGCGTCGCCTGTGACGAGACGACGTCGGTCGACACGCTGCGCGTGGTCGCGAAGGCCTTCGGCGTCCCGGCGGACAGCATGGACGAGGGCAGGGCGACGCCGGACGACGGCGGTGCCGATGCGCTGCCGGCCGAACTGCGCCGCCGCACCCCGTTCCTGACCCACCCAGTCTTCTCCGCGCACCGCTCGGAGACCGCGCTGCTGCGCTACCTGCGCTCGCTCGCGGACAAGGACCTGGCGCTGGACCGCACGATGATCCCGCTCGGCTCCTGCACCATGAAGCTGAACTCCGCGGTGGAGATGGCCGCGATCACCTGGCCGGAGTTCGCCCAGCTGCACCCGTTCGCCCCGGCCGGGCAGGCCCGCGGCTACCGGCAGCTCATCGACGAGCTGTGCACCGCGCTGGCCGAGGTCACCGGCTACGCCGCGGTGAGCGTGCAGCCCAACGCCGGCTCGCAGGGCGAGTTCGCCGGGCTGCTGGCCATCCGCGGCTACCACCGCTCCCGGGGTGAGGCCCACCGCGACGTCTGCCTCATCCCGGCCTCGGCGCACGGCACCAACGCCGCCAGCGCGGTGATGGCCGGGATGCGGGTGGTCGTGGTGGCCTGCGACGAGGCGGGCAACGTCGACGTCGCCGACCTGCACGCCAAGGTCGACCAGCACGCCGACCGGCTGGCCGCCATCATGATCACCTACCCGTCGACGCACGGGGTGTTCGAGGCCGACATCCAGGAGATCTGCGCGGCCGTGCACGACGCCGGCGGTCAGGTCTACGTCGACGGCGCCAACCTCAACGCGATGGTCGGCCTGGCCAAGCCCGGCCGGTTCGGCTCCGACGTCAGCCACCTCAACCTGCACAAGACCTTCTGCATCCCGCACGGCGGCGGCGGACCCGGCGTCGGGCCGATCGGCGTCCGGGAGCACCTGGTGCCCTTCCTGCCCGGCCACCCGCTGATCGACACGGGCACCCAGGGCCCGGCGGTCTCGGCCGCGCCGTGGGGATCGGCCGGCATCCTGCCGATCTCCTGGGCGTACCTGCGGCTGATGGGGCCCGACGGGCTGCTGCAGGCCACCGAGCACGCGATCCTGGCCGCGAACTACGTCGCCACGCGGCTGCGGGAGCACTACCCGGTGCTCTACACCGGCGCCGACGGGCTCGTCGCGCACGAGTGCATCCTCGACGTCCGGCCGCTGACCAGGGCCACCGGGATCACCAACGACGACATCGCCAAGCGGCTGGTCGACTTCGGCTTCCACGCGCCGACGATGAGCTTCCCGGTCGCCGGCACGCTGATGGTCGAGCCGACCGAGAGCGAGGACCAGGGCGAGCTGGACCGTTTCGTCGACGCGATGGTCGCCATCCGCGCGGAGATCGAGAAGGTCGCCACCGGGGAGTACGACCGGACCGACAACCCGCTGCGCAACGCCCCGCACACCCTCGCCATGGTGGCGGGGGAGTGGGGCCGGCCCTATCCGCGCGAGGTCGCCGTCTACCCGGTGCCGGCACTGCGCGGCCGCGGCTACCTCGCACCGGTGCGCCGGATCGACCAGGCCTACGGCGACCGCAACCTGGTCTGCTCCTGCCCGTCGCCGGAGGCCTTCGCCGAGCTCGAGCCGGCCCCGGGACCCGCGGCCCGCGTTCCGGACCGCAGCGAGGGCGCACCGGACGACCTGGGGACGGCGGCCGACGCCGTCCCGGCGGGCGCGCAGGCCTGACGCCCGCCGCCTGCGGGCGGCACCCGGCGAGCCGGGCGGGGCGGGAGCCGGCGCTGTCCCACCCGGGGGCCCGACGATGCCCGCGAGGGGCGCCGGTCGATGACCGGCGCCCCTCCGCGTCCCGCCTTCTGCCGTTATGCCCAACCGTGCTCCAACGACACGACTCGGGGAACCCGCCACTACGGGGGAGGGGCAACGCACCCCCGGGGAGCGCCGGTCGTCGCCTGTGACGCGACACCACCCGTCACAGGCGACGACCGACCGACCGACCGACACCCGTGGCACGTACTCGGCGCACGGGGGACGGCGCCCAGCGCCGGGGCGCCGGTTCGAGGCCCAGGCCCCCGGGGCGGCCCGCGGCAGTTCGACGACCACCGCGCCGCCGGGTGAGGTGGAGGCGCGTGCGTGACCCACTCCCGTTATCCCCAACGGACCGCATCGAAATACATGACGAGGAAGACACAACAGCTACAACGGGCAAAGATCGCCGTCAGATCTTGCGCAGCAGGACCCGGCGCACCTCGTGGTCGGCGGCCTTCTGCAGCACCAGCCGGGCGCGGGAGCGGGTCGGGGCGATGTTGTCGCGCAGGTTGGGACCGTTGACGGCCGCCCAGATGCCGAGCGCCGTGTCACGGGCCTGCTCGTCGGTCAGGCCGGCGAAGCGGTGGAAGTAGGCGCTGGTGTCGGCGAACGCCGTCCGCCGCAGGGCGAGGAAGCGCTCGACGTACCACTGCCGGATGTCGGACTCGGCGGCGTCGACGTAGACCGAGAAGTCGAAGAAGTCGGAGAGGAACACCTCGGGTGCGCGGCCGTCGGCCGGGCGGCCGGCCTGCAGCACGTTGAGCCCCTCCAGCACGAGGATGTCGGGCCGGTCGACGACCTGCCGACCATCGGGGACGACGTCGTAGGACAGGTGGTCGTACAGCGGGGCCCCGACCTGGCCGCGGCCGGACTTCACGTCGGCGAGGAAGCGCAGCAGCGCCCGCCGGTCGTAGCTCTCCGGGAAGCCCTTGCGCCCGAGCAGCCCGCGGGCCTCCAGCTGGGCGTTGGGCAGCAGGAACCCGTCGGTGGTCACCAGGTCGACCCGGGGGGTGCCCGGGCCGGCCGCCAGCAGCGTCTGCAGCAGCCGGGCGGTGGTGCTCTTGCCGACGGCGACGCTGCCCGCCACCGCGATCACGTAGGGCACCTTGGCCGTCGAGTCGCCCAGGAACTCGCTGCGAGCCGCCCACAGCCGCCGGCTGGCCTCCACGTGCAGCCGCAGCAGCCCGGCCAGCGGCAGGTAGACCGTCGTCACCTCGTCGAGGTCGATCCGGTCACCGAGGCTGGCCAGGGACTCCAGCTGCGTCGCGTCCAGGGGCAGCGAGGTGCCCGCCGCGAGGGCGCGCCACGAGGCGCGGTCGAAGACCGCGTAGGGCGACACCGGGGGTCGTGCCGCCGCCGTCACGCCACCCATCGCACTCCTGTCACGGCTCCATCGTGCCGTCCGCCCCCGGTGCCTCACCCGCCCGGGTGGCTCCCGGGCGCTCGGGCGGCCATCGGCGGACGCCGTTCTGCGCCCCGTCTAGGGTGCCGGTGTGTCCCTGCCCTCCGGGCTGCTCGAGCGCGTCGAGCGGTACTTCGCCGCGGCGCCGCTGCCGGACGCGCGCATCGAGACCGTCGGCGGTCTCGACGTGCCGGTCGGCAGCCCCACGTGGCCCTACCCGGCGCGGCCGCGGCCGGGGGAGACGGTGAGCGCCGACGACGTCCGGGCAGCCGCCGCACTCCAGGAGGCCGCGGGCCTGCCGGTGGCGCTCGAGTGGGTGTGCGAGGACGCGCCGACGGTCGAGGCAGCCGTGCGCGCGGCGGGGCTGGCCGTGGACTCCTCGCCCCTGCTGGTCGCCGCGGACCCGGTGGAGCTGCTGCTGCCCTCCGGCGTGCGGCTGTACCTGGTCGGCGCCGAAGACCCCGCACTGCCGCGCTACGAGCGGCTGGCGTCGATCGCCTTCGCCCACCCGGGGCCGCGCTCGGAGGCGGGCGGCCCCTCGGTCGGCGTGGCGCTCGGCTCGCCGCGCACCGCGGTCCTGCGCGAGCGGATCGCGACCGGCCGCACGGTCATGATGGTCGCGGTCGAGGACGGCGAGCCGGTCGCGGTCGGCACGCACCACCCGGTGGACGTCGACGGCGCGGAGGTCACCGAGATCGCCGGCGTGGCCACGCTGCCCCGGCTGCGGGGGCGCGGGCTGGGCGCGGGGCTGGCCTCGGCGCTGACCGCACACGCCCGGGAGACCGCCGAGCTGGTGTTCCTGGTGGCCGGGGACGACGACGTCGCGCGGGTCTACGAGCGGACCGGCTTCGCCCGGCTGGCGACCGTGGGCGTGGCCGACCTCGCCGACGGGAGCTGAGCTCAGGAGCCCGCCGGCGGCGGCACCGCGGCGGCGGCGTCGTCGAGCGCCGCCTTGGCCGCGTCCCAGCCCACCGACCGGGGCACCTCGCTGAGCAGCACCACGACCCGCCCGTCGGCGATCCCCACCGAGTGCAGGTGCCGCTGGCCGCTGAGGCAGCACATCCACCCCTGCTTGACCGCGGCCCCGGGCAGCGTCCCGAAGACGCCGTACTGCTGGTCGAAGCCGTCGGAGGCGATCGGCGTCGCGGTGCCCATCCAGCTCTGCAGCGCGGCGGCGTCGTCCGGGTGGGCGATGACCGGCAGCCGGGCGAGGAAGCGGGCCAGGTCGGCGGCGGTCGTCGTCGTCTCGCCCCACTGCCCCCACCGCAGGGGCGGTGCGGTGCCGGTCAGGCCATAGCGGGTGGCGACGTCGAGCACCGCCTGCGCTCCGCCGAAGCGGACCCAGACGTCCGAGGCCGCGGGGTCGTTCGAGCCGCGGATCATCACCTCGAGCTGCGCCCGGTCCTCGGGGGTCAGGGTGACGGCTCCGGTGCGGGCGCGGTGCAGGACGTCCTCGGCGAGGAACAGCTTGACCAGCGAGGCGGTGGGAAAGGGCCGCTCGGCCAGGTCGTTGCCCGCCGTCCGGGCCAGCACCCGGGCGCTGCGGGCCTCGGCGGCGCGGATGGACACGCCGGTCTGACGCTCCTCCTGACGGGCGACGACGACGGCGAACGTGCCCACGCCACCCTGGGCGGCGGTCACCCCGGGGACGACGTCCGCGGGTGTGGGGGGCTCCTGCACGGCGGGTGCGGCGGGCTCCTGCACGGCGGGTGTGGGGGGCTCCTGCACGGCGGGTGCGGCGGGCTCCTGCGCCGCGGGCACGGGGGATCCCTGTGTCGGAGGCGCGGGGTCCTCCTGCGCGGTCGCCCACCGGGGGACGTCGAACCCGGTGAGCAGCAGAGCAAGCAGGACGACGGACACGACGGCCGCTGGCGCACCGCGGCGGCGACGCCGGGGCGCACCTCCGCGTGCCCCGGTCGTCGCCATGGCACCATGTTGCTAGCTCAGCGAGCAGGTACGACAACGTTCAACGAACCGCCGCGTCTCGGGCGCGCAGCGCGTCCGGCCGGTCGCCCTGCGGTACGAAACCGAGCCGTTCAGCCCTGTTCGTAGGTGCCGACGAGAACGGCGCGGGCCAGGGTGTGGCCGAACAGGTTGAAGCCCAGGAACGCGGGGGAGGCGTCCGGGGTCACGTCGAGCCGCTCGACGTCGACGGCGTGCACCGTGATGTAGTAGCGGTGCGGCCCGTGGCCGGCCGGGGGAGCGGCACCCACGAAACCGGGGAAGCCGGCGTCGTTGCGCAGCTGGACGGCGCCCTCGGGCAGTCCGGACCCCTGCTGGTCGCCGGCTCCGCTGGGCAGCTCGGTGACCGAGACCGGGATGTTGGCCACCGCCCAGTGCCAGAAGCCGCTGTGGGTGGGGGCGTCGGGGTCGTAGACGGTGATCGCGAAGCTGCCGGTGCCCTCCGGGAAGCCCGACCAGGACAGCTGCGGCGAGCGGTCCTCGCCGCCGGCGCCCATGACCCCGCTCACCTGCGGCGAGGACAGCGGCTCGCCGTCGGTCACGTCGGTGCTGGTCACCTCGAAGCCCGGGACCTGCGGCAGGAAGTCGTAGGGGCTGGGAGGCGTCGGGCGCTCGGCCATGGGCGGTGCTCTCCTCGCATCTCGCGGTGGACGGGGACGGGCGTCCCCGCGCCGACCCTAGAAGGACCCGGTCCTCCCCGCCCTTCGCAGGTCCAGGGCCGGGCCCGGGACGGGGCCTCCCGCCGGTGAGCAGGGGTTTCTGGCCCGGCGGCGGCGGGCGGACGCCGGTAGCGTCGTGCCGTGCTCGGTCTCCCCGGCTCGATCCGTGCCTGCCTGTTCGACCTGGACGGCGTCCTCACCCGGACGGCGACCGTCCACATGGCCGCCTGGAAGCGCACGTTCGACGAGTTCCTGCGCCGCAGCGACCCCGCGGCCGGGGAGTTCACGCAGCAGGACTACAACCGCTACGTCGACGGCAAGCCCCGCCTGGACGGGGTGCGCGACTTCCTGGCCAGTCGCGGCATCGGGCTGCCCGAGGGGACGCCGGACGACCCGCCGGACGCCGCCACGGTGCACGGGGTCGGCCTGCGCAAGAACCAGCTCGTGCACGCCGAGCTCGCCGAGCACGGCGTCGAGGTGTACCCGGGCTCCCTCCGCTACCTGCGGGCGGCCAAGGAGGCGGGGCTGGCGGCGGCCGTGGTCACCGCCTCGCGCAACGGTGGACAGGTGATCGAGGCCGGCGGCTTCGCCGACCTGATCGACACCCGGGTGGACGGCGAGGTGGCGGCGGCACAGGGACTTCGCGGCAAGCCCGCCCCCGACACCTTCCTGGCCGGCGCCCGGGCTCTCGGGGTGCAGCCGGCCGAGGCCGTCGTCTTCGAGGACGCGCTGGCCGGGGTGGCCGCGGGCCGGGCGGGCGCGTTCGGCTACGTCGTCGGCGTCGACCGGGTCGGGCAGGCCGAGGCCCTGGCGGCGTCCGGCGCGGACGTCGTCGTCCAGGACCTCGCCGACCTGCTGGAGGAGTCGAGGTGACCAAGTCGGCGAGGTCCCCTCTGGGCGGGGCCCGGCCCGGCGAGGGGGCACCGTGACGGAGGGGCGGCCGCACTTCCCGATCGAGCCGTGGGCGCTGACCGAGACGGGGCTGGACCACGCGTCCCTGGCCGTGCACGAGTCGGTGTTCGCGCTGTCCAACGGGCACATCGGCATGCGCGGGTCGTTCGAGGAGGGCGAGCCGGTCGTCGTTCCGGGCACCTACCTCAACGGCTTCTTCGAGGAGCGGCCGCTGCCCTACGCCGAGGCCGGGTACGGCTTCCCCGAGCAGGGGCAGACCGTGGTCAACGTGACCGACGGCAAGCTGATCCGGCTGCTGGTCGGCGACTCCCCGCTGGACCTGGACTACGGCGAGATCATCGAGCACCGGCGCACGCTGGACCTGCGCCGCGGCCTGCTGCGCCGCAGCACCGAGTGGCGCTCGCCGAACGGGCGGGTGGTGACCGTGACGAGCACGCGGATGGTGTCGCTGCGCCGCCGCTCGATCGCCGCCATCGAGTACACCGTGGAGTGCACCGACGGGCAGGGGGACCTCTACATCGCCCTGCAGTCGGACCTGCTGGCCAACGAGCCGGTGGACAGCGGCTCGGAGGCCGACGACCCGCGCGCGGCCGCGGCGCTGGCCCGCCCGCTGGTCAACGAGATGGCCGTGGCCCGCGGACAGCGGGCGGTGCTGGTGCACCGCACCAAGCGCAGCCGGCTGCGGATGGCCGCCGGCATGGACCACGTGGTCGAGGTGCCCGACACCTCCACGACCGACGTCGAGGCCACCGACGACCTGGCCCGCTTCGCGCTCGCCGCCCGGCTGCCGCAGGGCTCGTCGGTCAAGCTGGTCAAGTTCCTGTCCTACGGCTGGTCGTCCCGGCGGTCGGCCGCCGCGCTGCGCGACCAGGTGGAGGGGGCGCTGGCCACCGCCAAGCTCGCCGGCTTCGAGCGGCTGCTGCGCGAGCAGCGCGAGGTGCTCGACGAGCACTGGCAGCACGCCGACGTCGAGATCGAGGGGGACGACGAGCTGCAGCAGGCGGTGCGGGTCGGCGTCTTCCACCTGCTGCAGGCCGGGCTGCGGGCCGAGCGCCAGCCCATCCCGGCCAAGGGACTGACCGGTCCCGGCTACGACGGGCACACCTTCTGGGATACCGAAACCTACGTGCTCCCCGTGCTCACCTACATCGCCCCGGCGGCGGCGCGCGACGCGCTGCGCTGGCGGCACTCCACCCTCGACCTGGCCCGGGACCGCGCCCGGGAGCTCGGGCTGGAGGGCGCGGCCTTCCCGTGGCGCACGATCCGCGGGGAGGAGACCTCGGGCTACTGGCCGGCGGGGACGGCGGCCTTCCACATCAACGCCGACATCGCCGACGCCGTCGTCCGGTACCACAACGCCACCGCCGACGAGGAGTTCGACCGCGACCACGGCGCCGAGCTGCTGATCGAGACCGCCCGGCTGTGGGCCTCGCTGGGGCACTTCGACGACGAGCACGGCTTCCGCATCGACGGCGTCACCGGCCCCGACGAGTACACCGCCGTCGTGGACAACAACGTCTACACGAACCTGATGGCACAGCGGAACCTGCGCGAGGCGATCGCGGCGGTGGAGCGGCAGCCCGACGTCGCCGGCCGGCTCGGTGTCACCGAGGACGAGACCATCCGCTGGGACCGCGCGGCCGCGCTGATGGCGGTGCCCTACGACACCCGGCGCGGCGTGCACATGCAGTCCGACGCCTTCACCCACCACGAGGAGTGGGACTTCGAGGCCACCCCGCCGGACTGCTACCCGCTCCTGCTGCACTACCCGTACTTCGACATCTACCGCAAGCAGGTGATCAAGCAGGCGGACCTGGTGATGGCGCTGCACCTGCGCGGGGACGCCTTCACCCCCGAGGAGAAGAGCGCCGACTTCGCCTACTACGAGGCGCGGACGGTGCGCGACTCCTCGCTGTCGGCCACCCAGCAGGGCGTGGTGGCCGCCGAGACCGGTCACCTGGCGCTGGCCTACGACTACTGGGGCGAGGCCACCCTGACCGACCTGCAGAACCTGCACGGCAACTCCGGGCACGGCCTGCACATCGCCTCGCTGGCCGGCGGCTGGACCGTCGCCGTCGCCGGGTTCGGCGGGATGCGCGACCACGACGGGCGGCTGGTGTTCGCCCCCCGCTTGCCCGAGCGGATCACCCGGCTGCGGTTCCGGCTGAACTACCAGGGCCGGCTGCTCGTGGTGACCGTGACGCCGGCGGAGGCCACCTACCGGCTCCTCGACGGCGACCCGCTCGACGTCCACCACCACGGGCGCCGGCTCACCGTGACCGAGGACGAGGTGACCGCCGCCATCCCACCCCCGCCGGGGGTCGCGCCGGTCTCCCAGCCGTACGGCGTGGCCCCCCGGCGGCGCGGCCGGCGCTGAAGAAGGACCACCCTCCCTCCGCACGCCTCGTGAGAGGACCCCGTCCTCCCCACCCTCCGCAGCTCAGGGCGGGATCCGGGCTCGGGCCAGCGGGCCCCGGAGGGCGGCCGCGGCCTTGCGGGAGAACGAGGAGAGTCAGCCCAGCAGCCACCAGCCGCCGAGGAGCAGTGCGCCGACGTCGACCAACAGGAAGATGCCGACCCACAGCAGTGCCGGCAGGCGGGTGAGGCGGGCCAGCTGGTCGGCGTCGGAGTCCGGCGCCGACCGGCGGCGGCGGGCCCGCTGCAGCTCGAGCACCGTCTTCGGCGCGGCCAGCAGCAGGAACCACGTGCCGGCGGCCGCGAACGCGGCCTGCCCGGCCGCCGGCAGCCACCCGGTCACGGCCAGGACGACGGCGCCGGTGGCCAGCACCGCCCACAGCCCGTACCAGTTGCGGATCTGCACCAGCAGCAGCGCCAGCAGGCCCAGCAGCGCCCACAGCAGCCCGACGGCGTGGCCGGCGGCCAGCAGGGCCGCCGCGCCCAGCCCGAACAGCGCCGGGCCGGTGTAGCCCGCCGCGCAGGTGAGCACCATCCCGAGCCCGCTCGGCCGCCCCGCCGACACGGTCAGCCCCGAGGTGTCCGAGTGCAGCCGGATGCCCGCCAGCCGGCGACCGGCGGCCAGGGCCACCAGCCCGTGCGCGCCCTCGTGGGCGATGGTCACGACGGTCCGGGCCGGCCGCCACAGGGCGGGGGAGAGGACGACGACGGCGGCCGCCAGGAGAGCGCCCGCCAGGACCGTCGTCGGCAGCTGAGGCAGGGGAGTGGTGACGCGGTCCCAGAGCTCCCCGACGACGTCCACGGCGCGGAGTCAACCGCACCCGGCTGTGAACGCCGCTCGCTCGACACGGTTCCGAGCGACGCAGCGGTCGCCGATGTGGAAGAGGTGGCACCGCGGTCGACCGGATGCCGTTGGATGTCGATCCCGACTCCGTTATCCCCAACAAGTAATCACCTCATCACGGAGATCCAAAGCCCCATCAACAACACCACAACGAAACCCCTGGCATCGGGGGAGCGGGCGCCTGGTGCGTGGCGGGCGAGACGAGAAGTCGTGGCGCCTCAGGTGGACGTCGTCAGGTTCACGGCGTTGCCGTCCGGGTCCTTCACGTGGGCGACGCGTTGGCCCCACGGCATGTCGTTGGCAGGAGCCGGCGCCTGACCACCGAGCGACTCGACCCGGGACAGGGCGGCGTCGACGTCAGGCACCTCGATGCTCAGCAGCACGCGCCCGGCCGGAGCGCCCTCGACACCGTTGTCGGCGACGATGCCCAACTCGGAGCTGCCGATCTGGAGGCCGAGGTAGAAGGTCGGCCCGGTGTCAGGTGTGCGGCTGGTTTCCCTGGCGCCCGCGACGCCTGCGTAAAAGCGCGCCAGGCGCTCGAGGTCGTGAGTGATGATCATCGGGATGACGTTGCTGGGCACGGGATTCCTCTCGGTGAGATGTCGACGGGTGGACCCTCCGGCGCCGGCGGACTCATCGACGGCTCCCAACCCGCCGCACGTGCCGCGCTCCTCGGCGCCCGCTCGAGCGGGGCAATGTCACGTGACGGAACGGGGTGACCGAGCGGCTTTCGGTTGACTTAGTCGGACTTAGTCATACTCTGGGTTCGTGTCCATGACCGTCAACGTCCACGAGGCGAAGACCCACCTCTCACGGCTCCTCGAGGCCGTCGAGGCGGGGGAGGATGTAGTCATCGCTCGGGCCGGCAAGCCGATCGCCCGGCTGGTGCCGGCCACGATGCGGACCCAGCCGCGGACGCCAGGGGCGTGGCGGGGGCAGGTCGTGATCGCTGACGACTTCGACGAGACGCCCGAGCATCTGATCGCCGCCTTCCACGGCGACACCGGCCCGTGACGCTGCTGTTGGACACGCACGTGGTGCTGTGGTGGTTGGCCGAGGACGACCGGTTGACGCCGACGATGCGCGAGGCCATCGCCGACCCCGCGAGGCCGGTCGTGGTGTCGGCAGCGTCGGCGTGGGAGATGGCGATCAAGGCGGGGCTGGGCAAGCTGACGATCCCTGGAGACCTCACCGGGGAGCTCGGACGCCAGGGCTTCGGTGAGCTGTCGGTCACCGTGGAGGACGGCGTGGCAGCTGGCGCACTACCGCGACACCACGCCGACCCGTTCGACCGCATGCTCATCGCCCAGGCCGCCCGCCGGCGGTTCGTCCTCGTTACGGCGGACCGGCGCTTCGCCGACTACGACGTGCTGACGCTGTCGTAGTCAGGTCCGACGAGGAGGGTTGCGGCGGGCAAGTTAACATAATGTGCATTATCGGACAACGTCGGGGAGTCCATCGAGCCAATCGGCCGCAGCCCGGAGCCGTGCGGCGTCATCGCCGAAGTGACCCAGGCCGGCGTTGCAGCCAGCGCAGAGCAGCGCGCGGACATGCCCGTCCCTGTGGCAGTGGTCGACGACCAGGCCACGTTTGGCGGCCCGGGTGCCGTCCAGGCGGGGCCGGCCGCCCACATCCTGAGCGATCTCGTCCTCGTGGCGTCCGCAGATCGCACATCGGTTTCCCTGAGCGACTCGCATGGCCTCGATCTGCTCCGGCGTCACTTGGTAGAGCCGCCAGAGATTGGCGCGACGATTGACGTCAACTGTGCGCCCCGTGCCCGCTCGACGCCTCCGCTGATACTCGCGCATCCACGTGCGATAGCATTCGCATCGTTTCCGGTCCGTTTCGTCACACGTGTGAACGAGTGGATCCATGAGGACCTTGCGTGGTCGTGGCACCGGTTCCTTCACCCACTGCGCGGCTTGCCGTTCCTCGCGAACCTGACGTGCCGCTGAAGCGCGGTCCCGTGCCCGTTCCCGACGGCGTTCGCGCTGCCGGGCCCTGCTACATGCACAGCGACTGATGTCGGATCTGTCGCAAGTGTGCTCAATAGGAACGGGGTTTCGATGCGCGCCGGCGGGCTGCGCGACTTGTTGCATATTCGCCGCATCCCGTGCATCCGCACCCATAACCACTCCATCCTGTCGCCTACACCTCCACAGCGGTCGTCACCGTTGTCGGAGGATTGCCCTCGCGAAGCTATCGAGAGCTCATGACAGTCTCGTGTGACGTGCGACCTGCCGGCGACTGACGAGCTCGGCTGCAACGCAGGAGGCGTGGCGCCTGGCCGACTCGCACGTGTTGGACGGTTCGACCACGCCCGACGCCGTCCCGCCACCCCTCTTCCTACGAGGTCACCCTCCTCTCCCTCCCCTCCCCCTCCCACCTATACGCCGTTCCGTCACTGTGACGTTATGACGGATGGGTGAGCGGCTCGACGGGCGCGCGGCACGGGCGCTGCCTAGGGTCGAGACATGCAACTCCGACGCCCGATCGCCGCCCTCGTGACCGCCCTGGCGCTCTTCGGAGGCGGCGCGACGATGACCGCCTGTCAGGCAGCCGGGCAGGACCAGAACGACGGCAGCACCGACGAGAACGTCCCGCCGAACGTCGAGACCGACGACGAGTCCGACCCGTCGCAGGACAACGTGCCCGACCTGTCCGACCCGGAGGACGGCGTCGAGCAGGGCGGCGGCAACGACGACTCCGACGACGGCTGACGCCTGCAGCGGGTGCGGTCAGCCGGCGGCGCGCTCGGAGACCCAGAGCCTGTCGAGCCGGCCGGTCGACCGCACCAGGTCCTGCAGGGAGCGTTCCAGCTCGGCCTTGGTGTGCCGTTCGCCGAGGAGGGTCTCGACGTCCTCGATGGCGCAGCGCAGCTGGTACAGCCGGTCCTGCAGGCCGTCGAGTTCCGCGCGGGTGACCAGCACGACGTCACCGGACAGGCCGGCCTTCGCCGTCGCCGAGCGTTGCTCGTAGGCCCGCTGCCGGCAGGCCTGCCCGCAGTACTGACGCGGCCGGCCGACCGACCCCTGCTGGGGGAGCACGCGGCGGCACCAGCCGCAGCGGCGCTCGTTGCCGCTCCCCCTGCGCGGGCTGGGCCGCCCGGTCTCGGTCGTCGCCTCCTCGGGGATCGTCCGGATCGTGTCTCGCTGTGCCACGCTGCGCACCGTAGACGTCGGTACCGACAGAACCGCAGAACACGCCGGACCCACCCCGTCGACCGGCCGCCACGGGCGGGACGGACCGGTCCGGCGCGACGGGTCGGACGAGACCCCGGCCGGCGCGGGGACCAGCGGCGTTAGCGTGTCGGCGTGGGCCCGGTCCGGTACGCGTTCCTCGACGGGCCGACGCCCATCGCGATGGCCCACCGGGGTGGGGCGATCGAGCACCTGGAGAACACCATGCCGGCCTTCGAGGCATGCGTCGCCATGGGGTACCGCTACCTGGAGACCGACGTCCGGGTCAGCGCCGACGGCGTGCCGATCGTCTTCCACGACCCGACCCTCGACCGCGTCACCGACCGCACCGGCCGGGTCGACCAGCTGCCGTGGTCGGAGCTGGCCGCCGCCAACATCGGCGGGCGCGAACCCGTCCTCCGGCTCGAGGACCTGCTCGGCGCCTGGCCCGACGTCCGCGTCAACCTCGACATCAAGGCGCCCGGTGTGGTGGGTCCACTGGCCCGGGCCGTCCGGCGGCTGGGAGCCGAGGACCGCATCTGCCTGGGCTCCTTCTCCGACGCCCGGGTCGCCGCGGCCCGCCGCGTGTTCGGGCCCGCAGTGTGCACCTCGCTCGGCCCGCGCGGTGTCGCGGCGCTGCGGTTGTCCTCCTACTCCCCCCGGGCCGCCGCCCTGGTGCGCATCCCGGCCGGCTGCGCGCAGGTGCCCCTCCAGCTGGGCGGCCGGGCGCTGGTCGACGAGCGCTTCATCGCCGCCGCGCACGCCCGGGGGCTGCAGGTGCACGTCTGGACGGTGGACACCGAGGCCGAGGCGGAGGCGGTCCTCGACCTCGGTGTGGACGGCGTGATGACCGACCGGCCGGCGATGCTGCGCGACCTCCTCGAGCGGCGTGGCCAGTGGGTCCCGCGGTGAACGCCGCAGCCTCCCCCGGCGGCGCCACCCCGACGACATCCGGCACGACCAGCGCCTGCTGGACGACCCCCACCCCGGCTGACACCCTGCGGCCGTGACGACCGCCGCCACCACCGGGCCGACCAGTCCCCCCGCCGACCCCGCGCTGCGCCGCGAGCGTTTCGGCTGGTACTCCTACGACTGGGCGATGTCGGTGTTCAACACCAGCGTCACCACGGTGTTCCTCGGGCCGTACCTGACGTCGGTCGCCGAGGAGGCGGCCGGGCCCGACGGCCGGCTGGGCTTCCTCGGGCTGTCCATCCCGCCGGGCAGCTGGTTCTCCTACGTGCTGTCGGCCTCGGTGCTCGTGCAGGTCCTCGTGCTGCCGCTGACCGGCGCCGTGGCCGACCGCACCGGGCGGAAGCGGGAGATGCTGGCCGGCTTCGCGGCGCTCGGCGCCCTGGCCACCACGGCCCTGTACTTCGTCGCCGACGGCCGCTACCTGCTCGGCGCGCTGTTGTTCATCCTGGCCAACATCAGCTTCGGCGCGGCCACCGTCGTCTACTACTCGTGGCTGCCGGACCTGGCCGGCCCCGACGAGCGCGACGCCGTCTCCAGCCGCGGCTGGGCGTTCGGCTACGTCGGCGGTGCGCTGCTGCTCGCCGTCCACCTGGGGCTGGTGCTCGGGGCGCCGTCCCTGGGGCTGACCACCGGCGAGGCGGTGCGGATCTGCCTGGCCACGGCAGGCCTGTGGTGGGGCGCGTTCACCGTCTTCAGCGTCTCCCGGCTGCGCAACCGGCCGGTGCGGGAGGTCGCCGGCCGGCCGCGCAGCGGCTTCCGCCAGCTCGCCACGACGATGCGCGAGATGCGGGCCTTTCCGCTGACGCTGTGGTTCCTCGGCGCGTACCTGCTGTTCAACGACGGCGTGCAGACCGTCATCTCGCTGTCGGCCACCTACGCCACCGAGGAACTGGGCCTGGAGCAGTCGGTGCTGACCGGCGCGATCCTGATGGTCCAGGTGGTGGCCATCGCCGGCGCGCTGGGCTTGGGCCGGCTGGCCGCCCGGTTCGGGGCCAAGCGGGTCGTGCTGGGCGCGCTGGTGGCGTGGATCGGCGTGCTGGTCGCCGCCTACTTCCTCCAGGCCGGCGCGGTCGGCCAGTTCTACGCGCTGGCCGCCGTCATCGGGCTGGTGCAGGGCGGCACCCAGGCGCTGTCCCGGTCGCTGTTCAGCCAGCTCATCCCGGCCGGCAAGGAGGCCGAGTACTACGGCTTCTACGAGATCAGCGACCGCGGCACCAGCTGGCTGGGCCCGCTGGCCTTCGGACTGACCTACCAGCTGACCGGCTCCTACCGGCTGGCCATCGTCAGCCTCGTCGTCTTCTTCGTGGCCGGCTTCGTCGCGCTGGCCACGCTGCCCATCCGCCGCGCGGTCCTCGCGGCGGGCAACACCCCACCGGAGCGGCTGTGACCGAGCAGGCGAGGCCGTCCCGGCTGTCCGTCGTCCCCGCCGCCGGCGACCGCCGTCGCCATCCCGCGCCGGCGCACCTCCGCTTCTTCCACGGGCCGATGGACTGCGGGAAGTCCACGCTGGCCCTGCAGGTCGACCACAACCACAGCCGGCAGGGACGGCGGGGCCTGCTGCTGACCCAGGGCGACCGCTCGGCCCGGCCGCAGATCAGCTCCCGGGTCGGGCTGTGCCGCGAGGCGCTCGAGGTGGACGCCGGCACCGACCTGCGGCTGCTGGTGCGCGCCTCCTGGGCGGCGGGCGACCGGGTGGACTACCTGATCGTCGACGAGGCGCAGTTCCTCACGGCGGGTCAGGTCGACCAGCTGGCCGAGCTGGTCGACGAGTCGCACGTCGACGTCTACGCCTTCGGGCTGACCACCGACTTCCGCACGCGGCTGTTCCCGGGCACCCAGCGGCTGCTCGAGGTCGCCGACGACGTGCAGCGCATCCAGGTCGAGGTGCTGTGCTGGTGCGGGCTGCCCGGGCTGCTCAACGCCCGGGTCGTCGACGGGGAGGTGGCCCGCGAGGGCGAGACCGTCGTGGTCGCCGACACCGCGCCGACGCCGGCACCCGACGAACGGGACGCCGACGTCCACTACCAGGTGCTCTGCCGGCGCCACCACGTGCTCGGGCAGCTCGGGCCGACGGCGGCCGGGCCGGGTCAGCTCGCGCTGCGCTGAGGCGCGACGTCCGGTCCCGACGAAGTCCCCGAGCTCCCTCGTCGGGGGGTGGTCAGGCGTCGCAATACCACCCCATGCGATGATTCGGGACCGATTCCGCGGAATCTCTCCGCGAACTCTGTCGTTGGTCCTCTTGATCCCGCCGTTCACGGGGTACTGCCCTGCTGTGACGGCGAGTCCGGACCGACACCACCAGCACGAGAGGACGGTGTGCCATGGGCGAGCGTTCCCTGCGGGGCAGCCGACTGGGCAGCGTGAGCTACGAGACCGAGCGGAACACCGCCCCGATCGAGCGGCAGTACGCGGAGTACCGGTGCCCGTCGGGTCACCTGTTCACCGTGCCCTTCGCGGACGACGCGGAGCTCCCCGACACCTGGGAGTGCAAGTTCGACGGGGCGGCCGCCAAGCTGGTCGGTGGCACCGAGCCCGCACCGAAGAAGGTCAAGCCCCCGCGCACGCACTGGGACATGCTGCTCGAGCGCCGTTCGGTGGAGGACCTCGAGGAGGTCCTGGCCGAGCGCCTCGAGGTGCTCCGCGGCCGGCGGACCCGCGCCAGCTGAGGAAGGGCCCGCCTCCCCACCGCTCGCAAGCTCGCGGCGGGCCCCTGGAGGCGGGCCGTTCCACCATCGTCGACGGCCCCGGTGGGACTTCCCACCGGGGCCGTCCGCTGTTCCGGGGCAGCCGCCGCCGCGGGTCGATCATGGGACTGTTGCCGGGCCGGACGGCGGGCCGGCGCGTGTTCCCGGCAACGACCCCATGATCAACTCGGCGTGCCCGGTTGGCGCTCCTCCCGCACGACCTCGCCCTCGATGACCAGCGGCCGCCCGAACCCGGAGGCGTGCGCACCCGTGCCGAACGGACCGCCCGGGTACGGCGCCCCCTCGGTCCGGGCACTGCGCACCCGCACCGGCCCGCGCAGCTCCACCGGCAGCCGGGAGGCCACCGCCCGGCCCAGCAGCCCGCGCACGAGGAAGCGCGTCGGCGGCAGCAGGCACAGCAGCCCGACGACGTCGCCCAGGAAGCCGGGCAGCACCATCAGCGCGCCGCCGACGGCGATCAGCCCGGCGTCCCCCAGCGCCCGCCCGGGCGGCCGCCGCTCCCGGGCCCGCTGCCGCAGCTCGGTGAGCGCCCGGGCGCCCTGGCGGGCCAGCAGGGCCCAGCCCAGGGCGGTGGTGGCCAGGGTGGCCAGCAGCGTCCAGCCCACGCCGATCCAGGCGGCGACCAGCACGAGGACGACGACCTCGGCCAGCGCCCACAGGCCGGCCAGCACGCGCACGCGGTGTCCCACGGCTCTCCCTCACGCCCGCACGCGCCGGCGGCCCCGGGTCCGCCTACCGGACCGCGGTCGACCGCCCGCCGTCGCGGGCTCGTCCCGGCACGGGGTGGCGGACCCGGCCCGGCAGCCGATCGGCCAGCCGGTCCTGCAGGCCCCACCAGGTGACCCGTACCAACGCCTCTTGAACGATCGAGCGGCTCATCTTGCTCCGCCCGGAGGTGCGCTCGGTGAAGGTGATCGGCACCTCGACCACGAGGGCGCCCGCCCGGACCGCCCGCCACACCCAGTCGACCTGGAAGCAGTAGCCCTGGCTGGCGACGTCGTCGAAGGGCAGCCGGTCGACCAGCTCGCCGTGCACCGCCCGGAAGCCGCCGGTGGCGTCGGCCAGGGGCAGCCGCAGCGACCAGCGGGTCCACAGGTTGCCGGCCCGCGAGAGCAGCAGGCGGTGCAGCGGCCAGTCCTCCACGCGGCCACCGGGCACGTACCGGGAGCCCAGCGCGAGATCGGCGTCGTCCAGCGCGGTGAGCAGGGCGGGCAGCTGCTCGGGGTGGTGGGAACCGTCGGCGTCCATCTCGACCAGGACGTCGTAGCCGCGCGCCCGCCCCCACCGGAACCCGGCGACGTAGGCCGGGCCCAGGCCGGCCTTGGTGGTCCGCCGCAGCACGTGCACCCGCGGGTCCAGGGCGGCCAGCTTCTCCGCCAGCTCACCGGTGCCGTCGGGCGAGCCGTCGTCGACCACGAGGGCGTGCGCGTCCGGGACGCTGGCGTGCAGCCGCTCGAGGATGGGCTCGATGTTGTCCACCTCGTCGTAGGTGGGGACGACGACCAGCACCCGCCGCCCGCTCACCCCGCTGTCCCGCGGGTCCGGCGGCGCAGCCCGGGCACGGCCGCGGCGAGCAGCGCACCGGCGCCCAGGGCGCTCAGCAGCCACTCCGGCCCGGCGCCCACCCGCTCGGCCAGGGTGCTGGAGTCCCGCTGCGCGATCTCCTCGACGAAGACGGCGGACTCGAACAGCCCCGAGGCGGCGGCCAGGGAGCCGTCGGGCGCGATGACCGCGGAGATGCCGCTGGTGGAGGCGAGCGCGACCGAGCGCCCGAACTCCACCGCCCGTACCCGGGCCGCGGCGACCTGCTGCTCGCTCTCGGCGCTGTAGCCGAAGGTGGCGTTGTTGGTCTGGACGACGATCATCCCGGCGCCGGCGCTGACGGCGTCGTGCACCAGGCCGTCGTAGACCACCTCGAAGCAGATGACGTCGGCGATCCGCGCTCCGCCGACGTCCAGCAGCCCGATCCGGTCGCCGGCGGCGAAGTCGCGGCTCACCCGGTCGACGTGCTCGCTGAACAGGCGGAAGAAGTCGCGGAAGGGGATGTACTCGGCGAAGGGCACCGGGTGGCGCTTGACGTAGGTGTCGCCGGGCCCGCTCTGCGGGTCCCACACGATCGCGGTGTTGCTGATGAACTCCCCCGGTCCGCCGACGACGGCGCCCACCAGGATCGGCGCACCGATCGCGTCGGCGGCCCGGCTGATCTGCCGGGCGGCGTCGGCGTTGCGGTACGGGTCGATGTCGGAGCTGTTCTCCGGCCAGACGACGAGGTCCGGCTGCGGCTGCTGCCCCGACGCGACGGCCTCGGCCAGCCGGGTCGTCTGGTCGACGTGTTTGTCGAGCACCGCCCGCCGGCGCTCGTTGAACTCCAGGCCCGGCTGCGGGACGTCGCCCTGGACCACCGCCACCGTGCGGGTCGGGCCGCCGGCGGCGAGGGAGGAGCCCGGCAGCGGCAGCCAGGCCAGCCCGCCGAGCGCCGGCACCGCCACGGCCCCCAGCGCGGCCAGCGCCGCGGTCCGCCGTCCTCCCCGGACCAGGTGCAGCACGGCGGCGGCCAGCAGCGTGCCGGTGAGCGCGACGGCGAAGCCGACCAGCGGCACCCCGCCGTAGGCGGCGAACGCCAGGAACGGGCCCTCGGTCTGGCTCAGGCCCAGCCGCCCCCACGGGAACCCGCCGAACGGGAGACGGCCGCGCAGCGCCTCCTGGCCCACCCAGAGGGCCGCCGCCCACAGCGGCCACAGCGGCAGCCGGGACGTGGCGGCGCTGGCCGCGCCGAGCAGGGCGACGTACGCCGCCTGCGCGCTGGCCAGGGCCAGCCACGGCAGCGCGCCGACGAAGATGCCGCTCCAGGACAGCAGCGGCACGAAGAAGACGAGCCCGCACACCAGCCCCAGCCAGGCCCCCGAGCGGACGCGCTGCCCGGAGACGGCGAGGGCCAGGGCGGCCGGGCCGAGCGGTGCCAGCCAGGGCAGCGAGGAGCCGGGGAAGGCCAGCAGCAGCAGCAGCCCGGCGACGGCGGCCAGCAGCGTGCGCCATGCCGCCTGCCCACCCACCCGCCGGCCGGACGCGGGCGCCGCGGCCGGGGACCCGGAAGGCCGTGCGAGGGTGCCGGTCGGGATCGCTGACGGCACCCGCGCCTCCCGTGCGCCCGTGCGGCCGGCGTCCCCGGTCGCTGCCTTCCCCCGTGCCGGTCGAACGGGGTCGCGGCCACCGACGTCCTCGCCGGCGGTCCGCGACCCAGCATCCCATCCCGGAACGGTGTGGCGGTCGCCCAGTCCGGCGTCACCCGTCCGTGCCGGACCCCGGATCGGCGCCGCCGGCGGGCGCGACCCGGGCGGTGTCCGTCCGCGTGCCCGGCGAGGCTGCGCTGATCCGGCGGAGCAGCTACCGGTGCCCCGGGGTGGAACTGCAGGCACTGGCGGGAACGTGCCGCCCGGCGGACCCTGGAACCGACCGGGACCTGTTCGTCGCCTAGGCCGCAGGGCCCGGGACCGCAGCGCCGTCGACCAGCAGCAGGCGGCAGGCGGGCCGCCCCCGTCCGGCGAGGACCGCGGACAGCGTCTCCGTCGTCGCCCACAGCGCCAGGTCTGCCGGCGCGCCGACGGCCAGCGGCCCCTGCGGGTGCTCGGCGCGCGCGGCGTGCCAGCCGCCGTGCGTGGCGGCGTCGAAGGCGTCGTAGGGGCGCAGCCCCGAGGCCGGCGTCCGGTGGTCGACCGCCGCGTGCACCCCGCCCCACGGGTCCATCGGGGTGACCGGGGCGTCGCTGCCCAGGGCGAGCGGGACACCGGCGTCGACCAGGTCGGCGAACGGGTTGGTGCCCAGCGCCCGGTCGACCCCCAGCCGCGCGGCGTACATCCCGGCGTCCCCGCCCCAGGCCGCGTCGAAGGCCGGCTGCACGCTGGCGACCATGCCCCACGCGGCCAACCGGTCGACCGCCGCCGGGGACACCATCTCGACGTGCTCCAGGCGGTGCCGGCAGGCCCGCACCGCGGCCGCGCCCAGCTCCTCGACCACGGTGCCGACCGCGGTGAGCACCTGCTCCACGGCGGCGTCCCCGATGACGTGGAAGCCGGCCTGCACGCCGGCGCGGGTGCAGGCCCGCACGTGCTCGACCAGCGACGCCGTGTCGAAGCGCAGGTGCCCGGCGGTCTCGGGTCGGTCACTGTAAGGACGGCTCAACGCGGCGGTGTGCGAGCCGAGGGCGCCGTCGCAGAACAGGTCACCCCCGGCGCCGGCCAGGCCCAGGTCGCGCACCACGTCCAGTCCGCCGCGCGCGGTGAGCTCCCCCCAGTAGCCGAGCACCCGCGGCCCGGGCTCCGCGGCGGCGATCGCCAGCAGGCCCGCCAGGTCCTCGGAGCCGGAGACCTCGGGCCCGGCCATCTCGTGCAGGCTGCCGATGCCCAGGACGACGGCAGCGGCGCGGGTGGTCCGCTGCGCGGCGCCGCGCTGGACGGCGTCCACGGCGCCGTAGGCCGCCCGGCGGGCGGCGTGGTGGGCGTCCAGGCGCAGCTGCCCGTCCGGGGAGAAACCGGGCAGCGCGGCGATGCCGGGCACCCGTGCGAGCAGCGCGGTCGAGACGGTGGCGGAGTGCACGTCGACCCGCGCGAGGTAGGCGGGCCGGTCGCCGACGACGGCGTCCACGTCGTGCCGGGTCAGCCCGCGCCGCTCCGGCCAGCCGGTCTCGTCCCATCCGGTGCCGAGCAGCACGCCTCGGGGTGTCGCCCCGGTGTGGGTCCGCAGCGCCGCGACGGCGTCGCGGAGGCTCAGGCTGGAGTGGAGGTCGAGACCGGTGAGGGCCAGACCGGTCGCCGTGGCGTGCACGTGGGCGTCGACGAAGGCGGGGGTGAGCAGCGCCCCCTCCCCTGCGACCTGCCGCGCGGCGGCGGGCGCGTCCGCGGCGTCCCCGAGCCAGGCGATCCGGCCGGCCGCCGCCAGCACCGCCCGACCGGCGCGGTCCCCCACCGTCACGTCGGTGACCAGCAGACCGCCGCCGTTCCCGTCCTGTTCCGTCACGTCCGTCACCCCCTCCGTCGTGCAGCGCCGTCCGCGCTCCGGAAGGACACCGCGCTCCGGAAGGACACCGCGCTCCGGAAGGACACCACGTCGCCCGGCAGCGCCCGGTCCGGGGGTCCGCCCGGTGGCCGGGGAGGGCGTCCGGCGGTAGGCAGAACGGCGTGACGGCCGACGGCGGCGAGCTGCGCACCGCCCGGTTGCGGCTACGCCCCTGGACGACGTGCCGCGACGACCTGGCGCGCCTGGCGGACCTCTACGGCCGCGCCGAGGTCACCCGCTGGCTGGGTGGGACACCGTCGGTGTCGCCGATCGAGCTGGTCGCGCGCTGGCGCGCGGTGGCCGAGGCCGACGGCCGGTTCGGTGTCTGGGCGCTCGAGGTCGCCGCCACCGGCACCGTGGCCGGCACGGTGCTCCTCAAGCCCCTGCCCGACGGCGTGGGCGAGGTGGAGGTCGGCTGGCACCTGCACCCGGACAGCTGGGGTCGCGGATACGCCACCGAGGCGGCGCGGGCGGTGATCACCCGGGGGTTCGAGGCGGGCCTGCCGGAGGTCTACGCCGTCGTCCGGCCCGGCAACACCGCGTCGGTGGCCGTCTGCACCCGGCTGGGGATGACGCCGCTGGGCCGGATGCGCCGCTGGTACGACGTGGAGCTCGACGCCTTCCGGCTCATGGCCCCAGCCGTGGTCGACTGAGCAGCGCCAGCCGGCCCAGGGCCGGCGCGACGAGCCCGAAGCTGCCGTAGACCACGAGGTGGACCCAGGCCGCCGGGCGGCGGCAGGTCACCGGCGGCGACGCAGCAGCCGGCGCGCCGTGGCGAGGGGGCCGGCCTTCTTCCTGGTCCCCCGCACGTCCGAGTGGTCCAGCCGCAGGGCCTCCTCCGGCGTCGGCGCGGTGCCGCCCAGGTGCGCCGGCTGCCACCACAGGTCCTCGGGGCCGGCCGGCGACTGCGGGTAGGTGCGCTGGGCCTCGTCGAGCAGCTGCTCCATGGCCGTGCGGATGCGCTGCAGCAGCTGGCGGGGCTCCTCGCCCGGCTCGGGACGGATCGGCTCGCCGAGGACGACGGTGACCGCGACACCGCGCCGGAACTCGATCGGGTGGTGCTTGGTGAACAGCCGTTGGCCGCCCCACACCGCCGCCGGGATGACCGGGACGCCGGCGTTGATCGCCATCCGCGGGGCACCGCCCTTCAGCTCCTTGACCCGGAAGCTGCTGCTGATCGTGGCCTCGGGGAAGACGCCGACCAGCTCACCGTCCTTGAGCGCGCGGACGGCGAGGTCGAAGGCGGCCGCCCCGGCCTTCCGGTCGACCGGGATGTGGTGCATCGCCCGCATGAACGGCCCGGAGAAGCCGTGGGAGAACACCGAGATCTTGGCCATGAACCGCACCAGCCGGTGCTGCGGCAACGCGGCCAGGCCGAGGAAGGTGAAGTCGAGGTAGCTGACGTGGTTGCTGCAGACCACCGCGCCGCCCGTCGTCGGCACGTGCTCGGCGCCGCGGACGTCGAAGCGGAAGCGGAACAGCCGGAACACCACCAGCGCCAGCCGGATGACGAACCGGTACGGACGGTCGCGGGGATCCGGGTGCGGACCGAAGAGGTCCCGGCGGACGACGTCGCCCCAGCTGGCGGTGTACATGGCGGGACGATAACCGCCCTCCCCCGGCACCGCTCTCAGGTGTGCGTGTCTCAGGTGTGCGTGGCCTCGACCGCCGCACGCACCACCGCGGTGAGGTCACCGGTCTCCGCGAACACCCGGCGCTGCAGGTCCGCCCCGGTGCCGCGGCCGAGGACCGCGGCGACGCCGCCGGCGACCCACTGCTCGTCCCCGGCGGCGGCCAGCGCCGGCCGCACGTGCTCCAGCAGCGCCGTCACGACCTCCGCAGCCGGCGCCGGGCGCCCGGTGGCGGGGTGCACGAGGTCCCCGGTCAGGCCCGAGCGGCTGGCCCGCCAGGCGGCCATCCGCACCACCTCGCTGCGGACGTCGGGCGCCGCCACCCCCGCCCGCCACTCCCCCGCCGCGGTCTCGACCAGGCCCCGGACCAGCCCGGCCAGCGTGACGGCGTCCTCGGCGTGCAGCGCGACGTCGGCCACCCGGACCTCGACGGTGGGCCAGCGCTCGGACAGCCGGGCGTCGAAGTAGACCATCCCGGTGTCGACGATCGTCTCCGTCGCGAGCAGCTCCCCGACCAGCCGGTGGTAGGCGGCGGCGTCGGCGAACAGCCCGTTCGGCCCGGACGACGGCCAGCGGTTCCACGCCTGGGCGCGGTAGCTGGCGTGCCCGCTGTCCCGGCCCAGCCAGAACGGCGAGTTGGCGGTCAGCGCGGTCAGCACCGGGAGCCACACGCGGATGCGGTTGAGGACGGCGACGCCCTCCTCGTCGTCCTCCACCGCGACGTGCACGTGGCACCCGCAGGTCAGCTGCTCGGCCGCGGTGAGGCCGAAGGTCTCGGCCATCTCGGTGTAGCGCTCGCCCGGTGTGGACTGGGGATCGACCCGCACCGGCGAGCTGGCCAGCGCGGCCACCCGGGCGCCGACGTCACGGGCCGCCGCGTCCGCCCGCCCCCGCCAGTGCCGCAGGTCGGCGGCCACGTCGTCCAGCGCCGTGCAGACGCGGGTGCCGAACTCCAGCTGCTGCGTCTTGAGCTCGGGCACCAGCCGGCCGACCGGGTCCCCGCCGCCCGCCGCTCCGTCCCCGTGCTCGGCGCGCTCGTGCTCCTCGACAGTCTCCCCCTCGCCGCGACGGGCCGCCGCCTCGAGAGCGGCCGGCCCCAGCGGCACCGGCCGCCCGGAGGGGTCGACGACGAGCAGTTCCTCCTCGACACCCACCGTGCGCACGCCGATCAGCATCGCCAGCACCCCGCAGCCCTGCGCGCCGAGCGGGTGGTTGGTCCTTGCTGTCGCTGCTCCGGCGCCAGAGGCGCCGTTGGTCGCCACCGAGGGTGACCACTCTAGTTCTTATAGTTTGTTGGGGATAACGGTGATATGATGGGCACATGAGCGCCCGGTGGGCACCGCCGCTGCCGGCCATGCCGGCTCCGCCTCCGGAGCGGGCATGGCAGCGCCTGCCCGTCCCTCCGGGCTACGAGGCCCAGTGGCGCCGGCTCGTCGACGCCGCTCTCGAGGTCGGCATGGGGCCGGACTCCCTCGTCGAGGAGGGCATGGACCCGATCGCCGCGGCCCGCGGCTGGAAGCCCGCCACCGTCGCCCTCTACAGCAAGGTCGCCCGCTACGGCGGGATCGCGTTGCCGTTGGCGCGGACGCCGGAGCCCGATCCGCAGACCCTGGAACTGCGGCCACTGTCCCAGATCAGGACCGAGGACCCCGAGCACCTGCGCACCGTGGCGTGGTGCGCCCTGGCCCTGGGCTGGCCCGGGACGGTCGGCCAGTTCCGGTCGCTGCGGCGCGACCAGGTGCACCCGACGGCGCGGCGGATCGTCGTCCGCACCGAGGACGGCGAGTGGTCGGTGCCGGGCGCGCTCACCGCGTGGCATGCCTGGGAGTCCTGCCGCTCGCGGTTCCCCGCGCTGGCCGACAGCCCCTGGGTGCTACCGGCTCTGCGCCGCGGCCCCGGCCTGGCCTCGGCGGTCGGGGCGCAGTTGTCCACCCAGGCACTGCAGGTGACGTTCGCCAAGCACGCCGTGCGGACGGCACAGCACCTGCGGATGACCGCACCACCGTCGCGGCGCGAGTGGGCCGAGGCGCTGGCCGTGCAGTACCTGACCCTCTCCTACGACTCCTACCGCCGCCTCACGCTCGCGGGCGGCGCCGAGCCGGTCGCCCCCCGCGGCGCCGTGCGCGCCAAGCGCAGCGCCGCCCGGGCGGCGCGGGAGGCGGAGGGCCGCGGTTCCTGACTCGAGCACGGCTCTCCTGTTGTCGCTGAGGGTTTCCGTCTTGCCGTTGTGGTGGCCTGGCAGTTGGGGATAACGGTTGAAGCGCGACTTCGGCCCGCGTCATCGCCCGCCAGGGACTCAGGCCACGGCGGCAGCGGCGACGGCTCTCCGGCCGGCTCGGATCGTGCGAGGCCGCGCCGGTTCGGCGCCGTGCCGCCCTCACCGCCCGCTCCACCCGCGACCGGCTCGGCGCGACAGCTCTCGCGGCCGCCGGCCCCTGCCTCGGGCCCACCCGGGCCGTCGGGGATCTGGGCGCTCCACTCCCCCGTCGGTGCGGGTCGTCTCCATCGAGGACCGTGCTGGCTAGTTGGGGATAACGGTCGGTTGCCGACGGCGCGTGAGGGATGACCGGTCCGTGCGACGGCGCGGGTCAGAGCAACGTGAGCTGCTCACCTTCCACCACCGCAGCCCGTCGGACCTGCCCCGGTGGGGTCGACGGCAGGCTGCCTGCCGGGAAGTCGCGGTCCCCATCCTCGGGGATGCCGGCCGGCGCGCTCCCACCGTCGACCCCGCGGGCCGCTCCCCCGGCCTGCCGGTCCAGGCCGTACCGGGCCAGCAGCGGGGCCACCCGCTGGGCCAGCCACGACCGGTACTCCGGCGCCACGACCGCGCCGCGACGGTAGAGCTGCTGGTAGCGCGGCACGAGCTGCGGGTGCTCGCGGGCCAGCCAGGCGGAGAACCACTCGCGGGCGCCGGGGCGCAGGTGCAGCGGGACGACGGTGACGCCACTGGCGCCGGCCGCGGCGACGGCCCGCAGCGCGGCGTCGAGGTCGGCCAGCCGGTCGGTGAGGCCGGGCAGCACCGGGGCGAGGAACACTCCGCAGGACAACCCGGCGTCGGTGATCGCCCGCACCAGCTCCGGACGGGCGCGGGGGCTGGGCCACCCCGGGCTCGAGGGAGGCGTGCAGGTCGTCGTCCCAGATCGCCATCGAGACGCCCAGCCCGATCGGGACGTCGCGGGCGGCGGCCGCCAGCAACGGCAGGTCCCGCCGCAGCAGCGTGCCTTTCGTCAGGACCGAGAACGGCGTGCCGGACCCGGCCAGCGCCGAGATCACGCCGGGCATCAGCCGGTAGCGCCCTTCGGCCCGCTGGTAGGGGTCGGTGTTGGTGCCCAGGGCGACGTGCTCGCGCTGCCACGAGGGCCGGGCCAGCTCACGACGCAGGACGTCGACCAGGTTGGTCTTCACGGCGACCTGCGTGTCGAAGTCCCGCCCGGTGTCCAGCTCCAGCCATTGGTGCGTGCTCCGGGCGTAGCAGTTGTGGCTGACCACGCCATTGGCGATGAAGTCCCGGTTCCGGTGGTGATGTCGTACATCGGCATCTCGAGGCGCAGGTCCTCCACCTCGACCACACGGAGGTCGGCGTCGCTCTTGACCGCGATTCCGTCGAAGGAACACTTGCGCCGGATCGCGGGGTCGACGAGGTGGACGAACCTCAGGTGCTCACGGAGCCCGCCGCGGATGCGCACACAGGCCAGCCCGTTCGCCCGGTTCCGGTCTTCGAGCACCGCGTCGAACCCGAACTCCGCCAACGCCTCACTGGTGTGGCTGAGGATCTCCGCGTCGGTGTTGGTGATACGCAGTACGTGCTGGCTGCGGCTGCCTTCGGCATCGAACACCCCTGCCAGGAACCCACGCTGCCATGCGGCCGTGGGGACGCCGGGCCAGGTCACGAGCTCCGAGATGCGGGCCACTCCCGCGGCTGTGGACGTCCGGATCGCCGTCAGGGCTCGTCGCTGCATCGAAGCAGGAGAGAAGGGGAAACGGTCCGTGCGCACGCCCTCCGTGGCGAGGTAGCCCTGTGCCCGGTCCAGTGCCTCCACGTCGGCGAGCGCCAGGCGGAACTGGTGCACGTCACCGTGCTTCCGGCCGGCTCGCTGGTAGCGCTTCCGGCCGGCTCGCTGGTAGCGGTACACCGTGAGGTGTCCGTCTCCGCGGACCATGCCGGCCAGGTAGCCGCGGCGGTAGTCGGCGCAGACCGGCAGCGTCTCACCTGATCGGCCGAAGCCGAGCAGCTCGTCGTTCGCTGTCAGGAAGGGGCGACGATTCCGCCCGGCCATCGCCCCGGTGACGTACTTCCAGCCCCGACCGGTCAAGAACTGGTGGTCGCCGCTGGCGACGAGCTCGGCGCCGTCACCCAGGCGCACCCGGTGGGCAGGCTTCACCGTCGACCAGTGCGCCAGCACCTCGGTGGTCACGTAGTGGCGGTACGTCCCGCGCTTCTCCGTGCCGACGACCCGATCCCCGACACGGAGGTAGGCGATCGCCGTCTGCCCGCCGTCGGCCATCAGCACGCGGGTGTCGCCCCGTAGGCAGTACACACAGGCATGCGAGCAGCCCCGGTAGGGGTTGACGGTCCAGCGGAACGGCATGAGCGAGTCGCCGGGGACCTCGTTGAGCGCGCTCCTGCTGCGGACCTCGTGGAAGGTCAGCCCCGGGAACTCCGGCACCTGCAGGCTGCGCAGCAGGCCACGCGTCGTCGGCATGCCCGGCAGCGTCCCCGACTCGTCCGCGTCCAGCCGCTGGGCGTCCCACCGCATGCCAGCCATCCGAACACACGTTCGAGTGGCTGTCCAGGTGGTGCGTCAGGCGGCCGGGCCCGAGGGCGGGTCGACGACGTCGGCGCGGACGAGCACCGCCCGCCGGGCGGCGTACGCGAGCGCGGCGGGCCCGGCGCCGGGTGACGTCCCCACCGCCGACGCGGCCCGCGGCACGGCCGCCAGGTAGGCGCCCAGCCCCGCGGCCGCCGCCGCGGGCTGCCGCGCGCCCTCGATCGCCACGGCCCGGGCCCGCACCCGCTCGCCGGCCAGCCACAGGTCCACCTCGGCGGGGGCGCGCAGGTTCCGCCACCACGTCGTGCGGTCCGCGGCCCCGACCAGCACCCACACCGTCGCACCGTCCCGGGCGTACTGCGCGACGAGTTCGTGCGGCCGGCCGGTGCGCCGCACCACGACCAGCCGTCGCCCCGGTCGGCGACCGAGCCGGGACCGCAGCAGCCGGCGCAGCACCGGGTTGGCCAGCCGGTTGGTCAGTGCGAACCGCGTGGGCACGACGGGCAGGCTAGAGCGGCGGGCGGTCCTCGTAGGAGGTGGAGAGCACCACCGTCGTGCGCGTGGTGACGTTGGCGGTCTGCCGGATGGTCCGCAGCAGCGCCTCCAGCGCGTCCGGGGACGACGTCCGCACCTTGAGCAGGTAGCTCTCCACCCCCGCCACCGAGTGGCAGGCCTCGATCTCGGGCAGGTGCGCCAGCAGGGACGGCGCCTCGTCGGGCGATGCGGCGTCGGTCGGCGTGATCGCGACGAACGCCGTCAGCCCCAGGCCGAGCGACCCGGCGTCGAGCTTGGCGTGGTACCCGGTGATCAGCCCACGCTGCTCGAGCCGGCGCACCCGCTGGTGCACTGCCGACACCGACAGGCCCACGCGCTCGGCGAGCTCGGTGTAGCTGGCGCGGCCGTCGCGGGCCAGTGCGGCCAGCAGCGCCCGGTCGACGTCGCCGGAGGTGAGCGGCCCGCCGCCGGTGTCAGCCGGGGAGGACGACGAGCTCACGCGGGCCCTCGTTGAGCGCGGTGACGCCGTCGTCGGTGCAGACGACGATGTCCTCGATGCGGGCGCCGCAGCGACCCGGCAGGTAGATGCCCGGCTCGACGGAGAACGCCATCCCCGGCTCCAGCGGCAGGTCGTTGCCCGCGACGATGTAGGGCGCCTCGTGGGTGTCCAGGCCGATCCCGTGCCCGGTGCGGTGGATGAAGTACTCCCCCCACCCGGCCGCCGTGATGACGTCCCGGGCGGCGGCGTCCACCTGCTCGGCGGTCACCCCGGGCCGGACGGCGGCGGTCGAGGCGCGCTGCGCCTCCTGCAGGACGGCGTACCACTCGGTGACCTCGGCACCCGGCGCGCGGCCGACCGCGTAGGTGCGGGTGCAGTCCGACCGGTAGCCGGTCGCCGTCCCGCCGCCGATGTCGACGACCACGACGTCGCCGTCCTCCACCACCCGGTCGGAGAGCTCGTGGTGCGGGCTGGCGCCGTTGGGCCCGGACCCGACGATGGTGAAGTCCACCGACACGTGCCCCTCGGCGAGGATGGCCGCGGCGATGTCGGCCCCCACCGCGGCCTCGGTGCGGCCGACCCGCAGCCACTCCCCCATCCGGGCGTGCACCCGGTCGATGGCCGCACCGGCGGCGGCGAGCTCGGCGACCTCCGCCGGCGTCTTCACCATCCGCAGGCGGTCGACGACCGGGCTGGCCAGCTCCAGCGCCGCCCCGGGCAGCGCGCCGGCGACGCCGAGCGCGTGCAGCGCCCAGGTGCGGTCGCCGACCGCGACCCGCGCCGGCGGGGCGCCCAACCGGCCGGTCGCCGTCTGCGCCAGCAGCGCGAACGGGTCGTCGGTCTCGTCCCAGGCCAGCACCTCCAGGCCCAGGCCGCCGGCCGGGCTGGCGCCGACCATCGGCGCCTCCAGCCGGGGGACGACGAGGAACGGCTCACCCCGCCGCGGCACCGCCAGCGCGGTGAGCCGCTCCATCGCGTGCGCGTCGTAGCCGCACAGGTAGCGCAGGTCCGAGCCCGGGGTGACGACGAGCAGGTCGACCCCGGCCGCCGCGGCGACCTCCCGCGCGGCGTACACGCGGTCGAGGGTCACCAGCGGCGCAGATGCGGTCGGAGAGGGCACGGTGCACAGCCTAGTGAGGCGCGACTGCCGTCACCGCCTGACCAGCGGATACGCCGGTCACCCCCGGCCGTTACCGTCCCGAGTCGTGACGACGATGCTGCTGGACGCCGCCTCCCTCTACTTCCGGGCGTTCTACGGGGTGCCGACCAGCGTCACCTCGCCCGACGGGCGGCCGGTCAACGCGGTCCGCGGCTTCCTCGACATGACCGCGCGGCTGGTCACCGCCCACGCACCCGACCGGCTGGTCGCCTGCTGGGACGACGACTGGCGCCCCGCCTTCCGCGTCGAGGCGCTGCCCTCCTACAAGGCACACCGGCTGTCCCCCGACGGCGGCGAGGAGACCCCCGACGAGCTCGGCCCCCAGGTGCCCGTGCTGGTCGAGGTGCTCGCCGCGGCGGGCCTCGCGCGGGTCGGCGCACCCGGCTACGAGGCCGACGACGTCATCGGCACACTGGCCACCCGCGCGCGCGGCCCGGTCGACGTCGTCACCGGCGACCGCGACCTGTTCCAGCTGGTGGACGACGCGCGGGGCATCCGCGTGCTCTACACCAACCGGGGCATCACCGACATCGAGGTCGTCGACGAGGCGGCGGTGACCGCGAAGTACGGCATCCCGGGGCGGGCCTACGCCGACTTCGCCGTGCTGCGCGGCGACCCCAGCGACGGGCTCCCCGGGGTGACCGGCATCGGCGCGAAGACCGCGGCCGCGCTGATCACCGAGTTCGGCGACCTGGCCGGCATCCGGGAGGCCGCCGCGCGCACCGTCGTCCCGAGGCCGCCGCTCACCGCCGCCGTCCTGAAGAAGCTGCACGCCGGCGCGGACTACCTCGACGCCGCCCCGGTGGTCGTCGCCGTCGCCCGCGACATCGACCTGCCGGCCGTGGAGGGCGCGCTCCCCCGCCGTCCGGCCGACCCGGACGCGCTGGCCGGACTGGCCGCCGCGCACGGCATCGGATCCTCGCTGAAGCGGCTGGGCGCCGCGCTGGGCTGGCCCGAGGACGCACTGAGCTGAGTGCTCAGACCTCTTCCCAGGTGTAGGAGGCGTCGGTCTCGTCGGTGATCACGATGCGGAGGGTGACCTCCTCGCCGTCGGCCGTGGTGCCGGTGCACTCGTAGTCGGCGCCCTGCTCGACCTGCATCTCGTCGTCGCAGGTCAGCTCGATCGCCACGCCCTCGATCTGCTCGAACTGGACCGCGACGTCGTCCTCGACGGCGCTGGTGTCGAGCACGGTGTCGGCGAACAGGCGGGCGAGGACCACGGTGACGAGCAGCAGGACGGCCGGCACGACGATGCCGGCCACCAGTCCCTTCCGGGACCGCCGCGGCGGCGCCGGAGGCCCGTACGGCGGCTGCCCCCACGGCTGGCCGTGCTGCGGCTGCCCCCATGGCTGGCCGTGCTGCGGCTGGCCCACCCAGTACGGCGGCTGCCCCGGCGGCGGCTGACCGTAGGGCGGCTGACCGTAGGGCGGCTGACCGCCGTACGGACCGGGCGCCGGCGGGCCCCAGGGCCCGGGCTGCTGCGGCCACGGCTGGTCGGGCCAGCCGGGCTCACCCGGCGGCGGGTCGCCGTGCGGGGGGTTGGTCATCGTCGGAGATCCTGCCCCACCTGCGGCTCAGCCGCCGACCGCCACGGCGACCACGCCGCGCCGCACCCGGTCCACCGCCGCCCGGGCCGTGGTGGCCAGCTCGCCGTCGGCGACCTTGGCCAGCTGGTCGAGCAGGTCCAGCAACTGGCGCGCCCAGCGGACGAAGTCCCCCCCGGAGAGCTCGGTGCCGGCCTGCTCCGCCCCGGCCAGCACCCGGTCGAGACTCTGCCCGTCGGCCCAGCGGTAGGCCGCCCAGGCGAAGCCGAGGTCCAGGTCGCGGCTGGCCGGCACACCGTGGTCGAGCTCGACGTCCTGCAGCCGCGCGCGGATCCGCCGCATCTCCGCGATCGCCGCGGACACCTTGCCGGCCGGCACCGCGGGCTGGCCGGGCATCTCCCGCCGGGCCTCGAACACCAGCGTGGACACCGCGGCGGCGAGCTCGGCCGGGGTGAGCCCGCGCCACACGCCCGAGCGCAGGCACTCGGCGACGAGCAGATCGGCCTCCGACCAGATGCGGGCCAGCCGCCGGCCGTCGTCGGTGACGACCGGGGCGATGTCGGCGACCTCGTGGTCCACCGGGTCCTCCCCCGCGGTCACCGGCGGGGCCGCCGGATCGGGCACCAGGTAGCCCAGCTCCTCCAGGACGTCGCAGGTGCGGTCGAACTGGCGGGTCAGCGAGCCGGTGCGCTCGGCCATCCGCCGGTGGGTGGCCTCGGCCTCCCGGACGGCCCGCAGCCAGCGCTCGGCCGCCCGCACGCGCTCCTCGCGGTCGGGCAGGGCGTGGACCGGGTGGGCCCGCAGCGCCCGCCGCAGGTCGTGCAGCACCGGGTCGTCGGCGGCCGCGGAGCGCTGCTTGACCCGCCGCGCGCCCAGGTCGTTCTCCACGCGCGCATTGCGCAGGGTGGCGGCGAGGTCCCGCCGGGCGTGCGGACTGCGGTGGTTGAAGTTCCTGGGCACCCGCACCCGGGCCAGCGCGGTGACCGGCGTCGGGAAGTCGACGGTGCCGAGGCGCCCGGCCCACTTGTCCTCGGTGAGCACCAGCGGGCGCGGCTCGGTCAGGTCGGTCACCCCGGGGTCGAGGACGACGGCCAGCCCCTGCCGCCGTCCCGAGGGCACGCGGATGACGTCGCCGGGTCGCAGCGCCGCCAGCGCGTCGGAGGCCTCGATCCGGCGCTTGGCGGCCGAGTCCCGGGACAGCTCCTTCTCCCGCTCGGCGACGTCCTGGCGCAGCCGCGCGTACCCCGCCACGTCGCCGCTGTCGGAGTGCATCTCGGCGGCCCAGCGCTCGGCGTCCCGCTCGTGGCGGGCGGCGGCGCGGGCTAGCCCGACCACGGAGCGGTCGGCCTGGAACTGCGCGAAGGAGGAGGCCAGCAGCTCGCGGGCGTTGGCCCGCCCGAAGGAGCTGACCAGGTTGACGGCCATGTTGTAGCTGGGCCGGAAGGAGGACTTCAGCGGATAGGTGCGGGTGCTGGCCAGCCCGGCGACGACCGAGGGGTCCATGCCCGGCGCCCACACGACGACGGCGTGCCCCTCGACGTCGATGCCGCGCCGGCCGGCCCGACCGGTGAGCTGGGTGTACTCCCCCGGCGTGACGTCGACGTGCGCCTCGCCGTTCCACTTGACCAGCCGCTCGAGGACGACGGTGCGCGCCGGCATGTTGATGCCCAGGGCGAGGGTCTCGGTGGCGAACACGGCCTTGACCAGGCCGCGGACGAAGCACTCCTCCACGGCCTCCTTGAACGCCGGGACCAGTCCGGCGTGGTGTGCGGCCAGCCCGGCCAGCAGCCCTTCGCGCCACTCCCAGAAGCCGAGGACGTGCAGGTCCTCCTCCGGCAGCGACCCGGTCCTCTCGTCGACGATGGCGGCGATCTCCGAGCGCTCGTGCTCGTCGGTGAGCCGCAACCCGGCCCGCAGGCACTGGTCGACCGCCGCGTCGCAACCGTTGCGGCTGAACACGAAGGTGATCGCCGGTAGCAGGGCCGAGCGGTCCAGCCGCTCGATGACGTCGGGGCGGGCCGGCGGCTTGTAGCGCGGCTTGTGCCAGTCCCGCTCGCGGCGCGAGCCGCCGTTGCCACCGCCCCAGGTGTCGATCCGCCGCTCGTACTCGCGCACGTAGCGGACCAGCTCGGGGTCGACGACGCTCGCGCCGCGCTCCCGGGTGGACTGCCCGCGGGGGTCGTCGCCCTGCTCGGCGGCGTGCGCGGCCGGGCGCAGGCTGAACAGGTCGAACACCCGGTTGCCGACCAGCATGTGCTGCCACAGCGGGATCGGCCGGACCTCGCTGACGACCACCGTGGTGTGGCCGCGGACGGTGACCAGCCAGTCGGCGAACTCCTCGGCGTTGCTCACCGTCGCCGACAGCGACACCAGGGTCACCGACTGCGGGAGGTGGATGATCACCTCCTCCCACACCGCGCCGCGGAAGCGGTCGGCGAGGTAGTGCACCTCGTCCATGACGACGTAGCCGAGCCCGTCGATCGCCGGGGACTCGGCGTAGAGCATGTTGCGCAGCACCTCGGTGGTCATCACCACCACAGGCGCGTCGCCGTTGATGGCGTTGTCGCCGGTGAGCAGGCCGACCTTCTCCTCGCCGTAGCGCTCGGCGAGGTCGTTGTACTTCTGGTTGGACAACGCCTTGATCGGTGTCGTGTAGAAGGCCTTGCGCCCCTCGGCCAGCGCCTTGTGGACGGCGAACTCCCCCACCACCGTCTTGCCCGCGCCCGTCGGCGCGCAGACCAGGACGCCGGCACCCTCGTCGAGCGCCTCGCAGGCCTCCACCTGGAACGGGTCGAGGGCGAAGCCGAGCTCCGCGGTGAAGTCGGCCAGTGCGGGGTGGGCACCGCGCCGGCGGGCAGCCGCGTACCGCTCAGCGGGGCTGGACATGGCTCCACGTTAGGCGCGTCTCCCCCGATCGGCGCGGCCGACCCGGTCGGCGCAGTTGTTGGGGATAACGGTCCGGGCGATCCGCGGGGTGCTCCGGTGACCGGCTCCGTCGGCCGTCGCGGGTGCCGGCTTCCGTCCGGTGCTGCGCCCGGACCCGCGACCGTGATCGCGGAGAGCCCGGCTCAGCGGCCGGCGCCCACCACCGGGAGGGCGGCGGGGACGCAGACGCTGATGGCCGGCAGCGGCGCGACCGGCTCCCCGTCGGCGCAGGTGGTCAGCCCCTGCCCCACCAGCTCCACCCGGCGGGCGCGGTGCACGGTGACCGCCGGGTGCTCGACGTGCGTGCCGGCGGTCAGCCGCGGGCGGGTGCGCACCAGTTCCCGGCGGCTCACCGGCCCGACGACGGTCACGTCGAACCTGCCGTCGGCCGGGTCGGCGGCCGGGCAGACCCGCATCCCGCCGCCGTACCAGGCGGTGTTGCCGACGGCGGCCAGCGTGACGGCGAGCGTCCGGGGCTCGCCGTCGAGGACGAGGGTGAGCTCCCGCGGCTGCAGCCGGGCCAGCCCGGCGAGGATCGCCACGTCGTAGCGGCGCGGGCCGCGCGGCCAGCGCAGCCGGTCGGCCCGGTCGGTGACCGCGGAGTCGAAGCCGCAGCACAGCACCGTGGCCCACCAGCGGTCCCCGGTGCGGCCGGCGTCGACGCGGCGCACCTCCCCCGCCCGCGGGTCGGCCGCCGCCGCCACGGCCGCGAGTACCGGGTCGGCCGGCACACCGAGGGCGAGCGCGAGGTCGTTGCCCGTGCCGGCCGGGACGACGGCCAGCGGGGTGTCCGTGCCCGCGACGGCCTGCAGGCCGGCGTGCGCGGCGCTGTCCCCACCGATCGCGACCACCGCGGCGGTGCCGGCGGCGACCGCCGCGGCGGCCCGGCGCTCGGCGGCGGCGCGGGTGGTCGCGGGCAGCACGCGCGGGGCGAGGCCGGCAGCGCGCAGCGCGTCGAGCACGCCGCCGGTGGCCGCGGAGGCCCGACCGCGGCCGGCCGCGGGGCTCAGCAGGACGGCGACGTCGTGCCGAGGGGCCACCCGCGGATCAGCGGCGGGAGCGCGCCGGCCCGTCCAGCGGCGCGGCGTCGTCCTCCCGGCGCAGGTCGTCGTAGGAGGTCGGGGCCGCGTCGAGCTCGGACGGCGCGGCGTCCAGCGGCGAGGCCTCGTCGTCGGCGAGGGCGTGGAAGTGCTCCGCGGCGTCCCGCTTGGCCCGCCGCCGGTCGACGAACCGGGCCACCTGGATGGCCAGCTCGAAGAGCACGATCATCGGCCCGGCCATGAGCAGCATGGTGAACGGGTCCTGCGTCGGGGTGACGAAGGCGGCGAAGACGATGGTCAGGAAGAAGATCCACCGCCGGGCCCCGCGCAGCACCTCGTAGGAGAGGACGCCCACCAGGTTGAGCGCCACCGCCACCAACGGCACCTCGAAGCTCACCCCGAACGCCACCAGCAGGGACAGCGCGAAGCCGATGTAGTCCTGCGCGGTCAGCGCGATCACCGTGCCGCTGCCGGCGAGCCCCAGCAGGAGTTCCAGCCCCGCCGCCAGCGAGACGTAGGCCAGGGCGGCGCCGAGGGCGAACAGCAACGAGGAGACCGCGACGAAGCCGAAGCCGTAGCGCTTCTCGTTCCGCTTGAGCCCCGGGGTGATGAACGCCCACAGCTGGTAGAGCCAGAACGGCGCGGAGAGCACCGCGCCACACAGGAAGCTGACCTTGAGGCGGATGAAGACCCCGCCCAGGACGTCGGTGATGAGCAGGCCGCACTCCTGCTCGCTGCCCTCGGTGAAGCGCAGGTCGGCCGGCAGGTTGCAGTACGGCGCCCGGATGAAGTCGCCGAGGCCGTGCTCGTACCACCAGAAGGCGACCGCGGTGGCGACCAGCAGGGCCAGCAGCGCCTTGGCGATCCGGTTGCGCAGCTCGGTGAGGTGGGCGACCAGCGTCATCGTCGCCGCGGGGTCCCGCGGCGGGCGGCGCCGGCGCAGGCCGGGCCGGCGTGCTGCGCCGCCCTTGGTGCTGTCGCTCATGGTGGTGCCGGGGAGGAGGGTCAGCGGGTGCTGTCGGCCGGGCCGGCCTGGGTGGCGCGGGCCCGCAGCTCGGCGGCCCGGGCCTCCGCGGCGCGCGCCTCGGCCTCGAGGGCCTCGCGCTCCCGGTCGGCGGCGGTCGCCGGCGGCAGGACCTCGCCGCGCACCGGGGAGGTCCTGGCGGCGTCCTTGCTGCGGACGTCGTCGTCCTTCATGCCCTTCATCTCGCCCTTGAAGATGCGCAGCGAGCGGCCCAGCGAGCGCGAGGCGTCCGGCAGCTTCTTGTAACCGAAGAGCAGCAGGATGGCCAGGATGATCAGGCCGATCTCCAGCGGGCCGAGTCCGGCCATGTCGTCCTCCAGGTCAGCAGGTGGCGTCGTCGATGCTACGTGCCGGCAGGCGTCCTGCCGCCCCCGAAACGGGGGGGGACCGGCCGGTCAGGAGGGGCGCTGGACCTCCGCCGCTCGGGCGGCGGTGGCCTGCGCCTCGGTGAGCAGCGGGCGGACCTCCCGCTCGAACGCCGCGACCTCCCGGCGCAGCCGGCCGGCCGCGCCGAGCACCCCGTACACCAGCGCGCCCAGCACGACGACGGCGAGGACGGCGACGGCGATCCACACGACGGTCAGCGGCACGGGCCCGACCCTAGTCGCCGGAGGTGGACGGCAGCTGTCCCTCGGCTGCCTGCCCCTCGGCTGCCTGCCCCTCGGCTGCATAGCGGCCGAGCGCGGCCCGGGCGTCGGCGGCGACGGCCGCGGCCAGCTCGGCCGGCTCGTCGACGGTGGCGGCTCCGCCGAGGGAGGCCACCAGCCGCCGGGCCCACGCCATGTCGGCGGTGCGCAGCGCGACCGCGAGGCCGCCGGGCGGGTCCGGCACCTCGCGGACGTCCTCGACCGGGTAGTACTCGGCCACCCAGCGGGCGGTGCGGGCCAGCCGCAGCCGCACCACCGGCGAGCCCGGCTCGGGCTGGTAGAGCCCGTTGTCGACGTCGCGCAGCGGCACCCCCGGCGGGGGCGCGGACGGCTGGTCGAGGACCTCGACGTCGTCGATCCGGTCCAGCCGGAACAGCCGGACACCGCCGACCTCCCGGGACCAGGCCTCCAGGTACCAGCGGCCGTCGACCAGCAGCAGCCGCAGCGGGTCGACGGTGCGCTCGGTCCGCTCGTCGCGGGTGGGCACGTAGTAGTGCAGGTGCAGCGCCCGCCCGCGCTCCAGGCCCTCCCGGACGACGGCCAGCGCCTGCTCCTTGGCGTCGACCGACAGCGCCACCGGCGTTCCCCCCTGCGTGGCGTGCCCGGCGGCGGCCGAGACCTTGGCCAGCGCGCGGCTGACCGCCTCCCGCTCGGCCAGGCCGGGCAGCTCGAGCAGGGTGCGCAGCGCGACGACCAGGGCGACGGCCTCGTCGGTGGTCAGCCGCAGCGGGCGGACCATGCCGGCGGTGAAGGTGACCCGCACCCGGTCGCCCTCGAAGGCCAGGTCGATGAGGTCCCCGGGACCGTAGCCGGGCAGTCCGCACATCCACAGCAGCTCCATGTCGCGGCGCAGCTGCCGCTCGGGGACGCCGAAGTCGCGGGCCACCTCGGCCAGCGGTACCCCCTCGGGGCGGGCGGTGAGGTACGGGACCAGCGAGAGCAGCCGGGTCATGCGCTCGGTGGTCGTGGGGGCGCTCATGCCGCCCCCTCCGGCGCCATCGCGGCCAGGCGGGTCAGCCGCTCGACGACCGCCGCGCGCACCGCGGCCGGGGCCTCGACGACGACGTCGGCCCCGTAGGAGGCGATCTCGCCGGCCAGCCGCATCGGCTCGGTGGTGCGCACCTCCAGCCGGTCGTCCCCGTCCTCGGCCGGGCCGAGCGGAACGGCGTGCCGGCGCAGCCCCACCGCGGTGCCGGGTCGGGCCCGCACCACGACGAGCTGCTCCTCCCCCCGCGACTGCCCGGCGACCATCGCCGCCAGGTCGACGTCCTCCGGCGGCTCGAAGGCCCCCGCCGGGCCGGTGGCCTTCGGGGTGCCCACGACACGGGAGAGCCGGAAGACCCGCGGCGCCTGCCGGTCGAGGTCCAGCCCGCCGAGGTACCAGCGGCCGTGCCAGGCGACGACGCCCCAGGGCTGCACGCGCCGGCGGGTGGGGGCGTCCTCGTCGGGACGGCGGTAGTCGAAGGTCAGCACCCGGCGGTCGCGCGCCGCGGCGTAGCAGGGCTCGAAGGCCGGCTCGTCGGAGTCGAGCCGTGGGCGCAGCGGGATCGCCCGCGAGGTGTCCACGTCCACCCCGGCGGCCTTGAGCTTGACAAGCGCGCTCTGCGCGGCCCCGGCCAGCTGCGCGGACTCCCACAGCCGCAGCGCCAGGCCCACCGCGGCGGCCTCCTCGCCGGTGAGGGTGATCTCGGGCAGCTCGTAGTTCGCGCGGGCGATGCGGTAGCCGTCCTCGGTGTCGAAGACGCTGGTGCGGCCGGTCTCCAGCGGCACGCCCATCTCGCGCAGCTCGGCCTTGTCCCGCTCGAACATCCGCTTGAACGCCTCGTCGGCGCGGGCGGTGCCGTCGTCGGGCTCGTAACCGGGCACGGTGGCCCGGATCTTCGCCGCGGTCACGTACTGCCGAGTGCCGAGCAGGGCGATGACGAGGTTCACCAGCCGCTCCGCCCGCTTCGCCGCCACACGCCCAGGCTAGTTGACGGACCCGCTGCCCCCCGCCATGGCAGGCCCCCGTCCTCCCCACCCCTCGCGAGCTCGGGGCGGGACCCGGGACGGGGCCGCGCGGCGGGACCCTGCAGGGGGCCGGGCGATCCGGGAGCGGCGCTGGCTAGCCTGCGCGGGTGGGGGAACGCGGAACGACGCAGCAGCGGATCCGGTGGCGACGGGGCACGGTGACCGCCCTGGGGCGGGCCTGGCGGGACGCCCAGGAGCTCACCGCCGAGGTCGACGGCGACGGCCAGGTGCAGGCGCTGGCGCACCCCTCGCTGGTCGGCGTCCCGGAGGTCGGCGACACCGTGCTGCTCAACACCACGGCCTGGGCGCAGCGGCTGGGCACCGGCGGCTACGCGCTCGTGGTTGCCGTCCCCGACCGGCTGCCGCCGGACCCCAGCGGACCCGGCCACCTGGTCAAGGCCCGCTACACGCCGCTGCAGGTCAGCGTGCAGGGCGTCGACGAGCAGGACACCGAGCACCACCGCACCATCGCCGACGCCGAGGACCTCGCCGGGATGCCGGTCGTCGTCGCCGATCTGCACTCGGCGCTGCCGGCCGCGCTCATCGGCGTGCTGGCCACCGACCCCGACCTGAGGGTCGCCTACGTCATGACCGACGGCGGCGCGCTGGTCGCCGGCTTCTCCCGCACGCTGTCGTCGCTGGCGTCGTCCCTGGCCGGGGTGGTCACCGTGGGGCAGGCCTTCGGCGGCGACCTGGAGGCGGTCACCCTGCACACCGGGCTGCTCGCCGCGAAGCACGTGCTCGGCGCCGACGTGGCGATCGTCAGCCAGGGGCCGGGCAACCTCGGCACCGGGACGCCGTGGGGCTTCTCCGGGGTGGCCGCCGGCGAGGCGTGCAACGCGGTCACCGTGCTCGGCGGGTTGCCGGTCGGGGCGCTGCGCATCTCCGACGCCGACCCGCGGCCGCGGCACCGCGGGGTCTCCCACCACTCGCTGACCGCGTTCGGCCGGGTCGCGCTGGGCGGGGTGACGCTGGTGGCGCCGCGCGGGCTGGGCTCGGAGCTGGGCAGCCAGGTCGAGGAGGACCTCGCCGGGCAACCGGAGCGCAACCGGGTGGTGTGGATGGACGTCGACGGGCTGGAGGAGGCCCTGGGCCTGTCCCCCGTGCCGCTGTCGACGATGGGCCGCAGCTTCCCCGAGGAGCGCGCCTACTTCCTGGCCGCGGCGGCCGCCGGCCGCTACGCCGCGCTGCAGGTCCCGCTCCCCGACGACGAGGCCTGAGCACCCGGTCGGCCTACCGGCCTCCACCGCGGCCAGGCCTGAGCACCCGGTCGGCCTACCGGCCTCCACCGCGGCCAGGCCTGAGCACCCGGTCGGCCTACCGGCCTCCACCGCGGCCAGGAACCGTTTCCGGTCGCGCTGAGCCCCGCCGACGCACCCTTCGCGGACCCCTCCGGGGCCCACTCGGGCACGTCACATCGACGCGATGAGCTTGTCGACGCGCTCGTCGACGGCCTTGAACGGGTCCTTGCACAGCACGGTGCGCTGCGCCTGGTCGTTGAGCTTGAGGTGCACCCAGTCGACGGTGAAGTCGCGGCGCTTCTCCTGCGCCCGGCGGATGAACTCCCCGCGCAGCCGGGCCCGGGTGGTCTGCGGGGGCACGTTCTTGGCCTCGAACACCCGCGGCTCGTGGGCCACCCGGTCGACCTGGTTGTTGCGCTCCAGCAGGTAGTACAGCCCGCGGGTGCGGCTGATGTCGTGGTAGGCCAGATCCATCTGGGCGATCCGCGGAGAGCTCATCGGCAGGTCCCGCTTGGCCCGGTAGCGCTCGATCAGCTGGTACTTGGTGGCCCAGTCGATCTCCCGGTCGATCAGCGACAGGTCGCCGGTGTCGACGGCCTTGAGCACCCGCCCCCACAGCTCGAGCATCTGCCGGTGCACCGGGCCGAAGCCCTCCCGGTCGACGAACTCCGCGGCGCGGGAGTGGTACTCCGACTGGATCTCCAGCGCCGACATCTCCCGGCCGTTGGCCAGCCGCACCTTGCGCCGTCCGGTCATGTCGTGGCTGATCTCGCGGATGGCGCGGATCGGGTTCTCCAGCGTCATGTCCCGGATCGGCACCCCGGCCTCGATCATCCGCAGCACCAGGTCGGTGACGGCGACCTTGAGCAGCGTCGTCGTCTCGTTCATGTTCGAGTCCCCGACGATGACGTGCAGCCGGCGGTAGCGCTCGGCGTCGGCGTGCGGCTCGTCGCGGGTGTTGATGATCGGCCGGGAGCGGGTGGTCGCCGAGGAGACGCCCTCCCAGATGTGCTCGGCGCGCTGGCTGATGCAGTAGATCGCCCCGCGCGGGGTCTGCAGCACCTTGCCCGCGCCGACGACGATCTGCCGGCTGACCAGGAAGGGGATCAGCACGTCGGCCAGCCGGCTGAACTCCCCGTGCCGGCCCACCAGGTAGTTCTCGTGGCAGCCGTAGCTGTTGCCGGCGGAGTCGGTGTTGTTCTTGAACAGGTAGATGTCGCCGGTGACGCCCTCCTCGGCCAGCCGCTGCTCGGCGTCGACCAGCAGCCCCTCCAGGATCCGCTCGCCGGCCTTGTCGTGCACGACCAGCTCGGACAGGTCGTCGCACTCCGCGGTGGCGTACTCGGGGTGGCTGCCCACGTCCAGGTACAGCCGGGAGCCGTTGCGCAGGAAGACGTTCGAGCTGCGCCCCCACGACACCACGCGGCGGAACAGGTAGCGGGCGACCTCGTCCGGGGACAGCCGGCGCTGGCCACGGAAGGTGCACGTCACGCCGTACTCGGTCTCGATGCCGAAGATCCGTCGTTCCACGGACCGAGCCTAGGCGCCGATGGCGACAGCGGGCGGCTGGCGCGCACGCCCGGGGTGGGCTCAGGCACCGGAGGGGCGGACCCGGTCCGCGGGACCAGCGGCACCGGCACGACGCCGGGCGCGGCCCGACGAGGCCGCGCCGACCTGCACGCAGGCGAGCGCCTCGGTGGTGGCGGTGGGGTCGCCCCACCCCGGGGCCGGCAGGCGGCGGGTCGGCCCGGGTCAGGTGGTGGGTGCCTCTCCCCCGCTGCCCGCCGTCCCCCCGGTGTCCGGCGCGCCGGGGTCGCCGAGCCCGGCCGGGGCGCCCGGCTGGGGCGTGCTCGGCGCGTGCGCGGCGGTGTGCGGCTCCTCGCCGGTGACGGCCGCGGCATCCTCCTGCCGGTCGAGCAGCGGGCGCAGCGCGGCATCGGTGATCCGGCGGAAGGCCCGCTTGGGCCGCCGCCGGTCGAGGACCGCGACCTCGAGCTGCTCGGCGGTGAGCAGGGCGGGGCCGCCGTTGCCGGCGCTGGTGGCGGGGCTGACCGCCGACAGGGCCTGGACGCCGACCCGCAGCGCCTCGGCCAGCCCCATGCCGGGCAGGAAGTGCTCGCGCAGGTTCGCGCTGACCGCCTCGGCCTGGCCGCCCATGACGACGAAGTCCGGCTCGTCGACGACCGACCCGTCGAAGGTCAGCCGGTAGAGCTGGTCGGTCTCCGGGGTCTCGCCCACCTCGGCGACGCACAGCTCGACCTCGAAGGGCTTCATCTGCTGGGTGAAGACCTCACCCAGGGTCTGCGCGTAGGCGTTGGCGATGACCCGGCCGGTGACGTCGCGGCGGTTGTAGGAGTAGCCGCGGACGTCGGCCAGCCGCACGCCGGCCACCCGCAGGCTCTCGAACTCGCTGTAACGGCCGACGGCGGCGAAGCCGATCCGGTCGTAGAGCTCGCCGACCTTGTGCAGCGTCGAGCTGGGGTTCTCGGCGATGAACAGCACGCCGTCGGCGTAGGTGACGACGGCGACGCTGCGGCCGCGGGAGATGCCCTTGCGGGCGTACTCCGACTTGTCCCGCATCAGCTGCTCGGGCGAGGCGTAGTACGGCATCGTCATGGCGTCAGCCCTGCCCGTCCGCGGCGGACCGCTCGTCGATGATGCCGGTGGCGACGGCGGCGATCTCGTCGTCGCCGAGCCGGACCGCGCCCTCGGCGTCGACCCGGTAGACGATCGGGTACAGCCGGCGCACCGGGTCGGGGCCGCCGGTCGCGGAGTCGTCGTCGGCGGCGTCGTAGAGCGCCTCGACCAGGCTGCGGGTGGCGGCGTCGCCGTCCAGGTCCGGCCGCCAGGTCTTCTTCAGCGAGTTGCGGGCGAACAGCGAACCGGAGCCGACGGCGGAGTAGCCGCGCTCCTCGTAGTTCCCGCCGGTGACGTCGTAGCTGAAGATCCGCCCGGGGGCGGCGCCCGGGGCGGCGTCGAGGTCGAAGCCGGCGAACAGCGGGACGACGGCCAGGCCCTGCAGCGCGGCGCCGAGGTTGCCGCGGATCATCTGGGCCAGCCGGTTGGCCTTGCCGTCGAGGGAGAGCGTGAGGCCCTCGATCTTCTCGTAGTGCTCCAACTCGACCTGGTACAGCCGGACCATCTCGATGGCGATGCCGGCCGCGCCGGCGATGCCGATGACCGACCAGGCGTCGGCCGGGTAGACCTTCTCGATGTCCCGGCTGGAGATCAGGTTGCCCATGGTTGCCCGCCGGTCGCCGCCCATGAGGACGCCGCCGTCGTAGGTGACCGAGACGATCGTGGTGCCGTGCGGCGTGACGTTCCCGACCGGGATCTGCGGCACCGGACGGCGGCCCGGCAGCAGGTCGGGCGCCGCCACCGCCAAGAAGTCGGTGAACGAGGACCCCACCCGGTCCAGATACGCGGGCGTGAACCCGCTCCGGCCAGCCGAGTACTCGCTCACCCATCCGCCTCTCGCCCGCGTGCCGGTGTCTCCCGTGCGCCTGTTCGCGACCCTACCGGCGACCCGGACCGGTGGCTGTCCGGTGCCAGGGCGAACAGCGTGCCGCCTCGACACGGGAGCGGGCCGAGGCGATCGCCCGACGCTCAATCGCCCACGTGCATCGCCTTCCAGCGGGCGAACCCATGGCTGCACCGCCGGTCACGCGCGACGCCAGGCCGGCGCTGGCCGGACGCCTTCCCGGCCTCCGGCCGGTTGTTGACGGATCGCAGCAGGGCGCGGTGTCGCTCGACGTAGTCAGCGGCCACGCGGAGCACCTCGGGGTCGTCCTTGAACTGTCCGAGCCCGCCGTTGCAGTTGAAGCACAGCAACTCGCGAACCCCGCCCGTGTCGTGGTCGTGGTCGACGTGCTCCGCTGCTGCGACGCCGCAGATGGCGCAGAGGCCGCCCTGCGCTGCCAGCATCGCGTCCGCATCGGCGGCGGTGATCCCGTATCGCTTCTTGAGGTGGTACGTCCGCGAGCCGCCCACCTTATCCCTCGACGACTTCCCTCGGAGGTTGTGGCACGGCTTGCAGTACGGAGCCCGACCCGAAGGGAGGCCTGCATTGCGGACGAACCCGTCGAGAGGCTTCACCGTCGCGCAGTCGGGACACCACTTGTGGCCAGGAGGCACTTGGACGTCTCGGGCAAAGCGATGCGTCGGCGGACCACCGCGCTTGGCGTCCTGCGACCGCCGCAATCGTAGCCGTGCGTGCGTCTTGCAGTAGAACGCCAAGCCGTCCACCCGCCGACGATCCTTGGTGAACTCGCTCGCCGGTCGAGCCTCGCCGCAATCGCGACAGTATTTCTGGACAGCCATTGCGTCTGCCGTTTTCTAACCCACAGAGGGAATGTCTATTGCCCTCCCTTTTGTACATAACTACGCACGAATTCCTCCGAATTCTCCTCCAATACCTCGTCGATCTCGTCGAGGATGGAGTCGAGGTCCTCGGTGACCTCCTTGTGGCGCTCGGCGACCTCGGTGTCGACCGACGCCTCGACCTCGTCGGTCTCCTCCCGGCTGCGCGTCGAGCGCTGCTGACCGCCGCTGTCCCTCGTGGCCATGGGTTCCTCCAGGTGCAGGTCGTGGCTGGTGCCCTGTGACGGGTGCCTGGTGCTGAAGTTACCCGTGGGCTGCGACGAACGGAGGCCGACCGACCGGCGTGGTCAGCCGCCGGTGATGGTGTCGACGAGCTCCTGCGCCGAGGACGTCGACTCGAACAGCGCGCCGACGTGGTCCCGAGTGCCCCGCAGCGGCTCCATGGTCGGGATGCGGACCAGGTTCTCCCGGCCGAGGTCGAAGACCACCGAGTCCCACGACGCCGCGGCCACCTGGGCCGGATAGCGGCGCAGGCACTCCCCGCGGAAGAAGGCCCGGGTGTCCGACGGGGGGTGCACCATCGCCTGCGTCACCTCGTCGTCGGTCAGCATCCGCCGCATCGACCCGCGCGACACCAGCCGGTGGTACAGCCCCTTCTCCGGCCGCACGTCGGAGTACTGCAGGTCCACCAGGTGCAGGCGGGAGTCCCCCCACGCGAGGCCGTCGCGGGAGCGGTAGCCCTCCAGCAGCCGCAGCTTCGCCGGCCAGTCCAGCCGGTCGGCGCAGCGCATCGGGTCGACGGCCAGGTCCTCGAGCACCTCGGCCCACCGGCGCAGCACGTCGGCGGACTGGCCGTCGTCCTCCCCGTGCCGGTCGACGTGCCGCTGCGCCATCTCCAGGTAGGTCTGCTGCACCTCCAGCGCCGTCATCCGGCGCCCGTCGCGCAGCCGCACCCGGTGGGTCAGCGACGGGTCGTGGCTGATCGCCTGCAGCTCCGCGACCGGCTCCTCGAGGGAGAGGTCCCGGGTCAGGGTGCGCGCCTCGATCATGTCCAGCACCAGCGACGTCGTCCCGACCTTCAGGTAGGTGGACAGCTCGGCGAGGTTGGCGTCACCGATGATCACGTGCAGTCGGCGGTACTTGTCGGCGTCGGCGTGCGGCTCGTCGCGGGTGTTGATGATCGGCCGCTTGAGCGTCGTCTCCAGCCCCACCTCGACCTCGAAGAAGTCCGCGCGCTGGGAGAGCTGGAAGCCCTGCGTGCGGCTCTCGGTGCCGATGCCCACGCGCCCCGAGCCGGCCACCACCTGGCGGGTCACGAAGAAGGGGATGAGCCCGCGGATGATGTCGAGGAACGGCGTCCGCCGGTCCATCAGGTAGTTCTCGTGCGCGCCGTAGGACGCGCCCTTGCCGTCGGTGTTGTTCTTGTACAGCTGGATCGGCTGGGTGCCCGGGACGCGCGCGGCCCGCCGGGCTGCCTCGGCCATCACCTGCTCCCCCGCCTTGTCCCACAGGACGACGTCGCGCGGGTTGGTGACCTCCGGCGTCGAGTACTCCGGGTGCGCGTGGTCGACGTAGAGGCGGGCCCCGTTGGTCAGGATGACGTTGGCCATCCCCGAGTCCTCCTCCAGGTCGTTGTGGTCCAGCGCCTGGGCCGGGGACAGGTCGAAGCCGCGGGCGTCGCGCAGCGGCGACTCCTCCTCGAAGTCCCAGCGCGGCCGGCGGGGCGTGGGCGCCTCGGCCACCGCCCAGGCGTTCACCACCTGGCTCGACAACGTCGTCGGGTTCGCCGTCGGCTGCCCGGGCACCGAGATGCCGTACTCGACCTCGGTGCCCATGACCCGCCGCACGCCCATGCCGCCACCCTAGGCGTCCCTGACGACGCCGTCCGCAGACGGGCGGACAGCCGCCACTGCGCCCGTCACCGGCAGCGACATCGGCGGTCTCGCACGGCTGCGGCCGCAGCACGTGCGAGACCGCCGATCCCGCCGGGACGAGCTACAGGTACTGGCCGGTGTTGGTCGCGGTGTCGATCGCCCGACCGCTGTCGGCGCCCTTGCCGCTGATGAGCGTGCGGATGTAGACGATCCGCTCGCCCTTCTTGCCCGAGATCCGCGCCCAGTCGTCGGGGTTGGTGGTGTTGGGCAGGTCCTCGTTCTCCTTGAACTCGTCGACGCAGGCCTGCATCAGGTGGCCGACCCGCAGGCCGGCGGCGCCGGTCTCCAGCCGCTCCTTGATGGCCATCTTCTTGGCGCGGTCGACGATGTTCTGCAGCATCGCCCCGGAGTTGAAGTCCCTGAAGTACAGGACCTCCTTGTCACCGTTGGCGTAGGTCACCTCGAGGAAGCGATTCTCCTCGCTCTCGGTGTACATCCGCTCGACGGTGCGCTGGATCATCCCGGCCACCGTGGCCTCGCGGCTGTTGCCGTGCTCGGCGAGGTCGTCGGGGTGCAACGGCAGCGTGGTCGTCAGGTACTTGCTGAAGATGTCGCGGGCGGCCTCCGCGTCCGGCCGCTCGATCTTGATCTTCACGTCCAGGCGGCCGGGCCGCAGGATCGCCGGGTCGATCATGTCCTCGCGGTTGGAGGCGCCGATGACGATGACGTTCTCCAGCCCCTCCACGCCGTCGATCTCGCTGAGCAGCTGGGGGACGATCGTGCTCTCGACGTCCGAGGAGACCCCGGACCCGCGGGTGCGGAAGATCGAATCCATCTCGTCGAAGAAGACGATCACCGGCGTGCCCTCGCCGGCCTTCTCGCGGGCCCGCTGGAAGACCAGCCGGATGTGCCGCTCGGTCTCGCCGACGTACTTGTTGAGCAGCTCGGGACCCTTGATGTTGAGGAAGTAGGACTTCGCCTGCCCCTCCCCCTTCACCGCGGAGACCTTCTTGGCCAGCGAGTTGGCCACCGCCTTGGCGATGAGCGTCTTCCCGCAGCCGGGCGGGCCGTAGAGCAGGATGCCCTTCGGCGGGCGCAGCTCGTACTCGCGGAACAGGTCGGCGTGCAGGAACGGCAGCTCGACGGCGTCGCGGATCTGCTCGATCTGCCGGGACAGGCCACCGATGTCGCCGTAGTCGATGTCGGGGACCTCCTCGAGCACGAGCTCCTCGACCTCGCTCTTGGGGATCCGCTCGTAGGCGTAGCCCGAGCGGGTCTCCAGCAGCAACGAGTCGCCGCTGCGCAGCGGCTGGTCGGTGAGGGAGTCGGCGAGGTGGACGACGCGCTCCTCGTCGGTGTGCCCGATGACCAGCGCGCGCGGCGCCTCGCCCTCGACCGGCTCAAGCAGCTCCTTGAGCATGACGACGTCGCCGGCACGCTCGAAGCCGCACGCCTCGACGACGTTCATCGCCTCGTTGAGCATGACCTCCTGGCCGTGCTGGAGGTCGACGACCTCCACGGCCGGGGAGACCGAGACGCGCAGCTTGCGGCCGCCGGTGAAGACGTCGACCGTGCCGTCGTCGTGCCCGGTGAGGAAGACGCCGTAGCCCGACGGCGGCTGGCCGAGCCGGTCGACCTCCTCCTTGAGCGTGACCAGCTGGTCGCGGGCGTCGCGCAGCGTGCCGGCGAGCTTGTCGTTGCGCTCGGACAGGAAGGCCGCGCGACCCTCCGCCTCCGCCACCCGCTCCTCCAGCAGCCGCAGCTGGCGGGGGCTCTCCGCCACCTTGCGGCGCAGCAGGCCGATCTCCTCCTCCAGGTAGGAGATCTGGCTGAGCAGCGCCGTCACGTCACGCTCCCGCCGCGCCCTGAACTCGTCGGGACCATTGCCAAGACCGGGGCCCATCGCGCACCTCCGACAGATCGGGAGAGCCAGGACGCAAATCTATACACGCGCGGCGACAGTGCGCCCGGGGCTCGCGCAGGGCCGCCCCGCTGCACGGCCCCGTCCCGGGTCCCGCCCCGAGCCTGCGAGGGGCGGGGAGGACGGGGTCCCTACTCCGAGCGGTGGGGGCAGCGGGGTCTACCTACTTCTGTGCCCGCCGCTGGCGCAGCGGGGCCACGACGCCCTCGGCCAGCCGCCGCGCGGTGACCAGGAAGGCGGTGTGCGCGACCATCCGGTGCTCGGGGCGGACGGCGAGACCGACCGCGTGCCACGGCCGCAGCAGCGACTCCCAGGCGTGCGGCTCGGTCCACACGCCCTGCGCCCGCAGCGCCTCGACGTAGGTGGACAGCTGCGTGGTCGTGGCGACGTAGCCGACGAGCACGCCCCCGGGGCGCAGCGCGGCGGCCACGGCGGGCAGCACCGCCCACGGCTCCAGCATGTCCAGCACGACCCGGTCCACGACCTCCTCGGCCGGGTGCTGGTCCAGGTCGCCGAGCCGCAGCGACCAGGTCGCCGGCACCTCGCCGAAGAAGGCGCCGACGTTGGCGCGGGCGACGTCGGCGAAGTCCTCCCGGCGCTCGTAGCTGGTGACGCGGCCGTGCTCGCCCACCGCGCGCAGCAGCGAGCAGGTCAGCGCCCCGGACCCGGCGCCGGCCTCGAGCACCCGCATGCCGGGGCCGATGTCGCCGAAGCCGACGATCTGGGCGGCGTCCTTGGGGTAGATGACCTGGGCGCCCCGGGGCATGGAGAGGACGAAGTCGGCCAGCAGCGGCCGGAACGCCAGGTAGCCGGTGTTCGCCGTCGAGTGGACGACGGAGCCCTCCGGCGCGCCGATGAGGTCGTCGTGCGCGATCGCGCCGCGGTGGGTGTGGAAGAGCTTGCCGGGCTCGAGGACGACGGTGTGCAGCCGGCCCTTGGGGTCGGTGAGCTGCACCCGGTCCCCGGCGACGAAGGCCCCTGCGACCGCAGCAGGACCCTCCTGCCCCCCACCGCTCGCACGCTCGCGGCGGGACCCTGCACGAGGGCCGTTCCCGTTGGTGGCCTCGTCGAGGATCGGCTCGTCGGTGTGCTGCTGCGCGTCCACGGGCGGCCAGCCTACGGAGGCGCGCGCCGCGTGCGGCGCGCGCGCTCGGTTCTGTCGGCACCCCGGCCTAGCCTCGAAGGCATGACGGCGATGGCGCAGGACTCGGCGCACGGGCGCTCGGTCACCGGGCAGCCCGCCGACGCGGCTGCCTCTTCCCCGGACTCGCCCGTCGACCCGACCGGGACCCCGCGCCGCCCCTCGCTGTCCCCGAGCCGGGCGGCCGACTTCAAGACCTGTCCCCTGCTGTACCGGTTCCGCACGATCGACCGGCTGCCCGAGCGCAGGAGCCTGGCCGCGGTCCGCGGCACGCTGGTGCACGCGGTGCTCGAGCGCCTCTACGACCTGCCCGCCCGCCGGCGCACGGCCGAGGCGGCCCGGGAGCTGGTGGCCCCGGCGTGGGAGGAGCTGCGGGCCGACCCGGAGGTCGCCGCCCTCTTCGCCGAGGGCGGCGCGGCCGACGACGCCGCTGCCGAGCAGCCCCCGTCGCTGCAGGCGTGGCTGGCGTCAGCCGGCAAGCTCGTGGAGACCTACTTCTCCCTGGAGGACCCGTCGCGGATCGAGCCGCACGGCCGCGAGGAGCTGGTCGAGGTCACGCTGCCCGACGGGCTGCTGCTGCGCGGCTACGTCGACCGGCTCGACGTCGCCCCCAACGGCGCGCTGCGGGTGGTCGACTACAAGACCGGCTCGATGCCTCGCGAGGCGTTCGAGGGCAAGGCCCTGTTCCAGATGAAGTTCTACGCGCTCGTGCTGTGGCGCACCCGCGGCGTGGTGGCCAGCCAGCTCAAGCTGCTCTACCTGGGCAACGGCGACGCGCTGACCTACGCGCCCGACGAGGCCGAGCTGGTCCGCTTCGAGCGCACCCTGCAGGCGATCTGGGCGGCCATCGAGCGGGCGGTCGCCACCGGGGACTTCCGGCCCAACCGCACCCGGCTGTGCGACTGGTGCGACCACCAGGCGCTGTGCCCCTCGTTCGGCGGCACGCCCCCGCCCTTCCCCACCGCGGCCGCGGCCGCCGCCGGGTGGCCGACGCTGCCGGTCGTCGAGCGCGAGTAGCGGGTGCACCTACCCGCGGCGGTTGCCGTCCGGACGGCGGCGCGCGACGACCTGCCCGACGCGGTGCGGCTGTACCGGCAGCCCTACCCGGAGCTGGACCTGCGGGTCGACGAGGCGGTCGCGGCCGCGCGGGCCGCCCGCTGGCCACGCCGGGCCGCACGGTGCTCCTCGCCGAGGTCGGCGGGGTGGTCGTCGGCACGGCGGACCTGACCGTGCTGGCCAACGCGGCCCGCGCCGGCCGGCCGCACCTGCTGGTCGAGAACGTCGTCGTCGACGCCGGCGCGCGCCGGGCCGGGGTCGGCCGGGCACTCCTGGCCGCGGCCCGGGCGCACGGCGAGGCCGCCGGCTGCTACGAGCTGCAGCTGTCCGCCGACGACCCGGCGGCGTTCGCCTTCCACGAGGCCGCGGACTGGGCGCCGGCGGCACGCACCTACAAGCAGTACCTGGACGACGACAGGCGCTCCTGAACCGCTGGACCGGTCGCACCGCGCAGCGGGAGCATCGCCCATGCGCGGATACCGGGCACCGCGGGCCTTCGACGGCGAGCGCTTCCTCGACGGCGGGGCGCTGGTGCTGGTGGAGGGCTCCACCATCGTGGGCGTCGAGCCCGGCACCGCGCCGGCTCCCGAGGGCTGCGTGGTCACCGACCTCCCCGCCAGCACGCTGCTGCCCGGGCTGATCGACACCCACGTGCACCTCTGCGGGGACGGCGGGCCGCGCGCGCTGGACCAGATCCCCGAGCTGGACGCGGCCGCCCTGGACGCCGTCGTCACCGCCGCCGAGCAGGCCTCGCTGCGCGCGGGCGTCACCGCCGTCCGGGACCTCGGCGACCACCGGTGGACCGTCCTGCAGCGTGCCGGGCGCGACGGCGAGCGGCCGACCGTCGTCGCGGCCGGGCCGCCGATCACCTCACCCGGCGGGCACTGCTGGTCGATGGGCGGCGAGACGTCCGGGGTGCAGGCGCTGCGCCACGCGGTGCGCGAGCGGGCCGAGCGGGGCGCGGGCGTGGTGAAGGTGATGGCCAGCGGCGGCGTGCTGACCCCCGGTACCGACCTCACCGCCTGCCAGTTCAGCCTCGAGGAGCTGCGCGCCGTGGTCGACGAGGCGCACCGGCTCGGCCTGCCGGTGACCGCGCACGCGCACGGCCTGGCCGCGGTCGAGCGTGGCGTGGCGGCCGGCGTCGACGGCATCGAGCACTGCAGCTGCCTGACCGGGTCCGGCACCCACCTGCCGGCCGAGCTGGCCGCGGCGCTTGCGGCCGGCCCGGTCGTCTGCCCGACCGTGGGGTTCCTGCCCGGCGTCGACCCGCCGCCGCACGTGCAGGCCCGGATGGCCGCGGTCGGCGCGACGGTCGAGCAGCACCTGTCCCACGTCGCGGGCCTGTACCGGGCGGGCGTGAGCCTGCTCGCCGGCACCGACGCGGGGATCGGCCCGGTCAAGCCGCACGGGGGTGTGGCGTACGCGGTCGCCGACCTCGCCGGCCCCTGCGGCGTCCCGCTCGCCGACGCGCTGACCGCGGCGACGGCCCGGGCGGCCCGCGCCTGCGGGCTCGGTGGACGCACCGGTCGGCTGGCGGCCGGGTACGACGCCGACCTGCTCGGCACCGACGGCGACGTGACGACCGACGTGACCGCCCTGCAGCGGCCGCGCGTCGTCGTCGCCCGCGGCCGGGAGGTGCCGCTGGGTTAGGTCCCGGCGTGCACCGCGCCGCGGACGGCCAGCACCTCGGTCAGGTCGGCCAGCCGGACGCCGGCCAGGGTGTCGCGCAGCACGAGACCGGGTGTCGGCGAGAGCGGCTGCAGGGAGGGCACGCCGAGCACCGCGGCGCCGGCGGCGAGTCCAGCGGTGGCTCCGGACAGCGAGTCCTCGACCACCACGCAGCCGTCGGCGTCCACGCCCAGGGCGGCCATCGCCTGGCGATAGGGCGCCGGGTCGGGCTTGCGGGCGGGCACCTCGTCGCCGCAGACGGTGACGTCGAAGGCGGGCAGCCCGTCGAGGTCGCGGTCGACCTTCGCCAGGACGACGTCGGCCAGCCGCCGCGGCGTGGTGGTCACCAGCGCCGTCGGCAGCGCAGCGGCCCGGGCCTCGGTGAGCAGCTCGCGGGCACCGGGCCGCCAGGTCAGCGGGCCGGTCAGCAGCTCGGCGACGGTGTCCTCGATCCAGCGGGCGTCGGCGCGTGCCTCCGCCTCCCTGCGGGTCACCCCCAGGTCGGCGTACAGGACGCCCAGCGCCGTGCTCATGCTCGTGCCGACGGTGCGCTCCCGCGCCTCGGCGGACATCTCCCCGCCGAGCCGGCGGGCGAGGGCGAACATGGCCGCGCCCCAGTGCTGCTCGGTCTCCACCAGCGTGCCGTCCATGTCGAACAGCACTGCCTGCAGCCGCTCGCGGTTCGATCCGCCGGTCCCCGGGGTGCCCATTGCGTCCACGGTACGGCGCGGCCGCGGGCCAGGCCCGTCCCCGGGCGGGCTCCCGACGTGACGGTCACCGCACCCGGCGACAGGTGGGAACGGCCTCCACCGCGCTCCGTGGCCCCGTCCCGGGGCCCGCCCCGAGCTCGCGAGCGGTGAGAGGGACGGGGTCCTTCTTCGAGGGGTGGGGAGGACGGGGTCCTTGAACTTCTACTCGTCGTCGGTGCGGTACCCCAGGTTCGGTGAGAGCCAGCGCTCGGCCTCCGCGAGCGTCCAGCCCTTGCGCCGCGCGTAGTCCTCGACCTGGTCGCGGCCGAGCCGCCCCAGCACGAAGTACCTCGCCTGCGGATGGGCGAGGTACAGGCCGCTGACCGCGGCGCCGGGCCACATGGCCATGCTCTCGGTGAGCGTGATGCCGGTGGCGGCCTCGACGTCGAGCAGCTCCCAGATGGTGCGCTTCTCGGTGTGCTCGGGGCAGGCCGGGTAACCCGGAGCCGGGCGGATGCCGCGGTACTGCTCGGCGATCAGCGCGTCGTTGTCCAGGTGCTCGTCGGCGGCGTAGCCCCAGAACTCCCGGCGCACCCGCTCGTGCAGCCGCTCGGCGAACGCCTCGGCCAGCCGGTCGGCCAGCGCCTCGAGCATGATCGCGCTGTAGTCGTCGTTGGCCGCCTTGAACGCCGTGACCCGCTCGGCCGAGCCCAGGCCGGCGGTGACGGCGAACGCGCCGACGTAGTCGCGCAGCCCGGTCTCCCTGGGCGCGACGAAGTCGGCCAGCGACTTTCGGGGCGAGCCGTCGCGGCCCTGGGTCTGCTGCCGCAGGTGGTGCAGCATCGTCCGGACGGCGGTGCGCGACTCGTCGGTGTAGACCTCGATGTCCTCGCCGTCCACCCGGTTGGCCGGGAACAGGCCGAACACGCCGCTGGCCCGCAGCCAGCGCTCGGCGACGATCCGGTCGAGCGTCTCCTGGGCGTCCTCGTACAGCCGCCGCGCGGCCTCGCCGGTCGCCGGGTTGTGCAGGATGTCGGGGAACCGGCCGCGCATCTCCCAGGCGTTGAAGAACGGCTGCCAGTCGATGTACCGGCGCAGCTCCTCGAGCGGGTAGTCGTCGAAGACCCTCGTGAACTGCAGAACCCGCCCGTGCAGGTGGTCGCAGTCCGGGCCCGCGCACACGTCCCGCGCCTGCTGCAGCAGCATCCGCGGCCGCGGCGGGACGTAGCCGCTCCAGTCGACCGGCGGCGCGGCCGCGCGCGCGACCTCCAGCGGCAGCAGCGCGCGGGTGTCCTGCCGGGCGGCGTGCCGTTCGCGCAGGCCGGCGTACTCGGTCCCGACGTCGGCCAGCAGCTTCGGGCGCTGCTCGTTGGACAGCAGCGCGGCCACGACCGGCACCGACCGGGACGCGTCCTTCACCCAGATGACCGGCCCGTGGTAGCGCGGGGCCACCTTGACCGCGGTGTGCGCCCGCGACGTCGTCGCCCCACCGATGAGCAGCGGGATCTCGAAGCCCTGCCGCTCCATCTCGGCGGCCAGGCTGCTCATCTCGTCCAGCGACGGCGTGATCAGCCCGGACAGGCCGATGACGTCGGCGCCCTCCTGCTTGGCGGTGTCGAGCACCTTCTGGGCCGGCACCATGACGCCGAGGTCGACGACGTCGTAGTTGTTGCACTGCAGGACGACGCCGACGATGTTCTTGCCGATGTCGTGGACGTCGCCCTTCACGGTGGCCATGACCACCTTGCCGTTGCTGCGCTCGACGTCCCCCGGCTGCTTCTCGGCCTCGATGAAGGGCACCAGGTAGGCGACGGCCTTCTTCATCACGCGGGCGGACTTCACCACCTGCGGCAGGAACATCTTGCCGGCGCCGAACAGGTCGCCGACGACGTTCATCCCGCCCATCAGCGGGCCCTCGATCACCTCGATCGGCCGGCCGCCGCGCGCGGCGATCTGCGCCCGCAGTTCCTCGGTGTCGGCCTCGACGAACCCGTCGATGCCCTTCACCAGCGCGTGGGTGATGCGCTGCTCGACCGGGAGGGAGCGCCACTCCTCGGAGGCGACCTCCTTCGCCGCGCCGTCCCCCGCGTACTCGGAGGCGACCTCCAGCAGCCGCTCGGTGGCGTCGGGACGGCGGGCCAGGAGGACGTCCTCGATCCGCTCGCGCAGCCGCCCGGGCACCTCGTCGTAGACCTCGAGGGCCCCCGCGTTGACGATGCCCATGTCCATGCCGGCCGCGATCGCGTGGTAGAGGAACACCGCGTGGATGGCCTCGCGCACGGGGTTGTTGCCGCGGAAGGAGAACGACACGTTCGAGACGCCGCCGGACACCAGCGCGCCGGGCAGGTTCTGCTTGATCCAGCGGGTGGCCTCGATGAAGTCCAGCCCGTAGCGGGCGTGCTCCTCGATGCCCGTGGCGACGGCGAAGACGTTGGGGTCGAAGATGACGTCCTCGGCCGGGAAGCCGACCTGCTCGACGAGGATGTCGTAGGCCCGCCGGCAGATCTCCTGGCGCCGCTGCAGCGAGTCGGCCTGGCCCTGCTCGTCGAAGGCCATGACGACGACGGCGGCGCCGTGCTTGCGGCACAGCCGGGCGGAGCGGACGAACTCCTCCTCCCCCGCCTTGAGGGAGATGGAGTTGACGATCGACTTGCCCTGCACGCACTTGAGGCCGGCCTCGATGACCTCCCACTTGGAGGAGTCGACCATCACCGGCACGCGGCAGATGTCGGGCTCGGCGGCGACCAGCTTGAGGAAGCGGTCCATCGCCTGGACGCCGTCGATCATGCCCTCGTCCATGTTGACGTCGATCACCTGCGCGCCGGCCTCGACCTGCTGGCGGGCGACGGCGAGCGCTGCCGGGTAGTCGCCGGTGCGGATGAGGTTGCGGAAGCGGGCCGAGCCGGTGATGTTGGTCCGCTCGCCGACGTTGACGAACAGCGAGTCCTCGTCGACGACGAGCGGTTCCAGGCCGGACAGGCGCAGCGCGGGGCGCACCTGCGGCGGCGTCCGCGGGGCCCGGCCCTCGACCGTCGCCGCGATCGCAGCGATGTGCGCCGGGGTCGTTCCGCAGCAGCCGCCGACCATGTTGACGAAGCCGGCGTCGGCGAACTCGGCGAGGACGGCGGCGGTCTCCTCCGGCGACTCGTCGTACTCGCCGAAGGCGTTGGGCAGGCCGGCGTTGGGATAGCAGGAGATGTGGGTGTCGGCGATCCGGGACAGCTCGGCCAGGTAGGGCCGCATCTCCGCGGCGCCCAGGGCGCAGTTGAGGCCGACCAGCAGCGGGCGCACGTGCCGGATCGAGTGCCAGAACGCCTCGGTCACCTGGCCCGACAGCGTCCGGCCGGAGGCGTCGGTGATCGTGCCGGAGACCATGACCGGCCAGCGCCGCCTGCGCTGCTCGAACAGGGTCTCCAGCGCGAAGATCGCGGCCTTGGCGTTGAGCGTGTCGAAGATCGTCTCGATGAGCAGGACGTCGGCCCCGCCGTCGACCAGGCCGTCGGCCTGCTCCAGGTACGCCTCGACCAGCTCGTCGAAGCCGACGTTGCGCGCGCCGGGGTCGTTGACGTCCGGGGAGATGGACGCCGTCCGGCTGGTCGGGCCGATCGCGCCGGCGACGTAGCGAGGCCGGTCCGGGGTGCGGGCGGTCATCGCGTCGGCCTCGGCACGCGCCAGCCGCGCCGCGGCCACGTTGATCTCGTAGGCGAGGTCGGACATGGCGTAGTCGCGCAGCGAGATCGCCGTGGCGTTGAAGGTGTTGGTCTCGATGACGTCCGCGCCGGCCTCGAGGTACTCGCGGTGGATGCCCGCGACGATCTCCGGCCGGGTGATGCTGAGCAGGTCGTTGTTGCCCTGCACGTCGGTGGGCCAGTCGGCGAACCGCTCGCCGCGGTAGCCGGCCTCGTCGGGCCGGTCGCGCTGGATCGCCGTCCCCATCGCGCCGTCGAGCACCAGGATCCGCCGGCCGAGCACGGCCGCGAGCTCCGCGGTCGCGTCCGGGCGCGGATCGGGTGACACGATGCGGGACGGCACCGAGCCAGGGTAGCCGCCGCAGGGGGTCCCGGGTCGCCCGCGCGGGGGACGCCGGCCCCGCCGTCCGGGCCGAACAGCGCGGCGGGGAGGCCGGACCGTCGTAGGCTCGCAGGGGTGATCGACCCGAAGTCCACCCCTGAGGACCTACCCCGGCTCGACGACCCGGTGGTGGTCGTCGCCTTCGAGGGCTGGAACGACGCCGGGGACGCCGCGACCGGGGCGCTGGAGCACCTGGAGCTCATCTGGGACGCCACGCCGCTCGCCGCGCTGGACCCCGAGGACTACTACGACTTCCAGGTCAACCGGCCGACGGTCTCGCTGATCGGCGGGGTCAGCCGCCGGGTCGAGTGGCCCACCACGCGCATCTCCGTGGCCCGCCCGCCGGGCTCGGGGCGGGACGTCGTCCTCATCCGCGGGATCGAGCCCAACATGCGCTGGCGCAGCTTCTGCGAGGAGCTCATCGAGCTGTGCCAGGAGCTCGACGCACGCACCGTGGTCGGCCTCGGTGCCCTGCTGGCCGACACGCCGCACACCCGGCCGACCCCGGTCAGCGGCTCGGCCTACGACGCGGAGTCGGCCGAGAAGTGGGGGCTGGAGACCTCCCGCTACGAGGGGCCCACCGGCATCCTCGGCGTCTTCCAGGACGCCTGCGTCCAGGCCGGGCTGCCGGCGATCAGCTTCTGGGCCGCCGTTCCGCACTACGTCTCGCAGCCGCCGTCCCCCCGGGCCACGGTCGCGCTGCTGCGCCGGGTGGAGGAGGTCCTGGAGCTCGCGGTGCCGCTGGGCGCGCTGCCGCAGCAGGCCGACGAGTGGGTGAAGACCGTCGACGAGATGGCCAACGAGGACGCCGAGGTCGTCGAGTACGTGCGCTCGCTCGAGGAGCGCGCCACCGAGAACGACCTGTCCGAGGCCGACGGCGACCAGATCGCCCGCGAGTTCGAGAGATATCTGCGCCGCCGTGGCGGCACGTCCTGAGCCGGCCGCCTCCGGAGGCTCACCCCGAGCCGGCGAGGGGTGAGGGGGAGGCGGTCCTTCCCCTGCGCCGCCGTGGCGGCACGTCCTACTGAGGCAGGACCCGTCTTCGCCACACGCGTCCGGCGTCGTGGCAGTTGGGGATAACGGCCGTCGGTGCGCCGCTGCCGGGGTTGCCCGTGGACTGCCGGTCCTGCAGCACCGGCAGTGCGGGCGGAACGCCGGCAGGGCCGGCCGTGCTCGCTGCAACCGGCTGACGGCAGCCGGCCGCGGTGCGCCGCGGAGCGTCGCGAGGACTCAGCGCAGCAGCGGGCGCATGCGGGCGGTGGCGTCGGCGTCGAAGAGCCGGTCGTGCGTCGACAGCGCGAACCGGTCGGTCATCCCCGACACGTAGTCCACGACCTGGGTGACCGGATCGGCCGCGGTGTCGCGGTAGGTCGCCGGGATGAGCTCGGGGTGGGACAGGTGGTGGTCGACCAGCCGGCGGGTGACGTCGATGGCCAGCTGCTTCTGCCCCGCCGCGGTCTCCGAGGCGTAGACCCGCTGGAACATGAACGCCCGCAGCTCGTGCATGGCCTCCAGCGGCCCGGGCGCCATGACCACCGCTCCCCCGTCGACGAGCGACCCCTCGACGACGGCGTCGATCATCGCGCCCACCATCCGGCTGCCCGGGTCGCCGAAGACGGCGCGGGCGCGGGCGGGGAGGTCGCGCACCTGCAGCACTCCGGCGCGGACGGCGTCCAGCGCGTCGTGGGACAGGTAGCCGATCCGGTCGGCGTAGCGCACGCACTCCGCCTCGTGGCTGGTCGGCGGCGGGGTGATCTTCCAGCTGTGCGCGCGGATGCCGTCGCGGACCTCCCAGGTGAGGTTGAGGTGCTCGAGCACCTCGACGATCCGCACGCCCTGCGCGGCGTGGTGCCAGCCGCCGGGGACGTAGGGCTCCAGCGCGTCCTCGCCGATGTGGCCGAACGGCGAGTGGCCCAGGTCGTGGCCCAGCGCGATCGCCTCGGCGAGGGGCTCGTTCAGGCCGAGTGCGCGGGCCAGCGAGCGGGCGACCTGGGTGACCTGCAGCGTGTGGGTCAGCCGGGTGACGAAGTGGTCACCGTCGGGGTTGAGGAAGACCTGCGTCTTGTGCTTGAGGCGGCGGAAGGCCTTGGCGTGCAGGATCCGGTCGCGGTCGCGCTCGAAGGCGGTGCGCAGGGCGTCCTCGGCCTCGGCGACGGCGCGGCCGCGGGTCGCCGTCGACCGCGTGGCCGCCGGCGCGAGGGCCTCCTCCGCGCGCTCCCGGGCCGCCCGGTCGACCAGGCGGAAGGACCCCCGCTCCATCAGCGCTCCTGGAGGGCCACGCCCAGCAGGGCGTCGACGGCGTCGCACACGATCGTCGGGGCGCCGTCCTCCTGTTCGTCGTCCGCCGCGGCCGCGAGGGTCCGCTGGGCCCACGCGTCGACCAGGGCGATGGCGCCGGGGCTGTCCAGGTCGGCGGAGAGCCGCTCGCGCACGCCCTGCAGCACCGGGGCGGCCGGGGCGCCGGCGTCGCGGGCCACGGCGCGGCGCCAGGTGGCCAGCCGCCGCTCGGCGGTGGCCAGCAGGTCCGGCGTCCAGGCGCGGTCGGTGCGGTAGTGGCCGGCCAGCAGCGCCAGGCGGACGGCCATCGGGTCGACGCCCTCGCCGCGCAGCTTGGAGACGAAGACCAGGTTGCCGCGGCTCTTGCTCATCTTCTCGCCGTGCAGGCCGATCATGGCCGCGTGCACGTAGGCCCGGGCGAAGGGCAGCTTCTCCCCCGTCACCGTCGCCGTGAGCGCCTCGGCGTGCACGGCGGAGTACTCGTGGTGCGGGAAGACCAGGTCGCTGCCGCCGCCCTGGACGTCGAAGCCCATCCCGATCGTCTCCAGCGCGATGGTGGCGCACTCGATGTGCCAGCCGGGGCGCCCGGCGACGCCCCGCGGGCCGGGCCAGGACGGCTCGCCCGGCCGCCGGCCGCGCCACAGCATCGGGTCCAGCCGGTGGCGCTTGCCGGGGCGGTCGGGGTCGCCGCCGCGCTCGGCGGAGTACCGCAGCATGGTGGCCTCGTCGTAGCCGGACTCGCTGCCGAAGCCGGGGGCCTGGGTGATGTCGTGGTAGACGTCGCCGGTGCCGTCGTCCAGCACGTAGGCCAGGCCCGCGTCGAGCAGCGTCTCCACGTGGGCGACGATCCGCGGCACCGACTCGACCGCGCCGACGAAGTCGTCGGGCGGCAGCACCCGCAGCGCGGTCATGTCCTCGCGGAACAGGGCGGTCTCGCGCATGCCGAGCACGACCCAGTCCTCGCCGTCCCGCTCGGCCCGCTCCAGCAGCGGGTCGTCGATGTCGGTGACGTTCTGCACGTAGTGGACGGCGTGACCGGCGTCCCGCCACACCCGGTTGACCAGGTCGAAGGCCAGGTAGGTGGCGGCGTGGCCGAGGTGGGTGGCGTCGTAGGGCGTGATGCCGCAGACGTACATCCGCGCCGTCGTGTCCGGAGCGGTGGCGACCACCTCGCCGCGCGCGGTGTCGTGCAGCGTGAGGACCGGGCCTGGGCCCGGGAGGGTGGGGAGGAGCGGAGCGGGCCAGGCGAGCACGTACGGAGACTAGTTCGGCCGGCCGACGCGCCCGGCCCAGCCCGGGGCGCGGACGCCGCTCCCGGCACCGCGGCGCGACCAGCGGGCGGTCGGCAAGCGGGCGGTCGGCCAGCGGGCGGTCGGCCAGCGGGCGGTCGGCAAGGTGCACCCGGCGGACGTCGGCGAACGGGCGCAGCCCCTGGGCCGGCGCGCAGCGGCGGTGCCCGAGGGGCCGGGGTGCGGCACAGTGGGGCACTGCCGCCGAGGGGGACGCGATGGAGCTCGACGAGTACCTGCCGGTCCTGCGGAAGGCCAACGCGCGCTTCGCCGACGTCGCCGCGGAGGCGGTGCTCGTCCGCGGTTGGAAGACGCCGGTGCCCGGCTGCCCCGGGTGGACGCTGGCCGACCTGGTCTGGCACCTGGCGGAGGTGCAGCACTTCTGGACGTGGGTGGTGCGCACCCGCGCGAGCGACCCCGGTGCGTACGCCGAGCCGGTCCGGCGTCCGGACGACGAACTGCTCGGCTTCGCCCTGGCCCGGTCGGCGGAGCTGGAGACGGTGCTGGACGGCGCCGACCCGGCCGGGCGGGTGTGGACCTGGGCGCGCCGGCAGGACGTCGGCTTCGTGCTGCGCCGGCAGGCCATGGAGGCCGTGGTGCACACCGTCGACGCCGAGCAGGTGCTCGGCGACGTCCGCCCGGTCCCGACCGGGGTCGGCCTGGACGGGCTGGACGAGTGGCTGGAGGTGATCGTCCCCGGCGCGCTGCCGGAGGGGCCGCCGGAGGGCGCGCACCCCGTCGTCCTGCACGCCGTGGACGCCGGGGTGGACCGGGTGCTGTTCCCCGGCTCGCGGCCGGTGCCGATCGCCCGGCTCACCGGCACCGCCGGCGACCTGCTGCTCGCCGTCTGGCGGCGGGTGCCGCTGGAGGTGCTCACCGTGGACGGCGACGGGCTGCAGGCCGCCGCGATGATCGACCTGGTCCGGCTGGAGTAGCGCGGCTCAGGGCCAGGTCCTGGCGTTCCGCTCGAAGTCCTCCCCGGTCTGGACGCCGACGACGTCGAAGACCATGCCGGCGGGGTCCTTCATCTGCCAGAAGCCGCCCATGTCCGCGATCCGCCGCGCCCCGAGGGCCTCCAGCCGGGCCACCTCCGCGTCGACGTCGTCGGTCTCCACGTCGACGTGCCAGCGCGGTGGCGTCCCGTGCCCGGTGCGCTGGACCTCGAGGTGGAAGCCGCCGGCGAAGGCACCCAGCGACGACCAGTTCTCGTCCAAGGGGTCCGGGGACACCTCGTGACCGGTGGCGCCGGACCAGAAGGCCCGCCCGGCGTCGTGCAGGTCGGGAGGCAGGTCGAGCATGAGGACGGCCAGGCGGGATCTGTGCACGACGGGGATGGTGCCGCACCGAGTCCGACGACGTCGTGGAACGGCCTCCCTGCAGGCTCCCGCCGTGAGCTTCCGAGCGGTGGGGGGCAGGGAGGTCCTGCTAGAAGGGCGGCCAGGGCAGCGCGGGCCAGTCGCCGCTGGGCTGCGGGTGCCGGCCGGTGCGCAGCAGCTCGGCGACCCGCTGCTGGGTGCGCCGCACCTCGCGCCGGGTCAGGTGCTCGTGCAGCTGCTCGCCGAGGTCGCCGAGCAGGTCCCCGGTGAGCTCCTCCAGCACCTCCACCACCTCCCCCGGCAGCGGCTGCCCGGCCCAGCGCCACAGCAGGGTGCGCAGCTTGGGGTCGACGGAGAAGCAGATGCCGTGGTCGACGCCGTACACGTGCCCGTCGGAGGTCGGGATGATGTGCCCGCCCTTGCGGTCGGCGTTGTTGACGACGGCGTCGAAGACCGCCATGCGGCGCAGGCCGGGGTGGTCGGAGCGGACGAAGGCGGCCAGGTCGACGTCGGGGTCGCCGTCCACCCACAGCTGCACCATGCCGGGGCCGAACGGGCCGTCGCGCAGCACGGTCGGCGGCACCACCCGCCAGCCCGTCGCCTCGCTGACCAGCGCGGCGGACACCTCGCGGCCGGCGAGGGTGCCGTCGGGGAAGTCCCACAGCGGCCGCTCGCCGGCGACGGGCTTGTAGACGCACTCGGCCACGAGCTCGCCGGTGCGCACGTACCCGACCAGGGTGACGTTGCTGGCGTCGAGCATCCGGCCCTCGAGGTCGATCTCGCCCTCGAGCAGCAGGGTGCGTGCCTCGGCGTCGTCGGCCGGGGCGCGCAGGTCCGCGGCGGGGTCGGCGGGGCGCTCGGTCATCGGGGCGCTCGGTCCGGGCTCAGCGGCGGTAGCCGTTCTGCCGCGGGCACACGTGCCCGGCGGGGTCCAGCGGGAGGGAGCACAGCGGGCAGGCCGGGCGGCCGGCGGCCACCACCCGGCGGGCCCGGACGACGAAGGCGCGGGCGGCGGCCGGGGTGATGGTCACCCGCAGCGCGTCCGGGCCCTCCTCGCTGTCGGAGAGGATGACGTCCTCCTCGACGGGCTCGTCGCCGGCGGCCACGGCCTCGACGACGACGGCCTGCGCCTCGCCGTCCCACGCCAGGCCCATCGCCGCGACCCGGAACTCCTCGTCGACCGGGGCGGCGAGCGGCTCCAGGTCGTCGACCTCGGCGTCCGGCGGGACGACGGTGCCCGGACGGGAGGCCACCTCGTCCAGCAGCTCGTTCATCCGGTCGGCGAGCACCTGCACCTGCGTCTTCTCCAGCGCCACGCTCACCACGCGGCCGGCGGCGTCGGCGGCCTGCAGGTAGAAGGTGCGGTCGCCGGGCTGGCCCACCGTGCCGGCGACGAACCGGGACGGGCGGTCGAAGAGATGGAGCTGGCGCGGCACGGGCCCAGGTTACGCGGGCGGGCCGGCCGGGCGAGCCCGGAGGCGGGCTCAGACGGTCGCGCCCGCGCCACCTCCGACCACGGCGTCGGAGTCGGTCCTGCGGCGGCGCCGGCCCTTCTTCTTCGGCGGGATCAGCGCGGCGACGTCCCCGCCGGTGTCGTTCATGCGCACCACGAACGGGCGGGTGTCGGTGTAGGTGACCACCGAGATCGACGCCGGGTCGACGACGATCCGCTGGAACTGGTCCAGGTGCAGGCCGAGGGCGTCGGCCAGCACGGCCTTGATGACGTCGCCGTGGCTGCAGGCCAGCCAGACGGCGTCCGGCCCCAGGCGCGCGTTCCACTCCCGGACGGCGGCCACCGCGCGCGCCTGCGTCTGCGCCAGCCCCTCCCCCTCCGGGCCGGGGAAGACCGCGGCGGAGGGGTGCTGCTGCACGACCTTCCACAGCGGCTCCTTGACCAGCTCCTTGAGCGGGCGGCCGGTCCAGTCGCCGTAGCGGGCCTCGCCGAGCCGGTCGTCGGTGACCAGCTCCAGGTCGCGCCCGGGGAGCACGGCGGCCGCGGTCTGCCGGCAGCGCTCGAGCGGGCTGCTCACGACGGCGGCCAGCGGCACCGGCGCGAGCCGCTCCGCCACCGCCGTCACCTGGCCGGCGCCGGTCTCGTCGAGCTGCACGCCCGGGGTCCAGCCGGCCAGGACGCCGCCGGCGTTGGCCGTCGTCCGGCCGTGCCGCAGGAGGAGGACGGTGGTCACGACGCCCGAGCCTATGGCCCCGTCCCGGGTCCCGCCCCGAGCCTGCGAAGGGTGGGGAGGACGGGTCCTCCCGCTTCCCCACCGCCTCGCACGCTCGGCGCGGGCCCTGGAGGGCGTTCCAGGACCTCTGCGGGCCCCGCGGAGGGACCCCGCGGGCCCGACGCCCAGCCCTGACCGGCGGCGTCCACGGCCGCGACGGCGGCGACCATGGTCGGCATGGGCTTCGACGAGAGCTACGCGGCCGCGGCCGCGCGCTGGCCGGCCGGGACCACGCCGGTCGACGTCCCGACGTCGTGGGGACGGACGCACGTGCTCGCCGCGGGTCCCGGCGGGGCGCCCGTGGTGCTGCTCCTGCACGGCGACGGCGCGACGGCGACCGCCTGGGCCGGTGTGGCCGCCGTCCTCGCCGGGCGGTTCCGGGTGCTCGCGCCGGACCAGCCGGGCAACCCCGGCCGCAGCACGGCGACGCGGCCGTTCCGCTCGACGGCGGACCTGACGGCGTGGCTCGCCGAACTGGTCGCCGCGCTGGACGTCGGGCCGGTGCACCTCGTGGGCCACTCGGCCGGCGCGCACCTGGCGCTCTCCGCCGCCCTCGGGGGCAGCCCCGCCCCGGCCTCCCTGTCGCTGCTCGACCCGACGGCGTGCTTCGCGGGCTTCCGTCCTCGCTACCTGCTGCGCGCGCTGCCGACGCTGGTGCGCCCCACCCCGGCCGGCATCCGGCGGTTCCTGGCCTGGGAGACCGGCGGGCGCACCCTCGACCCGGCGTGGTCGGACGTCTACGTGCGCGGCGCGACGGAGGTCGCGCGGACCCCGATCGTCCGCACCCGCCGTCCGTCACGCCCGCGGCTCGCGGAGCTCACCACGCCGACGCTGGTGCTCGTGGCCGGACGCAGCCAGGCCCACGACCCGACCCGGGTGGCGCGGGGCGCGCGGTCGCTGCCGGCGGCCACCGTCGTGGAGCTGCCGACGGCGAGCCACCACACGATCCCCGTCCTCGACGCCGGGGAGATCGCGGCGGCCGTCGGCGACCAGGTGGCCCGCAGCACCCCGACCCCGCGTTGATCAGAGGGTCGTCGCCCGGGGACACGCCGGGTCGGGCGCGTCCGCCGGCGAGGGCCCTCTGATCAACGCAGGGAGAGGGAGTCAGGGGGGCGGGTCGCCCACCGCGTCACTGCGGGGCGAGCACCCCGGCACCGACGAGGGCGAGGATCAGCAGGCCCAGCACCACCCGGTAGACGACGAACGGCGTGAAGCTGCCGCGGTCGAGGTAGCGCAGCAGCCAGGCGATCACGACCAGGCCGACGCCGAAGGCGAGCACCGTGGCGAGGACCGTCGGCCCCCACGCGACCGACTCCCCCGCGACCCCGCCGGTGAGCGCCTCGTAGACCTGGAAGAAGCCCGAGGCCAGGACGGCGGGGACGGCGAGCAGGAAGGAGTACCGCGCCGCGGCGGCCCGCGAGTAGCCGAGGAACAGGCCCATGGTGATCGTGCCGCCGGAGCGCGAGACGCCGGGGACCAGCGCCATCGCCTGGGCGAAGCCGAAGGCGATGCCGTGCCCGACGGTCAGCTGGTCCAGCTCCCGCTTCTTCCGCCCGACCCGGTCGGCCCAGTAGAGGACCAGCGAGAACGCGACCAGCGCGATCGCGACGATGCGCAGGTCGCGGAAGGTGGTCTCGATGCGGTCCTGGAACAGCAGGCCGAGGATCCCGATCGGGAGCGTGCCGATGATGATCAGCCAGCCCATCCGGGCGTCGGGGTCGCCGCGCACGGCGCGGTCGCCCAGGGAGCGCACCCAGGCGGTGATGATCCGGCCGATGTCGCGGCGGAAGTAGAGCAGCACCGCGGCCTCGGTGCCGATCTGGGTGATCGCGGTGAACGCCGCGCCCGGGTCGCCCCAGCCGAAGGCCTCCCCCACCACCCGCAGGTGGGCGCTGGAGGAGATGGGCAGGAACTCCGTCAGCCCCTGCACCAGCCCCAGGACGACGGCCTCGATCCAGCTCATCGCCCGACGTCCACCCGTCGGCCGGGAACGGTCGGTCGGGCGGCGGGGCTGGTCAGCAGGAGCACGGGAGGCCACCCTAGGCCGCGGCCGGCCGGGCCCCCGCGCGGCACGCAGGAACGCACCGCGGTCCCCGGCCACCGTCGTGCCCCGACGGTAGGTTGGCCTCCCGTGGAACAACGCGCGCTGGGGCGCAGCGGCCTGGTGGTCTCGCGCCTGGCCCTGGGCACCATGACCTGGGGCCGCGACACCGACGAGGACGAGGCCGCGATGCAGCTGACGGCGTTCGTCGACGCCGGCGGCACGCTGGTCGACACCGCCGACGTCTACTGCGACGGGGACAGCGAGCGCACCCTGGGCCGGCTGCTGGCCGACGTCGTCCCCCGCTCGGACGTGCTGGTCGCCACCAAGGCCGTCGGGCGCACCGCGCCGGGGCCGATGGGCCGCGGCGCCTCCCGCGGGCACCTGCTGGCCGCGCTGGACGCCTCGCTGGAGCGCCTGGGCACCGACCACGTCGACCTGTGGCAGCTGCACTCCTGGGACGACACCACCCCGCTGGAGGAGACCCTCGCCGCCTGCGACGCCGCCGTCTCCTCCGGCCGGGTGCGCTACGTCGGGATCAGCAACTTCACCGGCTGGCAGACCGCGCAGGCCGTCACCTGGCAGCGCGCCTGGCCCGGCCGGGTGCCCGTCGTCAGCACCCAGGTGGAGTACTCGCTGCTGCAGCGCGGCGTCGAGCGCGAGGTCGTGCCCGCCGCGGAGGCGCTGGGGCTGGGCGTGCTGGCCTGGTCCCCGCTGGGCCGCGGGCTGCTCACCGGCAAGTACCGGCAGGGCCCGCCGGCGGAGTCCCGCGGCGCGTCCCCGCGGTGGCAGGGCTTCCTCGACGGGCTGCGCTCGGCGACCGCCGACCGGATCGTCGAGGCGGTGGTCACCGCCGCCCAGGGGCTGGGCACCACGCCGCTGGCCGTGGCGCTGGCGTGGGTGCGCGACCGCCCCGGCGTCACCGCGCCGGTGGTCGGGGCGCGCACCGCGCAGCAGCTGCAGGCCTCGCTGGACGCCGAGGCGGTGCGGCTGCCCGCGGCGATCCGCACCGCGCTGGAGGACGTCTCGGCGCCCTACTTCGGCTACCCCGAGCGGGGGCACGACAGGTGAGCGAGCTCGCGAGCTCACCCACGAGCACAGCAGCGCCGCTCACGGCGCCGACGAGCGCCAGCGAGGAGGTGTCGTGAGCGAGCACGCGAGCTCACCCACGAGCACAGCAGCGCCGCTCACGGCGCCGACGAGCGCCAGCGAGGAGGTGTCGTGAGCGCGGCTCCCACCACGACGACCGACCCGGTCTTCGCCGCCTTCTGCGCGGCCGGCCTGTGGCCGGGCCTGGGCAAGCGAGCCGCCGCGGAGCTGCCGGCCGCCGGCATCACCTCCTCCGACGACGTCACCGCCGACCGGCTGCTGAAGCTGCCCCGGGTGGGCCGGCAGCGCGCCGAGCGGCTGTTCTCCAGCTTCCTGGCCGCCGCGCCCACCTACGAGGTCGTGGCGCTGCTGGTCGGCGCCGGCCTGGACGCCAAGCTCGCCTCGACCGCGGCCGACGCCCTGGGCAACGACGCCGCCCGCCGGCTGCGCGACGACCCGTGGGCGCTGCTCGGCCTGACCGGGGTCACCCTGGGCGACGCCGACCGGCTGGCCATCGCCGTCCTGCCCGGCGCCGACAGGCAAGACACCCGGCGCGGGCGGGCGGTCGTCGCCCACACCCTGCGGACGGCGACCCGCGACGGGCACACCGTGCTCCCCGCCGACCTGGTCGTCGCCGCGCTGCGCGCCGAGGGCGTCGCCGACCCGGCCGCGGCGGTCGTCGCCGCCGTCGAGTCCGGCGAGGTGCTCGAGCACGAGCCCCCTGAGCCGGAGTACGACGAGGACGCGGATCTCGACGAGCTGCCCGAGCCGGCAGAAGGACCTCGGTCCGCCCTCCGCTCGCAAGCTCGCGAGGGAACCCGGACCGAGGCCGTGCGGATGCTGTCCCTGGCCCGCTACGGGATGGCCGAGGAGGCGGTCGCGGAGAACGTCGCCCGGCTGGCCGCCACCGCCGAGCGTATCGCCGACCCCGCCGCCGTCCGCTCGGTGGCCAAGGGCCTGGACGACGCGCAGAAGCAGGCCGTCGCGCAGGTGCTCGGCGCCGGCGTCTCGCTGCTGACCGGCGGGCCGGGCACCGGCAAGAGCCGCACCGTCGCCGCGGTGGTGCAGCTGCTGCGGACCAGGGGCACCGAGGTCGCGCTGGCCGCGCCCACCGGCCGGGCGGCCAAGCGGCTGGAGGAGCTGACCGACCACCCGGCGGTCACCGTGCACCGGCTGCTCGGCGCGCAGGGCACCACCGGCGGGTTCGCCCGCAACGAGGAGTGGCCGCTGGACGCCGACGTCGTCGTGGTCGACGAGGCCTCCATGCTCGACGTCGAGCTCACCGCGGCGCTGCTGGAGGCCTGCCAGGACGGCACCCACCTGCTGCTCGTGGGCGACCCCGCCCAGCTGCCCTCGATCGGGCCGGGCCACGTGCTCGGCGACCTCATCGACTCCGGCGTCGTCCCGGTGACCGAGCTGACCACGCTCTACCGGCAGGCCGAGGGCGGGGCGATCGCCCGGCTGGCCAACGCCGTCCGGGCCGGGGAGCTGCCGCCGGTGGACTCCCCCGACCGCGAGGTGGTCGTCGTCCCCGCCGGCGGCAGCGCGGAGGCGGCCAAGCGGGTGGTGCAGCTGGTCACCGACTCCATCCCGCGGGCGCTGGGGATCGACCCGGCGACCGTGCAGGTGGTCACGCCGGTGCACCGCGGACCGGCCGGGACGATCGAGCTGAACAAGGCGCTCAAGTCGCAGCTCAACCCGGGCGACGGCACGGTGTGGGGCTTCGACGTCGGCGACCGGGTGGTGGCCACCGCCAACCACCTGGACCTGGAGCCCACCGGGTTCGCCAACGGCGAGACCGGCGTGGTCACCGGCACCGGCGACGGCAGCCTCGACGTCGACTTCGCCTCCGGGCCGGTGACGGTCAGCGGGTCGGCGATGAGCGACCTGCGGCACGGCTGGGCGATCACCGTGCACCGCGCGCAGGGCTCGGAGTGGCCCGGCGTGGTCGTCGTGCTGCCGCCGGAGGCCGGCGGGATGCTGTCGCGGCCGCTGGTCTACACCGCGCTGACCCGCGCGCAGCGGCACCTGTCGATCGTGCACGCCAGCGGTGCGGCGCTGGCCCGCGCGGTGAGCCAGGTCGACGTCCGGCCGCGGCGCACCCGGCTGGCGCAGCTGCTGGCCGAGAACGCCGGCTGAGAGGACCCGTCCTACCCGGCCCGAGCGGCGCAGATCAGCTGCCGGGTGGCGGCCGGCAGCTGGCCGGGGCAGCTCAGCGGCCGCGGGAACGGCACCCGCAGGTCGCGCCGGCCGGCCGGGCACTCGATGCGGAGCCGGAAGCCGAAGCGGTCCAGCCCCAGGGGTCGGACGACGTCGTGCGGGCCGAGGTCGCCGGCCGGGGTGCGGCTGCGCAGCAGGTCGAGGACCTCGGGGTGGTCGCGGTCGAGGTGCTGCAGCAACCGCGCCTCGACGGCGGCCAGCGGATCCGGCCGGGCTGCCCCGTAGGCCTGCGGGCCCACCTCGGTGACGCGCTCCCCCTCCCGCAGCACCACCTCGGCCACGTCCAGCCGCAGCAGCGTGGCGCCCTGCCCGACGTCCAGCAGCGGCGTCACCGCCCGGGTCTCGGCGAAGGCCAGCACCGCGGCGCGCCGGGCGGCCGGGTGCACCGGGGTGAGCCAGCCGGAGAGCCACAGCTGGGCGCGCAACGGGTCCCGCAGCGGCACCGGCGCCCGGTCGCTCACCATCAGGACCGCGGTGACGTCGTCGCGGCCGGCGAGCGCGGCGTCGACCTCCCCGCCGGTGGGCACCAGCACGTAGGTCGTGCCCGTGGTGGTGGTCGCGTGCGCCAACGGCCGGCCGGCGTCCAGCCCGCGCACGCACAGCGCCGCGGAGCTGCGGCCGGCGACGGTGCGGGCGCGCTCGGCGGCGTCGGCGCGGAGGGTGGGCGCTGCGGGGCTCGTCGTCACGGGGCTCCCTCGGGGTCGGCGGCGAGTTAGGTGAGCCTAACCTGACCTGCCGGTCGGCGGAACCCCACCGGCGCGCCGCCCCCGACGCGCCGGGACGGTGGACGGGCGGACCCCGGACCGTTGCCCGCACCACCAGGGCGGGTGTTCGATGACCGGCGTTCAGGGGGCGCTCGTCCCGTGGCGCCCCGGCATCCTCCGGAGGGCTGGGGTCCGTGGCCAGGTGGCGTCGAACGCTCGTCGTGGTGGCCGTGGCCACGCTCGTCTCCGGCGCCGGGACCGCGGTCGCCGCCGCGTCCGTCCCCGCGGCCGAGCCGCTGCCCGGAACCGTCCCCCAACTCACGTGGAGCGCCTGCGGGACCACGGAGCCGGCGACCGCGGCGGGCGTGCAGTGCGCCGCCGCGGACCTGCCGATGGACCACGACGAGCCGGCCGGCGCACTGGTGCAGGTCGCCCTCGCACGGGTACCGGCCGCCGACCAGGCGAACCGGATCGGCTCGCTGTTCGTCAACCCCGGCGGCCCCGGCGGCGAGTACGTGACCTATCTGCAGGAGACCGGGGCAGGCCTGTTCGCGGACCTCAACGCACGCTTCGACATCGTCGCCTTCGCTCCCCGCGGGGTCGCACCGAGCACGCCGGCGGTCGACTGCCGGGTCGACCCGGAGACCCAGGGCCCCACCGTGACCCCGACCCCGACACCCTTCGACGCGGACCTGGACGCCCTCGTCGCGCAGGCTCAGCGCTACGTCGACGCGTGCCTGGCGGCCAACGGCGCGATCCTCGGGCACCTCTCGACCGCGAACGTCGCCCGCGACCTGGACCTGCTGCGCGCCGCGGTCGGCGACGAGCAGCTCAGCTACCTGGGGTTCTCCTACGGCACCGTCATCGGCGCCACCTACGCCACCCTGTATCCCGAGGGGTACCGCGCGATGGTGCTGGACGCCGCCGTCGACGCCGACGGGTACCTGAACGACCCGCTAGGCTTCACCGCGGAGCAGGCCGCCGGCTTCGAGGTGGCGCTGGCCCGCTTCGCCGAGGCCTGCGCCGTGGACCAGGTGGCCTGCTCGGGATTCGGCGGCATCGACCCCTACCTGGCCTACGACCAGCTGCTGGCCGCGGCCGAGGCGACGCCCATCCCGGCCGACGCGTACCCGGCCGACCCGCGGCCGGTCACCGCGGACGACATCCGGCTGGTGACCATCCGGCTGCTCTACGCCAAGCAGCTGTGGGGTCTGCTGGGTCGGGTGCTCTCCGAGGCCGCCAACGGGGACGCCTCGTTCATCCGGGCGTTGGTCCACTCGGTGTTCCGGGCCGACAGCGCACCGGCTGACCGGCAGTTCACCATCGGCGCGTCCGAGCAGCGCTACCCGCAGGGCGACCTGCAGGTCTACCTGGACCGCGGCGCGGAGGCCTGGGCGTCCTTCCCGCACTTCGGGGGCAACAGCGGGTACACCGAGATCCACTACGCGCTGTGGCCGGTGCGCGACGAGGACGCCTTCCCCGGACCCTTCGAGGCGTCCGGGTCCGCGCCGGCCCCGCTGGTGATCGGCACGACCTACGACCCGGCGACCCCGTACGCCTGGGCGGAGCGCCTGGCCGACGACCTGGGGAATGCCCGGCTGCTGACGCTGGAGGGTGACGGGCACGCCGCCTACGGCGGCAGGTCCGCCTGCATCGACAGCAGCACCGAGGCGTACCTGGTCGACGGTGCGCTGCCGGCCGCAGGCACCGTCTGCCGGCAGGAGACGGTGTTCGAGTCCCCCGTGCCGGCGCCCACCACCGCGGCCGTTGCCGCGCAGGCACTCAACGGGCTGCTGCCCTGAGGTCCCGAGCCGCCGGCGGCGCGGCTACAGCGGGACGTCGTCGTCGTCGACGGGGACGTCGGCCTCCTGCTCGAGGACGTCGGCGGGGTCGGCCTCGCGGTCACCGACCGGGCGCAGCGGGCTGCCGGCCTCCCCCGGCCGGGCGGCCAGCTGCTGCTCGAGGGCGTCGGCCTCGGGGACGCCCTCCCCCGGCGGGGTGGCGTCACCGGCGAGGGCGACGGCCGGCGGGTCGAGCGGGGCCTCCTGCTCGGCGCGGTCGGCATCGGGCACGTCGTTGCCGGGAGCGGTCACGTCGTCCTCCGTGTCGTCGGGGGTGGGGGTCGTCGGGGATGGGGCCGGTCCCATCCTGCCGTCCGGTGCCCCACCGGGCAGACCGGGAGGCGGCGGTCACATGACCTGGGGCCGTCCGGCGGGCACAATCGGCGGGATGGAGGCGGTCGCCGGGGAGTACGAGTTCGCGCCGCTGCGGATCCCACCGGGCACGTCCCGGTCCGCGGCGGCGACCATGCTGAGCCTGCAGGCGGACACCGGCGGCTGGGAACTGGCCCGGCTGCAGCTGCACGCCGACGGCACGCGCAAGGTCATCCTGCGCCGCCGGGCCCGGCTGTCCTACCTGCCCAAGCCGCACATCTGAGCTCTCGGCCGCGGTGGGTCCGCGGTCGCTGGCCCACCGCGGCCGTGTCAGGGTCGACGCGGTCCGCCGCCCCGGGCGGCCGGGAGAGGATGGGCATGAGAGAGACCCTGACCGACCGGTTCCGGTTCCTGCGCGCCTTCGTGGCGAACCCGCGCCAGGTGGGAGCGATCCTGCCGACCTCGCGCTGGGCGGTCCGGGACATGCTGGACCTGGCCGACGTGCCGCGCGCCGAACTGGTCGTGGAACTCGGCGCGGGCACCGGGGTGCAGACCGGCGAGATCCTCGACCGGCTCGGCCCGACCGCCCGGCTGGTGGCGCTGGAGATCGACCCGGACCTGGCCAAGCTGCTCGAGGAGCGCTACGACGACCCGCGGCTGCAGGTCGTGTGCGACTCGGCGGAGAACCTCGACGTCCACCTGGGCGGCAAGCGGGCCGACGTGCTGGTCTCCGCGCTGCCCTACACCTCGTTCGAGGCGGGGCTGCGTCGCCGGGTGCTGGACCTGCTGCCGGTCGCGCTGGCGCCCGGCGGCGTGCTGCTGGTGATCCAGTACTCACCGCTGATCCTGCGCGAGCTGCGCCGCCGCTTCCCGTCGGTGCAGCAGCGGATCACGCCCTGGAACGTGCCCCCGGCGTTCCTGTACGCCTGCCGCACCGACGCCGGCTGACGCTCACCGCATCGACGGCGGCCGCAGCGCCTCCGGGACGACGGCGGTCTCGCCGCCGGCGGTCCTCGCGCTGGGCACGCCCTTGAACCGGTAGGGCACGGTGCCGACGCCGGGCTGGACGACGTAGGCCGCGCCCGGCTCCCCCGACGTCCAGGCGGCGACCATCGCGTCGGCCACCTCGTCGGCCGACAGCACGGGGAAGCCGGCCTGCGTGAACTGGTCGCGGATCCGGTCGATGATCGCGGTGTCAGCGAACCCGGGGCAGATCGCGGTGATCGTCGTCCCCTCGCGGGCCAGCCGCGGCGCCATCGACCGGACGAAGGCGATCGCGCCGCCCTTGGCGACGCTGTAGCCGGGGTCGGTGGCCATCGGCGAGAGCCCGGCCAGGGACGCCGTGACGACGATCGCGCCGCCGCCGGCCCGCTTGATCGCCGGGCGGGCGGCCACCGCGCCGTAGACGACGCCGAAGAGGTCGACGTCGACGACCCGCAGGAACTCGTCGAGGTCGAGCTCGTCGTCGGACTTGGCCGCGGAGATGCCGGCGTTGAGGTACGCGGCGTCGAGCCGGCCGTGCCGGGCCTCGATGCGCTCGACGAGCGCGGCGTTGGCCGCGCGGTCGGTGACGTCGAGGACCTCGAACTCCGCGTCCAGGTCCGCGGCGGTGGCGCGCGCCCGCTCGCTGTCCAGGTCGGCGAGGACGACGGTGACCTCCCGCTCCCTCAGCTTGGCGGCGAGGGCGCGGCCGAAGCCGCCGGTCCCCCCGGTGACGAGTGCGACGGATCCGGGACGGGGTGCGGGCGTGGTCACGTGTCCTCCTCGCTGGCGCTCGTCGATCACGCGCCCATGGGTGCTCTGCCGGTGGGTGACCTCGCGAGCTCGGTCACGCGATCATCAGACCACGGCCGGTCGCGGGGCGAGCGCGGCCTCGACGGCCGCGGTCACGTGCAGCCGGGCCGAGGGCAGCAGCGGCACCGGGCTGTCGCCCGGGCCGAGCAGCAGCTCGAGCTCGGTGCAGCACAGCGCCACGGCGTCGGCGCCCCGTTCGGCGAGCCGGCGGACGACGGCGCGCAGGTCGGCACGGGTGGCGTCGGAGAGCACGCCCCGGCACAGCTCGTCGAAGATGGCCGCGTCCACGCGGTCGACGTCGTCCTCCGGCGGCACCAGCACGCTGAGGCCGGCAGCCGCCAGGCGGTCGCGGAGGAACGGCGCCCGCACGGTGCCCGCCGTGCCCAGCAGTCCGATGGTGGGGCCGGGCGCGGCGGCGGCCACCGGGTCGGCGATGTGCAGGAACGGCACGTCCAGGGCCGCCTCGATCGCCGGCGCCGTCCGGTGCATGTACTTGGTGCACAGCAGCACCAGCTCGGCACCGGCGGACTCCAGCGCCCGCGCCTCGGCGGCCAGCAGCGCGGCCGCGTCGTCCCACCGGTCCTCCAGCTGGCACTCCCGGATGACGCGGAAGTCCAGGCTGCGCACCAGCAGCGACGCGCTGGCCAGCCCACCCAGCCGCTCCCGCACCAGCTCGTTGGCGATGCGGTAGTACAGCGCCGTCGACTCCCAGCTCATCCCGCCCAGCAGCCCGATGGTCCTCATGCCCTCAGGCTCGCGCCCGGTGGGGGTGCCGTCCAGGCCGGGATGTCGACGTCCTGACCCAAGCGCTGCTTGGATGTCGCACCGTGGACCCCCGCCGTGTGCTCGTCTTCCGCGAGGTCGCCCGCACCGGGTCGCTGGCCGGGGCCGCCCGCGCGCTGGGCTGGACGCAGCCGGCGGTGAGCCAGCAGGTGCGGCAGTTGGAGCGCGAGATCGGCACGGCTCTCGTGCTGCGGCAGGGCCGGGGCGTGGCGCTGACCGAGGCGGGCCGGGTGCTGCTGCGGCACGCCGAGGGGGTCGCCGACCGGCTGGCCGCGGCCGAGCAGGAGGTCGCGGCGCTGACCGGGCTGGCCGCCGGTACGGTGCGGCTGTCGGCCTTCCCGACGGCCGCGGCGGTCCTGCTGCCGCCGGCGCTGGTCGCGCTGCGGGAGCGGGCGCCGGCCCTGCAGGTGCACTTCACCGAGCAGGAGCCGCCGGAGGCCGAGGCGGCGGTGCGCAGCGGCGCGGCGGACCTGGCGCTGGTGTTCCGCCACGAGGACGACGAGGACGCCGTCCCCGGTGACCTGCTGCGCGAGCCGCTGGCGCGCTCCCCGGTGGTGGCCGTCGTCCGGGCGGGGGAGCCGCTGCCCACGACCCTGGCCGAGCTGCGCGACCAGCCGTGGATCGCCGGGTGCGTGCGCTGCCGCGGTCACCTGCTGCGCTGCGCGCGGCGGGCCGGCTTTCCCCCCGACATCCGGTTCGCCACCGACGACCACGTCGTCGTGCAGCGCCTGGTGGCCTCGGGGCTCGGCGTGGCGCTGCTGCCGAGCTGGGCCCTGGCGGCGAGCACGCAGCCCGGGGTGGTCGCCGTCGAGCTGCCCGACGTCGACGGCCGGGTGGTCGAGACGCTGGCGCGCCCGGACGCCCGGCGGGTGCCCGGCGTCGCCGCGCTGCTGGCCGCGCTGCGCGCCGCGGCGTCAGCAGGCGCGCAAGAACCGGTCGAGCACCCGGATGCCGAAGCGCAGTGAATCCACCGGCACCCGCTCGTCGATGCCGTGGAACAGCGAGGCGAAGTCGAGGTCCGGCGGCAGCCGCAGCGGGGAGAAGCCGAAGCAGCGCATGCCCAGCCGCTCGAAGCTCTTGGCGTCGGTGCCGCCGCTCATGGTGAACGGCACCGGGCGGGCGCCGTCGTCCTCGGCCTCGAGCGCGGCCACCATCGCGTCGACCAGCGGGCCGTCGAACGTCGTCTCCACGGCCTGGTCGTGCACCAGCCACTCGCGCTGCACGCCCTCGCCGATCAGGCCGGCCAGCTGGCGCTCGAACTCCTCCTCCTGCCCGTAGAGGAAGCGGCCGTCGACGGTGGCGCTCGCCGTGCCGGGGATGACGTTGGCCTTGTAGCCGGCCTCGAGCATCGTCGGGTTGACCGTGTTGCGCAGGGCCGCGCCGATCATCCGGCTGATGCTGCCCAGCCGGGACAGGGCCTGCTCCGGTTCGTCGGGGTCGATCTCGATGCCGTAGGCGTCCTCGACGGCGGCGAGGAACTGGCGCATCGGCGGGGTGAGGGTCGTGGGCAGCCGGGTGGAGCCGAGCCGGGCGACGGCCTCGCAGAGCCGGGTGACGGCGTTGTCGTCGTGGACGAAGGAGCCGTGGCCGGGCCTCCCGCCGGCGGTCAGCCGCATCCAGGCCAGCCCCTTCTCCGCCGTCTGGACGAGGTACAGGCGCAGGTCGTCGCGGACGGTGATGCTGAACCCGCCGACCTCGCTGATCGCCTCGGTGCAGCCCTCGAACAGGTCGGGGTGCTCGTCGACGAGATAGCGGGCGCCGAGCTTCCCGCCGGCCTCCTCGTCGGCGACGAAGGCCAGGACGACGTCCCGCGGCGGCTTCGTGCCGGTGCGCGCCCAGTCGCGCACCAGCGCGAGGGCCATCGCGTCCATGTCCTTCATGTCGACCGCGCCGCGGCCCCAGACGTAACCGTCGCGCTCCTCGCCGGAGAAGGGGTGCACGCTCCACTCGGCCGGGTCGGCGGGGACGACGTCCAGGTGACCGTGGATCAGCAGCGCCGGCCGGCTCCGGTCGTGCCCGGGGACGCGGGCGACCAGGCTGGCCCTGCCCCGCTCGGACTCGTGGATGACGCTGTCGATGCCGACCTCGTCGAGCTTGCCGGCGACCCACTCGGCCGCCGTCCGCTCGCCCTTGCCGGTGGCCGTGTCCCCGGTGTTGGTCGTGTCGACGCGGATGAGGTCGGACAGCAGCTCAGCGACCTCGTCCTGGGCTCGGGCGAGGGGGGCGGGCGTGGTCTCGGACATGCCGACGATCGTGCCACCGGGGGTGTGCCGACCCTGGCCGAGGCTCGGTTATGCTGGCCCCCGGCGCTCGCGAGAGCGGCCCACCTGTCCGGGTGGCGGAATGGCAGACGCGCTAGCTTGAGGTGCTAGTGCCCTTTATCGGGCGTGGGGGTTCAAGTCCCCCCTCGGACACCACGCAGTGGGAACCTCCCCACCTCCTAAGCCTGCAGCAGGCCCCTCTCGATCAACCCGGCACCACGGTCCCGGGCCTCCCGGGTACGGCAACCATCGCGCCGGGCAGAACCGGCGGCCGCTCCGGTGCCCCCGCCCGATGAGACCCCGACCGACGGCGCCTCCGACGCCGCCGTCCAGCGGCTGCTGGCCGCGACTGCGCACGCCGGCACGGTCCGGACCGGTCGGCCGGTGCCCAACCCCGCTCCCCCCGCCCACCCGGCCGCCCGCCGCCGCGCCGCCGAGGCCATCGCCAGCCCCGCCGCACGCCCGGCCCCACCCGGGCCGCGGCCCCTGCGGCTCCCGTCCCCGGCCCGCAGCCCTCCCCCACGCCGACCGGTGTGCCGTCCTCCTGGACCGGCCTTCACTCGCTGCTGGTCGGCGCGGGCGAGCGCGCCCCCGCAGACGCGCTCACCCTGGCCGCCGTCGCCTCCGGAGCCGGGCCGACGGACGCCCGCAGGCGGACCTGTCCGGCATCTGGGCGCTGCCGGCCGACATGGCCGTCGCCCGCAGCACCAACGTCATACGCGCCCTGGACGCCAAGGGCCGCCTCCAACTGCCGCTCGACGCGGATGCGGCGACCAAGCTCCCCGCCGAACGCGACGGCGCGCTCATCACGGTGTTCCTACCCGGCAGCTCCGAGCAGCCCCGGCCCGGCTACGCCACCGCCGCCCTTTCGCTGGACGCCCGCGGCCGGCTCACCGTGACCGCCGGGGGCATACGGCTCCTCCGGGAGTCGGGCTCCGACGGAGGGGGTCAACTGGGTCACCGCAACACGGCCGGCCGGCGGTTCTACCCATCGGCCGCAGCCGTCGACGGCAGCTACTACATCTGTGAGACGCCAGCCGATGGCTTCGCCGCCCCTGACCGGGGAGGGCTGCGCAGCGCCGACCGCTGACGGGCTGACGAGGCCCCCGACGAGCACCGGTCGTCAGGGGCCTCGTCATGTCCTGCCTCTCGGGACGGTGGCCATGTCCTCGTGTCGAACGGTCCGGTGTTCAGCGCGGTCAACAGGTCGGCAAGCTCCATCCCCGCGAGGCCGCGCGGGATCCGGTGGAAGTGTCGCGCCGTCCGAGGATCGACAGCTGCCCCAGCCGTTCCGGGCAACGACACTTGCGCTCCCACCAAGGACACTCGGCGTCGGCGGCGACCAGCTGTAGACAACGCCATGTGGGCGCCCCCGGAGGTGCCATGCTCCGGAGGTGCCCGGCCAGGCCACGTGCCGCGGCCCCCGTCGGCGAGGTCGAAGACTCCCGCCCGACGGGGCCGCGCGTCCCGAAGCGCAGCCGGTCACCCGGGACGACCGAGCGATCGGGCGGCGCGTCCCCGAGGCGTGGGTGCGTCACCTCGCGCCCGGTATCCGAGCGCCCGTTCTTCACGGTCGGTGATGCCCTTACCTTCCCCGAACTCATGCGGCGGCTGGAGAGCCCGCCGCCGTTGCCCGCCGGGGCCACTGGGGTTGCGGCTTGTCGGCCCTAACGGAGGGGCGGCCCCGCCGTCCCTTGTGCTGGAGCGGCGGGGCCTGACCGCAACTGCCCCCGCGGAAGCCGTTGCGGCTGCTCATGAGTCTCCGGAGGTGTGCGCGCCCGGGCGACTCGGGCTGTGCTCGGGCGCGTCAATCTGGCGGTGCGAACCAGTTCCCCGGGGGGGTCTCCGGTGTGGACCAGATCGTCGGCGACCGCGTACAGCTTCCTGTTGGTCTTCATCGACGTCTGGGCGAGGACCTGGAAAGCCTGGTCCGCGGTCAGCTTGTGGCGGTCCATCAGGATGCCCTTGGCCTGGTCGATGACCCCGCGGGTCGCCAGCGCGGCCTGCAGGTTGTCGGCCCTGGCCCGAGCGCTGTGGAAGGCGTGCAGGTCGCCGGCGGCGACGGCGGCGTAGGGGCCGAAGTGGGTGGCCGCCGTGCGGCTGGCCTCGTCGAAGGCGTCCGGCTCGCGGGCGTAGATGTTGATGGCGCCGGTGACCTGTTCGTCGTCGTCGATGGCCAGCGGAACCGACAGGGAGCTCAGAGCACCGCTCTCGGCGGCCCGGGGCGAGTAGTCCGGCCAGCGGCTGTCGGTGCGCATGTCGGCGATCTCGGTCAGCTCGCCGGTACGGGCGGCGTGCAGACAGGGCCCGTGGCCGCGTTCGTACTGCTTCTCGTCCAGGTCGAGGGCGAGTCGGCCGGTGGTGGCCACCGTGGTCGGGTGGTCCTTGACCAGCAGCGTGACCGACGCCTCGGGGTTGCCGTGCATCACGGCCTTGGTCAGGTCGGCGACGGTCTGCAGCAGGTACTCCATCGACACCTTGCGCAGGGACAGCGAACCGAGGTGCTCGAGCGCCTCAGCGGCGGAGGTGGGTGGGGAGGACTGGTCACTGGCCACGGCGGGCCTCCGGTCTGCTTGCACCGGGGATGGGTGACCTCGGCCACGGACCCCGACCTGGGGTTCCGCGCGTACACGGGCCGCTGAGGCGCGGCCTGTTCACCGGGGTCATCCCCGGCGACGGCATTGACGCTACTCGCTTCCGCGCTCGCGGAGTGCGCCGCCGACGAAGACCCAGTGCGCCCCCGAAATGCACGGGAAGTAGTGGCCGGCGGCGAAGCACCTGGACCGCGCAGCTTGCCGTGCCATCAGAGTCCTGACATGAGCCCGGTGGGGCCGCACAGCAGTGTCGGTAGCCGGACGGGGGGCGCTCGCCGGACGGTCCCATCGCTGAGTGTCGCCCGCCGGAGGCGCCCAGTTCGCACAGCGACACTCTCGTCGGATCCTCCGGGCCGCGCGGATTCCGGCGGGGGTGTCACCACGCCGACGGGCGACACTCCAGAGGGATGCCAGTCTCGCGAAGGACACTCAGTTCCGGCGAGCGACACTGCTCCCTGCGACCGCACGACGGGAGCCGCCGCGGGCTGAGCTCGCTGGCTGGGATACCGCTTGCCCTGATCAAGCTGGTCGAGCTGTCACTGCCGAGCCCTACGTTGCGGGGTGTTGGCCCGAGTCGCACCCAGCGGCGCAACGGCCTGTTGATCACGCACCGGCGACCTTCGCGGTCCTGCCTTCATCCCAGACGACGTAGGAGCACACGATGCGGAAGCTGCCCCACGCAGAAGCCGCCGCCGAGCTGCTGACCTACGGCGTGCGGGCACTGGATGCCTACCCCGGGCTGACCGGCCGGTGGCGGGGCGAGTGTGCGGCCTGTGGGCAGGAGGTCCAGGCGCGACTGAAGTACGCCCGCCGGTACGGCCGGGCCCACCCGCGCTGCCCGGTCAACCCGAAGCCGACCCGGAAGCTGCCGGAGCCCGTCGCCCGCGCGGTGATGCTCATGGCGCAGCTGCTGCCGCTGGAGTCCTACACCAACAGCAAGACCCCGTGGCGGTGCCGCTGCCTGGTCTGCGGCGCAGAGGACATCACCCCGACCTACAACAAGGTCCAGCGGGAGAACCGCGGCTGCCGGCACTGCGGCAGCGAACGGCGGCGCCGGCTGCGGATGCACGACCCGTTGATGATGGAGGCCCGGCGCCTCCACGGTCGGCACGGCCACCCGCGGCTACGACGCGGGCAAGAAGGTCAACGGCCGCAAGCGGCATCTGGTGGTGCACACCCTGGGGCTGCTGGTCGTGGTGCTGGTGACCGCGGCCAGCGTGCACGACCGCGACGGCGGGGCGCGGGTGCTGGACCGGGCCAAGATGGCGATGCCCTCGCTGGTGCTCATCTGGGCCGACGCCGCCTACAGCCGCCGCATGCAGGACTTCGCTGCCGGCGCGCTGCGCATCGCGGTGCAGGTGGTGGCCAAGCTGGTCGGCCAATCCGGGTTCGTGCCGCTGCCCCGCCGCTGGGTGGTCGAGCGCACGCACGCCTGGATCACCGGCCACCGCCGGATGAGCCGGGACTACGAGCGGCTGCCCACCCACGCCGAAGCGATGATCAAGTGGGCCATGATCGGCCTGATGGCCCGTCGCCTCGCACCGGCTCCCGGTCGCCGTCCCTGGCAGTCCCAAGCGACCGCTTGACCGCTTGCTCAACACCTTGTCAGTGCGAGACAGGCGCAGTCAGTGCATCCGCGACCGTCAGGTTGGTATCAGCGACGATACTTTCATCGCTGATGCGAACCCGTCCTATGTGGAAAGCCTCCGACTTGACGGCAGATCGCGCCCAGCCCACCTCGTCCGCTGGATGGGCTGCGCCGGGTCGCCGAGGCCGCGGAGGACGAGCTCATCCTCCTCGAGGTCGGGGACTGACCTGTCGGTCGGAGGCATCGGTCGACCGGACAGCGGCCCGACCGTCGTTCCAGACCTCGACCGGCGGCGGCGCGCATTGGCACGACTCGGTGGCTTGTGCTGCCGGGTCCGTGCCGGTGGTGTGTCAGTTGTCGCGGCGGCCGTTGAGCCAGCCGACCATGGCGGGGTCGCGGTGGTCGAAGAACAGGCTGGCGCCGGTGTCCAGGGTCGCGATGCGGGCCATCTCCTCGTCGGCGAATTCGATGTCGAAGATGTCGACGACGTGACCTCCGACGCGGTGACTCAGCTGGCCTGGTCGCGGTCGAAGCCGAGGCGCTCCAGAGGGATCTCGCGGGAGAGCACCTGGACGGCGAGATCGTCGAGCTGCAGCCCCTCGCTGTAGGCGTGCGCGCGCAGGAGCGCGAGGGCGTCGTCGCTGGAGATCTCGAGGCCGGCGTTGACGAACCCCATCGCCTGCCATACGAGGGATCGTCGCTCCGCGGCCGGGGCGTCCAGCCAGGCGGGGCCCTCCCGGTCGCGGTCGGCACGGCCGGCACGGGAGAAGACCGAGACCACCTCGGAGGCGACGGCCAGCGCGTCGGACAGCGCCACCGCGCGGACATCGTTCGGGGGGACCAGGTAGAGGTCCAGCGCGCCGAAGCCGCGGGTCTCGTCGACGAGGGGGAGCGAGATGATGTCGCGGACGGCGGTGCGAGTGACCAGCTCGTCGTAGAACGCCGGCCATCGGGACCCGATCTCCGCCTCCTGCGCGACGACCGGCCGCCCCGAGGCATGGGCGGTGAGGCAAGGTCCCTCACCCACGGTGAACTGCAGGCGTTCGGTCACGGCCGCCTGGTCGTCGCTGGCCCCCAGCGGCAGCCGGCGGTCCGAGGCGAAGAACAGGCTGATCCCCGCGCCGTCCACCGGGAGGACCTCGGCGCAGGCCCTGGCCAGCCGCTCCGGCAGCAGCTCGACCCCGGGGAGGTCCGAGGCGGACCGGGCGACGGCGACGGCGAACCGTTCGGCGATCGTCATCGGAGACTCGGCGTCCTGCGACCCCCGCTGGGTCACTTCCACTGGCCGTCGGAGGCGGTGACACCATCGACGATCGCCCGCGCGATGTCGCGCAGCTTGCGGTTGGACCGCTGCGACGCCGCGGCGAGGAGCGCGAAGGCCTCCTCGGCGTCACACCGACGCTGGCTCATCAAGATGCCCTTGGCCTGCTCGATGACGGCCCGCGTCTTCATCGCCGTGTCCAGGTGCTCGGCCTGGTCCCGGGTGCTCTCGTAGAGGTGCATGTTGTGCACCGCCACCGCGGCATAGGAGGCGAACACCCGGCTCATGTGGCGGGCGTCGTCGTCGAAGCCGTCGGCCTCGACCGCGTAGAGGTTGAGCCCGCCGTGGATGCCCTCCCGAACCGGCAGCGGAACCGACAGGGAGCTCAGGGAGCCGCGCTCGACAGCCGTCCGGGCGTAGTCGGGCCAGCGGGTCTCCTCGCGGGCGTCGGTGATCTCCCGGATCTCCTCGCCGACGGCCGCCTCCAGACAGGGCCCGTGGCCGAGGCCGTACTGGCTCTCGTCCAGATCCAGGGCCAGCCCCCCGGTGCAGGCCGCGGTGCCGGGCTTGTCGTTGACGATGAGGGTCACCGACGCGTCCTCGACACCGGAGATGAGCTCCTTGGCGAGATCGGCGATGCGCTGCAGCATCGCGTCCATCGTCGTGGTGCCGAACACGAGCCGAGCCAGTTCGGCGACGGCATCGCGCGGATCGGACAACGGGCGGTCAGCGGGCTGCGCTGTGGTCATGTGGTGCCGGACCCATCTGATGGGCCGAAGGCGAGAAGGCATCTCGACGACGGAGCTACGCAACCCTCAGACGACCGAGGGCAGCTCGTCGGACTGCGGTTCGAACCGGCGGAGCCTGACCTGTCGACGCCGGTTGCCGGCGACCACCAGATGACCAGACTCTACGCGCTTCGGTCGCCCTGGGTGCGGGAGTGGCGCCGCCTCCACATGCACCTGTGCAGCGACGCCTGCGTCGAAGGTGCTCGCCGCGGCGCGGTACGAGCGGCACACCGCGGTGGTCAAGGCCGCCGAGGAAGTGCTGGGGCCGCTCTCTATGAAGACGGGGGCCGCTGTCTAGAGCGGTGGTGCTGGATTCCCGCGTAGTTGGCCTTGGGCCGTCGATCCCGCTGCAGGTCCAGGTGGAGCGCCCGCAGCCGCGCAGCGGCGAGGACGAACGACCTGGACGTGCAAGGGCTCGGCGGCAGGATGACCGGCCGCGGGAAGGAGGAACGAACTACGGCGTGACTCGGTCCGGCGGTGACCGGCCGGGCGGCTGGGGAGCCGGGCTCATCTCTCTATCGCCTCCTCGCGGGGAGGATCAGGTCGGGTCGGAGGGGCTTCGCTCCGGTGGCGCATCTCAGGGACGGGCCGTCTACGCGGCCAGAGCGGTATTTGTGGCGCCTGCCGGAGCGAAGGGCTTGTTGTCAGTGAGCATGTGCCAGATCGCCTCGGTGAGCTTGCGGGCAATGTCCACGCGGGCGATCGAGGGGCCTCGCTGGCGGCCCAGCCGGGCCTTGGTGTGCTGGTAGCGGTCCCGGTAGACGGGGTGCCGGGCGGCGTGCGTGGCTGCCTCGATCAGCGCCCAGCGCAGGTACTTCGGGCCGTTCTTGGCCAGCGAGCCGCGCCAGTCATGCCCACCGGACTGGTCCACCGAGGGGCACAGCCCGGTATAGCCGACGAGCTTCTTCGCCGTCGGGAACCGGGTGATGTCGCCGATCTCGGCGGCGATGGTGTAGCCGAGCACCCAACCGATCCCCGGCGCGGTCATCAGCGTGGGCACGTAGCGGTGCTCGGCTCCTTCGCGGCGCAGCGCGGCCTCGCAGTCGTCGATCTCGCCGTCGAGGACGTCGATCAGCCGCAGCGCGGCTGTCACGTCACCGGCCCACGGCTCGGGCAGTCCCAGCCCGTCGAGCAGCCGCCGGCCGGCCACGCCGAACAGATCCGAGACCGGGCAGGGATGACCGAAGGCCAGCAGGGTGGCGTGGATGCGGTTCTTCAGCGCGGTGCGGTGCCGCACCAGGTGCAGCCGCCAGCGGGCCCGCTCCCGGTTGGCCCGCACGCCCGGGCTCGGCAGCCAGATCGCCGGCACCAGATCCCGCCGTGAGAGCTCGGCCAGCACCCAGGCGTCGATCTTGTCGGTCTTGCAGGCCAGCGGCGCAAAGCCCTTGACCTTGACTGCGTCGGCGATCTCCACCGTCCAGCCGCGCAGCTCCAGCTGATCGTGGATGAACCGCGCGCCATTCATCGACTCGATCACCGCCGTGATCGGTTGTCCGAACTCGCCGAGCCGATAGGCCAGCGAGGTCAGGCCGCCGGCGTCCGGCGCCGCCGTCGTAACCGCGACCGACGTCCCTGTCTGGTCCATGACATGCACATCCAGACGAGTCCTGCTCAGATCCAACCCAACGTGCAACATGAGGACCGGGCCTCCTTCCGTCACGCATTCCGGCTCTCACCGCAAGCGTGATCCGGGGGGAGGCCCCCGTCTTCATGGCATTCAGG
>NZ_FRDM01000007.1 GCF_900143215.1 Geodermatophilus obscurus | reverse complement strand
CGTCCACGCGTGGCCTCCCTGGGTGCGCTGAGCGCGACGAGCGACCCGGGACCTCCGGCGCTCGCCGCGGACGAGGCGCCGAACCCCTGGTTCGACCCGTCGTACGTGACCGACAACTGGAACACCATTGTGGGCCACCTCGGTCAGCACGTCAGGCTCACCGTCGGGGCGGTGCTGCTCGGGACGCTGATCGCGCTGCCCCTGGCGCTGCTCGCCCGGCGCAGCCGGCTGCTGACCGGCCCCGTCCTCGGGCTGAGCTCGGTCGTCTACACGATCCCGTCGCTGGCCCTGTTCGCCTTCCTCGCCCCGTTCACCGGGGCGCTGTCACCGGTCACGGTGCTGATCGGGCTGACCGTCTACACGCTCGTCATCCTGGTGCGGAACTTCCTCACCGGGCTGCAGGGGGTCCCGGCCGACGTGCGCGAGGCGGCCCGCGGCATGGGCTACGGCCCCGCGCGGCTGTTCCTCCGGGTCGACCTGCCGCTGGCGCTGCCGGCATTCATGGCCGGCCTGCGCATCGCCACGGTCTCGACCGTCGCGCTGGTCACGGTCGGGGTGATCACCGGCAACGGGGGGCTGGGACAGCTGATCATCGGGGGCCTCAACGCGAACTTCTACCGGGCCGAGATCGTCACCGGCGCGGTCGGCTGCGTGCTCCTCGCGCTGGTCGCCGACGTGCTGCTGGCCGGACTGGAGCGGCTGCTCACCCCGTGGACGCGGGTGACGCGGTGAGCGCCTTCGGCGACGCGTTCGTCTACCTCAACGACCCGTTCAACTGGACCCGGCCCGGCGGCATCCTCGACCTGCTGGTCCAGCACCTGCGGATCTCCGCGCTGGCCGTGCTGCTCGCCGCCCTCCTCGCCCTCCCCGCCGGGGTGCTGCTGGGCCGCAGCGGCCGCGGCGCCGGCGCGGTCGTCGTCCTGTCCAACGTCAGCCGCGCCGTCCCCACCCTCGCCCTGCTCACCGTGCTGGCGGTGACCCCGCTGGGCTTCAGCGAGACCGGCACCGTCCTGGCGCTGGCGGCCTTCGCCGTCCCGCCGATGCTGACCAACACCTACGTGGGGTTCCGCGAGGTCGACCACGACGTCCGCGAGGCGGCCCGCGCGATGGGCATGAGCCGCGGCCAGATGCTGACCCGGGTCGAGTTCCCGCTCGCCTCCCCCCTGGTCGCGACCGGCGTCCGGACGGCTGCGGTGCAGGTCGTCGCCACCGCAACCCTGGCCGCGCTCGTCGGCGGGGGAGGCCTCGGGCGGATCATCAACCTCGGCTTCGGCCAGCAGGACTTCGGCGAGATCCTCGCCGGCGCCGTGCTGGTGGCCGCCCTGGCGCTGCTCACCGAGCTGCTCCTGGTGCTCGTCTCGACGGCGGTCACGCCCGGCCCGCGGCGGTGGCCGCTGCGCCCGGTCCGGGCAGCGCGGACCGGGCGGCCGGAGCCGACGTCGTCCGGCGTACCGCTGTGATGAAGGACCCCTCTGCCCCCCACCGCTCGCAGGCTCGCGGCGGGACCCTGCAGAGGGTCCGTCCGTAACAACCGGGCAACACCTGGCCGGTGCACGTGGCCGTGTGGGGTGCTCCGGTTGTTGCATGGCGGGCGCGGGGTCCTCCCCGCCAGACACGCGCCGCGACCGTCGGTCGCGCGGGACACAGAAGGCGGGCCACATGCGCAGCCGTGCACGCACCCTCGTTCCCCTCGCCGTCGCCGGGCTCTTGCTGACCGCCTGTGGCGAGTCGGGCTCCTCGGGCACCGGCGGGGCCCAGGCCAGCAGCGGCGGCGCGTCCGGCGACGCCTGCGCCCCCGTGGCCGGCGACCAGCTCGTCGTGCTCGAGGACGACAAGCAGCTGCAGAACGCCGACAACGTCGTCCCGGCGGTCAACATGGCCACCGCGATGGCCAACCCGGCGCTGCTGCCCGCCCTCGACGCGGTGTCGGCGGCCATGACCACCGAGGAGCTGATCGAGCTCAACGCCGCCGTCGACCTCGAACGGCAGAGCGCCGAGGACGTCGCCGCGGGCTGGGTCGAGGAGAACGTCGACACCGCGGCGCTCGAGCAGGGCAGCGGCCCGATCGTCGTCGGCGGCGCGAACTTCACCGGGTCGACGATCCTGGCGAACGTCTACGCCGACGTGCTCGGCGCCGCGGGTTTCGACGCCTCGGTGCGCGAGGTCGGCAACCGCGAGCTGTACCTGCCCGCGCTGATCTCCGGCTCGGAGATCCAGGTCGTGCCGGAGTACCTGGCCACGGTGACCGACGAGCTCGACGAGCTGGCCAACGGCCCCAGCGATGACGGCCCGGCCACCGGCGACGTGCAGGAGACGCTGACCGCGCTGCGGCCGATCGCAGAGCAGGCCGGGCTGGTCTTCGGCGAGCCCTCCGAGGCCGCCGACGAGAACGCCTTCGCCGTCACCCAGGCCTTCGCCGACGGCCTCGGCGTCGCCACCCTGTCCGAGCTCGCCGACGCCTGCGGCGACGGCTCGCTGGTCCTCGGCGGCCCCACCGAGTGCCCGGAGCGGCCGCGGTGCCAGCCGGGCCTGGAGGAGACCTACGGTCTGCAGTTCGACGGTTTCCGCGAGCTGGACGCCGGTGGACCGCTCACCAAGGCGGCGCTGCAGCAGGGTGAGATCTCCATCGGCCTGGTCTTCAGCTCCGACGGGGCGCTGGCCCGGGGCTGACCGCCCGCCGGTCGGTACCAGCCGTCCTACCCCGGGCCGACCGGGTGCCGTACGACCCCGCCCTCGCCGGCCCCGGCGAGGGCGGGGTCGCAGTGGCGCCAGCGGGGTGACCGGCTCGAGGGCGCCCCGGCAGCACGTCGCGCCGTCCACCACCACGTCCGGTCCCGGACGACTGCTCACCCTGCGGTGGGGGTTGTCGCCCGGTCGTCCGCGCAGGGCTCAAGGAGAGCGCACCCGACGCCGATGGGCTGATGACTCTCCAGAGGAGGCCCTGTGATCATCCGTCGCCGGCCGGGAAGCCCCCCCGCCGCACCGCCGGGTCGGCACGTCCGGACCGGAACCCGTGCGCGCGGGCGGCTCGGCGTCCTCGCGGCGGCCGTGCCGATCGGCCTGGTCGCCAGCGGCACCCTGGTCTGGTCCTCCTCCCATGCGGCGTTCGTCGACACGACCGACAACCCCGGGAACTCGTGGGGGACCGGTGTGGTCCAGCTGGGCAGCGACCGCACCACCACCGCCCTGTTCACCACCGCCTCCGAGGGGCCCCTGGTGCCCGGTAGCGCCGGGTACAAGTGCATCACCGTCACCTACACCGGGAACGTCGACACCGCTGACACCGGCGTGCGCCTCTACGGGGCGCTCACGACGGGCAGCGCCGAGCTCGCCGACGCGCTGAGGATCACGGTGGAGACGTCCGCGACGTCCCTGGCCACCCCGCCCGACGCGGACTGCCGCCCCACCTTCGACGCGTCCCCGATCACCTACGCCACCCGGGCGCTCAGTGCCTTCCCCACCGGCTACGGCACGGGCATCGGCGATGCGAACGTCGACGGCCTGGGCGACTGGCGCCCGTCCGCGACGACGGACCGCTCGCGCACCTATCGGATCTCCTACAGCCTCCCCGCCGGTCCCCACCCCAGCAGCCTCCAGGGCAAGGAGGTCGGGATGACCTTCACCTGGGAGGTCCGCAGCGACGACACGCCCGGCGCCTGACACCGCACGCCGGCTCAAGCGCGTCCCCGACCGGCCGATGAGTCAAGGACCGGAAACGCCAGCACCCGGAGTCGAGGAACCCATGCCGCAGGACCGCGCCGCGACGGCCGGCAGGAGGAGCGCACGCCGCTCGCGCCCCGCCGCGCCTCCCCTCGCCGCGGCCGGCCCCGGGGTCGCCGCACTCCCGGCAGCTGGGCAGTTCCCGACCCCGCGGCCCACGGCCGTGGGTCGGCGGTCGCACGTGGTGCCGTCCGGACCGGTGCGCCGGTCATGAGGGAGCACCACGCCTCCCGGGGCCGCGCAGGGGGTGCCCGGCTGCGCCGGTCGGCGGCCCGCGCCGTGCTGGCCGGCTGCGCGGCCCTGCTCACCGCTGCCCTCGCCACCGCCGGCCCCGGCGAGGTCTGGGCGGCGTTCGCCGGCCCCACGGCGAACACGGGCAACGCGCTGGCGACCTCGGGCCTCTTCCCCGACTACCGGACCGCCGTCCAGGCCAGCGGCCCGGTCGTCCACCACTCCTTCGACGACCCCTACGGCAGCTCCGCCGCCGCGGCCCTCGCCGGCACCGCCGGCACGTACAACGGCGCCGCGGCCGCCTCCAACGCCAGCACGACGGCGATCGCGTCGAGCGCAGGCGGCCCCCGAGGGGCCGTCCGCTTCCCGGCCGGCACCCACGCCGCGGCCGACGCCCCCACCTCCCTCGACGGCGCCGCGGTGAACACGCTGGCGCTGACCATGGAGGCCTGGGTGCGCACCGGGTCGGGCGGAGCGGTGCTGAGCCTGCTCCCCGAGGGCTCCGACCCCGCCACCGGCCGGCCCCAGCTGTACGTCAACACGCTCGGTGAGGCCTGCATCGGGCTGGTCCTGGAGTCCCCGCGCACCCTGCAGGAGGTGTGCGGCTCCGACGCCGAGGACCCCAAGGTCTGGACCGCGGCGGACCAGGCCTCCCCTGCGTGGCACCACGTCGCCGCGGTGATCGACCCCGGCGGCGCGCCGGGCACGCAGATCAACGTCTACGTCGACGGGAGGCTCGCCTACGACCACGGGTTCTCGGCCACCTGGCCCCAGAGACTGGCCGGGCGGTTGCGCGTGGGCAGCGCGCCGATCCTGACCGACACCGCCGCGGCCCGCCCGGCGCCCGACACCTGGTCCGGGGCCGTCGACGAGGTCGCCGTCTACACCGAGGCGCTGAGCGCCGCAGAGATCAAGAAGCACCACGACCTCGGCACGGGCACCGTCACCGGCGACTACGCGGCGACGGTGACGGCGCTCTCCTCGCGCCACCTGTACTGGCCGCTCGACGGCGTCCCCGGCGCCGGCTCCGCGCGGGCCGTCGCCGACGCGTCCGGCAAGGGGCGCGCCGGGACGCACCACAGCTACCCCGACCTCCAGGCGGCCGGGGCCCGCACCGGGACGTCGCCCTCCGGGCTCGCCGTCGGGCTCAGCGGCGTCAACGACATCTCGACCGGCGCCAGCCGCACCACGCCCGCCGCCTTCTCCACCGAGGTGTGGTTCAACTCCTCCGGCGGCACGGGCCCGCTGGTCAGCTTCGGCTCCACCCAGACGGGTGTCGCGACGGCCCCGTACGGGGCCGTCTACCTCACCGGGAACGGGAACCTGGCGTTCAGCATCCGCACCCCCCAGCGGACCGTCGTCTCCGCGCGCGACCACCGCGACGGCACCTGGCACCTGGCGACCGCCACGATGAGCGAGGGCGGGCGCATGCGCCTGTACGTCGACGGCGTCCTGGTGGGGGAGGACGCGTCGGCCCCGACCGGGCCGATCGTGGGCTTCTGGCGCTGGGGCGGTGGCGGCGACTACAGCTCCTTCTCCACCCGGCCGGGCGCCGCGTTCTTCTCCGGCCGGCTGGACGAGGCGTCGGTGTACGACGGGGAGCTGACGCCGGAGGACGTCGCCATCCACTGGGGCGCCAGCTTCTAGGCGCCGGGCCGGGGCGGGGGGTTCCCGGCGGTCGACGATCCGTTCCGTGCTCGCGTGCCTCCGCACCGTTACCCTGTGCGCCATGCGGGGGGACCGGGACGACGCGTCGGTGCCCCGTTCCGGACCGGGTCTCACCGAACTGCGCACCACGAGCCTGGTCGCGGGCTTCCTCCTGGCCGTCGCGGCCACCGTCGTCGTCTTCCTCACCGAGGACCCGCAGGTGCTGCGGCTGGCCGTCGTCGCCGCGGCCTGGGCCTTTGTGCTCGCCGCGCTGGTCGCCTCCCGGCGCACCCCGGACGGCGCCTCGGCGGACGGCCCGGCGCAGGCGGCCGTCGAGCGGGCCGCCGTCGAGCTCGCGGACCTCCAGCGGGCGGCCGCCGAGCGCGAGGCCGAGCTCCGCCTGGCTCCCGAGCTGGAGCTGGAGCGCGAGGGCGCGGCCCGCCGGGAGCACGAACTCCGGCTGGAGAACGACCTCCGGCGCACCGCCGACCGGTCGATGCGCGCCGAGCTCGAGGCGCTGCGCACCGAGCTGGCCCAGGTCAGCGAGCTGCGGCGGGAGATGGCCCAACTGGCCGAGCTGCGCCGGGATCTCGCCGGCCTCGCCGAGCTGCGCCCCATCCTGGCCGGCCTCGACCTCACCGGGCTGGCCGAGCTGCGCACCGACGTCGGCCGGCTCCGCAGCGAGCTCACCGAGCAGCTGTCCGGCGAGATGCTCGTCGAGCGGGTGATGCTGCGGACCCAGTCCACCCGGACGGCCCCCGCGGCACCGGGAGCGACCGCTCCCTCGACCAGCGAGGCCGACGGTTGGAACCGGCCGGTGCCGGAGCTGACTGCCGCCTGGCCGGCCGTCCGGACCGACGAGCCGGCCCCGGGCACCCGCCGGCCGGAGGAGGTCCGGGTCGAGCCCCAGCGCCCGGCCGCACCACCGCCCCCGCTGGACCGGCCGGCCGGCCGATCGCTGCTCGACGCGCCACCTCCGCCGCACGCCGAGCCCGAGCCGCGGCGGCGCCGTACCGACGACCTCCTCCCCGTGGCCGCGCCCGTCGAGCAGCTGACCGTCGAGCGCCCGGTCGCCCAGCGGGAACGCCCGCCGGTTCCCGGGCCCGCCGCACCCGCCCCGGCGGCCGAGGCACCCGCCCCGGCGGCCGAGGCGCCCGCCCCGGCGGCCGAGGACTCGGCCAGGCGGCTGACCGAGCTGCTCGCCGAGAGCGGTCTCACCCCGCCGTCCGGCGGTCGCCGCCGGCGCCGCTACCGCGAGGACGGCGAGAGCGACGACGTCCTGGCGCGGGTGCTCGGCCGCAGCTGATCGGCCCCTCTGCAGGGTCCCGCCGCGAGCTCGCGAGCGGTGCGGTGGCGCCGTCCAGGGCCCCGGCCCGAGCGTGCGAAGGGTGGGGAGGACGGGGTCCTTCTCCCTTCTTCAGGCCGGACCGCGGGACAGCGCGCCGCCGTCGAGCACCAGGGTCTGACCGGTGACCCAGCCCGCGCCGTCACCGAGCAGGTAGGCCGCGGCCTCGCCGACGTCCTCGGGTTCGCCGAGCCGGCCCACCGGGTACTGCGCCGCCGCCTCGGCCTCCCGACCCTCGTAGAGCGCCCCGGCGAAGCGGGTCTTGACCACCGCGGGCGCGACCGCGTTCACCCGCACCGTGGGTCCGAGCTCCACCGCGAGCTGGGTGACCAGGTTGACCAGAGCCGCCTTGCTCACCCCGTAGCCGCCGATCATCGGCGAGGCCTTGAGCCCGGCCACCGAGGCGACGACCAGCACCGAGCCGCCGTGCTCGGCCATCCACGCCCGCCACGCCTCCTGCACCAGACCGAGCGTGCTGACGACGTTGGTGTCGAGGATCTTGCGGAAGCCGTCCAGGGGGAGGTCGACCAGCGGGCCGTAGACCGGGTTGATGCCGACGTTGCCGACCAGCACGTCCAGGCTGTCGAAGGTCTCGACGGCGGTGCGCACGGCCTCGGCGCGGTGTTCGGCGTCCCCGGCGTTCCCGGCGACGCCGACGGCCACCTCCGCGCCTCCCAGGGCGGTGACCGCCTCGGCCAACGCGTCGGGTCTGCGGCCGGTCACGACGACGCGCGCGCCCCGTGCCACCAGGCTCTGCGCGATCGCGAGGCCGATGCCCCGGCTCGCGCCGGTGACCAGCGCCGTCCGCCCCTCGAAGGTGCCCACCCGTGTCCTCTCGCCGTGCGTTCGCGGTCGCCGTCGGACACCGTAGGCGGCTCGGGAGGTGACCCAGACCACAGGGGGCAGGCGTTGCACGCGCCCCGAACCGGTCACACACTCGCCTTCGACGCGACACCCGCGTGACACACCTGGTCGCAGCGGGGCCCGCGCCGGCACCACCGCAGGACTGCAACACCCGACGGGCTCCAACGGCGGAGCCCGCGACCACGAGTCCGGTACCCGCGAGGGACTGGAACGAGAGGTGCACCGATGCCTGCTGCCCGCAGGACGCTCCGCGCTGCCGGTCTGACCCCGGCGGACACCGCTCCCGCCCGCCTCCGCGTCGGCGTCGTCGGCGCCGGGCGCGTCGGCGCCGTCCTCGGCGCCGCCCTCGCCGCCGCCGGCCACGACGTGGTCGCCGCCGCCGGCCTCTCCACCGCCTCCGCCGAACGCGCCGCCCGGCTGCTGCCCGGCGTACCGCTGCGGCCCACCGACGAGGTCGTGGCCGCCGCCGACCTCGTGGTGCTCGCCGTCCCCGACGACAGCCTGGCCGACCTGGTCTCCGGGCTGGCCGGGACCGGGATCTGGCGGGCCGGCCAGCTGGCCTTCCACACCTCCGGGGCGCACGGCCTCGCGGTCCTCGCCCCCGCCGCGCGGGCCGGCGTCCTGCCGCTGGCGCTGCACCCGGCCATGACCTTCACCGGAGCCCCCGAGGACGCCGACCGCCTCGCCGGTGCCCTCTTCGGCGTCACCGGCGCGCCGGAGCACCGTCCGGTGGCCGAGACCCTGGTCCTGGAGATGGGCGGCGAGCCCTTCTTCGTCGCCGAGGCCGACCGCGGGCTCTACCACGCGGCCCTCGTGACCGGCGCCAACCACCTGGTCACGCTGGTCGCCGAGGCCGCGGACCTGCTGCGCACCGCGGGTGTCGCCGAGCCGGGCCGCGTGCTCGCCCCACTGCTCACCGCCGCCCTCGACAACGGCCTGCGCCGCGGTGACCGCGGGCTCACCGGTCCGGTCAGCCGCGGGGACGTCGGCACCGTGCGGCAGCACCTGGACACCCTCACCGAGCGGGCGCCGGACTCGGTCGCGGCCTACGTCGCGCTCGCCCAGCGCACCACCGAGCGGGCGCTGGCGACCGGCCGGCTCAAGCGGCACGAGGGTGCCCCGCTGGTCGAACTGCTCGACGGGCACGTCCCGGGTTCCCTCGCGCGCGAGCGGGCGGAGGGCTGACCGTGGTCCTTCCGGAGGCAGGCTCCCGGTGAGCGCGCTACCGGCCACCCGCGCCACCGCCGTGCCGTCCACCCGCTCCGCCGCCGTCTCGTCCACCCGCCCCACCGCCCCGGCGGCTCCCGCCGTGGCCGAGACCGGGGCGGAGCTGCGCGGGCTCGTCGCCGAGCTGCCCGGCCCCGTCGCGCTGGTGCCCACGATGGGCGCCCTGCACGAGGGGCACCGCGCCCTCGTCCGCGCCGCGCGGGAACGGGCCGGCAGCGTCGTCGTCTCGGTCTTCGTCAACCCCACCCAGTTCGGCCCCGGCGAGGACTTCGACCGCTATCCACGCACCTGGGACGCCGACCTCGCCGCGCTGGCCGAGGAGGGCGCCGACGCCGTCCTCCACCCGCCGGTGGACGAGGTCTACCCACCCGGCGCGCTGGGCGTGACCGTCCACCCCGGCCCGCTCGGCGACGTGCTCGAGGGCGCCGTCCGCCCCGGCCACTTCGCCGGCGTGCTGACCGTCGTCGCCAAGCTGTTCGGCCTGGTCCGCCCGGACCTGGCCGTCTTCGGCGAGAAGGACTACCAGCAGCTCACGCTCATCCGGGCGATGGCCCGCGAGCTGGCGCTCGGCGTCGAGGTCGTCGGCGTGCCCACCGTCCGGGAGGACGACGGCATGGCGCTGTCCTCCCGCAACCGCTACCTCTCCCCGGAGCAGCGGGCCACCGCGGCCACCCTCTCGCGCGCGCTGCGCGCCGGGGCGGCCGCCGGCCCGCAGGGCGCCGACGCCGTCCTGGCCGCGGCCGCCGCCGTCCTCGCCGAGGCACCCGACCTGCTCCCGGACTACCTGGAGCTGACCGATCCGGACCTCGGGCCCCCGCCGGCCGCCGGCCCGGCCCGGCTGCTCGTCGCCGCCCGCGCCGGCAGCACCCGACTCATCGACAACACCGAGATCCAGCTGGGAGACCCGCGATGATGCGCACGATGCTCAAGTCCAAGATCCACCGTGCGACGGTCACCCAGGCCGACCTGCACTACGTGGGCTCGGTGACGATCGACGAGGACCTCCTCGATGCCGCCGATCTCCTCCCCGGCGAGCAGGTCGCGATCGTCGACGTCACCAACGGCGCGCGGCTGGAGACCTACGTCATCCCCGGCGAGCGGGGCAGTGGCGTCATCGGCATCAACGGCGCCGCCGCGCACCTGGTGCACCCCGGCGACCTGGTCATCCTGATCAGCTACGGGCTGGTGGACGAGACCGAGGCGAAGTCCTGCACTCCGAAGGTCGTGCACGTCGACGCCGCCAACCGCGTCGTCGAGCTCGGCGGCGACCCCTCGGCCCCGGTCCCCGGTGCAACGGACCACGGGCGGAGCCCGCTCGGCGCACCGGTCAGGTGAGCCAGCCCGCGAGGTCGCCCGTGGGCGCAGCACCACCCGGCGAGGAGGCCTGGTGACGACGTCGACGGTTCCCCGGGTCATCGGGCTGCCGGTGCGGCTGACCGCGCCGGCGCCCGGCTGGGAGCTCGCGGCCGACGTCTGCGTCGTCGGATCCGGCATCGCCGGGCTGTGCGTGGCGCTGCACGCCCGGGCGGCCGGGCTGTCGGTCGCCGTCGTCACCAAGGTCCGGGTGGACGACGGGTCGACCCGCTGGGCGCAGGGCGGCATCGCCGCTGTGCTGGATCCCGCCGACACCCCCGCGGCGCACGCCCGCGACACCGAGGTGGCCGGGGTGGGGCTGTGCGAGCCCGACGCCGTCTCGGTGTTGGTGCACGAGGGTCCCGAGCGGCTGCGCCAGCTGATCGGCTGGGGCGCCGCCTTCGACCGCGACCCCGCCGGCACGCTGCTGCTCACCCGCGAGGGCGGGCACTCCGCCGACCGGATCGTGCACGCCGGCGGAGACGCCACCGGCTCGGAGGTGCAGCGCGCGCTGCAGGACGCCGTCCGCGCCGATCCCGGGGTCACCCTCGTCGAGCACGCGATGGTGCTCGACCTGCTCACCGACGCCGCCGGCCGGGCCGCCGGGGTCACCCTGCACGTGCTGGGCGAGGGCAGCGCCGACGGCGTCGGCGCGGTGCGCGCCCGCGCGGTCGTGCTCGCCACCGGCGGCATGGGGCAGGTCTACGCCGCGACCACGAACCCGCCGGTCTCCACCGGGGACGGCGTGGCACTCGGGCTGCGCGCCGGAGCCGTCGCCACCGACCTGGAGTTCGTGCAGTTCCACCCGACCTCCCTCTACCTGGGCCCGGGCGCGCGCGGTCAGCAGCCGCTGGTCAGCGAGGCGCTGCGCGGCGAGGGCGCGGTGCTGCGCGACGGCGCGGGGGAGCGGTTCATGGTCGGCGCCCACCCCCTGGCCGAGCTGGCGCCCCGCGACGTCGTCGCCAAGGCCATCACCCGGGTTCAGCTGCGCGACGGCGTCGACCACGTGGAGCTCGACGCCCGCGGGGTCGCGGACCTCGCCCGGCGGTTCCCGACGATCGTGGCGAGCTGCCGCGCGGCCGGCATCGACCCGGTCACCGAGCTGATCCCGGTCACCCCGGCGGCGCACTACGCCTCGGGCGGCCTGGTCACCGACCTCGCCGGGCGGACGACGGTACCCGGCCTCTACGCCTGCGGTGAGGTGGCCTGCACCGGCGTGCACGGGGCCAACCGGCTCGCGTCGAACTCGCTGCTCGAGGGGCTGGTCTTCGCCGCGCGCATCGGCGCCGAGCTGGCCGAGCGGCTGCCGCCGCCGTCCCCCCTCGTGCCGCCGGACACCGCGCCGTCCGGGCTGCTCGACGCCGAGGGCCGCCGTGCGGTCACCGAGACGATGTCCGCCCACGTCGGCGCGCTGCGCAGCGGGACGGGGCTGGCCGAGGCGACCGGCCGGCTGGCCGCCCTGGCCGCCGGGCTCGACGCGGACCGGGTGGGCGGTGCGGGTGCACACGTGGCCCCCGGCGTGGCCGGCTGGGAGGCCACCGACCTGCTCACCGTCGCCACCGCGCTCGCCACCGCGGCCGCGGCCCGCGAGGAGACCCGCGGCTGCCACTGGCGCGAGGACCACCCCGACATCGAGGAGGACTGGCAGGTGCACCTGGACGTGCGGCTCGGCGAGGACGGCGCCCTGCAGGTGACCCGCCGCCCGGTGGGGACGCCGGGGGTGAGGGGCTGGTGAGCGAGCCTGCGAGCTCACCACTGGGGCGGGCGGGGCAGGAGTGGTGAGCGAGCCTGGGAGCTCACCGCTGGGGCGGGCGGGGGCGAGAGCGGTGACCGGCGATCCGCGCTCGCTGGAGGGCACCGGCCTGTCCGAGGCGTGGGTGGCCGAGCTGGTCGAGCGCACCCTGGTCGAGGACCTCACCGGCGGCGCCCCTCTGCCCAGCGCCCCGGACCTGGCCGTCGCGCACGACGTCACCAGCGCCGCCACCGTGCCGGCCGCGCAGCTGGGCACCGCGGACCTCGTGGCCCGCGCCGACGGCGTCGTCGCCGGCCTGCCGGTCGCCGCGCGCGTGTTCACCCGGCTCGCGCCCGGCGCCACGCTCACCGCGGGCGCCGCCGACGGGGACCGGGTGGTCCGGGGCGACGTGCTGCTGACCGTCCGCGGGCCGGTGCGCGCGCTGCTGGCCGCCGAGCGCAGCGCGCTGAACATCGCCAGCCGGGCCAGTGGCATCGCCACGCTCACCCGCCGGTGGGTCGACGCGGTCGAGGGCACCGGCGCCGTCGTCCTCGACACCCGCAAGACCACGCCCGGGCTGCGGCCGCTGGAGAAGTACGCCGTCCGCTGCGGCGGCGGGTCGAACAAGCGCATGGGGCTCTACGACGTCGCCATGGTCAAGGACAACCACGTCGCCGCCGCGGGCTCGGTGGCCGCGGCCGTCGCCGCGGTGCGCGAGCGGGCGCCCCGGGTGGGGGTGCAGGTGGAGGTCGACGTGCCCGCGCAGGCGGTCGAGGCGGTCGAGGCCGGCGCGGACTTCCTGCTCTGCGACAACATGGCGCCCGACGTCCTGCGTGAGGTCGTCGCGCTGGTCGGCGGGCGGGCCGAGCTGGAGGCCACCGGCGGGCTGACCCTGGAGGTCGCCAGGGCGGTCGCCGAGACCGGTGTCGACTACCTGTCGGTCGGCGGGCTCACCCACTCCGCGCCGATCCTCGACCTCGCGCTCGACCTGCGGGCGGGCTGACCGGTGCTGCTCACCGTCGACGTCGGCAACAGCCAGACCGTCCTGGCCACCTTCGACGGTGCGCGCCGGGTTGGCTGCTGGCGGGTGACGACGGCGCCCCGGGCCACCAGCGACGAGCTGCGGATGCTCTGGCGCGGGCTGCTGCGCGACACCGAGGTGACCGGGGTGTCGGCCTGCTCGACGGTGCCCGCGCTGCTCCCGGCGCTGCGCGCGCTGCTGGACTCCCTCGAGGTGCCGGTCGTCCTCATCGGGCCGGGCGTGCGGACCGGCGTCCCCCTGCACGTGGACAACCCGCGCGAGGTCGGTGCCGACCGCGTGGTCACCGCGTTGGCCGCCCACGAGCTCTACGGACGCCGTCCCGACGGTGGCGGGCGCCCGGTCGTCGTCGTCGACTTCGGCACCTCCACCAACGTCGACGCCGTGGGCCCCGACGGGCAGTTCCTCGGCGGCGCGCTGGCCCCCGGTGTCGAGGTCAGCCTGGAGGCGCTGGCCGCCCGCGCGGCGCAGCTGCGCTCGGTGGAGCTGACCGTGCCGCCACAGGCGATCGGCAAGAACACCGTCGCGGCGCTGCAGTCGGGCCTGGTGCTGGGCTTCGCCGGTCTGGTCGACGGGCTGGTGACCCGGATCGCCGCGGAGCTGGTCGCGCAGTTCGGCGTCGCGCCGGTCGTCGTGGCCACCGGCGGGCTGGCGCCCCTGGTGGCCGACAGCTGCCGCTCGATCGGTGAGCAGGAGCCCGATCTGACCGTGCACGGGCTGCGGCTGGCCTTCGAGCGGCACGAGGCCGGTCTCCGTTCCCCGCCCGGCCGGAGATCGACCTCCCCGTAGGGTGGCGACCCGTGACCGAGGTACCGCCTGGCTCTCCCGACGACGAACTGCCCGAACAGCTCCGGGTGCGCCGGGCGAAGCTGGACCGGATGCGCGAGGCCGGCGTCGACCCCTACCCGGTCGCCGTCGCCCGCACCACCACCCTGGCGGAGGTCCGGGCGGAGCACCCCGACCTCGAGCCGGACACGATGACCGGCGAGCGCGTCGGCGTCACCGGGCGGGTGATCTTCGTCCGCAACACCGGGAAGCTGTGCTTCGCGACGCTGCGCGAGGGCGACGCCGAGCTGCAGGTGATGCTCTCCCTCGACCGGGTCGGCGAGCAGTCGCTGGCCGTGTGGAAGGCCGACGTCGACCTCGGCGACCACGTGTTCGTCGAGGGTGAGGTCGGCACGTCGCGGCGCGGCGAGCTCTCGGTGTTCGCCGACGCCTGGCAGCTGACCGCCAAGGCGCTGCGGCCGCTGCCGGTGGCGCACAAGCCGATGAGCGAGGAACTGCGTGTCCGCCGTCGGTACGTCGATCTCATCGTCCGCGACGAGGCGCGCCGGACCGTCCGTCAGCGCGCCACGGTGATGTCGACGCTGCGGCGGGAACTGGCCGGGCGCGGCTATCTCGAGGTCGAGACGCCCATGTTGCAGACCGTGCACGGGGGCGCCGCCGCGCGGCCGTTCCGGACGCACATGAACGCATTCGACCTCGACCTGTACCTGCGCATCGCACCGGAGCTGTTCCTCAAGCGGTGCATCGTCGGTGGGCTGGAACGCGTCTTCGAGATCAACCGCAACTTCCGCAACGAGGGTGTCGACAGCACCCACTCGCCGGAGTTCGCGATGCTCGAGGCCTACCAGGCCTATGCCGACTACCAGGCGATGGCGACGCTCACCCGCGAACTGACCCAGGAATGCTGCGAGGCGTTGTTCGGCGACCACGTTGCGCGACACAACGACGGCACCGAGATCGACCTGTCGGGGGAGTGGCGGCAGGTGCCGCTCCACACGCTCGTCTCCGACGCCGTCGACGAGGAGGTCACCCCCGGGACGCCGTCGGAGACGCTGCGCGCCCTCGCCGAGCGGCACGACGTCAAGGTCGACCCGGCGTGGGTCCCGGGCAAGGTCGTCGAGGAGTTGTTCGAGGCGCTCGTCCAGGACACGCTGCAGGAGCCGACCTTCGTCGTCGACTACCCGCTGGACACCTCCCCGCTGACCCGTGCACACCGGTCGCAGCCGGGCCTGGCCGAGAAGTGGGATCTCTACATCGCCGGGGTGGAACGCGCGACGGCCTACTCCGAGCTGGTCGACCCGGTGGCGCAGCGCGAGCGCCTGGTCGCGCAGGCCGCGCTCGCGGCCAAGGGAGATCCCGAGGCGATGGCCTTCGACGAGGACTTCCTGGAGGCGCTCGAGTACGGGATGCCGCCGACCGGTGGCATGGGGATGGGCATGGACCGGCTCATGATGACGCTCACCGGATTGGGCATCCGGGAGACCATCCTCTTTCCGTTGGTGCGGCCGCTCTCCTCCTGATCCGGCAGCCCACTCTCTCACTCCATTGTGCGGGGGATGTGTTTCTCCGTGCCGTGAATGGTCTAGGGTCCTGTCCGACAGCGAAAAGGGCTGCGAGCTCGGGGGCAGCGGTCCCCGTTCTGCGGAGCGGTGTGGGAGTGGAGACGGCGAATGGCGCGCAAGGTGCAGGTCATCCTCAGTGACGACCTCGACGAGAACGTGCCCGCGGACGAGACGGTGAGTTTCTCGCTCGACGGCACGAACTACGAGATCGACCTGTCGGAGAAGAACGCGCAGGAGTTGCGAGACGCGTTCTCCCGTTATGTGCAGGCCGCGCGCAAGGTCGGTCGCGGCAGTGGCCGGGCCTCCGGCGGCGGCCGGTCGCGGGCCACCGGAGGCGGTGGCCGCATGGACCGCGAGCAGGCCGGCGCGATCCGCGACTGGGCGCGCAAGAACGGTCACGCGGTCAGCGACCGCGGGCGCATCCCGGCCAGCGTCGTCGAGGCCTACGAAGCCGCGCACTGAAGAAGGACCACCCTTCCCCCCGTGCCCCGCAGGCTCGGCACGGGGGGAAGGGTGGCCGTTCCAGTCCCTCACCGGGCTCGCGGTGAGGGACTGGACGGGGCCGCACGAGGCCGACCGGCGGCCCGGCATCCTCCCGAGGGTGCCGGGCCGCCGCCGTCCGCGCCGCAGTCATCTGCTCACGTCGCGTCACCAGCGGCCCGAGGCAGGGACTTTCGACCCTGGGGTGTTTCGGACTGAGTCGTAACGGTTGTGCCATGAGCCAGGACGCGGCCCGGACCACCGCTCCAGACGGCCCGGGGGCCGCCGTCGGCCGGGAAGCCGTCGACCCCAGCCCCCAGGCCCCGAGCTTCACCGCCAGCCTCGACCAGCGACAGGGCGTCATCCGGGCGAGGGGGCACCTCGACGTCCTCTCCGCGGACCTGCTGTGTGGCAGCATCGTCGCGCTGCAGCGCCAGGGGCACCGGCAGGTGACCGTCCGCCTCCAACCCCTGGCGACCGTCGACGACGACGCCCGGCAGCTGCTCGCAGGCCTCGCCGACACGCTGGCCGCCGACGGCGTGCGGCTGGTCGTCGAGTGAGCACCGTGGAGGGGCCCTGGTCGGCAGCGGGACGCCGATCCGCCGCCCCCGGTCAGGACCGGTGGACCGTCGGTGTGGACGCCGAGGCGCCGCGCTCGCCCTGGGGCGGCACGGCACCCAGCCGGCTGCACGCGGTCGGGGACGCGGGGCTGATCGCCGGCCGGGCCCTCTGCCTGGCGCCGGTCTCCCTGCTCGACCCGGCCCTGTGGGTGTGGCCGGACGACGGCGACGAGGAGTGGCCGCTCTGCTGGGTCTGCCTCGCGCTCACCTGCTGAGCTCGGCCGGCCGGGGCGGGACGCGGCCGTCAGCGGTGCGCCGTCCGCTGTGGGCGTAACAGGAGCGGAACACCCGTCCGGGACCATCGGTTGGACCGTGCAGCTCCTCTCCTCCGGAACGGACCGTGCACCGCCGGAGGGTCGGAGTCCGCGACTACAGTGGAAAGACCGGTGCCCTGCGCGCCGACGGACGTCGGGTGCTCCTCCCCACCAGGGGAGGGCAGCGCCGGACCAGCCGGTCAGAGGAGAAGCAGCAGATGTTCGAACGGTTCACCGACCGAGCCCGCCGCGTGGTCGTCCTGGCCCAGGAAGAGGCCCGGATGCTCAACCACAACTACATCGGCACCGAGCACATCCTCCTGGGGCTGATCCACGAGGGTGAGGGTGTCGCCGCCAAGGCCCTGGAGTCCCTGGGCATCTCGCTGGAGGGTGTCCGCCAGCAGGTGGAGGAGATCATCGGCCAGGGCCAGCAGGCCCCGTCCGGGCACATCCCCTTCACCCCGCGGGCCAAGAAGGTGCTCGAGCTGTCGCTGCGCGAGGCGCTGCAGCTCGGCCACAACTACATCGGCACCGAGCACATCCTGCTCGGCCTGATCCGCGAGGGCGAGGGCGTCGCCGCTCAGGTCCTGGTGAAGCTCGGCGCCGACCTCAACCGCGTCCGCCAGCAGGTCATCCAGCTGCTCTCGGGCTACCAGGGCAAGGAGCCGGCCGCGGCCGGCGGCCCGGCCGAGGGCACCCCGTCGACCTCGCTGGTCCTCGACCAGTTCGGCCGCAACCTGACCCAGGCCGCGCGCGACTCCAAGCTCGACCCGGTCATCGGGCGGGCCAAGGAGATCGAGCGGGTCATGCAGGTCCTGTCGCGGCGGACCAAGAACAACCCCGTCCTCATCGGCGAGCCCGGCGTCGGCAAGACCGCCGTCGTCGAGGGCCTGGCCCAGGCGATCGTCAAGGGCGAGGTTCCCGAGACGCTGAAGGACAAGCAGCTCTACACCCTCGACCTCGGCGCGCTGGTCGCCGGTTCCCGCTACCGCGGTGACTTCGAGGAGCGGCTGAAGAAGGTCCTCAAGGAGATCCGCACCCGCGGCGACATCATCCTGTTCATCGACGAGATCCACACCCTCGTCGGGGCCGGTGCCGCGGAGGGTGCGATCGACGCCGCCAGCATCCTCAAGCCGATGCTGGCCCGCGGTGAGCTGCAGACCATCGGCGCCACCACGCTCGACGAGTACCGCAAGCACCTGGAGAAGGACGCGGCGCTGGAGCGCCGCTTCCAGCCGATCCAGGTGGGCGAGCCGACGCTCACCCACACGATCGAGATCCTCAAGGGGCTGCGCGACCGGTACGAGGCGCACCACCGGATCAGCATCACCGACGGCGCGCTGGTCGCCGCCGCGACGCTGGCCGACCGGTACATCTCCGACCGCTTCCTGCCGGACAAGGCGATCGACCTGATCGACGAGGCCGGCGCCCGGATGCGGATCAAGCGGATGACCGCCCCGCCGGACCTGCGCGAGTTCGACGACCGGATCGCGGCCATCCGCCGCGAGAAGGAGTCCGCGATCGACGCGCAGGACTTCGAGAAGGCCGCGTCGCTGCGCGACAAGGAGAAGACCCTGCTGGGCGAGAAGGCCGAGCGCGAGAAGCAGTGGAAGGCCGGCGACATGGACGTCGTCGCCGAGGTCGACGACGAGCAGATCGCCGAGGTGCTGGCCAACTGGACCGGCATCCCCGTCTTCAAGCTGACCGAGGAGGAGACCACCCGCCTGCTGCGCATGGAGGACGAGCTCCACAAGCGGATCATCGGGCAGGAAGAGGCCATCAAGAGCGTCAGCCAGGCGATCCGGCGGACGCGGGCGGGCCTCAAGGACCCGCGCCGTCCCGGTGGCTCGTTCATCTTCGCCGGCCCCTCGGGTGTCGGTAAGACCGAGCTGGCCAAGGCGCTGGCCCAGTTCCTCTTCGGCGAGGACGACGCGCTCATCCAGATCGACATGGGTGAGTTCCACGACCGCTTCACCGTGTCGCGGCTCGTCGGTGCCCCTCCCGGCTACGTCGGCTACGACGAGGGTGGCCAGCTGACCGAGAAGGTGCGGCGCAAGCCGTTCTCGGTGGTCCTCTTCGACGAGATCGAGAAGGCGCACGCGGACGTGTTCAACACGCTGCTGCAGGTGCTGGAGGACGGCCGGCTCACCGACGGTCAGGGCCGGATCGTGGACTTCAAGAACACGATCCTGATCCTCACGACCAACCTCGGTACGCGGGACATCTCCAAGGCCGTGGGTCTGGGCTTCCAGGTCGGCAACGACAGCCAGTCGAACTACGAGCGGATGAAGAACAAGGTCAACGAGGAGCTCAAGCAGCACTTCCGGCCGGAGTTCCTCAACCGCATCGACGACATCGTCGTGTTCCACCAGCTGACCGAGGACGAGATCATCGAGATCGTCGACCTCATGGTCGCTCGCGTCGAGGGTCAGCTGGCGAACAAGGACATGGCTCTGGAGATCACCCCGGCCGCCAAGAAGCTCCTGGCGCACCGCGGCTTCGACCCGGTGCTGGGTGCCCGGCCGCTGCGCCGGACCATCCAGCGCGAGATCGAGGACGCGCTGTCGGAGAAGATCCTCTACGGCGAGCTGACCGCCGGTCAGATCATCGTGGTGGACGTCGAGGGCGAGGGCGCGGACCAGCGGTTCACCTTCCGTGGCGAGGCCAAGCCGATCGACCTCCCCGACACGCCGCCGGTCGCGCTGTCGGTCGGCGACGAGGAGCCCCCGGCCCAGGCCGAGTGATCCGCTAGCTGCACGCACGAAGGGGCCGTCTCCCCGCGGGGGAGGCGGCCCCTTCGTCACGTGCGACCCCGGGACGCCCGATGATCGGCTGACCTGATCATCGCGTGTCCTCCCTCATGGTGTGAGCTGCGGGAGGACGCTTCATGATCAGGTCACCTGATCATGGGGATCGTCGGTCAACCCGTCGGCAGGGTGAAGCGGCCGTCGGCGGTCTGCTCGACCAGGCCGTCGGCGAGCAGCGAGTCCAGGCAGCGGGAGCGCTGCGCCGCGTCGGCCCAGGCCTCGTGGAGCTGTGGTGCCGCCACGGGGCCCTCAGCGCCCCGCAGGACGTCCAGCAGCCGCCCGCGCACCTGGCGGTCCGTGCCGGCGAACTTCTGCACCCTGCGGGGCGGACCCTCCGGTGCCGGACAGCCGGCCAGCCGCCACGCGCAGTTCGTCCGCACCGGGCAGGCGGTGCACCGCGGCGTCCGGGCGACGCACACCAGTGCGCCCAGCTCCATGACCGCGACCGAGAAGCGGACCGCCCGTCCGGGGTCGGCAGGGGCGAGCGCCGCGACGTCGGTGAGGTCGGCGGCGCGCGCCGGTGCCGCCTCCGCGCGGCCGTGCACCAGCCGGGCCACCACCCGCCGCACGTTCGTGTCGACCACCGGCTGCGGTCGCCCGTGTCCGAAGCAGGCGACGGCGCGGGCGGTGTAGGTCCCGATGCCCGGCAGCGCCTCCAGCGCCGCCACGTCCGCGGGGACGACGCCGCCGTGCCGCTCGGTCAGGGCGACGGCGGTCTCCCGCAGCCGCAGCGCCCGCCGCGGGTAGCCGAGCTTGGCCCAGGCGCGGATCACCTCGGCCGGCGACGCCGCGGCCAGCGCGGCAGGGGTGGGCCAGCGGGCCATCCAGTCGCGCCACACCGGCTCGACCCGGGCGACCGGGGTCTGCTGCAGCATCACCTCGCTGACCAGGACCGCCCACGGGTCGGTGTCCGGGCGGCGCCACGGCAGGTCGCGGGCGGCCTCGGCGAACCAGTCGACGAGGACGTCGCCGAGGGTGCCGGGTGACGGCGGCGGGGTGCGGGCCGGGCTGTCCACGAGGTCCCAGTGTGCCGCCTGCCGGGGACGGCGTGCCGCCACAGGTCGGCGTCCCGTCGCGCACTACGGTTCTCGGCGTGCTGCACCCGGTCGGCCCCCTGCCCGCGGCGGTCTACTGGCGGCGGCGACTGCTCGTCCTGTTCCTCCTGCTGGCGGTCCTCGGAGGTGGGGGCTGGCTCATGGTCGCCGCGCTGAGCGGCGGAGCCGGCGAGAGGACGACGACGGCGGCCGCGGCGACGACCGAGGCGAGCCCCGCGGCCGGCGAGCCCCCTGCGCTCGCCCGGGTGGTGCCCTCGCTGGCCGGCGTGCGGACGCCGACCCCCGCGCCCGAGCCGGCCCCCGAACCGGCCCCCGAGCCGGCGCCGGAGTCGGCTCCCGCGAGTCCGGCGCCCGGCGACCCCTGCGGCGACGACATGATCGGGCTGGACGTCCGCGGTCCCGGCAGCGTCCCGGTGGGTGCCAAGCCGACCTTCGAGCTCGTGGTCACCAACGTCTCGTCGGTGCCGTGCGTGCGGGTGCTCGACGAGGGCCTGCAGGAGATCGTGATGTTCGACGGCGCCGGCAACCGGGTGTGGGGCAGCAACGACTGCTTCCCGGAGAACAGCAGCGACACCCGCACCCTGGCGCCGGGGGAGTCGGTGGCCCTCCCGCTCGTCTGGGGCGGTCTGACCAGCGAGCCGTCCTGCACCGCCGCGCGGACCGCGCCGGCTCCGGGGCAGTACGCGCTGCGCGGCCGGCTGGACACCGAGTTCAGCGCGGACGCGCCGCTCTCGATCGGCTGAGGAGGACGGGGCCGCTCAGCTGTAGCGGTCGAGGATCGAGGTCTCGGCCAGCCGGGAGAGCCCCCTCGCGGATGCCCCGGGCCCGGGCCTCGCCCACGCCCTCGACGGCGAGCAGGTCCTCGATGGTGGCGGCGAGCAGCTTCTGCAGCCCGCCGAAGTGGTCGACCAGGCGGTCGATGATGCCGGCCGGCAGCCGCGGGACGCGGGCCAGCAGGCGGTAGCCACGGGGGCTGACGGGGGAGTCGAGCGCGTCGGCGGACGTCGGCAGCCCGTAGCAGCGGGCCACGGCGGAGAGGTCGAGCAACTCGGTGGCCGAGAGCGCGCGCAGGTCGGCCAGGACCTCCTCGATGCTCTTCGGCCGCCGCAGCCCGGACGGCAGGTAGTCGCGCACCAGCAGGGCGCGGTCCTCCTCCACCCCGGCGAGCATCTCGTCGAGCTGCAGCGCCAGCAGCCGCCCGTCGGTGCCCAGCTCGACGACGAAGCCCTCGATCTCGTCGGCGATCCGGCGGACCATCTCCAGCCGCTGGCTCACGCTCATCGCGTCGCGGACGGTGACGAGGTCCTCGATCTCCAGCGCCGACAGCGTGCTGGCCACCTCGTCGAGCCGCAGCTTGTAGCGCTCGAGCGCGGCCAGCGCCTGGTTGGCCCGCGCCAGGATCGTCGTCGGGTGCTCCAGCGTGTACCGCCGCCCGGCGACGTAGACGCTGATGATGTGCATCGACTGGCTCACCGAGATCACCGGGAAGCCGGTCTGGATGGCGACCCGCTCGGCGGTGCGGTGCCGGGTGCCCGACTCCTCGGTCGGGACGGTCGGGTCCGGCATCAGGTGGACGCCGGCCCGCACGATCCGGGTGCCGTCGTAGGAGACGATCACCGCGCCGTCCATCTTGGCCAGCTCGCGCAGCCGGGTGGCCGACAGGGCGACGTCGAGGGCGAAGCCGCCGGTGCAGATGGACTCGACCACGCGGTCGTAGCCGAGCACGATCAGCGCGCCCGTGCGCCCCGCCAGGATGCGTTCCAGGCCGTCACGCAGCGCTGTCCCCGGTGCTATGCGGCCGAGCAGTTCGCGGAGCGCGATCTCGGAGTCCACAGCGGGGGGCACGAGCGCTCCTGACGTTCGACGTGGTGGCGGCCGATTCTACGTGGCCACCACGGTACGGCGGGCGCCGGTGAGGCAGGTCACCGGCGCGGGGCGACCACGGGCCCCGGCGGCTCAGAAGAGCCGGGCGAAGGCGGCGCCGAGGTCGGGGACCTCGACCAGCCGCATCCCCTTGGGTGCGCTGCCGGCGTCCTCCGGTACCAGGGCCACCTTGTAGCCCTGGCGGGCCGCCTCGGCCAGCCGCCGGCCGGTGCCGCCGACCCGCCGGATCTCCCCCGACAGGCCCACCTCGCCGACCGCGACCAGGCCACGGGGCAGCGGGACGTCCTTGGCCGCGGACGCGATGGCCAGGGCCAGCGCGAGGTCGGCCGCCGGTTCGGCGATGCGCACCCCGCCGACGGAGGCGGCGAAGACGTCGGCGTCGGCGAGCCTGACCCGGCCGCGCCGCTCGACCACCGCGTTGACCATGGCGACCCGCTGGGAGTCCAGCCCGCTCACCGCCCGCCGGGGCGAGCCGCCCCCGCCGCTGGCGGCCACCAGCGCCTGGACCTCGGCCAGCAGCGGTCGGCTGCCCTCGAGGGTGACCGTGACGCAGCTGCCCGGCACCGGTGCCGCGCGCCGCGAGACGAACAGGTGCGAGGGGTCGGGCACGCCCGCCACGCCGGTGTCGCCGATCTCGAAGCAGCCGATCTCGTCGGCCGGGCCGAACCGGTTCTTCATCGCCCGGACCAGGCGCAGCGTCGAGTGGCGCTCGCCGTCGAAGGAGACGACGACGTCGACGAGGTGCTCGAGGGTGCGGGGCCCGGCGATGGCGCCGTCCTTGGTGACGTGGCCGACCAGGATGGTCGTCATCCCGCGGCTCTTCGCGACGGCGGTCAGCGCGCTGGCCACGGCGCGCACCTGGGTGGAGCCGCCGTCGGTGCCCTCGACGGCGGGGGAGCGGACGGTCTGCACGCTGTCGAGGACCAGCAGCGAGGGGGCGACGTCCTCGACGTGGGCGAGGACGGCCGACAGCTCGGTCTCCGCAGCGAGGTAGAGCCGGTCGTGCAGCGCGCCGATGCGCTCGGCCCGCAGCCGCACCTGGGCCGCGGACTCCTCGCCGGAGACGACCAGGGCGGGACCGTTCGAGGCGGCCACCCGGTGGGCCACCTCGAGCAGCAACGTTGACTTGCCCACGCCCGGCTCGCCCGCCACCAGCAGCACCGCGCCGGGCACCAGCCCGCCGCCGAGGACGCGGTCGAACTCCTCGATGCCGGTGGGCACCGCGCGGGCGGCGGCGAGTTCCACCTGGGCGATGGGCACCGCCGGTGCCGTCACCGGGCCGGCGGCCACGGCGCGCAGGGGGGAGGCGGGCGCGCCGACCTCCTGGATGGTGCCCCAGGCCTGGCACTCGGGACACCGGCCGACCCACTTGGCGGAGGCGTAGCCGCACTCGGTGCAGCGGTGGGCGGGGCGGGACTTCACTCCGGCAGGTGGCACGCCTCGACGCTAACCGCCGGGTGCGACGGTTCCGGGAAGGGTGAGCCGCTGGAACGGCCCCGCGTCAGGTCCCGTCCCGAGTGTGCGAGGGACGCGGGGTCCTTCGTCAGTTCTCGTCCCCGGGACCGCTGCCGGCCTCGCTCTCGCCCTCCCGGGCGGTGTCCTCGGACCCCTCGGAGGTCTCCTCGCCCTCCTCGTGGTGGAAGTCGAAGGGCTCCTCGCGGGGGAGCACGCGCTCGGGTGTGGCGACGAGCGCCTGGACGGTGACCTCACCGGCGCGCTCGAAGGTCAGCGTGACCTCGATGCTCTGGCCGGCGGTGAGCTCCTCGGAGAGGTCGGCCAGCTCGACCGTCGCGCCGCCGGCGCCGCCGAGGAACACCGTGGAGCGGGCGGGGATGGGGATCTCGACCTGCGAGCTCGCGGTCGGCGTGGCCGGCGCGGAGGGGACGCTCGGCGTCGCGCCGGGTGCGGTCGTCGCCCCCGGGGTGGTCGTCGCGCCTGGGGCCGTCGGCTGCGGGGTGGTCCCCGGCGTGGTGGGGGTGGCGGGCGTGGTCGCGGGTGCGGCCGAGGGGGAGCCGGGGGCGGTCGACGGTGCGCCGGGGACGGCGGGGGAGGCGGTGGCCTGCCCAGCGACGACGACGCCGTCGAAGGCCTCGCCCTCGATGCCGACGAGCGTGTCGGCCTCGGTGTCGCCGTTGACGATCGCCATCCGCAGCTCGGCGTCGTCCCCTTCCGCGTAGAGCCCGTCCTGCGGGTAGGCCAGCGTGATCTGGCGCATCACGAGGTCGCCGACCGCGGCCTCGGGGCCGACCTTGTCCCGGTTCTGTGTGGCCGTCTGGGCGACCTGGCCGGCACTGCACGCGCTGAGCGCGATCGGGCTGAGCAGCAGGGCACCCATCGTGGCGGCGCGCAGTGCGCGGTTCACAGCCGTCGACCTCCAGGGACGTGCCGGCCACCGCAGGTCGATGGCCCGAGTCGCGCCGAGCCTAACGCCCACCCCAGGATGGCCGCCGGGAGGTGAGGCCGTGCCGCAGGACCCGGCGGTGGAGCGCGTGGCGCCCGGCACGCCGCGACGGCTCGGGGCCGACCCGGCGCCGGCCGCGTTCCCTGCCCGCGCACCGGGCACCCGGCGGTGGTGCTTCGCCGACCAGCTCGGGCCGCACTTCCTCGACCGGCCGGACCAGCCGGTCCTGCTGATCGAGTCCAGGGCGGTGTTCGCGCGCCGCCGGTTCCACCGCCAGAAGGCCCACCTGGTGCTGTCGGCGCTGCGCCACCGGGCCGCCGAGCTGGGCGACCAGGCGGAGTTCTGCCAGGTGGACACCTACGCCGAGGCGCTGGACCGGGTGCGTGAGCCGCTGAGCGTCTGCGCCCCCACCACCTGGAGCAGTCGCGACCACGTCCTGCGCCGCCGGGGCCTCGCCGTCCTCGCTGCCCGGGGGTTCGTCGCCACCCAGGAGGAGTTCGCCGCCTGGGCGGAGGGCCGCGGCCGGCGGCGGCTGCTCATGGAGGACTTCTACCGGGACAACCGGCGTCGCCACGACGTCCTCATGGACGGAGCCGAGCCGGTGGGCGGGCGGTGGAACCTCGACCACGACAACCGGGAGCCCCCGCCGTCCGACGGGCGGCTCGCCGTCCCCGAGCCGTGGTGGCCGGAGGAGGACGAGGTCGACGAGCGGGTGCGCGCCGACCTCGACCGCTGGGAGGCCGACGGCGACGTCGCCTTCGTGGGGGACGACGGTCCGCGGCTGTTCCCGGTGTCCCGCGAGGAGGCGCTGCTCCGGCTGCGCGACTTCCTCGACACCCGGCTGGGCGCGTTCGGCCCGCACGAGGACGCGATGCTCACCGGCGACCGCTGGATGGCGCACTCGCTGCTCTCTCCCGCCCTCAACCTGGGCCTGCTGGACCCGCTCGAGGTGGTGCACGCGGCCGAGCAGCGCTACCGCGACTCGGTGGCCGAGGGCGACCCGCTGCCGCTCAACAGCGTGGAGGGGTTCGTCCGCCAGGTCATGGGCTGGCGCGACTACATCTGGCACACCTACTGGCACTTCGGCCGGGACTTCCGGCACGCCAACGCCCTGGCCGCGCACGAGCCGGTGCCGGACTGGCTGGCCGGCCTCGACGACGGCGCGGTCGAGGCCGCGTGCATGTCCGACGTGCTCGGCGACCTGCGCCGCGACGGCTGGGTGCACCACATCCCGCGGCTGATGGTGCTCGGCAACTACGCGCTGCAGCGCGGCATCGACCCGCTGGCCATGACCGACTGGTTCCACCGCAGCTTCGTCGACGGCTACGACTGGGTGATGGTCGCCAACGTCGTCGGCATGAGCCAGCACGCCGACGGCGGACTGCTGGCCACCAAGCCCTACGCCGCCGGCGGCGCCTACATCGACCGGATGAGCGACTACTGCGGCGGCTGCCGCTACGACCCGCGGAAGCGGCTGGGCGAGGACGCCTGCCCCTTCACCGCCGGCTACTGGGCCTTCCTCGAGCGCAACAGGGAGAGGCTGGCGCCCAACCAGCGGATGCGCCGCGCGCTGCAGGGACTGGACCGGCTCAAGGGCCTGGAGGAGGTCGTGGAGCAGGAGCGGTTGCGGGGCACGGCGGCTCCCTGAGCCCGGCCCCGTCCCGAGGCTCGTCCCGAGCTCGCGAGGGATGAGGAGGACGGGGTCCTTCTACCGACCTCGGCTGCCGATGAGGAGGGCATGCCGATCGGGTCGTCCTTCGACGACGTCCTCGCGGCGGCCCAGGCGGGCGCCGGGTGGGCCTTCGAGGTGCTCTACCGTGACCTCTCCCCGGCGGTCACCGGGTACCTGCGGCTGCATGGCGCCGTCGACCCCGACGACCTGGCCAGCGAGACCTTCCTCGCCGTCTTCCGCGGCCTCGCCGGCTTCGCGGGGAACGAGGACGCCCTGCGCTCGTGGGTGTTCACCATCGCCCACCGCCGGCTGGTCGACGACTGGCGCCGGCGCAGCCGTCGTCCCCAGCTGGCCGACGACGCCGGCGTCCAGCAGCCCGAGGCCCCGGGCGGCGACGTGGAGGACGACGTCCTGACCCGGCTCGGCACCGAGACCGTGCACCGGATGTGTGCGGGCCTGCCCGCCGACCAGCGCTCGGTCCTGCTGCTGCGCGTGCTCGCCGACCTCACCGTCGAGCAGGTGGCCGAGGTGATGGACCGCTCGGTGGGCTCGGTCAAGGCGCTGCAGCGGCGCGGGCTGCGCCGGCTGCGCGCCGAGCTCGAGGCGGCCGGGACCCATCGGACGGATGAGACGACTGGGACGGCGGGCGCACCCCTGCCGGCCCGCCCGGCGATGACGGGAGCGAGATGACCACGCCAGCCGACGTCCGGACCGACGAGGAGGCCTTCGCGGCCTGCCTCGCCGGCCGTGCCGTGCCCGCGGGCGCGCAGGGCCTGGCCGCGTTCACCGACGCGGTCCGGGCGAGCGCCACGGAGCCCGGGCAGCCGAGCGCGGCGCTGGCCGAACTGCTGGCGACCGGTCTCCTCGTCCCCACCCAGGATCCGTCCCCCGGGACGGCCGGGCGACCCGCCCGGACCTCACGGAAGAGGCCCCACGTGCTGATCTCCACCCTCGTCGCCAAGTTCGCCGCTGCTGGTGCCGTCGCCAAGGCGGCCGCCGCGGGCGGCGTCGTCGCCGTCGCCCTCACCGGCGCGGCCACCACCGGCGCCCTCACCACCTCGGAGGAGCCCGCCTCCGTCATCCGGAGCGGCGACACGACCGATCCCACCGACGAATCGACCGACACCACCACCATCGACGGCAGCGGCGACGTCACGGGCGGGCCCGCCGTCGAGGAGCCCGCCGTCGAGGAGCCGGCCGTGCAGCAGCCTGCGGCCGAGGAGCCGGGAGTCACCGAGCCCGTCGCCGAGCCCGTGGCCGAGGAGCCGGCGCCCGCGTTCCCCGAGGACGCCGCTGGTGGGAAGCCGACCGACGAGGAGAAGTTCGATCGGCACCCCGCGAACCCCGGCAGGGCGGTCAGCGCCGAGGCCCACCGGCGCAACGCCGAGCGCAAGGCCGGGCCGGCTGTGCAGCCGGAGGCCGGGGCGCCCGAGGGCGGGGGGACCGATGAGGTCCTCGAGGCCGAGCAGGCGCCGGTGACCGAGGAGCCGGCGCCGGCCGGCAACGGCAAGGGCAACGGCAACGGCAAGAACGGGAAGTGACCCACGGTGGCGCCGCGCTCAGCTGAGCGCGGCCCCACCGGCCAGCAGCAGCACCACGTCCAGCACCGTCAGCAGCATGACCGCGGGGAACGCCAGCCGGCGGAAGCGCGCGGTCCCCGCCAGCGCGGCGGCGGCGACGGCCGGCACGGCCAGCGCCAACCCGACCCAGCCGGTGGCGGTCGGCGGTCCGGCCGGCCCCACCACCAGCACCAGCGAGGCCGCGCCCAGCACGATCGCCCCGGTGGCGGCGGAGGCCGGTGCGCCCAGCCGGTGCGGCAGCCCGCGGACGCCGGTGGCCAGGTCGTCCTCGAGGTCCGGGGCGACGTTGGCCAGGTGCGCGGCGGCGCCCAGCGCGGCTCCCGCGACGACCAGCCACCAGGGCGCCTCCGGTGCGCCGGGCGCGGCCGCGACGACCCCGGCCGGCAGCGCGCCGAAGCCGGTGACGTAGGGCAGCACCGAGGCCGCGGTGCGCTTGAGGCCGGCGTTGTAGGCCCAGCCGCTGCCGACCAGCACGAGCAGCAGCAGCCCGGGGACGACGCCCAGCGCGAGCGACAGGACGACGGCGACGGCCGCCGACCCGAGGGCCAGCGTGCGCAGCACCTCCGGGGCGACGGCGCCCTGGACGACCGGCTTGTCCGACCGCGCGACGGCCCGGTCCCGGTCGGCGTCGAGCCAGTCGTTGCTCCACCCGATGGAGGCCTGACCTGCGAGGACGGCGGCGCACACGAGCGTCGCCCGTCCCCCGGGCGCCCCCGCGGCGAGGGCCAGCAGGGTGGCCACGACGGTGACCGCGACGGTCGGTCCGGGGTGGGTCGCGAGGGCCAGCGCGCGGAGCGGGACCGGCGGCCGTACCGGTTCCGCAGGCACACCCACCATGCTCCTGTCAACCCCTCCCGAGCGCTCAGTCCGGCCCCTGACCTGCGGGTTTACGAAGTCAGGCGATCCCGTTCGCCAGTCTGCCGTGGTAACCTGTGGACAGCGAAAGGGGTCACACACACATGGGCTTCACTGTCGGCGAGACCGTTGTCTACCCGCACCACGGGGCAGCGCTGATCGAGGCGATCGAGACGCGGGTCATCAAGGGCGAAGAGCGGGCCTACCTCGTGCTGAAGGTCGCCCAGGGCGACCTGACCGTGCGGGTACCGGCCGACAACGCAGAGATCGTCGGCGTCCGGGACGTCGTCGGTCAGGACGGACTGAACCGGGTCTTCGAGGTGCTGCGTGCCCCGCACACCGAGGAGCCGACGAACTGGTCGCGCCGCTACAAGGCCAACCTCGAGAAGCTCGCCTCCGGTGACGTCAACAAGGTCGCCGAGGTCGTGCGTGACCTGTGGCGCCGCGACAAGGACCGTGGCCTCTCGGCCGGCGAGAAGCGGATGCTCTCCAAGGCGCGCCAGATCCTGGTGAGCGAGCTCGCGCTCGCCGAGGGCACCAACGAGGACAAGGCCGAGGTCCTCCTCGACGAGGTCCTCGCCAGCTGAACTCAGCCCTCGAGCTCCCCCGCACCCCCAGACCACTCCCGTGCACGCTGTCGGCATCGTCGCAGCGGCCGGGAGTGGTCTGCGTCTGGGGGCCGACCGGCCCAAGGCGCTGGTCCCGCTCGCCGACCGTCCGCTGGTCTGCTGGGCCGTCGATACACTCCGGGACGGCGGGGTGGCCGACGTGGTGGTGGCCGTTCCCGGCGACGAGCTGTCCGCCTTCGTCACCGTCCTGCCGCTGGACGTGCGGCTGGTCGTCGGCGGCACCACCCGGACGGCGTCGGTCCGGGCCGCCCTCGCCGCGGTCGGCACGGGTGCGGACGCCGTCCTGGTGCACGACGCCGCCCGCCCGCTGACCCCGCCGGACCTGGTGGTCCGGGTCCTCGAGGCGCTGTCCGCCGGGGCGCGGGCCGTCGTCCCGGTGCTGCCCGTCGTGGACACCACCGTCGTGGTGGACGACGACGGCGTGGTCGCCGACACCGTCGACCGCTCGATCCTGCGCCGGGTGCAGACCCCGCAGGGCTTCGCCCGGGACGCCCTCGTCGACGCCTACGCCTGGCTGCCGCCCGACGCGGAGCTCACCGACGACGCCGCGGTGGTGCGCGCCGCCGGGGTGCCGGTCGTGACGGTGGCCGGCGACGAGCGGGCGGCGAAGGTGACCGTTCCGCACGACATGGCGCTGGCCGAGCTGCAGGTGTCGCGGTGAACGCGCCGACGACGGGCGAGGGAGCGGCGGAGCGACCGGTCGAGGAGCGGGACGAGCTCGGAGTCGGGCCATGAGCGCCGGGTCATGAGCGCCGGGTCATGAGCGGCGAGCTGCCGCGGGTGGGCGTCGGGGTCGACGTGCACCCGGTCGAGGCCGGCCGCCCCTGCTGGCTGGCCGGGCTGGAGTGGCCGGGCGTCGACGGCTGCGCCGGGCACTCCGACGGCGACGTGGTGGCCCACGCACTCACCGACGCCGTCCTCTCCGCCGCCGGACTGGGCGACATCGGTGGCCTGCTCGGCACCGACGACCCGCGCTGGGCCGGCGCGCGCGGCGCCGCCGTCCTCGCCCACGCGCGCGAGGTCCTGGAGACGGCCGGGTGGCGGATCGGCAACGCCGCCGTCCAGCTGGTCGGGAACACCCCGAAGGTCGGGGCGCGCCGGGGGGAGGCCGAGCGGGTGCTCGGCGAGGCGCTGGGCGCCCCGGTGAGCGTCACCGCCACGACGACCGACGGCCTGGGGCTCACCGGGCGGGGGGAGGGCCGGGCGGCGGTGGCGACGGCCCTGGTGGTCCGGACGGCGTCCGTGGACGCCCCGCCGAGCTGATGCTGCGCTCCGTACACTCCGCGCAGTGAGCCTCCGCCTGTACGACACGGCCGCCCGCGCGGTCCGTGAGTTCACGCCCCTGCGTGCCGGGCAGGCCTCCGTCTACGTCTGCGGGCTCACCGTGCAGGGGCCGCCGCACGTCGGACACGTGCGCTCGGCCCTGGCCTTCGACGTGCTGCGCCGCTGGCTGGCGCACAGCGGCCTCGAGGTCACCTACGTCCGCAACGTCACCGACATCGACGACAAGATCCTCGCCAAGGCGGAGGCCGCAGGCGTGCCGTGGTGGGCGTGGGCCTACACCAACGAGCTCGCGGTCACCCGGGCCTACGACGTCCTCGGCGTGCTGCCGCCGACCTACGAACCGCGCGCCACCGGGCACGTCCCCGACATGGTCGAGCTCATGCAGCGGCTCGTCGAACGCGGCCACGCCTACGCGGTGGACGGCGACGTCTACTTCGACGTCCGTTCCTTCCCCGGCTACGGGGCGCTGACCGGCCAGAAGCTCGAGGACCTGCAGCCGGCCGCCGACACCGGGACCGAGGAGCGCAAGCGCGACCCCCGCGACTTCGCCCTGTGGAAGGCGCACAAGCCCGGCGAGCCGGGGACCGCGTCGTGGGCCACGCCGTGGGGCCGGGGCCGGCCGGGCTGGCACCTGGAGTGCTCGGCGATGGCCGGGCGGTACCTGGGGCCGGAGTTCGACATCCACGGCGGCGGGCTGGACCTGCGCTTCCCGCACCACGAGAACGAGCAGGCCCAGTCGCGGGCCGCCGGCGACGGGTTCGCCCGGTACTGGCTGCACAACGGCTGGGTGACCCTCGGCGGCGAGAAGATGAGCAAGTCGCTGGGCAACACCGCGCTGGTCGACGAGGTCGTGCAGCGGGTGCGGCCGGTGGAGCTGCGCTACTACCTGGTCACGCCGCACTACCGGTCGACGATCGAGTTCACCGACGCCGCGCTCGCCGAGGCCGGCGCGGCCTACCGGCGGCTGGAGTCGTTCGTGAAGCGCGCCGCCGAGCGCGTCGGGGCGTCCGTCGGGGTGGTGGGGCAGGTGGACGACGGGGGCAAGGCCGAGCCGGCGCCGGACTTCACCGCCGCCATGGACGACGACCTGGGCACGCCGGCCGCCGTCGCCGTCGTGCACGAGGTGGTGCGGGAGGGCAACACCGCGCTGGCCGAGGGCGACGACGACGCGGTCGCCGGAGCGCTGGGCTCGGTCCGGGCGATGCTCGGCGTCCTGGGCCTGGACCCGCTGGACCCGCACTGGACCGCGGCCGGTGCGGACGACGGGCTGGCCCGGGCCACCGACGGGCTCGTCGCGCTCGCCCTCGAGCAGCGGCAGGCCGCCCGCGCCCGCAAGGACTACGCAGCAGCGGACGCGATCCGCGACCGGCTCGCCGCACTCGGTGTCCAGGTCGAGGACACCCCGCAGGGACCCCGATGGGAGCTGAGCCGCTGATGGCCGGCAACAGCCAGCGCCGTGGACGCACCACCGGCGCGCACAAGAAGGGCGCCGCCGGAGGCACCGGTGGCAAGAACCGCCGGTCGCTGGCCGGGCGCGGCGCCACCCCGCCGGCCGAGATGCGCCCCGGGCACCCGGCCCAGCGGCGCGCGGTCGCCGACGCCCGGCGCCGGGCCGACCGCGACCGCAGCCGCCAGCGCGCCGACGAGGCACCCGAGCTGCTCCTCGGCCGCAACCCGGTGGTCGAGGCGCTGCGCGCGCAGATCCCGGCGACCGCGCTGTACGTCGTCACCGGTGACACGCGGGGGGCGACCGACGAGCGGATCACCGAGGCACTGCACCTGGCCAACGACCGGGGGCTGCCGCTGCTGGAGGTCGGCCGGGCGGAGTTCGACCGGATGTCCGGCGGTGCGCTGCACCAGGGCATCGGGTTGCAGGTGCCGCCGTACGAGTACGCGCACCCCGACGACCTGCTCGACCTCGCCCGCGACTCGGGCCGCGCGCCGCTGGTCGTCGCGATGGACGGGGTCACCGACCCGCGCAACCTCGGCGCCGTCGTCCGCTCGGCTGCCGCCTTCGACGCGCACGGCGTCGTCGTGCCGCAGCGCCGCTCGGTCGGCATGACCGCCTCGGCCTGGCGCACCAGCGCCGGCGCCGCCGCGCGGCTGCCGGTGGCCCGCGCGGTCAACCTGGCCCGGGCGCTGGGCTCCTACCAGGATGCCGGCCTGATGACCGTCGGCCTGGCCGGGGACGGCGACGTCGACGTGCACGACTTCGACGGGTTCGCCGACCCGCTGGCGCTGGTGGTCGGCGCCGAAGGGGCGGGGCTGTCCCGGCTGGTGCGGGAGCGCTGCGACGTCGTCGTGCGCATCCCGATCACCCGGGACACCGAGTCCCTCAACGTCAGCGTCGCCGCCGGCATCGCGCTCTACGCCGCGGCGAGCGCCCGGCGGTAGGTGCCGGCACCGGTGTGCGCCGATCGGCAGCTGTCAGGCGGAGAACTGCGCCTCGGCGCCCGCCGTTCGGCCGTTCGGCCTGGTTGGTTGGGGACATGCCCTCGTTGACGTCTGTCGTCGGAGCCGCCACGGCCACCTTCTCGGCCGCCCTGGTCGTCACGCCCCGGGTGCTCATCGGGCCCACCGGGATGCCCGACACCGCGCAGGCGCGGGCCCTCGTCCGTGCTCTCGGCGCACGGGACGTCGTGATCGGCCTGGCGATGCTCGCCGCACCGGGCGGGCGGGTCCGCGACCTGGCCGCTGCCGCGCGGGTCCTCGCTGACTGCGCCGACGCGGCCGTCCTCCCCTCGGCCGTGCCGGACCGGGGCAGAGCGACCGCGATGCGCCTCTCCGCCGCCGCCTGGGGAGCGCTCGCGTTCGCCGCCGCGGTGCGGGACCGGCGCGCCAACCGCTGAGAAAGGACCCCTGCCCCCCACCGTGGAAGGACCCCGTCCTCCCCACCCCTCGCAGGCTCGGGCCGGGACCCGGGACGGGGCTCGCGGCGGGACCCTGCGGGGGGCCACCCCGCTCGCCGGGTCCTCTTCAGCCGAGGAGCTGGGCGACGGTGTAGATGACGAGCCCGGCCAGGCCGCCGACGACGGTGCCGTTGATGCGGATGAACTGCAGGTCCCGGCCGACCTGCAGCTCGATCCGGCGACTGGTCTCCTCGGTGTCCCAGCGGGCGACGGTGCTGCCGACCAGGTCGGCGACGTCGCCGGCGAAGCGCTCGACCAGGTGGCCGGCGACCGTGTGCGCGTGCCGCTGCACCAGCTCGCGCACCCGCGCGTCGGTCTGCAGCAGCCGGGCCGCCTCGCGGATCAGCTCGGCCACGCGGGCCCGCAGCGCGGAGTCGGGGTCCGCGGCCGCGGCCAGGGCGGCGTCCTTGAGGTTGGTCCACAGCGAGCCGGACCAGGTGCGGACGGCGGGGTGCTCGAGGAGCTCCTTCTTCAGGTCCTCCACGCGGGCCGCCGTCCCCGGGTCGGTGCGCAGCGCGTGCACGTACGTGCGCAGCCGGGCGTCGTAGACCCGCCGCAACTCGTGGCGCGGGTCCTCGCCGACCTCGTCCAGGAACTGCTCCACCCCGGAGAAGACGCGGTCGAACACCCGGTCGTCCACCCAGTCGGGCACCCAGGCGGGGGATGCGTCGCCGAGCTGGGCGCGGAAGACGACACGGTTCTCGTCCAGGAAGCGGGCCAGCCCGCGCAGCCCCGCCGAGAGCACCTCCTGGTGCCGGTCGCCGTCGACGACCAGCTCGAGCGTGCGGGCCACCACCGGGGCGGCCGGGGTGGCGTGCAGCTTGCGGTCGACGAGACCGGCGACAGCGGGCCGCAGGTCGTCGTCCTTGAGCAGGCCGGCGACCGAGTGCAGCACCGCCCCGGCGTCCCCGGCCAGCCGCTCCGCGCGCCCCGGCGCGGCGAGGAAGGCGCCCAGCCGGCTCGGCACGTCGATGGTCGTGAGCTTGTCCTCGACCACGGCGCGGGTCAGGAAGTTCTCCTGGACGAAGGTGCCCAGGCTCGCGCCGATCTGGTCCTTCTTGCGCGGGATGATCGCCGTGTGCGGGATCGGCAGCCGCATCGGGTACCGGAACAGCGCGGTGACGGCGAACCAGTCGGCCAGCGCCCCGACCATCGAGGCCTCCGCGGTCGCCCGCACGTAGCCGACCCAGGCGCCGGCGTCCTCGCCGATGAGGACGCAGGCGAGGAAGACGACGGCAGCGAGCAGGAACAGCCCGGTCGCCAGCCGCTTCATGCGGGCCAGATCGCGGGCGCGCTCCGGGTCGTCGAGGGAGGCGGCCAGGGGAGCACGCGCGGAACTCGACGACACCCGTCCCAGCTTAAGAGGGCGTCCTCGGCCAGAGGCTCGCCCCGAGCCCTGACGGCCTCCTTGCAGGTAGCAGGACCCCGTCCTCCTCACCGCTCGCAAGCTCGCGGCGAGCCTCTGGACGGGGCCTGGCGAGCCTGTCAGTGGCGGGGGCCTGGGGGTCCTCCACGCGGGGGACGAGGTCCTTCGTCAGCCCTCGGTGGCGCCCAGGGTGACGTCGACCTGCTCGGTCTGCTGCCCGCGGCGCACGGTGAGGGTCACCTCGTCGCCGGGGGCGGCGCTGCGGACGGCGGCGGTCAGCTCGGTCGAGGTGGTCACGACCCGGTCGCCGACCGCGGTGATGACGTCGCCGGACTGCAGCCCCGCGTCCGACGCCGGGGTACCCGGCTGCACCTGCACCAACTGCGCGCCGGTGCCGACCTCGGACTGGTCGGCGTCCGCGGCGGTCTGCGCGCTCACGCCCAGGTAGGTGATGTCGGCCGAGCCGTCGGCCACCAGCTCCTGGGCGATCCGTGCGGCGGTGTTGCCCGGGATCGCGAAGCCGACGCCGATGCTGCCGCTCTCCGCCGACTGGCCAGGCGCCCCGGAGGCGACCGTGGCGATGGCGGTGTTGATGCCGATCACCTCGCCGGCGCCGTCGACCAACGCGCCGCCGGAGTTCCCCGGGTTGATCGCCGCGTCGGTCTGCAGCGCGTCGATCACGGTGGCGTCGCCCTCGGTCGACCCGGTGGCCACGGCCCGGCCCTTGGCGCTGATGATCCCGTCGGTCACCGTGTCGGACAGGCCCAGCGGGGCGCCGATCGCCACGGCCAGGTCTCCGACCTGCACCTCGTCGGAGTCGGCGAAGTCCGCCGGGGTCAGGCCGGAGGCGCCTGCCAGCTGCAGCACCGCCAGGTCGTAGACCGGCTGGGTGCCCACGACGGTCGCGTCGTAGAGGGTGCCGTCGGCGGTGCGCACCGAGATGACCGTCGAACCGGCGCCGTCCAGGCCGATCACGTGGTTGTTGGTCAGCACGTAGCCGTCCTCGCTGAGGACGACGCCGGACCCGCTGCCCGAGCCCGCGGCACCGGTGACGTAGACGGTCACCACGCTGGGGGCGGCCTTGGCCGCGGCCGCGGTGACCGCGGTCGCCGTCTCGGGGTTGGTGATGGTGACGTTCTGCGTGGCGGCCGTGCCGCCGCCGCTGGCGCTGCCGTCCGACCCGTCGGCGAGCAGGGCGACGCCGGCGCCGGTGCCGCCGCCGATCAGCGCCCCGGCGAGCAGGCCGGCGACGCCGATCCGCCACCGGCCGGCCCGGCGGGGCGGCTCGGGCGCCGGTGCGACCGGGCCCGGCTGACCGTGCTGGCCCGGCTGCTGGAACGGCGGCTGCCCGGGGAGGGGGTGGCCCGGCGCGGCGGCCCCCGTGGCCTGCTGCCCCGGCGCCGCCTGTCCGTCGGCGGGCTGCTGGGGCCAGGTCGGCGGCGCCCAGCTGCCCGGCGCCGAGTGGGGGTTGCCGTAGGGGTTCACGTGTCCTCGTCCTCCTCGTGGGCGGCCGTCCACCGCCTTGTGACGACCACTGTGGTCCGAGCGGCTGCCCCGGCGCTTGCGGTCCCCTGTGAGGTCCCTGGACGTGTCACCGGGGACGTCGGGGAGCAGCCACCCCCGGGCCACCAGCTCCACCACCCGCCACGCGGCGGTGACCTGCGCCGCCGGCAGGCCGACGAGCACCAGCAGCCGGGCCGCGCCGGCCTCCATCGGGCTGCCGCCGCCCAGCAGTACCCCGACGAACGCGCCGGGGAGCGTGACGAGCCCGACGGTCCGGGTCTGGTCCAGCGGGGCACCAGCGCCGTGGAGGCGGCCGGCCGCTCCGCCGCCGGGCCGGGGGACGTCCTGGAACGGCCACCCTTCACGCGCCCGCGCCGAGCCTGCGAGACGTGGTGGAAGGGTGGTCCTCCTTCAGCCGACGGCGATGATCTCCTCGCGCGGCTCCTTCCCGGTCACCCGGTGCACCGGCGGCACGAAGGCCATCGGCGAGGTGCAGTGCCGCAGCAGCCAGCGGTGCAGCCCGTCCATCGGCCGGTGCAGCAGCCCACCGTGGCCCGCGGTCATCGCGAGCAACGGGGTCGGGCAGGCCGCGGCCAGCACCCGGCCGCCGGTCGGCCCGGGCACCGGGGTGTGCGTCAGCCGCAGGTCCGGCCAACGCTCGGCCCACCGCAGGGAATCCGCGCCCCACTCGCCGCCGTCGTCGGACCGGGTGTGCAGCACCAGCAGCGGCCGGCCGGTCCGCAACGCCTCCTCGGCGGCGAAGACGACGACCGGTTCGTCGTCCTCGTGCTCGCCGAGGCCGACCACCGCCACGTGCGGGCGGGAGCCGGTGCCACCCGGCCGGGACCGGGGGACGACGACCACCGGGCGGGGTGAGCGGGCGGCCACCCGCTGGGCGACGGAGGCGAGCACCAGCTCGTCCGCGGCGCCGGTGGTGGTGATCCCGAGGACGACGAGCTGGGCGTCCTCGGCGGCCCGCAGCAACGCGGCCACCGGGTCACCCGGGGCCACCTCGGTGGAGACGGCGACCGAGGGCGCGGTGTGCCGGGCGACCGTGTACGCCTGGGCCGTGGCCCCGCGGGCGCGCGGCAGCCCGGGGGCCGCGGCGCCGGCCACGCCCCGGCGCCCGTGGTGCGGGGTGGCGTGCACGATCCGCAGCGGCGCGTCACGGCGGACGGCCTCCTCGGCGGCCCACCGGACGGCCCGCAGCCCGCACTCGCTGCCGTCGGCGCCGACCACCAGGGGCGGCGCCTGCGGGTGGTCGTCCGCCGGGCCGGGCGTGGGCAGCGTCTCAGCGGGGATGGGGGTCGTCGTGGGCACGGGCACCTCCGGATGACGGTCGTCCCCCGTGTCTGCCGTCGAGGGTCCTCGCAACGAGCGCCGCAGGGAAGGGACCGGCGCCGCCACGGAGGGTGCAGAATGTGTGCGGCTGGGTAAGGGCGGGATCCGGGCCGTCGCTGCGCCGGTGACCGCCCGCCTCCTGTGTCCGGCCCTGCTCCTGGAGGGTGCCCCCGTGTCCACCCGCGGTCCGCTTCCCCGCCTCCTGCTCTGGTCCGGTGCCGTCGTCGGCGCCTTGCTGGCCGTCGTCGGTGGCCTGGCCCTGCGACCGCCCGGCCTGGTCGCGGTGGGGCTCGCCGCGGTGGTCTCGGCCTGCCTGGCAGCGGGAGTGGCCCGGGAGTCCCGGCCGGGGCAGCCCGCCGTCGTCGACGCGGCCTGGAAGGCCGGGGTGGCGACCGTCGGGGTGCTGCTGGTCCTCTCCGGCACCGCCGTCCTCGGCGGGGCGGTGCTCTCCCTGCTGGTCGCCGGGGCCGCCGCGGGCACCTGGACCGTCGTCTGGCTCGTCCGCAGTCGGGGGACCGGGGCCGCGTCCCCGACCGCGGCCATCCCGGCGCGCCGGCCCGCGGCCCCGCTGCCGCCGGTGTCCTCGTTGTCGACCGCCGACCTCGGCCGCGAGTGGGTCCGGACGACGACGGCGCTGTCCGGCCCGCTCGACGCCCGCACCCGCGAGGCGATCGTGGTCCGGCGCGAGCAGACGCTCGACGAGCTCGAGCGGCGCGACCCCGACGGCTTCGCCCGGTGGCTCGCCGGACTGCCGCTGGCCGGCAGCGACCCCAGCGGCGACCTCAGGCACGGCGACGCCGCCGCCTGAGCCACCGGCGAAAGCAGTCGACCAGCCGGAGTCGAACGGTCACACTGCGGCGTGCTCGTCACGCTGACCACCACCCACCTGCCAGCGACCGACCTGGGCTTCCTGCTGCACAAGAACCCCGCGCGGGCGCAGCAGGTCGAGGTGTCGACCGGCACGGCGCACGTCTTCTACCCGGCGGCGACCGAGCAGCGCTGCACCGAGCCGCAGCACCTCGACCGGCTGCGCCAGCGCTCCCTCGGGCGCAAGCGCGGGCTGGCGCTGCGGGAGTACGCGCTCGGCCAGGAGGGGCTGGAGCGGCTGGCCCGCGGTGAGCCGCTGTGGCGGGTGCACGAGTGAGTCTTCGCCGTCCTGGCACTGGAGTCCGAGCCGGTCGACCCACGCCTGTGACGACCCCCGGCGGAACGCCGGTCAGCCGCCGGCCAGCGCGGTGGCGAGGGCGACATGGCCGGGCTCGGGCACGGGCCACCTCCGCGTCGGGACCGCGCCCGGCTGCACCCCGCCCGCCACGCCGGCCGAGGCCGCAGCGGAGCAGCAGCAGGAGGGTGACGGCGGCGTACGCGGCCAGCAGCACCTGCCCGGGCAGCAGGAGCACCGCGCCCGGCAGGCCAGCCCAGCGTTGCGCCGGTCACCCAGGAGGCGTGCAGCACCACCTGCAGGCTGGGGATCCGGGTGCTCGACCACCGCTGCCCGTCGGGAGCGGCGGTCATCGCGTGGGCCTCGTCGGGATCTCGTCCGTGAGTGGCTGCTGCCGACCTCAGGCTGCGCTGACGCCACGGACGACCAGGGAGACGGCGAGGGCCGACATGACGACGGCGATGACGCCGTCGAGGACCTGCCAGGCCGCGGGACGGGCGAACACCGGGCGGAGCAGGCGGGCGCCGTAGCCGAGGCCGGCGAACCACAGCAGGCTCCCCAGACCCGCACCAGCGGCGAACTGCCACCGGTGCTCGCCGTAGGTCGAGGCCATCGAGCCGAGCAGCACCACGGTGTCCAGGTACACGTGCGGGTTGAGCCAGGTCAGCGCCAGGCAGGTGCCGACGGTCACCGCGAGCCCGGTGCGGGCGCCGGCGGCGTCCGGCAGCAGCGCGCCGGGACGCAGCGCCCGTCGCGCGGCCAGCACGCCGTAGCAGAGCAGGAACGCCGCCCCGGCGAAGCACACCACCGGGATGAGCCACGGCACCTGCGCCAGCGCCGCGCCGGCACCCAGCACCCCGGCGAAGATCAGCGCCAGGTCGGAGAGGGCGCACACCGCCACCACCGCGGCCACGTGCTCGAGGCGGAGTCCCTGTCGCAGGACGAAAGCGTTCTGGGCGCCGATGGCGACGATCAACCCCAGGCCCAGCGCGAGCCCGGAGACGACGGCGAGCAGCGCGGGGGTGGTGAGCACGCCGTCGACGGTAGAAAGCCGTCCGCGCACCGTCCAGCTCATGATCCTCACGCATCATTAGCATCGGTGTTCATGAATCTGGACCTGGCTCAGCTGCGGGCGTTGGACGCCACCGTCCGCGGCGGCACGCTGGAGGCCGCCGCCCGGGCGCTGCACGTCACCCCGTCGGCGATCAGCCAGCGGCTGCGGGCGCTGGAGGTCGCGACCGGCCGGATCCTGCTGGTGCGGACCAAGCCGGTGCAGGTCACCGAGTCCGGGCAGGCGGTGCTGCGTCTGGCCCGGCAGGTGGATCTGCTCACCGCCGACGTCGCCCGGGAGCTCGGCGGGAACCCCTCGCCCGAGGGGGTGCCGGCGCTGCCGATCGCGGTCAACGCCGACTCGATGGCCACCTGGGTGCTGCCCGCGCTGGCGCCGCTGGCCGGCGACGTCTGCTTCGACCTGTACCGCGAGGACCAGGAGCACACCAGCGCCCTGCTGCGCGCCGGCACGGTCATGGCGGCGGTGACCGCGGACGCCGAGGCGGTGCCCGGCTGCACCTCCACCCGCCTGGGCGGCATGCGCTACCGGCCGATGGCCACCCCCGGGTTCGCACGTCGCTGGTTCCCCGCCGGCCCCACCCCCGAGGCGCTCGCCCGGGCCCCGGTCGTCGTCCTCGACCGCAAGGACGACCTGCAGCACCGCTACCTGCACGCGCAGGCCGGTCCCGACGTCGCCCCGCCGGTGCACTACGTGCCCGCCGCGGCGGACTTCGTCGTCGCGCTCACCCTCGGCCTGGGCTGGGGCATGGTGCCCGGCCTCCAGGCGCGCGGGGTCAGGGCGGAGCTGGTCGCCCTCGACCCGGCCGCCACGGTGGACGTCGTCCTGTACTGGCAGCAGTGGCGGCTGCGCTCCGCCACGCTGGACCGCGTCCGCGAGGCCGTGCTGGCAGCCGCCGGCCGCCAACTGGACCAGCCCGGCGAGTCCAGGCGCTGATCGGACCCGTGGCGGCCGCCCAGCCCACGGAGGCCCTCGTCAGGCCCGGGAACAGCGCAGCCGTGTTCGCTCCGCCCCCGGGGGTGGACCGGCCGCCGACTCCTCTGCCGCCCGGTCCCTATCCTTGTGCCGGGACGTGTTCCCGTGTCCTGCCGGCGTGGCGCAACTGGTAGCGCACCCGACTTGTAATCGGGCGGTTGGGGGTTCGAGTCCCCCCGTCGGCTCAGCGCCCCACTGCAGACAGCCGTGTGCCCCGGGCGAGGTCGAGTACAGCCTGACCAGGGCCGACCGGTAGCAACGGACCGGTCGTGAGGGCAGCTGACGGTGACGTCCCGCTGAGTGGTGGGTGGTCCTCACTGTGCTGGTCAGCGGTGGGATGACCACGACGCGACCAGCGCCGGCTGCGCCACCTCAACGCGCCGGGGCCGGTCGAGCCGGGCCACGGACCCTTCGAGGGGTGGCGGCGGTCGGAGACCTGCCATGCGTCGTGGCCCTCCGATGCGGTGCGGGCTCACCTCGGGAGCGGCTGCGCCGGTCCCGTGCTGTCACGCCACCCGTGCCGGTTGCCGTCACTCCGTCGTCGTCGACGGTCGTCGACCAGCGGCCGTGCCGTACGTCGAGGAGCAACCCGGAACGCGCCCGTGCGCGGCAGACCCGGGAGTCGGGCGGACCTAGCGTCGCTGGTCATCGGCCCGTCCGGGCCGTCGACGATCGATCAGCAGAGGACCGGTGACATGCCCCGTACGACCCTCACCACGGTGTCGCTGATCGCCCTCGTGTGGACGGCGATGCTGTCCTTCGGCGGCGTGGCTGCCGAGACCGTGATGCTCTACCCGAACATCTTCGGCGATCCGCCGGCCTCGCTGGACCGGGCCCGTGAGTTCCTCGTCGAGGGTGGCCCCAGCGACTACTTCCCGCCGCTGGGCGCCGCGGTGGTCCTGTGCAGCCTGGCCGCGACCGTGTTGACGTGGCGGATACCGGGGCTGCGGTGGTGGATCGCCGGCTCGGCCGCGGTGTTCATCGCCTGCGAGTTCCTGTTCTCGGTGGTGTTCTTCTGGCCGCGCAACGACATCATGTTCGTCGACCCGGTCGGCACCCACACCCCGGAGTACCTGCGTCAGGTGGCCGAGGAGTTCGTCGCGGGGCACTGGGTCCGCGTCGTCGGTGGCGCGGTGACCTCCACCCTGGCGTTCACCGCGTTGCTGCGCTGGGTCCGCGCCACCGCCGCCGCCCCGGTGGAGCGTGTCGAGGCCGTCCGATGAGCGCGCGCCACCCGCTGGGGTTCTCCTGGCCGGTCCTCGTCGCGCTCGCCGCGCTGGCCGCGCCGCGCGTGGTCCTGCACGATCTCGGCGCCATCGAGGAGGGCAGCGTCGTCAACGGCCTGTTCGTGTTCCTCCCGCCGGCCGGCTGGATCGCCGCCGTGCTCTGGAAGCGACCGCCACGCCCGTTCGCCACCGTGGTCGTGATAGGCGCGATCTACGGGGTGTTCCTCGCCCTCGGCCACCAATTGCTGTGGGACGCGGCGTTCCGGGGGAATGCCCCGACCCTGGGAGGGAACCTCGCCGGGATGGACCCCGGCGCCCAGGAGATCGCCCTCCGCTCTGCTGCGGTGCTGTCCAGCCTGGTCACCGGCGCGCTCGTGGGCGTGGTCACCGCGGCCGTCGCGTTGCTGCTGTGCCGAGTCGTGCCCGCTTCCCCGGCCGGGCACCGCAGCGGTGCCTGACCCACCCGTGGTCGAGTGGCGCAGTACGGCCGACGTTCGACGGATGCCGGAGAGGCGGGGAGCCGCGCCGCCCGCACGGTCGGCCCACGCCGCCCCCCGACTCCGTCCCGCCGGGTCGAGTACCGCGGGAGACGCCCAGGTGCCCGCGGGGTGCAGTACCTCCGCGGGACGTCCACCCCTGCTCACACCTGTGAGCAAGGGTGGACTCCCGCGGAGGGGGAGACCGGCAGCCGTGCCGCGGGACGCCGTCCGCGTCGGTGGGCCGGCCCGGCGCCGGGCGAGCGCGGCTCCCGGCCAGCGGGCCGGCCACGGCGCCCGGTGCGGCGGAGCGGCCGATCTCGAAGGCCGCGACGCCGGCGGCCAGCGCTCCCTCGGCGTCGGTCCTCGTGTCCAGGGCCAGCGAGAGGACGACGAGGACGACGCCGAACACGACACCGGCGGAAGTGGAGGTGAGCACCGGCCGCGGCGCCCGCCCGAGGCCGATGCCGCCGATCCACACGACAGCCACGAGGCCGAACAGCAGGAGCGCGGTGGGGGCGTCACGTCGGTCGCGGGGCGCGCCCGCGGTCGCTCCCGACCGACGTCCGGCGACGTCGGCCGTCGACGGTGGAGGTCGACGGGAAAGGACTGCCCGGGGCGAGCCGACGTTCCTACGCTGGTCGCGTGCCCAGCGACGTGCCCACCGGCCGGGGCCGGGACGGGGTGGACCAGCGGCTGACGGATGCGCTGCTGGCCACGACGCAGGCGCTCACCGTGGCGCTGGTCATCGCCGCCGACCTGGAGGGCACCGGCCGAGCCACCGCCGGGGCCTACCTGTTCGCCGTCGGGTTCGGCGGGCTCGTCCTGGCTGCGCGGCGAGCGCCCGGCACGGTGCTGGTGCTGACCGTGCTGGCGATCTTCACCTACTACAGCCGGAACCTCCCGCCGATCGGCATCGCGCTGCCCGCCGTGGCGGCGCTGTACCGGGCCGCCGACGTCGGCGCCACCCGCTGGGCAGGAGGAGCCGCCGCCGTGCTGGTGGGGGTGGCCGCCTGGGCCCGGGTCGCCGAGGGCCTGCCCACCACCTACCTGCTCAGCTACGAGCTGCTCACCAACGTCGCCCTCGTCGCCGCGGCGATCGCACTGGGGGTGAGCGTGCGCGCTCGCCGGGAGACCCGCGCCTCCCAGGAGCGGCTGCGGACCCTGACCGCGGTCGAGCAGGCACGGGAGGCCGAGCGGCGGCTGCAGGCGGAGCGGGTCCGCATCGCCCAGGACCTGCACGACTCGGTCGGTCACGCGATGTCCGTCATCGCACTGCACGGCAACGTCGCCGCCGAGACCATCGGCCGCGACGACGAGACCGCCCGGCGCGCGGTCGCGCAGATCGTCGCGGCGACCTCGGCCCAGTTGCGCGAACTCCGGGCCACGGTGAAGCTGCTGCGCTCCCCGGCGGCCGGGGCCGAGCGCGGCACGGTGGGGCTGTCGGGTCTCGGCCGGCTCGCCGACAACGCCCGCGAGGCCGGCCTCGCGGTCGACCTGGACGTCGACGTGGCCGAGCGATGCCTGGACGAGGCCATCGGGGCGGCGGCCTACCGGATCGTGCAGGAGTCGCTGACCAACGTGCTCCGTCACTCGCGGGCCACCCGTGCGGCGGTCACCGCCGGGGTCCGCGGCGACCGCCTGGAGCTGGTGATCGCCGACGACGGCCCGAGCTCGTGCCCCGATGACGGCCCCCGCCCCCGCCCCGGCAACGGCCACCGCCCGGACGGCGGCTCGTCCTCCGACGACGAGGCGGCCGGCGGTGCCGGGCTGGCGGGTATGCGGGAGCGGGCAGCGGTGCTCGGCGGCCAGGTCCGGGCCGGCCGCGGCAACGGCGGCGGCTTCGTGGTCCACGCGGTGCTCCCCACGAGGCTGGCGCCGTGATCCGCATCGTGCTCGTCGACGACCAGGAGCTGGTGCGCACCGGGCTGCGCGCGCTGGCCGAGCGCGACGGTGACATCGCCGTCGTCGGGGAGGCCGGCACCGGCCGGTCCGGGCTCTCCCGGGTTCGTGAGCTGCGTCCGGACGTCGTCCTGATGGACGTCCGGATGCCCGAGCTGGACGGCCTGCAGGCGACCCGTCAGATCGTCGCCGACCCGACCTTGGACGGCGTCCGCGTGCTGGTGCTGACCACCTTCGACGAGGACGAGCACGTCTTCGAGGCGATCCGCGCCGGCGCCGCCGGCTACCTGCTCAAGGACGTCTCACCCACCGACCTCCGGCAGGCGATCCGGACCGTCGCCGCCGGCGGGTCGCTGCTGTCCCCGTCGGTCACCCGGACCGTGATGCGCTCGCTGGCCGACCGGCTGCGGACCTCGGTGGACGACACGCCGCTGCGGGAGCTCACCGAACGGGAGCGGGAGGTGCTCGCCCTGGTCGGCCGCGGACTGTCCAACGAGGAGATCGCCCGGGAACTGTTCCTCTCGCCGGCCACGGCGCGCACGTACGTCTCCCGCCTGCTGGCCAAGCTGGGCGCCCGTGACCGCGCCCGCCTGGTCGTGCTCGCCTACGAGACCGGGCTGGTCGTCCCCGGGCAGTAGGACGCCGCCGACATCCGCCGAACCGGGTCACCCGACCCCGTGGTACTCGGCGAACACCACGCCGTTGGCGAAGGTGCGCACCGCGGTCGAGGCGAACCGGGTGGTGGGGACCTCGGCGGCGAAGAGCGGCAGGCCGCGGCCGAGCACCACGGGGCTCACCTTGAGGAACAGCGTGTCGATCTCGGACAGCAGCGCGGCGGCGAGGGTGCTGCCACCGCACAGCCAGATCGACAGCCCGTCCTCCGCCTTGAGCGCACGGACGCGGCCGAGCAGGTCGGCGGAAATCACCGGGACGTCGTCCGGGGTGTCGAGACCCGACCGGCACGCGACGTACTGGCGCAGGTGAGGGTAGGGGCTGGGCATCCCGCCGGGCACCTGGTAGGTGGCCGCGCCCATGAGCACGGTGTCGTACCGCCGGTTGGGCGCGTCGATCCCCAGGGTGCGGCGCGCCTGGGCGGGGAAGGTCTCCGGCAGTTCCTCGGCCAGGGTCTGCAGGGAGTCCCCGGCGACCAGGAGCGGGGTGAAGTCGCCGTCCTCCCGGGCGATGAACCCGTCGATCGAGGTGGCGACCAGGTACTCGAGGCGTCGCATGGAACCCCCTGCGGGTGTGTCCCCGGTCCGCGCGTTCACCGACGGCCGGTGTCCAAGGTGGACAGCAGGCGCCACAGCGGCCGCTGGATGCGGTCGGGGATGCCGGCGAGGGAGAAGGAGTACCCGGAGTCGACGGTGATGCGCGCCAGCCGGCCGATCGGGGGCAGCCGACCACCGGCGGCCAGCGCCCGGAACTGCTCCTCCAACGGGCCGGCCGGGGTCTCGCGGGTGTGGATCCGGGTCGGTTCGGTGGAGGGATTGGCGAAGGCGTGCACGATCCCGGGCGGAACGGTGACCGACTCGCCGGCGTGCAACGTCCGCATCTCGCGGCCGAGCCGCACCCGCAGGACCCCGTCGAGCACGGTGAACACCTCGGTCTCGTACCGGTGCCGGTGGCGGGGCGGGCCGGACAGACCGGGTGGCAGCAGCGCCTCCACCTCGAAGGCCGTGCCGCCGTTGTCGGCTCCTGAGGTGAGCACGGTGATCTGCTCGCCGGTCGGCAGGCGGAGCACCCGCCCGTCCCGGTCCATGGTCATCGCGGCCTCCCGATGGCCGAGTGTGGGGTGCGGGCAGCGCCCGGCCGACGCCGGGCGGGTGCCGTCGCGCCGTCTGCCGCGCTTCGGCGGATCCCCGGGTCGCGCGCCCCCGTACGGGCCCCGGCGCGGAGGCGACCCCGCGACGCGCCGGGACGCACCGCGGCGCCGTGGGAGTTGCGCCGAGCGACACCGGGAACGAGCGCGTCGTCGAGCAGCGGCGCGGCGCTCAGGTAGCCGGCGCCGTTCAGGCCGGTGACCACGCCGTCGACGCGCAGCGCCACCCGTAGCAGCCCGTCGGTCCGCAGCCGAGCGGGTGGCTCGCGCGAGGGCGGGCGGGGTCCTGGGGTGCGGAACGGGGAGGAGGCGGTCTCGGTCATGCACGGAAGGCTAGGGAGCACCGCGGGGTGCCACATCGGCCGCTCGTCGTTCCCCTGCTCGTCCCGGGACGACGTCACACTCAGCGAACGCGGCGGTTGCGGCGCCGCTCGGGTGGATCGCACACGCAGCGGGATGTCGCCTGGCGGCGTAGCCGGCGGCCGCCCGGGGGCGGTCGACGGCGGGACCGCGGGAGGATGCGCTGCCGGAGGGCGCCCACCTAGCGTCCCGCGCAGACGGAGGAGAAGGGAGGTCGTGGATCCGGCCCTCGTCGAGCCGTTGGTGACCGGTTGGGACCTGGCCGTCGCCACCGGGCCGGGCGGGGTGCTGGCCGCCTTCGGTCGGGACCCGGTGTCGGCCACCGGCTGAGCCCGGCCGACGCGACGTCGACCCGAGAGCCCTTCGCGCCAGGAGGACACATGCCCAGCTGGGGAGCGGTCGCGCAGCAGGTGCCGGAGCTGCTGTCCCGGGCGGAGGTGTTCCTCACGGCCGGTCGGCACAAGACGCTGGCCACGCTGCGCCGGGACGGCGCGCCGCGGATCAGCGGCACCGAGGTGGAGCTGCGCGACGGACAGTTGTGGCTCGGCTGCATGGAGCGCTCCGTCAAGGCGCTGGATCTGCGCCGGGATCCGCGGTTCGCGCTGCACAGCGCCTCGGTGGACCCGCCGGCCTGGACCGGCGACGCCAAGGTCGCCGGCCGCGCCGAAGAGGTGCTCGATCCGGCGCTGGTGGAGGCGGTGAACGGCCCGGACCAGGCCCGCTCGCACCTGTTCCGGCTGGACATCAGCGAGCTCGTCGTCGTCCGCATGGGCGAGCCGGCCGACCACCTGGTGGTCGAGAGCTGGCACGAAGGCCGTGGTCTCACCCGGCGGGAGCGCCGGTAGTGGCCCAGCGGCTGCTGCGCGCCCTGGCGTGGGTCGCCGCGCTCGGGACGGGCCCGCTGGCCGGCTCGCCGGCACGCTGGCCGCCGCGGTCCTCACGACCGAGCCGACGGTGCTCCTCGCCGCCGGCAGCGTGCTCGCCGTCGGGGTGTGGTGGGTCGCCTGCCGGCTGCTGCTGCGGGAGCGCCGGGGCCGCCGTGCGTCATCGCCCACGGTCACCGGGACCCTCTACCGTCCGGCACGTGCGTGGGGACGAGCTGGTCAGGGCGCTGTACGAGCGCTACCAGGAGCGCGACTGGGACGCGGCGGCCGCGCTGTTGCACCCGGAGGCGCGACTGCGGATGCCGGCCACCGAGGAGCGGCTCGTCGGCCGGCGGCAGGTGATCGGCCTGCAGCGGGACTATCCCGAGCCGTGGGGCGAACTGCGGGTCCTCCGGGTGGTCGGCGACGCGTCGGCGTCCGCCGCGGAGGTGGAGATCGTCGCCGGGGCGGAGGTGTTCCGCTGCGCGGCCTTCTGGACGGTCCGGGACGGACTGCTGCACGACGGCGTCGAGTACTGGGTGACCGTCGGTGGGGAGCAGCCGCCGGAGCACCGCGCCGCCGCCGTCGGCTGACCGCAGGTCCGCGCTCAGCCGCCGCGCTGCCGGGCCGGGACGGCGTCGTCCTCGCGTGCCCCGGTGGACGTGGCGGGCAGCAACATCGTGAAGACGGGCGGCGACGCGCTCGTCAGGGTGAGCCGGCCCTGCTCGGCCTCGACGAGCCGGCGGGCCAGGGCCAGGCCGATGCCGTGCCCGTCCCGGCGGTCGGCCTGGCGGGAGAACAGCACGCCCTCCGGGTCCTGGACGCCGGGACCCTCGTCGGAGACGTCGACCGCCACGGCACCGGCCGCCTCCCGCACGGTGACGGTGACCGTTCCGCGGCCGTGCGTGGTGGCGTTGTCGACCAGCACGCCCAGCACCTGCCGGACCGCCGCGCCCGACGCCCGCGCGTCCGGGGCGCCGGGATCGACCCGGACCGCCAGGTCGCGGCCGTGCAGGGCCAGCCGGGCAGCCCACTCCGGCCCCACCTCGCCGAGCAGCGCGTCGAGGTCGACCGGGCCGGCCGACGCGGCCTGTCCCGCGCGGGCCAGGCCGAGCAGCTCGTCGATGATCGCCTCGAGGCGGTCGGCGTCGACCAGGCTCGCGGCGATCGCCTGCCGGGGGTCGGCGTCCGTCCGCTCCAGCGCCGCCTCCAGCCGCAGCCGCATGCCGGCCAGCGGGGTCCGCAGCTGGTGCGAGGCGTCGGCGGAGAACGCCCGCTCGCGGGCGAGCAGGTCGTCCAGGCGGATGGCGGTCGTGTCCAGCGCGGCGCCGACGGCGTCGATCTCCTCGATCCCGCCGCGGCGCGTGCGGACGCTGAAGTCGCCGTCCCCGAGCCGGCGGGCACTCTCCTCCAGGTCCTCGAGAGGCCGGGCGAGCCGCCATGCCTGCCCGCGCGCCACCAGCAAGGTGATCGCCACCGCAGTGGCCGCCAACCCCGCCATCCCCGCCCAGATGAGGGCGACCTGGTCCAGCACGGTGCTGCGTGGGGTGGTGACGAGCACGGCCCCGACCACGTCGTCGGAGTGCGTGATGGGGAAGGCGGCGACGAGGAGGTCGTCCTGCGACCGGGTCCTCACCTCGCCGTCGAGCGCCTGCGACAGCATCCGGCGGTGCTCGCCGGGAACCCCGCCAGCCAGCCGGTCGCCGTCGTCGTCGTAGACGGCCACGGAGTAGTCGTCCTCCTCGAGGTCGATGTCGTCCGGGTCGACGGGGTCGTCGTCGTACACGTCCCCGGACACGTCGATCGCCACGTCGGAGGCGACGCGGACGAGGTGCCCGCGCTCGTGCTGCGCGGCGTACTGCAGTACCCCCACGGCCAGCGGGACGGCGAACAGGCAGGTGGCGAGCACGGAGGCCAGGACGGCCAGGGCGACGATCCGGGTGCGCACGGGCGTGGTCTCCGTTCCGCGGTCGGCGGGCACGGTGCTCGGGAGCGCCAGGGTGCCCCGCCGCCCCGGCGCTGTCACCGCTTCCTGCCGCGGCGCGACCGGTCCCGGAGTGCGGGAGGCGGTGCCACGATGCCCGCATGGCCGGTCGGGTCCTGCTGGTCGAGGACGATGCATCCATCGGCGAGGCGCTGGTGTCGAGCCTGCGCAGCCACGCCTACGAGGTCGCCTGGGAGCGCACCGGCGCCGGCGGCCTGGCCCGTGCCGCCGCCGGCGCGGTCGACCTCGTCCTGCTCGACCTCGGGCTGCCCGACCTCGACGGCGTGGCGGTGTGCCGGCAGCTGCGGGTGGCCCAGCCGGGGTGCGTGCTGGTGATGCTGACGGCGCGGTCGGCGGAGATGGACGTCGTCGTCGGGCTGGAGGCGGGCGCCGACGACTACCTGGTCAAGCCCGTCCGGCTGGCCGAGCTGCACGCCCGCATCCGGGCGCACCTGCGCCGCGGCGGGAGCGGGACGACGGGGCCCGCCGTCCGCGCCGTGGGCGACCTGGTGGTCGACGTCGCCCGGCACCGGGTCACGGTCGCGGGCGGGGAGGTGCACCTGCGGCCCAAGGAGTTCGACCTGCTGGCGCGGCTGGCCGCCCAGCCCGAGGTGGCGCACAGCCGCGAGCAGCTGATGGCCGACGTCTGGGACGAGAACTGGTTCGGGTCGACGAAGACCCTCGACGTCCACGTCGCGGCGCTGCGACGCAAGCTGCAGGAGGTCGCGCCGCCCGGCCGCCGGGTCCCGCAGATCGTCACCGTGCGGGGACACGGCTACCGGCTGGAGCTGGCGGCCCCCGGCGGGCGGTAGCCGGCCGCGGGGTGCCCGAGGACGCCGACGGCGACCGGGGCCAGTGCCCAGGTCGCGGAACGGGAGACGGTCCCCCTGCCGATGTCCGGGACCCCGTCGTCCAGCCGCTCCGCGCGGACCGGACCGCCGGTCAGGACGGCGTGCACCGTGTCCAGGACGTCGTCGAGGCAGCGGTGCGGGCAGGGGGTGTCCCGGGACACGAAGGCCTCGACGGTGAGCAGCTCACCGTCGGCCGGAGCCCCCGGGCGGTCGTCGGCCGCCCAGCTCGGGACGATCGAGGACGGCACCGGCAGCTGCTCGCACTGCAGCCCGGCGGCGTGGTTGAGCAGCAGGGTCGCGAGCAGCGGATCCCGGGTCAGGAGACCGCCGACCACGAGGTGCAGATCCGTCATCGCCGTCCTGCCACTGTGTCCGAGGGGCTGGAGAGGAGCGACTCCGACGTTAGGGGGTGGGTGGCCAGCGGTGAGCCAGCGGCGGGCAAGAAGTTGGTCAAGGACCGTCGCGTGGTGGGCCGGGGCCGGCGCCGCTAGCGTGGCGCCCGGCCGGCGGCGAGACGACGGCGCCGGCGAGCCGAGCCCAGGAGGCTGCCGTGTCCGACCACGTGTACCGGCTGAGCGAGATCGTCGGCAGCAGTCAGACGAGCGTCGACGACGCCATCCGCACCGCGATCCGCAAGGCCGCGCAGACCGTTCGGCAGATCGAGTGGTTCGAGACCAAGGAGATCCGCGGTCAGGTCGTCGACGGCGACGTCAACTACTTCCAGGTGCGGCTGGCGATCGGTTTCCGCGTCGAGTAGGAGGACCCCCTGCCCCGCGGACTCGCGAGCTCGCGGCGGGACCCTGCAGGGAGGCCGCCGAGGGTGCGAGGCGTGGGGGAAGGGTGGTCCCTCTTCAGTCGAAGCTGCCAGCGCCGTCCCGCCGGTAGGGGGAGCGGCGCTCGACCTGTTCCCGCTCGTGGCGCTCGGCCCGGATGCGCGCCGCCGTGCCCGGCGGGTAGCCGGCCTTGGCGACCCGGTGCTCGGTGGTCTCGACCATGAACGCGCTGGAGAAGACCAGCCCCATGAGCAGCCCACCCGCGGCGGCGGAGAGCCGGTAGACCAGCGGCACGGGGACGACGGCCAGGCAGAGCACCAGCACCGGCAGCAGCTGCACCACGGCCCGGGTCAGGTGACGGCGAGCCCAGCCGGGCTCGGTCGTGTCGGCCAGCACCCACGGGGAGAGGTCGGAGGGGAGCCGGCCACCCAGCGCATAGCGCACCCACTGCAGCGCGGTGGGCCGGCGCGCGGCGGTGAGGGTTCGCACACCGACGACGGTAGGCCGGGAAGGGCGTTGCCGGGGGCCTGTGGGCGAGAGCACACTCTGCCCCGCGCGACCCGACGGCGAGGAGGTCCGGCATGCACATCAGTCAGTTGCTCCGCCGCAAGGGGGTCGGCGTCGCCACGGTCGACGCCACCGCCAGTGTCCGCACCGCGCTGGCCCTGCTCGCCGAGCACGGGGTCGGCGCCCTCGTCGTCTCGGCCGACGGCCGCAGCGTCGACGGGATCGTCTCCGAGCGGGACGTCGTCCGGGCGCTGCACGAGCGCGGCGCCGGCCTGCTCGCCGACCCGGTCTCCAGCGTGATGACCGGGCAGGTGCACACCTGCGTCCCGGGCGCGGGCGTCGAGGAGCTGGCCCGCACGATGACCCAGCACCGGGTGCGGCACGTGCCGGTCGTCGAGGGCGGCGCGCTGGTCGGGATCGTCTCCATCGGCGACGTGGTCAAGGCCCGGCTCGACGAGCTGGAGGAGGAGCGCGCCCAGCTCGTCGACTACATCCAGACGGGATGAGCGCCGTCCGGCAAACCCGTTGACCGGCGCAACGACGCCGGGCGTAGCGTGCGGTACGTGGACGAGCGGCGCGCCGGGGTCGCCTCCGGTCTGGCCGCGTACGGCCTCTGGGGGCTGTTCCCGCTGTACTTCCCCCTGCTCGAGCCGGCCGGCGGGGTGGAGATCGTGGCCCACCGGGTGGTCTGGTCGCTGCTCTTCGTCGCCGTCCTGCTGACGGCCCTGCGCGCCTGGCCGCAGGTGCGCGCGACGGTCGCCGACCGCCGCGCGCTGCTGGTGCTGTCCGGCGCCGCGGTGCTCATCGCCGCCAACTGGCTGGTCTTCGTCTACGGCGTCAACTCCGGGCACGTGGTGGAGACCTCGCTGGGCTACTTCATCAACCCGCTGGTCAGCGTGCTGCTCGGCGTCGTGGTGTTCGCCGAGCGGCTGCGCCGGCTGCAGTGGGTGGCCGTCGGCATCGCCGCGGTCGCGGTGGGCGTGCTCACCGTCGACTACGGCCGGCCGCCGTGGATCGCCCTGACGCTGGCGGTCACCTTCGGCCTGTACGGGCTGATGAAGAAGCTGGTGCGCGTCGCGGCCGCGCCGGGGTTGTTCGTGGAGACCGCGCTGGTCGTCGTCCCCGCGGTGGCGGTGCTCGCCGTCCTGCACGTGCGAGGCGAGGGGACGGCGGGCAGCGCCGGCACCGGCCACCTGCTGCTGCTCCTGAGCTCCGGGGTGGCAACCGCCGTCCCGCTGCTGCTGTTCGCCGGCGCGACCCGGCGCATCCCGCTGTCCACGGTGGGGCTGCTGCAGTACGTCACCCCGCTGATGCAGCTGGCCATCGGCGTCTTCGTCTACGCCGAGCCGATGCCGCCGGCGCGGCTGGCCGGATTCGTCATCGTCTGGGTGGCGCTGGCCGTCTTCACCGTCGACAGCCTGCGCAGCGCCCGCGCCGGAGCCCGCCGACGGACGGCGGAGGCCGCGCCCGCACCGGTCTGAGGAGGACCCCCGTCACTCGCAGTCTCGGCTCAGGCCCCATTCGGAGGCTCGCCGCAGGCCCCGTCCGGAGGCTCGTCCCGAGCCTGCGAGGGATGTGGAGGGACGGGGTCCTCCCACGGCGAGGAGGACGGGTCCTGCTCTCTGCGAGGCGGCGCCGGCGGCCCGGGATGTCGGTGGGCGGGACTACCGTCGGGGGTGTCCTCAAGGAGGTAGTCCCGTGTCTGCCGAACCAGCTCCCGCGGTCTCCCCGCCGGGGGGCGAGGTGCCTCTTCCCCCGGCGGCCGACCCGTCCACCGCATACGTCCCCGACCCCGCCGCCCGGTCCGCCGGCCTCACCCGCCGCGAGCACGAGGTGCTCGCCTTCGAACGGCAGTGGTGGCGCCGGCCCGGTGCCAAGGAGACGGCCATCCGCGAGCGCTTCGGCCTGGCGCCGACGCGCTACTACCAACTGCTGAACGCCCTGGTCGACCGGCCGGCGGCGCTGGAGGCCGACCCGCTGCTGGTCCGGCGGCTGCGCCGGCTGCGCGCCGCGCGCGGACAGCGGCGATCGTCTCAGTTGCTGGGCAACGGGGGCCGCGGCATCTAGATTTGCTCACCGTGGGCAGGCATGCCGCATCAGGCGGTGACGGAACGGACCGGGGGAGCGCCCCGGTTCCGCACGGTCGGCGCCGCACCGACGGCCCGCACAGCACGCCCCCGGCCGAGAACCCGACGAGCGACCACCCGACCGCGCCCAGTCGCAGCCGCGCCGACCGCCGGCGTGACGGCCTGCTCGACGCGGGTGTGGACCCGGGCCGCCGGCGTGCTGCGCAGGGCCGGCCGGCGCCCCCTGCGGTACCGGTCCGCGCCGCCGCACCCGCCCGCCCCGCCGTTCCCGCGTCACCGCGCGGCGCCGGCTCCACCGCCCGTCCGGGCATCCCGGCCGGTGGGCCGCCCCGTCCGGCGCCGGGCGCCACCCGCGCCGGCGCCCTCGCCGCGGGCGCCGGTCGCTCCGCGGCCCCCGCCGCGGGGGCCGGTCGGCCCGGCGCTCCCTCGCCGGGTCCCGGTCGCGTCAGTGCCCCCGCCCGGCCGGTGCCGGTGCCGGTGCCGGTGCCGGTGCCGGCCGCCGGTGCGGTCCAACCCGCTCCACCCGCCGAGCGGCCTCGACCCGCTCCACCCGCCGACCGGCCCCGTGTCGCGGAGCCTGCGCCGGAGACCCGCATGCGGCTGCCGGTGCCACCCTCCGCCGCCGCGGCACCCCCGGCTCCCGCGCCGCAGGCCGGTCCCCGCACCACCGTCGCCCCGTTCCAGGCGGTCCCCACCCCGGACCCCGTCGACGAGCCGACCCCTGCCGCCGGCCGGCCGGCCGGGACGCCCCGCCGTCGCGCCGCTGACCGGGTCCGGTCGTGGCCCGACGACGCCGCACCGCCTGCCTCGCCGACCGGCTACTCGTCCGAGCCGGCCTGGTCGTCGAGCGCGCCGCCGGCGGCGGCACCGGCCGCCGGCGCCGCCGCGGGCTACCGCGACTGGACCAGCCCCTCCCGGACCCGGGACGAACCCCCGGCTCCGCCGCCGGCCACCGAGGCGATCCCCGACCGCAGCCCCGCCGGGTCCTCGCGCGCGGCCGCGCCGGCGACCGAGGCCATCCCGGACCGCACCCCCGCCTGGGACGACGACGAGGTCGACGACGACCGGTACGACGGCGACAACTACGACGACGATCGCTATGACGACGACGATCGCTATGACGACGACGACCGGTACGGCGACGAGGACCGCGGCGACGAGGACCGCGGCGACGAGGACCGCGGCGACGAGGACCGCGGCGACGAGGACCGCGGCGACGAGGACCGCGATCCCGACCGCCGGGGGCCGGACACCGGGAGCTCCACCGGGGTCGTGGGCGGCCGCGCCGCCTTCCGCGCGGAGCGCCAGGCCGCCGAGGCCGAGCGGCTGCGCGTCGTCCGCGCGAACCGGCAGGAGGAGGCGCGCAGCTCCGGGGTGCGCCGCGTCGCGGTGGGCCTGCTGGCCGTGGCCGTGGTCGCCCTCGTCGTGCTCGGCGTCTACTCCTTCACCTCGCCGGAGGCCCAGGAGGCCGCCCGCAGCACCGCGACCGAGCCGACTCCCACGGCGCCGGCGCCGGCCGTCCCCAGCTCGGCCCTGCCGCCGCTGGACGTCCAGCCGCTGCCGCCGGTCGACGCCGCCCCCGCCGCGCCGGTGCGCGTGCCGGTGACCGTGCTCAACGCGACCGGCGTGTCCGGCCTCGCCGGGGACATCACCGCCGAGCTGACCACCGGTGGCTGGCAGTCCGCGGGCGTCGGCGAGTACCAGGGTGCCGACGTCGCGACGACCACCGTCTACTTCACCGAGGGCGACCAGGCCCAGTACGACGCCGCCGTCCAGCTGATGCAGCAGTTCCCGCAGATCAGCGGCCCGGCGGTGCGCTTCTTCGAGGTCCCCGACGTCGCGGATCCGGGTCTCGTGGTGGTCACCACCGGCGAGTGGCGGCCCTGACCGCGCCCGGACGCCTGCGGAACCCCTGGGCGCGGCCGTCCGTTGGCGGCTCCGTGCGTCCCCTTCGCGGGCCCGTGCGTCCCCGCCCGCGCCCCGGCGCCCGCGCGACGTCCGCCGCCCTGCTCCTGCTGCTCACCCTGGCCGTGGCCGGGCTGCTGCCCCCGGCCCCGGCCGCGGCGGCCGAGGACGTCGCCACCGAGGAGGCGCGGGTCCCCGTGGGCCAGGGCGCCGACGCGGCCGAGCTGGACACCACCCTGTTCCTGCCCGCCTCGGCGAGCGCCGCCGAACCCGCGCCGGCGGTCGTGCTCGCCCACGGCTTCGGCGGCAGCAAGGACTCCACCGCCGCTGACGCCCGCGACCTCGCCGGGCGCGGCTACGTCGTCCTCACCTACTCCGCGCGCGGCTTCGGGGAGAGCACCGGCCGGATCGGGCTCAACGACCCGCGCTTCGAGGTCGCCGACCTCTCCGCGCTGCTGGACCGGCTGGCCGCGCGGGACGACGTGCTGCTCGACGCTGAGGGCGACCCGCGGGTCGGCGTCGCCGGGGCCTCCTACGGCGGGGCGCTGGCCCTGCTCGGCGCCGGCTACGACGCCCGGGTCGACGCGATCGCCCCGCAGATCACCTGGAACTCGCTGACCGCCGCCCTGTTCCCCTCGCAGCTGGGCGAGCCCGCCGTCGGCACCGTCGCGGCCACGGCGCAGGCGCGGGACGGCGGGGTCTACAAGCGGCTGTGGTCGGGGCTGTTCTTCGGCGTCGGGTCGGCTCCCAGCGGCGGGCTGCTGGGTGCGCTCGGCGGCGGGGACGGCGACGGGGACGGCGACGGCGCCGCCGCGGCCGGCGGACCGCCCGCCGGCCTGCCCGCCGACCTCGGGGCGATCGACCCGGCGGCGGTGGACCCGCAGGCCGTCGAGCAGCTGCTCACCTGCGGCCGCTTCACCGCCGAGGTGTGCGCGGCCTACCAGTCCGCGGCGTCCACCGGCACGCTGACCCCCGAGATCGCCGCCGTGCTGGACCGCAGCAGCCCGGCTCCGGTCCTGGACCGGATCGAGGCGCCCACCCTGCTGGTGCAGGGCACCCAGGACTCGCTGTTCGGTCTCGGCCAGGCCGACGCCAACGCCCGCGGCATCGCCGCCGACGGCACCCCGGTGAAGGTCGTCTGGTACCAGGGCGGCCACGACACCCAGGCCTCCGAGCGCACCACCGAGGAGCTGCGCGAGCAGGTGGCCGGCTGGTTCGACTGGCACCTGCGGGGCCAGGGTGAGGATCCCGGCACCGGTTTCCAGTTCCCCGCCCCGACCGGTGTGACCGCGACGGTCGGCACCGTCCAGGGGGGCAACCGCACCGTGACCGCACCGGCGTACCCCGGCCTGGCCGGCACCGAGCCCGCGCAGCGCTCGGCCATCGCCGTCAACGGGCCGCTGCAGCCGGTCGTCACGCCCGCCGGGGGGACGCCGGCCGCGATCACCGTCGTCCCGGGGCTGGGCTCGGTGGCCTCGGCGCTGGCGGGGCAGTCGTTCGAGATCCCCGGGCAGTTCGCCGCCTTCGAGAGCGAGCCGCTCGACGAGGCGGTGGAGGTCGTCGGCGCCTCGACGATCGACCTCGCCGTCGCCTCGTCCGGCGGCTCGGCGACCCTGTTCGCCAAGCTCTACGACGTCGCCCCCGACGGGACGGCGACGCTCCCGGCGGGCCTGGTGGCCCCGCTGTCGCTCACCGGCCTGTCCGCCGACCCCACGGCACCCACGCAGGTCAGCGTCACGCTGCCGGGGATCGTGCACCGCTTCGAGGCCGGCCACACGATGCGCGTGGTGGTCTCCACGACCGACCAGGCCTTCGCGCTGCCGGCCGAGGCCGCCGTCTACTCGGTCGCCCTGGCCGCCGGCGGGGACGCCGCCGCGCTCGCCGTCCCGCAGGTCGACGGCCGTACCGAGGACCCGAGCGGCACCTCCCGCTGGTGGGTGCTGCTCGGCGTCGTGGTCGCGCTGGGCCTGCTCGGCTGGCTGGCCGCCGTCCTCTGGGGCCGCCGGCAACGGAAGCGGGTCTCGGTCGTCGAGCCCGACGGCGAGGACGTGCCGCTGCGCTTCACCGGCGTCACCAAGGCCTACAAGGACGGTTTCGTCGCCGTCCGCGACCTCTCCTTCGAGGTGCGCCGCGGCCAGGTGCTCGGCCTGCTCGGGCCCAACGGCGCGGGCAAGACGACGTCCCTGCGGATGCTCATGGGGCTGATCCGGCCGACCGAGGGGCGGATCACCGTCTTCGGCCACGAGATCCGCCCGGGCACGCCGGTGCTGTCCCGGCTCGGCTCGTTCGTCGAGGGCACCGGGCTGATGCCGCACCTGTCCGGCCGGGACAACCTGCGGCTGTACTGGGCCGCCACCGGCAGGCCCGCCGAGGACGCGCACATGGAGGAGGCGATCGAGGTCGCCGGCCTCGGTGCCGCGATCGACCGGCCGGTGCGCCGCTACAGCCAGGGCATGCGCCAGCGGGTCGCGATCGCCCAGGCGATGCTCGGCCTGCCGGACCTGCTGGTGCTCGACGAGCCGACCAACGGGCTGGACCCGCCCCAGATCCACGCCATGCGCGAGGTGCTGCGCTCCTACGCCGCGACCGGCCGCACGGTGATCGTCTCCAGTCACCTGCTCAGCGAGATCGAGCAGACCTGCAGCCACGTCGTCGTCATGGCCAAGGGGCAGAAGATCGCCCAGGGCACGGTGGAGGAGCTCGTCGGCACCGGCGGCTCGGTGCAGGTCGGGCTGGCCGACGACGCCGACGCCGACCGGGCGGCCGCCGTCCTGGCCGGGCTGCCCGGCGTGACGGTCGAGCGCACCGACGAGGGGCTGGTCGCCGACCTCGACGGCACCGGCCGGGCGCCGGCGCTGCAGGCGCTGGTCGCGGCCGGTGTCGCGGTCGACGCGTTCACGCCGCGCCGCCGGCTGGAGGACGCGTTCCTGGCACTGGTGGGGGAGGACTCGTGAGCACCGTCCGCGAGAACGACGGCCGCGGGAGCGCCGCCGACCGAGGCCGGGGTCCAGCCGTGGACCCCGAGCACGTGCAGCCGACCGGGGCGGTCGCCGGCTACCGGCCCGAGCGCACCCTGCGGCTGTCGGTCGAGCTGCGCCGCCAGTTCAGGCGCCGGCGCACCCTCGGGGTCCTGGTGCTCATGGTGGCGCTGCCGCTGATCCTCATCGCTGCCCTCCAGCTGGGCGGCACCGAGGAGGCGGAGGAGAACGCCCGCATCAACCTGGTCGACGTCGCCACCTCGAGCGGGCTGAACTTCACCCTGTTCGTGCTCTTCGCGACGACGAGCTTCTTCCTGGTCGTCGTCTACGCGCTGTTCTTCGGTGACACGGTGGCCAGCGAGGCCCAGTGGGGGTCGCTGCGCTACACGCTGGCCACGCCGGTCCCGCGGATGCGGCTGCTGCGGCAGAAGTGGCTGGCCGCCTTCGTGCTCTCGGTCGGCGCCCTGGTCACCATCGTCGTGACCGCACTGGTCGCCGGCGGCATCGCGTTCGGCTTCGATGCCGTCCAGACGCCGGTCGGCGTCACGCTGGGCCAGGGGGAGGGGCTGCTGCGGCTGGCCGGGATGGTCGGCTACCTCGCCGTCCACCTGCTCGTCGTCGGCACGCTGGCGTTCTGGCTGTCCACCGTGACCGACGCGCCGCTGGCCGCGGTCGGCGGCGCGGTGTTCACGATGTTCGTGTTCGCGATCCTCGACCAGGTCGAGCAGCTGGGCTCCATCCGCGACTACTTCCCGACCGCGGAGGAGTTCGCCTGGACCGACCTGCTGCAGACCCCCGTCGACTCCGGCGACCTGTTCCGCGGCGTCGTCCAGTCCCTGGTCTACGCGGCGGTGTTCACCGCGCTGGGGTTCCGGCACTTCTCCCGCCGGGACGTCACCTCGTGAGCTGTCCGGCCATCCCCACGGGGATGGCCGGACAGCTCACAGCGAGGCACGGACGGCCTGGGCCCAGCCCTCGCCCATGGCGGCGTCGGTCACCGTCACGTTGGGGACGGCGGCCAGCAGGTCGGCCATCCCGTCGGTCGTCGCCCCGTTCGCGGTGATCCACAGCCGATCGACCGCCGGCGCCATCTCCAGGTCGCTGACGCTGTCGCCGATGGCCACCGCGTCGGCCGGGGTCAGGCCGCGCCGCTCGAGGTCCCAGGCGATCGCCGCGCCCTTCGTGATCCCGCGCGGCATCAGGTGGTACACCCGCGCCGGCGCCTCGGCGGGTGCCAGCGTGGTGCGGGCCGTGCGCGGCAGCGCCCCGTTGTCCTTGAGGGTGAGCCAGCCCAGCCCGCGCTCGGCGAGCCAGGCGTCCACCGACAGCGGGTCGAGGCGGCCGCGCAGCAGGGCGTCCGCCTGGTGGGTTGCGTGCCACGGCGCGTGCCACTCGACCTGCCCGGGGTACTGGGCGAACAGGGCGTCGACCACTCCGAGCTCGGCCATCACCGCCATCGGCGCGCGGCCCGCGTACTCCTCGGGCAGCTCGCCGGTCAGCTGGTGGGTCTGCCGGGCGGCGTCCCAGCTGATCATGGCGCCCACCTCCGCGATGGCGCCGTCGGCGGCGAAGATCCGCGCCGCCTCCACCACCTGCTCGAAGGTGCGGCCGCTGACCAGCACGAGTGCCACGCCGGCGCGGTGCAGCTCCACCAGGGTGGCCGCCGGCTCGGCGGTCAGCTCACGCCTCTCGGTGTGCCAGAAGGAGCCGCGGGGGCCGACCATCGTGCCGTCGAGGTCGGTGTAGACGACGCGCGTGCTCACCGGCCCATCCTGGCCCGACCCGCTGCGACGACCGCGACGTGGGTAGAGTCCTCGGCGTTCCACTCATCCAGAGGGGCAGAGGGACACGGCCCGACGAAGCCCCGGCAACCGCCGCACCGCGCGTCAGCGCAGCGGAAGGTGCCAATTCCGTCCCGCGCGGCTCGACGGCCCGACGCGGGGAAGATGAGGAGGTAGTCGTCGCATGACCCTGACCGCTCCCAGCTCCACCAGGACCAGCCCAGCCCTGCAGGCCGACTCCGCCGCGGGCGGCCCCGTTCCGCCGTCCCCGGCCCGCGGTCTGGTCTGTCGCAACTGCGGTGCCACCTTCGGGCTCATCGCCGAGCACGCCTGCGCCGAGTGCTTCGGCCCGCTGGAGGTCGACTACGACCCGGAGCTGATGCGGGCGGTCACCCGAGAGCAGATCGAGTCCGGCCCCCAGAACATCTGGCGCTACGCCGCCCTGCTCCCCGTGGGTCAGGACCCGGCCGACCGCGTCACCCTCGACCCGGGCATGACGCCGCTGGTGCGCGCCGACCGGCTGGCCGCCGAGCTGGGCCTGACCGGCGGGCTGTGGGTCAAGGACGACTCGGCCAACCCCACGCACTCGTTCAAGGACCGCGTGGTCAGCCTCGCGGCCACCGCCGCCAGGCGGCTGGGCTACAGCAAGATCGCGGCCGCCTCGACCGGCAACCTGGCCAACTCGGTGGCCGCGCACGCCGCCCGCGTCGGCCTGCCCTCCTTCGTCTTCATCCCCTCGGACCTCGAGCCCGGCAAGGTCGTGCAGTCGGCCGTCTACGGGCAGACGCTGGTCGCCGTCGACGGCTCCTACGACGACGTCAACCGGCTGACCAGCGAGCTCGCCGAGACCGACGAGTTCGAGGACACCGCCTTCGTCAACCAGAACGTCCGGCCCTACTACGCCGAGGGCTCCAAGACGATGGGCTACGAGATCGCCGAGCAGCTCGGCTGGCGGATCCCGGCCCAGGTCGTCATCCCGATGGCCTCGGGCTCGCTGCTCACCAAGGTGGACAAGGCGTTCCGCGAGCTGGCCGCCGCCGGCATCGTCGAGGCCACCGAGTGGCGCATCTTCGGCGCCCAGTCGGCCGGCTGCGACCCGATCGCCACCGCCTTCGACAACGGCTGGGACGTCGTCAAGCCGGTGAAGCCGACCGGCATCGCCAAGTCGCTGAACATCGGCAACCCCGCCGACGGGCCGTACGCCCTCGACGCGATCCGGCGCACCGGCGGTGCCGTCGGGCGGGTGGACGACGCCCAGATCGTGCAGGGCATCCGCGACCTGGCCCGCACCACCGGCGTCTTCGCCGAGACCGCCGGCGGCGTCACCACCGCCGTGCTGCGCCAGTTGGTCGAGAACGGCCGGCTGGACCCGGCGCAGGAGACGGTCATCCTGAACACCGGGGAGGGCCTGAAGACCCTCGACCCGCTGGAGCCCGTCGTCGGGCCGACCCACCGGGTGTCGCCGTCGCTGTCGTCGGCCCGGGCGGCCGGTCTCATCGGGTGACCTGCCGGGGGTGAGTTCCGGGAGCGCCCTCCCCCCATCGCGTGTGCCGTGTGCGTGAGTCTGGTCTCACCAGGCATTTCGTGCTGTACGTTCTCCCGCGGTTCGGTTCCACGTTCGTGTTCGACGGGCGGAAGAGCTCGACCCGGCCTCCCCGGTCGGTGGGGAGGCCGTCCGCACGCACGAAACGTGGGAGCACACGTGGCACAGGGCACCGTGAAGTGGTTCAACGCCGAGAAGGGTTTCGGCTTCATCGCCGTCGACGGCGGCCAGGACGTCTTCGTCCACTACTCGGCCATCCAGATGGACGGCTACAAGAGCCTCGACGAGGGCCAGCGGGTCACCTTCGAGGTCGTGCAGGGCGAGAAGGGCCCCCAGGCCGACGCCGTGCGCAGCGCCTGACCTGAGTCCGCCGGAGGCCCGGCCCCTCACGGGGGGCCGGGCCTCCGGCGTGTCCGGCGGGTTCCGTCTCGTCGCGCCCCGTGACGGGGTGGCTCGCCACGCCGTGGGCCGGTCCGCAGGAGCCGGTGCCGACGAGTTCGCGGGCCGGTGGGCCGTGCTCTCCGTCCGGGCGCGCGGGAGGCTCGGCCCGGTGTGCCCGTCGGGCACCGGCCGGGCGGGGAGGGGCCGTGTCACGGATCGTGATCGTCACCGGTGGGGCGTCCGGCATCGGACGGGCGCTGGCGGCCGCGCTGGTGCGACGCGGGGACGTGGTCGTCCTCGCCGACGTCGACGGGGACGCGGCGGCCGAGGTCGCGGCGCGCCTGGGCGCGGAGGGGCCGGGGGCGGCGACGGCGGTCGGCGTCGACGTGCGGGACGCCGACGCCGTCGCCGAGCTGGTCGACGGGACCGCGGAGCGGCACGGCCGGCTGGACCTGCTGTTCAACAACGCCGGCATCGGGATGGGTGGGCCGGTGGAGGAGTTGAGTCCGGCGCACTGGGACCGGGCCGTCGACGTCAACCTGCGGGGAGTCGTCCACGGGGTGCAGGCCGCCTACCCCTTGATGGTGCGGCAGGGGCACGGCCACATCGTCAACACCGCGTCGCTGGCCGGTCTCCTGCCGTCACCCGGCTCGGCTCCGTACGCGGCGACGAAGTGGGCGGTCGTCGGACTGTCCCTGAGCCTGCGGGCAGAGGGCGCCCCACGGGGGGTCCGGGTGAGCGTGGTCTGCCCCGGCGGTGTGGACACGCCGATCCTCGACAAGGGGCTGCCTGCGGACCTGCCACGGGTGCCCACCGTCGAGGCGATCGACGCACGCGAGCTGGTCACCCGGTTCAGCGGTGGGCGGCTGTACAGCGCCGAGGCCCTGTCCGCCGACGTCCTCCGCGGGATCGACCGCAACCGGCCGCTCATCGTGGCGCCGCGCCAGGCCCGGGTGATGTGGCGGCTCATGCGCCTGTCCCCGTCGCTGGTGCTGCGGGTGCTGGCCGCCGTCGCGGCCCGTCGTCCCGAGGGCCCCACGGCTGACGGGGGGCCGGTGCCCGTGCCGACCGCTGAGGTCTCCGGCGGGACGCCGCCCCGCTGAGCCCCGGGGGACACCTCCGCTCCTGCCCGCGCCGTCCCCCGGCACCGGAACACCGGCCGCCGTCCCCCCGTTCTTGCACTCGGCAGGGGCGAGTGCCAGACTCGGGCTGGCACTCGACAGTGCCGAGTGCCAATCAGGTCGGAACGGTGAGGCACTGGTGTACGGGCCGACGGAGTGCCCGCGCCACCGGTGTCGTCCGTCGCGGGCGCCGGTCCCGGCCGTGCAGCGATCCATGCATGGAGGACATCACCACATGGCCAAGATGATCGCCTTCGAGGAAGAGGCTCGCCGCGGCCTCGAGCGGGGCATGAACACCCTCGCCGACGCCGTCAAGGTGACCCTCGGTCCGAAGGGCCGCAACGTCGTCCTCGAGAAGAAGTGGGGTGCCCCCACCATCACCAACGATGGTGTGAGCATCGCCAAGGAGATCGAGCTCGAGGACCCGTGGGAGAAGATCGGCGCCGAGCTCGTCAAGGAGGTCGCGAAGAAGACCGACGACGTCGCGGGTGACGGCACCACCACCGCCACCGTGCTCGCCCAGGCGCTCGTCCGCGAGGGTCTGCGCAACGTCGCCGCCGGCGCCAACCCGATGGCCCTGAAGAAGGGCATCGAGAAGGCCGTCGAGTCGGTCACCGAGTACCTCCTCTCGACGGCCAAGGACGTCGAGACCAAGGAGCAGATCGCCGCCACCGCGTCGATCTCCGCCGCCGACACCGCCATCGGTGAGCTCATCGCCGAGGCGATGGACAAGGTCGGCAAGGAAGGCGTCATCACCGTCGAGGAGAGCAACACCTTCGGCCTCGAGCTCGAGCTCACCGAGGGCATGCGCTTCGACAAGGGCTACATCTCGCCCTACTTCGTCACCGACGCCGAGCGCATGGAGGCCGTCCTCGACGACCCGTACGTGCTCGTCGTCAACAGCAAGATCAGCTCGGTCAAGGACCTGCTCCCGCTGCTGGAGAAGGTCATGCAGTCGGGCAAGCCGCTGGCCATCATCTCCGAGGACGTCGAGGGCGAGGCCCTGGCGACCCTGGTGGTCAACAAGATCCGCGGCACGTTCAAGTCCGTTGCCGTCAAGGCCCCGGGCTTCGGCGACCGTCGCAAGGCCATGCTGACCGACATCGCCATCCTCACCGGTGGCCAGGTCATCAGCGAGGAGGTCGGCCTCAAGCTCGACACCGCCGACGTCTCCCTGCTGGGCCGCGCCCGCAAGGTCGTCGTCACCAAGGACGAGACGACGATCGTCGAGGGCGCCGGTGACACCGACCAGATCGCCGGCCGGGTGAACCAGATCCGCGCCGAGATCGAGAAGTCGGACTCCGACTACGACCGCGAGAAGCTGCAGGAGCGCCTGGCCAAGCTGGCCGGTGGCGTCGCCGTCATCAAGGCCGGCGCCGCGACCGAGGTCGAGCTCAAGGAGCGCAAGCACCGCATCGAGGACGCGGTGCGCAACGCCAAGGCCGCCGTCGAGGAGGGCATCGTCGCCGGTGGTGGCGTCGCCCTGGCGCAGGCCACCGCCGTCGCGTTCGACAAGCTCGAGCTCGAGGGTGACGAGGCCACCGGTGCCAACATCGTGCGCGTCGCGCTCGAGGCGCCGCTGAAGCAGATCGCCATCAACGCCGGCCTCGAGGGCGGCGTCGTCGCGGAGAAGGTCCGCAACTCCGACACCGGCTGGGGCCTCAACGCCGCCACCGGCGAGTACGTGGACCTCGTCGCGGCCGGGATCATCGACCCCGCCAAGGTGACCCGCTCGGCGCTGCAGAACGCCGCCTCCATCGCGGCGCTCTTCCTCACCACCGAGGCCGTCATCGCCGACAAGCCGGAGAAGTCCGCCCCGGCGATGCCGGGCGGCGACGGCGGCATGGGCGGCATGGACTTCTGAGAAAGGACCCCTCTGCCCCCCACGCCTCGCACGCTCGGCGCGGGACCCTGCAGAGGGGCCAACCCAGCAAGTCACCAGCACTGCCCGGCAGGGGCGGTCCCGCACTCGCGGGGCCGCCCCTGTCGGCGTCGAGGCAGAGGTCCGTGGACCGGGCGGGGGCAGCCTTGCCCGCGCCTCAGCACACCTGGGCGTCAGTTCCGTCCGCCGAGCAGCCAGCCGCACGGCTCGGCCAGCACCTCGGCCTCCGCCGGGCCCCAGGAGCCCGGTGCGTAGCGGTGCACCCGTGGCGGCCGCTGCTGCAGCGGGGCGAACGCCCGCCAGGCGTGCGCCAGCCCCGTGCTGCTGGTGAACAGCGACCGGTCGCCCACGAGCACGTCGTGCAGCAGGGAGACGTAGGGCGGCAGCGGCGTCCCACCGGGGACGTCGGCCAGCTGCAGCGTCGCCGTCGCCGTGGCGAGGGAGAGGTCGGGGCCGGGCTCCTTGGCGACGACCTGCAGGTCCACCGCGCCGGACCCCGACAGCGACAGGGACAGCACGTTGCCGTGCCCCGGGATGTCGGTCACCGGGCCCTCCGGACGGCGCAGCAGCAGGCTCACCCGCTGCTCGCTCGCGGCCATCCGCTTGCCGGTGCGCAGCAGGAACGGGACGCCGCGCCAGCGGTCGCTGTCGACCCACAGCCGCGCGGCGACGTAGGTGTCGGTCTGCGAGTCGTCGGCCACGCCCTCGGTGTGGGTGTAGCCGTCGAACTGGCCGAGCACCACCTCGTCGGGGTCCAGCGGGCGGAAGGCGGCGAGCACCCCCTCGCGGGCGGCCTGCAGGTCGGCGGGGGAGAAGCTGGCCGGCGGCTCCATCGCCACCTCGGCGGCCACCTGGAACAGGTGGGTGACCAGCATGTCGAGGGCCGCGCCGGTGGCGTCGTAGAACTCCGCGCGGTCGGCGACGTCCAGGTCCTCGGGGACGTCGATCTGCACCTGCGCCACGTGGTCGCGGTGCCAGACCTGCTGGAACAGCGCGTTGGCGAAGCGGAGCACGTGCAGGTCCTGGGTGCCCTCCTTGCCCAGGAAGTGGTCGATGCGGAAGACCTGCTCCTCGTCGAGCACCGACAGCACGAGTTCGTCGAGCTCGCGGAAGCCCTCCGGCGAGGTGCCGTAGGGCTTCTCGTAGACCACCCGGGCGCTCTCGGTCAGCCCGTGCTGCGGCAGCGCGCGGGTCAGCTTCTCGAAGGCCGACGGCGGGACGGCGAGGTAGTGGACCAGCTGCGGGTGCCCGCCGAGCTCCTCGCGGGCCTCGCCGAGGACGTCGAGCAGGCTGCCGGGGTCGGACTCCTCGAAGCCGCCGCCGGCGAAGCGCAGCCGGGTGGCGAACTCCGCCCACGGGCCCTGGTCGGGGTGCGGCCCGAACTCGGTGAGCGCGTCGCGGACCCGCCCGGCGAAGTCCTCGTGGGAGACGTCCCCGCGGCCGTTGCCGACCAGCCGCCAGTCCTCCGGCAGCAGCCCCTGCTGGGCGAGCTCGAAGAAGGCCGGCAGCACCATCCGGCGGGCCAGGTCGCCCGTGGCGCCGAAGAGGACGAAGACGGTCGGGGGGAGGTCGGTCACGCGCGTCGGTGTGCCCGCGTGGCAGCGGGCTCACGCGTGCAGGCCGAGGGCCCGCCCCGCGTGTGCGGGGACGGGCCCTCGGGTCGTGCAGGCGTCGGGGACTCCCGACGCCGGGTCAGCGCGACCGCGTCATCGCGGCGACCGAGCTGGCGCCGGAATCGGACGTGACGTTGAACCGGTTGGTGGTCGGCAGGACCGGGCCGTTCCGGAGGTCGACCGACCAGGTGCCGTCGGCCGCGACCGGGACGTTGAGCTGGATGACCGACCCGGTCCCGGCGACGTCGCCGATCCGGAGGTGCACCCGGTTGGCGGTGGTGTCACCCGCCGTACCCGAGATCCGGTACTCCCGCTTGTCGGCGCGGTACTGGGCCCGGGCGACGGTGACGACGTCGTTGGCCTTGACCGTCGCGTTGACCCCCGAGGCCGTGGTGCTGCCCGTGCGCTGCTCGCCGGCGAGGGCGAACACCTGGACGGTGTAGTCGACGCCGTTGACCAGGCCGGTCACCGTGCCCGAGGTGGCCGTGGCGGCGATCTGTGCGGTCACCGGGGTGCCCACGGTGCCGTCAGCAGCCGCCGACGGCGTGGCCACGATCTCGTAGCCGGTGATCGCGCTGGTGGCGTTGCCCGGCTGGGCCGCCGTCCACTCGGCCGTGACCGACTCGTGGCCGGCCAGCACCCGGGTGAGCGAAGGCGCCGTCGGGGCGACCACGACCGGCTCGGTCGGGGTCTCGCCGGTGTCACCACCCGTGTCACCGCCCGTGCCGCCCCCGGTGGTGTCGGGGTTGGTCGGGTCGGTCGCCGGCGTGATGGTGCCGTCGGCGTTGAGCGTGCCGAGCTGCACCACCGGGCTCCACCGGCCGTTGTTGGCCTCGAGGATCAGCCCGTAGGCCTGCCCCTCGACCAGACCGTGGATGGTCGCGGAGTTGGTGCCCTCGCCGGCGCCCTGGCGGACGGCGATCTCCTGGCCGTGGACCCCGTCGACGGCGGCCACCCGGTACTGGGTGACCGGGTTGGCGTCCACCGGCTGGGCCGGGGTCGTCCAGGTCAGCGTGACGTCCGTGCCGCTACGGGTGGCGTCCACGCTGGTCGGCGGAACCGGGGCCTGCGAGGCCGGGCCGGCCGGGCAGCCACCGAAACCGGGGCCGTCGGTCTCCCCGAACTCGTACAGCGAGTTGCCGAGGGCCAGCTCGCCCGCGTCCTGCATCCAGGAGGTCACCACGTGCTCGCCGTCGAGGACGCGCTCGGCGTCGGCGGCGGAGTACATGCCGAAGGTGACCGAGAAGGCGCCGCCCTCGGCGCTGCCCGTGACCTCGTAGCCGGGGCCGCCGTTGGGCTCGGCCGGGTCGACGACCGGGGTCCAGCCGATGGCCCGCTCACCGATGAGGGTGGGCGGCGTGGACGGGTCGGGACGGCGCATCTCGGGGTTGACCACCTCGACGACGAAGCGCGAGAGGTCGAACCGCGTGCCGAAGTCGTCGCCGTAGGTGCCGCTGATGGTCACCGTGCCCTCGACGTCGCCCTCGGCCGGTGTCGCGGCGAAGTCGCTGTGCGTGACGCTGGTGATCTTCGCCGAGCTGACGTAGGCGCCGTCGGTGAAGGCGGTCTCGCTGAACCGCACCTCGACCAGGTCACCGCCCGAGATGTTGGGCGTCACGCCGGTCCAGCAGGAGCCACCCGGGTGGTTGAACTCCAGGAAGCCGGTCGCGTCGATGACCCCCTCGCCGATGCCGATCTGCTGGCCGTTGCGCTTCACGGTGACGGTCGCCGTCTCGCCGGCCTGGTCGGTGTAGCCCTCGAGAGCCACCATGTCGCGCTTGGGGAAGACCTCGATGTTGCCCGGCCCCAGGGGCGGGTTGCCGGCCTGGGCGATGCCCCCGAGGGTCACCGCAGCGCCGGTGACCGTGAGGGCGGCCAGGCCGCCGGCGATCAGCCGCTTGGGGGATCGGGACGCTCGCGACGCGGGGGCACCCACAGCTCCGTGCCCACCCCCGCGACCGCCGTGCTGGGTCGGTCGTGTCCTCGTCATCGCCTACTCCGCAGTCGCGCCGACCCCACACCCGTCGTGGGCCGGTCTCGTGGGGGTCACGGTCGTCGCGCGCCGGGGCGCCCGGCAGCCGAGCGGAGGGGGAGCGGATCCCCCCAATCCGGGGGCGCGGGGGGTCCGCGTCGTCGGCGACCGGAGGGGGTAGGCGGCTGACGTGGCGGTGGTCATCGGGACGTCGGGCTGGCAGTACCGCGACTGGCGCGGCCGCTTCTACCCGCCGCGGCTGCCCCAGCGGCTGTGGCTGGAGCACCACGCGGCGCACTTCGCCACGGTCGAGAGCAACAACGCCTTCTACCGGCTGCCGGAGCGGACGACGTTCGAGGCCTGGCGGGCCCGCACCCCGCCGGACTTCCGCTGGGCGGTCAAGGCCAGCCGGTTCCTCACCCACGTCAAGCGGCTGCGCGACCCCGAGGAGCCGGTCGCCCGGCTGGTGGAGCGGATGGCCGGCCTCGGGAACCGGCTCGACGCCGTCCTGCTGCAGCTGCCGCCCACGCTCCAGGCCGACGCCGGCCTGCTCCGCGACTGCCTGGCGCAGTTCCCGGCCGGCACCCGCGTCGCCGTCGAGCCGCGGCACGACTCCTGGTGGACCGACGAGGTCCGGGCGCTGCTCGAGCGCTACGACGCGGCGCTGTGCTGGGCCGACCGGGCCGAGCAGCCGGTCGCGCCGCTGTGGCGCACCGCCGGCTGGGGCTACCTGCGGCTGCACACCGGCGCCGAGGGCTGGGCGTACCGCCCGGAGACCCTGCAGGTGTGGGCCGAGCGGCTGTCGGAGACCTACGGGGACTCCGACGTCCTCGTCTACTTCAACAACGACCCCGGCGGAGCGGCCGTCACCGACGCGGTGGTCCTCGCCGAGGCGGTCAGGCGTGCCGGCCGGACGCCGACCCGCGTGCCCACCGCCGACCAGGCGAGCGGCCGGGCCTGGGCGCCCCCGGGGACGCGGCCGGCCGGGACGCCGTTCGCGGGAGCGGAGCCCGGCTCGCCGGAGGGGTGAGGCGTCAGCGCAGCACGTGCGGGTCCTCCTGGAACCGGACGCCGAGCTGGTCGGCCGCGCGCTCCAGCACCGACTGCACGGCGAGGGTGTCGGCCAGCGGCATTCCGGCGCTCTCGGTCCGCCCGGCCCGCAGGCAGTCGGTCACCTCGGCCAGCTCGTGGCTGTAGCCGGTGCCCGACGGCGGCAGCGTGATCTCCTCGGGGTCCGCGCCGGCGCGGTGCAGCACGATGGTCCGCGGGTGGTGGAAGCGGGGCAGGACGTCGATCCAGCCGGTGGTGCCGAACACCCGTGCCTGACCGGGTGTGGGGTACCGCAGCGAGCTGGTGAGGGTGGCCGACCGGCCGTCGGCGTACCCCAGCAGCAGCGCGGCCTCGGCGTCGACGCCGGTGGGGAACAGCGAACCGGTCGCCGTGACCGTGTCCGGGTCGCCGAGCACCATCTGCGCGAACGAGACCACGTAGACGCCGACGTCGAGCAGCGCACCGCCGCCGAGCTCGTGGGCGAACAGCCGGTCGGCGGGGTCGTACTCGCGGGCGACGCCGAGGTCGGCCTGCACCGAGCGGACCTCGCCGATCGCCCCGTCGGCCACCAGCTCCCGCAGCCGGACGACGGCCGGCTGGAACCGCGTCCACATCGCCTCCATGACGAAGGCCCCGCGTTCCCGGGCCCGCTCGACGACCTCGCGTGCGCCCTCGGTCGTGGCCGTGAAGGTCTTCTCGACCAGCAGCGCCTTGCCCGCGTCGATCGCGGCGAGGGCGACCGCGTGGTGCTGGGGGTGCGGCGTGGCCACGTACAGCACGTCGACGTCCGGGTCGGCCAGGATCTCGGCGTAGGAGCCGTGCGCCCGCTCGAGCCCGTGCCGCTCGGCGAACGCCGCCGCGCGGTCGGCCGAGCGGGAGGCGACCGCGACCGGCCGGGCGCCGGGCACGTGCGCGAAGTCGGCCATGACGTTCTCGGCGATGCGGCCGGGCCCGACCACGCCCCAGCGGATCTCGTCGCTCATCCGCACGACGCTATCGCCGACCGGCAGACTGGGGCCGTGGCGGTGCTGATCGACCCCCCGGTGTGGCCGTGGCGCGGGCGGCGCTGGTCGCACCTGGTCAGCGACGTCTCCTACGACGAGCTGCACGCCTTCGTCGCCACCGAGCTCGGCATCCCGCGGCGGGCCTTCCAGGGCGACCACTACGACATCCCCGACGAGCTCTACGGGGTGGCGGTGGCCGCCGGCGCCGAGCCGGTCGGCGGGCGCGAGCTGCTCGCCCGGCTGGTGGGGGCGGGGCTGCGGCTCAAGAAGAGGCGCGGCGCCGTAGCAGGCTGAGCTCGGCGGCGAGGTTGGCGCGCGCCCGCGGCGTCCACTCGGCGGCGACGGCCGGCAGCCGGTACAGCACCGGCAGCGCCAGCAGGTGCTCGAGGACGGCGGTGCGCCCGGCGGTGAACTCGGCGTCGGAGAGGTGCCCGTACTCCTCGCACACCGCGGAGGCGTAGGCGGCGTAGGCCTCCGGCGGTCCGGCGAGCACCGCCAGGTCGGCGTCGCAGAGGACGGCGCCGTCGGCGTCGTCCGGAGCCGCATCGTGACCGGCAGTCAGCAGCACCAGCCGGGCCACCTCCTCGACCCGCTCCGGCGGCACCAGCCCGCGCAGGCCGGCACGCGCCCGCTCGGCGCTGACCTGCTCGTTGTCGGTGCGGCGGGGGTCGTAGACGACGTCGTGGTACCAGGCGGCCAGCCGCACCGCGTCGGGGTCGGGAGCGGCGCCGGCCAGCTCACCCACCAGCCCGAGGACGGCGGCCAGGTGCCCGAGGTCGTGGTAGCGGCGGTGCGGCTCGCCCCACGCGGCGACGACGGCGGCCCACTCGGTGCGCGAGGTGGGGGAGTCGCCGGCCAGCTCCGCCCACGCCTCGAACCCGACGAGCGTCATGCCACCCCGCAGGTGCGCAGGGTCAGCAGCGCGAACGCCCGTGCCGCGGTGACCAGCTCGTCGACCGGCACCCGCTCCAGCGGCCCGTGGGCCAGGTGCAGGTCGCCGGGGCCGTAGTGCAGGGTCGGCACCCCGGCCGCGGCGTAGAGCCGCAGGTCGCTGCCGGCGGGGATGGCGCGCTCGGGCGGCACCCCGGCGCCGGTGTCGGCCACCGCGCGCTGGACGGCCGGCAGCAGCGGGTGCCCGTGCGGCAGCGTGCCGCTGGCGAACGCGCCGCCGGTCCAGGTCAGGCGCACCGGGTGCCCGGCCAGCCACGGATCGGCGGCGCAGATGTCGGCCAGCCGGGCCTCGAGGGCGGCCCGCGCCGTGGCGACGTCCTCATCCAGGCGGACGCCGTAGCGGCCGTCGGCGACCAGCCGGTCGGGCACCGAGCTGGCCCAGTCCCCGGCCTGCACCCGCCCGATGTTGATCCCGTACGGGTACGGGGCGCCGCCGAAGCGCGGGTCGGCGTCCTGCTGCCGCTCCGCCTCGAACGCGCGCAGCCCGGCGTGCACCCGCTCGAACAGCACGACGGCGCTGACCCCGCGGTCGCGGTGGGCCGCGTGCGCGGCGTGCCCCGCAACCTCCAGCCGGAAGGTCAGGGCGCCGGCGTTGGCGGTGACCACGGCGCCGGCGGTCGGTTCGGGGATGACGCACACCTCGCCGTGGTGCCCGCGCCGCAGCGTCGCCCACGCGCCCAGTCCGCCGTCCTCCTCGCCGACGACGGCGTGCAGCGCGACCGGCCGGGCCAGCCGCAGCCCCGCCGTCCGGACGGCGGCCAGCGCGGCGAGGGCGGCGACGACCCCGGCCTTCATGTCGCAGGTCCCGCGGCCGTGGACGGCGCCGCCCGCGACCCGCGGGTCGAACGGGTCGGCCGGCCACCGGGCGCGGTCCCCGGGCGGGACGACGTCGGTGTGGCCGGAGAAGACGAGCGCCGGCAGACCCTCCTCGGCGGCCGGCGCGGTGCCGACCACGCCCCACGCCTCGGTCCGCTCGACCTCCTGGCCGGGGGCGTCCGGCGCCATCGCTACCGCGGCGAGGTCGATCGGCCAGCGGTCGACGGCGCAGTCCAGCTCCTCCAGCCAGTCGCCGACCAGGTGCTGCACCTCGCACTCCGCGGCCGTGCCGCCGACCGACGGGACGGCCACCAGGTCGCGCAGCCGGGAGACCGCCCGGGCCTCGTCGACGGCGGACAGCACGCGCGCCTCGACGGCGGTCAGGTCGGCCACGCGCGGAGTCTGGCACGGCCCCGAGAAGGGCCGCAGGAACCCGCCCCGGCCCGTGTGAGGGGGCTGCGGCGCGGGTAGCGTGGAGAGCGTCCGGGCCGGGTGCATCGTGCCCCCGGGTGCCATTTGGTTACGCCTTCACGGACCACCGCCCCGACTCCGGTCGGGGGCCTGGAGCCGCGTTGTGCATCTCGCCGCGAGGCGGCCGTCGCCCGGTCCGGACCCTGGTCCCGGTTCGGCGTGCCGTCTTCCCGGGAGCCCCTTACGGTCTACGTCGTCCAGCGAACCGGGCGATCGGTGGGGTTCCATGGCAGGCGCAGTGCAGGGTCCCGGCACGACGGCGACCGAGGAGCGGCACCAGCTGCCGGTGAAGACGCTGGTCTCGGCCAGCATCGGCAACGCGGTCGAGTGGTTCGACTGGACGGTCTACGCGACCTTCGTCGTCTTCTTCGCCGGCCAGTTCTTCCCGGCCGAGAACCAGGCGCTCGCCCTGATTGGGGCGACGTCGACGTACGCGCTGGCCTTCTTCTTCCGGCCGCTGGGCGGCATCCTGCTCGGCCGGTTCGCCGACCTGCGCGGCCGCAAGGCCGGGATGCTGCTGACCATCCTGCTGATGGCCGGCGGATCGATGGTCATCGCGATCCTGCCCACCTACGAGCAGGTGGGCTGGCTGGCGCCGGTCCTGCTGCTGCTGGCGCGCATCGCGCAGGGCATGTCCCTGGGCGGTGAGGTCTCCAACGCCTCGGCCTACCTGGGCGAGATCGCCCCGCCGGCCCACCGCGGCCGGTACTCGTCGTTCTTCTACATCTCCACGGGGTCGGCGCTGCTCGCCGCCTCGCTGCTCGGTGTGCTGCTGACCAGCACCCTGAGCCAGGACCAGCTGGAGTCCTGGGGCTGGCGGATCGCCTTCTTCATCGGCGGCGTGCTCGGCCTGGTCGGCATGTGGCTGCGCCGGTCGCTGGTCGAGACCGAGCAGTTCGAGGAGAACGCGGAGAAGGCCCGCGCGACCAAGCACCCGCTGCTGCGGACGATCACGCACCACCCGAAGGCCGTGGTGCAGCTGTGCGCGTTCACGCTGCTGTCGACGCTGTCCTACTACACCTTCTTCAGCGCGCTGACGCCGTTCGCGATCGCCTTCCGCGGCGCCGACAGCACCGACGTCTTCATCGCGCTCTCGCTCGGCACCGCGCTGTTCGTCGCGCTGTGCTACCCGTTCGGGAAGCTCTCGGACCACATCGGCCGCAAGCCCCAGCTGCTGATCTGGTCGGGCGCGATGGCCGTGCTCATCGTGCCGCTGTCGTTCCTGGTCCGGGACAACCTGTTCTCGCTGATCGTCGTCTTCTGCACCGGCCTCGGGCTCTACGCGCTCATGGCGTCGATCGCCCCGGCGATCATGAGCGAGCTGTTCCCCACGGAGCTGCGGGCCATCGGCATCGGCTCCTGGTACAACCTGACCGTCGCCATCTTCGGCGGCACGGCGCCGCTGGTGATCACCTGGCTGTCGAACAACGACCGGCCACTGTGGTTCTTCTGGTACGTGGCCATCGCCGCGGCCCTCGCGTTCGTCGTGATCCTGACCCTGCGGGAGAGCAAGGGCACCGAGCTGCGCTGAGGACCGGCTGAGGGGCCTCAGCCGGGGCCGAGGGCCGCAGGTCTGCCCGACCGACCGATGCCGGGGGCTGCCCCTCAGCACGACCGTCGTCGTCATCGACACCGACGACAGGAGACGGTCGTGACCTACCCCAACCCCGGACTCGAGGCCGAACTCGCCTACCGCCGCGAGGTGCTGCAGCAGCTCGGCCGCGGCACCCGCGGCCGCCGGCACGGCCGGACGCTCCGCTGGACCCGGCGGGCGCGCTGAAGAAGGACCCCCCTGCCCCCCACCGCTCGCAGGCTCGCGGTGGGCCCCTGCAGGGGGGCCGCCCGGGTCGCACCGGTCCCGTCGGCGGACCATGCCACGATCGGCGCCGTGCCGCAGTGGGACGACCGACCGCTGGTGGGCCGGGAGGCCGAGCTCGCCCGGCTGCTCGCCGTGGTCGACCGTGCCCTGGAGGGGCACCCCTCCGCGGTGCTCGTCGCCGGTGACGCCGGCGTCGGCAAGACCCGGCTGCTGGACGAGCTGGCCGTCGGTGCCGCCGAGCGCGGCCTGCGCGTCCTGACCGGGCACTGCGTCGACCTCGGCGACGTCGGGCTGCCCTACCTGCCCTTCGTCGACCTGCTCCGCGCGGTGGCCCCGGGGTCGGGGCACCCTGGGCTGCCGGCGCTGCTGTCCGCGCGGAGCACCCCGGCCGTCCCCGAGCTGCCGGCGGGGGACGCCGCCGACCTCGGCCGCCCGCTGGTCCGCCGTCCGGTCGCCGACGGCGGGCGGCTGCAGCTGTTCGAGTCGGTGGCGGCGCTGCTGGGCGAGCTGGCCGCGCAGACCCCGCTGCTCGTCGTCCTCGAGGACGTGCACTGGGCCGACCGCTCCAGCCGCGACCTGCTGCGCTACCTGCTCGCCCGGCTGGCCGAGGAGCCGGTCGCCCTCGTGGCCTCCTACCGCTCCGACGACCTGCACCGCCGCCACCCGCTGCGCCCGCTGCTGGCCGAGCTGGTGCGGCTGCCCCTGGTCGAGCGGCTGGAGCTGGCGCCGCTCCCGGACGCCGCTGTGGGCGAGCTGGTGCGCGGCCTGGCCTCGGGCGTGCCCGACCGGACGGTCGAGGACGTCGTCGCCCGCGCCGAGGGGAACGCCTTCTACGCCGAGGAGCTGCTCGCGGCGGGCCTCGCCGGGGAGACGCTGCCGATGGGGCTGACCGACGTGCTGCTGGCGCGGGTCGAGCAGCTCGGGGAGGCGGCCCAGCAGGTGCTGCGGGTGGCCGCGGTCGCGGGCCGGCAGGTGCGGCACGACCTGGTCGCCGCGGTCAGCGGTCCGCTCCCGGCCGAGCTGGACGCCGCGCTGGCCGAGGCGGTGCACCACCACCTGCTCGTGGTCTCCGACGACGGCCGCTACCGGTTCCGGCACGCCCTGCTGCGCGAGGCCGTTCTCGCCGACCTGCTGCCCGGCGAGCGGGTGCGACTGCACGCCACGACGGCCGCCTACCTCGCTGCGAACCCCGGCGCCGGCACCGCCGCGGAGCTGGCGCACCACGCCCGCGGCAGCAACGACCTCGCCGGGGCGTTCTCCGCGTCGCTGGAGGCGGCGGCCGAGGCGTGCCGGGCCGGCGCGCCCGCCGAGCAGCTGCAGCACCTGGAGGCGGCGCTGGCGCTGTGGCCGGCGGTGCCCGACGCGGCCGCCCGCGCGGGACGCGACCAGCCGGCGCTGCTGCTCGACAGCGCGGCCGCCGCCCGCACCGCGGGGGAGCCGCAGCGGGCGGTGGCGCTGATCCGCGCCGCGCTGGACCTGCTCGGCCCGGACGGCGACCCGGTCGAGCGCGCGCGGGTGCACTACCGGCTGGCCCAGGCGCTGAGCCGGATCGAGGACCAGGCAGCGGCCCACCGGGAGAGCAGCCGGGCGATGGCGCTGGTGCCGGCCGACCCGCCGTCCCCGGTGCGCACCTGGGCCGCGGCCACCCACGCGCGCACCAGCTGGTCGCTGGGCCGCCGGGCGGAGGCCGACGCGGCGGCCGACGAGGCGCTGGCCGCCGCCGACGCGCTCGGCCTGGACAGCGCGTGGGCCGACACCGCGGTCTCGCTGGCCCGGATGCGCGGCGGCAGCGACCTCCCCGGCCGGCTGGAGGAGGCCCTGGTGCGGGCCCGGCGGTCGGGCGACACCGAGGTCGAGATGCGGGTGCTGTTCAACCTCGCCGTCGTCCCGTACGAGGCCGGGGACATCGCCGCCACGCTGCGCTGGGTCTCCGACGCGCTCGCCCGGGCGGCCGAGCTCGGCGTCGAGTGGTCGTTCTACGGCGCCGAACTGCGCCACCTGGGCGTGTCCGCCCGCTACGTCGCGGGGGACTGGGACGGCAGCCTGGAGCTGGCCGACCGGCTGGCGCGCGTGCCGGAGATGGCCGCGCACGTGGGCGCCGCCGGGCTGCTGGTGCAGGTCGGCCGCGGGGACCCGTCGGCCGCCGAGCGGGTGGTCTGGGCGCGCGGGCTGACCGACCGGTTGGACGCGCACGTCCTGCTGCTGCTGGCGGCGGCCGGGGCGGAGATCGACCTCGCCGCCTGGGCGGGGGACGCCGGGACCGCCGTGGAGCGGGCGCGGGGAGCGGTGCGGCAGGTGCAGACGTACTGGGACGCCGACCGGCTCGCCGTCCTCCGGCTGGTCGCGACCGCGCTCGCCCCGGTCGGCGACGCCGCCGCGGCCGCCCGCCTGCAGGGCGACGACGCCGGCGCTCGACGCTGGGTCGAGGCGGGGGAGGAGCTCGTCGCCCAGGCCCGCGCGGCGGTGCAGGACCACCTGCGCGACGTCGGGCCGTTCGGGGTGGAGGCGGTCGCCTGGCAGGCCCGGGTCGAGGCCGAGGCAGCACGGCTGACCGGCCGCCCGGCACCGGAGCTGTGGCGGGCCGCGGGCGACGCGTTCGGCTACGGGCACGTCTACGAGCAGGCCCGGTCGCGCCGGCGGCTGGCCGAGGCGCTGCTGGCCGCCGGCGACCGGACGGCTGCGGAGCGCGAACTGCGGGCGGCCGCGGAGGTCGCCACCCGGCTCGGTGCGGCACCGCTGCGGGCGGCGGTCACGGCCCTGGCCCGGCGGGGGCGGCTGGACGTGCCGGGGGTGGGCCGGGCGCCCGGGGCAGCTGCGGTGTTCACGCCGCGGGAGGCCGAGGTGCTGCGGCTGCTGGCCCAGGGCCGCACCAACCGGCAGATCGGCGTGGAGCTCCACATGAGCGAGAAGACGGCGAGCGTGCACGTCAGCCGGATCCTGGCCAAGCTCGGCGCGGGCGGGCGCACCGAGGCGGTGGCCCTCGCGGCCGCGAAGGGCCTGCTGCCGACGGGATAGGTCGTGCTGAGGCCGAGGAGCGGGGGCCCGGAGGGGCTCCGCGACGAGGACTCGAGGGAGCTCAGCGCAGGTCGGGGACGGCACGTGGCCGCGGTGCGGTGCGGTCGGACCGCGGTGTCACAGCATCGTGCGGAGGCGCTCGCGGCGGGCGCGGAGGACGTCGACCGACGCCGACGCCGACGGCGGGCCGGGCACGGCCTTGCGCAGCTCGGTGTGCACCACGCCGTGTGGTCTGGAGGTCTTGGCCGCGACCCGGGCGACGAGCCGGTTGACCTCCCGCCGGAGCTCGGCGGCGTCGCGCCAGGAGCGGCCGGCGTCGTCCTCGTCGGGGTGGTCGTCGACGATCGGCAGCTCGCCGGTGTCGTCGGAGTGGGCGCGCTGGGCGATCCGGATCCGCAGTTCGTCGTCCCGCTTGGCCAGCAACGACGCCGTCTGCTCGGCGGTGAGCAGGCCCGGGATGCCGAGGAAGTCCTCCTCCTCGGCGGCGAGCGGCTCGGCGGCCGGCCGGCCCTCGCCGGTGTGCGCGGTGCCGCTCGCGAGCACGTGCGCGAACCGGGCGTCGGCCTCCAGCGCCTCGAACTGCTTGAGAGTGACCGGCTCGCGCTCCTTGGGCGGCAGCGGCTCCAGGTCCAGCTCGTCGCCCTGCACCGTCTTCGGCGGCGGCATCACGTGGTTGCGCTGCTCCTCCATCGAGGCGGCGAGGCCCAGCAGCGGCCGGACGGCGGGGAGGAACACCGTCGCCGACTCGTGCGACGCCCGGGCGCGGACCACGCGGCCGACGGCCTGGGCGAAGAACAGCGGCGTCCGGTAGGAGGTCATCCAGGCCAGGACGGCGGCCCGCGGGACGTCGACGCCCTCCGAGATCATCCGCACGCAGACCGCGATCCGCGCGGAGCCGGTGGCGAAGCGCTCGATCTTCTTCGACGCCTTGGGGTCGTCGGAGAGGATCACCTCGGGCGCCTTGCCGGTGACCCGGCGCACGATCTTGGCGTAGGCGCGGGCGTCGTCCTGGTCGCTGGCGAGGATCAGCCCGGCGGCGTCGGGCATGCCGCCCTCCTCGCGCAGGTGGGTGATCCGGTCGTCCATGGCCGCGATGACGTGCGGCACCCACTGGCCCTTGGGGTCCAGCGCGGTGCGCCAGGCCTGCATCTCCACCGAGCGGGTGCCGGCCTCGGACAGCGAGGCGGCGACCACCTCGCCGGCGGAGTTCCGCCAGCGTGACGTCCCGGTGTAGGCGGCGAACACGACCGGGCGGACGACGTTGTCGGCCAGCGCCTCCTTGTAGCCGTAGGTGTAGTCGGCGCGGCTGACCAGACCGATCCCGCCCTCGCCGTCGTCCCCCTCGAACGTGTCCTCCTCGTAGCGCACGAAGGGGATGCGCTCGTCGGGCTTGGTGCGGAACGGCGTCCCGGTGAGGCACAGCCGGCGCGCGGCGAAGCCGTAGGCCTCCTCGACCGCCTCGCCCCAGGAGAGGCCGTCGCCGGCGTGGTGCACCTCGTCGAGGACGACCAGCGTCTTGACCGCGGTGGAGCGGGCGGCGTGCAGCATCGGCTTGCCCGCGACCTGCGCGTACGTGGTCACGTAGCCCTGCGTGCCGGCGCGCACCGGGCCGACGGCGTTGGTCAGGTTCGGGTCGAGGACGATGCCCATCCGGTCGGCGGCCTCGGCCCACTGCAGCCGCAGGTGGTCGGTCGGGCAGACGACGACCACCCGGGCGACCTCGCGCCGCTGCAGCAGCCGCGCGGCCAGGGTGAGGGCGAAGGTCGTCTTGCCCGCGCCCGGGGTCGCGGTGACCAGGAAGTCCTTCGGGGAAGCCTGCTCGTACTGCTCCAGCGCGGCCTGCTGCCAGGCCCGGAGCGGTCGGCTGGTCCTCTGCGGGGCGACCGCCTCCGCGCGTGCTGCACTCGCCATGTCGAGGGTCATCCTGCCTGCGCGACGAGCAACACGCCCAACCGGCCACCTCCCGCGCGTCTCGCGCGCGACGACGTATGGCGTCCGTCAGCGAGCCGTTGAGCTGCACAGATGCCGGTGGGCGCCGCGCGGTGTGGCGATCGTCTCGCGCGGCGGACGGGCCGTTCCGTCCCGCGGACCCCAGGGGCCCCTCGGGTCAGGACGGCGCGACGACCGGCAGTCCTGCGTCGGTGGCTGCCTGCGCCAGTCGCTCGTCGTAGACCACGAAGGCGTCCAGGGCGGACCCGAGGCCCAGGGCCGTCGCCAGGTGGACCGCGTCGAGGTTGCGTAGGGACGGCGGCCCGAGTTCGGCGGCCACCTCGAGGACGTCCGGCCCCACGGGGACGAGGTCCACACCCGCCAGGAGTCTGCGAGCAGTCGGCACGGCGGCGGCCTGCGCCCGGGCCACGGCACGCACCACCTCGACGCGGGTCAGGGCACTGGCCGACCAGGCCGCCTCCTCGCGTGCTGCCAACCACGCGCGCAGGGCCGCGGTCTCCTGTTCGCGGACGACGAGCTTCGTCAGAGCGGAACTGTCGAAGGCGATCACAGTCGCTCGGCGCGCTGTTCGGCCAGCGCCTCGGAGACGCTCGGCGCCCCTGGGGCGGCTGCCACGGGTTCCGGGATGAAGCGTGGTCCGGTGGCCGGGATCAGCCGACCCTCGGCGATGAGCCGCTCGCGTGCCGTGACCGCAGGGGACGGCGGGGCCAGGACCGCGACGAGCTCCCCACGCTCGGTCACCTCGACCGTCTCACCCGCCTTGACCAGCGCCAGGTACCGGCTGGCGTTCTGTCGCAGCTCACGCACACCGATGCGGGTCGTGCCCACCAAGGTGGCACCGTACGTGCTACAGGTTCTCGGTCGCGCGCCCCGGGCGTGACCGTGCCCGCGTCCTGCCTGCAGCCGACCGTCAGCGCCGGTCGCGCAGCGCGAGGAGTGCGCCGGCGGTGAACAGCGCCGCGGCGACGATCGCGTACAGCGAGGGCTGACCACCGCCCAGCAGGTCGTCGACCAGGTTGCCCTCGTTGTTGGCGGCGTTGAACGTCGCGTGCACGATCCCGGCGGCCAGCAGGCTGCCGGCGGCGCCGCGCACGGTGGCGCCCACCAGGAGCCGCATCAGGACGCCGAGCACGACCAGCCCGCCGACCGCGAGCGCGAGCCGGTCGACCGTCAGGTCGCCGATGAAGGACAGCGGCAGGTGGACCGCCGCGAACGGGACGGCGGTGAGCGCGGCGGCCGCGAGGAAGCCGTGCCGCTGCTCCAGCCGGCCCTGGAAGAACCCGGCCCAGACCGTCTCCTCCCACAGGTGCACGAGCAGCACCGCGGTCAGCACGGAGAAGGCGCCCGAGCCGAGCGTGGCGAGCAGGTCGCCGGTCCGCAGGCCCTGTCCCGCGGCCACCCCGACCGCGAGGGTGAGCACCGGCAGGGCCAGCAGCACCGCGGCCCACCAGCCGGCACCGAAGCGCCACTGCACCGAGCGCCGGAGCAGTGCCCGGACGGCGCCGGGCCCGTCGACGACCGCGGTGACCCAGAGCGCGGCGGGCAGCATCACGAGGAGCGTCGTCCCCAGGGCGAACGGCTCCTGGGGCAGCGGGCCGCCGGGGAGGACCCCGTGCGCGGTGAGCGCCGGAACGGACATCAGCGGCCAGCCCACCACGGCCACCAGCACGAGGAAGGCGGTCAGCGGGCGGCGCGCGACCCGGCTGCGCAGGCCACCGGGCGGGGCGGGGACGGGACGGCGGGCGTCGGTGGTGGACACGTCAGGACCTGCTTCCGGTTCGGAGGGGAGGCCCCCCGCCGAGCGCGCGGGCCGGGAAGACCGACGCGGTGGACAGGGCGGCCAGGTCGCGGGCGCGGACGACGTCGGCCTCCCGTGCCGCCTGGACCAGGCACAGGCACCGGCAGTCGTCGGGGAGCAGCCAGGCGGCGCACCAGCGGATCGCCGTCCCCGCCGAGCCGAGCCGGGTCACCGCCCGGTGGAGGGCGCGGTGCATCTCCACCACGTCCCCCACGGACGGCGGACAGCTGCGGAACTGGACCAGGAAGAGCTCCTCCCGGGACCGCCGCTCGCCCATGCGGCCACGTTCCCGCCGGCCGGCGGGAGGGGCATCGGGAGATCTCCGGACGGCGGTACGGGTCCTCCCCCGGACCCGTACCGGCCGCTACGGTCCCCGGCCATGGGCGGGCGGGCGGCTCCCGCGGCGGGGCTCCGGCTGCCGGCCGAGCGCAGTTCGTTCGTCGGCCGGCGGGCCGAGCTGGCCCGGCTGCGCGGCCTGCTGGCGGGGTCCCGGCTGGTGACGCTGGTCGGGCCGGGCGGGGTGGGGAAGACCCGGCTGGCGCTGCGGGTGGCCGACGAGCTGCGCCGGTCCTTCCCCGACGGGGTCGCGCTGGCCGACCTGACCGCCGTTCGCGATCCCGCGCTGGCTGCCGCGCAGGTCGCCGCCGCCTTCGACGTCCGGGACAGCACGGGCCGCTGGCTGCCGGCGTCGCTGGCCGACGTCCTCGGCGAGCGGCGGGTGCTGCTCGTGCTGGACAACTGCGAGCACCTGCGGGACGCCTGCGCCGTGCTGCTCGACGCGCTGACCTCCGCCTGCCCCGGCCTCTCGGTCCTCGTCACCAGCCGGACGCCGCTGGACCTGCCGGGGGAGGTGCTGTGCGCGGTACCGCCGCTGCCGGTCGGTGCGGGGTCGGAGGCGGTGGAGCTGCTGGTCCAGCGGGCCCGGGCGGCCGCTCCCGGCCTCGTGCTGACGCCGGAGGACGACGACACCCTCGCCGAGCTGTGCCGGAGGCTGGACGGCATCCCGCTGGCCATCGAGCTGGCCGCCGTCCGGCTGCGCACGCTCACCCCGGCCGAGCTGCTGGACCGGCTGGACGACCGGTTCGGGCTGCTGCGCCGTCCCGGGCCCGCGGGGCCGGACCGCCACCGCACGCTGCGGGCGACGGTGGAGTGGAGCGCCGACCTGCTCGGGGAGCGCGAGCGGCTGCTGTGGGCGCGCGCCGCGGTCTTCGCCGGGGACGTCGACCTGGCGGCTGCCGCGGCGGTGTGCGCGGACGACGGGCTGCCGGCCGACGACCTGCTCGACGCGATCGGCGGCCTGGTCGACGCCTCATTGCTGACCGTCGTCCGGAACGGCGCCGGGAGCCGGTTCGGGATGCTGGAGACCGTCCGGGCGTTCGGCCGCGAGCTGCTCGCCGCCTGCGGGCAGGAAGCGGCGGTCCGCCGGCGGCACCGGGAGTGGGTCACCCGGCTCGTGGCCGACGCGGCGGCGGACTTCCTCGGACCCGGGCAGGTCGCCGCCTTCGACCGGCTCGCGGCGGTCCACGCCGAGCTGGGCGGAGCACTGGAGCACTGCCTGCGCACGCCCGGGGAGGAGGCGGCCGGCCTCTCGGTCGCCGCCGACGCGTGGCTGTACTGGGCGGCCCGCGGCCACCTCGGCGAGGGGCGGCGCCGGCTGGACCTGCTGCTGGGAGCGGTGCCGGCGCCCGGTCCCGAGCGGGCGCGGGGGCTCCTCGTCGCCGGCTACCTCGCGCTCGTCGCGACCGATCCGGAGACCGCCGTCCCGCTGCTCGAGGAGGCGGTGCGGGACGCGCGGGCGCTGGACCTGCCGGCGGAGGACGCGCTGGCCACCCAGTACCTCGGTCAGGCGGCGCTGTTCCGGGGGGACCTGCCGGCCGCCGACCGGCTGCTGCGCGCGGCGGCCGCTGGGCACGAGGCGGTCGGGGCGCGGGCCGGCGCGTTCTGCTGGGCCGACGTCGGGGTGGTGGCCCTGCTCGCCGGCGACCTCGGGTCCGCCGACGCGGCCTTCGGCACGAGCCTGGACAGCGCCGCCGACCCGTGGACCCGTTCCCACGCCCTCTGGGGCCAGGGCCTGGTGCGGTTGGCCGGCGGCGACCCCGGGGAAGCCACCCGGCTCGAGGAGCAGGCGCTGCGGCTCATGCGCGAGGTCGACGACCGCAGCGGCGTCGCGCTCTGCGTGACCGCGCTCGGCTGGACCGCGGCCGCCCGTGGGGATCCCGAGACGGCCGCCCGGCTGGCCGGCGCGGCCGAGGCGGTCTGGCGGTCGGTGCCGGCGCGGCAGCCGGCTCCCCTGACCGCCATGGGTGCGCACTGGACGGCGGGAGCCCGGCGCGCGCTCGGCGAACAGCGGTGGGCTGCCCGGTACGCGGAGGGCAGCGCCCTGGAGCGGGCCCCGGCGGTCGCCCTGGCCCTGGGGGAGGAACGCGCGGCGGCGACGCCGGCGCCCCCGCCGTCCGGCCCGCTGACCCGCCGCCAACGGGAGGTGGCCGACCTGGTGGCCCAGGGGCTGACCGACCGGGAGATCGCTGCCCGGCTGGTCATCTCACCGCGGACGGCGGAGTCGCACGTCGAGCAGATCCTCACCCGACTGGGTTTCCGCTCCCGAGCGCAGATCGCCGCGTGGTCCGCCGCCCAGGGTTGACCGGCGTACCGGCCGCGCCCAGCAGGCGCTGCTCCTGGTGCAATTACTTGCACGTGTGGAAAGTACCTGCCATGGTGGCGCCCACCGATCCAGGAGGTCCCATGTCCGAGCCGGAGCCCGGCGCGCTGCTCGCCGCTGACCACCTCGCCACGCATGCACGGATGCAGGCCGCGGTCCGCGCGGCCTCGTTCCGCTACGTGGGCTGGCTGCTCGCCTTCGCCGCGCTCAACGTCGTGTACCTCACGGCGCTGGGCCTGCTGACGGACGACGGCGCGGTCCTCTGGCTGACCGCCGCCTACCTGCTGTGCACCGCCGGGCTCACCGTGGGCTTCCTGTCCGGGCTCCGGCTCACCCCGTCCGGCTTCTCCCGCCGCTGGGTGCGTGCGCTGCTGTCGTGGGCAGCGGTGTTCGCCGTGGTCCTCGTCCTCGGGCTGCTGTTCTTCCGCGGTCAGCCGCTGTTCTGGTTCCCGGCGTCGCTGCTCAGCGCCGTGCCGCTCGTCCTCGGCGCCCGCGCGGAGGCGCGGGCGTGACCAGCGCTCCCTCCGGCGTCCCGGCCGGCGCCGCCCATCCCCGGCACCGGCTGGACGACGTCATCCACGCGCCGGTGCGGTTCTCCGTGGTGGCGGCGCTGGCCGCTACGACGGAGGCCGAGTTCAGCTGGGTTCGCGACGCCGTCGGGGTGACCGACTCGGCCCTGAGCAAGCAGGTCAGCACGCTGGAGCAGGCCGGCTACGTGCAGGTGCGCAAGGGCTACGTCGGCAAGCGCCCGCGCACCTGGCTGCGGCTCAGCACGCGAGGACGGGCGGTGTACACCCGGCACCTGCAGGCCCTCCGCGAGATCGCGGAGGGCGGGGCACCGTCCTGACCCCGGTCGGCCGGCCCGTCCGGGGTCCCGCCCCGAGCTCACGCAGGGAGAGGACGGGGTGCTCCTTCAGTCCGCCGGCTCGTCCACCCAGCCGGGACCGCCGACCTCACCGGGGCCGGCCAGGTCGGCGGCGTCCACGATCGTGTACGCGTAGCCCTGCTCGGCCAGGAAGCGCTGCCGGTGGGCGGCGTACTCGGCGTCGAGGGTGTCGCGGCTGACCACGGTGTAGAAGTGCGCCTGCCGGCCGTCGGCCTTGGGACGCAGCACCCGGCCCAGTCGCTGGGCCTCCTCCTGCCGCGAGCCGAAGGTCCCCGACACCTGGACGGCGACCGCGGCCTCGGGCAGGTCGATGGAGAAGTTGGCGACCTTGGACACCACCAGCGTCCTGACCTCCCCGGCGCGGAAGGCGTCGAAGAGCTTCTCCCGCTCCCGGTTGGTCGTCGACCCCTGGATGACCGGGGCGTCGAGGGCGCGGCCGAGCTCGTCGAGCTGGTCGAGGTAGGCGCCGATCACCAGCTTCTGCTCGTCGGGGTGCCGGTCGAGCACCCGGCGGATCACCGGCAGCTTCGAGGTCGCGGTGGCCGCGATCCGGTACCGCTCCTCGGGCTCGGCGACCGCGTAGGTCATCCGCTCCTCGTCGTCCAGGGCGACCCGGACCTCGATGCACTCGGCCGGGGCGATGTAGCCCTGCGCCTCGATGTCGCGCCACGGGGCGTCGTAGCGCTTGGGCCCGATGAGCGAGAACACGTCGTCCTCGCGGCCGTCCTCGCGGACCAGCGTGGCCGTGAGCCCGAGCCGGCGCCGCGACTGCAGGTCGGCGGTCAGTCGGAAGATCGGCGCCGGGAGCAGGTGGACCTCGTCGTAGACGATCAGCCCCCAGTCCTGCGCGTCGAAGAGGTCCAGGTGCCGGTACTCGCCCTTCCGGCGGGTGGTGATCACCTGGTAGGTCGCGATGGTGACCGGGCGGATCTCCTTGCGCTCGCCCGAGTACTCGCCGATCTCCTCCTCGGTCAGCGAGGTGCGCGCGATCAGCTCGCGCTTCCACTGCCGCCCGGCGACGGTGTTCGTGACCAGGATCAGCGTGGTCGCCTTCGCCTCGGCCATCGCCGCCGCGCCGACCAGCGTCTTGCCCGCCCCGCAGGGCAGGACGACGACGCCCGAGCCGCCGGCCCAGAAGCCGTCGACGGCCTCCTGCTGGTAGTCGCGCAGGTGCCAGTCGTCCTGGGCCAGCTCGATCGGGTGGGCCTGGCCGTCGACGTAGCCGGCCAGGTCCTCGGCGGGCCAGCCGACCTTGAGCAGCGCCTGCTTGAGCCGCCCGCGTTCGGACGGGTGCACGACGATCGTGTCCTGGTCGATCCGCGCGCCCAGCATCGGCGCCACCCGCTTGCTGCGGACGACCTCCTCGAGCACCGCGCGGTCGGAGGTGGTGAGCACCAGCCCGTGCACCGGGTCGTTGGCCAGCGTCAGCCGGCCGAAGCGGTCCATCGTGTCGGCGATGTCGACCAGCAGCGCGTGCGGCACCGGATAGCGCGAGTAGCGGACCAGCGCGTCGACGACCTGCTCGGCGTCGTGCCCGGCGGCCCGCGCGTTCCACAGCGCCAACGGCGTCACCCGGTAGGTGTGCACGTGCTCGGGGGAGCGCTCCAGCTCCGCGAACGGCGCGATCGCCGCGCGGCAGTCGCGGGCGGCGGGGTGGTCGACCTCGAGCAGCAGCGTCTTGTCCGACTGGACGATCAGGGGGCCGTCAGACACGCGGGACCTTTCGGAAGAGGTGGGGGACGGTGGCCGCAGCGGGCCTCCGACACGGTAACCACGGGGACCGACAGGTCCTTCCCGTGGAGCGGCGAGGCAGGGGCGGCCCCTTCCCTTGTCCCCGGCCCCCTGCAGGGTCCCGCCGGCCCCGTCCAGAGGCTCGCCGCGAGCCTGCGAGCGGTGAGGAGGACGGGGTCCTTCTACGAGTGGCGGGGGGCAGGGGGTCCTTCTTCAGGACGACGGCGCCAGGTCGTCGTCCTCCACCAGGGCCACCGAGGTGATCCGGTGGACGGCGAAGGTGCGGCTCTCCCCGCGGCGCTCGTCGTACCCCTGCAGGAAGCCGCCGGCCAGCGAGACCGGCCGGACGACGCGCTGGCTGCCGCTGCCCTGGGCGTCCACGTAGCCCAGCCACACCGGCACGCCCTCGCGGACCGCGCGGGACAGCAGCTCCAGCGTGCCGGCAGTCGTCACGCCGGGGACCTGGCGCACCGCCTCACCGCGGCGGGCGGCCAGGGCGGCGTCCCCGGCGCGGATCTCCCGCACCGTGGCCGCCAGCTCGTCGCCGGTGAGCGGCCGCGGCGCCTGCGGGGCGGCCCCCCCGGGACGGCGGCCCGCGGCGCGCGGCCGGGCCGGCGGGCGGGTGAGGACGGCGCCGCCGGGGGACTCGCCGGCCGGGGCGTAGCCGGCCTCGCGCAGCACGGTGAGCACCTCGTCGGCGCCCAGCCCGCTGACCAGGACGCCGGGTGCCAGGCGGCGCAGCTCGGCGCTCGCCGTCCGCCGGTCGTTGAGCACCTGGGAGAGCAGCCCGTGGTCGTCGGAGCGCACGTAGCTCTCGATGGCGCCGACCCGCAGCCGGCCGTGCTGGCGGGCCACGTCCTCGACCAGGTAGTCCAGCGCCTGCGGCACCGGCGTCCGGGAGGCGCGCGCGAAGAAGTTGTGCAGGTCGGTGGCCGACCAGCCGGCGTCCAGGGCGCGGCGCACGCTGGACTCCGACACCCGGAAGACCGTCGCCCCGCCCGAGGACTCGACGTCGGCGACGACGGCGAGGGTGTCGGCGAGCTCGGCGACCAGCGGGCCGGGCGCCACCAGCGACAGGTCGGGCTGGGCCAGCACGTGGTCGACGGGGTCGGGCAGCAGCCCGCGCATGCCATCGGCCGCGCCGTCCTCACCGGCGGCCAGCAGCCCGCGCCCGCCGGCCGACAGCACCCCGCCGACGACGGCCCCCAGCCGGGCGGCCTCCGCGAGCAGGTCGGGCACCGGGGCCAGCCGGTCCGCGCGCCGCGGGGTGCGCCAGCGCAGCAGCGCGACCAGGTCGTCGGGGAGCACGCCGCAGCCGGGCGGGTACTCGGCCAGCGCGGTCAGGGCCGAGCGGCGGATCGCCGGTGCGGTGTGCCGCACCAGGTCGGGGGACAGGGCGTTGACCGCCTTGCCGGCGACGTCGCGCTGCCCGGCCAGCGAGGGCAGCCGGACGGCGGCCAGCCAGCCCGCCGCGAGGGTGGCCCAGCGGTCGGGCAGCTCCTGCTCGCGCCACAGGTCGAAGGCCCGCGTGGGCAGCCACTCGTCGCGGTGCGGGCCGCCGACGTCGAGCAGGCCGGCGGCGTACGCCAGCTCCAGCAGCCAGGCCGCGTCGGGCTCGGCGACCTTCAGCGCGCGGGCCAGCCGTTTCTGGTCGCGGACGCCGACGCCCCCGCTGCGCAGCAGCCCCGCCGGCTCCTCCTCGAGCAGGGCCAGCAGCTCGCCGACCCGCCCGATCACCTCCATCGCCGCACCCGCGGCCTGCCGGTCGACGACGGCCGGGTCGCGCTCGACGGCCACCGGCTCCGGCCGCAGCCGGGGCGGGCCGTAGGGCAGGCTGCCGCGCAGCTGCACCCCGATCTCGCGGGGCAGCTCCACGGTGAGCGCGTCGATGCGGGCCAGCAGTCCGCGCTGCAGCAGCCGGCGGGCGGGGGAGGAACCGGGCCCGTCGGTGTCCGGCAGGTGACCCACCGGGCGGTCGCCGGCCAGCCGCTCCAGCACGTCGCGCTCCTCGGCCGGCAGCTCGCCCAGCGCCTCCGGCAGGTCCGCCGGGAAGGCCAGCCGCAGCTCCACCGCGCGGCGCCCCAGGCCCGCGGGGTACCGGACGGCGCGGCGCACCGGCTCGGGGGCGTGCAGCACGTCGTCCCCCCACAGCAGCGCCCGCGTGGTGAGCCGGTCGACGGCGGCCTCGAGCACGTCGTCGGGCACCGCCGGCAGCGCGGCGGGCAGGTCGGCGGCGTCCACCCCGTCGGTGTCGGCGAGCAGCACGACGTCGAGCACCTGCAGCGTGGCCGCGTCCAGCTCGTCGAGGGCGCGGTCGACCGACACCGGCACGGCCAGCCGGCTGGCGAGGGCGACGACGTCGGAGGGCGCGGGGCGGGCGACGTCGGGGCGGGCGGCCAGCAGCGCAGCGAGCTGCTCGTCACTGCGGGTGCGCAGCCAGGAGGCGAGCGTCGCGGGGGCTGGCGAGGACATCCGGTCCACGTTACGTCGCCGTCCCCGTCGCCGCCCCTGCCAGCATGGGAGCGTGATCCCGGCCGCCGACGACCCGCAGACCCGCACCGCGCTGACCGGCTACCAGGCCGGCGCGCTGCGCTGGTTGGTCGGCGGGGTCATCGCCGTCGTCCTCGGGGTGCTGCTCGCCGCCGCGGCGGCGACCATCGTGCGCGACTCCGGGCAACCGTTGCCGCTGGCCGGCCTGCTGGTCGTCTGCCTGGTCCTCGTCGGCTCGGTCGCGGCCGCCGCCGGGGCCGGCGCGCTGCTGCGCTCGCACCGCTGGCTCCGGGCGCTGCGCACCGTGCCGTGGCAGACCGGCGTCCTGCGCATCGCGGGCCCGGCGGTGCTCTCCTTCGAGCCCGAGGGCTACGACGAGCTCGACCCCACGGCGGACCCGGTGCGGCTGCGGCTGGAGAGCACCGCGGTGTGGCGGACCCGTGCGGTCCAGCAGCTGCACGACGCGGTCGTGCGCGCCGCGCCGGTCGGGCCGCGGGAGTGGGTGCTCACCGCGGACGGCGTCCCGACGGTCTACGGCGCCCGAGCGGTGCGCCACCACTGACCCGACGCAGGGGCGTACTGCGTGCATCCGGGGTACTGCATCAGCCAAGATGCACGGCAGACGAGGGCACCGGGCGGTGTCCCGCACGGACAGCGCACAACGGAGGGTACGGCGACATGGCCAAGCGGAACGCCAAGCACGAGCACCTGGTGGAGCCCACCTGGGGCCAGTCGGACGACGGCGGGGCGCCGGTGACGGAGTTCCTCGCGGCGTCGGCCGGCCCCCTGTCGCCCTTCGGTGAGGACCACGACTTCCCGCTGCCGTCCGACCGCCTCCGGTACGCCCACCCGACCGACAAGCCGAACCGGGCCGGCGTCCAGGCGGGCGAGTAGTAGAAGGACCCCCTGCCCCCCGCAGCTCGCAAGCTCGCAGCGGGCCCCTGCAGGGGGGCCGACATCCAGGAGGAAGAGCATGACCCAGCCCGCGCTGCCGTCCTACAGCAGTGGCACCTCGACCGTCCCGCTCCTCGGGGACACGATCGGCGCCAACCTGGACCGGACGGCGGCGCGGGTGGGGGACCACGAGGCGCTGGTGGAGTGCGCGACGGGTCGCCGCTTCAGCTATCCGGAGTTCGTCGCCGAGGTCGACGCGGTCGCCCTCGGGCTGGACGCGCTGGGCGTCGCCAAGGGCGACCGGGTCGGCATCTGGGCCCCCAACTGCGCCGAGTGGGCGTTCGTGCAGTACGCGACGGCGAGACTCGGCGCGATCCTGGTCAACATCAACCCGGCCTACCGCACCCACGAGCTGGCCTACGTGCTGAAGCAGGCCGGCATCTCGGTGCTGGTCAGCGCGCCGGAGTTCAAGACCAGCGACTACCGGGCGATGGTCGCCGAGGTGCGCGGCGAGTGTCCCGACCTGCGGGAGGTCCTGTTCCTCGGGGACGACGCGTGGGAGCAGCTGCTGACCACCGGGCGGGCGGGCGACCGGGAACTCCTGGTCCGGCGCGCGGCCGAGCTGTCGGCCGACGACCCGATCAACATCCAGTACACGTCGGGGACGACCGGCTTCCCCAAGGGCGCCACCCTCACCCACCACAACCTGCTCAACAACGGGTTCTTCGTGGGCGAGGGCTGCGGCTACACCGACGCCGACCGGATCTGCATCCCGGTGCCCTACTACCACTGCTTCGGCATGGGCATGGGCAACCTCGCGGCCACCAGCCACGGCGCCACGATGGTCATCCCCGCGCCCGGCTTCGACCCGGCAGCCACGCTGCAGGCGGTGCAGGACGAGCGGTGCACCTCGCTGTACGGCGTCCCCACGATGTTCATCGCCGAGCTGGCGCTGCCGGACTTCGGCACCTACGACCTCTCCAGCCTGCGCACCGGCATCATGGCCGGCTCGCCGTGCCCGGTGGAGGTGATGAAGCGGGTGGTCGCCGAGATGGGCATGGCCGAGGTGACCATCTGCTACGGGATGACCGAGACCTCACCGGTCTCCACCCAGACCGGTGCCGACGACGACCTCGACCGGCGCACCGCCACCGTCGGTCGGGTGCACCCGCACCTGGAGGTCAAGGTCGTCGACCCGGCCACCGGCCTGACCGTGCCCCGCGGGACGCCGGGGGAGTTCTGCACCCGCGGCTACTCGGTGATGCTCGGCTACTGGAACGAGCCGGAGAAGACCGCCGAGGTCATCGACGCCGCCCGCTGGATGCACACCGGCGACCTCGCGGTCATGGACGCCGAGGGCTACCTCAACATCGTCGGCCGCATCAAGGACATGGTCATCCGCGGCGGGGAGAACGTGTACCCGCGCGAGGTCGAGGAGTTCCTCTACACCCATCCCGACGTGGTCGACGCCCAGGTCATCGGGGTGCCCGACGAGCGCTTCGGCGAGGAGCTCATGGCCTGGGTGCGGCTGCGCGAGGGGGCCGGGCCGCTCACGCCCGAGGCGCTGCGCGAGTTCTGCGCCGGCAGGCTGGCCCACTACAAGGTCCCGCGCTACGTGAAGGTCGTCGACTCCTTCCCCATGACGGTCACCGGCAAGATCCGCAAGATCGAGATGCGCGAGGTCTCGGTCAAGGAGCTCGGCCTCGAGGACGCCGCCGCCGTCCGCAACGCCTGAGGTGGAAGGACCCCTCTGCCCCCACCGTGGCAGGACCCCGTCCTCCTCATCCCTCGCGAACTCGGGACGAGCCTCTGGACGGGGCCGGCGGCGGGGCCCTGCAGAGGGGCCGCTCGTGCGAAGGCTAGTCGGGGGCGCAGGGCACCACGAGGGCCCGGTGGTCCGACAGCGGCAGCCGCACGGCCTCTGCCGGTCCGGTCGCGGTGATGGGTCCGCGGGCCAGCACGTGGTCCAGCTGCCGGGCCGGCTCGTCGACCGGGAAGGTCGGCGTCACGGTGGGTGCCAGCGGCCGCAGCCCGCTGACCCGCTCCGCCTGGCCGGCCTGCATGTTCAGGTCGCCCATCAGCACCAGCGGCTCGCGGGTCCCGGTGAGCGAGCGCACCAGCTTGGACAGCTGCAGCGCGCCCCAGCCCGGGACGAACGACAGGTGGGTGTTGCAGACGGTGAACTGGCCCGACGGCCCGTCGAGGACGGCGGCGACGGCCACCCGCGGCTCGTCACCGACCAGCTTCGGACGGGGCGCGCCGCGGAACCAGACCGGTACCCGGCTGCGCAGCGCAGGTAGCCGCACCACCCGCCAGGACACCACCGGGTAGCGCGACAGCAGCGCGATGCCGTAGGTCGCCGACCCCGGCTGCTCCTCGCCGGTGGCGGCCATCCACGTGCCGCCGGGGGTGCCGTGCAGCGCCGCCACGAACTGGGAGTCCACGGCGCCCATCGCCTCGGCCGCCACCGCGGTGAGGTCCGTGCCGAGGGAACGCGGCTGGTCCCGGTCGACCTCCTGCAGCCCCAGCACGTCGGCGTCGAGGTCCTTCACCGCGGCGGCGAGGCGCTCGACGTCGACCCGGTCGTCGGCGGGCGAGCGCCCGTGGAGGATGTTGAAGGTCGCGATCCGCACGGGCCTCCTGTGCCCCGCGAGCCGCCGTCCACACCGTCACGTTCCGGCGGGCGAACCCCGGGTAGCAGCCACTGCGTGCAGCCCTCGGACCGCGACGAGATCCGTGACCTCCTCAAGCGCGTCGCCGTCGCGCTCAAGCAGGGCGACGTCCCCTTCGCGCTGTGCGGCGGCTACGCCGCGTGGGTCCGCGGGGCTCCGGAGCCCGACCACGACGCGGACTTCCTGGTGCCGGCGGCGGAGGCCGAGCGCGCGGCCAAGGTGCTGGCCGAGGCCGGGTTGGATGTCGTCGACCCGCCCGAGGACTGGCTGACCAAGGTCGTCCAGGGCGGCTCGTTCATCGACGTCCTGTGGCGGACCTGCGGCGTCCCGGTCGAGCAGGACCTCATCGACCGGGCCGAGGACATGCCGGTGCTGTCGGTGCACATGCCGGTGCTCGGGGCCACCGACATCGTCGTCACCAAGCTCATGACCCTGGACGAGCACTACTGCGACTACGGGCGGCTGCTGCCGGTGGCCCGGGCACTGCGTGAGCAGGTCGACTGGGACCGGGTGCACCGCGAGGTGGCCGGCAACGACTTCGCCGCGGTGTTCCTCGTGCTGCTCGACCGGCTCGGCATCGTCGAGCTCCCGGTCAGCGAGGGCTGAGCACCGCGACGAGGGCAGCGCCCGCCACCGTGACGACGACGGCGGTGATGAGCAGCGCCAGCCGCGGCACCGCCACCCCCGTCCCGCGGTCGACGGCCCGCTCCGCCGCCCGCGCCCGCAGCGGAGCCAGCCCGCCCAGCACGCCGAGGCCCAGCAGCGCCACCGCGCCGGCCACGGCCAGCCGCACCGCCGCGCCGCCGGTCGCCGCCTCGCGGGCCAGCAGGCCGGCGACGGCGAGCACGCCCAGGCCGGTGCGCTGCCAGGACAGGACGGTGCGCTCCGGCTGCGTCTCCCGGGCCGCCGTCGTCATCCGTTCGCTCCCGCCCGGCGGAGCCGGCCCGAGCGCAGAGCCGCTCACCCGCGCAGCACCTCGACGCCCACGAGGACGGCCACGACGACGAGGACGGCGGCCACCGCGGCCACCAGCGCCGGCAGCACGCGGCTCGACGGCAGCGGCCGGTCGGTGACGATCGCCTGCTCGTTGCGCCGCCAGCGCACGTAGCCGCCCACCGCCGCGCCCAGCCCGGTCAGCACCAGCGCCACCGCCACCGCGGCGCTGCCCCAGGCGACACCGAGGTCGGGGGCGAACTCCGCGACCGCGACGCCGCCGGCGACCAGTGCCAGTCCGGTGCGCAGCCAGGCCAGCAGCGTGCGCTCGTTGGCCAGCGTGAAGCGGTAGTCGGGGTGGTCGGCAGGCGGCACCGCGCCAGGCTAGGTCGGGTCCGGGAGGCGGGCGGCGCAATACCGGTGGGACGGCGCCGCGTGGCGACTAACCTGGCAGCAGCGGCCATCCGTGCCGCGCCCGTCCTCCCGGCCCGGTGCCGGGGCCGCCCGCGACCGACGACTGAGGGATCAACGTGCCCACCGGCAGAGTCAAGTGGTTCAACCCGGAGAAGGGGTTCGGCTTCCTCTCGCGTGAGGACGGCCCGGACGTCTTCGTGCACAAGGACGCCCTCCCGTCCGGCACCAGCGAGCTCAAGCCCGGTCAGCGGGTGGAGTTCGGCATCGTCGCCGGCCGCCGCGGCGACCAGGCCCTGCAGGTGCGGGTGCTGGACCCGCTGCCGTCGGTGACGGCGGCGCACGCGGAGCGGACCCGCAAGAAGCCCGACGACCTGGTCCCGATCATCGAGGACCTGATCAAGCTGCTCGACGACGTGTCCAACGGGCTGCGGCACGGCCGGCACCCCGACCGGCCGGTGGCCCGCAAGGTCGCCTCGGTGCTGCGCGCGGTCGCCACCGACCTGGAGCACTGAGGAGGGACCCCGTCCTCCTCCCCGTGGCAGGACCTCGTCCTCCCCACCCTTCGCGGGCTCGGGGTGGGATCCGGGACGAGGCCTGCGGCGAGCCTCTGGACGGGGCCGTTCCCATGCGTCACCAGGCTCGGGGCGGGGCTCGGACGGAGCCGACGGCGCCCCAGAGGTGCCGGGTTCAGCCCTGCGGCGGGGCGCTGCTGGTCGGTGTCCCGCCCAGGTCGCCGCCGGCGCGGAGGAAGCCGACCGGCCAGGCCCCGCTGAAGCCCTCGCACTCCTCGCCGGCGTCCTCCACGACGACGAGGTAGAACGCCGGTGGGACGACGTCGGAGCTGTCGACCTCGAACACGGCTGCGCCGGGATCGACCTCCGCGATGCCGAGCCGCTCCTGGATCTGCTCGTCGTAGACCTGCACGTCCCAGCCGTTCTCGGCCACCGCTTCGGGCACGGTGAGCCGGATGGTGGTGCCGGGGGAGACCTCGACGATCGGCGAGGCAGGGGGGAACTGCTGTCGCTCGCCGTCCACGCAGGACTGGCTGGGCGGGACCTGCACGCGCTGCGGCCCGGCCTCCACGACCACGTCCTGCGGGCCGGACGGCTCGGAGCCGCAGCCGGCCAGCAGCAGCACGACGGCCGGGATCGCCATCCGTCTCACGAGAGCCGGCCGAGCGGGTCGGTCAGTGCGTCCGGGGCCGGAACTGGCGCGGTCGGTGGCGCCGCCCGGCGTCGCGGGCGCCAGAGCGCCAGCGCGACGGCGAGCACGAGCAGCCCGGCGGCGACGGTGAAGCCCAGCCAGCCGGTCGGCGGCAGGGCGATGCCGAGCGCGCCGCCGACGACCCAGGACAGCTGCAGCACCGTCTCCGATCGGGCGAACGCCGAGGCCCGCAGGCTCTCGGGGACCTCGCGCTGGATGATCGCGTCGAGGGCGACCTTGCCCAGGGCGTTGGCGACGGCGGCCACGCCGGCGACGAGGGCGGCCATCGCGAAGCTGTAGAAGACCGCCGCGACGACGGTGATCGCCGCCGCGGTGCCCGCCGACCACAGCACCACCCGGTCGGGGTCGACGCGGTGCAGCCGGGAGCCGACGGCGGTGCCCAGCACGCTGCCCACGCCGGCCGCCCCCGCGACCGCGCCGAGCGCCAGCGTGCCCTGCCAGCCGCCCTCTACCGTGGCCTGGACGAGGAAGGCGGAGAAGATCGTCAGGAACCCGCCGAGCCCGCGCAGCGCGGCGTTGGCCCGCAGGGCCACGACCACCCGCGGGTTCACCGGACGGCGACGGCGCCCGGTCGCCACCGCCTGCGGTGCGGTGGACAAGACATCAGCGGGCAGCTCACCGGTGGGGACGTCGACGCGGTGCGGCAGCCGCACCGCGAGCACCGCGCCGCAGCCGAACACCGCGGCGGTCGCCCACAGCAGCCAGGGAAAGCCCAGTGCCCAGGCCAGCCCGGCGCCGATCCCGCCGAAGACGCCGGCGGTGAGCAGGCCGAACACCGACGTGCGCGCGTTGGCCGAGGTCAGCGACATCGCTCCGGGCAGCACGCGCGGGATCACCGCGGCCCGCAGCACGTTGTGCGCCTTGGACAGCACCAGGACGCCCAGCGCCGCCGGGTAGAGCCAGAGGTCGTCGAAGTGGGCGGCCATTCCCAGGGCCAGCGCGGCCCGGCCCAGCTGGCTCACGGCCAGCGCCCAGCGGCGGCCGCGCTGCAGCCGGTCGAGCAGCGGTCCGATCACCGGGGCGACGACCGCGAACGGGGCCATCGTCACCAGCAGGTAGAGCGCCACGTTGCTGCGCTGCGCGTCGGTGGTGGCGGCGAAGAAGAGCGTGCCGGCCAGCGAGACGACGATCATCGCGTCGCCGGCCATGTGCAGGGCGTTGACCCACAGCAACCGGGCCAGCCCGCTCTGACCCGCACCGTCGGCCCGGCTGGCCGTCTGCACCCGGCGGACGGCGGCCCCGGTCAGCTCGCGGGTGCGGGCGGCCGCGACCCGGGTGACCGTCAGCTTCCGCGGCGGCGGGGGCAGCGGGGCGGCCGGCGGCAGGACCGCGGTCGGCGGGGCTGCGCCGTCCCCGGCCGTCGGCAGCGGGCGGGTGGCCGGCCGCTGCACGCCAAGCGGTGCCGTCTCCGCCCCCGGGGCCCGCGGCGGCGCCGGACGCCGGCGCAGGGCGCGGCGACCGGCGCCGGGGAGGCGGGGCGACGACACGGGCCCATGGTGCCGCACCCACCTGGGAGGACGCGGGCAGCGCCCCCGTGCCTCCCGGCCGCTCCCCGCGTCAGGGAGAATGGCGCCGTGGCCGAGTTTCCCGACCCCGCTGACGCGGGGAGCGACGTGCCCAGCACCGCCGTCGAGCAGGCGCGGGCTGCGGCGGTCGAGACCGCCGGGTCCCCGGACCTGGTCGGCGAGCACCTCGGCGCCAGCCCCGAGGCGCCGTCCGCCGTGCCGGTGGGCGAGGACCTCGGCGAGGTGGTCACCCACTCCTTCGCCAGCCGGCTGCCCGGCTACGTCGGCTGGCACTGGGCGGTCACCCTCGCGCGGGTGCCGGGCGAGGAGCAGGTGACCGTCGACGAGGTCGTGCTGCTGCCCGGCGAGCAGGCGCTGCTGGCCCCCGCCTGGGTGCCGTGGCACGAGCGGCTGCGCCCCGGCGACCTCTCGGTCGGCGACGTGCTGCCCTCGACCGAGGACGACCCCCGGCTGGTCCCCGGCTACACCACCGACGACGACTCCGCCGACGACCCCGAGGGTTCCGTCGTCGCCTCCGAGGTCGGTCTCGGCCGGGAGCGGGTCATGTCGCGGGAGGGGCGCGAGGAGACGGCGGCCCGCTGGAGCGCGGGGGAGTTCGGTCCCCGCTCCGCGATGGCACGTCAGGCGCCCGGACCCTGCGGCACCTGCGGGTTCTTCCTGCCGCTGGCCGGCTCGCTGCGGCACCGCTTCGGCGCGTGCGGCAACGTCTACGCCCCGGCCGACGGCCGCGTGGTCACCGTCGACTACGGCTGCGGCGCGCACAGCCAGGCCACGCTGGCGGCCGACGACGCGACCGAGGTCGTGCGCTCCGCCCGGTACGACACCGGCACCTTCGACGTGTTGTCGGACTGAGTCCCGGGCTCGGTCCGCACTCCGGCAGCGGCCCCGTGGGCAGCTGGCCTGCTCGCGGGGTCCGCTCGTCAGTCGCGGCGGCCGAGCTGGCCCTGCAGGCGCATCACGCCCAGGCCCACGCCGGCCAGCGCGATGCCGGCGACGCAGGTCCAGGTCCACATCCGGTCCACCCGGTCGCCGAGCAGCAGCAGGACCACCAGCGCCACGACCCACACCGCCGTTCCGGCGAGCACGACCCGCACGGTGTCCACACGCAGCGGGGGAGGGGCCTTCCTGGCCGGTCGGGGCACGACCTGACCCTAGGACCTGCGATCCCGGACGCGTGTCACGTGGCCCGAACACGGGTGTGGCACGCTGTCGCCGCTCATCGCAGTCCCCACCGGTCAGCCGGCGCGCCCCCCGCCGCACGCTGGCCCGGCCGCGCGCCCGGAGAGTCGTCATGGCAGAGAAGTCCCGCCCGTCCACGGGCCGCACCACGGACGGCGGCACCCCCGCCGACGTCGCCACCCCGGCGCGGTCCCCGCGGCGCAGCGAGGGACCGCGGGTCAGGCCCAGCAACGGGCTGGACCGCTACTTCGGCATCAGCGCCCGCCGCTCGACGGTTCCCCGTGAGCTGCGGGGCGGCCTGACGACCTTCTTCACGATGGCCTACATCGTGGTGCTCAACCCGATCATCCTGTCGGGGCCCGACATCACCGGGGCCTCGCTGCCCTTCGCCTCGGTCGCCGCGGTCACCGCGCTCGTGGCCGGGGTCATGACGATCCTGATGGGGGTCGTCGGCCGTTACCCGTTCGCGGTGGCCGCCGGTCTCGGGATCAACGCGATCGTGGGGGTGTTCGCGGCCACCCAGATGTCCTGGCCGGAGATCATGGGCCTGGTCGTCCTCGAGGGCCTGCTGATCACCGCGCTGGTGCTCACCGGCTTCCGCCGGGCGGTCTTCGAGGCGATCCCCGCGCAGCTCAAGACGGCGATCGCGGTCGGCATCGGCTTCTTCCTCACGATCATCGGCCTGGCCGACGCCGGCGTCATCCGGCCGGGGAGCCCGCTGATCAGCTTCGGCGTCAACGGTCAGCTCGCCGGCTGGCCGCTGCTGGTCTTCGTCGTCGGGCTGCTGCTGACCAGCGTGCTCGTGGTCCGCCGGGTCAGGGGTGCGCTGCTCATCGGGATCGTCGTCTCGACGGTGTTCGCGATCGTCGTCGAGGCCCTCGCCGGGATCGGTCCGCGGATCGGCGCCGACGGCGCCGAGGTCAACCCGCGCGGCTGGGCGCTGCAGGTGCCGACCCTGCCGGAGGAGCTGGTGAGCGCCCCGGACCTGTCCCTGGTGGGGCAGTTCTCGTTGTTCGGCGGCTTCGAGCGGATCGGCGTGATCGCGGCGCTGCTCGTCGTCTTCTCGATCATGATCGCCGACTTCTTCGACACCGTCGGCTCGGTCACCGCGGTCGGCGCCGAGGGCGACCTGCTCGACGAGAAGCGCAACCTGCCCAGGTCGCAGCCGGTGCTGCTGGTCGACTCGGTGGCCGCCGCGGCCGGCGGCGCGGCCAGCGTCTCGTCCAACACGACCTACGTCGAGAGCGCTGCCGGGGTCGCCGACGGCGCGCGGACCGGGCTGGCCAGCGTGGCCACCGGCGTGCTGTTCCTGCTGGCCATGTTCTTCACCCCACTGGTGGAGATCGTGCCGTCGGAGGCGGCGGCGCCGGTGCTGGTGATCGTGGGTGCGTTGATGGTCAACCAGATCCGGCACCTGGAGTGGGAGGACATGACGGTGGTGATCCCGGCCTTCCTCACCATCGCGGTCATGCCGTTCACCTACTCGATCACCAACGGCATCGGCGCCGGCGTGGTCAGCTACGTGCTGCTGCACGTCGCGGCCGGACGCCGGCGCGAGATCCACCTGCTGATGTGGCTGATCGCCGTCCTGTTCGTCGTGTACTTCGCCCTGGAGCCGCTCCAGCAGCTGTTCTGAGCCGTGCTAAGGATCCCCGGTTAGGGTGGGGACCGTGAGCCGGACGACGCTGGACACCGCGGCGCTGGCCCACGACCTGCGGTTGGCCGTGATGCGGTTCTCCCGCCGGCTGCGCAACCAGTCGGTGGACACCTCGGTCACGCTCACCCACCTGGCGGCGCTGTCCACGCTCAAGCGGCACGGCTCGATGAGCCCCGGTGAGCTGGCCGGCCACGAACGGGTCCAGCCGCCGTCGATGACCCGCGTCGTCGTCGCGCTCGAGGGGATGGGGCTGGTCACCCGCAGCCCGCACCCGACCGACGGGCGGCAGGTCGTCATCGACCTGACCCCGGCCGCGGAGGAGCTGCTCGGCGCCGAGGCCCGCACCCGCGAGGCCTGGCTGTCCGGCATGCTCCAGCAGCTCACCGCCGAGGAGCGGACGGTGCTGCGCGAGGCGGCGGTCATCATCGACAAGCTGGCGAGTGGGTGAGCGGCGCAGCTGCGGACAGCGGGGTGTTCCGGTCGCTCCGCGTGCGCAACTACCGGTTCTACGCCGCGTCGAACCTGGTCAGCCTGACCGGGACCTGGATGCAGCGCATCGGCCAGGACTGGCTGGTCCTGCAGCTCTCGGACGACAACGGGGTGGCGCTCGGGCTGGTCACCGCGCTGCAGTTCGGCCCGACGCTGCTGCTCAGCCTGTACGGCGGGGTGCTCGCCGACCGCTACCCCAAGCGCCGCATGCTCGTGACGACCCAGACCCTCATGGGTCTGCTCGCCCTCCTGCTCGGGGTGCTGGTGGCCACCGACGGGATCGCGCTGTGGCACGTCTTCGTCCTCGCCGGCGCCCTCGGCTCGGTCTCCGCGATCGACGCACCGGTGCGGCAGGCCTTCGTCGCGGAGCTGGTCGGCCCCGAGCTGCTGCCGAACGCGGTCAGCCTCAACTCCACGATCTTCAACGGGGCCCGGCTGGTCGGCCCCGCGGTCGCCGGGCTGCTCATCGGGGCGGCCTCGGGGGACACCGCGCCGGCCTTCCTGGTCAACGCGGCCAGCTTCGCGTTCACCATCGGCGCGCTGCTGTGCATGCGACCGGGTGAGCTGCACGCCAGCCCGCCGGTCGCGCGGGCCCGGGGCCAGCTGCGCGAGGGGCTGCGCTACGCGTGGTCGCGTCCGGACCTGCGGCTGGCGATGGGACTGGCGCTCGTGCTGGGCACGTTCACCTTCAACTCCCAGGTCACGATCGCGCTCATGGCCCGTGAGGTGTTCGATCTCGGCGCCCAGGCGTTCGGGCTGCTCACCACCTGCTTCGCGGTCGGGTCGCTGTCCGGCGCGCTGCTGTCCAGCCGGCGCACGCAGCGCCCGCGGCAACGGTTCCTGGTGATCGCGGCGATCGTCTTCGGGCTGTTCTCCGTCGCCTGCGGGCTGATGCCCACCTACTGGTCGTTCGCGGCGCTGCTCGTGCCCACCGGTGCGGCGGGCCTGGTGTTCAGCGTGGCCAACAACAGCTTCGTGCAGCTGGGCGTCGACCCGCAGCTGCGCGGTCGGGTCATGGCGCTGTACTTCATGTGCTTCCTGGGCGGCACCCCGCTGGGCGCGCCGCTGGTCGGCTGGGTCTCCGAGCGCTTCGGCGCACCCTGGGGGTTCGTCCTCGGCGGGGCCGTCGCGGTGGCCGCCGGGGCCGGCGCGGCCGCGTGCCTGGCGCGCGGCCGGCGGGTCCGGCTGGAGGCGCACGTCGTCCCTCCGCGGCTCCAGCTGCACGTGGGGCAGCGGGCGGTCCCGCCTGCGTCGGTCCGCGCGGTGGCCGAGGCCGCCGCGGGCGAGGTCCCGGGCACGCGAAACACGAGCTGAGGCCGTCGCCGCGTCGTACCGTGACGGCCACCACTCCCGAGTCGTCCCCGGAGGCGGCATGGTGACCTCGCTGCTCCACTTCGGCGCCATCGTCGGCGGTGTGGTCGGCTCGGTGGCCCTCGCCGGCTACGTGGCCCGGCTGGTGTTCGGCTCCGCGCAGCTGCCGCGGCTGCTCCGCCGCGGCCAGGAGCAGCCGGCGGTGCCGGCCGGGCGGCCGCTCGAGCAGGTGGCCGCGGACCTCCGCCGGCTCGGCGCGCAGCTCGCCCGCGTGCCGGCCGGCGCGCCGATGGCCCGCCGCCGGGGACTGCAGGCGGCCTACGACGACGTCCTCACCGAGGCGGCCAGGCTGCTGGAGGTGCCGCACGCGCTCGAGCGCGTCCCGCCCGGACGGCCCCGCGACGTCGAGCGGCTGCGGCTGCAGGCCGCGCTCGCCGACGCCGGCCTGGCGGTGCCCGACTGACCGCCCCCCGGCCGCGGCGGCTGTTCTTCGCGGTCACCCCGCCGGCCGCGGCCCTGGCCGACCTGGACCACGCGCTGGCGCCGCTGCGCGAGGCGCCGGGCGCCCCCCGCTGGACGCCGCCGACCCGCTGGCACCTGACGTTGCTCTTCCTCGGCGCGGTCCCGCCCGAACGGGTGGCGCAGCTGGTGGCCGCGGCGGCACCGGCCGTGACGGCCACCCCGTCGACGACCCTCCGGCTCGCCGGCGCCGGACGGTTCGGCTCGCGCCGTCGCCCGCAGGTGTTCTGGGCCGGCGTCACGGGGGACGGCGACGCGCTGGGCGCCCTCGCCGGCCGGCTGGCCGGCGTCGCCCGGGGGCTCGGGATGCCGGTGGAGGAGCGGCCGTTCCGCGCCCACCTCACCCTGGGCCGCTGGCGGCCGGGCCGGCCGGGCGACGGCGACCTGCCCGACCGGCTGGCCGGCTACCGGGGGCCCGGCTGGCCGGTGACCGAGGTGGAGCTGCTGGAGAGCCACCTGGGACCCGTGCCGCGCTACGACCGGATCGCGTCCTGGCCGCTGGCTTGAGCCCGCGGCCCCGGTCAGAGGCTCGCCGCGAGCCCTGACGGCCCCCGTGCAGGCAGAAGGACCCCGTCCTCCTCACCGCTCGCACGCTCGCGGCGAGCCTCTGGACGGGGCCTGGCGCGAGCCTGGAAGTGGTGGGGGCAAGGGGGCCCTTCGAGAGGAGGACGGGGTCCTTCTATCGCAGCGGGTCCGTTAGATCAACGCTTCGCTGTCTTCTCGGCGTTGTACTCCAGGACGGCGTCGATCCAGAAGTGCAGATGTCTGTCTTCCGTGAGCGCCGCCTCATCGATGGTGATCCAACCTTCGCCCATCGACCGGCCCTTGCCCATCTCTGCCCGGCGGGCCCCGGCCACCTCCAGGTACTCGGCATCGCGACTGCGCGACACGCGCACGAGTAGGGCGCCACCGCCGCCCGAGACGCAGGCGACCATCTTCTCATCGACCATGAACGCGAGGCCACCGAACATCTTCACCTCGCGGACGTTCTTCTCATCGGGAAGAGCATCGCGAACACGGTCTGCGAGCTCAGGGTCGTAAGCCACTTGTCATCTCCTCCTGGTGCACCCGGTCGACAGGCCACCGCGGGAACGACCGATGCCGAGGTCAGCCGGCTCGATCAGAGAGCGGGTGCGAGGCCCGCGGACCTGTTCACGTAGTTCGCTGATGCCCCCTGTGGGGATCTCGGCTCGCGGCAGGTTGGTGGCGTGCTGGTGGGCGCGGCTGACCGTGGAGTCGACCGACACCGCCCAGTCGACGTCGCCGGCGGCATCGCCCGTCGAGCGAGAGTTCTGCAGCACCGGCCACGCACGTGGGAGACACGCCCTAGACCACCGGGCCGGGCACCGGGGAGGTCGCCGCGGGGTCGGGCGCCTCGCCGGGCTCGAGCAGCTCGGGCTCCTCGTCGTCCTCCGGCTCCTCGACCTCCGATTCCTCCTCGTGCGGCTCTTCGTCCTCGATCTCGTCCTCGTCGGCCGCGCCGTCCTCGGGGTCCTCCTCCTCCGGGACCTCGAAGGCACGCGGGTCGATCGCGTCGGCCCAGAGCAGGAGGTGGCCCATCGAGTACCCGGCGCCGGGGTCGAAGCCGGGGTTGGCGGTGAAGTACGAGGCGGTGTCGCAGGCCATCAGGCCGAGGATCACCTCGGCGACGATCGTGCCACCGACCGGGCCCAGCCGGTGCCCGCCGAGCAGCTCGGCCTCCTTGAGCACGTAGAACCAGAGCGGCGCCTTGCCCTTCCAGCCGGGGTCGGTGAGGCCCAGCTGCTGGTTGGTCAACGGCTCGAGACCCATGGCGACGGCGACGTCCTGACCGGCGGGCAGGCCCAGCCGCTTGCCGCGCAGCAGGTTGCGCTCGGCCAGCGAGGTGATAGCGCCGGCCGTGGGTGCCACGACGGTCGGCGGCAGCGTCGACAGCGGCAGCGACAGCTGGGTGTCGATCAGGCGCGCCATGTTGCGGTCGTCGGGCGTGCTCATGCCGGGGATCTCGAAGAAGTAGTTCCAGTCGATCCACAGGTCGGCCGGGACCGGCCGGTTGCCGCGCAGGTCCTGGTGGCCCTCGTTGCCGAAGATCGGCACGGTGTGCTGGTCGTGCACCTCGTACTCGGCGCGGATCATGCTGTGCCCGAAGCGGTAGGCCGCGCCGGAGTACTCGACCGGCATGTACGGCCGGCGCGGGTTGCGCGGCTTGTAGAACCGCCCGAGGAACTCGATGGGCCCGCCGCGGCGGCGCCGGACCAGCCGGTCGACGACGTCGCGGCCGACGATCCGCGGCAGGTAGTCGTTGACGATCAGCCACTGGTAGTGCCAGCGGACCAGCTGCTGCGCCTGCTCGAAGGTCTTGCCCTCGTCGCGCAGCTTGTTGTGCAGGCGCAGGAAGACCGCGTGGAACTGGGCGACGATCAGGTTCTCGTCGTTGCGCGGATCGCCGAGGCAGGCCGCCCCGACGTCGTCGCGGGGCAGGTCGCGCACGCCGTCGTGGTCGTTGCACAGCAGGTAGCCCGGCCGCGCCGGGTCGTAGAGCTCCGGGCTGCCGGCCGGCCCGCGGCCGTAGACGCTGGCCAGGTCGAAGCGGGGGGTGTCGTAGTTGGTCGTCGCCCGCGGGTCCTGCTGCTGCTGGGTGAGCGGCGTCTTGTCCAGCGTCATGTCGTGGTCGATGAACTGGCCGAGGTAGATGTAGCCGGCCGGCATGCCCGGGTTGTCGAAGGCGACGTCGGAGTCCTTGACGTCGGACAGCGGCGCCTTGCCGTCGTTCATCGAGACCGCCAGCGCGGTCAGCAGCGCGTCCGGCGGGGCGAAGGCCGGCAGCTTCTTGAACATCAGCCCGAAGCGGGCCTCGGCGTCCCGGCCGGCGCGCACCGCGATGTCGCTGCCGCGCGGGTTGCCGACGGCGTGCGCACCGCGGGCGGCCCGCGGACGGCGCGCCGGTGGTGGAGCCGCGGGTGACTGCGTCGGTGCCGGCGGACGGCGGGGCGGCGCCGCCAGGGCGGTCCCGCTCATGACCGGCAGCGCCGCGATGCCCGCCAGCCCGGCGAGCACGGCCCGCCGCGACACGGCGCTGCGCGTCGTCCCGCCGTCCCCGGCGCCGGCTCCGCTGAACGGGCACACCCCGGCCGTCTCGTCCCCGTACCCGTGCACGCGCACCCGCCCCCCGGCGCCGGAGAGCCCGCCCCCACCGGCCGCTCTCGTCGGTTCCGAGGCTCCGGGGGAGGGCGGGGGGCCGGGCACACGCGGCAGGAGGGGAACCCGCCCCCCAGTCCTGGGGGTCCGGGGGACGGCGGATCGCGCTGAGTGTTCCCGTGGTGACTGACAGGTGCTAGCGAGGCAGCAGGATCACCATGCGTACTCCATCGGAGCCGCTCGGTAGCCGGGGAAGATCTCGTCGAGCCGGGCGAGCTGGGCGTCGTCCAGCCGGACACCGAGCGCCCGCAGCGAGCCCTCGAACTGCTCCATCGTGCGTGGTCCGACGATCGGTGCGGTCACCGCCGGCTGGTGCAGCAGCCAGGCGAGCCCGACGTCCGCCGGGGCGTGGCCCCACTCGCGGCAGGCGTCCTCGTAGGCCTGCAGCGCGGAGCGGTGCCGCTCGATGCGCTCGCGGTTGCGCTCTAGGTGGCGGCGGTCGCCGGCCTGGTCGCCGAGGACGCCGGCCAGCAGGCCCTGGGCCAGCGGGCTCCACGGGAGAACGCCGACCCCGTAGTGCTGCGCGGCCGGCAGCACCTCCAGCTCCACGTGCCGGGTGAGCAGGTTGTAGTGCGACTGCTCGCTGACCAGGCCCGGGAAGTGCCGGCGGGCGGCCGCCTCGTTGGCCGCGGCGATCTGCCAGGCGGCGTGGTTGGACGACCCGACGTAGAGCACCTTGCCCTGCGCCACCAGCGTCTCGCAGGCCTGCCAGATCTCCTCCCACGGCGTGGACAGGTCGACGTGGTGGAACTGGTACAGGTCGATCCAGTCGGTCTGCAACCGTCGCAGCGAGGCCTCGCAGGAGCGGACCAGGTTGCGGGCGGAGAGGAACGTGTCGTTCGGCCAGTCGCTCATGGAGCCGTAGACCTTGGTGGCCAGCACCGTCCTCTCCCGGCGCTCGCCACCGCGGGCGAACCAGGTGCCGAGGACCTCCTCGGTGCGCCCCTTGCCGGCGTCGAAGCCGTAGACGTTGGCGGTGTCGAAGAAGTTGACGCCCTCGGCCAGCGCCCGGTCCATCAGGTCGTGGGCGTCGGACTCCTCGGTCTTCCAGCCGAAGTTCATCGTGCCCAGGCAGAGCCGGGAGACCGACAGGCCGCTGCGCCCCAGGTGCGTGTACTCCATGGAACCCCACCCTGGCAGGCTCGGGGGCGTGCCGCAGACCGATGGGACCCCGTCCGCCTTCGACGCAGCGACGACCGTGCGACGTGCCGAGGGGGGTGGCCTGGTCGCCGACCTCGACCCCGGCTGGGACGTCGGTGGCGGCGTCCTCAACGGCGGCTACCTGCTGGCGGTGGCCGCCCGCGCCGCCGTCCTGGACAGCCCGCACCCGCACCCGGTCGCGCTCTCGGCGAGCTACCTGCGGGCCACCCCCGGAGGTCCGGCCCACGTCGCCGTCACCCCGGGCCCGGCCGGGCGCACGCTGGCGCACTCCTCGGTGCTGGTCGCCGGCGAGGCCGGCCCGTCGCTCGCAGTCCAGGTGACCACGGCGACCCTCGGGACCGAGCCGGCCGAGTACACCCACAACGCCGCGCCGCAGCTGCCCGGTCCCGACGACTGCGTCGTCACCCGGACCACCGGGGCCGGGCCGGCCGTCGGCCTGGTCCGGCGAATCGACACCCGGCTCGACCCCGCGACGGCGGGCTGGACCGTCGGCCGGTACTCCGACCAGCGGGTGCTGCGGTCCTGGATCCGGCTGGCCGACGGCAGTGCGCCCGATCCGTTCACGCTGCTGCTGTTCGCCGACGCCCTGCCGCCCACCGCCTTCGCCGTGGGCCGGACCGGCTGGGCGCCCACCGTGCAGCTGCAGGTGCTGGTCCGCGCGCTGCCGGCGCCGGGCTGGTGCCTGGTCGAGTCACGCTGCACCGAGGTGGCCGGCGGCTGGGCGGACGAGGAGTGCCGCATCTGGGACGCCACCGGCCGGCTGGTCGCCCAGGCCCGCCAGCTGGCACGGGTGGCGCGGTAGCCGCCACTCTCCGGCGATCATGGCGCCGGGACCACCGCGGGGCGCGTGGGGGTGGTCAGGGCGCCATGATCGCGAGTGTCATGCAGTGAGCAGGGCGCGGCCGAGCGCGGTGCCCGAGGTCCAGGCGGCCTGCACCCGCGACGGCGCCGACCAGCCGTCGCCGCAGACCCCGATCCCGTCGGCCAGCGCGAACGGCTCGGACCGCGCCTCGGCGGGGCGCGCGTAGGTCCAGCGGTGCACCGTCGTCCAGGCCGGCGGGACGTCGATGCGCAGCGCCCGGCCGACCGCGGCGGCGACCGGGCCGGCGGCGGCGTCCGGGTCCGCCAGGTGGGCGGCCGCGAACTCGGCGGTCGTGTGCGCCACCAGCACCGGGGCGCCGTCCCCGCGCCGGTCCCCGTCGTCGGCGACCCAGCTGACCGCCGGGTCGTCGTGGACGAAAGCACCGTGCAGGTCGGCCGGCCAGCGCCGCTCGGGCCACCCCAGGACGACGGCCAGCGAGGGCTCCCACGGACGGTCGTCGAGCAGCCGGCCGGCCGTGTCCGCGTCGAGCAGGCGGCGGGCCTGCGGGTCGGGCATGGCCAGGACGGCGGCCGGCACGTCCTCGTCGTCCACCCGCGGGCCGGCGCCGACGGCGGCGACCGTGCGCCCGCTCTCGACGTCCAGACCCGTGGCGAGGTCGGCGACCAGCGAGCGGAGCCCGCCCGGCGCGGCGTAGCGGATCGGACCGGTGGTGGTCGACCGCAGCCCGTCGGGCCCGGCGACGGCGAAGGTGTCGGTCCACGGGCGGGCCAGCCCGCGGGCGACCCAGTCGCCGACCACCGCCGCGAAGGGCGAGCCCTCCTCGGCGGTCAGGTAGGAGGCCCCGAGGTCGACCGTGCGGTCGTGCAGCGTGCGCGAGGCCATCCGGCCGCCCGGCCGCCGGCCGCGGTCGAGCACGCGGACGGGGAGCCCCGCCTCGGCGAGGACGCTTGCGCACGCGGTGCCGGCGATGCCGCCGCCGACGACGGTCGTGGGGGAGGGGGGCACGCCGACGATCCTGCGGGCTGGGCGGCCCGGCCGCCCGGTGGGCGCGGGGTTGGCAGGATCGGGGTCGTGCCCGAGCTCCCCGCGACGATCACCGAAACGGACGACCCGCGGGTGGCCGACTTCCGCGACCTCAGGGCCGGCGACCGCCGGCCGGGCACCGAGCGCGGCACCGGCCCGGTGATCGTGGAGGGCGTCCCGGCGGTCGAGCGGCTGCTGGCCTCGTCCTACCGGGTGCGCGCGGTGCTGGGCGTGCCCGGGCGGGTGGCGGCGCTCGACCTGCCCGAGGGCGTCCCCGCCTACGAGGCGGACAAGTGGGTGCTCTCGGAGGTGATCGGCTTCCGGCTGACCCGCGGGGTGCTGGCCTCGGCGGACCGCCGTCCGCCGGCGGACCTCGACGCGCTGCTGGCCGGGCCGGACCCGGCCGCACCCCGGCGGCTGGCCGTGCTCGAGGCGCTCAACGACGCGGAGAACCTGGGCTCGATCGCCCGCTCCGCGGTGGCCCTCGGCGTCGACGGCCTGCTGCTGGACCCGCGCTGTGCCGACCCGCTCTACCGCCGCTCGGTGCGGGTCTCGATGGGGCACGTGCTGGCGCTGCCGTTCGCCGTCCTGACCGACTGGCCCGGCGGACTGGAGCGGCTGCACGAGGCCGGCTACCTGACCGTGGCGCTCACCCCGGCCGACGACGCCGTCGACCTGGCCGAGGTGGACCCGCGGGCACACCCGCGGACGGCCGTGCTGCTCGGGGCCGAGGGGCCGGGGCTGACCCCGGAGGCGCAGCGGGCCGCGCGGGTGCGGGCGCGCATCCCGATGCGGGCCGGGGTCGACTCCCTGGGCGTCGCTGCAGCCGCCGCGGTGGCGTTCGCGACCCTCCGCTGAACGGCCTTGGTGACGTACTGGAACGGCCACCCTCCAGGGGCCCTCCGCCTGCGCCTGCGAGGCGTGGGGGGAAGGGTGGTCCTTCCTCAGCCGCGCAGCGAGAAGCGGGCGAGGTGAGCCCGGGCCTCCTCGGCGCGGGCGGGGTTGCACATGAGGTCGTAGCGGCCCGCGACTACGGTGCTCGTGCTCGTGAAGTCCCGCCGGCCCCGGCTGGCGGAGTAGCCGATCGCGGCGAACAGCGCGCCGAACAGCAGACCGATGAGCAGGCCGGTGAGGATCGAACCGATCCAGGCGCCGGGCCGGGCGGCGAAGATGCCGAGCAGCAGCCCGACGAACAGGCCCCACCAGGCCCCGCCGGCTGCGCCGGCCGCGAGCACCCGGCCCCAGGTGAGCCGGCCGGTGACCCGCTCCACCTGGCGCAGGTCCGATCCGATGATCGTGACGTTCTCGACGGCGAACTTCTGGTCGGCGAGGTAGTCGACGGCGGCCTGGGCCTGCTCGTAGCTGTCGAAGGAACCGACCTGCACGCCGCCGAGGGGCATGGACACCGAGGCTGACATGCTCTCCGGGGTACCCGACGGTTCCGCGTGGACACCTGGCGGGACGTGGTCGGCGTCACCGTGCCGGGGCGAACCCCGCGGCGTCCGAGCTCGGTGACCTCCTGCGACCTGGGTGCGCTCGCCGGGCAGTCCGCGAGACGTGGGTCAGCGGTGCCGGCGGACCCCGAAGACGATGTCCTCCCACGCGGGGATGCGGGCGCGCGGGTCCTCGTCGTCGTCCCCGTCACCGCCGGGACGGCCGAGGACGACGGTGTCGTGCTCGCTGATGTCGTCCTCGTCGGCGGGCGGGGCGGGGTCGGTGCGCCGGGTGGCGGCGGGGGAGACGTCGGCCGGGAGCACCGGGCGCACGTCGTCGTCCGCGGGTGGGTCGTCGCCCTCGTCGCAGGCGAGCCGGGAGGAGGCGGGGGCCGGCACGCCGTCGTCGTCGGGGACGACGGACACCGGACGAGGGCGCACCGGCGAAGGGCGCTCGACCGGCACGTGCGGGACGACGCGCACCAGCCGGGTGCCCTCGGCGAAGTCGGTGGTGGCGGCGTCGACCGGGGTGACGGTGCGGGCCGGGATGTCGTAGGCCCAGCGGGTGACGCCGGACTTCGCGCCGGCCTGCCAGGCGGCGGTGACCTGCCAGACGCCGTCGCCGGCGCGGTGGGCGTCCCAGCGGACGGCGTCGAGGTCGGCGCCGAGCAGCCGCAGTCGCTCGGACATGAACTGCTGCAGCGGCACCGACGGCGCGCCCTCGGACAGCCGCACCCGGGCCTCGCGGGCCTGCTCGGCCACCCGCTCGCGCTCCTGCAGCACCGGGTGGGCGAAGCGCATGATCCGCTCGACGCGGATGCCCGAGGCCTGCGCCACCTGCTCGGGCGTCTCCCCGGCGCGGATGCGGGCCTGGATCACCCGGGGCGGCAGCGTGGCGCCGATCTCGACGTCGATCTGGCCGAGCCGGCGGGCGTCACCGCGCGCGGCGGCGCGCACCCGATCGTCGATCGGCAGCTCGAAGCGCTCGCCCTCCTCGCCGGGTTCGGCGCCGTCGAGGGCGAGCACCAGGCTCCTGCCGTCGTCGGTGAGCGCCACCAGCCGCAGCGAACGCATGGGCGGCCTCCTGGGGTGGGTGCTCGGGTGGGCACGGCGGGTGGACCGGCCCCGGGATGGGGGAGTCCGCTTGCGAGGCTATCCGCGCGCGCGGGAGCGCGTCGGCAGGCTCGCCCGGCGTGGCGCAGCGGCGGGCGGGTCTGCCGGAGCGGTGACCCCCCGTTCCGGCGGCCCTCCTGCAGGGTCCCGCCGCGAGCCTGCGAGTGGCGGGGGGCAGGAGGGTCCTTCTTCAGAGCTTCTCGACGACGAAGTCGATGCAGGCGGTCAGCGCGCTGACGTCGTCCGGCTCGACGGACGGGAACATGCCGACCCGCAGCTGGTTGCGGCCCAGCTTGCGGTAGGGCTCGACGTCCACGATGCCGTTGGCGCGCAGCACCTTCGCCACCTCGGCGGCGTCCACCGACTCGTCGAAGTCGACGGTGCCGACCACGTAGGAGCGCTGGTCGCGGTCGGCGACGAACGGCGTGGCGTAGGACGACTGCGCGGCCCAGCCGTAGAGCCGGCTGGAGGAGTCCTGGGTGCGGGCCACGGCCCCGGTGAGCCCGCCGAGGGACAGCAGCCAGCGGATCTGGTCGGCCAGCAGGAACAGCGTGGCGACGGCCGGCGTGTTGTACGTCTGGTCCTTGGCCGAGTTGTCGACGGCGATGGACAGGTCCAGGAAGCCGGGGATCCAGCGGCCCGAGGCCTTGATCTCGGCCACCCGGTCCAGGGCGTCGCGGGACATCAGCGCCACCCACAGCCCGCCGTCCCCGCCGAAGTTCTTCTGCGGGGCGAAGTAGTAGACGTCGGTCTGGGTGACGTCGACCGGCAGGCCGCCGGCGGCGCTCGTGGCGTCGACGAGCACCAGCGCGTCGTCGGTGCCGTGCGGCCGCTGCACCGGGGCCATGACGCCGGTGGAGGTCTCGTTGTGCGCCCACGCGTAGACGTCGACGCCGTCGGTGGCGGTGGGCAGGGCCAGCGAGCCGGGGGCGGCCCGGGCGATCACCGGGTCGCCGAGGAAGGGTGCCTCGGCCACGCCGGTCGCGAACTTCGCGGAGAACTCGCCGTAGCTGCCGTGGGCGCTGCGCTCGCGGATCAGACCGATGATCGCGGCGTCCCAGAACGCCGTCGTCCCGCCGTTGCCCAGGACGACCTCGTAGCCGTCAGGCAGGTCGAACAGCTCGGTCAGCCCCTCGCGGACCTGGCGGACCAGGCCCTTGACCGGCGCCTGCCGGTGGGAGGTCCCCATCAGGGAGGCGCCGCTGCCGGCCAGCGCCTCGAGGGCCTCGGGGCGCACCTTGGACGGGCCGCAGCCGAAGCGGCCGTCGGAGGGCAGGAGGTCGGCGGGGAGGGTGATGCTCATCCGGGAGGAGTGCCTCTCAGGGTCGGGGTGGAGAGCGGCGACGGCCCGGGACCGCTGGTGCGGGCCCGGGCCGTCGGAGGTCGTGCTCCGGCTCAGGCCGGCTGGTCGATGGGCTTGACCTTGATGGTGTCGAAGCCCTCGACCTCCTCGGGCCTGCGCGGGGCCGGCCCGATGTAGCGGGCCGACGGGCGCACGAGGCGGCCCGTGTTCTTCTGCTCGAGGATGTGCGCGCACCAGCCGGCGGTGCGGGCACAGGTGAACATCGAGGTGAACATGTGGCTGGGCACCTCGGCGAAGTCGAGCACGATGGCCGCCCAGAACTCCACGTTCGTCTCGATCGGCCGGTCGGGACGCCGCTCGCGCAGCTCCTTGAGGGCGGCCTGCTCGAGGGCCAGCGCGGCCTCGAAGCGCGGGGCGCCGAGCTCCTTGGCGGCCTTGCGCAGCGTGCGGGCGCGCGGGTCCTCCGCGCGGTAGACCCGGTGGCCGAAGCCCATGAGCCGCTCGTGCCGGTCGAGGAGGTCCTTGACGTACCTGTCCGCGTCCCCGGACTGCTCCACGCCGTCGAGCATGTGCAGCACCCGGGAGGGGGCGCCGCCGTGCAGCGGGCCGGACATCGCGCCGATGGCACCGGAGAGGGAGGCGGCCACGTCGGCGCCGGTGGAGGCGATGACGCGGGCGGTGAAGGTGGAGGCGTTCATGCCGTGCTCGGCGGCCGACGTCCAGTACGCGTCGACGGCAGCGACGTGGCGGGGGTCGGGCTCGCCGCGCCAGCGGACCATGAACCGCTCGACGATGGTGGAGGCCTCGTCGATGCGCGCCTGCGGAACGGCCGGGATGCCGATGCCGCGGGCGGACTGGGCGACGTAGGACAGCGCCATGACCGCCGCCCGGGCGAGCTCCTCGCGAGCCTCGTCGGCGGAGATGTCCAGCAGCGGCTTGTAGCCCCAGATCGGGGTCAGCATGGCCAGCGCGGCCTGGACGTCGACGCGGACGTCGCCGGTGTGCACCGGGATGGGGAAGGGCTCGGCCGGCGGGAGGCCGGGGCCGAACTTGCCGTCGACCAGCAGCGCCCAGACGTTGCCGAAGGTGACCTTGCCGACCAGGTCCTCGATGTCGACGCCGCGGTACCGGAGGGAGCCGCCGTCCTTGTCCGGTTCGGCGATCTCCGTCTCGAAGGCGATGACGCCCTCCAGACCGGGTACGAAGTCGTCCGCCATCTCGCATGCTCCTCTGCGCGCGGGACTCGTGCGCGCACGGGAGGCGGCGCACGACTGCCTCCGCGACCCTAGGCGGTGCCGATGCACCGGGGACACCCGGGGCGGGGTCCCGGTGCTCCCGGCGAGATCTGCACAGTGGTGGTCATCGGGCACCCGCTGACCACCACTGTGCAGATCTCGCGGGGCCCGGCTGCCACGACGGCGCTCGTGCCCGGCTGCCACGATGGCGGTCGTGCCCGACCTCTCCCGCATGCGCAGGGACTACGAGACCCGGGGCCTCCGGGAGGACGACCTCGCACCCACCTGGGTCGAGCAGTTCGACCGCTGGTTCGCCGACGCCGTCGCCGCGGAGCTGCCCGAGCCGAACGCCGTCGTGGTCGCCACCGCCGACGCCGACGGCGCACCCGACGCGCGGATCGTGTTGCTCAAGGGCTACGACGAGGCCGGCTTCGTCTTCGCCACGAGCTACGCCTCGGCCAAGGGCGCCCAGCTGGCGGTCAACCCGCGGGCCGCGCTGGTCTTCCCCTGGCACGCGCTGCAGCGGCAGGTGCGGGTGACCGGCCGGGTGGAGCGGGTCGGCCCGACGGCCAGCGACGACCTGTGGGACCCCCGTCCCCGCGGCGCGCAGCTGGCCGCCGCCGCCTCCCTCCAGTCGACGCCGGTCGACTCGCGCGAGGAGCTCGTCGAGCGGCTGCGCCTGCTGGACGCCGACACGCAGGGGGAGAAACTGCCGCGCCCGGAGGTCTGGGGCGGCTACCGGGTGGTACCCGACACCGTCGAGTTCTGGCAGGGCGGGGCCGACCGGCTGCACGACCGGCTCCGCTTCGTCCGGTCCGCCCCCGGGGGGCACGGCATGGCGGAGGGGGGCGGCTGGGTCGTCCAGCGCCTGGCACCGTGACGTCGCCGGTCGATCCGGTCGAGGGCGGCGGCCCCGTCGAGGAGCCGGTGCCGCTGCCCCCGCAGCCACGTCGCGCGTGGGCTCTCGACACCACCCCGCTGCGCAACCCGGACTACCGCCGGCTGTTCTGGGGCGTCGCAGCCACCATGCTGGGCCAGCAGATGACGCTGGTGGCCGTTCCGTACCAGGTCTACGCGCTCACCGGCTCCTCGCTGCTGGTCGGCGTCACCTCGGTGGTGGCTCTCGTGCCGCTCGTCGTCTTCGGCCTGCTGGGCGGTGCGATCGCCGACTCGATGGACCGCCGCCGGCTGATGCTGGTCACCGGTGTCGGCTCCGCCGTGACCAGCGCGCTGCTGGCCGTGCAGGCGCTGCTGCCCGGCGGCGGCAACCTGGCGCTGCTGTGGGTGCTCACCGCCTGCGTCTCCGGGTTCACGGCGGTCAACCAGCCCACCCGCAGCGCGGTGATCCCCGCGATCGTCGGGCCTGCGGGCGTGCCGGCGGCCAACGCGCTGGCCATGACCGTGCGCCAGGTCGGCGTCATCGCCGGGCCGCTGCTGGCCGGCCTGCTCATCGCCGTCGGGGACCTGCCGGTGACCTACGCCGTCGACGCGCTCGGCTTCCTCGTCGCCGTCCTGCTGCTCCGCGGGTTGCCGCCGCTGCCCCCGGGACGGGACGCCGGACCGCTGCGGCTGGGTGCCGCGGTCCGCGGGGTGGGCGAGGGCTTCGCCTTCCTGCGCACCCAGCCGGTGCTGCTGATGACCTTCGTCGTCGACGTGATCGCGATGCTCTTCGCCTGGCCGCAGGCGGTCTTCCCGGAGCTGTCGGAGGGCCGCTACGCCGACTCGCCGAACAGCCTGGGGTGGCTGTTCGCCGGCGTCTCGATCGGTGCGCTGTTCATGGGGCTCACGTCGGGGTGGGTGTCACGGGTGGACCGGCAGGGTGCGGTCGTCGTCGTGGCCATCGCCGTGTGGGGGATGGCGATCATCGGCTTCGGGTTCGCCCCGACCCTGTGGCTGGCCGTGCTCTGCCTCGCGGTGGCCGGCGCCGGCGACATGGTCAGCGCGGTGCTGCGCTCGTCGATGCTGCAGCTGGCCGCGCCGGAGGCGATGCGCGGGCGCATGCAGGGCGTCTTCCTGGTCGTGGTCGCCGGCGGTCCGCGTCTGGGCGACCTGCGGGCCGGCGCGATCGCCAGCGCGGCGGGCGTGACCACGGCGATGGTCTCCGGCGGCGTGGTCGTCATCGTCGCGATGGTCGTCGTCGCGCTGGCCGTCCCCTCGTTCTGGACGTTCCGCGCGTCCCGCTCGGCGCAGCCCTCCGCCCGCGGCTGACAGGTGGTTCCCGCGCGGCTCGGGCCCGCCGGCCCCGTCCCGGGCCCCGCAGGCCGCCTGCAGTGGCGGGCAGGGGGTCCTTGGTCAGGCGGCGGAGGACGACGGGACGACGTGCAGCCCGACCGCCACGTTGCCCGCCGTGGCGCGCGAGTACGGGCCGCTGGTGTGCGTCTTCTCCACGAGCTGCCGGGCCTGCTCGTCGTCCAGCTGCGGCAGCCGCGCCCAGAGGTCGACGCCGAGACCGAGGTCGCCGGGGGCCGCGCGGAGGAAGTGCACCTCGGCCGTGACCGAGGAGCCCTCGAGCGCCTGCGGGGTCAGCCCGAGGTCCCGGAGCGCGAAGCGCATGGCGCTGTGGAAGCAGGCGGCGTAGCCGGCGGCGAACAGCTGCTCGGGGTTGGTGCCCGGACCGCCGTCCCCGCCCATCTCCGCCGGGCGGGACAGACTCGTCGTCAGCCGGCCGTCGGAGGAGCTCACCTCCCCGGTGCGGGCTCCGGACGCCGTTGCCTCGGCCGTGTGGACGCGGTCCACGGCGCCCGTCCTACCTGGTGGGCGGGATCCGCGCAGCTCGGCCGCCCGGCCGGCCATCGACACCGTCGGCGCGAGCTGCCGAGTGCGGGGTTCCGGTCGTCGCGCCCGGCGTGTCGTCGCGCGTCGCCGACCGCACCCGCTCACTCGGCCGGCGGCGTGCTGGCGGGCGGTGGCCGGGCCGTGCTCGAGGGATCAGCGCGGACGATTCCCCCGGTCGGATGAGCGCCCCCGGCCGGCACCGGTGGCCCACGCCCTCAGGCGAGGGCGTGGGCCACGACCCGGAGGTCGGCGACGAGCGCGTCGTAGGCGGCGTCGCGGGCCTCGTCCGGGGTGCGCAGGATCGCCGAGGGGTGCGTGGTGGCGAGCACCCACGTCTGGTGCGGCGCGTCCTCGTCATCGTCGGCCGCGGCGAACAGCGTGTCGGCGCCCGGCGGGGTCCAGGGGATCAGCTGGCCGCGCTCCTTGGTGATCCGGAAGGACGGCGAGATCAGCGCCTTGGCCGCGGTGGCGCCCAGGCAGACGACGACCTCCGGCTGCAGCACGGCGAACTCCGCCTCCAGCCACGGCCGGCAGGCCCGCAGGTGCTCAGGACCGGGGGTCTGGTGGATCCGCCGCTTGCCGGTCGGCTTGAACCGGAAGTGCTTGACCGCGTTGGTGATGTAGGCGTCGCGGCGGTCGATGCCGGCCTCGGCCAGCGCCTTGTCCAGCAGCCGTCCGGCCGGGCCGACGAACGGCTCGCCCCTGCGGTCCTCCTGGTCGCCCGGTTGCTCGCCCACGAAGACGATGCGGGCGGTCTCCGGCCCCTCGCCGAAGACCGTCTGGGTCGTGCCCTGCCACAGCTCGCAGGCCCGGCACCCGGCGGCCGCCGTGCGCAGCCCGTCGAGTCCCACCCCGGTCGGGGGCTGCGCCGGCACGTTCTCCTGGCTCATCCGCCGATGACACCCCACCGGGCGTCCCGGCGCGACAGCAAGCGGCCGATACGGTTGCCGGAGGCAACGGAGGGTGGCGGGGAGAGCGCGTGCTGGAGTTCGACGGGTTGCACAAGAGCTACGGAGCCAACCGGGTGCTGGACGGCGTCTCCTTCGCCGTCGCCCCGGGCTCGATGTTCGGCTTCTGCGGCTCCAACGGGGCCGGCAAGACGACGACGATGCGGATCGCCATGGGGCTGGTCCGCGCCGACGCCGGCGAGGTGCGCTGGGAGGGCCGGCCGCTGGACCAGGCGCTGCGCCGCCGGATCGGCTACATGCCGGAGGAGCGCGGTCTCTACCCGAAGATGCGGGTCGGCGAGCAGCTGACCTACTTCGCCCGGCTCCGCGGCCTGGACGCCGCGGCAGCCGCCCGCGCCGCCGAGCACTGGGCCGACCGGCTCGGTCTCGGGGAGCGCCGCCGCGACCAGGTGGAGAAGCTGTCGCTGGGCAACCAGCAGCGGGTGCAGCTGGCCGCGGCCCTGGTCAGCCGGCCGGAGGTGCTCATCCTCGACGAGCCGTTCTCCGGGCTGGACCCGGTGGGCCTCGACGCGCTCGCCGAGGCGCTGCTCGAGCAGGTGCGCGGCGGCGTCCCGGTCGTCTTCTCCAGCCACCAGCTCGACCTGGTCGAGCGGCTCTGCGACGCCGTCGGCATCCTCGCCCGCGGGGCCATGGTCGCCACCGGGCCGGTCGCCGAGCTGCGCCGCCGCGAGCCCGGCCGGCTGCTGCGGGTGGTCGTCCCCGACGCGCCACCGGGCTGGGCGGCCGCGCTGCCCGGCGTGCGGGTGGTGTCCGAGCGGGCCGGTGACACCCTGCTGGAGCTCGCCCCGGGCGCCGACGACCAGGCCGTGCTCGCCGCGGCGCTGCGCACCGGCCGGGTCGGCCACTTCGCCTGGCGCGAGCCGAGCCTGGTGGAACTGTTCCGCGAGGCCGTCGCCGAGCCGGCGGAGGTCGCCGCGTGATGGCGTCCGGACCCCGCACCCCGGGCAGCGCCGCGCTGGTCCGGCTGGTCGCCGCACGCGAGGTCTCCAGCCGCATCCGGGACAAGAACTTCATCGTCAGCTCGATCGTCATCCTCGTGCTGCTGCTCGGCACGATGGCCTTCCAGGTGGTGGTCAGCGGCGGTGACGAGCCCAGCCGGGTCGCGGTCGTGGGCGACGACGGCCGGCTCGGGCCGGCGCTCGAGGCGCAGGGCGAGTCCGTCGGCGTCGACGTGCAGGTGGTCGAGGCCGACGACGAGGCCGCCGCGCGGGCCGCGGTCGAGGACGAGGAGGTCGACGCGGCGCTGGTCGACGGCACCGGCCCGGCTCCCGAGCTCGTGGTCCTGGACCGGGACCCCGCGCTGGAGGCGGTCGTCGGCGGCGCGGTCAGCGGGCTGGCCGTCTCCGATCGGCTGCTGGAGGCCGGCGTCGACCTGCGGTCCCTGCCCGAGGTGGCGGTCGTCCCGATCGGCGATCAGGAGGACGACGGCCAGCAGGTGGTCGTGGCGATCATCGGCGTCGTCCTGCTCTACGGCCTGCTCATCCTGTTCGCGCAGTTCGTCGCCCAGGGCGTGGTGGAGGAGAAGTCCAGCCGGGTGGTGGAACTGCTGCTGGCCACCATGCGGCCCTGGCAGCTGCTGGCCGGCAAGATCCTCGGCCTGGGCCTGCTGGGGCTCGGGCAGATCGTCGTCATCGGGGTGGTCGGGGTCGTCGGCGCGCTGGCCCTCGACCTGGTCGACGTCCCCGGGGAGCTGATCGGCACCGTGGCCGTCGTCGTCGCCTGGTTCGTCCTGGGCTACGCCTTCTACGCGTGCGTCTTCGCGGTGGCCGCCTCGCTGGTCAGCCGGCAGGAGGACCTCGGCAGCGTGCTCACGCCGGCGTCGCTGCTGCTCGTCGCCGGCTTCTTCGTGGCGCTGCAGGCCGCCGGCGAGCCCGGCGGCACGCTCGCGCGGGTCACCTCCCTCGTGCCCGGTCTCTCGCCGCTGGTGATGCCGGTGCGCCAGGCGGCCGGGGAGGCGGCGGGCTGGGAGGTGGCGCTGGCCGTCGTCCTCATGCTGGTCGCCATCGGGCTCGCCGTCCGCCTCGGCGGGCGGGTCTACTCCGGCGCCCTGCTGCGCACGAGCGGGAAGACCAGGCTGCGCGAGGCGCTGCGCGCCGAGCGGGCCTGATGAAGGACCCCGTCCTCCCCACCCTTCGCAGGCTCAGGGTGGGACCCGGGACGAGGCCTGCGGCGAGCCTCTGGACGGGGCCGCCTCCGTGCCCGCGGGGACGACTGACTCCCCCCGGGTGACCTGCACCTCCTCCGACGGGTGAGACCGCCCCAGCGGGGGAGGACGGGGTGCGGGGTGCGCCGCATGATCGCCGCATGCGGGAGGACCTCGACGGGCGCCTCCGGAGGCTGCGCGCCTGCCGGGACGCCGACGCCGTCATCGAGCTGGGTTGCGACCTGGCCGAGGCCGGGCGTGACCTGGACGCCGAGCGCTGCTTCCGCCGGGCCGCCGAGCTGGGGGACTCGCTCGGCTGGTTCAACCTCGGCAACTCGCTGGCCGCCCGCGGCCGGGTCGAGGAGGCCGTCGACGCCTACGAGCGGGCGCTGGCCGGCGGCGAGCGCGACGCCTGGGTCAACCTCGGCCTGGTGCTCGAGCAGCTCGGCGACCTGGCCGGCGCGATGCGCGCCTACCGCGGTGCCGGCGCGGCCGGGGACACCCAGGGCGGGCTGCAACTGGCGTTCCTGCTGCACGAGCAGGGCGAGCACGAGCAGGCCCTCGCGGTGGCGGCCGACCTGGCCGCGACGGGGAACGACGTCGCCGCCGCGGTGGTCGCCTGCTGGCGGTGGGCCGCCTCGCACGACACCTCCCTGGAGGTCGACCTGCGCGCCGGGGCCGACCGCTTCGCCGGCACCCGCGTGGCGCTGGCGTCGCTGCTGCGCACGACCGGCCGGACGGCGGAGGCCCGCTTCACCCTCGAGCGCGGCGCGAAGCTCGGCGAGGTCCAGGCGTGGCTGCCGCTGGGCAACTTCTACGTCGAGGACCTCGACGACGTGGAGGCGGCCGAAGAGGCCTACCGCGCCGGCATCGCCGCCGGCGACGGCTACTGCCACCACAACCTCGCCGTGCTGCTGGCCGACCGCGGCGACCTCGACGGCGCCGTCGAGCACTTCCGGCTCGGTGCGGCCGGCGGCGACGACCTCGCCCAGCGGGCGCTGCGCGACCTCGGCGGCTGAAGGAGGACCACCCTCCTCCCCACGCCTCGCGAGCTCAGGCGCGGGCCCCTGGAGGGCGGCCGTTCCGGTCCGTCACCGGGCTCGCGGCGGGGCTACTCGTCGACGGTGACGTCGGCGAACGGGACGTACGGCTCCACGTACGGGAAGACGACGAACAGCAGCAGCGCGCTGACCGCCGCCACGAGCACGAGGGCGAGCAGTGCCCGCACCGCCGTCCCGCCGGGCAGGTGCCGCCAGATCCAGGAGTACACGGTCGCTCCTCACACTCCCCGCAGGGCCGGCGGGCCCTCGGGTGCCTCGGCGCGGCTCACCGGCCCGCCCTCGAGCACGGCGTGCACGATCAGCCGCTCGCGTGCGGAGTACTCGGGGTGGCAGGTGGTCAGGGTCAGGTAGGCGCCCGACGGCGAGGCGTCGGGCGGGCCGTTCGGCGTCGGCGCGATGACCGACACGTCGGAGGGCGAGACCACCTGCTGGCCGGGCACGCCGTCCGCCGGCCCGAGCACCCGGTAGACGAACCAGCTGTCGGCGGTCTCGACGACGATCGGGTCGCCGGCCCGCAGCTCGTCGATCTCCAGGAACGGCGACCCGCGGCCCACCCGGTGCCCGGCCACCGCGAAGTTGCCCTGCTCGCCGGGCATGGCGGTGCCGGGGTAGTGGCCCGGCCCCTGCTCGAGCTCCTCGGTACCGGTGCCCTCGACGACGGCCCGGGCGTAGTCGGCCCCCAGCCGCGGGATGTGCAGCATCGCGAACGCCTCGCCGCCCCGCAGCTCGGCCGGGACGGCTCCCGACGGCGCCGCCCACTCCTCGCGCAGCTCGGCGGTCAGCTCGCCCTGGCGCGCGTTGCTCAGCAGGTCGGTCACCCACAGCTCGTAGACGACGAACAGCAGCAGCACGTAGCCGACCGTGAGCAGCAGCTGCCCGGCGCCGCGGCCGACGGTGCGCAGGACGTCTGCCGGAGCCGTGGACACGGCAGCCGATGCTAGGTCGGCCGGCGCCCGCGGCCGGCAGCGCCGCGCGACCGCGCCCCTCCGTGCTCTCCGGTCCCACCCGCCCCAGCGGTCGGCGACCTCAGCCCTGCTGGCGCAGGCCCTGCAACGGGCCGCGGTAGGGGGCCGCCGGCGGGCCGGTTCCCCCCGGCCGGGCGCTGAACAGCCGGCCGGCGTCGGGCTGGGCGGCCCGCGCGGCGTCATCCAGACCCTGCGCCGAGGTGCTCACCACGAGCAGGTCGCGCCCGGGCCCGGCGAAGGCGCAGCTCGAGGTCTGGGCCACCCCGGGCACCTCGACGACGGCGAGCAGCTCGCCGTCCGGCGACCAGCGGCGCACCTGCCCGCCACCCCACAGCGCGATCCAGAGGCAGCCCTCGTCGTCGACGGTGAGCCCGTCGGCGACGCCGTCGTCCCCCTCGAACCGGAGCAGCACGCGGCCGTCGCCGAAGGCACCGGACCCGAGGTCGTAGTCGAAGGCGTGCACCACGCCGGGGCCGGAGTCGGCGAGGTAGACGGTGCCCCCGTCCGGCGACCAGCCGATGCCGTTGGACACGGTCAGGTCGTCCAGCACGGTCGTGACGGTGCCGTCGAGGTCCAGCCGGTACAGCGCGCCGGCGCCGGGGCGCTCGTCGAAGGCCATGGTGCCGGCGAGGAACCGGCCGGCCGGGTCGCAGGCCGCGTCGTTCATCCGGGTGCCGCCGTCGGCCTCGCTGCCGCCCTCGCCGGCCAGCGTGATCAGCACCCGGGCGGTGCCGTCGGCCGCGAGGTGGGTGAAGCCGCCGTCCGCGGCGAGCAGCCACCCGCCGTCCGCCGCCGGGACGACGGCGCCGACGGTGTCCCCGCCGCGGTGCACCCCCGTCTCGGTGAGGCTGCCGTCGGCGCCGATCGCGGCCCGCCGCACCTGCCCCGCGGAGATGTCCACCCACAGCAGCTCGCCGCGGTCGGCGTCCCAGGTCGGGCCCTCGCCGTGCTGGGCGGGGGACAGGCCGGGGACGGGCGTGGCGGCGAGTCGGTGCACCCCTGCATCGTCCCGTCGCGGCGGGCCCGGTGCGCGCCGAGAGGCCGCCCCCCTCCCGCGTCGATCATGGTCTCCTCGCCGCCGGGCACGCCGCTGGTGGCGTGTCCCCCTGCACCAACCCCCGTGATCATCGGGAGCGAGGGGCATGGGCACCCGCGGGGCCTCGCCACGACACCCGCCCGTGCCACGGACGGTCGATACTCGCCGGGTGTCCGAAGCCACCGTCGACGTCGCCGACCTGCGCCACCACGGAGGAGCCGAGGAGGACGGAGCCGACGCCGCCGACGCCCCGCTGCGCGAGGACATCCGGCTGCTCGGCCGGGTCCTCGGCGAGGTGATCCGCGAGCAGTCGGGGGACGACGTCCTCGCGCTCGTCGAGGCCATCCGCGTGGAGGCTTTCCGGCTGCGCCGCTCGGAGGTCGACCGCGGCGACGTCGCCGCCCGGCTCGACGGCCTCGACGTCCGCTCGGCCAACCACGTCATCCGCGCGTTCAGCCACTTCTCGCTGCTGGCCAACCTCGCCGAGGACCTGCACCACGAGCGCCGCCGCCGCTTCCACCGCATCGAGGGCTCCCCGCCGCAGAAGGGCAGCCTGGCAGCCACCTTCGAGCTGCTCGACGCCGCGCACCTGGACGCCGACGTCGTCGCCCGCGAGCTGGCCGGCGCACTGGTCTCCCCGGTCGTCACCGCGCACCCGACCGAGGTCCGCCGCCGCACGATCTCCCGCGTGCAGCGCCAGGTCACCGAGCTGATCCGCCGGCGGGACCGCTCCGTCCCCGGGGAGGCCGACGACCCGGCGTGGTCGGGGCAGCTGCAGCGCGCGGTGCTCACCCTCTGGCAGACGGCCCTGCTGCGGCTGTCCCGGCTGCGGCTGGCCGACGAGATCGACGAGGCGCTGCGCTACTACGAGCTGTCGCTGTTCGAGGTGGTGCCGGCGATCAACGCCGAGCTGCGCCGCGCACTGCACGAGCGCTGGCCGTCGGCCGGGCCGGACCGGCCGGTGCTGCGGCCGGGCTCGTGGATCGGCGGCGACCGCGACGGCAACCCGTTCGTCACCGCCGATGCCGTCCGCCGGGCCGGCACCCGGCACGCCGAGACGGCGCTGGGCCACCACCTGTCCGAGCTGCTGGCGCTGCACGACGAGCTGTCGATGTCCGACCGGCTGATCACGCCGACGCCGGAGCTGGCGCAGCTGGCCGACGCCTCCGGCGACGACTCGCCGTTCCGCGCCGACGAGCCCTACCGCCGCGCGCTGTACGGCGTGCACGCCCGGCTGGCGGCGACCGCGCAGCGGGTGCTCGGGTCGGTGCCCGGCCAGGCCGCGCACGCCGCGCTCGAGCCCTACACGACCCCCGGCGAGCTGCTGGCCGACCTCGCCACGATCGACGCCTCGCTGCGCACGCACGGCGCCGCTGCGCTGGCCGACGACCGGCTGGCCCGCCTGCGGGAGGCCGTGGAGGTCTTCGGCTTCCACCTGGCCGGGCTGGACGTGCGGCAGAACTCCGCCGTCCACGCCGACGTCCTCGCCGAGCTGCTCGCTTGGGCCGGGGTCTGCCCCGACTACGCCGCCCTGGACGAGGAGCAGCGGGTCGAGCTGCTGGCCGGCGAGCTGCGGATGCGCCGCCCGCTGGTCCGCCCGGACGCCGCCCTCTCCGAGCTCGCCCGCGGCGAGCTCGACGTGCTGCTCGCCGCGGCCGACCAGGTCCGCGCGCTGGGGCCGGAGGCGATCCCGAACTACGTGATCAGCATGTGCGAGTCGGTCAGCGACGTCCTCGAGGTCGCCGTCCTGCTCAAGGAGGTCGGCCTCCTCGACCCCGACGGGGACGGCGGCCCCACCTGCCCGGTCGGCATCTCCCCGCTGTTCGAGACCATCGGCGACCTGCAGCGCGCCGCGGAGACCATGACCGCCGTCCTCGGCCAGCCGCTCTACCGGGCGCTGGTGACCAACCGGGGGAACGCGCAGGAGGTCATGCTCGGCTACTCCGACAGCAACAAGGACGGCGGCTACCTCGCCGCCAACTGGGCGCTGTACCGGGCCGAGCTGGCGCTGGTCGAGGTCGCCCGGCACGAGGGCGTGCGGCTGCGGCTGTTCCACGGCCGCGGCGGCACCGTCGGCCGCGGCGGCGGGCCGAGCTACGACGCGATCCGGGCCCAGCCGCCCGGCGCGGTGGCCGGCGCGCTGCGGATCACCGAGCAGGGCGAGGTCATCGCCGCCAAGTACGCCGAGCCCGACCGCGCCCGGCGCAACCTGGAGGCCATGGTCGCGGCCACGCTGGAGGCCACCCTGCTCGACACCGAGGGCCTGGGGGACGACGCCGAGCCGGCCTACGCGCTGCTCGACGACCTGGCCGCCCGCGCCCAGCAGGCATACCGGGCGCTGGTGCACGAGACGCCGGGCTTCGTCGAGTGGTTCCGCGCGGCCACCCCGATCGGCGAGCTGGCCGAGCTGAACATCGGCAGCCGGCCGCCGTCGCGCAAGGCGGGGGACTCGATCGCCGACCTGCGCGCCATCCCCTGGGTGTTCAGCTGGTCGCAGGCGCGGATCATGCTGCCCGGCTGGTACGGCACCGGGTCGGCCCTGGAGACCTGGGTCGAGGGCGATCCGGCCCGGCTCGCCCGCCTGCAGGAGCTGCACAGGCGCTGGCCGTGGTTGCGCACGATGCTGTCGAACATGGGCATGGTGCTGGCCAAGACCGACCTCGACCTGGCCGCCCGCTACGCCGAGCTGGTGCCCGACGAGCAGCTGCGGCACCGGGTGTTCGACCAGCTGACCGCCGAGCACGAGCGCAGCTGCCGGATGCTGCTGGCGGTCACCGGCGACGACCGGCTGCTGGCCGACAACCCGGCGCTGGCGCGGTCGATCCGCAACCGCTTCCCCTACCTGGAGCCGCTGCACCACCTGCAGGTGGAGATGCTGCGCCGGCGCCGCGGGCACGACGGGCAGGGCGGGGACGACGACGAGCTGGTGCGCCGCAACATCCAGCTGACCATCAACGGCATCGCCACGGCCCTGCGCAACAGTGGCTGAGCCGCAGCTGGAGGAGGGCGCCGGCCCGGGCCCGCTCGACCTCCGGGTGGCGACGGGCCCCGGCCAGGTCCAGGCCGCGGCCCGGGTCCTCGGGGTCGCGCCCGGCGCCCTCGCGACGGCGCTCCCCGACCCCGCTCTGCGGCTGCTCGTCGACGACCTGGGCGCCGTCGCGCTGCTGCGCCGCGAGTGGGGTGCCGACGGGCACGCCGAGGCGGTGCTCGTCCGCCGGCGCGGCGCCTGGATCGACCAGCCCGCCGTCCTCGCCGCCGCGTCGTCGTGGGGCTGCGAGCGGGTCCGCGACGGCCGGGGGGACGACGTCCGGCCCGTTCCGCCGCCGCCGGACGGCACCCCGCAGGCCGACCGCTTCCTCCACTCCGCCGCGCTGGCCGCCACCCGGGTCGAGGTCGCCGTCGCGCTGGCCCGCGACGCCGGTCAGGACACCACCAAGGCCGACGGCAGCCCGTCACTGGGCGCCGACGAGGCCGCGCACCTGGCGGCGGCGCACGCGCTGCGCCCGCTCGGCGTGACCGTGCTCAGCGAGGAGCGCTCCGACCGCCCGGTCCCCGATGACCAGCCGTGGGTGGTGCTCGACCCGCTCGACGGCACGGGCAACTTCCGCGCCGGGCTGGCGCCGTGGGCCTTCTCCGCGGCCCTGGTGCAGGACGGCCGCCCGGTCGCGGGCCTGGTCGCCGACCTCTCGTCGGGCCGCCGCTGGTCGGGAGCGGTCGGTGCGGGGGCGCGGCGCGACGGTGTGCCGGTCCAGCCGCGGGACGCCGGGACGGTCGTCGCGCCCACCGCCCCGTCGGGGTCGGCCGTGGTCGTGCCGGCCAGCGCCCGCCGGGTCCGGGTGACCGGCTGCACCGCGGTCGACGTCTGCCTGGTCGCCGACGGCGCGGCCGGGGCGTGGCAGAACCTCGACCGCAGCGGCACCCACGTGCACGACGTCGCCGGCGGGCTGGCGCTGCTCGCTGCGGCCGGGGGAGTGGCGCTGGGGCCGGACGGCGCGCCGCTGCGGCTGCGGCCGGACACCGAGACGCTCATCCGGTTCGTCGCCACCGGGACCGAGGAGCGGGCGCGGGCGCTGCTGCGCGAGCTGGGCTGAGCGGTGGCTCATCACCCGGCTCCCGGCCTGAGCTGTCAGCGCGCCCGGGCGGCCGCCTCGCGCACCGCCGCGAGCAGCGACTCCCACTCGTGCAGCGTCGTCCGGGCCCGGCCGCGGGTGGCGCCGAGCGCGACCTCGGCGGCGTCGATGGCCCGCCAGTCCTCGAGCAGCACCGGATCGGCGCCGTTGGCGCGCAGGGTCGTCACCAGGTCGTCGTCCCCGCTGACGCCGCCGGGGCGGACCACGCCGGCCGCCACGTCGGCCAGCAGCGTGGCCACCGTCTCGCGGGCGTCGTGCTTGTTGGTGCCCACGACCCCGGTCGGCCCGCGCTTGATCCACCCCGCCACGTACTCGCCGGGGGAGGGGGCCCCGCCGCGCAGCACCCGGCCGAGGTCGTGGGGGACGGTGCCGGCACGCGGGTCGAGCGGCAGCTCGGGCAGTTCGCCGCCGCGGTAGCCGACCGAGCGGACCACCAGGTCGGCGGGCAGCACGGTCGTCTCGCCGGTGCCCGAGGCGCGGCCGTCGGCGTCGACCACGGTGCGCTCGACCTCGACGCCGGCCACCCGGTCCTCCCCGAGCAGCCGCACCGGGCGGGTGAAGAAGCGCAGGGTCACCGTCGCCCGGCCCGGCCGTGCCGTGTGCCCGGCCCACTCGCGCAGCACCGCGAGGTTCCGGGCCACCACCCGGTCGGCCGCCACCCGCTCCTCGGCGGCGGCGTCCAGCTCCAGGTCGGCCGGGTCCACCAGCACGTCGGCCTCGGCCAGCTCCCCGAGCTCGCGGAGTTCCTGGGTGGTGAAGGTGGCCTGCGCCGGGCCGCGGCGGCCGAGCACGGTGACCTGCTCGACCGGCGCGGCGGCGAGGGCGTCGAGGACGTGCTGCGGCATGTCCGTGGACTCGAGCTCGGCCGGTGTGCGGGCCAGCACGCGGGCCACGTCGAGCGCGACGTTGCCGACCCCCACGACGACGACCGAGCGGGCACGCGCCAGGGCGGCCTCGACCGTCGCCCGGTCGGCGTCCGGGTGGCCGGTGTACCAGGCGACCAGCGCGGTGGCGGCGAGGCTGCCGGGCAGCTCCTCGCCGGGGATGCCCAGCTGCCGGTCCAGCGCGGCACCGTAGGTGTAGACGACGGCGTCCACCGCGGCGTGCAGCTCGCGGCAGGAGAGGTCCCGGCCGATCTCGACGTTGCCGACGAAGCGCACCGCCGGGTGGTCCAGGGCCCGGTGCAGCGTGTCGCGGATGGCGCGCATCTTGGGGTGGTCCGGGGCGATGCCGTGGCGCACCAGGCCGAACGGGGTGGGCAGCCGGTCGATGAGGTCGACGGCGACCGGCACCTCCTGCTGCCGGGTCAGCGCCTCGGCGGTGTAGATGCCGGCCGGGCCGGCGCCGACGACGGCCACCCGCAGCCGCGGACGAGGGGACGGGGGACCGGGGTCTTCGTCGGCCGACACGACACGCATCCTGTCCCGCCCGGGTGGGCGAGCACCAGGCTCCGAGAACCGGGAGCAGGAGGCAGCCCGTGCTCGTCGTCGTCGCCACCACCCCGCAGCCCGAGCACGCCCAGGCGGTGCGGGAGGCCGTGCTGGCCGCCGTCCGCCTGTGCACGCGGAGGAGGGGTGCGAGCGCTACGCGCGCTGCACGGGGCGCGCGACGGCTCCCTGGTTCAGAGGCAGCTGTGGTCGTGGTCCAGCCCGCCGGCGACGTACTGGGTGAGCACCACGCGGCCGCCGTCGGTCAGCGGGTCGCGGCGGCAGGTGGCACGGGCGCCGGCGAGGCTGGTGGAACCGGCCAGCCAGCTGTCCAGGTGGTGGAGCGGACTGCCCTCGGGCACCCTGCCGGCGATCCGGCGCCACTGGTAGCCGGTGGAGTAGAGGCCGACCTCGGCGCCGCTGCCGGCGAGACGGGCGGCCATCCCCTCCAGCGCCGCGCGGTTGCGGGCACGGGCGGGCGCCGACCCGGTCTGCCAGGTGTTCGTCGTCTCGACGTCGAGCCACCAGGTGTAGGCACCCGGGTCGGGGTCGACGCGGGCGTCCTCGGCGGCCGGGACGAAGAACTTCCGCACCGTGACGGCGGCTCGCTCCCAGCCGTACCGCCACGAGCAGGCGCGGCTGTTGTCGCCCTCGCAGCGGCCGTAGGGGCTGTGCCCGCGCGACGGCCAGGTGGTCACCAGGTCGCGCACCTGCCCGGGATTGGCCGTGTTGACGTACAGCTGCAGCCGCGGCTGCGCCGCCACCTCGCCGGTGGCCTGCTCCGCCGCCCAGGCCAGCTGTTCGGCCAGGCACGGGTTGGGCCGGGTGGCCAGCCCGCCGTTGACGCCGACCACGGCGAACGCCGGCTCGTCGGGCAGGTCGTCGCCGCACTGCGGGTGGGAGACGTCGTAGCCGACCGCGACGCCGTCCTCGGCGGCCGCGGCGGGCACGCCGAGGACCAGGGACGCCGCGGCGAGCGCGGCCACCCCCAAGAGCACGCCCCCCGCCGGCCACCGCCCCACGATAGGTGCGCGGGTGCCCGCGGTCACCGGGTCAGACCGCCTGGCAGACCGGGCACCAGTGGAGGTTGCGGCCGACCATCGCCTGGGTCTGCACCGGCGTCCCGCAGACCCGGCAGGGCAGCCCGGTGCGCCGGTAGACGTAGTGCGCGTCCTCCCGCCGGACGGCGCCGCCGCGGCGGGTGCGGTGCTCCGGGCGGGTGGTGACGATCCGGCCCATCCGGACGCCGGCGCGCATGAGCACCACCAGGTCGGCCCACACCGCCGCCCAGGTATCGGCGTCGACCTGCCGGCCCGGACGGAACGGCGAGACGCCGTGCCGGAAGAGGATCTCGGCGCGGTAGACGTTGCCGACGCCGGCCAGCACCGACTGGTCCATGAGCAGCGCGCCGATCGCGGTGCGGCTGCCGGCGATCCGCCGGTGGGCGACCGTGCCGTCGCTGCGCGGCCGCAGCGGGTCGGGCCCGAGCCGGTCGAGGATGCGGTCCACCTCCGGCGCGGGGAGCACCTCGCAGGCGGTGGCGCCGCGCAGGTCGGTCCAGACGCCCAGGCCGTCAGGACCCTCGCCCTCCCAGCGCATCCGCAGCGCGCCGCGCGGGAGCGGCGGGGTGCCGGTGCCGGCGGTGTAGCTGCCGTACAGCCCCAGGTGCACGTGCAGCGTGTCGGCGCCGAAGCAGGCGAACAGGTGCTTGCCGTAGGAGGTCACCTCGTCGAGCACCCGGCCGTCGAGCAGCGCCGCACCGGCGGCGAAGCGGCCCTGGGGACTGGTGACGTGCACGGGTCGTCCGGCGAAGGCCAGCGACTGGTCCCGGGCCAGCCGGTGGAGCGTGTGGCCCTCAGGCACGGGCGGCTCGGCAGGTCATGCCTCCAGCTTCACCGCTGACCAGCGACTCCGCCACGACGGCGCGGTGACCCCGGCGACACCCAGCGGTCGCGGACCTGCTCGTAGCGCTCCAGCGCCACCCGGCGTTCCTCCGCGTGGTCGACGATCGGCAGCGGGTACCCGTCGGGGACCCCGCTCGGGGCGAGCCACGGCTCGTGCACGTGGCGCGCCGGCACGTCGCGCAGCTCGGGCACCCAGCGGCGCACGTAGTCGCCGTCCGGGTCGAACTCCCGGCCCTGCCGGGTGGGGTTGAAGACCCGGTAGTAGGGCGAGGCGTCGGTGCCGGTGCCGGCGACCCACTGCCAGCCGTGGTTGTTGCTGGCCAGGTCCCCGTCGACGAGGTGCTGCAGAAAGTGCCGGGCGCCGCGGCGCCAGTCGACGTGCAGGTCCTTGACCAGGAACGACGCGACGATCATCCGCACGCGGTTGTGCACGTAGGCCTCGCCGAGCAGCTGGCGCATCCCGGCGTCGACGATCGGGTAGCCGGTGCGGCCCCGGGCCCAGGCGGCGAAGCGCTCCTCGGCGTCCGGACCGGTGTCGTAGGCCATCGCGTGCATCCGCTCGTCGAGGGCCTGGCGGGCGGACTCCGGGCGGTGCCACAGGACGTCGGCGTAGAAGTCCCGCCAGGCCAGCTCGTTGCGGAAGCTCTCGGCGGAGTCGGAGTCGAGGCCCTCGAGGTCGGCCAGCAGCGTGCGCGGGTGCACGCAGCCGTACTTCAGGTAGGCCGACAGCCGGCTGGTGCCGTCGGTGCCCGGGGTGTTGCGGGTGGTCGTGTAGCCCTCCAGCCGCTCGGCGCGGAAACGCTGCCAGGCGTCGGAGGCGGCGGCCTCACCGGCCGGGGGCAGCCGGACGCCGTCCGGGCCGGGGACCTCGGGCGGGTCCTCGGTGCGGGCGCCGGTGCTCCAGGGCACCGGGTCCGGCCGCGGTGCCGGGGCGCGCCAGCCGTGCTCGCGCCAGGCGCGGGCGAAGGGGGAGAAGACGCGGAACGGCGTCCCGTCGGACTTGGTGACCCGGCCCGGGGTCACCGCGTACGGGGAACCGGTGCGCACGAACGGCACGTCGCCGAGGGCACGTTCGACCGCCGCGTCGCGCTGCCGGCCGTAGACGCCGGTGTCGGCGGAGACGTGCACGCTGCCCGCGCCCACCTCGCGGACCAGGTCCGGCAGCACGCGCGCCGGGTCGCCGTTGCGCAGCACCAGGGCACCGTCCACCTGCCCGCCGAGGTCGGCGAGGCAGTCCAGCAGGAACTGCCGCCGCGGCGCTCCGGAGGGACCCCACAGCCGGGGGTCGAAGACGAACACCGGGACGACGGCGCCGTCCGGCCCGGCCGTCTCGTAGGCGTCGAGCAGGGCCGGGTGGTCGGCCAGCCTCAGGTCGCGGCGGAACCAGAGCAGCGCGGTGGGCACGCGCGCGAGCGTAGGCAGCTCTCGGCGGCCGCGCAGTCCACGCGACCGAGCGGGTCAGCGGTCGGCGGTGTACAGGCCGAAGTGCGGCCGGTCGTCCTCGGCGACGAGGTCGACCTCCTCGGGGTGCTGCTGGATGTAGTGGCGCACGAACGAGCAGTAGGGCAGCACGGTCAGCCCGCGCTCCCGGGCTGCGGCGAGCACGCCGGCGACCAGCAGCGAGCCGATCCCGCGGCCGCCGACGGAGGGGTCGACCTCGGTGTGCGGCAGCGCCATGGTGCCGTCCTCGACGTGGTAGCTGGCCAGACCGACGACGCGGTCGCCGAGACGGACCTCGAACCGTCCCCGATCCGGGACGTCGACCACGCTCGTCTCCATGCTGGCTTCCCCCTCCGCTGGTCTCCGGCGCCGTTGCCGGGACTCGGCATGCGTTCAGAGACGGTAACGCCTCGCAGCGCCGGAGGGTGCCGCCGCAGGGGGCATGTCGCCCCTGTGAGCGACACGCGGGCGGCTGGGTAGGGGCCGGTGCATGCCCCTGCACTTCCGCCTGACCAGGCGTCTCGGACCCCTCCGCCTGCACCTCACCCGCCGCGGGATCTCGCCCAGCCTGCACGTCGGCCCGGTGGGCTACAGCCCGCGCGGTCGCCGCTGGTCGGTGCGCCTGCCCGGGCCGTTCCGGTACGTCTTCTCCCGGCGGCGCTGACCCTCAGGGCCGTGGGTTCGTCCGGGTCCAGCCGCGGTCGTCCCGCCGTCCGCCGAGTGCTGCCCGGCAGCGGCGGCAGACGTCCTGCACCTCCTCGGCGTGGCGGCCGGACTCCGGCTGGACGTCGGCCCAGCCGACGTGCGGGAAGCGGGCCAGCCGCGACCTGCTCAGCGACAGGCCGCAGACCGTCTCGTTGCGCCCCCGTTCCCAGGCGTGGACCTCGCCTGCGGGGTAGCGGATGCCGTCGTCGGGGTCCACCCACTGGCCGGCGGCCGCGACCGCCGCACTGCGGAGTGCCATGGCGGTTGCGGTACCCCCGTCCTCGTCACTCAGGCGGCGGCCGCCCGGCCGTCCGTCCCGGCAGGGCCCGGCCGAGCACCAGCGCGCCGATCCCGGCCAGCACCACGGGAAGCAGGGCGACCCGCAGGCTCGTCGCATCGGCCAGGGCGCCCACCAGCGGCGGGGAGACGAGGAAGCCGATCCGCAGCAGCCAGTTGATCACCGTGAGCCCGAGCCCGTGCGGCAGCCCGGGCAGCTCGTCGGCCGCCTGGTAGACGGCCGGGACCAACGTGGCGACGCCGAGCCCGGCCAGGGCGAACCCGAGCACCGTCGTGGGCACCGACGGCAGCGCCAGGGCCAGGCCCATCCCGGCGGCGGTGAGCGCGCCGCCGGCCCGCGCCACCCGGCGCCGGCCGAACCGGTCGACGACGCGGTCACCGGTCAGCCGCCCGACGGTCATCGCCACGGACAGGGCGACGAAGCCCAGCCCCGCGGTGGCCGCACCGGCGCCGAGCTCGGTGCGCAGGTAGAGCGCGCTCCACGAGGCGCCGGCGTCCTCGACGAGAGCGCCGCAGGCGGCCAGGACGCCGAGCACCGCGAGCGCCGGGAGGGCGGCCCGGCGGCGCGGGCGCTCCCGCGGGCGCTCGTCGGCAGCCGGTTCCGGCTCGTCGCGGCCGGGCAGCACGGCCGTCGAGACGACCAGCGCGAGGGCGCCGAAGACGGCGGCCGATCCGCCGAGCTGGACCGCGAGGGGCACGCCCAGCCCCGCCGCGGCCGAGCCGAGCAGCCCGCCCGTGACCGCGCCGATGCTCCAGATGCCGTGGAAGGCGTTGAGGATGGAACGCTGGTAGAGCCGCTGCACCCGCAGCCCGTGCGCGTTCTGGGCGACGTCGACGATCGCGTCCAGCGCGCCGAGGACCAGCAGCGCGGCGGCCAGGCCGAGCCAGGTGGGCGCCACCGCCGCCGTCCACACCGTGACGCCGAGGAGCACCAGGCCGTAGGAGGCCACCCGGCCGGAGCCGAACCGGCGGATCAGGGCCGCCGAGGACAGCCCGGCCAGCAGGGCGCCCAGGGGCACGGCCGCCAGCGCCGCGCCCAGGGCGGTGCTGCTCAACCCGAGCTGCGCCTTCAGCTCCGGCAGCCGCGGCACGAGGCCTGCGTAGCAGACGGCGTTGAGGAAGAAGCAGGCGGCGACGGCGACGCGGGCCCGGCGCAGGCGCGCGGCGTCGAGCGTGGTGGTCTCCACGGTGTCCCTCGGGTCAGCCGGCGAGCCGGAGCAGGGCGGAACGGATCTGGTCGGCGTCCATCGGGTCGGTGGACAGGGCGCTGTGCAGCACCAGCCCCTCCACCAGCGCGTCGACCTCGCGAGCGGTTCCCGGGTCGAGGTGCCGCTCGAGACTGCGGCGGCTGCGGGACATCCACTCCTGGGTCACCGCACGCAGCGCCGGGTTCCGCGCCGCGGCGACGTAGAGCTCGACGGCGAGCACCAGGTCCCGGTGGGACCCGAGCAGGTCGCCGGTGAGGTGCTCGACCAGCGCCCCGAGCGCTGCCGTCCGGTCCGGCGCGGCACGCATCCGCTCGTCGAAGCGCTCGGCGACCGTGTCGACGTGCCGGGTGAACGCCGCGGCGAGCAGTTCGGTCAGCGAGTCGAAGTGGTAGGTCAGCGATCCCAGCGGGACGTCGGCCGCGCGGGCGATCGCCCGGTGCGTGGCGGCGGCGACACCCTGCTCGGCGATGACGTCGAGCGTGGTGGCCACCAGCCGGTCGCGACGTCCCGGGTCGTGCCGGCGGGCCCGCCGCGCCGGGACCGGTGCGGCGCTCACCCCTCGGGCCCGTCCAGGGTGCGGACGACGCGGGCCGGGTTGCCCACGGCGACCACGTTCGCCGGCAGGTTCCGGGTGACCACCGCTCCCGCGCCGACGACGGTGTTCTCCCCGATCGTCACGCCGGGCAGCACGATCGCCCCGCCGCCGAGCCAGACGTTGTCGCCGATCGTGATCGGCTCGGCGGCCTCCCACTTGGCCCGCCGTGGCTCCGGCTCGACCGGGTGGGTCGGGGTGAGCAGCTGGACGTTGGGCCCGATCTGGACGTCGTCGCCGATGGTGATGGGTGCGACGTCGAGGGCGACCAGGCCGAAGTTGGCGAAGCACCGGGCGCCGACGCGGAGGTGGCTGCCGTAGTCGACGTACAGCGGCGGCCGGATCTCGGTGCCCTCGCCGATGCTGCCGAGCAGTTCCTCCAGCAGTCGGAGGCGCAGCGGCCCCTGCCGGACGGTCGTCGCGTTGTAGGCGTCGGCGAGGTCGAGCGCGCGGGTGCTGGCCGCGCCGAGCTCGGGGTCGTCGGCGATGTAGAGGTCACCGGCGAGCATCCATTCGCGCATGGTCCGGGGGTCGTCGGCGTCCGGTCGGGTGCTCATAGGAACAACCGTACACATCAGGCGGCTGCGGGGGCGGCTCCGGATGGGCCGGCGGGTCGACCGCGCGGCGCGCCACGTGAGCACCCGCCGGGCTCGGTCGTGACCCGCACCATGACCTCCGGCACCTGGCAGGGACGCCTCACCGGCCGACGCTCCGGGAATGGCCACCGAGACGGCACCCACCCTCCCGCCGCGATCCGTCCCGCCTCCACCGCGGCGAGGACCGATCCGGTGGGTCGTCGCCACGTCCCTGGGCGTCGGCCTGGCCGCCGCGCTCGTCCTCGTGCTGGTGGTCGTCGCCGGGGCGCGCGAGCACGTCATCACCGGGTCGGCGCTGCTCGGGTTCGCACTCGGCTGGGCGGTGCTGGCGGTGCTGTCGATCCGGCTGACCACCCGGCCCCAGCGCTGGGCGTTCGTCCCGGCCGCCGGGATGGCCGCCACCGGGCTGGGGCTGCTGGTCCTCGCCCCGGGCGATGCTGGGCTGACCGCCGCCGGCTGGGTGTGGCCGGCGGTCCTGCTCGCGCTCGCCGTCTGGATGGGCGTCCGCATCCGCCGCGACCTGGCGGCCGGCTGCGGCCGCGGGCTGCTCGCCCTGGTCGTGGCGGTCATGGCCGTCGCCGCCGTGGTCGGCATGGCCGAGACCGTCGCGGTCGCCGGCCACCGCAGCTCCGCCTCGCCCGGGCAGTCCCACGACGTCGGCGGCTACCGGCTGCACCTGGACTGCACCGGTTCCGGCAGTCCCACCGTCGTGCTGCAGGGCGGGCTCGGTTCGATGTCGTCGTCCTGGGCGCGCATCGCCCCGGCCGTCAGCCGGACCACCCGGGTGTGCGCCTACGACCGTGCCGGGCAGGGCTGGAGCGACGACTCGCCGCACGCGCCGGACGGACTGCAGGCCGCCGCCGACCTGCACACCCTGCTCGACCGCGCCGGCGAGCACGGTCCGTACGTGCTGGTCGGGCACTCGACGGGCGGCAGCTACGCGATGACCTACGCCGCCCGCCATCCCCGGCAGGTCGCCGGGGTGGTCCTGCTGGACAGCGCCGACCCCTACCAGGTCACCACAGCCTCGGGCTCGGCCGACTTGAACGCCCCCGCCGAGCTCGCGCTGCTGCCGAGCCTCGCCCGACTCGGCATCGGGCAGCTCGTCCCGGCCTCCGTGTGGTCCAGCCTGCCCGAGCCGGCAGCCGGGCAGGTCGCGGCGTTGACGACAAGTCCCCGCGGCTGGCGGAACGTCCGGAACGAGTCCGCCGCCATGCCCGCGCTGTTCGGCCAAGCTCAGGCGCTGATCACCCTCGGGAGCACGCCGCTGGTCGTCCTCACCGCCGCAGGGCACGACGGGAACCCGCGGTGGTCCGCCGCGCAGGAGCGGATGGCCGCGCTGTCCACGAACAGCAGCCACCGCCACGCGGACGCCACGCACAACGCCCTGCTGGACGAGGAGCGCGGCGCCCAGGCGTCCGGGCGGGCCATCGACGACGTCATCCGGGCGGTGCGCACCGGCACGCCGGTCGAGCCGACCTGACCCCGGTCGTCGCCATGCCCGGCGCCGCCCTGACCGGGGCATCGCGACGGCCCCGCCTAGAGTCTCCCCATGCCGACTCCGCCAGGCCCCGGCCTGGACGTCGGCGTGCTGCTCGATCGGGTCGGGGGGATCGCGCCGATCGAGGCCGTGGAGGTTGCGGCCGGAGCACTCGTGGGGATGCTCGGCGCGCGGAACCTGACCTTCCTCATCGCGGACTTCAGCGGTCGCGCCGTCGTGCGTCTCACCACGGGTACTGCCGACGTCGAGGGTGCGCGTACCCAGGCGGGCGCACAGGCGGAGACGGTGCCGATGTCCGGCACGGTGTACGAGCGCGTGCTGCGCACCCAGGAGGTCGACGTACACCCGCTGGAAGACGGGGCCCGGATCATCGCTCCGGTCACCGACCGGGGGGATGCGATCGGGCTGCTGGAGCTGGTCCTGCCCGCGCACCCCGCCCCGACGGCGATCGCAGACGTCGCCGCCGCCGCGCACGCGCTGGCCTACGTCGTCATCGCCGCCCGCCGGTACACCGACGTGTTCGAGTGGGGACAGCGCACCACGCCGTTCTCCCTGGCCGCGGAGATCCAGCGTCGGCTGCTGCCGACCTCTTACACCTGCGAGGCCGGGCAGTTCACCCTCGCCGGCTGGCTGGAGCCGGCGGCCTCGGTGGGTGGCGACACATTCGACTTCACGCTCAACCGGGATGCGCTGCACGTGTCGATCACGGATGCCGTCGGCCACGAGGTCGAGGCCGCCCTGCTGGCGACGCTGCTGGTCGGGGCGTTACGCAATGCCCGCCGCAAGGGCCTGGACCTCGCCGGGCAGGCCCGGTACGCCAACGGCGCCCTGGCCGAGAACGCCTCCCCGGGGCAGTTCGTGACCGGACAGCTCCTGCGCGTCGATCTGTCGTCCGGCACGGCCGCGATCGTCAACGCCGGTCACCCGTCGCCCCTGCGGCTCCGGAACGGCCGGGTGCAGGAGATCGGTCTGGGCATCGAACCACCGTTCGGTGTCGTGCCCGGCAGGTCGTTCCAGCCCCAGGACTTCCAGCTCCAGCCCGGGGACCGGATCATCTTCCTGACCGACGGCATGCAGGAGCGCAACGCCGCCTCGCTCGACGTCGAGGTCGCGCTCCGCGACACCGGAGACCTCCACCCCCGGGAGGTCGTCCAGGAACTGGGCGCGGCGGTCCTGCGTGCGACCGGAGGCGATCTCCGCGACGACGCGACCATGGTGTGCCTGGACTGGTACGGAGGCCGCCCGCGTCGCAGCGACAGCGTGAACGGGGCGGACGCCGGGCTCGTCTCACCTGCGCGGGCTCAGCGTCGCCGACAGGCCTGAGCTGCGGCTGGACCGCTCCCGTACGCCGGCCTGGTGAGGTCACGACGGACGATCCCGACCCGACTCCCCGAGCGCATCACGCGCTCATCGCCCGGAGCTCAGCCGGTGGGGAAGCAGGCCCAGACGTGCTTGCGGTCGCCGGCGACGGTCCAGCCGCGGTCGGTGGTCAGGTGGGCGACCATGCGCAGTCCCATGCCACCCGATGCCGGATCGCGGCCGACGGCGGGCTCGGGCCGGCGGTGCGGCTCCCCGTCGCTGACGTCGAGCAGCAGCCCCTCCGCCATCCGGACGGCGTGCAGCCGCACCGGCGCCCGACCGTGCCGGAGACCGTTCGACGCCAGCTCTTCGACGGCCAGCAGGAGGTCATCGAGGATCGCTCCGTCTGCGTCGGAGTGCCCGAGCGCGTCAGCCACCCAGGCCCGCAGCTGGGCGCGCACCGTCCGCAGGTCTGCGAGCCGGGAGATCTCGGCTTCGTAGTGGGGTCCCGTGGTCTCGGGACGCGGCCGTCGTGGCCAGGGGTCCAGGTCCATCGATCCGTTCCGGTCGCGGGCGTCCCTCAGCCAGTGCCCTGCTGTCGGCTCCTCGAACCCGACCGACAGCGCGGGGACGACGGCGCTCCCGCCCTCCGACCCCGGCTCCGTCCCGGCGACCGGGCACGGGATCGGACCCGCATCGTCAGCCCGGGGCGCCGGGCGCGTCGCTCGTCAGTCGTCCTCGACCGCCCCCTCAGGAGCGGGCGCGCTCGGAACGGTCGTGTGCGGAGGTGGGCCGCCGTGAGGCGACGCGCCGTCGGACCGCGGCAGGACGTCAGCTCGTGCGGCTGGCGCCCGGACGCCCGAGAATCCCGGACGAGGGGGAGCGCCGTGACCGAGCAGAGCACGTTCAACCAGCGTCTCGCCGCGATCGCCCGCGCGCTGCTGCACGAGCCGGACGTGCAGGCCACGTTGCAGCGGACGGTGGCCGACGCCGCGCGCACGCTGGACGGCGAGCCGTACGTCAGCGTCTCGCTGGTGCTCCGGCGCCGGCAGGTGGAGACGCCCGTGTACAGCGACGAGCGGGCGCTCCGGGCCGACCAGCTGCAGTACCAGCTCGGCGTGGGGCCGTGCCTGGACGCGGTCTGGCACCAGGACTCCTTCCACATCGACGACCTGACCACCGAGCAGCTCTACGTGGACTGGAGCCGCCGGGTCGTCGCGGAGATCGGCATCCGCAGCAGCCTGTCGCTGCAGCTGTTCACCGACCCCGACAACGTCGTCAGCCTGGGGGCGCTGAACCTGTACTCACCGCAGCCGGGGTCCTTCGACACCGACACCCGTGCTGAGGCCGTCGCGTTCGCCGCCCATGCGGCCATCGCGCTGCACAGCGCGCAGACCGAAGCCCATCTGCGCAGCGGGATGGTCACCCGTACCGTCATCGGCCAGGCGGAGGGCATCCTGATGGAACGCCTGAAGATCACCGCGGACCAGGCGTTCGGGGTGTTGAGCCGGGTGTCCCAGCACAGGAACCGCAAGCTGCGGGACGTGGCCCAGAACCTGGTCGAGACCGGCGAGATCCCTGACAGCTGACCGGCCCGTACGGGTCGGGGCCGCGGCTGTGCGGCCGGCTGCTCGACCGCCGGTCCCGGGTCGCGTCCGGAGCCGGCGTCCGACGTGACCGTGCGCCCGGTCCACCCGCCCCGACCGGCGGGCAGGCACACAGCCGTCGCCCGCTCGCGGGCACGCAGACCCCCGCGGGGCACGGCGGCCAATCCGCGAAGAGGCGCCCACGCGACGTCACCCCGTCTCGCCCGGCTCGATGACGGACTCCGAACAGCCGGCCTCTCCCGCCGGGTACCGACGCGGGCGCCCGAGCTCCGGCACCCGCGCCGAGTGTTGTCGTGGTTCGTCTCACAGGAGTCGAGCGCTTGCTGACGCGGGCACTGGGCATGGTGGAGCTGAGCGGTTTCGGGCCAGATTCGTCCGATGCCGGCCGGGCCGGCAGCAGCCCAACGCAGCGCGGGCCGGGACGGACCGAACCGCGGGTGGCCATCCAGACGCCGCCCGTCACGTGACCACCTACATGAGAGGCCATTCCCATCATGGCGCAGTCGAAGAGCACGACACGCAGCGAGACCGTTGCGGTTCCCGTCGACGTCACCGTCGAGGAGGGCGACCGCGGTCTGAAGGGCCCGACCGGCCCGGTCGGCCCCGCCGGCGAGCCCGGCGACAAGGGTCCCAAGGGCCCGGTCGGCCCCGCCGGCGAGCAGGGTGACAAGGGCAACAAGGGCCCGGTCGGCCCCGCCGGCGAGCAGGGTGACAAGGGCAACAAGGGCCCGGTCGGCCCCGTCGGTGCGCCCGGTGACAAGGGTGAGAAGGGCGCGACCGGTCCGGTCGGCCCGGTCGGTGAGCGCGGTGAGAAGGGCCCGATCGGCCCTCAGGGCCTGCCCGGGCTGCGCGGCGAGACCGGCCCGCAGGGCGAGCAGGGCCCGGAGGGGGAGACCGGCCCGCAGGGCGAGCAGGGCCTGACCGGCTCCACCGGTCGCCCCGGCGAGCAGGGTGAGCAGGGCCCGGCGGGCCTGCGCGGGCCGCGCGGCGAGACCGGCCCGCAGGGTGTGGTCGGCGAGCAGGGGCTGCAGGGTGAGCAGGGCCTGCGCGGCGCCCAGGGCCCGCGCGGTGTGATCGGCGAGACCGGCGAGCAGGGCGAGAAGGGCCTGCCGGGTGTGCAGGGCCTGCCCGGTGTGCAGGGCGAGCAGGGCGCCACCGGTGTCCGCGGCCTGCAGGGCCCGCAGGGCGAGCAGGGTCCGGCCGGTCCGGCCGGCCCGGTGGGCCTGCCCGGCGTGCAGGGTTCGCAGGGCCCCTCGGGTCCGGCCTGGCTCTACCAGCCCAGCCCCGCCGAGCTGGCCTCCAAGGTCAAGCAGGCGGCGCTGGATGTCACGCCGCGCACCGTGTTCGACCCGCGGGTGGGCGTGCGCTACCTGGCCACGCTGACCTCTCGGCTGATCAAGCTGCAGGGTGGGCTGGTCCTGCGCGCCATCGTCGACACCGACGCCGCGGCCAACAACCAGACCGGTCCGGACCTGTCCAACGTGCGTTCCATCGCCTGACCGACGCAGCACCTGTGGGGGGCGCCCCGGGCCGTTTCGACGGACCGGGGCGCCCTCCGCCGTCCGGGCTGCCCCGGCTTGAACGTGACAGTCGCAGGCAGGACGGCGAGGCGCTCGTGGGGTGCCGCTCCATGTCCGGGATCGTCAGTCCCCTCGCCGCCGGCCGGTGCGAGGATCACTGTTGGCACCACCGGCGCCCCTGACGATGATCGACGAATCCCATCAGCGCCCACCGAACCGACCTCTACGCGACTTCGACGCTACGGCCACCTGTTCGGCGACGAGCCGGACGCCGTTGCGGACCCGACTCATGCGGATCGGGGGCTGGTTCGCGTCCGTCCGGCGCCTCAACTTGGACGCTGAACAGGCCGCTGACCGGCAGGTACGCCAGTGCCCCCGGCAGGATTCGAACCTGCGACACACGGTTTAGGAAACCGATGCTCTATCCCCTGAGCTACGGGGGCTCGTCGGCTCAGGGCCGACCGGGGCGTACCGGTCGAGGTTAGCGGGCGGGCCGTCGGACCCCGTCAACGGCGCTCCCCGGTGGTTACCGTCGTACCCGTGGTCGTCCTGCTGGTCGAGCTGGTGGTCCTGGTGGCGCTCGTCGGCCTGCTGCTCTACGCCCTGGGCGTCTGGTCCACCCGACCGGCCGTGCCGCCGGCCGCGGGCCGCCGGCGGCTCACCGGCCCGCAGGCCCAGCTCGCCGACGCGGTCGCCCGTGCCCGCTGGGCGCCGGCGCACGACGAGGTCGACGGCCGGACGCGCGTGCTGCTGCGACGTTCCTACGCCGGGCCCGACGGGCTGCCGGTCGTGCTCGAGGACCGCGTCTACACGGCCTTCGCGTCGGACGACCCGGCCTGGGAGGCGCGCTTCACCGAGGCGATGTCCGGCGCCCGGTTCCGGTGCTCGTACCTCAACGCGGAGGAGTCCGCGGGTTGACCGGCCCTGCGGGCGGCCTCCTCGACCAGCCGGACGATCGTCCGCGGTCGGTCCGACTGGGGCGCGTGCCCGGCCCACAGCAGCGGGCGGAACCGGGATCCCGGGACCAGCGGCAGGTAGCGCACCGTCTGCCCCGAGGCCACCCAGTCGGCCACGCCCTGCACGAGGGTGACGGGGCAGTCGATGCGGTCCAGGCCACGCGGGACGTCGAGCAGCAGCCCCCACAGCAGGGTGCGCCAGAACTCGCGGGAGTCGGCGAAGCCCTCGCGCATCCCGATGGCCTCCTCGGGGGAGGTCGACCACGCGCGGGCCTTCAGCGGCGCGAGCAGGGTCGCGCGGCCCACCGCCGAGCGGGAGAGCGGCTCGACCAGCGGTGCCGTCGTCCGTGTGACGACCCGGGCCAGGCCCATGCCGGCGCCCTGGGACACCCGCTCCGGGGGCACGTTGAGCCCCGACGGGGCGATGGCCACCACCGACCGCGCGCGTCCGCGGACGGCCAGTTCCAGCGCCACCCGGGCGCCCAGCGAGTTGCCGAGCACGTGCACCTGGCCGACGCCCGCCGCGTCGAGACTCCGCTCGACCGCGTCCGAGATGGCGGTGACCGTGGGTCGCCGCGCCAGCGCCGGGGACCGCCCCACGCCCGGCAGGTCGACGTTGAGGACGTCGAAGCGTTCGGCGAGCAGGTCGGCGACGGCGGTGAAGTCGCGCCGCGAGCTGCCCATGCCGTGCAGCAGCAGGAGCGGTTCGCCCGAGCCGGTGCGGGTCATCGAGAGCGGAGCGGTCATCATTCCGTGGTACCCGGCCCGCCCACCGGACCGACGGTGAGTTCCCTCACGCCGGGCCGCGGCCTGCGCGGATCACCGGCGCAGCCGGGTGCCCGGCGCGGTCACGACTCCTCCCCGATGTCCTCCAGCCACAGCTCCGGCCGCTCGGCCAGCATCCGCTCCATGAGCGCGAGGCAGTCCGGGTCGTCCAGCACGTCGACCTGCACGCCGCGGGATCGCAGCAGCTCCTCGGAGACCTGGAAGCTGTGGTTCTCGCCGATGACGACGCGCGGGATGTCGTAGAGCAGCGCCGTCCCCGCGCACATCCAGCAGGGGGAGAGGGTCGTGTAGAGGACGCTGCGGCGGTAGACCGACGCCGGCAGCCGGCCGGCCCGCTCGATGCAGTCGGTCTCCCCGTGCCGGATGGCGCTGGCCATCTGGACGCGGCGGTTGCGGCCGACGGCCAGCACCCGGTCGCCGTCCACCAGCGCCGCCCCGATCGGGACGCCGCCCTCCGCCCAGCCGATGCGCGCCTGCTCGACGGCGAGACCGAGGAGGAACCGGTCGCGCTCCTCCGGGGTCAGATCGGGCGGGACGCCGGGCGGCGGCGGTGTGGTCACGGCTCCTCCTGGGGCGGGACGGCGGCGGTGCGATTCTGCAGGCCGACCGGGCCGGAACAGCACCGGCGTCGGGCCGCGGTGAGGACGGCGGCAGGATGGGGGCATGGGACAGGTCGTCGCCACCGCAGAACGGGTCGTCACGGCGCCGGTGGACCGCGTGCGGTCCGCGCTCGCCGACTACGAGGGGACGCGTCGGCGCGTGCTCCCCGAGCAGTTCAGCGACTACCGGGTCGAGGCCGGCGGTCAGGGCGCGGGCACCCGCGTCGCCTGGCGGTTCGCCGCCACCTCCAAGCGGGTGCGCGACCAGCTGGTGGAGGTCAGCCAGCCCGACGCCGACACCCTGGTCGAGAGCGACACCCGCTCGTCGATGGTGACCACCTGGACGCTGCACCCGGCCGACGCGGGGCTGACCACCGTCCGCGTGCGCACCACCTGGAACGGCGCCGGCGGCATCGGCGGCTTCTTCGAGCGCACGTTCGCGCCCAAGGGGCTGCGCCGCGTGTACGACGACCTGCTGGGCCGGCTGGACCGCGAGGCCGCCGCCTCCTGAGCCGGCGGCACCGGTTGCCTCCGAGGGGGACCATGGCGGCGTGACCGCCGTCCCCACCGCCGTCGACCCGGCCGCCGCAGACCCCGGCACCCTCGATGCCCTCGCCGACCTCGTGGCGGACGGGAACGCCGTCGTGCTCTCCGGTGCCGGGCTGTCCACCGACTCCGGCATCCCCGACTACCGCGGGGCGACCGGGTCGCTGCGGCGGCACACGCCGATGACCTACCAGACGTTCCTGCGCGACCCGCGCGGCCGGCACCGCTACTGGGCACGCAGCTTCGTGGGCTGGCCGCAGATCCGCGAGGCGCGGGCCAACGCCGGGCACGCCGCGGTCGCCGAGCTGCAGCGGGCGGGCCTGGTGGGCGGCGTCATCACCCAGAACGTCGACGGGCTGCACCAGGCCGCCGGCGCGGAGGACGTCGTCGAGCTGCACGGCGGGCTGGACCGCACCATCTGCCTGGCCTGCGGGGACGTCGCCGACCGCGGCGAGCTGCACGCGCGGCTGCGGGCGGTCAACCCGCACTTCGGGCCGCGCGTCGACGAGGTCAACCCCGACGGCGACGCCGAGCTGCCCGACGAGGTGCTCGACGGATTCGTGATGGTCGACTGCGCGGCCTGCGGGCGCGGCCCGCTCAAGCCCGACGTCGTCTTCTTCGGCGAGACGGTGCCGCGGGACCGCGTGGACACCTGCTTCGCGATGGTCGAGCAGGCCGGCTCCCTGCTGGTGCTGGGCTCCTCGCTGACGGTGATGAGCGGCTACCGGTTCGTGCTGCGCGCGGAAAAGCTCGGCATCCCCGTCGGGCTGGTCAACCTCGGCCCGACCCGGGGCGACGCGAAGGTCGACGTCCGGGTGGACGCCCCGCTCTCCACGGTGCTGCCCGACCTCGTCCGCCGGGTCGCCGGGTGAGCCGCGAGAGCAAGGACCACCCTGCCCCCCAGCGCTCGCGAGCTCGCGCCGGGCCCCTGCAGGGAGGCCGCCCGGCGGGCGGCGACGACGGCCGCTGGCTGGTCGTCGACGGCCGGCGCTGGCGGGCGGCCGACCCCGCGCTGCCCGACGACGTCCGTGCCCGGCTGCTGCACCACCTGGGGGTGGCGCGCTCGGCCGTCCGTACCGCGGGGGACGACGTCGCGCGAGCCGCCGCCCGCGCCCGGGTGCAGCTGGCCAAGACCGGGCTGGGGGAGCGCGGCCCGGCGTGGTGGGAACAGGACGACGCCGCGCGCCGGGCCCGCTGGGAGTCCGCTCTCGCTGCTCTGGATGAATGGCCTCCCTGACCCCCACCACGGCCCGTCCAGGGCACCGCCCTGAGCCCGATCGGCCCCGTCCCGGGCCCCGGCCTGAGCTCGCGAAGGCGGGGGAGGACGGGGTCCTTCCACCTGCGGGGAGGCCGCACGGCGGTTGACCGCACGGCGGTCCGGGAAGGAGCAGCCGCGATGCAGACCTTCCTGCCGGTGGCGGACTTCGAGGAGAGCGCCCGGCTCCTGGACTCGCCTCGCCTGGGCAAGCAGCGGGTGGAGACGCTCCAGGTGTTGCGGGCCCTCGAGCTGCCCGACTACGGCTGGACCTCGCACCCCGTGGTCCGGATGTGGCGCGGCCGCACCCCGGCGCTGGTGGCCTACGGGCTGGCGATGGTCCGCGTGTGGCGGGAGCGCGGCTTCGCCGACACCACGCACACCCTGATCGCGGAGTTCGCCCCCGACGTGCTCGGCGTCCCGCAGGAGGAGCTGGCCCGCGCCGGGATGCTGCCCTCCTGGATCGGCACGGAGGCGATCCACCGCTCGCACCGGTCGAACCTGCTGGCCAAGGAGCCGGACTTCTACCGCCCGCTGTTCCAGCCGCTCTTCGGCGCCGAGCCCGAGGACCTGCCCTACGTCTGGCCCGAGCCCGACGACCTCCCGCCGGCGCCACCGCCCGAGGGGACGCGGGTGTGGGTGGTGCGCCCCCGCGCGCACAACGAGCTGGGGGCGTGCCTGGCCGCCGGTCTGGTGGGGTTGGGCACCCAGTCCGGCATCGACGTCGACGCCACCGGCCTGTCCCCGGCCGAGCTGCGCGCGCTGTCCAAGGAGATCTCCGGACGACGCCCGGCCAAGGACCTCCGCCAGCTCTCGACCTTCCTCGACGAGATCCGTCCCGGCGACCCGGTCGCGCTGCCGATCGAGCACGGCGCCGGGCTGCTGATCGGGGAGGTGCTCGGGGACTACCTGTTCGACGGCCGCGAGCTGCTGCCGCACCGTCGTCCCGCCCGCTGGGACCGCGTCGTGCCGCGCGCCGCCGCCCGCCCGCCGGCCACGCTGCAGGACCCGCGCGCGCTGTTCTCGGTCGTTCTCGACCCCGACCTCCTGCCGCCGGCGCTGGCCGGCACCACCTACCGCGAGCCGGCGCTGCCGCTGGCCTGATGGAGGACCTTCCTGCCCTCCACCACTCGCGAGCTCGCGGCGGGACCCTGCAGGGGGCCGCTCGGGGAGCCCGCCATCACGCGCCGGGTCGCCGTACGTTCTGCAGCCGCACCTGGCCGCGCGCGACGAGCTTGCCGTCGTCGGCTCGGGTCAGCAGCACCTGCCAGAGCTGCTGGGTGCGGCCCTGCTGCACCGGCTCGGCGACGACATCGAGCAGGCCCTCGGTCATCGACCGGATGAAGTCGGTGTTGTTGTTGACGCCGACGGCGAACTGCCCGTTCTCGGCCACCGCGACGCTGGCCCCGATGCTGGCCGCCGACTCGATGACGGCGCAGTAGAGCCCGCCGTGGACCACGCCCCACGGGGTGTGCTGCTCCGACCCGACCTGGACCGTCCCGGTCACGCGCGTGGCACCGACCTCGCCGACCTGGAACCCGGTGGCGGCGACGAACCGGCTGGCGGAGTCCAGGTCGACCGCGGGCAGGTCGGCGCTCACGCGGCGTCCCAGACCAGGCAGAAGGGGTGGCCGACCGGGTCGGCGTAGACGCGGAAGTCGCCCCCGCCACCGGGGAGCTTCCGGGCGCCGAGCGCGAGCGCCTTCGGCTCGGCCTCCTCGACGTCGGCCACCCGGACGTCGAGGTGGAACTGCTGGGGCCGCCGCGGGTCCGGCCAGTCCGGCGGCGTGAGGTCCGGCGCCTGCTGGAACGCCAGCCGGTACCCCTGGCCGGTGACGACGACCCAGTCGTCGCCCGGGGAGCCCTTGCTGACCTCCATCCCCAGCAGGTCGGCGTAGAAGGTCGCGAGGGCGTGCGCGTCGGGCGCGTCGATGACGACGGAGTGCAGCTGGCCGATCATGAGCCCATCCTGCGGGGCGGGAGAGTGCCGGACCAGCGGGGATCCGGCCGCTCGCCGCGACGATCCGGCCACCGGGGCAGGATCGTCCCCGTGGACTCCTCGACCGCCCCCCAGCTCGGAACGCTGACCTGGACCCCCGCCGCCGAACGTCCCGAGCTGCTCGCCGCCCCGGTGGCCGCGGCGCTGGGCGCGCTGGCCGGGCCCGCCTGGGTCGTCCAGATCGACGCCGACCTGGCCGACACCGCCGCCTTCACCGAGGCCTACGACGTGCCGCCGGAGGTCTCGGTGAACTGCGTGGTCGTCGCCGCGCGCCGCGCCGGGCAGACCGAGCTGGCCGCCTGCCTGGTCCCGGCGACCACCCGCGCCGACGTCAACGGCCTGGTGCGCCGCCACCTCGGCGCCCGCAAGGTTTCCTTCGCGCCGCAGGACGTCGCCGTCGCCGAGAGCGGCATGGAGTACGGGGGCATCACCGCGCTGGGCCTGCCGCCGTCCTGGCCGGTGCTGGTCGACCCGGACGTCGCAGCCGCCGACCTCGTCGTGGTCGGGTCCGGCATCCGGGGCAGCAAGCTGGCGGTGCCCGGGGCCGCACTGGCCGCGCTGCCCACCGCGGAGGTCCTCGAGGGGCTGGGCCGGCCGGTGGCCGAGCCGCCGCGCGCCGCTCCAGCGGCCCCCGCCGAGCGGGCTCCCGACGACCGGGACGTCGGCTGGGGCGAGCGTCCCGAGCAGTTGTCGGCCGCCGACCGGCGCTACCTCGAGGACCGGCCACCGCACTGGGGCAGCGACTGACGAGGTCCTCGATGCCCTTGGTCGTCATCCACCCGCACGGGCGGCAGCCGGTCCAGCACCACCCGCCGAGCGTGGCGGGAGGCTGAGGGTCAGCGTCGCGGTGGTGGCCGCGGCGGCGAGCCGGGCCGCGGTGTCGGCGTCGACGGCGACCAGCAGCAGCCCGTCGTCCTCCTGCCCGGGGGTGGCCAGGACAGGAGCCCCGGCGGCGACCACGTCGGCGCGCGCGGCGCCCGGTGACGTGGCCAGGACGTCGACCCGGTCGCCGGGCCGCACCAGCGAGGTGACCGCGAGGTCGGCGGGGCGCACCGGCGCGGCGACCTGCCCGGTGCCGAGCCGGTCGGTCAGGCCGGCCCCGACCAGGCCGGCGTCGGTCAGCGGCTCGCCGGACCGGACACCGCCGGTGAGCGCTCGGCCCACGATGTCGGCCGGGTCCGCGACCGTCCCCGTGGGGCGCAGGGCCGGCGGATAGGCGGCGACGGCGACGTCCTCCGCGGCGAGGACGGCGCCCGGTGCCAGGTCGGCCACGGCGACGACGACCGGGACGGGAGCCGGCGCGCGGGCCGGCGCCGGGGCCGGGCGCAGGGCCAGGACGAGCGCGGCCGCGACGAGCAGCGCGGCGAGGACCTGGCGGGCGGTGTGCAGGGGCCGGCGCGGGCGGCGGAGACGGACCATGGGTCCACGCTGGCCGCCCGCGGCCGACGGCGGGGCGCAGGTCGCCCGGTTGTGGAGGGGGCGCCTGCCTGTGGACCGGAGGTCAGCCGGCGGTGGCGCTGCTGCTGGAGGTGGTGGAGCCGCTGGACGAGGAGCCCGAGGACGAGGAGCCGGAGGACGAGGAGCCCGGGGACGACGAGCCGCTGCTGGCGGCGGGCGCGGCGTCCTTCTTGCCGTCGGACTTACCGCCGTCGGACGACGGGCTGGACTCGCTCGACGACGCCTTGGACCGGCTGTCGGTGCGGTAGAAGCCCGAACCCTTGAAGACCACGCCGACCGAGCCGTAGACCTTGCGCACCGGGTTGCCGCACTCGGGGCACTCGCTCACCGGGGCGTCGGTGAAGCTCTGCACCACCTCGAACTGGTGCTTGCCGTCGGGGTTGGTGCAGGCGTACTGGTACGTGGGCACGGTGGTGGTACTCCTCGTCGGACGGGCCGGGCTGGCACTCTCACCCGGCGACTGCCAATGATGCGCGCCGCGACGGCGCTCGTCCACGTGCGGGCGGGGAGTGTCACGTCCGCATCCGTGACGAGCGCGACCGCAGTCGCTGTGCGCCGGACTGCCGGCGCCGGCACCGGATCGTGGTCGCCCGTGGTCCTCCACCCGGAACGTCGTCCGCGGCGGGCAGCGATGAGTTCTCCGGAGTTCGACGGTCGGGCCTGACATGACCACCATCGCGAGCATCAGCATGTCGGTGGACGGCTTCGTCACCGGCCCCGATGACCGCCCCGGCCAGGGCCTCGGCGTCGGCGGCGAGCGGCTGCACTACTGGGTCTTCGGGGGGCCGTGGACCTACGACGGCGACCACGACCCCGACGCCATGTCCGGGGAGGACAAGGCCTACTACGACGGGCTGATCGAGCGGATCGGGGCCGGCATCGTCGGCCGCGGGATGTACGAGGCCGCGGGCGCCTGGGGCGGGGAGAACCCGTTCCCCGGCACGCTGGTCGTGCTCACCCACCGCATCGGCGACCCGCACGACGAGAGCTTCACCTTCGTCGACGGCCTCGACCGGGCTCTGCGGCTGGCCCGGGAGGCGGCCGGGGACAAGGCCGTGAGCATCGGCGGGGGAGCCGACGTGATCCGTCAGGCCCTCGCCGCCGGTGAGGTCGACGAGCTCTGCCTCTCCACCGCTCCAGTGGTCCTCGGCACCGGCAAGCCGCTGTTCGACGGCAGCCTCGAACTCGACCTCGAGCCGCTCGCCGTGCACCAGTCGCGCTGGGCCACGCACGTCCGGTACGCCGTCACCCGCTGAGCGCCGCGCCCCCGGGTGACGACCAGCCCGGCGAGGGACGTCGCGCAGGAGGCCGCGGTGCTGGCGATGGCCGGGTTCACGGACGACGGGTGACCCGCCACCGGGCGGGGCAGGATCGGGCGGTCTGCGCCCCCCAGGAGGAGAACGCCGCCGTGACCGAACCCCGCCCGCCGTTCCCGCCGTTCGACCGCGACACCGCACTGCTCAAGGTCCAGGCCGCCGAGGACGCCTGGAACACCCGCGACCCGCACCGCGTGAGCCTGGCGTACACCGAGGACTCGGTCTGGCGGAACCGCGACGAGTTCCTGACCGGCCGGGCGGAGATCGTCGCGTTCCTGACCCGCAAGTGGGAGCGCGAGCTCGACTACGTGCTGCGCAAGAGCCTGTGGGGGTACACCGACGACCGCATCGCCGTCCGCTTCCAGTACGAGTGGCACGACACCGGGGGTCAGTGGTTCCGCAGCTATGGCAACGAGCTGTGGGAGTTCGACGAGCGCGGCCTGATGCGCCGTCGTGAGGCCAGCATCAACGACGTCCCCATCGCCGAGGCCGACCGGCGGTGGCACGGCCCGCGGGATGACGACGAGCGCGGGCCGGGGCACGACATCCCGCTGCGCTGAGCGGCGCGGCGGGCATCCCCCCTGTTCAGCGGGGTCTGCGTCACAGCGCGGGTGGGCTGGGCTGGACTACGGTGGACGTGTGCAACGACAGTCGCGACCTCCCGGTCGTGGCCGGCGCCGTCACGGTCGGGAGGCACTGTGGCCCTCCCGTCGTCCCACCGCCGCGCCGCGTCGTCCGCGGCCAGGTAGTCGTTCCCGCTGCCTGCCGGGACCCTGCTGCCGGCCGCGTCGGACGAGGCGTTCGAGCGGTTCGTGCGGCTGGTCCGCCACCAGCTGTCGGTGCCGGTGGCCCTCGTGTCCCTGGTGAGCGCCGAGGAGCAGGTGTTCCCCGGCGCGGCCGGGCTGCCCGAGCCGTACCAGAGCGACCGTCGCACCCCGCTGAGCCACTCGTTCTGCCAGCACGTCGTCGCCTCCGCCGAGCCCCTGGTCATCGAGGACGCGCGGCGCCACCCCCTGGTGCGGCACAACCTCGCCGTCCCCGAGCTGCAGGTGATCGCCTACGCGGGCATGCCGCTGACGCACGCCGACGGCCGGGTGATCGGCTCGCTGTGCGCCATCGACTCCCAGCCGCGCCGGTGGACCGAGACCGACCTGGCCGTGCTCGCCGACCTGGCCGGCGCCTGCTCGTCGGAGCTGCAGCTGCGGGTCATGACGGGGCGCGCCGCGCACGCCGCCGAGGTCGCGGCACGTGAGTGGCGGCGCACCCAGCGGCTGCTGGAGGAGCGCAGCAGTGTCGCCGAGACGCTCCAGCGGGCGATGCTGCCGCAGTTGCCCTCGCCGCGCGGCTTGCAGCTGGCGGGCCGTTACCTGCCCGCGCACAGCAACCACCGGGTCGGCGGCGACTGGTTCGACGGCTTCTGCACCGCGGACGACGTCACCGTGCTCGCCATCGGCGACACCGTGGGCCACGACATCGCCGCCGCCGCGGACATGAGCCAGCTGCGCACCCTGCTGCGCGGCTACGCCGTCGACCGCGGCGAGGTCCCCTCCGACACGATGCAGCGCCTGGACCGGGCCATGCTCCGGCTGCCGGTCGATGCCATCGCCTCGATCGTCCTGGCCCGCATCGAGCCCGCCTCGCCGTCGGGGTCCCGGCGACTGCGCTGGACCAACGCCGGGCCGCCGCCGCCGCTGCTGCTGCTCCCCGACGGCGCGGTGCAGGTGCTCCGCACCCCGCCGGACATGCTCGTCGGCATCGACCCCACCCGGCCGCGCCGCGACCACGCGACCGACCTGCCCGTGGGCAGCACGCTGGTGCTCTACACCGACGGGCTCATCGAGCGCCGCAGCACCGGCCAGGACATCGACGAGGGCATCACCGCGCTGGGCCGGGTGCTCGGCGGGCTGCAGCACCTGCCGGCCGACGCCATCCTCGACCGCGTGCTGGACCCGGTCCGCTGCGACCGCGAGGACGACATCGCCGCGCTCGCCATCCGCGTCGAGGGGTAGTTCTGGCAGGCCGGAGCCGGCTCGCTCACCAGTACGGTTCCGGATGTGGCGCAGCGGTGGCTCGACGAGGAGCAGCAGCGGACCTGGCGGACGTGGCTGAGCGTCTCCGAGCTGCTCCCCCGGGTGCTGGACGCCCAGCTCCAGCGCGACGCCGGCCTCAGCCACGCCGCCTACGTCGTCCTCGCCATGCTGTCCGAGGCGCCCGGCCGCAGCCGGCGGATGAGCGATCTGGCGCGGCGGGCCAACCAGTCGCAGAGCCGGCTGTCCCACACCGTCGCCCGCCTGGAGGAGCGCGGCTGGGTGCGCCGCGAGCCCTCGCCCGAGGACGGCCGGGGCAACGTCGCCGTGCTGACCGACGCGGGCTGGGAGGTCGTCCGGTCGGTCGCGCCCGGCCACGCCGAGGCCGTCCGCTCGGCGCTGTTCGACCCGCTCACCGACGAGCAGGTCCGCGCCCTCGGGAACGCGCTGCAGGCGGTCCTCGATCGCCTCGACCCCGACCACAGCCTGCGTCTGCGGGAGGGCGCGGACGCCGGCTGACAGCCGCGGGAGCATCGCAGCGAGCGCCAGCGAGCGAGGAGCGGACCGCGGTGCGGAAGCCGGCCGGTGTGCTCGCCGGCTGACAGTGGCGGGAGCCGTCGCCGGCTGGCGGAAGCCGCAGACAGCGCCGGCGTTTGCGCCGGGGGCGCCCAGCCGCTGCCGCTGTCCGTCACTGCGCCAGCCAGGCCCGGATCTCCTCGTCGGACGATCCCAGCACCGGCGGCGCGGCGTGCTCGCGGCGGGTGGTCTCGCTCTCGCCGTCGGGACCCGGGGCGAAGAAGCGCAGCGGCGGGCCGGGCAGCTGCAGCCGGCCGAGCGTGGCGTGCTCGACGTCGACCAGCAGGCCCTGCGACAGCGTCTGGTCCCAGGTGTAGACCTCGTCGAGCGTGCGCACCTTGCCGGCCGGGATGCCGGCGTCGGCCAGCCGGGCCAGCAACTCCTCGGGGGTGTGGTCGGCGAACGCGCGCTCCAGCAGCTCGATCACCTGTGCCCGGTTGGCGACGCGCTCGCTGTTGGTGGCCAGCCCCGGCGCCGCCGGGTCGAGGCCGAACTCGGTGCACAGCCGCCGCCACAGCCCCTCCGAGCCGCAGGAGAGCTGCACGCTCCCGTCCCTGCAGTGGAACAGGCCGTACGGCGCGATCGAGGGGTGGTGGTTGCCCTGCGCGCGGCCGACCTCGCCGGCCACCGTCCACCGGGTGCCCTGGAAGGCGTGCACGCCGACGATGGCCGCCAGCAGGGAGGTGCGCACCACCTGGCCGCGGCCGGTCCGCTGCCGCTCGATCAGCGCCGCGAGCACCCCGTAGGCGCCGTACATGCCGGCCAGCAGGTCGGCGATCGGGACGCCGACCCGCTGCGGGTCCTCCGGGCCGGCCCCGGTCAGGGACATCAGCCCGCCCTCGCCCTGGGCGATCTGGTCGTAGCCGGCCCGCCCGCCCTCGGGGCCGTCGTGGCCGAAGCCGCTGATCGAGAGGGTGACCAGCCGCGGGTTGAGCTGCTCGAGCACCTCGGTGCCGAAGCCCAGCCGGGCGAGCGTGCCCGGCCGGAAGTTCTCCAGCAGCACGTCGGCGCGGCGGACGAGCTCGCGCAGCAGCTCCTTGTCGCCGTCGTCCTTGAGATCGAGGGTGACCGACTCCTTGTTGCGGTTGGTCGACAGGAAGTAGGTCGACTCCCGGTCAGCTCCTTCCGGCTGGAGGAACGGCGGCCCCCAGCCGCGGGTGTCGTCCCCGCTGCCGGGGTTCTCCACCTTGATGACGCGGGCGCCGAGGTCGCCGAGCATCATCCCGGCGTGCGGCCCGGCGAGGGCGCGGGTCAGGTCGACGACGAGGATCCCGTCGAGTGGTCCGGACATGGTTCGGATCACAGCTCCGATCAGAAGAACGAGGGGACGACGACGAAGGTCAGCCAGGCCAGCAGCGGACCGACGACCACGACGATCGCGGCGTACGCCAGGATCTGCTTGTAGAAGCGGTCCTTGTCCACGTCCTGCGCATTGGCCAGGACCAGCGCGCCGTTCGTCGAGAACGGGCTCACGTCGACGATGGTCGAGGCGACGGACAGGGCGACCACCACGCCCACGGCCGCGATGTCCCCGCCCTGCAGGAAGGGCACGGCGAGCGCGATGGCCACGGCGATGATCGCGACGGACGACGCGAACGCCGACACCACCGCGCCGATGTAGCAGAGCAGCAGGGCCACGAGCAGGGGCGCGCCGATCCCGGTGACCGCCTCGCCGACGTAGTCGATGGTGCCCGCCTCCTGCAGCACGAAGACGAAGGTGAGCACCCCGGCGATCAGCAGGATGGTGCTCCAGCTGATCTGGGCGACCGCGCCCTTGTGCTGCTGGGCGGCGAACAGCGCCAGGACGACGGCCACGGAGATCGAGACGAACCCGATGTCGAGATCGAAGACCAGCGCCAGGACGGCGACGACCGCCAGACCGATCAGCGTGAGGATCTGCTCGAACCGCACCGGCTGGGCGACGTCGGGGTGGATGTGCTCGTCGTCGTCGCCGCCGACCGCCGGTCCCGGGGCGGCGCCGTGGCCCCGGACCACGGTGCCGTGGGCGTGCTCGACGCGCTCCAACGGTGCGGCCGCCACCTTCCGCCCCAGCAGCTTCCGGCCGCCCAGCACGACGAACAGCACCAGGGCGATCGCCAGGTTGAAGAACAGGCTGCCGAGGAAGACCTGGATCGAGCTGCCCGGCAGGCCGGCTTCCTCGACGATGTCGTTCACCGTGACGCCGTAGACGCTGATGGGGGAGAAGCCGCCGCCCTGCGCGCCGTGGATGACCATCATGCCCATGAGGAGCGGGCTGATCCCGTGCCGCGCGGCGAAGGTGAGCGCGATCGGGGCGATGATCGCGACGGCGGCGGGGGACAGCGCGCCGATCGCCGTGAGCACCGCGGTGATGAAGAACATGATCCACGGGATGGCGGCGACGTGGCCGCCGACGAGCTTCACGGCGCCGCGCACCAGCAGGTCCACGGTCCCGTTGTTCTGCGCGATGGCGAACAGGTAGGTGACGCCGATGAGCGTCAGCACCAGCTCGGCGGGGAAGCCGGCGAGGATGTCGTCGGTGCTCAGCCCGACCGACAGGGTGCCGACGATGAACGCGGCCACGAACGCCAGTGCGCCCATGTTGATCGGCAGGAACGTCGCGATCGCGAAGATCACGACGAGCGCCAGGATGGTGACGATCTCCGGTGACACGAGCGGCTCCTACGGCGTCGGAGGACGGGGACACCTCGCCTCGGTGGACCAGTGGTCCAGCCACCAGGGCCGGGGGCACTGGTCACTCACCACGCCGAGAGCATGCAGCAGGGGGCGGTGTCCGCGCCCGGTGAGCTCGTCGTCCGGACGTCCTCGGCCCGGCGTCCCGCTGCTAGCCGACGACGACGGCCGGGGCCGGCCCAGGTCAGGTCAGGTCGAGCCAGCCGCTCGAGGGGGTCACCACCGCGGTGACCCGCTTGTCGTGCGGCTCCACCGGGAGCTCGTCGACCAGCTCGTCGTCGAAGACGAGGGCCACCAGTCGCGCGTCGGGCCGGACGTGCCGCAGCGCGCGGTCGTAGTAGCCGCCGCCACGGCCCAGGCGCACCCCGGTCCGGTCCACCGCCACTGCCGGGACGACGACGACCTCCGCCGCGCCGATCGCGGTCGGTCCCAGCCGCGGGCCGACCGGCTCCAGCAGCCCGAAGCGGCCCGGGGCCAGCCGGCCGGTGTCGACGGCCCAGGACAGCTCGCTGCCGTCGCCCGGCACCACCGGGAGCAGCACCCGCGAGCGCAGCTGGGTGAAGGCCGCCGGCAGCCGGCCCGCGCCGGGCTCGGTCGGGTCGGGGGCGAAGGCGGCCAGCGTCCGCGTGCCGGCCAGGCCGCGCAGCAGGGCGGTGGTGATCGCGGCGGCGGCGGCGACGCGCTCCTCGGCGGGGCGGGCCTCCCGGCGGGCGAGGAACCGCGCGCGGAGGGCGACCTTGGCCTCGGTCACGTCGTCCGGGGAGGTCACCGCCGAAGGCTAGCCAGCCGGCCTGGACGTCCCGGTCGGATCGCCTCCGCACGGGTGGCGTGGTCGGCGTGTCCGCGCGCGTGTCGCCGACGACGACCCGCTCATCCGTCCCGGTGGCGTCCCGCCCGACCGCGCGGGAGGGGTCCGGACCGGATCACTAGGCTCGCGCGCATGCCGACTCCGAGCACCCGCCCGACGCGGAAGGCCGTCATCCCCGTCGCCGGGATGGGGACCCGATTCCTGCCGGCCACCAAGGCGGTGCCCAAGGAGCTGCTGCCGGTGGTCGACCGGCCCGCGCTCCAGTACATCGTCGAGGAGGCCGCCCGCGCCGGGCTCGGCGAGGTGCTCATGGTCACCGGCCGCAACAAGGCCGCGATCGAGGACTTCTTCGACCGCCAGCCCGAGATCGAGGCCGCGCTGGAGAAGAAGGGCGACGCCGCCCGGCTCGCGGCCGTGCACGCCTCCACCGAGGTCGCCCAGGTGCACTTCGTCCGCCAGGGCGAGGCGCGCGGGCTCGGTCACGCGGTGCTGCAGGCCGCCGCCTTCGTCGGGGACGAGCCGTTCGCCGTCCTGCTCGGCGACGACATCATCGACGCCCGCGACCACCTGCTCGAGCAGATGCTGCAGGTGCAGGCCGAGCACGGCGGCTCAGTGGTGGCGCTGCTCGACGTCGGCCGGGAGAACATCGACAAGTACGGCGCGGTCGCCGTCGAGCCCGCGGGGGGCCCCTCGGACGACGGCGCGGTCGTCGCGGTCACCGGCCTGGTCGAGAAGCCGCCGGTCGACGAGGCGCCGAGCAGCCTGGCGATCATCGGCCGCTACGTGCTGGCCCCCGAGGTCTTCGACGTCCTGCGCGAGACCGCACCCGGCCGCGGCGGCGAGATCCAGCTGACCGACGCCCTGGCCACCCTCGTCGAGCGCGGCGAGCCGGTGCACGGGGTGGTGTTCTCGGGCCGCCGCTACGACACCGGCGACCGGCTGGACTACCTCAAGGCCGTCGTCCAGCTGGCCAGCGAGCGCGAGGACCTCGGCCCCGGCTTCCGCACCTGGCTGGCCGAGTTCGTGGCCGACCTGCCTGCCGCGGGCGCGTCGGAGGCCTGAGCGGAGGTCCGCAGGGGGAGCATCGACCCCCGTGGTGGGCGTGACGGAGGACGGTAGGGACGGGACGGTCCCCGGGTACCGGGACACCACGGCGCTGGACCGGCGCCGGGGCACCGCGGTGCGGGACGTGCCGGCGCCGTCACCCGCCGTCGAGCCCGCCGTGGGGGCGCCCGTGCACGAGACGACGGCGATCGACCGCGGCGCCGTGCCGCCGCCGCCCGCCGCGGTCGAGCCGGCGCCGCCGCGCAGCGTGGAGCAGCACCTCGACGAGATCCTCTCGGCCGTGCCCCAGCCGGACCCGATCGAGCTGGCCGTCCTCGACGCGCAGGGCCTGCTCTGCGCCGAGGAGGTGGTCAGCCAGCGCGCGCTGCCGGCCTTCGACCAGGCCGCGCTCGACGGCTACGCCGCCCGCGCGATGGACGTCGAGGGCGCCACCCCCGCCGAGCCGGCCCGGCTCTCGGTGGTGGGCGAGACCGTCGCCGGTCCCACCGGCCCCGCGTCGATCGGTCCGGGCATGGCGCAGAAGGTGGCCGCCGGCGCGATGCTGCCGGCCGGCGCGGACGTCGTCGTCCCGGGGGTGTGGACCGACGGCGGCATGGCGGAGGTCGCCGTGCACGCCGGCCCGTCGGCCGGCAGCTACGTGCGCCGGGCGGGGGACGACGTCGCGCCGGGCACCACCGCGGTGCAGGTGGGCACCCCGATCGGCCCGGCCCAGATCAGCCTGCTCGCCGCGGTCGGCCGCGACCGGGTGCAGGTGCGGCCGCGGCCGCGGGTCGCCGTCCTCTCCGCGGGCAGCGAGCTCGTCGACATCAGCACGCAGCCGGGTCCCGGCCAGGTCGTGGACGTCAACAGCTACGCGCTGGCCGCCGCGGCGCGCGATGCCGGGGCCGAGGCCTACCGCTGGGGCATCCTCCCCACCGAACCGCGGCGGCTCTCCGAGGTGCTGGAGAGCCAGCTGCTGCGCAGCGACCTGGTGCTCATCGCCGGCACCTTCCCCAGCGAGGGCGACCTGGTGCAGGAGGCGCTCGCCGAGCTCGGCCACATGCAGTTCTCGCAGCTGACGATGCACCCCGGGCCGGTGCAGGCCTTCGGTCGCCTCGGGCGGGACTCGGTGCCGGTCATCTGCGTGCCCGGCGAGCCGGTCGCCGCGCTGGTCGCCTTCGAGGTGTTCGTGCGCCCGGCCATCCGGATGATGCTCGGCAAGCGCCAGCTGTTCCGGCGCACCGTGCAGGCGATCGCCGCCGAGCGGCTGCTCTCCCCGCTGGGCTACCGGCAGTACCTGCACGGCCAGGTCATGCGCCACCCGGACGGCGGCTACGTGGTGGAGCCGCTCGCGGACGGCAGCGGCCCCGACGAGGAGGCGATGCTGGCGCGGATGGCCCGGGCCAACTGCCTGATCGTGGTCGACGAGGACGTCACCGAGGTGGCCGCCGGCGGGCTGGTCACCGTCATGCCCCTGCTGCTCGGCGGCTGAGCGGCGCAGTGGTCGATCCCGCCCTGCGGCCCGGGTGGCCGGCGCACCTGGTGCGGGGCCCGGTCGAGCTGCACCCGCCGCGCTGGCGGGACGCCGAGGAGTGGAGCCGGGTCCGGCGGGCCAACGAGGACTGGCTGGCGCCGTGGGAGCCGACCGCGGCGGGGCCGTGGGCGGCGCGGCACACCCCGGCGGCGTACCGGGCGATGCGGCGGGCGGTGCTGCGCCGGGCCGCGATGGGCATGTCGCTGCCGTTCGTCGTCCGGGTGGAGGGCCGGCTGGTCGGGCAGGTGACCATAGACAACGTCGTCCGCGGTGCGCTGCGCTCGGGCAACCTCGGGTACTGGATCGACCGCGCCGTCGCCGGCCGGGGGATGGCCTCGCTGGCCGTGGCGCTGGTGTGCGACCACGCCTTCGGGCCCGCCCGGCTGCACCGGCTGCAGGCCGACATCCGTCCCGAGAACGCGCGGAGCCGGCGGCTGGTGCACCGGCTGGGCTTCCGTCACGAGGGCGTGCTGCGCCGGTACCTGGACATCGACGGCGACTGGCGCGACCACGACACCTTCGCGCTGCTGGCCGAGGACGTGCCCGGCGGCGTGGTCGCCCGGTGGCAGTCGCGCCTACCACGCTGACCACCGGCGGAGGTGTGTCGCCGGGTCGACACGCCGCCGTGCCGACACTCCAGTCACACGACACTCCAGGACACGCCGCGCGCCTCCCTCGAACGGAGGAGTGCAGGCCGTAACTTCGCCCGGCAGGTGACGCGTGTGACGGGTGGTGTTCTCAGATGGGTTCGGGTGTACTGCTGGCCGCTCTGGTCGTGCTGTGGTTCGTCGTGCTGGTGCCCATGGTGGTGACCCGCGGTGACTCCTCGGCGGCTCGCGCCACGGGGGCGGATGCGGGCCGGACGTTGCAGCGGCGTCGGGCGGTCGACCCCGCCGTCTTCGCCGAGACCGAGCGGGTCTCGATCGACCGGGCGGCGCTGGTGACCTCCGGTGAGCTGCGGGTCGACGTCCACGCCGTCCGCCGCCGCACGCTGGCCGGCCTGGTGGCGCTCACGCTGCTGGCGCTGGTGGGCGCGCTGGTCTGGAGCCCGTGGCTGTGGATCGCACAGGGCGTGCTCGACCTCGCGGTGGTCGCCTACCTGATGGTGCTGCGGGCCGCCGCCCGCCGGGAGCGGCTGGCCGCCCGCCGCGCCGCCCGGGCCGCCGCCCGCACCACGCGCCGGCCGGCCGCCCGTCCGGTTCCGACGCCCCGGCCGGCCCCCGTCGAGGAGACGCCGGCCGCGGAGGTGCACCACCACACCGTCGGCCTGCCGCACCCGAGCCTGCCGCTGGCGCCGGTGCACCCGCTGCGCCCCGGCCGGGTCGTGGCCGCCCGCACCGCCGCACCGGCCGGCTGGCAGAACAGCGCCGTCGTGGACCTGGACGACGACGACATCGGCTTCGCCGACATCGACGTCTACCAGCCGCGCCGGGTGGCCAACGGCTGAAGGGAAGAGGACCCCGTCCTCCTCACCGCTCGCAAAGCTCGCGGCGAGCCTCTGGACGGGGCCAGGGCGGGACGCTGCAGGAGCCCCACCCCGATCGTGGCGGCGGCGGAGGCGGACGGTAAGCTCGTCTCCCGTCAGGGGCTGTAGCGCAGTCCGGTAGCGCACCTCGTTCGCATCGAGGGGGTCAGGGGTTCGAATCCCCTCAGCTCCACCCCGACACCCAGAGAGCCCCGCCCGGTCCGTCCGGTGCGGGGCTCTCCGGCGTCCGGCCCGGGTCAGGTGCGGGTGGCCGTCCTGACGGTGTGCGACGCCAGGCGGGTCGCGTGACGCAGCTGCTCGGCTCCCAGCAGCGCCCGGTGCCGTGCCGACTCCGCGGCCGCGGCGGCGATGGGACCTGTCGTGCGGGCGACGTGCCGGGCGCCCTCGCCGGCCAGCACCGCCCGGTGCCGTGCCGACTCAGCGGCCGCGGCGGCGATCGGGCCGGCCGTGCGCGCAGCGTGCCGGACGCTCCTCCTCGCGCGCACGGAGACGGTGCGGACCTGCCCGGCGATCAGCTCGGCCCGGGACGGCGGGCGCGGCGCCCAGGGGCGTCGTGCCCACAGCCGCCGGGGCCACGGCTGCCGGACGACCGGACGCCGGGCGCGGGCCCGCACCACGCCGATGCCCGCTACCACGGCCAGGGCGCCTGCGGCGAGCACGGTTCCGCGACCGGTCGACCCCGAGGCGTCCACAGCGGCCGGCAGCAGGGTCTCCGAGGCCTCGCTCGACGCCTCGATGCCGTAGTGCCGGTAGAGGTCGGCCTCCTGGTCCGTCGACAGCGCCCGCACATCCCCGACCGAGGGTGCGGCCGTGACCTGGGCGCGGGTCACCGCGACCGTCACCCGGCCGTCCGAGCCGTCGGCGTCCAGCGCCGGGACGACGGCACTGGCCCCCTCGACCTCGACGTGCACCCACTCCGGCCGCCCGGTGGACTCGTCGGCGAGGACGGCGGTGACGGCGCCGAGCTCGGTCCCGTCGCGGTCGACGACGGTCCACCCGACCCACTCCCTGGCCTCGTCGCGTGCTGGCAGGCCCATGGCCGCCTCCTCGTGCGGTCGCCGGTCGGGACCCGCGGCGGTGTCTCCACCGGTCGGGCTCCCCGCAGACGGGGCTACCCGCGAGGCCCGGCCGCAACCCGGTCCGGCGCGCCGTGTGGCGGTCGGCGACCACCCGCCGCACCGGCACCCGGGCCAGGGAGCGTGATCGGGGTCGCCCACCCGATCGGGTGACGTCCTCCGCCCGGCCCCTCAGCGGTCCGACGGCGGCGCCGATGCCCCTGGTGTCGAGGACGCAGACGGCTGCGTCCCACCGTCGCCGGAGGAGTTGCCGTGCACCAGCGCACCAGCCGCGCGCGTCGCACCGTGCTCCCCGTGGCGGCGCCCGTGGGCCTGGTGGTGAGCCTGGCCGTCACCTGGGGCTCCACCCACGCGGCCTTCACCGCGAGCACCGACAACCCCGGCAACTCGTGGCAGACCGGCAGCGTCGTCCTCACCCAGAGCCGGAGCGGTTCAGCCCTGTTCACCAGCGCCGGTGACGGCCTCCTCGAGCCCGGTCTCCCGCCCCGCTCGCGCTGCATCCGGCTCGACTACACGGGCAGCCTGCCGGCCGACGTCCGCATGTACGTGGGCTCGCCGGCTGCCGGCGTGACCACGCTCGACCCCTACCTCCTGATGAGCGTGGAGCGGGGCCGGGACGTCACCGCGGCGACCACGGTGGCGGCCGACTGCAGCGAGGGTTTCGCCTCGACCGCCACGCCGACGTTCCTCGACGGCGCCCCCCACGCCGACGCCCCCACGGTGGAGACCTCGCGGACGCTGGACCACCTCAGGGCCGAGCACTCGGACTACGCCTCCGGCGTCGTGGTCAACGGGACGACCGCGCCGCACACGTACATGACCCTCCGGATCACCTACGTGCTCGAGGACGTCAACGAGGCCCAGGGCAAGCAGTCCAGCGCCACGTTCACCTGGGAAGCGAGGAACACGTGACCGCGCCCGTCCTCTCCCGCGGGGCCCCGCGGTCCCGTGCGCCGGAACCCGCGGTCCACCAGCGGGGCCTGCGACCGGCCGCCCTGTGCCGTGGAGTCGTCGTGGCCGTGCTGGCGGCCGTGGCCGGCCTGGTGGTCACCGCCCTCGCCCCCCTCCTCGTCGGCTTCCAGGGCCACGTGGTCGTCTCCGGGTCGATGGAGCCGCGGGTCTCGGCCGGCGACGTGGTGCTGACGCGTCCGGTGCTCCCGCAGGACCTCCAGCCGGGACAGGTGCTGCTCTTCCCGGATCCCGAGGGCGCCGACCGGCTGGTGCTCCACCGCCTCGTCTCCTTCGACGCGCGAGGGGATCTCGTCACGCGGGGCGACGCCAACCGGAGCAACGACACCACGCCCGTACCGGCCTCGAGCGTCATCGGCGAGGCGCAGGTGCGCGTTCCCTACGTCGGGCTGCCCGCGTACTGGCGGCTCACCGGCCAGTGGGGCGACGTGGCCCTGCTCGCCGGCCTCCTCGCGGCAGCGAGCGTCGTCGCCGGCGCCGGGTCCCGCAGCCGGGCCCGGGGGCCGCGGGGCCTCACCAGCGCCGACCGGCTGGTGGCCTGCCCGGCGCCGGATCGCGTCGTCGTCCGCGCCGGACTGCCCCCCGTGCCCCCTCCGGTCGGCACCGAGCCGGCGCGCGGGACCGGACGCCGCTGACGGCCGGTGGCCTGCTCCGGTGACCCCCTGCTCAACATCCGGTGCACGCCGCCGAAGACATGAGCGAGCCGGACCGGTTCCGACGGACGGACCGCAGCCTCGCTGAGGAAGGGGGAGGGTGTGCGCCCACCACCGCTCGCTCCGTCCCCGCGTCTGCTGAGGAGCTGCACGGGCGCCGCCTGGCTCGTCGGCGCCGCCCTGCTGGCCCATCTGACGGCCGGGTGGATCGAGCTGCCGGTCGAGCCTGCCGCCGCGAGCACCAGCGCGGTGAGCCTGGTCGACGACCGCGGTGGCACGGCGCTGTTCACCTCGACCGGCCTGCGCCCGGGCGCTAGCGAGACCGCCTGCGTCTCGCTGGCGGTGACCGGATCCGCCCGGTCGACCGGTGAGGTGACGCTCAGCGCCGAGGTCACCGAGGAGGCCCTCGCCCCCTACCTGCACCTGACCGTCGAGCGGGGCACGCTCGGGAACCCGGCGCGCTGCGCGTCCTTCACCGGCGTACCCGCGTGGAGCGGGACGCTGGCGCAGCTGCCGCGCACGGCCGCCGCGGGGATCCCGACGGGCTGGCGGCCCGGGGACGCGACCACGACGACCTACCGGGTCAGCGTCACGGTCCTCGACGACCCGCGGGCGCAGGGCCTGCGGGCCGCGGCCCGCTTCGTCTGGGCCCTCGACTTCGAGCCGACCCCCGAACCGACCCCGGACCCGACGCCGATGCCGACGCCGACCCCGGTCCCGGTCCCGGTCCCGGAGCCGGCGCCCACGCCCACGCCCACGCCGAGACCCGAACCCCCGGCCCCGGCCCCGACGCCGACGCCCACCCCGCCCCCGACCCCGAGCGCCGTCCCGACGCTCCAGTCGGAGCCGGAGCCGGTCCTCCCGTCCGAGACCCCGAGCCCGACCCCGGCACCGCCGGGGACCGACCCGGATGGGGACGACCCGGATGGCGTCCCGCCGCGCGGGGACGGCGGCAGCGACGTCGTCCAGGCACCGCCGTTGCAGGCGTCCCCCACGACGGTCGGTGAGGTGGTCACCGCGGTGGGGGAGACGGCGCTCGCCGTCGTCGAGGACGGCCAGTTCCCGCTCGCGCTGGTCGCCGTGGTGGCGGGGTTCCTCGCCGTGCAGGGCCGCCTCGACCGGCGGGACCCGAAGCTGGCGCTGGCCCGGGTCCGCCAGGAACTGAACGACTTCCGAGACTTCCCCGAGCTGCCGAGGACGGCATCCCCATGAGCCAGACGCCTGCTCCAGCACAGGGTTCCCTGGACAACCTGCCCCTGGCCGACCGCCTCCGGTGGCTGCTCGCCGTCCGCATCGGCGTCGTCGTCCTGCTGCCCGTCGCGGCGTGGGGGATCACGCGGACGGCCGACACTCCCGCGCTGGGCGCCCTCGTCGTCCCCGGGGTCGGGCTGCTGGCCGTCGGGCTCCTGCTGCACAGGCTGTCCGCGCTCGGCCGCCGCTGGGCGGTGGCGGCGATCACGGTGCCGGTGATCCTCGACGCGGTCCACCTGGGGTGGGCGCTCCACGTCGCCGGGGGCATCTCCGGGCCGGTGGTGTACGTGATCGTCCTGCACGTCATCTGCGTCACGCTGCTGGGCTCGTTCCGCACCGGTCTGAAGATCGCCCTGTGGCACTCGCTCGTGGTCATGTCGGTCCTCAAGGCGGTCGACACGGCCCTGCTGCCCGCACACGACGTCGTCCAGGGCTTCGACTCCGTGTCCTACGGGGTGTTCCTGGTCGCCGTGTGGGTGACCGCGGTGATGACCTCGGGCCTGGGCGCGGTCAACGAGCGCGAGCTGCGTCGGCGTCGCTACGACGAGGAGGCGCTGCGCCGGCTGGCCGGCGCCCTGCACGAGGCGGACACCGGCGCCAAGGTGGCCGAGGCGCTGCTCGACTTCACCGTCGACGCCGCCGACTCCCCCCTCGCCGCGGTGCACTGCCACGTGCCCGAGGGCAGCGCCGTGCCGGCTGTCGACCTGGCCGTCCGCAAGCGCCGGGACCAGGACGCCGAGCCCCTGCGGGGGGTCGGCGCACCCCCGCCGGGGTCGCTGCTCGCCGCGGCGGTCGACCGGGGCAGCACGGTGCTGGCGGCCATGCGGGGCCCCGACCGGTGGGTGGACGAGGTGCTCGAGGGCGCCCGTCGGGTCGTCGCCGTCCCGTTCGGCCTGGACGGGTCCGGCAGCGGTGTCCTGACCTTCCAGGACGACGCGCGCACCGGCTCGCGCATCGAGCGACGCCGGGTCGGCGTCACCGAGCAGGCGGTGGCGCACGCGGCGACGGCGTTCGCCCGCGTCGCGCTGCTGGAGCACCTGCAGGCCAGCGCGCTCACCGACGGCCTCACCGGGGTCGCCAACCGGCGCGCCTTCGACGCCGCCTTCGACCGGGAGCTGTCGGTCGCCGCCCGCACCGAGGCGCCGGTGGCGGTCCTGATCATCGATCTCGACCACTTCAAGCAGCTCAACGACACCTACGGCCACCAGGCCGGCGACGACGTCCTGCGGGGCGTGGGAGCGGCGCTGCGGTCCTGCGTGCGGCCGGGCGACGTCGCCGCGCGCTACGGCGGTGAGGAGTTCGCGCTGGTCCTGCCCGGCGCCACGGCGGACGAGGCCATCGTGGTCGCGCGCCGGCTGCGAGCGGTCCTGCGGGACGTGGAGGCACCGAGGCCGATCACGGCGAGCCTGGGCATCGCCTGTCAGCACGGGGCCGGCCTGTCCGCTGCGGAACTGCTCGCCACCGCCGACACGGCCCTGTACGCCGCCAAGGCCGGCGGGCGAGACCGGGCCCACCTGGCGGGGATGGAGGGGCCGGTCACTGGCGGCGCCACCGACCTCGTGCCGCCGATCCCGGTGCCACGACCCGTCGGGGCGCACGCGACCCGCTGACCGGGGCCGGTGCGCCGAGGCTCGAGCCGCGGCGGACCGGTGCCGATGCCTGCACCCGGCGCGCGGGACCGTACGGGAGGCGTTCAGCGCGCGCCGCGGAAGTCCGGCCGCCGCTTCTCGACGAACGCCCGCACGCCCTCCCGCCCCTCCGGGTCGCCCGCGGACTCCGCGATCAGCCGCGCCTCGTCGTCCAGGTGCTCGTCGAGCGTGCGGACGACGGCACCGCGGACGAGCGCGCGGGTGCGCACCATCGCCCGCACCGGCCCGGCCGCCAGCGCGTGCGCGAGCTCAGTGGCGGCCGCGCGCAGCTCGTCGTCGGCCACCACGCGGGCGACCAGCCCGCAGGCGTGCGCCTCGGTGCCGTCGAGCGTGCCGTTGGTCAGCGCCAGGTCCAGGGCGCGGGCCGGGCCGAGCGCGTGCGCCAGGGTCCAGGAGGTGCCGCCGTCGGGGGAGAAGCCGATGGCGGCGTACGCGGGTCGGATCCTCGTCGAGCGGGCGCAGACCACGACGTCGCAGGCGCCCAGCAGCCCGACGCCGGCCCCGGCGACCGCGCCGTGCACGCCGGCGACGACCGGTACCGGGCTGGCCAGCAGGGTCCGCACGACCTCGTGCCAGTCGGCGGCCAGCCGCCCCACCCCGGCGCCCGGGTCCACCGCCGTCGCGAAGCCGCGCACGTCGCCGCCGACGCAGAAGCGCTCGCCCTCGGCCAGCAGCAGCACCGCCCGGGTCTGCGGCGGGCGGGCCCGCAACGCCTTGCCGAGCGCCGCGGCCATCGCCGGGTCGACGGCGTTGCCGGTCCCCGCGGAGTCGAGGGTCACCCGCCAGACGTCGCCGTCCGCCTCGGTGCGCACCGGCTGGTCGGTCATCGAGGGCCTCCGGGGGTCAGAACCAGGACGGGAACCACATGCGGTCGAGCCACTCGCCGTGCGACAGCGGCTCCCCGGTGAGCACGGGGAGGAAGTAGCCGAACGTCGCCGCCACCACGCCGACGTAGAGGGCCACGACGCCCAGGCCGACCTGCCGGCGCAGCCGCGGGGCCCCGGGACGGCCGAGGACGTCCTGCAGCACCAGGACGACGGCGAGCACGAAGAACGGCAGCACCGGCGCGGTGTAGAAGACGAACATCGTGCGCTCGGGGTTGAGGAACCAGGTGCCCCAGCCGGCGGCGAACGCGACGGCGACGACCAGCGCGGCGGGGTCGCGGCGGGCGACCAGCCGCCAGGCCACCCAGCCCAGCGCGGGCGCGAAGGCGAACCAGAGGGTCGGCGTCCCGAGCATGAGGATGTACCGGATGACCTGCTCGCCGGCCGCGTCGGTGAGGCCCTGCGGGTTCCACAGCAGGATCGGCCGGCCGTTGACCAGCCAGCTCCACGGCCCGGACTCCCACGGGTGCGGGGTGGCGAGGCCGCTGTGGAAGCTCAGCCACTCGGCGTGCTGGTGCCACAGCGAGCGCAACGCGTCGGGCACCCACGGGAACGCCGTCTCCGGGTTCTGCTGCGCCCAGGCCTTGCCCTGCGAGGTCTCGCCGAGGAACCAGCCGGTGAAGCTCGCGACGTAGGTGAGCACCGGGACGGCGGCCAGCGCCCACAGCGCACCGGGCAGGCCGCGCCGCGCGGCGGTGACGGTCGGGCGCGGGACGCCGGCCTCGCGCCAGGCGGCGCGGTCCCAGAACAGGCTCAGCACCGCGAAGGCGGCGAGGAAGTACACCCCGCTCCACTTCACCGCGCAGGCACAGCCGAAGAGCAACCCGGCGGCCAGCCGCCACCCGCGCGGGCCGAGCCGGAAGCCGGTCGTGGTCGATGGGTGCGCCCGGATGCGTTCACGCACCCGGTCCCGGTCGACGACCAGGCAGGCCACCGCGGACAGCACGAACACCTGCAGGAAGACGTCGAGCAGGCCGATCCGCGACAAGGTGAAGGCGAGGCCGTCCAGCGCGAGCAGCAGCCCGGCGACCAGGCCGAGCAGCGTCGAGCCGGTCAGCCGCCGGGTCAGCCGGGTCAGGACGACGACCGCGATGCTCCCGGCGACCGCGGAGGGGAACCGCCAGCCGAAGGAGTCGTAGCCGAACAGCCCGATGCCGCCGGCGATCAGCCACTTGCCCAGCGGCGGGTGGACGATGAACGTGTAGCCGCGGTTGTACTCGTGGCCCCACTCGAGCAGCTCGCGTGCCTCCGGCGGGTAGTACGCCTCGTCGAAGAGCAGGTCCGACGGGTAGCCGATGTCCCACAGCCGGAGGGCGAAGGCGCCCAGGCCGAGCAGTGCGGTGAGCACCCAGGCGGTCCGGCGGTCGGCGGGCAGCGGCGGGGTGGTGTCGCGGCGTGGCCGGGGGAGCGGGCGGCGTCGCGCGTGCGCGGGCCCGGGCCGGCCGGGCTCCCGGTCCGTGCGCTCGGGGGCCAGCACCGCCATGCGGTCAATGTAGTGACAGGGCCCGCCCGCCCCCCGGCGCTGGTAGAAACACCCCCTGCCCCCCGCCACTCGCGAGCTCACGGCGGGACCCTGCAGGGGGCGGCCCCTGCAGGCGGGCCGACGGCGATCGTCGTGACAGGCTGGGCGCATGGTCGGACGGCTGGTGCTCGGTGGCGCTCCGCTCGGTCAGCCCGGCGACGTCGGCCCGCGGTTGCGCACGGCGATGGCGACCGCGGACGTGCTCGCCGTCGAGGACACCCGCCGGCTGCACCGCCTCGCCGCCGACCTCGAGGTGCAGCTGACCGGCCGCGTGGTCACCTTCCACGAGTCGGTCGAGCGCGCCCGGCTGCCCGGGCTGCTGACCGCGCTCGACCAGGGCAGGACCGTGCTGCTGCTCACCGACGCCGGGATGCCCTCGGTCTCCGACCCCGGCTACACCCTCGTGCGCGCGGCGATCGACGCCGGCGTGGAGGTGACCTCGGTGCCCGGACCGTCGGCGGTGATCACCGCGCTGGCGGTGTCCGGCCTGCCGGTCGACCGCTTCTGCTTCGAGGGCTTCCTGCCGCGCAAGGCGGGGGAGCGCCGGTCGCGGCTGGCCGGGCTGGCCGGCGAGCGCCGCACGATGGTGTTCTTCGAGTCGCCGCACCGGCTGGCCGACGCGCTCACCGACGCCGGCGCCGCGTTCGGTCCGTCGCGCCCGGCCGCCGTCTGCCGGGAGCTGACCAAGACCCACGAGGAGGTCCGCCGGGGGGCGTTGGAGGAGCTGGCCTCGTGGGCGGCCGACGGCGTGCGCGGGGAGATCACCCTGGTGGTCGGTGGCGCACCCGCGGAACCGGTGTCGCTCTCGCCGGCCCAGCTGGCCGCGGAGGTCGCCGCCGAGGAGGCCGCGGGCGCGCCCCGCAAGGACGCCATCCGCGCCGTCGTCGTCCGCACGGGGCTGCCGCGCCGCACCGTCTACGACGCCGTCGTCGCCGCCAAGTCCTCCTGACTCACCTTTCTCGCCTGGTCGCGTCGTGTGCACACGACGCGGTCACGTGGGCGCTCGGACCGCGACATGTGCACACGGCGTCGCGTGTGGAGGACGGGGACAGGTCCCCGCGCCCGATCGGCCAGCCTGCGCGCGTGCCGACCAGGAGACTCCTGCCCGAACCGCTGCGAGATCGCGCCTTCCGAGGCACGGACGTCGTCCGACGGGGATTGCTCACCCCTGCGCAGCTGCGCGGTCCTGCCTGCCGCCGGCTGTACCGCGACGTCTACGTCGACGCCAGGGCGCCCGACAGCCACCGGCTGCGTGCCCGAGCGGCCGCCCGCCTCCTGCTCCCCGGCGCCGTGGTCTCCGGGCTCAGTGCGGCGGTCCTGTGGGGCGTGGGCCTCGCCGACGAACGGGACGACGTCGAGCTGGTCCTGCCGCCTGGAACCCACCCACGTCGGATCCCCGGCATCCGGGTACGCCGGGTGCCGCTGGACCCGGCCGACGTCCGGGTGCTCGATCGGGTTCGCGTGTCGTCCCCGGCCGTGGCCACGGTCCGCGCCGCGGCCCTGCTCGAGCCGGACGAGGCGGTCGTGGCGATCGACCGGATGGTCGCGGCCGGCGTCGTCGACCTGCGGGCGCTCCGTGCGCGCGCCGCGACGCGCGGCGCGGCTCCCGCCCGGGTGCGGCGGGCGTGTACCCGCGCGGACGGGCTGGCCGAGTCGCCGCAGGAGACGCGACTGCGTCTGCTGATGGTCGATGGAGGGCTGCCGACGCCCGTCGCCCAGTACGTCGTCCGGCACGAGGGGCGCGACGTCGCCCGGGTGGACTTCGCGTGGCCCGAGCTCCGGATCGCCGTCGAGTACGACGGGGCCTGGCACGCCGAGCCGGGTCAGTTCGCGCGCGACCGGCGGCGGCTCGACCGGCTGCAGGCCGCGGGCTGGACCGTCGTCTTCGTCACGGCCGCGGACCTGCACCATCCCGTCCAGCTGCTGGCGACCCTGCGGGAGGCGCTGCACCGATGACGCCAGGTGCACTCATCGCGCTCCGGGGGACCGCCGGTTTCGCGTCGTGTGCACGAACTGCGCACGGGCAAGCGTCACAGCCAGCCGTTGCGCTTGAAGCCGCGGTAGAGCAGCACGCACGCGGTCACGATGACCAGCAGCACCAGCGGGTAGCCGTAGCGCCACTGCAGCTCCGGCATGAACTCGAAGTTCATCCCGTAGATGCCGGCGATCGCGGTGGGGACGGCGATGATGCCGGCCCACGCACTGATCTTGCGCATGTCCTCGTTGTCGGCCTGCGAGGTGCGGGCGAGAGACGCCTGCAGGATCGAGGTCAGCAGCTCGTCGAGGGCGGCGACCTGGTCGCGCACCCGGATGGCGTGGTCCTCCACGTCGCGGAAGTAGGACCGCATCGCGTCGGGGACGAAGTCCATCTGCCGCTCGGCCAGCTTCTGCAGCGGCACCTCCAGCGGGGAGACCGCCCGCCGCAGCGCCAGCAGCTCCCGTTTGAGCTGGTAGAGCCGCCCGATGTCGTCGGTGCGCTCCGGGCTGAACACCGAGGCCTCGAGTTCGTCGACGTCCTCCTCGACCGCGGCGGCGACGTCGACGAAGGCGTCCACCACGTGGTCGGCGACCGCGTAGAGCACCGCTGCGGGGCCGAGGCGCAGCAGGTCCGGCTGCGATTCCAGGCTCCGACGCAGGTCGGTCAGGCCGCCGTGCTCGCCGTGCCGCACGGTGATCACGTAGTTCGTCCCGAGGAAGACCATGACCTCGCCGGTGTCGACGACCTCGCTGCTCGCGGTCAGCTCCTCGTGCTCCACGTACCGGGCCGTCGTCAGGACCATGAACAGGCCGTCGTCGTACCGCTCGAGCTTGGGCCGCTGGTGGGCGTAGACGGCGTCCTCGACCGCCAGTGGGTGCAGCCCGTAGTGCCCGGCGATGGAGCTGAGCTCGGCCTCGGTCGGCGCGTAGAGCCCCAGCCAGACGAAACCGCCGTGCACCGTGGCCTCCCGCAGCGCCTCGTGCGGGTGGACCGGTGCCTGACGGCGGCCGTCGACGTAGACGGCGCAGTCGACGACGGGGTCGGCGCCGTCGCGCCGGGACGGCGTCGTGCGCGGCCGGCCCTCCGGCCGCGGGCGGGTCGACGGCAGCGCGCCGGGCGTCTCGCGGGGGGCCTCCGTGCCGGGCATCCGCACTCCTCTCCGCACCGGGTCGACGGGACAGCGTAGGCATGCGGTCGAGCCCGTTCCGTGCCACGCTCGCGGGGTCCGGATCGTGGCGAGAGCGAGGGCGTCGTGGCCGTCAACACCCGCCGGGTGAAGTCCGTCGAAGAGTCCATCCGCGACACCGACGAGCCGGAGCACCGGCTGAAGAAGAACCTGTCCGGCCTGGACCTCACCGTCTTCGGCGTCGGCGTGATCATCGGCACCGGGATCTTCGTGCTCACCGGCATCGTCGCCCGGGACCAGGCCGGCCCGGCCGTGGCGATCTCGTTCGTCATCGCCGGCGTGGTCTGCGGGCTGGCCGCGCTCTGCTACGCCGAGTTCGCCTCGACGGTGCCGGTCGCCGGGTCGGCGTACACCTTCTCCTACGCCACGTTCGGCGAGTTCATCGCCTGGATCATCGGCTGGGACCTCGTCCTCGAGCTCGCGCTCGGCGCCGCGACGGTGGCGGTCGGCTGGTCCGGCTACCTCAACCAGCTGCTCGACGACATCGGTACGCCGCTGCCGACGTCGATCGCGGGTGAGACGGCGACGGTCAACATCCCGGCGATCGTGATCACGCTGGTGATGACGGGCGTCCTGATCCTCGGGATCAAGCTCTCCTCGCGCGTCACCACCATCATCGTGGCGATCAAGCTGGCCGTCGTCCTGCTGGTCATCATCGTCGGGTTCTTCTACACCCGGGCCGAGAACTACTCGCCGTTCGTCCCGCCGGCCGAGCCCGCGGCCGCGGGGGAGGAGGGGTGGCTGCACACGCCGCTGATCTCGGTGCTCACCGGCTTCAGCCCCGGCACGTTCGGCTGGGGCGGCGTGCTCGCCGGCGCCGCGATCGTGTTCTTCGCCTTCATCGGCTTCGACATCGTGGCCACCGCCGCGGAGGAGACCCGCGACCCCAAGCGGGACATGCCGCGCGGGATCCTCGGCTCGCTGGCGATCTGCACCGTGCTGTACGTGGCGGTCTCGCTGGTGGTCGTGGGGATGCAGAACTACACCGAGCTGAGCGCGACCGCACCGCTCGCGGGCGCGTTCTCCGCCAACGGGATGCCGGTCTTCTCCAGCATCATCTCGCTGGGCGCGCTGGCCGGGCTGACCTCGGTGGTGATGATCCTGATGCTGGGTCAGTCCCGGGTGCTGTTCGCGATGAGCCGGGACCACCTGCTGCCGCCGGGGCTGGCGAAGGTCCACCCGCGGTACGGCACCCCGTACCGCATCACCATCGCCACCGGGATCGTGGTCGCGCTGCTCGCCGGGTTCGTCCCGCTCACCGCGCTCGCCGAGCTGGTGAACATCGGCACGCTCTTCGCCTTCTTCCTCGTGTCGATCGGGGTGTGGTGGCTGCGGCGCACCCGCCCGGACCTGCACCGCTCCTTCAAGGTCCCGCTCATCAACGTGCTGCCGTGGGTCTCTGCGGCCGCCTCCCTGTGGCTGATGTCCAACCTGCCCGCCGACACCTGGCTGCGCTTCCTCGTCTGGATGGCGCTCGGCATCGGCATGTACTACGTGTACGGCCGCAGCCACAGCCGGATGGCCACCGGGGTGCGGATGTCGGCTGCCGACAACATCGCCCGCCACTGACCCCCTCGGAGGGGTGAGGCCGCCCGCGCACGCCCTCCAGCCGCCCGCTCCGGGCGCCGACCCGACCGGTGACCGACGTCCCCGGCCAGGGAGAGCACACCCGTGGCGAGCACCGTCCTCGACGCCCGCGAGACCCCGCGCGCGCCGTCGTCCGCCGACCGGCGCCGGCCGCCGGCCGCCGTGCTGGCGGCCGCGGTCGTCGGCGTGGCCGAGGCGGTGGCACTGCTGGCCGGCGGGCTGACCGGGCTCGACGGCCTGCTGCTGTCCCCGCTGCGGCCGGCGGGTCCGGTCGTCGCCGTCGTGCTGCTCCTGCTCGCCGGGTGGGTGGTGCTGTGCGCCGGCGGTGGGGTGCTGCTGCTCGACCGGTCCGGACGGCGGGTCTACACCGCCGTGGCCACTGCGGAGGTGGCGCTCGTGGGGGCGCTGCTGGCGCTCGCGCTGCTCACCCCGCTGTTCGACACCCTGCCGGTGGGCCTGCCGCTGCCGGCGCTGGCGCTGCTGACCCTCGGCCTGCCGGTGGGGAAGCTGCTGCTGGCCGGCGCTCCCCCGGCCGTCGCCTGGGTCGCGGAGGGCCCGCGCGCCCCGGCCTCCCGTCCCGAGCCGGCCGCCGTCGGCCCGCGGACCCGGGCGGTCACCCTCGCGCTCATCGGCCTGGCCCTGGTCACCGTCGCGCTCACCACCCCGGTACCCGGAGCGGCCCCCGAGGCCCCGGCGACGGTGGGCACCAGCCGGTCCTGAACCGGCTGGACGCCGCCGGCGGAGGCACGGTTCGGCTCCCCGCCCGCTCCGCTCCTCGGTCGCTCCGCCGCTGCTCGCCTCCGCGCTCGCTCCGCTCCTCGCTCGCCGGCGCTCGCTGCGACGCCCACTCGCTGTCGGCTCGTTCGCTCCCTGCGGTGCTCGCGCCCGTGTCGCCCTCACTACGCTCGTGTCCGTGAGTGATCGGCACATCCTGACCGCCGTGGCCTGGCCCTACGCCAACGGCCCGCGGCACATCGGCCACGTCTCGGGCTTCGGCGTCCCCTCCGACGTCTTCAGCCGCTACCACCGCATGGTGGGCGACCGGGTGCTGATGGTCAGCGGCACCGACGAGCACGGGACGCCGATCACCGTGGCTGCCGACGCGGAGGGCGTGAGCCCGCGGGAGATCGCCGACCGCAACAACCGGGTCATCGTCGGCGACCTGCAGTCGCTCGGGCTGTCCTACGACCTGTTCACCCGGACGACGACGGGCAACCACGCGGCGATCAGCCAGGAGATCTTCCTCGGCCTGCTCAAGAACGGGTACGTCTTCCCGAGGACGACGCTCGGCGCGATCAGCCCGTCGACGGGGCGCACCCTGCCCGACCGCTACATCGAGGGCACCTGCCCGATCTGCGGCTACGACGGCGCCCGTGGCGACCAGTGCGACAACTGCGGCAACCAGCTCGACCCGGTCGACCTGATCAACCCCAGGAGCCGGATCAACGGCGAGACGCCGAGGTTCGTCGAGGAGGAGCACTACTTCCTCGACCTGCCGGCCTTCACCCGCTCGCTGGGCGACTGGCTGGACAGCCGCAAGGGGTGGCGACCCAACGTCCTCAACTTCGCGAAGAACCTCCTCACCGACCTCAAGCCGCGCAGCTACACCCGCGACATCGACTGGGGCGTGCCGGTACCGCTGGACGGCTGGCGCGACCGCCCCGACAAGCGCATCTACGTCTGGTTCGACGCCGTCGTCGGCTACCTGTCGGCCTCCATCGAGTGGGCCCGCCGCTCCGGGGACGACGACGCCTGGCGTCAGTGGTGGCAGACGCCGGACGCCGACGCCTACTACTTCATGGGCAAGGACAACATCGTCTTCCACGCCGAGATCTGGCCCGCCCAGCTGCTCGGCTACGACGGCGAGGGCGACAAGGGCGGGACGCCGGGCTCGCTGGGCCGGCTCAACCTGCCCACCGAGGTGGTCTCCAGCGAGTTCCTGACCATGGAAGGACGCAAGTTCAGCTCGTCCCGCCAGGTCGTCATCTACGTGCGCGACTTCCTGGCCCGCTACGACGCCGACGCGCTGCGCTACTTCATCGCCGCGGCCGGGCCGGAGAGCCAGGACACCGACTTCACCTGGGCGGAGTTCCTGCGCCGCAACAACGACGAGCTGGTCGCCGGGTGGGGCAACCTGGTCAACCGCACGGTGTCGATGGCCGCGAAGAACGTCGGCGCCGTCCCGACCCCGGGCGGGCTGACCGACGCCGACCGGGCGCTGCTGGGCGCGACCTCGGGCGCCTTCGGGCCGGTCGGGGAGCTGCTGTCGCGGAACCGGCAGAAGGCCGCGGCCGCGGAGGCGATGCGGGTGGTCGGCGAGGCCAACAAGTACCTGTCCGACCAGGCGCCGTGGAAGCTCAAGGAGGACCCGGCCCGCCGCGACACCGTGCTGCACACCGCGCTGCAGGCGGTCAGCGACTGCAACGCGCTGCTCACGCCGTTCCTCCCGCACTCGGCGCAGAAGGTGCACGAACTGCTCGGCGGCACCGGTGTGTGGTCGCCGGCGCCGCGGATCGAGGAGGTCACCGACCTCGACGACGGCTCGCCGTACCCGATCATCACCGGCGACCACGCCGAGGGGCAGGCGGTCTGGGCCTCCCGGCCGCTTCCGCCGGGGACGCCGCTGTCGCCGCCCACCCCGGTGTTCAAGAAGCTCGACGAGTCGATCGTCGAGGAGGAGCTGACCCGGCTCGAGGGCGGGCAGTGACGGCCATCCCCGCGGAGATGGCCGCTGCGGGGGGCGGGGAGTGAGTCGCTCGGCCGCGTCGCGCGCCAACCGGAGAGGCGGCAAGCCGCCGTCCCCCGAGCCGTTGCCCGCCCCGGCGATCGACAGCCACACCCACCTCGACATCACCCTCGACAGCGACCGGCGACCGGACGACCGGGCCGTCGACGACGAAATCGAGTCCGCGGCCGCCGTGGGCGTTCCGCGGCTGGTGCAGGTCGGGGTGGACGTGGGCTCCTCCCGATGGTCGGCCGAGGTCGCCGCCCGGCACCCGCACGTGCTGGCCGCCGTCGCCCTGCACCCCAACGAGGCCGGTGCGGGGGCGGCGACCGACGACGCGCTCGCCGAGATCGACCGGCTCGCGGCACTGCCCCGGGTGCGGGCGGTGGGGGAGACCGGCCTCGACCGGTTCCGCACCGGCCCCGACGGCTGGGCGGCGCAGGAGGCGTCGTTCCGGGCGCACATCCGGATCGCCAAGGACCGCGGGATCGCGCTGGTCATCCACGACCGCGACGCCCACGAGGAGATCCTGCGGGTGGTCGACGACGAGGGCGCGCCGGAGCACGTCGTCATGCACTGCTTCTCCGGCGACGCCTCCTTCGCCCGGGCCTGCGTCGAGCGGGGCTTCGTGCTGTCCTTCGCGGGCACGCTGACCTTCGCCAACGCCGGCTACCTGCGGGAGGCCGCCGCGCTCGCGCCGGTCGGGCAGCTGCTGGTGGAGACCGACTCGCCGTTCCTGACCCCGGTCCCGTACCGCGGCCGTCCCAACGCCTCCCGGCTGGTGCCGCACACGGTCCGCGCACTGGCCGAGGTCACCGGCGTCGAGCTCGAGGAGCTCTGCGCCCACCTCACCACCACCGCCGAACGCGTCTTCGGCAGCTGGTAGCAGAAGGACCCCCGCCCCCACCGTGGAAGGACCCCGTCCTCATCCCTCGCAGGCTCGCGACGAGCCTCGGGACGGGGCCGGCGGCGGGACCCTGCCGGGGGCGGCGCTGCCCCCCGTCTGGCCGGCGCTCGCCGCGGGACCCTGCAGCGGGGCCGACCGGCGGCAGCCGGGTCGCAGTGTCATGACGGTGACACGTCACGTGGCGCACATCGGGGGGACACTGGCCCCGTGGGCCGCCTCATCGCCGTCATCCTCTTCATCGCCGTGCTGGTCCCCGGTGTCCTGCTCGCCCGCGCCTGGGCCCTGGCCGCCGGCCGCCGGGCCGTTGCCGCCGCGGCGGTCGGCTTCACCACGCCCACGCCGGAGGGGCTCGCCACCCTGACGCGTCAGGCCCAGCACGGACGCCGCGTGCGCCGGCTGGGCTTCCTGCTCGGGCTGGCCGGCGTCGGCGTCAGCATCGCGCTGTTCGCCGAGGCCTCGGTGTTCCTCTGGCTGCCGGCGCTCGTCCTGGGGCTGTTGCTGGGGGTCGTCCTCGCCGAGGCGACCCGCCCCCGGCCCCGCTGGCGGGCCGGGTCCCCGCCCCGTCGGCCGCGCCAGTCCGAGCTGATCTCGATGGTGCTGCTCTGGTCGATGCGCGCGGTCGCCCTCGCCGAGCTGGTCGCGGCCGTCGCCATGTGGCGGCGCGGCGAACTGCCCGACAGCGTCGGCTGGGTCGCCGTCGTCGTCCCGCTGGCCGCCTGGCTGCTCGCCGAGGTCGCGCTGCTCCGGGCGCAGCTGAGGCCGCTGCCGGCCGAGGGCGCCGACGTGCCGCTCGACGAGGCGCTGCGCACCTGGACGGCGCACCTGGTCACCGCGGCCGTCAGCGTGCTGGCGCTGCTGCCGCTGGGGACGCTGCTCCTGGCGGCCGGCATCGACCTCGGCGACCGCGTGACCCAGGGCATCGACCTGCTGCCCGTGGCGCTCGTCGCCGGGGGCTTCGCCGGGCTGGCCGCGGGCCTCGCGCTCGCCGTCTTCCTGGTCACCTGGCTGCGACCGGTGCGGGTCGACGACCGGGCACTGACCGTGTGATCGATGACATCGCGGTCCTCCGGACCGCACCGCGGCCAACGGCCGTCCCCGGCCTGCGCTGAGCCCCACCCGGTCGCTCGTCGGGGACCCTCCGGGCCCCGCTCCTCGCGGCCGCCCCGCTGGGCGGCTCCCGCTGGCACGGCGGCCAACGGCCGTCCCCGGCCTGCGCTGAGCCCCACCCGGTCGCTCGTCGGGGACCCTCCGGGCCCCGCTCCTCGCGGCCGCCCCGCCGGGCGGCTCCCGCTGGCACCGCGCTGCACCGCGGGCTTGCTCACCCCACTGACCTCACGCTGCGCACTCGCCACACCCACCCCAGCCGGCGCGCCCGTCACGGACCGTGTCGGCGCGTCCCGGAGTCGACAGATCACCTCGCTGGTTCACTCGTCGCGCACCGTTGCCACACACATCGTTTCCGTTACCGTGTCGTGACCAGCCGGGGTGGGAACCGACCCGGAGGGCACCGCGACCGGGAGCTCCGTCTCCCGGTCGACTGCCGTCCGAGCCGGGTCGCGCTCGGTGCCCGCCAGCCGGCGTGTACCTGCGCGTGCTCCTCCCGGGTCCTCGAGCCCTGGAAGAGTCGTGCCCCGATCCCTGAAGTCCGTCCTCCTCGCCCTCGTCCTGCTGGGACTCGTGGGCGGCTCCGTGGCCTACTTCGCCGCGCAGAAGTCCCTGACGGTGACCGTCGACGGCCAGGCGCGGGAGGTCCGCACCTACGCCGGCACGGTCGGTGAGGTGCTCCAGGAGGAGGGGCTGCGGACGCAGTCGCACGACGTCGTCCTGCCGGACGCCGCCGCTCCGGTCAGCGACGGCGACACCGTCGTGCTCAACCGTGCCCGCCCGCTCACGCTCACCGTGGACGGCGTGCGGAGCGAGGTCTACGTGACCGCGCTGTCGGTCGACGAGGCGCTGGCGCAGCTCGGCTACCGCGCCGAGGACCTCGTCGTCTCCGCGAGCCGCAGCGAGCGCCTCCCGCTCGGCGGCATGGCCCTGTCGATCACCACGCCCCGGGACGTCACCCTCGTCGTCGACGGCCAGGAGCGCGTGGTCACCACCACCGCGGCCACCGCCGGGGACCTGCTCGCCGAGCAGGGCGTCGTCCTCGGCCCCACCGACCGCACGAGCATGTACCCGGAGCAGGCGCTCCTGGCCCACATGCGGCTGCAGGTCTTCCGCGTGCAGGTCGGCGAGGTCGCCGTCCCCACGCCGATCGACTACCGGACCGTCGAGACCGAGGACCCCAACGCCTTCGAGGGCGACGACACCGTCACCCGGGAGGGCGTGGAGGGCGAGCAGGTGACCACCTACCGGGTCACCGTCACCGACGGCGTCGAGACCGCCCGCGAGCAGCTGGCCACCGCGGTCACCCGCGAGCCGGTCGACGAGCTGGTCACCGTCGGTACCAAGGCCCGCCCCGTGTCCAGCGGCAACAAGCCCAGCGCCGACGGCCTCGACTGGGCCGCCCTGGCGAAGTGCGAGTCCGGCGGCCGCCCGAACGCGGTGAGCGGCACCGGCAAGTACCGGGGCATGTACCAGTTCTCGCAGGGGACGTGGAACGCTGTCGGCGGCAGCGGCGACCCGGCCGCCGCCTCGGCCGACGAGCAGACCTACCGTGCGCAGCTGCTGTACCAGCGTTCCGGCGCCGGCCAGTGGCCGCACTGCGGTTCGAACCTCTTCAACTGATCGGACCGGTGCTGAGCACGCCACCCGAACAGACCGACGGGCTGCTGGGCCCGGCCGCGATCCGCGACCTGGCCCAGCAGCTCGAGCTGCGCCCGACCAAGACCCTCGGCCAGAACTTCCTGCACGACGCGAACACCATCCGGCGGATCGTGCGGACCGCCGAGCTGACCCCCGGGGACGTCGTCCTGGAGGTCGGCCCCGGTCTCGGCTCGCTGACCCTGGGGCTGCTGCCCGTCGCCGCGCACGTCACCGCCGTGGAGATCGACCCCCGGCTGGCCGCGCTGCTGCCCCGCACGGTGGCCGAGCGCGCGCCCGCGCTCGCCGACCGGCTGACCGTCGTCGAGGCCGACGCGCTGCGCATCCGGGAGGTGCCCGGTGCCGCTCCGACGGCGCTGGTGGCCAACCTGCCGTACAACGTGGCGGTGCCCGTCCTGCTGCACCTGCTGGACCTGCTGCCGACGCTGCGGCGCGCGCTGGTCCTCGTGCAGGCCGAGGTGGCCGAGCGCCTGGCCGCGGCCCCGGGCTCGTCGGCCTACGGCGTGCCGTCGGCCAAGGCCGCCTGGTACGGCGAGGTGCGCCGGGCCGGCAACGTCGGCCGGCGGGTCTTCTGGCCCGAGCCCAACGTCGACTCCGGACTGGTCGCCCTCGACCGTCGTCCGCCGCCCCCGGGCGACCGCGCCGCCACCTTCGCCGTGATCGACGCCGCCTTCGCCACCCGCCGCAAGGGGCTGCGCGCGGCGCTGGCCCGCTGGGCCGGCGGCCCCCCGGAGGCCGAGGCCCGGCTGCGCGCCGCCGGTATCGACCCGACCACCCGCGGGGAGCAGCTGTCGGTCGCGGACTTCGCGCGGCTGGCCGCGACGGAGGTCCCGGCGTGAGCTGGTCCTCACCCGGTGGACCCGGCCGGCTGGCCGGGGACGGCACCGTCGTCGCCCGCGCTCCCGCCAAGGTCAACGTGCACCTCGCGGTCGGGCCGCTGCGCTCCGACGGCTTCCACGAGCTGCGCACCGTCTACCTGGCCGTCTCGCTGTTCGACACGGTCACCGTGCGCCCCGGCGACGGGCTCTCGCTCACGGTCACCGGCGAGGGGACGACGGGCAGCGGGCCGGACGCCGTCCCCACCGACCGCCGCAACCTCGTCTGGCGGGCCGCCGAGCTGCTGGCCGAGCGTGCCGGGGTGCCGGCCGACGCCGCCATCACCATCGACAAGTCGATCCCGGCCGCCGCGGGGCTGGCGGGTGGCAGCGCGGACGCCGCCGCGGCGCTGGTCGCCCTCGACGCGCTGTGGGCCACCCACGCCACCCGCGGCGAGCTCACCACGCTGGCCGCCCGGCTGGGCAGCGACGTCCCGTTCAGCCTGCTCGGCGGGGTGGCCCTGGGGTCGGGCCGAGGCGAGCAGCTGTCCCCGGTGCTGGCCCGCCGCCGCTGGGACTGGGTGCTCGGCATCGCCGGCGAGGGGCTGTCCACGCCGGCGGTCTACGCCGAGCTGGACCGGCTGCGGTCCGCGGGCCGGGTGCCCGACGGCGAGGAGCTGTCCTCACCCGACCCGGTGATCGCGGCGCTGCGCAGTGGTCCGGTGCCCGCCCTGGCCGCCGCCCTCGGCAACGACCTGCAGCCCCCGGCGCTCTCGCTGCGGCCGGACCTGCGGCGGGCGCTGCGGGCCGCGACCGGGGCCGGTGCCGCGGCAGCGGTGGTCAGCGGCTCGGGTCCGACGGTCGCCGCCCTCGCCGAGGACGAGGAGTCCGCGGTGCGGCTGACCGCGGCGCTGGCCGGCGAGGGTGTCTACCGCACCGTGCGGGCGGTGCACGGGCCGGTGCCCGGCGCGCGGCTGGTCGGCTGAGGAAGGACCACCCTTCCCCCCGCCTCGTAAGAGGACCTCCCTGCCCCTCGCCACTCGCAGGCTCGCGGCGGGACCCTGCAGGGCGGCCGGCGGGGCCCTGAAGGGTGGCCGTTCCAGCCCGTCACGAGGCTCGCGGCGGGACCCCGTGAGGGAACCGCCGGGCCGGTGGGGACACCCGCCCGAGCCCTGCGCAGGCTCAGGGCGCGCCAGGAGGGGGGCTGAGGTGGGCCAGGCCGTTGTAGGCGAGCTCGACCAGGTGGGCGGCGACCTCCTCCTTGCCGGGGGAGCGGCGCTCCAGCCACCACTGACCGACCAGGGCGACCATCCCGACCAGCGCCTGGCTGTACAGCTCGGCCAGCGCCGGGTCGTGGCCGCGGGCGCTGAACTGCGCGCCGAGGATGTGCTCGACCTTGCGGGCGACCTCGCCGATCAGGGACGCGTAGCCGTCGGACGAGCCGCCGGCCGGGGAGTCGCGGGAGAGCACCCGGAAGCCGTCGGTGTCCTCCTCGATGTAGTCCAGCAGTACGAGGGCGGCGCGCTCCAGCAGCTCGCGCGGCGAGCCCCCGGCGGCGAGCGCGGAGGTGAAGCGGTCGAGCAGCCGCTGCATCTCCCGGTCGACGACGACGGTGTAGAGGCCCTCCTTGCCGCCGAAGTGCTCGTAGACCACCGGCTTGCTCACGTCGGCGCGGGCGGCGAGCTCCTCGATGGAGGTGCCGTCGTAGCCGCGCTGGGCGAAGACCTCCCGGCCGACGTCGAGCAGCTGCTGGCGTCGCTGGGCACCGGTCATCCGCACCCGCGGGCGCGCCGCGCCGCCGGGCACGGCGGCCGTCGTCCCCCGGCCCCGCCCAGCGGCTCGCCCTGAGCCTGCGAAGGGTGAGGGGGACGGGGTGTTCCTCAGGACGCGGCCGTCGCCGCGGTACGGCGCTTGGCCGCCAGCCGGACCGGGTCGGGCCACTTGACGCCGTGCACCCAGCCCAGCTTCTCGAACACCCAGATCACCCGCGCGCTGATGTCGATCTGCCCGCGCAGCACGCCGTGCCGGGCGCAGGTCGGGTCGGCGTGGTGCAGGTTGTGCCAGGACTCGCCGGCGCTGAGGATCGCCAGCGGCCAGAAGTTGGTGGCGCGGTCCCGCGAGACGAACGGCCGGTCGCCGACGACGTGGCACACCGAGTTGATCGACCAGGTCACGTGGTGCAGCAGCGCGACCCGCACCAGGCCGGCCCAGAAGAACGCCGTCCAGGCACCGGTCCAGCTCGCCGTGACCAGGCCGCCGATGACGGCCGGCAGCGCCAGGCTGAGGAAGGCCCAGAGGATGAACAGCCGGCTGGTCCGCCGCAGGCCGGTGTCCTTGAGCAGGTCGGGGGCGTAGCGCTCGGCGTTGGTCTGCCGGCGGTCGAACAGCCAGCCGAGGTGGGCGTGCCACATGCCCTTGAGCAGGGCGCGGGCGTCGGTGCCGTACCGCCAGGGGGAGTGCGGGTCGCCCTCGCGGTCGGAGAAGGCGTGGTGGCGGCGGTGGTCGGCCACCCACTGCACGACCGGCCCCTGGATGGCCATGCACCCGACGACGGCCAGCGCGATCCGCAGCGGCCGGGTGGCCTTGAACGAGCCGTGGGTGAAGTACCGGTGGTAGCCGACGGTGATGCCGAGCAGGGTGAGGGAGTAGAAGCCCACGGCCAGGCCGACGTCGAGCCAGGACAGGCCCCAACCCCAGACCGCCGGGACGACGGCGGCGAGGGCGAGGAACGGCACGACGACGAAGACGTAGAGCGTGACCTGCTCCAGCACCCCCTTCTCCTTGCCGAAGGCGTTCGCCGGGAGCCCGGCATCGGGGTCGGCCGGCCGGAGGACGGGGGCCGTGGGCCGGGTGGGAGCAGGAGCGGACAAGCGGCCTCCAGGTCGCGTCGTGCGGTCCGGCGAGGCCGCCGTACCGGTACGACTCCGTAACCTACGTCACCGTAGGGAAGCCCGCCTCCCGGGCGCCGGAGCGGGTGGCGCGTGGACCGGGCGCCTAGGCTCACGGAGGACGCCGGACCGGTGTCCGCGCCGTCCGCAGTGGGGGATGGGGTAATCGGCAGCCCGCCGGCCTTTGGAGCCGGGAAGCCTCGGTTCGAGTCCGAGTCCCCCAGCAGCAGCCGATGCCCGAGGAGATCCGTGTCCGAACCGCTGCAGCCCGGTACCGCCCCCGAGGGCGGGATCGCCGCCGTCGTCGTCCTCGCCGCCGGGCAGGGCACCCGCATGAGGTCGGCGACGCCCAAGGTGCTGCACGCCCTCGGCGGGCGCAGCATGCTCGGCCACGTGCTGGCCGCGACCGCGCCGCTGGCCGCCCGGCACACCCTCGTGGTCGTCGGCGCCGGCCGGGAGGCCGTGGAGGAGCACCTCGCGCAGGTCGCTCCCGACGCCCGGCCGGTGCTGCAGGAGGAGCAGCGCGGGTCCGGGCACGCGGCGGCCGTCGCGCTGGCCGCCGTCCCCGACCTCGAGGGGCCGGTGCTGCTGGTCAACGGCGACGCCCCACTGCTGCGCCGGGAGACGGTCACCGCGCTGCTCGACGCGCACCGCGCGGCGGGCAACGTCCTCACCGTGCTCACCGCCGAGGTCGACGACCCGACGGGCCTGGGCCGGATCGTGCGGGACGCCGACGGCGCCGTGCGGGCCATCGTCGAGCAGCGCGACGCCACCCCCGAACAGCGGGCCGTCCGCGAGATCAACGCCGGCGTCTACGTCGGCGAGGCCGCCGCGCTGCGCCGGGCGCTGGGCTCCCTCGGCGAGGACAACGACCAGGGCGAGCAGTACCTCACCGACGTCCTCGGCCTGCTCGTCGCCGAGGACGCCCCGGTCGGCGGTGCCGCCGCCGAGGACCCGGTCGACGTGCTGGGCTGCAACGACCGCCGCGAGCTCGCCGCCCGCCGCCGCACGCTCAACGACCGCGTCCTCGACGAGCTGATGCGCGCGGGCGTCACCGTCGTCGACCCGGCCACCACCTGGGTCGACGTCACGGTCACCGTCGCGCCCGACGCGCTGCTCGAGCCCGGCGTCCACCTCCGGGGGACGACGTCGGTCGCCACCGCCGCCGTCGTCGGGCCGGACACCACGCTCGTCGACACCACCGTCGAGGAGGGGGCGAGCGTGGTGCGCTCGCACGTCCTCGGCGCGGTCGTCGGCCCGCACGCCGCCGTCGGACCGTTCAGCTACCTGCGGCCGGGCACGCGGCTGTCCGCCGGGGCCAAGGTCGGGGCCTTCGTCGAGACCAAGAACGTGCAGGTCGGCGAGGACTCCAAGGTGCCGCACCTGTCCTACGTCGGGGACGCCACCATCGGCCGGGGGTCGAACATCGGGGCGGCGACGGTGTTCGTGAACTACGACGGCGTCGAGAAGCACCACACCGAGGTCGGGGACCACGTCCGCATCGGTTCGGACACCATGCTCGTGGCGCCGGTCACCGTCGGGGACGGCGCCTACACCGCGGCCGGCTCGGTGATCACCACCGACGTCCCCCCGGGTGCGATGGGCGTCGCACGGGCGCGCCAGCGCAATGTGGCAGGCTGGGTCACGCGGCGCCGTCCCGGAACGGCCGCCGCGAAGGCCGCCGAGGCGGCCGGGGATGCAGGGGCCGAGGCGGCGGCCCACACTCGCGCGGAGGCGTCCGAGTAGGGCCCGCCGGTCGCCCGACCGACGCGACGAGCAGGGGTGGACGAGCCGATGAGCGCGATCCGGCAGGCGACCAGCAAGAGCCTGATGCTCTTCTCCGGCCGGGCGTACCCCGAGCTCACGGAGGAGATCGCCGGGCACCTCGGCGTGACGCCGACGCCCACCGCGTCCTACGAGTTCGCCAACGGCGAGCTCTTCGTCCGTTTCGAGGAGTCCGTCCGCGGCTGCGACGCCTTCATCGTCCAGAGCCACACCGCGCCGATCAACACCTGGCTCATGGAGCAACTGCTCATGGTCGACGCGGCCAAGCGCGCGTCGGCCAAGCGGATCACCGTCGTCGCGCCGTTCTTCCCCTACGCCCGGCAGGACAAGAAGCACCGCGGCCGCGAGCCCATCTCCGCCCGCCTGGTCGCCGACATGTTCAAGATCGCCGGCGCCGACCGCCTGATGACGGTCGACCTGCACACCGCCCAGATCCAGGGCTTCTTCGACGGCCCGGTCGACCACCTCTTCGCCCTCGACCTGCTGGTCGACCACGTCAAGGAGCGCTGGGGCGACCGCGCGCTCACCGTCGTCTCGCCGGACGCCGGCCGCGTGCGCGTCTCCGAGCGCTGGAGCGACAAGCTCGGCGGCGCCCCGCTGGCCTTCATCCACAAGACCCGCGACCCCATGAAGCCCAACGAGGTCGTCGCCAACCGCGTCGTCGGCAACGTCGAGGGTCGGGTCTGCATCCTGGTCGACGACATGATCGACACCGGCGGCACGATCGTGAAGGCCGCCGAGACGCTGTTCGACGCCGGCGCCGCCGACGTCATCGTCTGCGCCACGCACGGCGTGCTCTCCGGCCCGGCGGTCGACCGGCTGAAGAACAGCCGCGTCAGCGAGATCATCGTGACCAACACGCTGCCCATCGAGCCGGCCCGCCAGTTCGACAAGCTCACCGTGCTCTCCATCGCCCCGCTGCTCGCCCGGGCGATCAAGGAGGTCTTCGAGGACGGCTCGGTGACGAGCCTCTTCGGCGGCGCGAGCTAGCAAAGGACCCCGTCCTCCTCACCCCGCACCAGCTCGGGGTGAGCCTCGGGACGGGGCCGTGCTCAGCCGGCGCGGCGGCCGAGGGCGCGGTAGGTCCACCCGGCGGCGGTCCAGGCCTCGCGGTCCAGGGCGTTGCGGCCGTCGAGGACCCGCTTGCTGGCCACGACCTTGCCGAAGGCGACCGGGTCCAGCTCGCGGTAGGCCCGCCACTCGGTGAGCACCAGCACCGCGTCGGCGCTGGCGGCGGCCTGCTCGGCGGTGTCGGCGTAGTCCAGCTGCGGCCACAGCCGGCGGGCGTTGTCGATCGCGGCCGGATCGGTGACCCGCACGTCGGCGCCTTGGAGCTGCAGCTGGGCGGCGACGTTGAGCGCCGGGGAGTCGCGGATGTCATCGGAGTCGGGCTTGAACGCCGCGCCGAGCACGGCGATGTGCTTGCCCAGCAGCGACCCGTCGCAGACCTCCCGGGCCAGCTCCACCATCCGGATCCGGCGGCGCATGTTGATGTTGTCCACCTCGCGCAGGAAGGTCAGCGCCTGATCGGCGCCCAGCTCCCCGGCGCGGGCCATGAACGCGCGGATGTCCTTGGGCAGGCAGCCGCCGCCGAAGCCCAGCCCGGCGTTGAGGAACTTCCGCCCGATCCGGTCGTCGTAGCCGATCGCGTCGGCCAGCTGTTTGACGTCGGCGCCGGTGGCCTCGCACAGCTCGGCCATCGCGTTGATGAAGGAGATCTTGGTGGCCAGGAAGGAGTTGGCCGCGGTCTTCACCATCTCCGCGGTGGCGTGGTCGGTGACCACCTTCGGCGTGCCGGCCGCGACGATCGGGGCGTACACCTCGTCGAGCAGCCGCTCGGCGACCTCACGATCCGAGCCGGCCGGCAGGCCGTAGACCAGCCGGTCGGGGTGCAGGGTGTCGGTGACGGCGAAGCCCTCGCGGAGGAACTCCGGATTCCACGCCAGCAGCGCGCCGGGCACCTTGTCCGCCACCAGCTCCGCCAGCCGCCCCGCCGTCCCGACCGGCACGGTGGACTTGCCGGCCACCAGCTCACCGGGTGCCAGCACGCCCAGCAGCGACTCGGTGGCGGCCTCGACGAACCGCAGATCCGCGGCGTACTCGCCGCGCTTCTGCGGCGTGCCCACGCAGACGAAGTGCACCGCCGCGCCGGCGGCGTCGGCGATGTCGGTGCTGAACCGCAGCCGGCCGGTGGCCAGCGTGCGGGCCAGCAGGTCTTCGAAGCCGGGCTCGTAGAACGGCGCCCGGGCCGCGTTCAGCGCGCCGATCTTGCGCTCGTCGACGTCGATGCCGACCACCTGGTGACCCAGCTCGGCCATCGACGCGGCGTGCACCGCGCCCAGGTAGCCACAACCCACGACCGAGATGCGCATGCCGTCCCCCGACTCCTCGATCGGCACGGTGGTCCCCGGCCGCTCGTCGGACGGTAGGTGCCGCCGCGACCGCCCAGCCAGGTCCCCGCCTCCAAGGGGTGATCCCCGGGTCGCCGCGGCGGCTGACGTACAGTGGGACCGTTGCCCGGCGAGGGAGACGGCCCCGTCCGTACTCCGTGATCGGCGTGCCACGCTCCTGGGGTAGAGCCCCTCGACGGGCGTGCCGCGCCGTGCGCCGGCCACCGACCCGGATCCACCTCCCCGAGGAGCACACCACCGTGGCTGACTTCCGCCTCGTCGCCGAGGCCCGCACCGAGTTCGGCAAGGGCGGCGCCCGCCGCACCCGCCGGGCCGGCCGCATCCCCGCCGTCCTCTACGGGCACGGCCAGGACGTCGTGCACCTGTCCCTGCCGGCCCGCGAGTTCGCCGCGGTGCTGCGCAACGGCGGCAGCAACGCCCTGATCACCGTCGTCCTCGACGGCGAGGAGCAGCTGGCGCTCACCAAGGCCGTCCAGCGCGACCCGCTGACCCGCGTCCACGAGCACGTCGACCTGCTCCTGGTGCGCCGTGGCGAGCGGACCACCGTCGACGTGCCGATCGTCGTCGTGGGCGAGCCGGGCATCGACGCCATCCCGAACCACCAGCTGAACACCATCTCGATCGAGGCGGATGCCACGAACCTGCCCGACACCATCGAGGTCGACGTGACCGGCCGGACCGCCGGGCAGAACATCAGCGCCGGCGACATCGTGCTGCCGCGGGGCGCGACGCTGATCACCGACCCCGAGGCCCTGGTCATCGGCTTCCTGGGTGCCCCGACCGCCGAGGCCCTCGAGGCCGAGCTCGCCGAGGCCGAGGCCGAGGCCGGCATCGAGCGCGAGGAGTCCGCGCCCGCCGAGGAGGGCACCGGCCAGGGCGACATCGTCTCCGAGCCGCAGGACCAGGGCAGCGGGGAGTCGATGGAGTCGGCCGAGAAGGGCTGAGGCCGACCCTGGACGAGAACACCACCCGCAGGGGCGCCGGCGACGCCGGCGCCCCTGCGGCCGTGTCCGAGGGGCCCTTCCTCGTCGTCGGGCTGGGCAACCCCGGACCCTCCTACGCCGGCAACCGGCACAACGTCGGCGCGATGGTGCTCGACGAGCTCGCCACGCGCGCCGGCGTGCGGCTCTCCCCCGGGAAGGGGAAGCGGGCGCGGACGCTGCTCGGCGAGGGGCGGCTGGCCGGCCGCCGCATCGTGCTGGCCCGGCCCACGGCCTACATGAACGAGTCCGGCGGCCCGGTCCGCGGCCTGCTCGACTACCACTCCATCCCGCCCACCGACCTCGTGGTGCTGCACGACGAGCTCGACATCCCCTTCGCCAGCGTGCGGCTCAAGCGCGGCGGCGGCGAGGGCGGCCACAACGGCCTGCGGTCGATCTCCCGCTCCACCGGCACGAAGGACTACCTCCGGGTGCGCGTCGGCATCGGCCGCCCGCCCGGTCGTCAGGACCCCGCCGACTTCGTGCTCAAGGACTTCTCCGCCACCGAGCGCAGGGAGCTCGACCTGCTGGTCGCCGAGGCCGCCGACGCGACCGAGGAGCTCCTCGCGCAGGGCCTCGAAGCGGCGCAGAACGTCGTCCACCCCCGCACCTGAGCCCGTTCCGGGCGGGTGAGCCGCCGTCCCCATCGGGTGAAGGCGTCCCCCTCGCATTGACCCGCTCGTGACTCGCTGTGATCGTTCTTCCGACGTCGGGCGCTCACCCGGGGCGGACTCCCTGCTGACAGGCGAGTAGCGACCCTCGCGCGAGCGGCGCCGACTACACGCCGTCACGTGTGTCCGGGGGGAACCGTGCTGCTCGACCAGTCCACCATCCGTCTCGGGACGGCGTCCCGCGCGCTCGCGGAGCCGCCGGCCGCCCTGCGCCGTCCGCGGCTGCGGCGTGGCGGGGTCGCCTGGGCCGGGCGGTACTCGCGCGTCCTCACCGCCCTCGAGGTGGCGGCCGCCGCGGTGGCCGGGGCCTGCGTCCTCGGCACGCACCCGGACGCCTCGCCGACCACCTCGCTGTTCTGGGCGAGCGTCGGCCTCGTCGTCGCCTGGCCGGTCCTGCTGCACGCGACCGGCGCTCACGCCGAGCGGGTCTTCGGCACCGGCAGCGACGAGTACCGCGCCGTCGGCAGGGCCGGCTTCCTGCTCCTCGCGCTCGCCGGGTTCGCCTCCTACGCCGCCGACCTGGACCTCAGCCGGGCCCTGGTCGTCGGTGCCGTCCCCGCGCTGGCCCTGGGCACCCTGCTGGGGCGGTGGGCCGCCCGCTGTGCGCTGCGCGGCCTGCGCGCCCGGGGCCGCTGCACCAAGCGGGTCGTCGTCGTGGGTCGCGGCACCGCCGCCCTGGAGCTGGTCGAGCGGCTGCGGCGCGAGCAGTTCGCCGGCCTGGAGGTCGTCGCCGCCTGTGTCACCCCCGACGACCGCGACCGGGTGGCCCGCGCCGCCGGCGTCCCCGTCGGCGGGCTGGACGACGTCCTGACGCTGGCCGGGCACCTCGAGGCCGACACCATCGCGGTCACCTCGGCCAGCGAGACCGCCTCGCAGTACCTGCGCTCGCTGTCCTGGCAGCTGGAGGGCACCGGCATCGAGCTGCTCGTGGCCCCCGGCCTCATCGAGGTCGCCGGCCCGCGGCTGCACATCCGCCCGTTCGAGGGGCTGCCGCTGCTGTCGGTGGAGCAGCCGCGCTTCGAGGGGTGGCAGCGCGTGGTCAAGGGCGGCCTGGACCGGGTGGTGGCGGCCCTCGCGCTGCTGCTGCTCACCCCGGCCCTGCTGGGCATCGCCGCCGCCGTCAAGGTCACCAGCCCCGGCCCGGTCCTCTACCGCCAGGAGCGGGTGGGTGTGAACGGGCAGGCCTTCACGATGCTGAAGTTCCGCAGCATGGTGGTCGACGCCGACCGCCGGGTCGACGCCCTGCGGGCGCAGAGCATCTCCGACGGCCTGCTGTTCAAGATGCGCGTGGACCCGCGGGTCACCCCGGTCGGCCGGGTGCTGCGCCGGCTGTCGCTGGACGAGCTGCCGCAGCTGCTCAACGTCCTCGGGGGCTCCATGTCGCTGGTCGGCCCCCGGCCGCCGCTGCCCGGCGAGGTCGCCCGCTACGACACGTCGGTCAGCCGCCGGCTGCTGGTCAAGCCCGGGCTCACCGGTCTGTGGCAGATCTCCGGTCGCTCCGACCTGTCGTGGCAGGAGTCGGTCCGCCTGGACCTGCGCTACGTCGAGAACTGGTCGCTGGCGGTGGACCTGCTCATCCTCGCGAAGACCTTCCGCGCCGTCGTCAGCAGCTCCGGGGCGTACTGAAGAAGGACCCCGTCCTCCCCTTGGAGGACCCCCTTGCCCCCCACCACTCGCAGGCTCGCGGCTGGGCCCTGCGAGGGGCCAGCGGAGCTCGGGCAGTGCCCCGGACGAGGCCGACGGCGGCTGCCCCGTGCGGGTGAGGGGACCCCCGGAGACCTCCTCCAGGGTCCGGCGCCGGTCGATGCTCACCCAGGGCGACGAGACCAGTGCGTCCCGCACCTAGTCGTCCGAGCTGCTGCCCGGACGCGAGACGGAGGCCCAGTGGACCGCTTGAGCATCGCGATGGTGGGCACGCGCGGCGTGCCCGCGCGCTACGGCGGCTTCGAGACCGCCGTCGAGGAGGTCGGCCGCCGGTTGGCCGATCGGGGGCACCGGGTGGTCGTCTACTGCCGCACCGTTCCCGGGGCCGAGGAGCCGCCGCCGGCCCGGTACCTGGGCATGGAGCTGGTGCACCTGCCGGCTGCGCGCAGGCGGTCGCTGGAGACCCTCAGCCACACCGCGCTCTCGGTACGGCACCTGCTGGGCCACCGGACCGACGCGGCGATCGTCTTCAACGCCGCCAACTCGCCGCTGCTGCCGGTGCTGCGCGCCGCCGGCATCCCGGTCGCCACGCACGTGGACGGGCTGGAGTGGAAGCGGGCCAAGTGGGGCGGCACCGGGCGGCGCTACTACCGCGCGGCCGAGGCGCTGGCCGTCCGCTGGTCCGACGCCCTCATCGCCGACGCGCAGGGCATCGCCGACTACTACCGGGACGCCTTCGCCGCTCCCACCACGCTGCTGACCTACGGCGCGCCGCTGATCGAGCCCGGGGCGCACCGGCTCGCCGAGATCGGCCTCGAGCCCCGCGGCTACCACCTGGCCGTCGCCCGGTTCGAGCCGGAGAACCACGTCGACGTGGTCGTCGAGGGCTACGCCGCCAGCACGGCCACCAAGCCGCTGGTCGTCGTCGGCTCGGCGCCCTACGCCGACGGGTACACCGCCCGGGTGCACGGGCTGGCCGACGACCGCGTGCGCTTCCTCGGCGGCGTCTGGGACCAGGAGCTGCTCGACCAGCTGTACGCCAACTGCGTCACCTACCTGCACGGTCACTCCGTCGGCGGCACCAACCCCTCGCTGCTGCGCGCGATCGGCGCCGGCGCGGCGGTCACCGCCTTCGACGTCGACTTCAACCGCGAGGTGGTCGCCGACGCCGGCCGGTACTTCCGCAGCCCGGCTGACGTCGCCCGGGAGGTCGACGCGGTCGAGGCCGACCCGGACTGGGTCGCCCGCTCCGGACTGCGCGCCCGCGAGCTGGCCGGGGGGTACGACTGGGACCAGGTCGCCGCCGGATACGAGGAGCTCGCCGGCATCCTGGCCGGACGCCGGTTCCCGGCCCGGCGACCCTCCGGGCGCCGCCGGCCGTCCGCGGCCGACGCCGCACCGGCCCCGCGTCCGGTGCGGCCGCCGGCGGACGTCGTGCTCCTGCCCGTGCCTGCCACCGCCCTGCCGATCGAGGACGTGCCGCTCGAGGACGGGCCGGCGGTGCGGCCATGACCGCCACCGTCGGGACCCACCCGACGGGGGACCTGCGGACGACGGTGCGCCGGCTGGCCGCCGCGCAGAAGGGGGCCACCGGCGCCCCGGCCTACTCCCGTTACGTCAACCGGCCGCTGGGCCGGCTGTTCGCCGCGCTGGCCTTCCACGCCGGGCTCACGCCGAACGTGGTCACCGCGGTCAGCGCCGCCTCCACGGCCACCGGCATCGCGCTGCTCGCCGTCGTGCCGCCGTCGGTGCCGACGGGGCTGGCCGTCGCCACCTGCCTGGTGCTCGGCTACGCGCTGGACGCCGCCGACGGCCAGTTGGCCCGGCTGCGTGGCGGTGGCTCGCCCGCGGGGGAGTGGCTGGACCACATGGTCGACGCCGCCAAGATCGCCAGCCTGCACCTGGCGCTGCTCATCGGCCTCTACCGGTTCCAACCGCTCGGGCGGACCGCCTGGCTGCTGGTGCCCCTCGGGTTCTCCGTGGTGGCCGTCGTGCACTTCTTCGCGACGCTGCTCAACGAGGCGCTGCGGGCCCAGCACGGAGCCGCGACGCGAGCCACGCCGTCGGGGCGGCGGCCGGGAGGCCTCCGGTCGCTGCTGACCGCACCGACCGACTACGGCGTGCTGTGCCTGACCTTCCTGCTCCTCGGGGCGCCGGGTCTGTTCGCCGCCGCGTACACCGCACTGTTCGCCGCCACCGCGAGCTACCTCCTGCTCGCGACGAGCACGTGGTACCGCGAGATGAAGGGATTGGCCCCATGACCACCGGCACACCCGGTCGGACCCCGCGGGAGGCGCGGCACCGCAGGCTGCTGGCCGCCGGGGCCGTGACCCTGGGAGCCGCCGCGCTGCTGGCCGTGGCGCTCGTCGCGGGACGCGGGGGCACGGAGCCGGCCGGCTCCGGGCCGCCTGCCGCGATCGCCTCCCCGGAGGCCACGGGCACCGCGGAGCCCACCGCCACCGCCGGACCGTCGGCGAGCGTGCCGCCGGCACCGGCGCCGACCGGCGACCCCGCGGTGCTCACCGGCGACCCCGCCGAGCTGCCGCCGGGCCTCCCGGCGGTCGCCCTCGACGGGACGGCCGCGGTCGGCGACGGGGTCACCGGGACGGTGGAGTCCCTCGAGGCGACCGAGGGGACGGCGACCGGCCCGGGCAACGTCGCCGGGCCCGCCGTCCGGGTGACCGTGCGACTGGCCAACGGCACGGCCGAGCCGGTGTCCTTCGACGGCGCCGTGGTCACCCTGGCTCACGGAGCCGAGCAGGTCCCCGCCTCGCCCCTCGACGACCCGTCCGCCAGGCCCTTCTCCGGCGTCGTCGACCCCGGGGACAGCGCCGTGGGCGTCTACGTCTTCACCGTGGGGCAGGACGCACGCGGGGCGGTCACCGTGTCCGTCGGCTACCGGCCCGGCGCTCCCTACCTGGTGTTCACCGGAGCGGCGGACTGACGCCGCACAGCTCGACCCGATCGACGGGGCCCCGGCGCGAGCCGGGGCCCCGTCGGCGTTTCCGGGCCGTCTGGTGTCACGCAGGGTCACCTCGTACGGGTGAAGTCTCCGTGTGCGGGACGTCCCGTCACCGCATCAGGGGATCCCGACCCCTCCGTCGTCACGCTTAGTGTTCGCCGGTCGGTCGGGGGAACCGACCGCGCGAGCGGGACGAACACGGGGGATGCACCTGATGTCTGCACGGACGACCGCGGCGCCGAGAGCGCTGCTGGCGGCGCTGGTCGCCGTCCTGGTGCTCGCCGGCGTCCTCGGCGGGTTGCCGCCGGGCACGGCGCGGGCCGACTCGGCACCGCGGGACCCGGCCGACCCGGCCACGCCGGCGACCGTCACCGCGGACCCGCTGCCCACCGTGCAGATCGACGGGGTGGTGTGGTCGCAGGTCGTCGTCGGCACCACGGTGTACGCGGCCGGGAAGTTCACCAGCGCGCGACCGGCGGGTGCCCCGGCGGGCACGTCGGAGACGCCGCGCAGCAACCTGCTGGCCTACGACATCCGCACCGGGGTGCTCGACCCCTCGTTCGCGCCCCGGCTCAACGGCCAGGCGGTCACGGTGACCGCCTCGCCCGACGGCTCGCGGATCTACGTCGGCGGTGACTTCACCGAGGTGGACCGCCAGCCGCGGTCGCGGGTCGCGGCCTTCAGCACCGCGACCGGCCAGCTGCTCGCCGACTTCCGGCCGGCCGCCAACGCGAAGGTCCGGACCATCGCGGCGACCGACGCGACCGTCTACCTCGGCGGGGACTTCTCCGCGGTGGGCTCGACGGCGCGGAACCGGCTCGCCGCGGTCTCCGCGGCCACCGGTGCGCTGCTGCCGTGGACGCCCCAGCCGGGTGTCGGTCCGACCAGCGGGAACAAGGACGGCAACACCGCCACCAGCAACGACGTCCTGGCCCTCGTGGTCACCGGTGGCGGCTCGCAGGTGGTGGCCGCGGGCCGCTTCGACACCCTCAACGGCACCAAGGCGACCGGCGTCGGTGCACTGGATGCGCAGACCGGCGCCACCCGGCCGTTCGCGGTCAACCGGTACATCACCAACCAGGGCGTGAACTCCGCGATCTGGAGCCTGAGCACCGACGGCACCAACGTCTACGGCACCGGCTACAACTACTTCGGCCCCGGTTCCCTCGAGGGGCTCTTCGCCGCGAGTGCCGACGGCGGCGCGGTGCAGTGGTTCGTCGACTGCTACGGCGACAGCTACGCCACCTACGCGACCCGTGGGGTCGTCTACTCGGCGTCGCACGCCCACGACTGCCGCAACATCGGCAGCTTCCCCGAGCAGACCCCCACGCGCTACCACATGTTCGGCAACGCCTACAGCGTGGCGGCCGTGGGCACGAACACCGGCGCGGGGCCGGTGAGGGGTCAGCCCGCGCCCGCCCACCAGGCCTGGGGGCCGGTGTTCACCCCCGGCACCTTCACCGGCCAGGGCCAGGCGGGCTGGACGGTCACCGGCAACGGCGACTACGTCGTCTTCGGCGGCGAGTTCCCGGCGATCAACGGCTTCAGGCAGCAGGGGCTGGTCCGCTTCGCCGTCCCGTCGCTCTCGCTGAACAGGGTGGGTCCCAAGACCGACGCGACCTTCGTGCCGGCGGCCACGATGGTGCGCGGCGCGGTCCGCCTGACCTGGAAGGCGGTCGCCGACGCCGACAGCGAGCACCTCACCTACCGCGTCCACCGGGACAGCGAGGCCTCCGCTCCGGTGTGCGAGGTCACCCAGCCCTCCCTGTGGTGGCGGCTGCCGACGTACGGCTGCGCCGACACCGGCGCGACGGCCGGGTCGCACCGCTGGCTGGTGACGGTGACCGACCCCTTCGGCAACCGCAAGGCGTCGGCCTGGACGACCGCCACGGTGCCGGCGGGCAGCGTCGGCACGCCGCGGCCCTACCAGCAGGCGGTCACCGCGGACGGTGCGATCGACACCTGGTCGCTGGGCGAGCCCTCGGGCACCACGGGGTGGGACTACACCGGCCCGATGGACCTGACGGTCAACGCCGGCGTCACCCGCGACGTCCCCGGCGCGATCCGCGGTGACCGCGACACCGCCACCCAGTTCAACGGCGGGACCACCGGTTTCGCGGCCACCCGCACCGCCATCGCCGGACCGCAGGTCTTCAGCGTGGAGAGCTGGATCCGGACGACGACGACCCAGGGCGGCAAGATCATCGGGTTCGGCAACGCGAACACCGGCACGAGCTGGCAGAACGACCGCAACGTCTACATGGACACGACCGGGCGGATCCTCTTCGGCGTCTGGCCGGGGGCGACCCGCACGGTCAGCAGCACCGCGGCGTACAACGACGGCCGGTGGCACCACGTCGTGGCCACGCTGAGCCGGGCGGGGATGGCGCTCTACGTCGACGGCGTGCGCGTCGCCGCCCGCGCCGACACGGTCAGCGCCGAGCCGAGCACCGGGTACTGGCGGATCGGTGGCGACACCTCCTGGGCCGGCGCGCCCTTCTTCGCGGGTCAGATCGACGAGGTCGCCGTCTACCCGACCGCGCTCTCGGCCCAGCAGGTCGCGAGCCACCACACCCTGGGGAGCACCGGCCAGGGGGCCAACGTCGCCCCGACGGCGGCGTTCACCTCGACGGCACGCGACCTGACCGCGGTCCTGGACGGCTCCGGCTCCAGCGACGCCGACGGCTCCATCACCCGCTGGGCGTGGGACTTCGGGAACGGGGCGACGGGAACCGGCAGGACCGTCACGCACGCCTACGCCGCCGCAGGCACCTACGCCGTCACCCTGACCGTGACCGACGACCGGGGCGCCGTGGCCACCCGGACGGGGTCGGTGACGGTGACCGCGCCGGTGGCCGGGCCGGCGCCGGGCGCGCCGCGGGCGGCGGACGGCTTCGAGCGGTCGGTGGCCGTCGGCCTGGGGGCGGCCGACGTCGGCGGGCCGTGGTCGGTCACCGGATCGGCGTCGGCCGGCGGCGGGGTGGGGCGGCTGGAGCTGCCCCGGGGCGGCGCCGCCACCTCGGCCTACCTCTACGGGCCGTCGGTGGCCGACGTGGTCACCCAGGTGGCGGTGTCGATGGAGGCGCTGCCCACCGGTGGCGGGGCCTGGGTCTACCTGGCCGGGCGGCGCACGCAGGCGGCCGACTACCGCGCCTCGGTGAAGGTCACCGCCACCGGCAAGGTGGTGCTGGGGCTGTCCCGGCTGCAGTCCGGGGTGGAGACCAAGCTGACCGCGGTGGAGCTGGCCGGGGTGACCTACCGGCCCGGTGCGGTGCTGCTGGCCCGGCTGGAGGTGACCGGCAGCGGGACCTCGACGCTGAACGCCAAGGCGTGGCCGGCCGGCACCGCCGAGCCGGCGGCGTGGCAGACCACGACCACCGACAGCACCCCGGCGCTGCAGGGCCCCGGCGGGATCGGGGTGGCCGGGTTCCTGTCGGGCACGGCGACCGCGCCGGTCACCGTCCGCGTCGACGACGTGTGGGCCGGCCCCGCCGGCACC
>NZ_FRDM01000009.1 GCF_900143215.1 Geodermatophilus obscurus | reverse complement strand
AAAGGGCGCCGGAAAGAGCATCCGCGCAGGTCACCGGCGCGCCAAAGGCCGCTCCCGGAATGCGCTCCTATCGTCAGCGGTGGATCCAGGCTGAGGCCTCTCGCACAGCACGGCGAACGGCCGGTGAGCGCTCCGCTCGCCGGCCGTTCGTCGTCCCCGGGCGATGAGTTCGGTGGGGCCGGGCGGTCTGCCGTGCTGACACCGAACGTCCGCACACCCAGGAGACCTGATGGCCGCTCGCCTCAACCCCTATCTGCACTTCTCCGGCAACGCCCGTGAGGCGATGGAGTTCTACCGCTCCGTCCTCGGCGGGCAGCTCGACGTGATGACCTTCGGCGATGCCGGCGGGGGCGGCGGCGAGTACCCCGACGACGGCGTCATGCACGCGTTCCTGCGCACCGGCGACGGCCTCGAGCTGATGGCCTCCGACGGCCACGACCCCGACGCCGCCGGCCCCGACCGCGTCTCGCTGTCGCTGTCCGGGGACGACGAGCCCACGCTGACCCGCTGGTTCGAGGCGCTGGCCGAGGGCGGCGAGGTCGACGTCCCGCTGGAGAAGCAGGTGTGGGGCGACACCTTCGGCCAGGTGACCGACCGCTACGGCCTGCGCTGGCTGGTGAACATCGGCTCGGTCCCGGCCTGACCTGGGCCGTCCGGTCGCCGTCCTCGCGAGGGCGGCGACCGGTCGTAGGGGGTGACTGCTCCCCGGTACCGTCTGACCTCGATGCGTATCGATCCGGCCGGGTGGCCCTTCATCACCGGGCCCCTGGCACCCGCCGCCGTCCTGGCTGCGGCCGGGCGGGCCGGCAGCCGGCGCGGCCTGCGGCTCGCCGCCTGGCCCTTCGCCCTCCTGGCGGCCTACATGGCGCTGTTCTTCCGCGACCCGGACCGGCGTTGCGACGTCGAGCCGCCGGCCGCCGACGACGTCCTCTCCCCCGCCGACGGCGTGGTGATGGTGGCGGGCGAGCCGCAGGATGGCGTCGCCCCGGAACCCGCCCCCGAGGGTGGCTGGCAGCAGGTCAGCGTGTTCCTGTCCGTCGTCGACGTGCACGTCAACCGCTCGCCGTACCACGGTGAGGTCGTGGAGAGCTCCCACCGCAGAGGCAGCTTCCTGGCCGCCTACCGCAAGGAGTCGGCGCACCGGAACGAGCGCAGCGAGCTGTGGCTGCGCGACACCGACGGCCCCGCCCCCCGCACCGTGGTGTTCCGGCAGATCGTCGGCGTGCTCGCCCGCCGCATCGTCACCCGCACCGGCGTGGGCCAGGAGCTGGCGACCGGCGAGCGGATGGGGCTGATGAAGTTCGGCTCCCGGATGGACGTCTTCGTCCCCCGGGACTGCGCGGTGCTCGTCCGGGTGGGCCAGCGGGTGCGTGGCGGCGAGACCGTCATCGCCCGCTGGTCCGCCGCCGGCTGAGGAGGCTCCCGGTGCCCAGCTCCCCCTCCGGCGCCCGCCTCCCGCCGACCCGGCGGACAGCGACCGTCGAGTTCGTCCGCGGGTCGGTGCGCGGCACCCGCCGGCGGGCGCTGGCGACCCTGCCCAGCCTGTTCACGCTGGCCAACATGATGTGCGGCTTCGTCGCGATCCTGGTCTCCATCCGCGGTCAGTACACGCTCGCCGCCGTCCTGGTCGGGCTCTCGGTGGTCTTCGACATCGCCGACGGCGCCGTCGCCCGGCTGGTCGGCGCGGTGACCCCCTTCGGCCTGCAGTTCGACTCGCTGGCCGACCTGGTCTCCTTCGGGCTGGCCCCGGCGCTGGTCGCCTTCACGCTGTTCTCCGAGGGCCGCGACGCCTGGGACCCGCTGGGCTGGGTGGCCTGCGGCCTGTGGGTGGCCTGCGCGGCGATCCGGCTGGCGCGGTTCAACACCACCATCGACCCGACCGCGGACAAGCGGTACTTCACCGGCATGCCGAGCCCGGGTGCCGCCGGCGTCGTGCTCGCCTCGGTCTTCGCGTTCGGCGACCAGATGCAGGGCCGGGAGCGGCTGTGGGTGCTGCTCATCCTCGCCGTCCCGGCGCTGCTGATGGTCAGCACGGTCCGCTTCCGCTCGTTCCGCTCGCTGGTCAGCCCCAAGAGCGGGCGGCCGTACGGGCTGATCGCCGCGGCGCTGGCCGTCGTCGTCGGCTTCGCCCTCGTGCCGGTCGTGACCGGCTGCGTGCTGGCCTACGGCTACCTGCTGGCGCCGGTCCTCGTGCCGGTGTTCTCGCCCCTGGGCCGGCTGGTGCCGGCCCGTGTCAAGGAGTTGCTCACGTGAGCCTGCGGGCTCACGCGGAGGGCAGAGCACCGTCGGGCACGGGTCCGGCGAGCGTCGGCGAGGAGGATCCGTGACCGTGCGGCCCATCCGGCCCGACGACGTCCCCGCCGTGGTGGGCCTGGTCCGTGAGCTGGCCGAGTACGAGAAGGCCGCACACGAGGTGCAGCTCACCGAGGAGCAGCTGACCGCGGCGCTCTTCGGCGACGACCCGAAGGTCTTCGGCCACGTCGCGGTGGCCGGCGACGCGGCGGTCGTCGGGACGGCGCTGTGGTTCCTCACCTTCTCCACCTGGCGCGGCACCCACGGCATCCACCTCGAGGACCTCTACGTCCAGCCCGCACACCGCGGCCGCGGGCTGGGCCGGGAGCTGCTGCGCACGCTGGCCGGCCTGTGCGTGCAGCGCGGGTACGGCCGGCTGGAGTGGTCGGTGCTGGACTGGAACACCCCCTCGATCGAGTTCTACGAGGCCGCGGGTGCCGTGCCGATGGACGAGTGGACGGTCTACCGGCTCACCGACGACGCTCTGACCGACTTCGCGGCCGACCGCCGCGGCTGAGCCGACCCGCCCCGGACCGGAGGACGACGGATGACGACCGACCGCAAGCCGGCGGAGTGCTGGCTGACCGACATGGACGGCGTCCTGGTGCACGAGGGGCTGGCGCTGCCCGGCGCCGCCGACTTCCTCGACCGCCTGGTCGCTGCGGGCCGGCGGTTCCTGGTCCTCACCAACAACTCGATCTTCACGCCGCGGGACCTCTCCGCGCGGCTGGCGCGGTCGGGCCTGCAGGTGCCCGAGGCGTCGATCTGGACCTCGGCGCTGGCGACCGCGGACTTCCTCGCCACCCAGCTGCCGAACGGCTCGGCCTACGTCATCGGCGAGGCCGGCCTCACCACCGCGCTGTACGAGGCCGGCTACACGCTCACCGACACCGAGCCGGACTACGTCGTCCTCGGTGAGACCCGCACGTACTCGTTCGAGGCCATCACGCGGGCCATCCGGCTGATCGGCGCCGGGGCGCGCTTCATCGCGACCAACCCCGACGTCACCGGTCCCTCCCCCGAAGGCCCGCTGCCGGCGACCGGGTCGGTCGCGGCGATGATCACCCGCGCCACCGGCTCCGAGCCCTACTTCGTGGGCAAGCCCAACCCGATGATGTTCCGCAGCGCCATGAACCGGATCGAGGCGCACTCGGAGTCGACGGTGATGATCGGCGACCGGATGGACACCGACGTCGTCGCCGGCATCGAGGCCGGCCTGGACACCATCCTGGTGCTCACCGGCTCGACCCGGGCCTCGGACGTGGCGCGCTTCCCGTTCCGGCCGGGCCGGGTGCTCGACTCGATCGCCGACGTCGTCGACCTCGTCTGAACGAGGACCCCGTCCTCCTCACCGTGGCAGGACCCCGTCCTCCCCACCCCTCGCGGGCTCGGGGCGGGACCCGGGACGGGGCCGCGCGGTGAGCCTCTGGACGGGGCCGACGGGCTCCTGCCGGTCCTTCTTCAGTGCTCGAGGAACGCCAGCCGGGCCTCGGGGGTGGCGAGCAGGTAGAGCTCGGTGACCGCCAGCGCCAGGACCGGGACGCCGATCAGCGGCGCCCCGGCGGACGCCGAGTAGAAGCCGAAGAGCCCCAGGAACAACTGCATCGTGACGACCGGGGCACGCGTCCACTGCGCGACCCGCGCCAGCCCGGCAGCGGCAGCGCCCAGCAGGGCGGCCCCGAGACCGACCAGCACGACCTCGGCCACGGCGCGGGAGAGGCTGTCGGGGGTGGAGGTGATCGTCAGCACGAGCAGCCAGAGGGAGACCGCGGCCAGCGCCGCGGCCTCCAGGCCGGCGACCAGGGCAGCACGGCGCACCGCCGGCGGGGCGGCCGGGTGCTGCCGCCCCGGGCGCGGGGCCGCCGGCTCGGCGGCCCCGCCGAGCAGCCGCTCCGCCCGCCGTCGGTCCCGCGGCGGCCTGGCTCCGGACTGCTCGGTCACGACCGGGAGGGTACGCGCCGGTGCACCGGCGGGACGGCGTCCCGGAGGCCCGGCCCCGACCGCGCAGCCGCGGCACGCCAGCGCCGGGAGGAGTCACGTCGCTGACTAGCCTGGCTGTCATGCGCGCGCTCGTGGTGGCCAACCCCGCGGCGACGACGACCAACCGCGGCGTCCGCGACCGCGTGCTCACCACCCTCGCCGGCGAGCTGCAGGTCGAGGTCGCCGAGACCACGCACCGGGGGCACGGCAGCGAACTGGCCCGCAAGGCGTGCGTCGAGGGGGCCGACGTCGTCCTCGCGCTCGGCGGCGACGGCACGGTCAACGAGGTGGTGAACGGCCTGCTGCACGACGGGCCCGGCGAGCACGTCCCGCCGCTGGCCGTGGTGCCCGGTGGCTCGACGAACGTCTTCTCCCGCGCGCTCGGTCGCGCCCGGGAGCCGCTGGCCGCCACCCGCGAGGTCCTCGACTCGCTGCGCGCCGGGCGCACCCGGCGGATCTCGCTGGGCACGGCCAGCGCCCGCGGCGCCACCACGGCGCCGGCCCGGCTGCCCGACCCGAAGCTGGCGCAGTCCGCGGCCGATGCGGGGGCCGCGGCGCACCCCGAGTGGGGCGAACCGCGCTGGTTCGCCTTCTCCGCCGGCCTGGGCTTCGACGCCGACGTCATCGGCCGGGTGGAGGCCCACCGCGCCCGCGGCGTCCGCTCCACCGGCCTGCTCTACGTGCTGGAGGCCACGGGCACCTTCGTGTTCGGGCGCGAACGCCGGGACCCGCCGATGTCGATCGAGCTGGCCGGCGAGCCCGCCATCGACGGGTTGTTCCTGTGCCTGGTCTCCAACGTCTCGCCGTGGACCTACCTGGGCGCCCGGGCGGTCAACCCGACCCCGGACGCCTCCTTCGACACCGGCCTGGACGTGTTCGCGCTGGGCCGGACCGGCATCGCCCGGATGCTCCAGCACGTGCGCGAGGTGTTCGCCGCGCGGCCCGACGTCCGCGGCGAGGGGGTGCACCGCTGGCACGACCAGGCCGAGCTGACCCTCACCGCGCGCCGTCCGCAGGGGTGGCAGCTCGACGGCGACCACCTCGGGACGGCGACCGGACTGCGGGTGCGCAGCGTGCCGTCCGCGCTGACCGTCGTCGCGTGACGCCCGGGAACCACACGGTTCCGGTACCTCGCGCGTGACCTGCGGCTTCGCGCACGGGGCGAGGCGGTCGTCAACGCAGCACGCGGGGCGACCGTCTGGTCGAGTGGCGGCTCTACCATGCCCATGGTGAGCTTGCTCACGAGGGCTCGACCGATGCCCTCGTTCTGCTTGACAGGTGCCCTCGCCGTGAAAACATCGCGGGAGGAAAGCAACCTATCGGTAACAAATGCACGAAGTCGCTGTGCCATGGCGCTGGCCACCCCGGTGCCGGCCTGCGGATCGGTCCGAGGCCGGCGACGACTGCACCACACCGTAGACGACATCGAGGAGAACACGGCCATGGACTGGCGCCACCGCGCGCTCTGCCGCGACGAGGACCCGGAGCTGTTCTTCCCCATCGGGACGACCGGCCCCGCCCTCGTGCAGATCGAGCAGGCCAAGGGTGTGTGCCGCCGCTGCCCCGTCACCGAGTCGTGCCTGGACTGGGCACTGCGCTCGGGGCAGGACTCCGGCGTCTGGGGTGGGCTGTCGGAGGACGAGCGGCGCGCTCTCAAGCGGCGTCAGGCCCGCACTCGCGTTCGCACCGCCTGAGCACACCGCACCACTGCACCGCCACGAGGCCGGTCCGGAGTTCTCCGGACCGGCCTCGTTGCGTCGGTGGGGTCGGCGGGGTCGCACCGCAACGCGACGGCCGGCGGCCTACCTGCGGAGCCTCCCCGCGCCAGGCAGGGTGATGGCCACCTCGGTGCCGGTGCCGGTGTCGCCGGAGTGGGACGGCGGGCTGGTCATGGTGAGGCTGCCGCCCAGCTCGCTGGTGACCAGCGTGCGCACGATCTGCAGCCCCAGGCCGGCGCTGGTCGAGAGGTCGAAGTCCTCGGGCACTCCGCGCCCGTCGTCCCGCACCCGGACCACCAGGTCGTCCCCGTCCCGATCGGCCACCAGCTCGATGCTGCCCGGGCTGCCGTCGGGGAAGGCGTGCTCGGCGGCGTTGTGCAGCAGCTCGGTGACCACCAGCACCAGCGGAGTGGCGGCCACCGCCGGCAGCTCGCCGAACTGCCCGACCCGCCGGGTCCGCGCCGCCGGACCCACCGAGGTCAGGTCGCCGAGCATCGGCAGCACCCGATCGAGGACGTCGTCGACGTCCACCACGTCCTCGCGGCTGCCGGCCAGCGTCTCGTGCACCACCGCGATCGACGACACCCGCCGCACCGACTCCTCCAGCGCCTCGCGGGCCGCGGGCTCGGTCATCCGGCGGGCCTGCAGCCGCAGCAGCGCGGCCACCGTCTGCAGGTTGTTCTTCACCCGGTGGTGGATCTCCCGGATGGTGGCGTCCTTGGTCAGCAGCGCGCGGTCCCGCCGGCGCAGGTCGGTGACGTCCCGCACCAGCACCAGCGCGCCCTCCTCGGCGCCGGGTGCCTGCAGCGGCAGCGCCCGCACGAGCAGGGTCGCCGCCACGCTCTCGACGTCCATCGGATCGGGGAACCGCCCCGCCACCGCGGCCCGGATGCCGGCCGCGACCGTCTCGCCGGCCACCCGGTCGGCCGCGGCGTCCCGGGTCATGCGGGCCAGGTCGGCGCCGACGACGTCCCCGGTGACCCCCAGACGGCGGTAGGCCGACAGCGCGTTGGGGCTGGCGTAGACCGCGCGCCCGTCGGCGTCCAGCCGCACCAGCCCGTCCCCCACCCGAGGGCTCAGCTCGCCGTCGAGCGGCTTCTGCGGTGGGAAGGTGCCGGCCGAGACCATGAGGCACAGGTCGGCGGCGATGTCGAGGTAGGTCAGTTCCAGGGTGGACGGCGACCGGGTCACCGCCAGGTTGGTGTCCCGCGCCAGGACGGCGACGACGACGCCGTCGTGGCGCACCGGGACGACCTCCCGGCGCCGCGGGGTGCTGCCCGACCAGTCCGGCTCCCCCTCGGTCACCGGGCGACCCTCCCGGTGCGCGACCAGGAACGGCCCGGCAGCCGGCCCCTCCACCTCCGAGCCCACGAGGTCCTCGGGCTGGCTGGTGGGTGCGGTGAGCGGACGCACCTGCGCGACGCACCACCACGTGCCGGTGCGCAGCGGGACCCACAGCGTCAGGTCGGCGAACGACAGGTCGGCGAGCAGTTGCCAGTCGGCGACCAGCCGGCGGGCGTGGTCGACCTGGGCCGGCGCCGAGGCCGCGCCGCGGGTGAGGCGTTCGGAGAGGCTGTTCATGGTGGCTCCGAGGGTATGAGAGGCGGCCCTCCTGCCCCCCACCACTCGCGAGCTCGCGGCGGGCCCCTGCCGGAGGGCCGCCTGGACGAGGGGTGGGAGGAGGGGTCCTCCTAGGCTCGTCGCCGTGCCCTCGTCCCCCGACGCACCGGCCCTGACCGTCGACGGCGCCCGTCCCGACGACTTCCCGCGGATCGGGCAGCTGACCTCCGACGTCTACGTGGGCGGCGGGCTGGCCTCCGCCGCTTACGGCGAGCAGCTGCGCGACGTCGCCGGGCGGGCCGACCGGGCCGAGCTGCTCGTCGTGCGGGACGACGGGGGTCGCGTGGTCGGCAGCGTGGCGCTGGTGCTCGAGGGCGACTTCGGCGAGGTCACCGAGTCCGACGACGAGGCGGCGTTCCGGATGCTCGTCGTCGACCCGGCCGTGCAGGGCCGCGGCATCGGCGAGCTGCTGGTGACCGCCTGCCTGGAGCGGGCGCGTGCGGCCGGGAAGCGGCGCATGGTCCTGTCCACCGACCGGCGGATGACGACGGCGCAGCGCCTCTACGAGCGGCTGGGGTTCACCCGGCTGCCGGAGCGCGACTGGCAGCCTGTGCCCGGCATCGACCTGCTGGTGTACGCCCTCGACCTCTGAGACGGCCCCGTCCCGCCCCGTCCGGCCCCCTGCAGGGTCTCGCCGGCTCCGTCCGGAGGCTCGGTCCGAGTGTGCGAGAGGTGGGCGGGACGGGGTCCTCCTCCGCGTGGCGGGGGTCCGTCAACCGTCGACGGTGGCGATGAGGTCGCCCTCCTGGAGCACCTCGCCCTCGACGACGTGCAGCTCGCGGACGGTGCCCGCCTGCTCGGTGAGGACGGGGATCTCCATCTTCATCGACTCGAGGATCACCAGGGTGTCGCCGGCCGCCACCTCGCTGCCCGGTTGCACGAGGACCTTCCACACGCTCGACACCATCTCGGCGTGGATCTCCTCGACCACCAGCACCTCCTCGACCGACCTGCCGCCCATCCTGGCACGCTTCTCGTCCCGGGCACGCGCGTCAGGCCTCGGCGGGGCTGCCGGACGCCAGCCGCTCGAGCACCGCGCACACCTGGGGGCCGTCGTGCGGCACGCCGACCTCCGGCACGGCGTTGAGCACGTCCCTGACGGCGCGGGCCGCCGTGACGGTGTCCCGGGCCCCGGCGCTGATGGTCGCCAGCAGCGCGTCGTACCAGCGGTCCAGCCGGTCCCCGGGCTCGTAGCCGCTCACCGCCACCACGTCGACGCCGCGCGCGCCGCCGGCGGGCCGGCCGGACCGCGGCAGCCGGCCGGTGACCCGGCCGCCCTGCCCCGGCGGCAGGGTGGACCGCAGCTGGACGGTCACCGCCCGCCGCGGCGGAGCGCCCGTCCCGGCATCGGCAGTCGAGGTGCCCGCGGCGCTGCGCAGCGCGAGCTCGACGGCGTCCACGCCGTACGCCCGCTCCAGCACCGTCGTGTCGAGGGAGAAGCCGGCCGCCACCTCGGCGAGCTCGCCGTCGGGGGCGATGCCGACGGTGACCAGACCGCGCCAGCCGATCTCCGGCAGCCGCTTGGCCGCCGGAGGCAGCTCGAACGGCTCGTCCGGGGTCCAGGAGACCCGGGCGATGCCGGCCGCGCGGTCGCGGGACACCGGCGTCGTGCAGCGCAGCTCGCCGTCCGTGACCAGGGCCAGGAACCCGCGCTCGCTGGCCGGCTCGACGCCGTCCCCACCGAGCCGCTCGAGCACCGCGGCAGCGGGACCCACCCAGGTGAGGTCGGCGGCCACCACCGCGCCGGCCAGCCGGGCGTTGCCGGCCAGTGCCGGGGGCACCGGGAGGACGGCCTGCACACCGCTGCGGCGAGCGGCCTCGACGATGCGGTCCACGGCCAGGTAGGACTCCGCGGCCGGTGCCGGACCGAGCAGGATCGCGTCGTCGGCCAGCCGCACGTGACGGGCGGAGCGGTCGGCCTCGGAGTGGACGGCGACCGTCTTCACCTCCAGGCGGGAGCAGGCCGCCACCACCGCGCAGGCAGCCGGCCCTCGGCCCGCCACCAGCACGCTCTCGATCCCGACGTGTGCCACGTCCTGAACCGCCTTCCACCGACTTCAGTGTCGTGCCGCTCCCAGCCTGACCCGTCGCCCCGCCGGACCGCCACAGGGGGGCGGTACCGCACGGGCCCGTGAGAAGCTGGGGGTCCAGCCTGACGGGTCTCCGCGGGGTCGCAGCACCACACGCGCTCCGGGTCACCCGGAGGTGTCCAGGGGCCTGCACAGCGGGCCCGGATCAGCGACGAGGGAAGGAGGGCAGCGATGTCCAAGCGTGGACGCAAGCGGCGCTCCCGCAAGGGGAACAAGGCCAACCACGGCAAGCGCCCCAACGCCTGAGCACGCACCCCTCTGCCCCCGCCACTCGCAGGCTCGCGGCGGGACCCTGCAGCGGGGCCGGACGCGAGAGGCCCAGAACCCGGCGGCGGGTTCTGGGCCTCTGGCGTCCAGGTCACCCCTCGAGGAGGCCACTGACCCCGTCGCAGTCCCCACCCTGAGCGTGGGGAGGGTGCGGAGGACGGGGTCCTGCCACGAGGCGTGGGGGGAAGGGTGATGCTTCAGGCGGTGGCGGGGCGGTCCTCGGTGCGCTCCACGCTGATCCGCTCGACGCTGACCTGGGTGCCGTCCTCCTCGAAGGCGACGCTGGTCAGCTGCAGCTTGATCCGGTCCCGCAGCCCCGGCGGCGGGGTGTCGCCCCCGCAGCGGCGGCGGACCAGGGCCTTGAACTCCTGCTCGATGCCGAACTCGCGCAGGCACGAGGAGCAGTCCTCGAGGTGCTCGGCGATGAGGGCGCGCCGCTCGTCGCCGGTCTCGTGGTCGAGGAACTCGAAGACGTGGGAGAGGACGTCGTCGCAGGAGTGGATCTCGATCGGCTCGCCTGCGCCACGGTCGTCGTCGGTCATGACCGGCTCGCCTCCTCCCCGGCACCGGCCCGGACGAAGCCGCGCTCCCGGGCGTAGTCGGCCAGCAGCTTCTGCAGCCCGCGGCGGCCGCGGTGCAGGCGGGACATCACCGTGCCGATGGGCGTGCCCATGATCTCGGCGATCTCCTTGTAGGCGAACCCCTCGACGTCGGCGAGGTAGACCGCCAGGCGGAAGTCCTCCGGCAGCTGCTGGAGGGCCTCCTTGATGTCGGAGTCCGGCAGGTGGTCCAGCGCCTCGATCTCGGCCGAGCGCAGGCCGCTGGAGCTGTGCTCCTCGGCGGCGTACAGCTGCCAGTCCTGCACCTGGTCGGTCGGGTACTGCTGCGGCTGTCGCTGCTTCTTGCGGTAGCTGTTGATGTAGGTGTTGGTCAGGATCCGGTACAGCCAGGCCTTGAGGTTGGTGCCCTCGGCGAACTGGTGGAAGGCCGAGTAGGCCTTCACGAACGTCTCCTGGACCAGGTCCTCGGCGTCGGCCGGGTTGCGGGTCATCCGCAGGGCCGCCGGGTAGAGCTGGTCGAGGTAGGGCAGCGCGTCGCGCTCGAAGCGGGCGTCGCGCTCGGCACGGGTCTCGTCGACCTCCGTGCGGCTGCCGCCCTCGCGCGCCTCGGGCACCTCGACCGGCGAGGTCCCCTCGACGGCATCGGTGGTCGTGGTCTCGGGCGTGCGGTCCGCGGACTGCTCAGGCACCGACCGTCCTCTCTGCGGCGCCCGGACGCGAGCCACCGCCTCCGACGATCCTAGCCGCGCGGCCCCGGGCCGGCCCGGGGGCCGCCGGAGCGCGGGGCGCTGGCGGGCGCTGGTGGAGAGGGTGCTGCTCACGCCGGGTCCAACCGTGCGGGCTGCGGTCCCCATTCCCCGTGGCCGGGGATGCGGCCGTCACAACTAGGCTGCGGCGCCGTGGCGGCGACCCCGGCGGTGCGGGCTCTCGAACGGGCCCGGGTGGCCCACAGCCTGCACCCGTACGACCCCGAGCACCCTGCCGACCAGGGGCACGGTGAGGCGGCGGTGGCCGCGCTCGGCGCCGACCCGCGGCAGGTGTTCAAGACGCTGGTCGCCCGGGTCGACGGCGCGCTCACCGTCGCGGTCGTCCCGGTGGCCGGCAGCCTGGACCTCAAGGCGCTCGCCGCGGCCGCCGGCGGGCGGAAGGCCGCGATGGCCGACCCGGCCGACGCCGAGCGCACCACCGGCTACGTGCTCGGCGGCATCAGCCCGCTCGGCCAGCGCAAGGCGCTGCCGACGGTCGTCGACGAGTCGGCGCTGGACTTCGCCACCGTGCTGGTCAGCGCCGGACGGCGCGGCCTGCAGGTGGAGCTGGCGCCGGCGGACCTGGTGCGGCTGACCCGGGCACGCACCGCCGCGATCAGCCGCTGAGGAAGCCCCGACACCCGCTGCCCCGGACGGTCATGGACCTGCGGTGGCGACGCGCCGTCCGCCGTGGGCGTGTGGGCACCGCAGCTCCGTGATCACCGCAGCGGTGCAGCCCAGGTGCGTGGCCGGCCCTGGGCCTCAGCTGCCGGGCGCGGCGTAGGGGGTGAGCAGCTGGTCGACCGGCGCGTGGTCGTCGGTGAGCACCTCCGCGTCGCCGACGAACTCCACGAGCTCCGCGCCGGAGGCCACCCGCCAGTCGAGGTCCTGGCCGCGCAGCGCGGCGCCGACCGCGTCGAGCGGGAGCGGCTCCCGGGAGGCCAGCACGACCACGTTGCCGCCGTCCTCCCCCGCCAGGACGGCGTCCCGGGCCAGCAGCGCGACGTGCGGGAAGACCGCCTGCAGGGTGGCGAGCTCCGCGCGGGCGAAGCCCAGCGGCGGGTTGTCGATGAGGTTGGCGACGTAGAGGCCGTCGTCGGTGAGCGCGCGGTCGACCAGCCCCAGGGCCTCCACGGTGGTCAGCTGCCAGGGCACCGAGAGCCCGCCGAACGCGTCGCCCACGACGAGGTCGCGCTCCCCCGCCGCCTCCTGGTCCAGCCCGACCCGGGCGTCGGCGACCTCGACCCGCAGCCCGTCGGTCTCGGTCAGCCCGAGCTGCTCGCGGTCCATCTCCACGACGCCGGGGTCGACCTCGACGACCAGGCTGGAGGTGCCCGGGCGGACCGCGGCGAGGTAGCGCGGGACGGTCGCCCCGCCGCCGCCGAGGTGCAGCGCCGACAGCGGCTCGCCCGCCGGGGCCATCGCGTCGGTCACCGCCGCGATCGCCCGGACGTAGTCGAACTCCAGGTACGTGGGGTCGGCCAGGTCGACGTAGGAGTGCCGCAGCGTGTCCAGGACCAGGACCCGGCCGCTGTCGCGGTCGGGGTCGGCGACCACCCGCGCGCAGTGGTAGGCGGTCTCGGCCTGGCACTGGCTGGGCGCGATGGCGGCGAGCAGCGAGCCGACCACGGTCAGCAGGAGCAGCGCCGCCGGCACCCGCCCGGCGGCGCCGCCGGTCCGCCGCCGCAGCAGCACCCCGACCGCCACGCCGGCGAGCACGGTGACCAGCCCGGTGCCGACGAGGATGCCGCTGGTCGGGAAGACCGCGACCAGCAGGAAGCCGGTGAGGAAGGTGGCGGCGATGCCGCCGAGGGTGCCGATGCCCGACAGCCGGCCGACCACCGAGCCGGTCTCGGCGAGGCTGGCCAGCTGCAGCTTGACCACCATGGGCGGCACCGCGGACAGCAGTGCCGCGGGGATCACGACGGCGACCGCGGCCAGCAGCAGCACGCTGCCGGCGTCGGCGCCGGTCAGCACCGATCCGGCGAAGCGCACCAGCGGCAGCACGGCGACGACCAGGGCGCCACCGGCGACCAGCAGCGGCGCGATCAGCCGGCGCGGATCGGTGCGGTCGGCCAGCGCGCCGCCCGTCCACGCCCCGACGGCGATGGCGGCCAGCGCGAAGCCGATGATCGCGGTGTTGGTCTGCAGGGTGATCCCGACGTAGGGGGCGATCAGCCGCAGCCCGGCGATCTCGAGCACCAGCACGGCACCGGAGGACAGGAAGGTGACGGCGGCGGCCACCCAGTCGGGCAGCGCGGCCGCGCGGGTCCGGTCCCCGGTCGCGGTCAGGGCCTCGTCGGTGCTGGCCACCTCAGAAGAGCGCGGGCTGGTCGGCCGGGGCGGCGACCGACTCGACGTGGGCGGTCAGCTCGACGCCGTTGTGCTTCACGCTGTTGACCGCAGGGCTCACCGGCCGCAGTTCCAGGCCCTCCACCAGCTCCGGCGGGGTCGGCGCGGCCAGCTCGGCGACGTCCTCCCGGGCCGGGTCGAGCCAGTCGGCCCAGCGGTCGCGGGGCAGCACCAACGGCATCCGGTCGTGGATCTCGGTGAGCGCTCCGACGGCCGGCTCGGTGATGACCGTGCAGGTGTACAGCCGGTCGTCGCCCTCACCCCAGACCTCCCACAGGCCGGCGAAGGCGAGCACCGAGCCGTCCCGCGGGGTCATGTAGTAGGGCTGCTTGCCGGGACCGTCGAGCTTCTTCGCCCACTCGTACCAGCCGTCGGCCGGCACCAGGCAGCGCCGCGAGCGGGCGGCCCGGCGGAAGGCCGGCTTCTCGGCCAGTGACTCGACGCGGGCGTTGAGCATCCGGCTGCCGATCGACGCGTCCTTGGCCCAGGAGGGCACGAGGCCCCAGCGGACGGCGCGCAGCTCGCGGTGCGTGGCGCCGGTAGGCGCGCCCTCGGCGTCGCGCTCCTTCTTCTGCCGGACGACGTACACGTCCTTGGTCGGGGCGACGTTGTAGTCGGCCGGCAGCGGGGACTGCCCCTCGGCCGGGACCGCCTCGAACTCCAGGACGAGGTCCTCGGGACGGCGGCTGGCGGCGTAGCGGCCACACACGGTGGTACCTCCCGGTCGGGCCGGCTGATGCGGTTCCCTGCGACTGTAGGCCGGGCCGGGGACGGTTCCCGGCGGTGGGAGACGGGGAGGCCGGGTCGACGTCCCGATGCCCGGGAGACGAGGATCACGCACGTGACCGCGACCCAGAACCCACCGACCGAACACCCCAAGACCGCCAGCGAGTCCGGCGAGCGCCGCTACGCGACGGTCAACCCCTTCACCGGCGAGACGGAGCAGCAGTTCGACTTCACCCCGACCGAGGAGATCGACGGGATCATCGAGCGGGCGCACGCCGCCTACCAGGAGTGGCAGCAGCGCCCGGTCGAGGACCGCGCCGCCGTCGTCCGGCGGGCCGCGGAGCTCATGGACGAGCGCCGCGATGACCTCGCCGCCCTCATCACCACCGAGATGGGCAAGCGCCGGGAGGAGGCCACGGGCGAGCTCTACCTGTGCTCGATGATCCTCAAGTACTACGCCGACAACGGCCCGGGCTTCCTCGAGCCCCAGCCGATCCAGCCGCTGATGGGCAAGGGCGAGGCCGTCGTCGAGACCCGGCCGATCGGCGTCCTGCTGGCCATCGAGCCGTGGAACTACCCCTTCTACCAGGTCGTCCGGGTGGCCGGCCCGAACCTGGTGCTGGGCAACACCGTCATCCTCAAGCACGCCGAGATCACCCCGCAGTGCGCGGTGGCCATCGAGCAGCTGTTCGCCGACGCCGGCGCTCCCGAGGGCGTGTTCACCAACACCTTCCTGCGCATCGCCGACGTCGAGCAGGTCATCGCCGACCCGCGCATCCAGGGCGTCACCCTGACCGGCAGCGAGCGGGCCGGCAGCGCCGTGGGCGCCCTGGCCGGCAAGTACCTGAAGAAGTCGGTGCTGGAGCTGGGCGGCAGCGACCCGTTCATCGTGCTCGACGCCGAGGACCTGGGCGCCACGGTCAAGGCCGCCACCATGGGCCGGATGCAGAACACCGGTCAGGCGTGCACCGCGTCGAAGCGGCTGATCGTGACCGAGGAGCTCTACGAGCCCTTCGTCGAGGGCCTCAAGCAGGCGTTCTCCACCTTCTCCCCCGGCGACCCGGCCGACCCGTCGACGTCGCTGGCGCCGCTGTCCTCGGAGCGGGCGGCGCAGGACCTGCACGCGCAGATCCAGGACGCCGTCGACAAGGGCGCCACCGTGGTCGCCGGCGGCAAGCGGCCCGAGCACCCGGGCGCCTTCGTGGAGGCCACCATCCTCACCGACGTGACCCCGGAGATGCGGGCCTTCCGCGAGGAGCTCTTCGGCCCCGCGGCCGTCGTCTACAAGGTCAAGGACGCCGACGAGGCCGTCGCACTGGCCAACGACAGCGACTTCGGTCTGGGCGCCACCGTCATGAGCAGCGACCTCGACCGCGCGCGCGCGGTGGCCGAGCGGCTCGAGGCCGGCATGGTGTGGATCAACCAGCCGACCGGCTCCTCCCCCGAACTGCCCTTCGGCGGGATCAAGCGGTCGGGCTACGGCCGCGAGCTCTCCGAGCTGGCGATGTTCGAGTTCGCCAACCGGCGGCTGGTCCGCACGGTGCCGGTGAAGAAGGCCGACCGCCCGGTCGGGGGCTGACGAAGGACCCCGTCCCGGTCCGGCCCCGTCCCGAGGTTCACCGCGAGCCTGCGAGGGGTGAGGAGGACGGGGTCCTTGCAGGGGCCACGTCGGCGGTGCGGTGCGTGCAGGATGGTCTGCGTGAGCCAGGTCTGGACGACGCCGCACCGCGCCACCCCGGTGGACGCGGTCGTGGCGCTGCCCGGGTCCAAGTCGCTGACCGCCCGGGCACTGGTCCTGGCCGCGCTGGCCGACGGCCCGGGCCGGCTGGTCCGGCCGCTGCGCGCCCGGGACACCGACCTCATGGCGGCGGCGCTGCGGGCCCTGGGCGTGGGTGTCGACGACGACGGCGGGGACTGGGTCGTCACCCCCGGCCCGCTGCGCGGCCCGGCCGAGGTCGACGCCGGCCTGGCCGGCACCGTGCTGCGCTTCCTGCCGCCGGTCGCCGCGCTGGCCGACGGCCCGGTGCGGGTGGACGGCGACCCGCGGCTGCACGAGCGTCCCAACGCCGGGCTCATCGCGGCGCTGCGGAGCCTCGGCGTGCCGGTGGACGACGGCGGCCGCGGCCGGGCGCCGTTCACCGTGCACGGCACCGGGCGGGTGCGCGGCGGCGCGGTCACCGTCGCCGCGAGCGAGTCCTCGCAGATCGTCTCCGGGCTGCTGCTGGCCGCGCCCCGCTTCGACGAGGGGGTCGACCTCGCCCTCGCCGGATGGGTGCCGTCGATGCCGCACGTGGAGATGACCGTCGAGTCGCTGCGCGAGCGGGGCGTCGACGTCGTCCGCACCGGGAGGGGCTGGCGGGTCCCCCCCGGCCCGGTCGCCGCGCGCGACGAGGTGCTCGAACCAGACCTGTCCAACGCGGCTCCCTTCCTCGCGGCTGCGCTGGTGACCGGCGGGCGGGTGACCGTCCGCGACTGGCCCGCGCGGACGACCCAGCCCGGCGGCCGGCTGGACGCGCTGCTGGGCGCGATGGGGGCGCACGTCGAGCGCACCGGCGAGGGGCTGCGGGTCACCGGGAGCGGAACGGTCCGGCCGCTGGTCGCGGACCTCGGCGAGGTGGGTGAGCTGACACCGGTGCTGGCCGCCCTCTGCGCGCTGGCCGACGGGACCTCCCGGTTGACCGGCGTGGGGCACCTGCGCGGCCACGAGACCGACCGGCTGCAGGCGCTGGACGAGGTGCTGACGGCCGTCGGCGCCTCCGTCGAGCAACTGCCCGACGGCCTGGTCATCTCGCCCGGCCCGCACCGGGCAGCGCAGGTGGGCAGCTACGCCGACCACCGGATGGTGCACGCCGCCGCCGTGCTGGGCCTCGCCGTCGAGGGCGTCGAGGTGCGCGACCCCGGTGCGGTGACCAAGACGCTGCCGGACTTCGTGGACAGGTGGAACGGGATGCTGGGGGTCGAGCGCTGAGCGGCCGCAAGCACGACTCCCGGTCGGACGAGGACGACGTCCGGGTCCGGCCCAGCCGGCGCGGCTCCCGGCCGCGCACCCGCACGAGGCCGACCCACTCCGACGCCGTCCCGGGCCTGGTGGTCGCCGTCGACCGCGGCCGGATGACGGTGCGGATCGAGGGTCCGGACGGCGCCCCGGTCGAGGTCACCGCGATGCGCGCCCGCGAGCTCGGCAAGCACGGGGTCGTCGTCGGCGACCGGGTGCGGCTGGTCGGGGACACCAGCGGGCGCACCGACTCGCTGGCCCGCATCGTCGTCATCGAGGACCGGAAGACGTCCCTGCGCCGCACCGCCGACGACACCGACCCCACCGAGCGGGTGGTGGTGGCCAACGCCGACCAGCTGGTCGTGGTCACCTCGGTCACCGACCCCGACCCGGCGCTGGGCTTCCTCGACCGCTGCGTGGTGGCCGCCTACGCCGGGGGGCTCGAGCCGCTGCTCTGCCTCACCAAGACCGACCTGGCCAGCCCGCAGCCGCTGCTCGACCGCTACGCCGGCCTCGACGTCGACGCCGTCCCGATGTCGCGGGAGGCGCCGCTGGACGCGCTGCTGGAGCGGCTGCACGGGCGGATGAGCGTGCTGGTCGGGCAGTCCGGCGTCGGCAAGTCCACGCTGGTCAACCGGCTGGTGCCCGACGCCTTCCGGGCCACCGGCGACGTCAGCAAGGTCGGCAAGGGCCGGCACACGTCGTCCTCGGCGGTGCTGCTCGACCTGCCCGGAGGCGGCACCGTCATCGACACCCCCGGCATCCGCTCCTTCGGCCTGGCGCACGTGACCGGCGAGGACGTCGTCGCGGCGTTCGACGACGTCGCCGAGGCCGCGGTGGACTGCCCGCCCGGCTGCGGGCACACGGCCGAGGACCCCGACTGCGCACTGGACGCCTGGGCCGACGCCGGCCCGCCCGCCCGCCGGGAGCGGCTGGAGAGCCTGCGGCGGCTGCTGGAGGCCGTCGGCCAGCTCGGCCCCGGCTATTGATGGACCGAGGAGACGCCGTGGAGCAGCAGGTCCACTTCACCACCCTGGCGACCGCCGACCTCGACGCCGCCCGCCGCTTCTACGCCGACGGGCTGGGCTGGCGCCCGCTGCTCGACCTCCCCGGCGAGATCGTTTTCTTCCAGATCGCCCCGGGCACGGTGCTGGCCTTCTTCGAGGCGGGGAAGTTCGCCCAGGACCTCGGCCGCGGTCCCGACCGGCCGGTCGTCTCGGGCGTGACGCTGGCGCACAACGTGGCCGACCGGGACGCCGTCCGCGCGGTCGTCGACGCGATGTCGGCGGCCGGGGGCACGGTGCTCACCGCACCGGAGGAGGGCGCCTTCGGCGGGGTCTTCCACGCGCTGGTGGCCGACCCCAACGGCGTCGTCTGGGAGGTCGCGCACAACCCGGGCTGGTCGGTCGACACCGACGGCACCGTCCGGCTCGGCTAGGTGGTTAGTTCGGGGGTCAGTGGTCGTAGGCGGTGAGGCAGCGCGCGGCGACCACGATCTGCCCCGTCTGTTTCGGCGATCTGGCCGGATCGGTGGCCCGGATGTGCAGCAGGATCTCGCGCTGGTCGACTCGGGCACGGATGAGCACGAAGGCGACCGACGGCCCGAGCAGGGTGCGGGCGGGGGCGTGGTCACCGACCTCCGGACCCACGTGAGTGGCTGATGCAGCCGTACTCGACCGAACCGGGCATCGTCCGCCTGGAGTGGGCGCACATCCCCCGGGGTGGAATCGGCCACCCACGCGTCATCGCTTCTCGGACTCCGGTGCGTGGACAGTCACCGTTCGGCACTCGTCGGCGTTCCCGCGGGAACGTCCGGTGGGCCCCCAGTCAAGCCACGGCGACCAGCCTCCCGGTGCTGCCGGCGTTCTCGGCGGCCAGGCGGCGTTCGAGGTCGCGGTTACCGAGCAGGACGCCGACCACGTAGGCCAGGTCCATCGGCTCGCCGTTGACGTGCATCGCGTCGGGCAGGTCCGGTTCCCGGTCGGGGAAGAGCAGCCGGGTGATCGACGCGGTCGGTGCCGTCGCGCCCGCGGCCTCAGCAGGGGTGTCGGCGGCCGGTGATGCCGCCGGCACAGGCGCTGCCTCCGGGCGGCGGCCGATGGCGGTGTCCATGGGGTGGACGCCGGCGAACACCGCGTCGTGTGTCCCGGTCGGCTGGCCCGCCAACCCCGCGTGAAGGCGGCGTCGGCGGTGCCCCACACCCAGCGGCCGTCAGGCGCGGTGATCACCAGCCGCCCGTCGCGGCGGGACATGATCAGGTCCAGGTCGTGGGCCAGGCCGTGGTCGACGTCGCAGAGCAGCACCATGTTCGCGACGTCGGTCGGCCCGCCGTGCAGCCAGTGCCGCATGTGGTGGGCGTGCAGCCGCTCGATGCGGGTCTCCGCGCAGCCCAGCCGGGCGCAGCCACCGTCGCGCCGGTACAGCGCCCGACGCTGGGCCCGGGTGGCGAAGCGCCGGGCGCGGCCGACGGCCAGCGGCTCGCGGCCGCGTTCCAGCATGGTCACCACCGTGGCCTCGCACAGCATCCGCCGCACCTGCGCGGGGTGCAGCGCCGGACCGCCCTCGATGTGCGCCCGGCCGGCGGCGGCGTCCTCGGCGAGCACCGCGGCGTCGGCGTGCACCACCACCTCGCGGCGCGGTGGGTCCCCAGCCCGCCGGTCGGCCTCGGCTGCGGCGGAGACCAGCTGGGCGACCGCGGCGCAGCGCCGCGCGGTGCTCCGGTCCCGGGCGTTGGCTACGTCGTCGTCCTCGTCGCACTTCTCGCCGTCGGGGACGCCTGCAGCGTCCTGCTTGACCGCGGCGCGTTCCCGGCGGGCGGAGCGCTCGGCCACCGAGTCCACGCCGGCCAGGAACGCCGCGCCCTCCTCGGCGGCCAAGCACAGCCGCACGTGCAGCATCCCGTCGTCGTCCCACCAGTGGTCGAACCGCTGCTTGGCGGGCACCGTCGCGTCATCGACGGCGTCGGACCGCCGCCACTCCCGGACCACCCGCTCCAGCTGTGACGCGGTGAGCTCGTACGCCAGCTCCAGCAGCGCGGGCTCGGTGTCGGGTTCGGCCACCCGGGTCAGCGCCCGCACCTTGGCGTAGGACAGCCGCCCGGCGGCGAAGGCCGCCGTCGTCGCCGGCAGGGCGGTCAGCGCGCGCGCCACCCGCACGTGCTCGCGCGCCGCGCCCGGGGACAGGCCGCACTGCCAGGCCAGCCACTGCGCGCACGAGCGGATGCCGACCGCACCCCAGCCCTCCCGGCGGTCGAACTCCGCCACCAGCACCAGCCACGCCGCGGTGGCCGCCGCCAGCCGCACCGCCCCGCTGGTGATCCGCCGCGCCAGCTCCTCCAGCGACAGCTCACCACCCACGCCGTCCTCCGACAACGACACCACCCTCCTCGTCGAACGCCTGTTCGGATGCTAGGGCAGGGGGACGACGATTCCGCAGGTCAACGGCCCGAGGCGTTCCCGCGGGAACGCCTCACCCGGTTCGGGGCCCGCCACCGTCCGGGCCACCGAGTCGCTGCGGGCGTCAAGTGGCGAGTCGCCGTCGACTCCTGGACCCGGAGACGACGACAGGTCACCACTCGACCCGCCTCAGACGTCGACCCAGCCGCCGCTGCGCCAGTACAGGCCGGCCTCGCGGGTGAGCAGGCCCTCGTCGACCAGATGCCGGCGCAGCGCGGCGGTGTCCGGGTGCCAGACCGCCAGCAGCGCGTTGACCTCGCGCTCGGGGTAGCGGATGCCGGCGTCGAAGACCCGCACCAGGTGCTCCAGGACGATGCGTCGTTTGGTCTGCTGCGCCGGGATGGACACCAGCCGGCCGTCGCGGACGAACGCCGACAGGACCGCGTCCTCGGCGGGGTCGTCGGACAGCGGCTCGGGCGGCGGAGCGGCCTCGGCGGCGGCGCGCGCCGCGACGCCGAACTGCTCGGTCAGCAGCTCGAGCTCGTGCCGGTCGCGGCGGACCAGGCCCGCCCGGCCCAGCCGTCGCGCGGCCAGGGCGACGTCCTTGAGGGGCAGCCCGGTGGCCTCGGCGACCTCCTCCAGCGTGCCGGCACCCAGGGCGAGGGCGGCGACGACCTTGAGGCGGGTGGGGTCGGCGAGCAGCCCGGCGATCGTCGCGGCACGCACTCCCCGACGGTATCCGCGCATCGGCCGCGGTGGACGCGGGTAGGCCGGGGCCATGGTCAGCCCCATCGACATCCAGAAGGCCCTCAAGGGCATGGACTACCCGGCCACGAAGCAGCAGATCCTCGAGCACGCCAAGGGCGGCGACAAGGAGGTCCTCGACGCACTGGACAAGATCGACGACCGGGAGTACGAGGGGCCCAGCGGGGTCAGTGCCGCGGTCTTCGACTGAGCGCCCGCTAGGTTCGGTGCCCATGACACCGGGCCGGGACTACACGGGGGACATGCACCTGGCGCACGTGCTGGCCGACCAGGCGGACTCGATCAGCCTCGACCGCTTCAAGGCGCTGGACCTCCAGGTCGACACCAAGCCGGACCTCACGCCGGTCACCGACGCCGACCGGGCCGTGGAGGAGCAGCTGCGCATCACCCTTGCTCGCGCGCGGACCCGCGACGCGGTGCTCGGCGAGGAGATGGGGATGACCGGGCGCGGTCCGCGGCGGTGGGTGCTCGACCCCATCGACGGGACGAAGAACTTCGTGCGGGGCGTGCCCGTGTGGGCGACCCTCATCGCGTTGTTCGACGGTGACGAGCCGGTCGTCGGCCTGGTCTCCGCGCCGGCGCTCAACCGCCGCTGGTGGGCGGCCAAGGGCGTGGGCGCCTGGACCGGCCGGCGGCTGGAGTCGGCGACCCGCTGCACGGTGTCGGGCGTCGCTCAGCTGAGCGACGCGAGCCTGTCCTACTCCAGCCTCTCGGGCTGGGAGGAGCGCGGGCTGCTCGGCGGCTTCCTCGACCTGACCCGCTCGGTGTGGCGCACCCGCGCCTACGGCGACTTCTGGAGCTACGTGCTGCTGGCCGAGGGGGCGGTGGACGTCGCCTGCGAGCCGGAGGTCTCGGTGTGGGACCTCGCCGCCCTCGACGTCATCGTGCGGGAGGCCGGCGGCGCGTTCACCGACCTCACCGGCGTCCCGGGGCCGGCCGGCGGCAGCGCGCTGGCCACCAACGGCCAGCTGCACGACGCCGCGCTGGGCCTGCTGCGCCAGCCCGACCCGGCCGCCTGAGGCGGGCCCGGCCCGCCCCTGAGGCGGGCCGGGCCCGTCTGCTCAGTGCCCGGTGCCGGTGCCGCGGCCGCCCTGGAAGCGACGGCGGGCGTCGTCGATCTTCGCCCGGGTCTTCGGGTCCTTGGCCAGCTGCTGCGCCTTCTCGGTGGCCTGTGCGATGACCTGCCGGCCCCTCGGTGTGTTCGCGAACTGGGTCAGCTTGCTGAACAGCGACGCCATCCCTGGGTCCTCCTCGCGTCGTCCGGGCGGCGGCGCCGCCCTCCTGACCAGGTCAACGCGGCGGCCGCCGGGCTCGTTCCGCGCGCCACCGGTCGAGCGCCGGGGCCAGCTCCGGTCCCGGCCGCGGCTCGACCGGCCGACCCGGCTGCTGCCCCGTCGCGACCTCGGTTCCCGTCCCCCGGGCGGCCAGCAGCGCGGCACCGACCGCCGACGCGCTGCGGATCGGCAGGAACCGCACGGGGACGGCGAGGACGTCGGCGAGCAGCTGCTGGACGACGGCCGGCCGCCCGCCGCCCCCGGTGAGCACCACCGGCCCCTCCCCGCCGAGCAGTTCCGCGGCGGCCGCGACCGCGAACACGACGCCCTCGACCGCGGCGCGGGCCAGCTCGGCGCGGGTCGTGCTCGCGGACAGTCCGGTCCACCCGCCGCGGTCGGCGGGGCCCGCGACGCCACCGCGCTCGCCGGTGAGGAACGGCCGGAACACCACTCCCCCGGCACCGGTCGGAACCGACGCCGCGGCGTCGAACAGCTCGGCGGGCGTCATCCCGAGCACCCCGCACACCCACGTCCACGCCAGGCCGCCGTTCTGCAGCGCGGCCATCGCGTACCAGCGGTCCTCGACGTCGGCGTAGCCGTGCACCGGCGGGTCGTCGGCCGGTGTCGGCGTCCAGTCCGGCTGGAGCACCTGCGCGCCGGTGCCGAGGTTGACCTGCCGGCCGGCGCGCGTACCCGCGGCGAGCAGCGCCAGCGGGGTGTCCGCGCCGCCCACCACGACGGGCACCTCGCCCACCGGGAGCGCGGCGGCGCCCACGACCTCCGTCGAGGGACGCACCCGGGGCAGCAACCCCGGGTCGACGCCGGCGGCTGCGGTGGCCTCGGGCGACCAGCCGTCGGCGACGACGTCCCACAGCAGGGTGGCCGAGGCGTCGCTGCGGTCGGTGACCCGCGGGTCGGCGTCCGGGACGAGCGAGGCGCGCAGCGCGTCCTTGGGCAGCACCACCGCGGCCGCCCGCCGGAGCAGCCCGGGCTCGTGCGCGGCCAGCCAGGCCAGCACGGGACCGGTCATCCCCGGCACCAGCGGGTTGGCCAGCGCGGCGCGGGCGGCGTGCGGCAGCGCCCGCCAGAGGTCCACCTCCGCGACGGCGCGCGAGTCCGGCCAGAGCACCGCGGGCCCCAGCGGGACGCCGGTGTCGTCCACCAGCACGGTGCCGTGCATCTGCCCGGACAGCCCCAGCCCGGCGACCCGGCGGCCGGTCAGGGCCGGCGCGAGCTGGGCCAGGGCGTCGTCCAGGGCCCGTCGCCACACGGCCGGGTCGGTCTGCGCCCAGCCGGGCCGCGGGCGGTCGACCTCGTAGCCGGACTCCCCCTCGGCCAGCACGGCACCGGAGGGGTCGAGCGCCACGAGCTTCAGCCCGCTGGTGCCCGCGTCGGCACCGAGCACGACGCCGGTCACGAGCTCTCCTCGCGGGCGCTCGTCGACCCCGTGCCCGAGGGTGCTGTGCCGCTGCGTGAGCTCGCGAGCTCGCTCACCGCGGGCGGTGGGCGAACCCGCCGCTGCGGCCGTTGCGGTCGGCCAGCAGCCCGGCGAGGGTGCTCAGCGCGATCTCCGCCGGGGTCCGCGAGCCGATGTCCAGCCCGATCGGCCGGTGCACGCGGGCGGCCTCCTCCGGCGGGACGCCGAGGGCGGCCAGGGCCGCGACGTGCGGTCCCTCGTGGCGCGGGTTGCCCAGGACGCCGATCCAGCGCACCGGCCGGGCCAGCGCGTCGCGCAGCACCTCGCCGAGCTCGGGGCGGTGGTGGTCGGTGACGACGACGTCGGCGTCACCGAGCTCGCCGTCGACCCCGGCGAGGCCGCCGAGCTCCGCGCCGCGCAACGGGTCGGGGTCGAGCAGCACGGTGCGGAAGCCCAGCTCCGGACCCCAGCGCAGCAGCACCTCGGCCACCGGCGAGGCGAAGACGGCGACGAGCACCCGGCCGGTGGCCCGGTCGGCGGGCGCACCGTGGGCCACCTCGCAGTTCGGGTCGGTCACGACGCCTCTCCGAGGAAGTCGACCAGCGCCGCGGCGAAGGCCGGCGTCCGGAGCGTGGTCGAGTGGTCGCCGGGGACGACGGACACCCGGGCACCGGGGATGGCCGCAGCGAGCGCCTCGGGGTGGGCCGCCAGCGGATCGGCGTCGCCGGAGAGGACGAGCGTGGGCGCGGTGATCGCGGCCAGGTCCACCTCCCGGGTGTGCACCGCACGGGCGTGCGCGGCCAGGGCGTGCCGGTCGGCGGCGAGGGCGTCGGCCATCCGGCGGAAGTCGACGGTGACCGGATCGCGCACCTCGGCGACGTCGGCCGCCTCCAGCGCGGCGGCCAGCCGGGCCATCAGGGCGGCGTGGCGCTCGGCACTCCCGGCCTCGACGAACGCGGCGCCGGCACCACCGACCACCAGCCGGCGCACCCTCCGGTCGGTGGCCGCGGTCAGCATCGCGACCGTCGCACCCATCGAGTAGCCGGCCAGGTCGAAGGAGTCGTGGCCGAGTGCGTCGGCCACCCGGCGCAGGTCGTCGGCCATCCGGAGCTCCCCGTAGGCGGCCGGGTGGTGCGGCTTGTCCGAGCGCCCGTGCCCACGGGCGTCGACGCCGACGACCTCCCGCCCGGCCGACAGCAGGACGCCGACGGTCCCGGTGCCGACCCAGTTGAGCCGGGTGTCCGCGACGAAGCCGTGCTGGAGGTACACCGGCGGCAGGTCACCGGGGGCCCCCCACCGGTGCACGGCGACCTCGACGCCGTCGGCCCCGGGCACCCGCAGCCTCGTCGCCGGCACGGTCACGCCACGCGCTCCGGGCTGTCGCCGTAGGCGTAGGAGGAGTCGACGTACCGGCCGCCCTGCGCGACCCCGGGCGGCGCGATCTCGCCCAGCCGCGCGAGGTCGTCGGCCGAGAGCTCGACGGCGGCGGCGGCGACGTTCTCCTCGAGGTAGCGGCGCCGCTTGGTGCCGGGGATCGGCACCACGTCGTCCCCCTGGGCGAGGACCCAGGCCAGCGCGAGCTGGCCGGGCGTGCAGCCCCTCTCCTCGGCCATCGCCCGGACGGCGTCGACCAGCCGCAGGTTGGCCGCGAACGCCTCGCCGGTGAAGCGCGGGTGGCCGCGGCGCCAGTCGTCCTCGGCGAAGTCCTCCTGGCTGCGGATCGCGCCGGTGAGGAAGCCGCGGCCCAGCGGGCTGAACGGCACGATGCCGATGCCGTGCTCGCGGGCGACGCCGAGGACCTCACCCTCCAGGTCGCGGGTCCACAGCGACCACTCGCTCTGCAGTGCGGCGATCGGGTGGACCGCGACGGCGCGGCGGATCGAGGTGGCCGAGGCCTCCGACAGCCCGAGGTGGCGGACCTTGCCCTGCTGCACGAGCCCGGCCATCGCGCCGACGGTGTCCTCGATCGGCACCTTCGGGTCGACCCGGTGCTGGTAGTAGAGGTCGATCACGTCGACCCGGAGCCGGCGCAGGCTGGCCTCGGCGCGGGCGCGTACGTTCTCCGGGCGGCCGTCGATGTCCATGCCCCCGCGGTCGTTGCGCGACAGCGAGAACTTCGTGGCCAGCTGGACCTCGTCGCGCCGTCCGGCGATCGCCTCGCCGACCAGCTCCTCGTTGTGCCCGTCGCCGTAGACGTCGGAGGTGTCGAGGAAGGTGACGCCGAGGTCGAGCGCACGGTGCACGGTCGCGATCGACTCGCCGCGATCGGCCGCGCCGTACATCTGGCTCATGCCCATGCAGCCGAGGCCCAGGGCGGAGACGACCAGACCGTCGCGGCCGAGCGTGCGGGTACCGACAGGAGAGGGAGAGGTCACCCCGGCATCCTCGTCCCGTCCCGCCCGGGCCCGCCACCGGCCGGCTACGCGGAGGCGCTCCCCGCGGCCGGTGGCCGCAGGACCACCGGCAGCTGTTCCAGGGCGTGGACGAGGACGCTGCGCCGGTGACGCAGCTCCTCCGGGGGCACGGCCAGGCGCAGGTCGGGGAACCGGTCGAGCAGCGACCGCAGGGCCACCTCCCCCTCGAGACGCGCCAGGGGTGCACCCAGGCAGTAGTGCAGCCCGTGGCCGAAGGCCAGGTGCCCGCCGGTGTCCCGGTCGGGGTCGAGCAGCTCGGGCCGGTCGAAGCGTCCCGGGTCGCGGTTGGCCGCGCCGACGGAGAGCGTGACCACCGACCCCGCGGGGATGGTGGTCCCCGAGTACTCGACGTCCTCGGCGGCGAAGCGCAGCGGGGCGTTGTGCACGGGGCCGTCCCAGCGCAGGAACTCCTCGACCGCCGCGGGGATCCGCTGCGGGTCCGCGAGCAGGTGCTCGCGCAGCGCGGCGCCGGTGGCCACGCCCAGCACCGCGTTGCCGATGAGGTTGGCCGTGGTCTCGTGGCCGGCGATGAGCAGCAGCACGCCCATCGCGACGACCTCCTCGGTGCTGAGCTGGTCACCGGCCTCGGAGACCTCGACCAGCGCCGAGAGCAGGGCGCCGTCCGGGGCGCGCCGCTTGGTCTCGACGAGGGCGTGCAGGTACTCGGCCAGCCCCGCGGTGGCCTGCTGCTCGTCGACGTCGTCGTGGTCGTCGACCAGCGCGCGCGACCAGGTGCCGAAGGCGTCGCGGTCGGTGTCGGGCACCCCGAGCAGCTCGCAGATGACGGCCATGGGCAGCGGCACCGCGTAGGTCGCCAGCAGGTCGACCGGCTCGGTCGCGGGCACCGCGTCGAGCAGGCCCGCGGCCAGCGCCTCGATGCGGGGACGCAGCTCGGCGGTGCGCCGCGCGGTGAAGGCCCGGGAGACCAGCCGGCGCAGCCGCGTGTGGTCCGGCGGGTCGAGCAGGATCATCATCGAGCCGAAGGGGCCCGGCAGCCGCGGGGCCTGCTCGCGGACCTCCGGCGGCAGGGTCGCGCGGTGGTCCTTGACCAGGCGGGGGTCGGTGAAGGCGGAGCGCACGTCGTCGTACCGGGTGACCAACCACGTGGTGCCGCCCCGGGGCAGCGCCACCTCGCGCACCGGAGCCTGGGCGCGCAGCCGCTCGTAGGCGGGATAGGGGTCGCGCCAGAAGGAGCCCTCGAAGACCGACGCGTCGGCGGTGCTCACCTCTGCGCCAGCCCGTCGATGCGGGCGACCTCGTCGTCGCTGAGCGAGAACCCGCCGATCGCCAGGTTGGTCCGGATCCGCTCCGGGGTGGCCGACTTGGGGATGACGACGACGCCGTGCTCCACGTGCCAGCGCAGCACCACCTGCGCCGGGGTGACGCCGTGCGCGTCGGCGACCTCGCGCAGCACCGGGTCGCCGAGGTCGGTGTTCTTGAACGGGCTGTAGCCCTCCAGGACGACGTCGCGGTCCCGGTGCCCGGCCTCGACGGCCGGGTCGTACCGCGACGGCGCCCAGCTGACCTGGTTCACCTGCGGCGTCACGCCGGTCGCCTCGGTCAGCTCGTCCATCTGCTCGAGCGAGTAGTTGCTGACCCCGATCGCCCGCGCGCGGCCGGCCTCACGGGCGGCGACGAAGCGCTCCCACACGTCCGGCCGAGCACCGCCGGGCGGCCAGTGGACGAGCCACAGGTCGACCGCGTCGACGCCGAGCGCGTCGAGGGACCCCGCCAGCACCTGGTCGGCCTGGTCTGCCCGCGGCGGCGGCAGCTTGGTCGTCAGGAAGACCTCGTCCCGGTCGACGCCGGAGTCGCGCAGCGCCCGCCCGACCTCGGACTCGTTGCGGTAGATCGCCGCGGTGTCGAGGTGCCGGTAGCCGGTGTCCAGGGCGGTGCGGACGGCGTCGTAGCAGGTGGGCCCGGTCATCTGCCAGGTCCCGAACCCGAGCAGCGGCATGCCGGGGGCGCCGTCGAGCGGCACGGTGGGGAAGCTTTCGGTCATGCCCGGTCCGGTGCCCGGCACCCGCATCCGCGACACCCGGCGTGTGCCGGTCCCGTCTGGTGGGATGGACGGCGACGGGCCGGCGTGCTGCCGGCCGCCGAGGAGGGCGTGTCGTGCAGTACGTCGAGAACGTCATCGAGCTGGTGGGGAACACCCCGCTGGTCCGGCTGACGTCGGTCACCCGAGACCTCGGGCCGGACGCGCCGCTGGTGCTGGCCAAGGTCGAGTACCTCAACCCCGGCGGCTCGGTGAAGGACCGCATCGCCGTGCGGATGGTCGACGCCGCCGAGGCCAGCGGCGCGCTGCGGCCCGGTGGCACCATCGTGGAGCCGACCAGCGGCAACACCGGCATCGGGCTGGCCCTGGTCGCGCAGCAGCGCGGCTACCGCTGCGTCTTCGTCTGCCCCGACAAGGTGGGCAAGGAGAAGATCGACGTGCTCAAGGCCTACGGCGCCGAGGTGCACGTCTGCCCGACCGCCGTCGACCCGGCCGACCCGCGCTCCTACTACTCGGTCTCCGACCGGCTGGCCCGCGAGATCCCCGGTGGGTGGAAGCCCGACCAGTACGCCAACCCGGCCAACCCGCAGTCGCACTACGAGAGCACCGGCCCGGAGATCTGGGAGCAGACCGACGGGAGGGTCACCTGCTTCGTCACCGGCGTCGGCACCGGCGGCACGATCAGCGGCACCGGCCGCTACCTCAGGGAGGCCTCCGGCGGGCGGGTCCGGGTGGTCGGCGTCGATCCGGAGGGCTCGGTCTACTCCGGTGGCACCGGACGCCCCTACCTGGTCGAGGGCGTGGGCGAGGACTTCTGGCCCGACGCCTACGACCGCTCGATCGCCGACGAGATCGTCGCCGTCAGCGACGGGGACTCCTTCGCGATGACCCGGCGGCTGGCCCGCGAGGAGGGGTTGCTGGTCGGCGGGTCGTGCGGCATGGCCGTCGCCGGCGCGCTGCGCGCCGCCGAGCGGCTGACCCGGGACGACGTCGTGGTGGTGCTGCTGCCCGACGGCGGCCGCGGCTACCTCGGCAAGATCTTCAACGACGACTGGATGGCCGACTACGGCTTCCTGGAGCAGGCCACGCAGGGCACCGTCGGCGAGCTGCTCGCGGGCAAGGGCGGGGCGACGCCGGAGCTGGTGCACACCCACCCGAACGAGACCGTGCGGGACGCCATCGACATCCTCCGCGAGTACGGCGTCAGCCAGCTGCCGGTGGTGCGCGCCGAGCCCCCGGTGACCGCCGGGGAGGTCGTCGGGTCGGTCGAGGAGAAGGCACTGCTCGACGCGCTTTTCGCGGGGCGGGCCAACCTCTCCGACCGGGTGGAGCGGCACATGTCCCCGCCGCTGCCGATCATCGGCTCGGGCGAGCCGGTCAGCGCCGCGGTCGCGGCCCTGGGGACGGCGGACGCGCTGCTGGTGCACGAGGAGGGCAAGCCGGCCGGCGTCGTCACCCGGCAGGACGTGCTCGGGCACCTGGCCGGCATGTCATCTGCCGGGCTGGCTTCTACCGTCGAGGCATGAGCCGCGAAGACGACGCCCGAGCGAGCACCGCAGCGAGCGCCAGCGAGCGAGGAGCGGACCGAGGGCGGAGTCGAGCCATGGACAGGACCCCGGGGCTCCCCGGTTTCAACACGCGCGCCATCCACGCCGGGCAGGACGCGGACCCGGCGACCGGCGACGTCGTCGTCCCGCTGCACCTGGCGACCACCTTCAAGCAGGACGGCGTCGGCGGGCTGCGCGGCGGCTACGAGTACGCGCGCAGCGCCAACCCCACCCGGACGGCGCTGCAGGAGGCGCTGGCCGCCCTCGAGCAGGGCCGCACCGGGCTGGCGTTCGCCTCCGGCCTGGCCGCCGAGGACACCCTGCTGCGGACGGTCTGCGAGCCGGGCAGCCACGTCGTCCTCGGAGGCGACGCCTACGGCGGGACGTTCCGGCTCATCTCGAAGGTGGCCTCCCGCTGGGGTGTCGAGCACACGCCGGCCGACCTCAACGACCCCGACGCGCTGCGGGCGGCGATCCGGCCGAGCACGCGGGTCGTCTGGTGCGAGACGCCGACCAACCCGCTGCTCAACATCGCCGACATCGCGCTGACCGCCGAGGTCGCGCACGACGCCGGGGCGCTGCTCGTCGTCGACAACACCTTCGCCTCGCCCTACCTGCAGCAGCCGCTGACCCTCGGCGCCGACGTCGTCGTCCACTCGACGACGAAGTACCTCGGTGGGCACTCCGACGTCGTCGGCGGCGCGCTGGTGGTCGGGGACGACGCCGAGCTGGCCGAGCAGCTGGCCTTCTCCCAGAACGCGATGGGCGCCGTCTCCGGCCCGCTGGCCGACTGGCTGGTGCTGCGCGGCATCAAGACCCTCGGCGTCCGGATGGACCGGCATCAGGACAACGCCGCCCGGGTGGCGGAGTTCCTCCTCGGCCACCCGGCCGTCGCCTCGGTGCGCTACCCGGGCCTGCCCGACCACCCCCGGCACGAGATCGCCGCGAAGCAGATGTCCGGGTTCGGCGGGATGCTCTCGTTCCGGCTCGCCGGTGGGGAGGACGCCGCGCTGCAGGTGTGCGAGCGGGCGCAGGTGTTCACCCTGGCGGAGTCGCTGGGCGGGGTGGAGTCGCTGATCGAGCACCCGGCGCGGATGACACACGCCAGCGCCGCCGGGTCCCCGCTGGAGGTACCGGCCGACCTGGTGCGGCTCTCGGTCGGCATCGAGGACGTCGAGGACCTCATCGCCGACCTGGACCAGTCCCTCGCCTGAACGGGTCTCACATGTCAGTGGCCGCGCGGTGGCCCCCTTGCAGGGTCCCACCGCGAGCCTGCGAGCGGTGGGGGCAAGGGGGTCCTTCTCAGCGCGGGGCGGTGAGGATCCGGGGGCCGTCCTCGGTGACCGCCACGGTGTGCTCCACGTGCGCCGCGCGGCTGCCGTCGGCGCTGTAGAGCGTCCAGCCGTCGGCGGCGACCCGGTAGTCGTCGCTGCCCCCGGCGAGGAACCAGGGCTCGATCGCGATCACCAGGCCGGGGCGCAGCGGCAGCCCGCGGCCGGGGCGGCCCTCGTTCGGGACGGACGGCGGCTCGTGCATCGAGCGGCCCACGCCGTGGCCGCCCTGGTCGGTGTTGATCCCGCAGCCCCCGGCGCGGCCCACCGCACCGATCGCCGCGGAGATGTCACCGACGCGGTTGCCCACGACGGCCGAGGCGATCCCGGCCGCCAGCGCGCGCTCGGTGGTGGTGACCAGCTCCAGGTCGTCTGGCCGGGGCGTGCCCACCGGGAAGGTGATCGCGGCATCGCCCACCCAGCCGTCGAGGATGGCCCCGGCGTCGACGCTGAGCAGGTCGCCGTCCTCGAGCTCCTGCGGGGTCGGGACACCGTGCAGCGCGACGTCGTTGACCGACAGGCAGACGACACCGGGGAACGGCGGCGTGGTGGCCAGCGGCGCGTAGCCGAGGAACGGCGAGGTGGCGCCGGCACCGGCCAGGACGGCCCGGGCCACCTCGTCCAGCTGGGTCAGCCGGACGCCCGGTGCCGCGGCGGCGCGGACGGCGGCCAGCATGTCGGCCACGACCGCTCCGGCGGCGCGCATGGCGTCCAGCTCACCTGGCGTGCGCAGCTCGATCAACGGTCCTCCTCGGGTGGCGAGATCGGGGGCTCAACTGGCCAGCTGCTCCTCGAACCAGGCGCGCGCCCGGGCGTTGCCGGCCCGGCCCCGCTCCCCCGCCGCGCGCACCTGCTCGGCGAGCGCACCCGACGGGCAGCGCTGCAGCGCGGCGTCGAGGACCTCGGCGGTGAGCTCCTCGGCCGGGACGACGAGCGGCCAGTCCAGCGCGGTGGCCTGGCCGGTCACCTTGGCGCCTCCGCTGATCGGGTCGCAGGCGACGACCGGCCGGCCGTGCTCGAGACCGAGCACCAGCGCGTGCAGCCGCATGCTCACCACGACGTCGGCGCGCCGGACCAGCGCCTCCACCTGGGCCGGACGGCGGGCGTGCGGCTTCTCGAAGAGGTCCATGTCCAGCTCGAACCAGGGCAGCGCCCGGTCGGCCAGCCACTCCGCGATCGCGCCGCGGACCCGCTCGGCCTGGCTGCGCTCGCCGTACTCACCCTGCACCGGCGTGAACGCCACCGCGAGCACCGGCACCTCCGGCTCCGGGCCCTCGACGGCGAGGTCGGGCCGGGCCAGGCCGGCGGCGTCGCGCTCCCACACCCGGTCGAACAGGGTCCGTGCGGACTCCTCCACCACCGACACGTTGACCCCCCAGCGCTGCACCCCGGTGAAGGCCCCGGTGAGCTCGCGCAGCAGCGGCCGGTCGGTCAGCGGGCCGCTGACGAACACCAGGTGGGTGTGGTCGGCCGGGTCGACGTCCCGCCAGTCCACGCCGCGCTCCGGGTACGGCGCCCAGGCGACGTCGTGGTCGATGCCCAGGTCGGTGAGCCAGCCGGCCACCACGTCGGCGCCGAGCTCGTCGCCGACGGTGGCGATCACCTCGTCGAAGCTGAACCACCCGGCGAGGAGGACACGCATGGCCACCAGCCTCGCACCGACGGGGAACGGGAACCCGTCGAGGGAACGAGATCCTGGTCGCAGCGGTTGTCCCGACCGTCGTCCGACCCCGAGGAGAGCCCCCGTGAGCGACACCGCCAGCGACCTCGACCTGACCGCCATCGAGCAGGAACGCGCCCGCATCCGGGAGGCGCACCTCAAGCCCGCCGGGGAGCGGCCGCCGTCCACCGCCCGCGGCCTGCACCACACCGCGCTGATCAGCAGCGACGTCGAGCAGACCGTCCGCTTCTACCAGGACGTGCTCGGCTTCCCGCTGACCGACCTGATCGAGAACCGCGACTACCCGGGCTCCTCGCACTTCTTCTTCGACATCGGCCACGGCAACCTGCTGGCCTTCTTCGACTTCCCCGGCCTGGACGTCGGCCCGTACGCCGAGGTGCTCGGCGGGTTGCACCACATGGCCATCAGCGTCGACCCCGAGCGCTGGCAGGACCTGGTGCGGCGACTGACCGACGCAGGGGTGGAGCACGAGGTGCACAGCGGCGTCTCGGTCTACTTCCGCGACCCCGACGGCGCCCGCATCGAACTGATCGCCGACCCGCTCGGCGAGATGTACGGCCACCAGGTCCTCTGAGTAAGCACCCCGTCCTCCTCACCGTGCAAGCACCCCGTCCCCCTCATCCCTCGCAGGCTCGGGACGAGCCGCTGGACGGGGCCGACTCGGGGCGGGACCCTGGACGGGGCCGCCCTCAGGCCGGTTGATCGACCAGGTCGGCGTACTCGGGGTGCCGGTCGATCCAGGCGCGGACGAACGAGCAGCGCGGCACCGCCCGCAGCCCGTGCGCCCGGACGTCGTCCAGGGCACCGCGGACCAGCGAGCTGCCCACGCCGCTGCCCTCGGTGTCCGGGTCGACCTCGGTGTGGGTGAACACCACCTGGTCGCCCCGCCGCTGGTAGTTGGCCTGGCCCAGCACGCGGTCGCGGGCCCGGGCCTCGTAGCGGCCGGCTTCGGGAACGTCGGTGACGGTGAGCTCCATGCCGGCACATTCTCCTCGGCCCCCGTCCAGGGCACCGCCCCGAGCCCCGACGGCGCACGTGCAGGCAGCAGGACCCGTCCCCCTCACCGTGGGAGGACCTCGTCCTCCCCACCCTTCGCAGGCTCAGGATGGGACCCGGGACGAGGCCTGCGGCGAGCCTCTCAACGCGGCCTGGCGCGAGCTTACGAGTGGCGGGGGGCAAGGGGTCCTCCCACGGGAGGACGGGCGGCCCCCTGCCGGGTCCCGCCGCCGGCCCCGTCCCGAGCCTGCGAGGGATGAGGAGGACGGGGTCCTTCCTCGGTGGAGGGCAGGGGGGCCTTTCACCAGTCGGCGAGCCCCAGCGCCCCTGTCGGGCACTGGGCGACGGCGTCCCGGACGGCGGCGGCGGCCTGGCCGGGCTGCGGCCGCAGCACCCGGACGACGCCGTCCTCACCGACCTGGAAGACGTCCGCCGCCAGGAACTCGCAGGTGCCCGATCCGACGCAGAGATCGCGGTCGGCCTCGATGCGCATCAGCGCCCCCCGCCCAGCCGGGCCGGCAGCCGCTTGAGGCCGTTGACGAACGACGACCGCAGCCGGTCCGGCTCGCCGGTGACCTCGAGGTCGGGCAACTGGTCGAACAGCGCCCGGAAAGTCACCGCCAGCTCCCGGCGGGCCAGGTGCGCGCCCAGGCAGAAGTGCGGCCCCCTCGACCCGAACCCGACGTGCGGGTTGGGGTCCCGGGCCAGGTCGAGGACCTCCGGGTCCCGGAACACCGCGGGGTCGCGGTTGGCGGCGGCGTAGAGGAGCAGGAACTTGTCCCCGGCCCGGAACCGGTGACCGTTCACCTCGCCGTCTCGCGTGGCGGTGCGCCGCATCCAGGTGACCGGGCTGGTCCAGCGCACCACCTCCTCGACGGCCGTGCGGTCCAGTCCCGGGTCGGCCGCCCACAGGGCCCGCTGGTCGGGGTGCTCGTGCAGCGCCAGCACGCCCTGGCAGATGGCGTTCCGGGTGGTCTCGTTGCCGGCGACCAGCAGCAGGATGAAGAACGAGGAGATCTCCTGCTGGGACAGCCGCTCGCCGTCGACCTCCGTGGTGACCAGCGCGGTGGTGAGGTCCGACCGCGGGTGCTCCAGCCGCTCGGCGGCCAGCCGCTCCATGAGCCCGGCGAGCTCCATCCCGGCCAGCAGGAAGGCGCTGACCGGGTCGTTCTCGTCCTCGATGAGCTCGGGGTCCCCTCCGGAGAGGATGACGTTGGACTGCGCGAGGACCGTCTCCCGGGCCTCCTCCGGGACGCCCATCATGTCGCAGATGACCCGCAGCGGGATCGGTGCCGCGATGTCGGTCACGACGTCGATCGCGCCGTGCTGCGCCTCCGCGGTCCGGCGGGCCCGCGTCAGGACGTCGTCGACGACCGCGCTGACCTGGTCGATCAGCTGCTCCAGCACGCGTGGGGTGAACGCCTTGGACACGATGCGCCGGATCTTGGCGTGCCGGGGGTCGTCCATGCTGATCAGCGAGCCGTAGAACTCGTTGAGCTCGGCCGGGACGTCGGGGATGGAGACCGCACCGCGACCCGAGCAGAAGATTGCGGGCTGGGAGCTGATCGCCTCGAGGTCGGCGTAGCGGGTGACGGCCCGGTAGCCGGGCCCGACCGGGATCCCCGGCAGCTCCGGCTCGGCGAAGAACGCGAAGGGTCGCTCCCTGCGCAGTGCCGCGAAGGTCGCGTACCGCACCGACGGCGGACCGGCCCACCAGTCCCGGTCCGAGAGGTCGACCGCGTCCAGGTCGACGGGTCCGGGTGGAACGGCCTCAACGGTCATGGGTGCCCTCCCCTGGGAGCGTCGGTGCCCGCGACGCTAGGGAGCCGGCCGGTGACGCACAACACCCCTCGCGGCGGCCGGCGGCACGACGCCGGAGGGCCCGGTCACCGTGGTGACCGGGCCCTCCGTACCTGGTAGCGGGGACAGGATTCGAACCTGTGACCTCTGGGTTATGAGCCCAGCGAGCTACCGAGCTGCTCCACCCCGCGTCGGTGACACCACCCTACACGTGCCCGGGCGGCCCTCGCCGGAGCCCCGGGACGGGGAGGGTCGGGAACGTCGGCGTCCGTGCGCGCCGGCCGGCCGCGCACGGAGCGTCAGGCGGAGGCCTGCGCGGGCTCCTCGGACCGCTGCGGGGTCTCCGCCGTCCCGCCGGAGGGCGGGGTCCGGCGGGTCCGCACCCGCAGCAACCGCGACAGGGCCGTCGGGTGGCCGAGGGCCGCCGTCAGCCGGTCGAGGAAGACCGCGAGCAGGACGACGGCGAGGCCGCTCTCGAACCCGGAGGCCACGTCGAGCTGGGTCACCGCCCGCACCACCACCGCGCCGAGGCCGGCGGCGCCGAGCAGTCCGGCCGTGACCACCATCGACAACGCCAGCATGATCACCTGGTTGACGCCGGCCATGATCGACGGCAGCGCCAGCGGCAGCTGGACCTCCCGCAGGATCTGTCCGGGCCGGGCCCCGAAGGCCTGCGCGGCCTCGACGACCTCTCGATCGACCTGCCGGATGCCCAGCTCGGTCAGCCGCACGCCGGGCGGGATGGCGAACAGGATCGTCGCCACGACGCCGGGCACGACCCCCACGCCGAAGAAGAAGACGGCCGGGATGAGGTAGACGAACACCGGCGTCGTCTGCATGGAGTCCAGGACCGGGCGGACGGCGACGCTCACCGCTCGGTGCCGGGCCGCGAGGATCCCGATCGGCACCCCGATCGCCGCGGCGATGACCGCGGCCACGAGGACCAGCGACAGGGTCTGCATCGTCTCGACCCACAGTTCCAGCGAGACGACGAGCAGGAACGCCAGCACCGTGTAGAGCGCCAGCCCCCACCCGCGTATGACGAGGGCGAGCAGGGTGAAGACCACGATCCAGACCACCGGCGGTGGCGTGGCCAGCGCGTCGGTCAGGCCGTCGACCACCGTCTGCATGACGGTCGAGATGGCGTCGAACAGCCACGGCACCGCGGCCAGCAACCAGTCGATGAAGTCGGACATCCACTGTCCGAGCGGGATGTGCGGCACCGGTCAGCCCTCCCGTCGCGCGGGGACGGCGGCCAGCGCGTCGAGCACCGCCGCCCGTGGCACCACACCGAGCAGCCGCCCGCTCCCGTCCACGACCCCGAGCGGTACCGCGTGCTTGCCGACGAGGTGGATGAACTCGACCAGCGGCCGGTCCGGTGCGATCGTGGCGTAGTCGGCGACGAGCTCCCGGGCGCCGACGGCGGTCCGGCCCTCCTGCACCGCGCGGGCCAGCAGGTCGTCGCGCGCCACCCCGGCGATGCGCTGGCCGTCGTCCAGCACGTACACGCCGTTGGCCTCCGCGGCACCGAGGGTGCGCAGCACCTCACCCGTCGACTGGCCCAGCCGGGCGGTCATCCGCGGCTCGCGCAGCAGGTCCCCCGCGGTGAGCACCCGCGTCCGGTCGACGTCGGAGGTGAAGTCGGCGACGTACTCGTCCGCCGGCGCGGAGATGATCTCCGGCCCGGTGCCGAGCTGCACCGTCCGCCCGTCCTTGAGCATGAGGATGCGGTCGCCCAGCCGCATGGCCTCGTTGAGGTCGTGCGTGATGAAGACGATCGTCTTGTGCAGCTCGGTCTGCAGCTGGACCAGCAGGTCCTGCATGTCCCGCCGGATCAGCGGGTCCAGCGCGGAGAACGGCTCGTCCATCAGCAGGACGTCGGAGTCCGCGGCGAGGGCCCGGGCCAGGCCCACGCGCTGCTGCATCCCACCGGAGAGCTGGTCCGGGCGGGCGTCGGCCCGGTCGAGCAGGCCCACCGTGCGCAGTGCCCAGTCGGCACGCTCCCGCTGCTCGGCCGCGGGGACCCCACGGACCTTCAGTGCGTAGGCCGCGTTCTCCCGCACGCTGCGGTGCGGGAGCAGCGCGAAGTGCTGGAACACCATGCTGACCCGCTCGTTGCGGAGGTTCCGCAGGTCCGCGTCGCTGAGCGCCCGCAGGTCCTGGCCGTCGACCTCGACCGTGCCGGCGCTGGGCTCGACGATCCGGTTGAGCAACCGGACGAGGGTCGACTTGCCGGACCCCGACAGCCCCATGACGACGAACAGCTCACCGCGCTCGACGGCGAAGCCCACGTCGTGGACGGCGAGGGTGCACCCGGTCCGGCGCAGGACGTCGTCCCGCCCGACCCCCTCGCCGGCCAGCCGCAGTGCCTCCTGCTCCCGCGGCCCGAAGACCTTCGTCAGGCCGGTGGCGCGCAGCACCGGGGGCACGGTCAGCCGACCCACTCGTCGATCTGGGTGGCGTGCTCGTCGACCCACTGCCGGGCGACCGTCCCGACGTCCTCGCCGTCGACGTCCACCTGCTTCTGCATCTGCTCCATCTCCTCGACCGAGATGCGCAGGTCGACCAGCAGGTCGGCGAACTGGGGGGCCTGCTCCTGCAGCTCCGTGCTCGCGGCGATGTTGGCGCTGTACGAGGGCATGGCGCAGGCGCCGTCGCCGGTGGTCAGGCAGCCCTCGGTGTAGGACGTGGGCTCCTCGAGCTGGACCATGTCGTACTGCGCGAAGACCGCGTGCGGGTGGTACAGGTAGAGCACGATCGGCTCCTCGCGGCTGTAGCTGTTCTCCAGCTGCGCCAGCTCCGCCGCCTCGCTGGAGACGACGTGCTCCAGCGTGATCCCGTAGCCCTCGAGCCGCTTGGCGTTCTGCTCGGTGGTGATGTAGCCCGGGTCGGCGTCGTAGAACTTGTTGCCCAGCTCGTCGGCGTAGTCGTTGAGCTGGGTGACGCTGGTCAGGCCCTCGAGCGGGCCCCCGGGCGCGACGGCGTAGGCCGGCACGAACCAGCCCTGTGCGGCGTCGCCGTAGGTCTGCGAGACGATCTCGACGCGGTCGGCCGCGCCCTCGGCGAGCTCCTGCTGGTTGGGCAGGGCGACCTCGGTCAGCAGGTCGATGTCCCCGCGCTGCGCACCCGCCCAGGCCGCGGCCGGGTCCAGTTGCGTGGTCTGCAGCGTGGCCACGCCCAGCTCGGGTCGGTCGGTGGCGATCTCGCTGAGGATGGAGTTGGTCAGGCCGGCGGCCGTCCAGCTGAACTGGGCGGCCTGGACGGTGATGCCGTCCCCCCCACCGGTCGCACTGTCGGCGCCCTCCTCGGCGCTGCACCCGGTGACGGTCGCGGCGAGGACGGCGGCCAGCGCCACCGCGGATGCGCGGGAACGGATCGTGGTGCGCAGCATGGGGGTCTTCTCTCGTTGCGGCGCCGGGCGCGGGCTCGCCGGCGGGTGGTCGTGCGACGAAGCGCAGGCCCTGGAGGGGATCTGCGCCTCGCCGCGCGGTCAGTTCTCGGAGACGAGCGTCGTGCACGTGCCCGGTCAGGCGCCAGTCGGACCCACCGGCTGGTCCCCCCGGAGCGTGATGCGGTGCATGACACGCCGCCGGTCACCGTAGTCGCGGTTGGCGTAGTGCACCGTCGATCGGTTGTCCCACATCACGACGTCCCCCACCGACCACCGGTGCCGGACGATGTGCTCGGGCTTGGTGGTGTGGGCGTAGAAGAGGTCGAGCAGGTACCGGCTCTCGGCGTCGGACACGTCCTTCAGGTGCGAGACGAAACCGGGGTTGACGAACAGGCCCTTGCGACCGGTCTCGGGGTGGACCCGCACCACCGGGTGCTCGATCGGGACGAGGGCCCGGAACTGCTCGCCCTCCCACGTCGTCCGTGCCTCGCGCTGAGCCAGGTAGTAGCCGAACTCACGGGTGCCGTCGTGCACCGCGACCAGCTGGTCGGCCAGGCGCTGCAGCGGCTCGCTGAGCGACTCGTAGGCCAGCTGGAGGTCCGCCCACTGGGTGTCCCCGCCCGTGGGCGGGAGGACGACGGCGCGCAGCACCGAGCCCAGCGGCGGCCGGCGGACGAAGGTGACGTCGGTGTGCCAGACGTCGGCGAACCCGCCCGAGGCGCTGTCGAGCGCGTAGATCTCGGGGTGCTCCTCGTCGACCCCCGGCACCACGGGGTGGGACTCGGTGACGTCCCCCAGGCGGCGGCCGAGCGCGATCTGGCTGTCGGGGTGGAGCGCGTGCTGCCCCGAGAAGAACAGCACCTTGTGGTCGGCGAGCGCGGTGCGGATGGCGCGGACCTGCTCGTCGGTGGCGGAGGCGAGGTCGACGCCGTGCACGCGGGCGCCGAACCCGGGCGCGAGGCGTTCCAGGTCGAGGGTCGTCGGGGCGGCGGACGCCGCCGGGGCAGGCAGGACAGGGGCAGTGAGGGTCATGACGGGACTCCGGTGGGGTGGATGGGAACGGGCTCGGACGGCGTCAGGCCGTACAGAGCGCGCTCGCGCACCGGAGCAGGTCGATGTGACGGCGCGCGACGAGCGCAAACCGCACAATGCCGACCGGACTCATAGGGATTACCGTAACGGCTGGCCCTCCCCCCGTGTCGAGCGGTGCCCCGCGTCCTGCCGGGCCGGCTGTCGATCGACCGGACGTCGCCGGGCGCCGGCTCCACGTGCCGGACCCGGTCGGCGAGTGCCCGTCGTCGCATCCGTCGCGGCCGGCATCCACGCACCGCACCGGCCCGTTCCCCGCCGGCCCTCCGGAGAGGGCGGCGCACCGGACGACCCCGCGGTCAGCCTGTCGTCGTCGCCTTCACGGCGAAGGCGATGAGCACGGCCTCGACGATGGAGTCGACGTACTCGCGGGTGATGGGGTCCCGGGTGATCAGCATGCGGGTCCAGATCGGGCCGATGAGCAGGTCGATCAGCAGGTCCTGGTCGACCGAGGGGGCCAGTTCGCCGCGAGCGATGGCCAGCGCCAGGACCCGCCGGTAGGCCTGTCGGCGGGTGTGGATGACGGTGTACAGCAGCTCGGCGATCTCGGGGTGGTGACCGGCTTCGCGGATGAGCCGGGCGATGAACTGCCCTCGGCCGCGCACGAACGCCTCCACGGCGCCGTGCAGCAGCGCGAGCAGGTCGGCCTCCAGGGTGCCGGAGTCCGGCACGTCGACGCTCTGCAGAGCCAGCTTCTCCACACCCGCGGCGGCGACCGCAGCCTTCGACGGCCACCGGCGCAGGATCGTGGTCTTGGCGACGCCGCTGCGGGCGGCCAGTTCGTCGAGCGTCAGGCCGGCGTAGCCGCGGGAGCCGAGCAGCGCGATGACCTGCTCGAGGATGCGCTCGTCCAGGGCGCGGTCCCGGGGCCGCCCGCGTCCTGGTGACACAGCTGGAGGCGCACCCATTTTCTCGCAACTCTCCGTTTTGATCAGGGCGGTTAGACCCTACTCGGTGCCTGGTCGAGCTGCGAAGCTCCGAGTCAGGACTTGCGCTACCTGTAGTTGCGCAGTTCCGTCAGAGGGGCCAGTTCTCCCTCTGGCGCAGCTGCCGCAGCCTCGAGGGCCACGCCGGTCCCGGAGGTCGCGCCGTCTCCACGCGCTCCGGTCTGGTCCACCGGTCGGCGTCCAGGCGGATGGCACCTCAGCTGCCGACTCCAGCCGACATCGCGGCGACCGCCGCACCTGTCAGGAGAGGAAGAACCGTGACGGAGACCCGAATGCCGTATCCGGTCCGTGTGGACGCGTCGCAGGCCCCCTCGCCCTCACGCGGGCTGTGGCTGGTGAAGTGGCTGCTGCTCGTCCCGCACTACGTCGTGCTGGCCTTCCTCTGGCTGGCCTTCCTGATCGTCAGCGTGGTCGCGTTCTTCGCGATCCTGTTCACCGCGCGCTACCCCCGGCCCCTGTTCGACTTCAACGTCGGGGTGCTGCGCTGGAGCTGGCGAGTGCACTACTACGGCTACGGGGCGCTGGGCACCGACCGCTATCCGCCGTTCACCCTCGCCGAGGTGCCGGACTACCCCGCCCACCTCGACATCGCCTACCCCGAGCGGCTCTCCCGCGGGCTCGTGCTGGTGAAGTCGTGGCTGTTGGCCATCCCGCACTACCTGGTCCTGTCGGTCTTCACCGGCGGCGGGATCTGGCTCGGCACGAGGGCCGGGACGTCGGACAGCACCTGGGACGACGGCTGGGGTGCCGGTGTCAGCCTGGTCGCCCTGCTGGTGTTCATCGCCGCGATCGTGCTGCTGTTCACCGGCCGCTATCCCCGGCCCCTGTACGACTTCGTCCTGGGCATGGACCGCTGGGCGCTGCGGGTGGCCGCATACGCCGCGCTGATGACCGACCGCTACCCGCCCTTCCGACTCGACCAGGGCGGCACCGACCCCGGGTCGGTACCTGTCGAGCCCCTCGCGCCGCCGCCCTCCGGCGTGCCGGCCGGAGCGCCGCCCGCTCCGGCAGCCCCGGTCCGGTGACCGCTCGCCGCCCCCGGGATGACGCCGCGGCCCGGGAGCGGCGAGCTGAGCCGGCGCGCCCCCATCCGGCCACCGCACACGCTGCGCGACCCCCATCACCGATCCACAGGACGAGGCCGTCATGACGATTCCCAGCCGAACCGGACGGACCAGCGGGATCCCGACGACCCCACTGCGGAGGACCGCGTTCCTGGCGGGCGCGCTGTACCTCATCACCTTCATCGCCTCGATCCCGGCGATCTTCGTGCTCGACCCCGTCCTGAGCGACCCGAACTACATCGTCGGCCCGGGCGCCGACACCCGCGTGCTCGTCGGCGGCCTCCTCGACATGGTCAACGCCCTCGCCTGCATCGGCACCGCGGTCGTGCTGTTCCCCGTGGTGAAACGGCAGAACGAGACCCTGGCGCTCGGCTTCGTCACCTCGCGCCTGCTCGAGGCCGCGATCATCTCCACCGGCGTCATCAGCCTCTTCGCGGTCGTGACCCTGCGGCAGGACATGGCGGGCGCTCCCGGAGCCGACGCGGACTCCCTGGTCACCGTCGGGGCGTCGCTCGTCGCGGTGCGCGACTGGACGTTCCTGCTCGGACCCGGCGTCATGGCCGCCATCAACGCACTGCTGTTGGGCACCCTGATGTACCGGTCCGGACTCGTGCCACGGGTGATCCCGCTCATGGGACTCGTCGGAGCCCCTCTGCTCCTCTCCGCCAAGCTCGGGATGGTGTTCGGCGTCAACGACGAGATCTCGCTGTGGTCGGGGGTCGCCCTCGTCCCGATCTTCTTCTGGGAGCTGTCGCTCGGCGTCTGGCTGGTGGTCAGGGGCTTCAAGCCCTCACCCATCACCGCCGGCACCATCGGGTCGGTCGAGCCGCCCGCAGCTGTGTCCCGCGTCTGAGCACCGGGACGTCGACGGTGCCCGGTCGCCGTGCCCCTCACGGGGGACCGGGCCAGACGACGCACCTCGACCGCACGGGGTGTCGGTCGCCCGCTCCTCATCGGTGGGACGACGGACGCACAGCCACCTCATCCAGCCGCTCCATCCCCCGTGAGACGAGGCCGCTCGGATGACTGCTGGGATCGTGAGCAACGGCCTGCGCCGGACGACCGGCGGACTCCTCCTCGGCGGCGTGCTCGCGTTCGCCGGGGCCGCCACGATGCTGTCGTCGACCTTCGACTGGCCGGACATCCTGCGGGAACCGGCAGCGGTGGTGCTGCCCGCCTTCGCCGCCGGTGGCACGGGCCTGGTGTGGACCTGGCTCGCCACCGCCTGGACCTACGCGGTCCTCGCCGTCCCGATCCTCCTGCTCCCCGCGGTGCTCAGCAGGCGCGACGACCCGGTGCTGTGGGCCGCCACGTGCGCGGGCGCCACCTCGGTGGTGCTCGCGCTGATCGGCTTCCTGCGCTGGGTCTTCGTCGTTCCACCGCTGGCCGACTCACCTACCTCGCCGGAGACGCCACCACCCGGGCCGCAGTCGAAGCGGCATGGACGGCCCAGCACCAGTTCGGCGGCGCACTGCTCGGTGAACACCTCGGCCAGCTGCTGGCCATCGGCTGGTCGGTCACCCTGAGTGTGATCATCCTGCGGACCCGGGCCCTGCCCCGCTGGCTCGGCACCACCGGCCTCGCGGTCAGCGCGATCTACCTGCTCAACCAGGGCGACGTCCTCGCCACCGCCGTTCCGGGATTCCCCATCTGGGGCCTCGCCGGCTTGCTCGGCAGCACCGGCTGGGGACTGTGGGTCGCCGCTCTGGGCGGAACGGTCCTGCTGCGGCCGGTCCGTGCCGACAGCCCGACGTCCGCGGAAGACCCCACCGACCCCGCGACCGTCCCGTCGCCCCGGCAGTCGGCGGCTGCCGACGTCAGGAGATGACCCCCGTGACCCATCCTCGTTCCCGAGCACCCTCCCTCCGTCCCTGGCTGATCTGGACCGCCGGGTTCCTCGCCTTTCCTGTCGCGGGGCTCGCCGGTACGGCGGTCGCCGGCCGCGCCGACGACCCGATGGCCGTGCTCGTCGGCGGAGCAGTCACCGGCCTCGTCATCGGCGCTGGACAGGCCCTGGCCAGCCGCGGGCGGCTCGACATCCGGAAGTGGGTACCGGCCACCGCCCTCGGCATGGGCCTGGGTCTGCTCCTCGCGGCCGTCGCGGTCGGCTACGACACCTCCCTCGCCGACCTGGCGCTGATGGGCGCCCTCACCGGCCTGGTCCTCGGACCCGCGCAGGCGGTGGCGCTGCCCCGGGGAACGCGCCCGCGCTGGGCGTGGGCGGCGGCGATGCCCGCCCTGTGGGCGCTGGGCTGGACCACCACGACCCTCGGCGGGATCGCCGTCGACGACCAGTTCATGGTCTTCGGCGCCTACGGCGCAGTGACCTTCTCCGCTCTCTCCGGGATCCTCCTGCTCCTCCTCCTGCCCCACCGCCCCGCGGCCGGCACACCCGCCGCGCCGACCCCCGCTCAGGCACGGGCATGACCACCCCGCGGCGCGTCATCTCCGGCAGCGGCGCGATCGGCCCGGCCCTCCTCGACGCGCTGCACCGCCGCGGCCGGACCGCCCGGATGGTCAACCGCTCCGCACCCGCCCGCGTCCCCGACGACGTCGAGGCGGCGGCCTCCGCAGAACCCGGACCCCCGCCGGGGCGGAGTCCATCGACACCGACGAGCCGCTGCTGACACGATGTGCGCCCGGAGGCCCACCGAGGTGGCCGGGCAGCGCCTGCTGTGTCGACGACGCGGGCATGCTGACCGGTCAGGGGGTGGTCGTGGTGGGCCCACTGCTGGCGACGAAGCTCCACGTCCCCCGGAGGCGACGCGGCGTGGTCCCGCGTTCCCGGCTGCACGAGCGCCTGGGCCGTCTGGATGAGTCGTCGCTGGCCGTGGTGTCGGCCCCGGCGGGGTTCGGGAAGACGACGCTGCTGACGGAGTGGCTGGCCTCCCTCCCCGCTCAGCAGCGGTCGGTCGCGTGGCTGTCGCTCGACCAGCGGGACAACGATCCTGCGTTGTTCTGGACCTACCTCGTCGCCGCTCTGCGGACGGCGGCGCCCGAGATGGGCGCGGGGACGCTGGCACTCCTGGAGTCGACGCCGTCGTCCCTGGACGCGGTGCTGACGACGCTGGCCAACGACCTCTCCGGCATCTCCGGCGATCTCGTGCTGGTGCTCGACGACTACCACGTCATCGAGGCGCGTGAGGTGCACGACGGGATGGCGTTCCTGGTGGAGCACCTCCCTCCGCAGGTCCACCTGGTGATCGCCGGCCGCGCCGACCCGGCGCTGCCCCTGGCGCGGCTGCGCGGACGCGGTGACCTGGTCGAGGTCCGCGCCGCCGACCTCCGCTTCACGGCCGACGAGGCCGCGGCATACCTCAACGGGTCGATGGGGCTGACGCTGACCACCGGTGACGTCGCGGCGCTCGAAGAGCGCACCGAGGGGTGGATCGCCGCCCTGCAGCTGGCCGCGCTGTCGATGCAGGGCCGCGACGACCCCGCCGACTTCCTCGCCGGCTTCGCCGGGGACGACCGCTACATCATCGACTACCTGACCGAGGAGGTGCTGCAGCGCCAGCCCGCTCAGGTCCGCGACTTCCTGCTGCGAACGTCCATCCTCAGCCGGCTGACCGGCCCGCTGTGCGACGCGGTCACCGGTCGGGACGGCGGCCAGGCGATGCTGGCGACGCTCGATCGGGGCAACCTGTTCCTGGTCCCGCTCGACGACCACCGCCGCTGGTACCGCTACCACCACCTGTTCGCCGACGTGCTGCGGGTGCACCTGCAGGCCGAGCAGCCCGACGACGTGGGCGGCCTGCACCAGCGGGCCGGCGACTGGTACGAGGCGATCGGGGACCCGGCCGAGGCGATCCACCACGCGCTGGCCGGCGGGGACGTCACGCGAGCGGCGGACCTGGTCGAGTCGGCGCTGCCGGCGCTGCAGCAGGGTAGGCAGGAGGCCACCCTGCGCGGCTGGCTGGAGGCGCTGCCGGACGAGGTGATCCGGGTCCGGCCGGTGCTCAGCGTCGGGTACGCCGGGGCGCTCATGGTCCGGGGCGAGGTCGAGGGGGTCGAGGCACGCCTGCGGGACGCCGAGCGCTGGCTGACCACGACCACGACCACGGCCAGCGGCCAGCGCTCCCCGGCGTCGCCGGCGGAGATGGTGGTCGTCGACCAGGCCGGCTTCCGCCGGCTGCCCAGCGCGATCGCCATGTACCGCGCCGGCGCGGCCCTGCTGTCCGGCGACGGGGCCGGCACGATCTCGCACGCCCGGGCGGCCCTGGACCTGGCCGCCGTCGACGACCACCTCGGCCGCGGCGGGGCGGCCGGCCTGCTCGGCCTCGCGTACTGGGCGCGCGGCGACCTCGACGCCGGGCACCGGTGGTACGCCGACGCCGCGGCGAGCCTGGAGAAGGCCGGGCACCTCTCCGACGTGGCCGGCTGCGCGCTCGGGCTGGCCGACATCCGGATCGCGCAGGGCCGTCTCCGCGAGGCGATGAGCACCTGCGAGCGGGTGCTGCAGATGGTGAGCCCCGAGACCGGCCCGGCGCGGCGCGGCGCGGCGGACATGCACGTGGCCATCGCCGGGGTGCTGCTGGAACGCGGTGACCTCGAGGCCGCCCGCCGGCACCTCGCCACGAGCACGGATCTGGGCGAGCACGCCGGCATGCCGCAGAACCCGTACCGCTGGCGGGTGGCGACGGCCCGCCTCCGGGAGGCCGAGGGCGACGTCGACGGCGCGCTCGCCCTCCTCGACGAGGCCGAGCGCCGGTACGTCGGGGACTACTTCCCCCAGGTGCGGCCGGTCCCGGCGCTGCGGGCTCGGGTGCACGCCCGGCAGGGCCGGTGGGCCGACGCGCTCGCCTGGGCGGAGGAGCGGGGGCTGTCGGCCGGGGACGACCTGGACCACCTGCGCGAGTTCGAGCACCTCACGCTGGTGCGGGTGCTGGTGGCCCGGTTCGCGGCCGAGGGTGACGAGCGCTGCATCTCCGGGGCAGTGCGCTTGCTGGAGCGCCTCCTGCCCGCGGCGGAGCAGGGCGGCAGGACCGGCAGCGTCCTCGACGCGCTGGTCGTGCGGGCGCTCGCCGAGCAGGCGCGCCACGACCTGCCCGCTGCCCTCGTGGCCCTGCGACGCGCGCTGACGCTGGCCGAACCGCAGGGGTACGTCCGGGTGTTCGCCGACGAGGGCCGCCCGATGGCCGTCCTGCTGCGAGCGGCCGCGGCGGGGACCGTCACGGGCTACGCCCGCCGGATCCTGGCGGCCCTGGCACCGGGCGCGGACAGCGCGCCGGTCCTGGTGGGCCTGGTGGAGCCGCTGAGCGCGCGGGAGCTCGACGTGCTCCGGCTGCTCGGCAGCGACCTCGACGGCCCGGACATCGCCCGCGAGCTGTTCGTGTCGGTCAACACCGTCCGGACCCACACCAAGAACATCTACGCCAAGCTCGGCGTGACCAACCGGCGCGCGGCGGTCCGCCGGGGCGAGGAGCTCGACCTGCTGGCCCGGCCCCGCGACCACCGCCCCGAACACGCCGGCACTCCCGACCGGTAGGCCACCGGCGGCCGTCCGGCTCGCCGTCGCGGCTGGTTCGGGTCCGCACCGCCTCCTCGGGCCCGGGTCACCAACGAGATCACCACACGTGGTGATCCGCGCTCACCACCCCCGTTCCTACGTTCCCCGTGCACCGGCGAACGCCGGAACGCCCGGCCGAGGACCCTCCCGGCCGGCACGTGGACAGGGGACTCGATGACGAAGCAGCCCACCGTCGGCCCCTCCGACTCGAGCCGCTACGAGATCCGCCTCGCGGGCCACCTGGACTCCCGCTGGGCCGCCTGGTTCGACGGGATGACCCTCACCCGCGCCGACGACGGCAGCACCGTCCTCACCGGCGCGGCGCTCGACCAGGCCGCACTGCACGGCCTGCTGCGCAAGGTCCGCGACCTGGGCCTGCCGCTGCTCGCGGTCACGCACATCGACCCGGACCCACCGCACACCTCCACCAGACGGCCCGCCGACCCCTCGAAGGACGCGACATGACCACCACCGCGCACACCCCCGCAGCGCCACGACGGCCCGACACGATGCGCCGGACCTCGCTGGCCGCCGGGATCCTGTACCTGATCACCTTCGTGTCGATCCCCACCCTCATCGTGTTCCAGCCGGTGCGGAACGGCGCCGACTTCGTTCTCGGCGCAGGCAGCGACACCGGCGTGATGTGGGGCGCCTTCTCCGAGGTCGTCGTCGCCCTGGCCGGCATCGGCACCGCCGTGGTGCTGTTCCCGGTGGCGAAGCGGGTCAGCGAGACCGCCGCCCTCGGGTTCGTCACATCCCGCGTGGTGGAGGGCGCGCTCATCATCGTCGGCGTCGTCAGCGTCCTCTCTCTCGTCAACCTGAAGAACGACGTCGCCGGCACCGCAGACGCGGACCCGGCGTCGCTGGCCACCACCGGCCACACCCTGGCCGCGGTCTACGACTGGACGTTCCTGCTCAGCCAGAGCCTCGCGCCGGTCTTCAACGCGCTGTGCCTGGGCTACGTCCTGTACCGGTCCGGCCTGGTGCCGCGCATCCTGCCCACCATCGGGCTCGTCGGTGCCCCGCTGCTGCTGGCCGCCGACATCGCGATCTTCTTCGGCGTCTTCGACCGGACGGGCCCGATCGCGCTCGCCGCGCTCCCGATCGCCGTCTGGGAGTTCTCGCTCGGCGTCTACCTGACCGTCAAGGGCTTCCGGCCGTCCGCCGTGGCCGAACTCCCCTCCGGCGCCCGGGACCGGAACTCCGAACTGTCACCGGCCTGAGCGCTGTCACCGGCCCCGGCCGCCCCACCCACGGGACAGCCGGGGTCGGCTCCGACACCACCATCCAGCGAGCAACGAAGGAGCCGAGATGAAGGCGATCGTCCAGGAGCGGTTCGGCCCCCCGGACGTCCTGCAGCTCGTGGACACCGACCTCCCCCACATCGGCCCCGACGACGTGCTCGTGCGCGTGCACGCCGCCGCGGTCAACCCCTACGACTGGCACATGGTCCGCGGCGACCCCTACATCGCCCGGCTCATCGGCGGTGTCGGGCTGACCCGGCCGAAGCAGCGGGTGGCCGGAGTCGACGGGGCCGGGCAGGTAGCGGCGGTCGGCTCACGCGTGCGCGGCCCGGCGCCCGGCGACGAGGTGCTCGGCTGGTTCGACGGCTCGTTCGCCGAGTACGCGCGCGCCGACGCGGACCGGGTGGTGCCCAAGCCGGCCGGGCTGACCTTCGAGCAGGCGGCGGCCGTGCCGATGACCGGGCAGACCGCCCTGCGCGCGATCCGGGACGCCGGTCAGGTTCAGGCCGGGCAGCGGGTGCTGATCAACGGCGCCGCCGGTGGCGTCGGCAGCTTCGCCGTCCAGATCGCGGCCGCGCTGGGCGCGGAGGTCACCGGGGTGTGCAGCACACGCAACGTCGAGCTCGTCGGCTCGATCGGCGCCGCGCACGTCATCGACTACACCGCCGAGGACTTCACCGACGGGCGCACGCGCTACGACGTGATCCTCGACAACGCCGGCAGCCAGCCGCTGGGCCGGCTGCGTCGGGCGCTCACCCCCACCGGCACCCTGGTGTTCAACGCCGGCGGCTCGCCCGGCCACCTGCTCGGCCCGATCGCGACGATCCTCCGCGTGGCGGTGCTCGACGGACTCGTCCGGCAGCGGTTGCGGCCGCTGCCGAGCACCTGGGCCCGGGAGCACCTGCTCGTCGTCACCGAGCTCGTCGAGACCGGACAGGTCACCCCCGTCCTCGACCGGAGCTATCCGCTGGCCGACACCGCGGCCGCCCTACGGCACGTGGAGGACGGGCACGCGCGAGGCAAGGTCGTCATCACCGTCACCTGACGAACAGCGTTGCAGCGACCGCCGGGGCGACGACCTCACGCTTGGCCGAGGTGGTCGTGGACCATGCGGAGAGCGACTGCGCCCTCGCCGACCGCGGAGGCCACCCGCTTCACCGACCCGTGCCGGACGTCGCCGACGGCGAAGACGCCGGGCAGGGTGGTCTCGAACAGGTGGGCTCCCCCGCTTGCGGAGGCTGCGCCGCCGCGCCGGTCAGCGCCGGTCAGGACGTAGCCCGCGTCGTCCCGCTCCACTCCGTCGGGCAACCACTGGGTGTGCGGCTCCGCGCCGATGAGCACGAACAGACCCGCCGCCGGCACCGTCTCAGTGTGCCCGCGGCCGCGATCGCGGACCACCAGGTGGGTCAACCGCCCCTCGCCGCCGCCCACCGCCTCGGTGCCGTGGCGGACGACGATGTCCGCCGCGGCGTCTACCTCACGGACCAGGTAGTCGGACATCGTCGCGGCCAGCGAGGACCCCCGCACCAGGAGCGTCACCTGCCGGGCATAGCGCGCCAGGTGCAGCGCGGCCTGGCCGGCCGAGTTGGCCCCACCGACGACGTACACCTCCTCCCCCGCCATCGCCTGCGCCTCCGGAGCCGCAGCCCCGTAGAACACCCCGGCCCCGATCAGAGCGTCCAGCGACGGGACGCCGATGCGGCGGTAGGTCACCCCGGTGGCCAGGACGACCGCGCGGCTGATGGAGGCAGACCCGTCGGAGAGCGAGACGACCCGCATCTCGCCGTCCGCCCGCAGACCGACCGCCCGCGGCCCGTAGACGAACTCCGCCCCGAGCAGCCAGGCCTGCTCGTACGCCCGCTGCGCCAGATCGGCGCCGGCAATGCCACGGGGAAAGCCCAGGTAGTTGCGGATCAATGAGCTGGTGCCGGCCTGCCCGCCGATCGCCTCCGCCTCGAGCACTGCCGTGCGCAGCCCCTCCGAGACGCCGTAGACCGCCGCGGCCGGACCCGCAGGACCGGCGCCCATGACCGTCACGTCGTACGGCCGCGGATCCGGCCGCGTCCGAATCCCGAGCGCGCCGGCGATCTCCACACCGGACGGATCCCGCAGCACCCGGCCGTCGAAGACCACCACCACCGGCAGCGCCCCCGCGTCCGCGCCCACCTCCCGCAACAGGGCCCGGCCCTCCTCCGAGCTCACGTCGAGGAAATCGAAGGCCACGCTGCTGCGGCTGAGCAGGTCCCGCAGCTCGTGCGAGCGCCGACCAGCGCTCGCCCATGATCCGCGCGGCGACGAACCGCGGGCGGTGCGGCAAGGGCCACTCGTACAGCCACTGACCGATGGCCTGGTGGAAATGCTCGTCACCCGGTCGCCAGGGCTTCGGAATCCAGTCGATCCGCCGTAGCACCGACGCGGACAGCACCGGGGCCGTCGACCGGTCGCCCCACGTGATCAGCACCGCCCGCTTCGCCTCCGGGTGCAGCGTCCGCACCCGGTCGAGGAACTCCACCCCGGTCATGCCCGGCATCCACTGGTGGGCCAACACCACCGCCACCTCACCTCCGGCGGGGACTGCGGCCAGGTCGCGAAGCGCGTCCTCCGGCGAGGTCAGGCAGCGGACGTCGTAGTCGCTGCCGTAGCGCTTGCGCAGCTCCTCCTGCACCAGCCGCAGGACGGCCGGCTCGTCATCCACCGCCATCAGCACGGGCCTGCCCATCGCTCCTCTCCCGCCGGTGCCCGCGCAGTGTGCCGCAGGCTGCCCCGGCCGTGGGATGCCCGCTCAGCCCGCGTCCCGCGGAACCGAGCCCAGAGCGCCCGGAGCCGAGCAGCGCATCCCGCACGACGTCCGCTCGCAGCCCCGGGCGGTGAGGACCCGTGCCAGTACCGGGGCCGAACAGCCGGGCAGCGGGGGCGTGCACCAGTGGCCGGGCCCGGTCACCCTGATGCGGGCCTGCCCGTTCCCGGAGCCGGCCACCGACCAGGGCCGGGAGGCTGTGGATGGATGACCAGCCCGGCGACCGCGCTGCCAGCCTCGCTGTCAGCGCCGATCCTCGGACGGCTACGCGGACCGGCGGCGACCGTCCCGGCGCTGGCTCCGGGAGAAAGCCTCCCAGGTCTGGGTCGGCATCTGCGGATGGCCGGGGGCGTCGGGGCCGCCGCCGGTGGTGCCGACGGCGATGGCCGCCCTGGTGTGGCTGCGCCGGCGCCGCTGCCTCTGATCGCGGGCGCGCTCCCCGGCGCGCTCCCCGCCTCACCGACCGGCGACAGGAGGACAGGGCTCGACGTCGACCGCTCCGCCCCGCCGATACCGTCACTCCCCGCTGTCGGAACTGGAGGGGATCGGGTGACACACGCAGGCTGCGGCTCTGCGAGGCAGCCCGGATCACCGCTGCTCCATGCGGTCGTCGACGACCTGGTCGACATCCCTGCCGGGGAGATCGTCCTGCGGGACGAAGGCACCAGAGCCAGCTGGACGGTCGAGGTCGACACCTTCCGGTTGGCGCCGCATCCGGTCACCCGTGAGCTCTACCTCGCCGTGCAGGGCGGGCCACCCCCCGACTCGATGGGGCCACGGACCCCGGTGACCGACGTCTCCTGGCAGGACGCCGTCCGGTTCTGCAACCTCCTGTCTGAGGCGACGGGGCTCACCCCCTGCTACTCGATGGGCGACGACCCCGACGCGCTGGACGTGGTGTGGAACCGGGACGCGGACGGGTTCCGCCTCCCGTCGGAGGCTGAGTGGGAGTACGCGTGCCGGGCCGGCTCCGCCGACGTCCGGTACGGAGCGTTGGACGACATCGCCTGGTACCGCGCCAACTCCGGGAGCTCCGTGCACGAGGTCGCGACGAAGGCTCCGAATGCGTGGGGCCTCTTCGACACGATCGGCAACGTGTGGGAGTGGTGCTGGGACGTCTTCGATCCCGGCGTCTACGGGCCCTACCGCGTGTTCCGGGGCGGCGGTTGGCAGGACCACCCCCGAGCCTGCCGGGCGTCGTGCCGACGCAAGAGCCACCCGACCTTCCGCATCGACGATCTGGGGTTCCGGCTCGCCCGGTCGCGGTGAGGCGACCGGCGGCCGGCCCGGTGCGAGCCCGTGCCGATGCGTCGTTCGGTTCGTGGCGATGGTCGTGGTCATGCGCTGGTCTCCTGCTCCGCCGCCGCGACGGGTCGGGGCTCGGTGGTCGGGGGGCTCTTCGGCCAGAGGGTGTAGGGCAGGGGCCAGACCAGCGCCCAGATGATCACGCCGGCAGTGAGGCCGTTGACCGCTGGTCGGCCCGTCGCAGGGTGGTCGACCCGAACGCCACGGAGAAACCGATGTAGGCGGCGGCCAGCCCGTGCGAGACCCCGGCCGTGCTCCCCGAGCGGAGGTCCATGACCGAGGCGATCAGGAGAACGAGGTCGAGGACCGGGGCGTTGGCCAGCAGGGCCGCGCTCGTGCGGGACAGGCGCATCACGTACCGGGCCACCAGGCCGGCGCCGAGCAGGCAGCAGGAACCGACCTCGCAGGCCACGATGACCGTGATCAGGACCGCATTCATGGGGCGTTGTCCGCCCGGCGCCCGGCCGCCGCGGTCGCCGTCCGGTCGGCGGCCGTCGCTCCCGGCTCGCGGAGCATCAACCAGGTGCGCGGGCCACCGCGGGGCAGGTCGACGACGTCGGTCACCGCGAAGCCGAGGCGGCGGTAGAACCGCACGTTGGCCTCGGCGCTCGTCTCCAGCCACACCGGCGATCCGTCCCGGTCGGCGCGATCGAGCCCGGGGGCCAGCAGCGCGGCACCGAGACCCTGCCCTTGCCTGTGTGACACGACGCCCAGGCTGGCCAGGGTCAGGTGCGGCTCCCTCGGTCGGCGGTCGGCCAGCGTCTCCTCGGCCTCGGCAGCGGCTGCCGCCCGGTGCCCGGCCATCTCGGCGGCGGCTGGGCCGACGTGCGCCCACACTTCGTCGGGGATCCCGGTGCTGGGCACCCAGACCGCGATGCCCACGAGTTCCTGCCCCGCCTCCCCGAGGTCGACGTGGCCGAAGGGCACTGCGACGGCGGACAGGTAGAGGTGGTGCAGCGCCCGCAGCCGATCGCCGTGGCCGTCGGCGTCGACCGTCCATCGGGTCCACGGGTAGTCGGCGAAGGCGTCGGCGAGCGCCTCGGCGGCGGCGGGGACGTCGTCGAGCGCCGCCGCGCGCACCTGCAGTGTCATTCGTTCCTCGGTCAGTTCTTGGGACGTCCACGGCCGACGGATCCGGTGGTCGAGCAGCGGCCCCCGCACGCTGATGGCCGCATGCGGGGGCCGCCGGTCCCGCGGTCAGGTGGCCTCGATGGTGAACGGCGCCGTGATCACGCCGCCGTCGGCGAGCCGGAACTGGGCCCACAGCTGGTACGTCCCGGCGGTGGCGAAGTCGGCGTGCACGTCGAGCTCCGGGCCGAAGGTCTGGCCCGGCAGGGCGAAGACCGGGCGGCCGGACGCGTCCTCGACCTCGGCGTGCTCGTGGGCGAAGGTCTGCCCGTCGGCCCGCATCACCACGACGTGGCCGGCGGCGGCGAGGTAGGGCTGCAGGTCGTCGATCGGCCGGCCGGTGGCGGCGTCGGTGAACGTGAAGTCCAGATCGCTGCGCCCACCGGCCTCGACGTCGCCCTCGAGCTCGACGCGGACGCCGTCGACCTCGACGACCCGCGGTCCGGCTGTCAGGACCACCGGCTCCGGCGCGGTACCGGCGACGGTGATCACCTGCCGGGAGTGGACGTCGCTCATCTCGCCCTGCCGGCGGAACTCGGTGTCGACGACGTACCGGCCGGCGGTCGGGAACGTGACCTCCACGGCCAGCTGCCCGGGCTCGCCGGTCGGCTGCGGGTGGACGTGCGCGAACGTGCCCAGGTCCTCCCGGGTGGCGATCAGGTGCATCCACGCCTCGTGGCTGCGGGTGAGGTCCTCGACCGGCTCGCCGGTCCCGCTGTCGACGACGGTGGCGACCAGCCGCGTCAGCTGCCCGGGGCGCACGTCGGCCGGCAGGTCGAGGCGGACGTCGACGCCGGCGTCTGTGGCGTCGGTGGGCGGCACCTCGGCGGTCATCATCTCGCTCATCGCCGGCCGCATCGGCATGCCGGTGCCCTGCGCCCAGGCCAGCTGGCCGTTCATGCCGCGCTCGGCGAAGTCCATCCGCGACACGGCGGTCAGCCCCGCGCCGAGGGCGAGGGCGACGACTGCCACGCCGGTCAGATAGGCGTACTGACCGATCCGGGCGCGCAGCGGCGGGTGCAGGATCTCGTCCGCCGTGGCCGGCCGGCGGAAGCGGCGCAGCCGCAGCGCGTTGGTGACGACGCTGACCGAGCTCATCGCCATCGCCGCCGACGCCAGAACCGGGTCGAGCAGCAGCCCGTTCCACCAGTACAGGGCGCCGGCCGCAACCGGGATCAGCAGCAGGTTGTAGCCGAACGCCCAACCCAGCCCCTGCTTCATCGTCGTGACGGTGCGCCGGGACAGCGCGATCGCGGAGACGATGCCGCGCAGGTCGCCGCCGACCAGGGTGATGTCGGAGGCGGCGATGGCGACGTCGGCGCCGGTGCCGATGGCGATGCCCACATCGGCCGCGCTGAGGGCAGCAGCGTCGTTGATGCCGTCTCCGCAGAAGGCGACGACGTGCCCCTGTTCCTGCAGTCGGCGGACCTGCGCTGCCTTGTCGGCGGGCAGCACCTCGGCGAGCACGTGCTCGATGCCGACCTGGTCGGCGATCGCGGCGGCGGTGGCGGCGTTGTCGCCGGTGAGCATCCACACCTGCAGGCCGAGCGCCTGCAGCTGGGCGACTGCCTCGGCGGATTCGGGCTTGACCGTGTCGGCGACCGACAGCACCGCGGCCGGCTGCCCGTCGATGGCGACGAACATCGGGGTCTGGCCCACCGCCGCTGCTGAGGCAGCGGTGCCGGCGAGCGCGGTGGTGTCCACGCTGCGGGCGGTCATCAGGGCAGCGTTGCCGACCAGCACGTGCCGCTCGTCGACGACGGCGTCGATGCCGTGGCCGGGAACGGCGTCGAAGGTGCGCAGCGGCGGCAGGTCGAGGAAGCGGGCGGTGGCGGCGGCGACGAGCGCCTCACCGACGGGGTGTTCACTGCCGGTCTCCGCGGCCGCCACCAGCGCCAGGACGTCGTCCTCGGCCCAGCCGGCGGTGGTGGTGATGCCGGTGAGGGCCGGCTTGCCGCGGGTGAGGGTGCCGGTCTTGTCGAGCACGACGGCGGTGACCCGGCGGGCGGTCTCCAGCGCGTCCCCGTTGCCGATCAGGATGCCGAGTTCCGCGGCCCGGCCGGTGCCGACCATGACCGCGGTCGGCGTGGCCAGGCCCAGCGCGCACGGGCAGGCGATGATCAGCACCGCGATGGTGGTGGTGATCGCCATCGTCAGCCGGCCGCTGTCCGGGCCGAACAGCGCCCAGGCGAGGAAGGTGGCCGCGGCCAGGCCGAGCACGATCGGGACGAACCAGGCCGAGACCCGGTCGGCCAGCCGCTGCAGCGGGACCTTCGCGCCCTGCGCGTCCTCCACCAGGCGGACGATCTGGGCGAGCGCGGTGTCGGCACCGACCGCGGTGGCCCGGATGACGACGGTGCCGGTGCGGTTGAGCGTCGCGCCGATGACCGTGTCGCCGGCCGTCTTGTCCACCGGCAGGCTCTCGCCGGTCAGCATGCTCTCGTCGACCGCCGTGGCGCCCTCGGTCACGACACCGTCGACCGGGACCTTCTCGCCGGGCCGGACCCGCACCAGGTCCCCGACGACGACCTGCTCGACCGGGACGTCGACCTCGGCGCCGTCGCGCAGCACGCGGGCCGTCTTCGGCGCGAGGCCGACCAGGGCGGTGATCGCCGCGGCGGTCTGCTTCTTCGCCCGGGCCTCCAGCCACCGGCCGGCCAGGACCAGGGCGAGGATCACCAGCGAGGTCTCGAAGTACACGTGCAGCGGCAGTCCCCAGCGCTCCGCGGCGGCCGGCCACAGGGTGACGAAGGCGCTGTAGCCGTAGGCGACGCCGGTCCCGAGGGCGACGAGGGTGTTCATGTTCGCCGAGCGGTGGCGGGCTGCGGTCCAGGCGGCGCGGTAGACCTCCCGTCCGGCCCAGAACTGCACGACGGTGGCGACCACGAGGATGGCCGGCATCAGCCAGTCCATCGTGTCGAGGTACAGCGGCACGTACATCAGCACCATCAGGCCGAGCCCGACGGCGAGGGTGACCTGCCACTTCGTCCTCAGCGCGGTGAGGTGCGCCTCGTCTCGGCCCTCGCTCGAGGCCTCGGCGCCGAGCAGCTCGTCGGCGGGCTGGGCCTCGCGGCGCGGGGTGGCGGTGTAGCCGGCGCGGGCGACCGCGGCGGTCAGGTCCTCGAGGCCGGCCTCGGTCGGGTCGAACCGGACGGTGGCCACCTCGGTGGCCAGGTTGACCTCCGCGCCGGCCACGCCGTCGACCCGGCGCAGCGCCTTCTCCACCCGGCCGACGCAGGACGCGCAGGTCATGCCGCCGATGTCGAGGGTGCAACTGGCGGTTGACTCGTTGGCCGCCGCGGTGGACGGCGCGGTGGTGGTCATCCCGGGCTCCTGGGGTCGGATGGCTGTTCGGCTACAGCTGATCGTTCGAGGTGAGGACCGGGCTCGAACCGGCGTTTCCACCAGGTTCTCGGGAAGGTCCGTGGTCGACGGCCAGCGCGCTGTGCGCGGCGGGCGTCCAGGCGGCGAGGATCTTGGGCCGGAGAGTCGCGCCGAGGCGGCGGTAGAACCGCTGGGCGTCGACGTTGTCGACCTCCATGCCCCACCGGATGAGCAGCTGCTCGGGTGCGGCGACGGCGGCCAGGGCGGCCATGAGGTGCCGGCCGGCGCCGGCGTCGCGGTGGCCAGGGCGGACGTAGAGGTCGTCGAGGTTGAGCACGTCGCCACCGGTCCACAGGTGCAGCTGGCGGACGGCGGAGACGTAGCCGATCGCGTCGCGGTCGCGCTCGGCGAGCAGCACTGTGACCTCGGGTCGGTCGAGCAGCTGGCGCCAGTGCTCGTCCGTCACCTGCACGTGCTCGGCCTGGTCCTCGTGGGTGGCGATCTCGCGGACCATCGCGGTGACGGTCCCGGCGTCCGCGGGGGTCGCGCGGCGGATCGTGATGGTGGAAGCGGTCATGGCGGGCTCCGGTGGAGGTCGTGGCAGTGGCGCGGCGGGAGGGCCGCTCCCGCCGCGCCGGTCGTCCTGGCGTCAGCAGTAGGCGTACTCGTGGGGGCGCAGCAGCATCGCCGCGGCCATCGCCGGGAGCATGAGCACGTGGCCCCAGAGCATCAGGGCGCTCTCGCCGATGAGGCCGAGTGCGAGGGGGACGAAGAGCACCAGGAAGGGCAGGTACATGGCCGCGCCCATCTCGGCGATGGGCCGCCAGCGGTGGCCGCGGACCTTCATCCACGCGGACATGGCGACGGTCATGTTCGTGGCCATGATCAGCGCGCCCGTGTAGGGGTTGTGCATCAGGCCGGGGGCGCCGACGGCGTCGAGGACGAGGGTCCACACCGGGTGCAGGGCCACCATGCCGACGGCCATCGCGACGACCATCTCGAGGAAGTGGAGGGTGAAATTCTTGGCGCTCAGGTGATGCGTGGTGTGCGCGGTCTCGGCGTGCGCCGTGGCGGCGCTGGGTGTGTGGGTCGGGGTGGGCACGGCGGGTCTCCGGTGAGGATCGAGGTGGGCGGAGGTCACGGGACGAGGGCGTAGCCGGCCTCGTCGACGGCGGCGGCGATGTCGGCCCGGTCCACGGGGCGCTCGGCGGTGACGGTGACGGTGCCGCTGGCCAGGTCGACGGTGACGGTCTCGACGCCGGCGACGGCGGCGATCTCCTCGGTGACGGCGCGCTGGCAGTGCCCGCAGGTCATGCCGGTGACGGTGAAGGTGGTCGAGCCGATGAAGGTGCGCGGCGTGCTGGACAGCATGGGAACTCCTCGGGGTGCGGGTGGTGGTGCGGTCGGCAGAAGCGTCGACGCCAGGCCGGGGGCGTCTCACCGGGTGAATCGCCGGGATCTCCACCGGGCGGGGCAGGGCGCAGCCCGTGCGGTGTGGCCGGCGGCATGGACGGCGTGCCAGTCAGCCGCCGCGACAGCGGGACGCCGCCGTCACAGCCGGGAGGGCTGCAGGTGCCGGGCGAGCCGGGCCCGATGCGCACCACCGATCAGCTCCTGCTCGCGGAAGCGCGCCAGGTACTCCTGGGTGGAGGTCGCGGGGGCTCCTGGAGGAGGACCCGGCGTGGGCTACTGGCCGTTCGGCGGTGGACCTGACGCTGGCGGCGCTGCGCCGGGCGGTGCGACGGGATCCCGCCGCACCGCCCGGGATCGGGTCAGTGGCCGTGACCGCCGTGCCCGTGGGCGCTCGCACCCACGGCGGCCCTGCCGCCGGGGACGGCGAGGGCCGTGAGCAGGAACAGTGCGGCGAGGATGCCGGCGGTCGCAACGAAGGCGTGACCGTAGCCGGTGATGAGCCCCGCCCGGCTGGTGAGGTCGCCGGCGATGGCGGTCAGGGCGGCGACACCGAGGGCGGCTCCGATCTCGTGGCCGGTCATCATCAGCCCCGAGGCCAGGCCGGATCGGTCGGCCGGCACGTCGCTCATCGCGGCGATCGCGATGGCGACGAACATCGGGCCCACGCCGGCACCGACGAGCAGGAAGCCGGGCAGCACATCGGCGGCGTAGGAGGTGCCGCCGGCGTTCGCCGCGAGCAGCAGCACGCCCGCGGCCATGACGACCAGGCCGCCGAGGATGAGGAGGCGGGCACCGATCCGGTCGATGACCTTCGACGCGACCGTGGCGGCGAGGGTGATGGCGGCGGCCAGTGGCAGGAACTCCAGCCCGGCGATGATCGGGGAGGCGCCGGTGACGTCCTGCAGGTAGAGCGAGCTCAGGAAGATCGCGCCGACGACGACACCGGTCACGCCGGCCATCACCGCCGAGGCGGAGACCAGCGACCGGATCCGCCAGGTGGCCGGCGGCACCAGCGGGTCAGCGGCGCGCCGCTCCAGCCGGGCGAACGTCGTCAGCAGGATCGCGGCAGCGGCCAGGGCGATCCAGGTCCGGGCCGAGGTCCAGCCGGCCGAGCGGGTGGCCTCGATGCCGCAGACGAGCGCCAGCAGCCCGGCCACCAGGGTCAGCGCGCCGGGTGCGTCCAGCCGTCGCAGCGCGGCCGGCTGCCGCTCGCCGCGGGTGACGGTGCGGAGGGTGCCGAGGACCACGACCGCGCCGATCGGCACGTTGATGAAGAACACGGCCCGCCAGTCGACCGCGCTGGTCAGCACCCCGCCGAACAGCACGCCGGCGGCGATGCCCAGACTGCCGATCGCGCCCCAAACGCCGAGGGCGGTCTGCCGCTGACGACCCGCGTAGTGCGTCATGATGATCGACATCGCGGCCGGGGTGAGCAGTGCGGCGCCGGCGCCCTGTCCGGCGCGGGCGAGGATCAGCGTCCACGGCGCCTGGGCGAGGCCGCTGAGGAGCGACGCCACGGTGAACAGGCCGATCCCGGTGAGAAACGCTCCCCGCCGGTTCAGCAGGTCGGCGATGCGGCCGCCGAGCAGTAGCAGGCCGCCGGAGAGCAGTACGTAGGCGCTGATCGTCCACTGGTAGTCCGCGGCGGACAGGTGCAGGGCGCGGCTGATGGACGGCAGCGCGACGTTCACCACCGAGACGTCCAGGATCACCATGAACTGTGCGGCGATCATCAGACCGAAGACGGTCCACGGCCGCCGCGGCTCGTCGACGGTTGCCGGGGTCGGGTGGGGTGAGGGGTGCGCGTGGGCGTGCGCCGCCGGTTCGGCAGCGGAGTGGATCGACATGGTCGTCTCCTCGGTGGCAGGTCTTGGTGTGCCTGCCACCGTCGCCGTCGGCGGGACCGGGCCTCGCCGGTGATTCCGCCGGGATGAGGAGCCGGCGTGTGGGTCCTGCGCCGGGAAGCGACTCGGTCGCGTCCGATTCGGACTACGGTCTCGCCGTGTTGTCCGGACGGGACCGCGAGCGCGAGGCCGTCGCGGCGTTGGTGGACGAAGCATGGGCCGGGCGGGGCGGGGCCCTGGTGGTGGTGGGGCAGCCCGGTGTGGGCAAGTCGGCGCTGCTGGCCGACGCGATCGCGCGGGCCGACGGCATGACGGTGCTGCGCACCCAGGGTGTGGAGTCGGAGTCCCCGCTGGCCTTCGCCGCGCTGCAGCGGCTGCTGCGCCCGGTCATGGACGACCGCGTGCAGCACCTGCCGCAGCCGCAGGCCCGGGCGCTGCGGGCGGCGTTCGGTGAGGTCGACGACGGCCCCGGCGACCGCTTCCTCGTCTTCCTGGCGGCGCTGAGCGTGCTCGCCGACGCCGGACAGCACCGCCCGGTGCTCGCCGTCGTCGACGACGCCCACTGGCTCGACGACGCCTCCGCTGCAGCACTCCTGTTCGTGGCTCGCCGACTGCAGGTCGAGCGGGTCGCCCTCGTGTTCGCCGCCCGGGACGCCGACGTGCGCACCTTCGACAGCGGCGACCTGCCCCGCCTCTCCCTCGGAGGCATCGACGCCGGGGCAGCCGGTGAGCTGATCCGCGCCCGCGCCGGGGTGTCCGTCCCCGCGGTCGTGCGCGACGCGCTGCTCGCGAGCACCGGGGGCAACCCGCTGGCGCTCGTGGAGCTCGCCGAGGTCCTGACGTCCGAGCAGCTGTCCGGCCGGGTGCGGTTGCCCGCCCGGCTGCCGCTGACCGAGGGCGTGGAACGAGCCTTCCTCGACCGCTACCGGCGGCTGCCCGAGCCGGCCCGGACGATGCTGCTGGTCACGGCTGCCGACGACTCCGGTCGGACGCGGGTCGTGCGGCAGGCGGCCGCCGCCCTGGGGGCGGGCGAGGACGCGCTGGTGGCAGCCGAGCGCTCCGGCCTCCTCCGGATCCGCGACGCCACCGTCGATCTCCGGCACCCGCTGGTGCGCTCGGCCGTGTACGGCGCCGTCACCAGCACCGAGCGCCGCCGGGCCCACCGGGCCCTCGCCGCCGTCCTGACCGGCACCGAGGAGGCCGACCGGCGCGCCTGGCACCTCGCAGCCTCCATCGAGGAGCCGGACGAGGCCGTCGTCGCCGAGCTCGACGCCGCCGCCGAGCGGGCCCGCGCGCGAGGGGGGCTGGAGGCAGCCGCGTCCGCCTGGGAACGCGCTGCCGAGCTCTCCCCGGCCGGGAACGCCCAGGCCGAGCGGCTCTACGCCGCAGCCCGCTCCGCCTGGCTGGCCGCTCAGCCGGCCCGGGCCCGGGCGCTGGTCGACGCCGCCGCGGCCCAGGCCCGGGACCCGCTGCTGCGCGCTGACGTCCTGCGGCTGCGGGCCCGCATCGAGTGGAACACCGGCTCGCTGCACACCGGGCAGCGCATGGTGCTCGAGGCTGCCGCGGAGGTCGCCCCCCACGACCACCAGCGGGCGCGGGAGATGGCCATGTTCGCCGTGGCGCTCGCCGCGTTCGGGGCACGTTCCGGCAGCGCCGTCGACCCCACCGCTCTGGTCCCCGCGCCGGTGCCCGCAGCACCGCTGCGCGCCCGCTGCTTCTCCGATCTGCTGCACGGCCTCGACGCCGCCGTGCACGGCGACTGGCCGGCCGCGATGGGTCCGCTCGACGAGGCCTTCGCCCTCGCCGAGCACCTGGCCGAGGAGGACCAGGACCTGCTCCCCAACCTCGGCATCGCCGCGATGTACCTGGGCGACGACGCGCTGATCCGGCGGTATCACGAGCAGCTGCTGGCCCGGGCCCGGAGCACCGGCGCCGTGCTGATGACCCTCTACTCCCTGGCCCGGCTCGGCTTCGCCGAACTGACCAGCGGGCGGTGGACCACTGCCCGCGCCGCGGCCGCCGAGGCGCTGCCGCTGGCCGAGCAGTCCGGGCACCGCGGGTTGGCCGCCCTGCCGACGGCGTGGCTGGCGTTGCTGGCCGCGCTGCGTGGCGACGAGACCGTCGACCAGCACCTCGCCGACGTGGAGCAGATCTGCGCCGTGCAGCCGCTCGGCATCCTGGCCGAGGTGGTGCCCGACGTCCTGCGCTGGGTCCGCGGGGTGCGCGACGCCGCCGAGCCCGCCGGCGCGCTGCACCAGCTGGAGCAGATACGCCACCCGATCACTCGCCGGCTGGCCGCCACCGACCGCATCGAGGCCGCCGTGCGGGCCGGGCGGCCGGACCTGGCCCACGCCTGGGTGGAGGAGCTGGCCGGCTTTGCCGAGGCGACCGGCTCTGCCTGGGCGCAGGCCGTGGCCGAGCACGGCCTGGCCCTGCTCAGGAACGGACCGGAGGCCGAGCGCCACTTCGAGCAGGCCCTCGCCGCGCACGCCAAGACCGACCGCCCACCCGACCGAGCCCGCACCCAGCTGGCCTACGGCGCCTTCCTGCGCCGCTCCCGTCGCCGGGTCGACGCCCGTCCCCACCTGCGCGCCGCCCTGGAGACGTTCGAGGACCTCGGTGCGCGCCGGTGGGCCGACCGCGCCCGGCAGGAGCTGCGGGCGTCCGGGGAGACGACCCGCCGCCGCAACGTCTCCACCGTGGTGGACCTCACCCCGCAGGAGGTCCAGGTGGCCCAGTTGGTGCGGCAGGGGCTGTCGAACCGGGACGCCGCCGCGCAGCTCTACGTCAGCCCCCGCACCGTCGACTTCCACCTGCGCAACGTCTTCACCAAGCTCGGCGTCAGCTCCCGCACCGAACTCACCGCGCTCCCGCTGGACCTCTGACCCCGAGGAGCCCGGTCAGGTCCCGGCGACCGACCTGGTGGTTCTGCCGGCGTGACACCGACGGCTCGCTCCTAGCGTCCGGTGCAGACCCGCTCGGACGAAGGAGCTCCGTTGACCAGCACCGTCACCACTCCTACCGAAACTGCCGCGCCCAGCACCGGCCGGACCGGCCTGCCCGCAGTGCTGGCCCGACGTTGGCCCACCGGCGTCGCGTTCGTCGCCACCGCCGCCAGCCTGACCCTCCTCTCTCCGCTGCCCGAACAGGTGCAGGTCTGGACCAGCGCCTGGTGCGTGCTGCTCGCCGCGGTCATCTACCTGACCTGGGGCACCGCGCGCGGTGAGCTCGCCGCCCGACGCCGGCTGACCGCGCAGACCACCGGCGTGCTCGCCTTCGGCGCCATCGCGATCACCGCGGTCGCCGTCGACCCCGACGCGGCCCGCTACGTGCTCGCCGCCGGATGGACGGCCCACGCCGCCTGGGACGCCCTCCACCACCGTCTCGGTCGCGTGGTGCCCCGCTGGTACGCCGAGACCTGCCTGGTCGCCGACCTGTGCCTCGCCACCGTGCTGCTCACCGTCGGCCTCGTGTAGCCGCTCACCCGGCCCCCTCCCCCTCCCACTCCACTCCTCTTCTGCCTGGAGAAGCCATGCCGACCACCTCGCCCATCGACCGCGGCGAGCTCCTCGACGTCCTCGTCATCGGTGCCGGCCAGGCCGGACTCGCCCTCGGTCACCACCTCGCCCGCCGCGGCGCGGACTTCCTCCTGGTCGACGCCGGCCCGGAGATCGGCTCCTCCTGGCGGGCCCGGTGGGACTCGCTTCGGCTGTTCAGTCCCGCCCAGTACGACTCGCTGCCCGGCCTGCCGTTCCCCGCTCCGGCCGACACCCACCCGGGCAAGGACGACGTCGCCGACTACCTCGCCGCCTACGCCGCCCACTTCGCCCTGCCGGTCCGGCTGGGCACCCCGGTGGTCCGGCTGCACCGCGACACCGACGGCACCTTCGAGGCCACCACCCCGACCGGGACGCTGCGCGCCCGGCAGGTCGTCGTCGCCACCGGCCCCTTCCAGACCCCGTACATCCCGGCCTTCGCAGACCCGCTGGACCCGGACGTCCCGCAGGTGCACACCGCCCGGTACCGCAACCCGACCCAGCTGCCCGGCGGCGGCCGGGTGCTGGTGGTCGGCGGCGCCAACTCCGGCCTGCAGATCGCCGCGGAGCTGGCCGCCACCCGGCCGGTCACCGTCGCCGTCGGCACCCGGCCGACCGAACTGCCCCAGCGCATCGCCGGCCGCGACCTGTTCTCCTGGCTGGACGCGGTCGGGTTCTTCACCGTGCCCGCGCACACCCGCGTCGGCCGCCGGCTGCGCGCCCGCGGCGACCTGGTGATCGGCACCCGCACCCGCGACCTGCGCCGCCGCGGGGTGGACCTCCGCCCCCGGCTGACCGGCCTCGCCGACCGCACCGCCACCTTCACCGACGGCACCACCGTCGACGTCGACGCGGTCGTCTGGGCCACCGGCTACCGCCCCGACCACTCCTGGCTGCACGTGCCCGGCGCCGTCGTCGACGGGCAGCTCCGGCACACCGCCGGGTCCACCGACGTGCCCGGCCTGCACGTGCTCGGCCTGCCCTGGCAGACCTGCCGTGGGTCGGCGCTGCTCGGGTTCGTCGGCGCCGACGCCGAGGCGCTGGCCGCCCGGCTGACTCCCGGAGCCGGGACCACCGACGTGCCCGGTCGCGGGCCGGCGACCCCGGCGGTTTCGCCGGCGTGACCCCGCGGCCGCCTGCCTAGCGTCGGCCGCATGTCCACCGCGCCGCCGCTCCCGGCCACCGACACCCACGTCCCCGGGCCGCCGGCGTCCGGGTCCTCCGCCGCGGTCCGGTTCGTCACCGCCTTCGGCGCCACGCTGCTGCCGCTGGTGGCCGCGATGGTCGCCCTCGAACTGGCCGGGTCGTCGTCGGCCGCCGGCACCTGGCCGGCCGCCGGCGCGGTCGTCAGCGGCTGGGCCCTGGCCACCGCCGGCTGGCTGCACTGCCGCGGCTGGGCGGCCGGCGCCGTGCTCGCGGTCCTCGCCGCCCCGGCGGCCGTGCTCGCCGGGGCGGGCGCGGCCGGCTGGCTGACCCCGGCCGGGGTCGTGCTGTGGGGGCCGGTGAGCACGGTGCTGGCCGCGGCGCTGGCGATGGCCGCCTTCCCGCCGATGACCGCCGACCCGACCTCCGCCCGCGCCTGACCGCCCCGAGGAGTCCCGATGACCACCCGACGCATCGCCCGCCCCCGGCCCGGACGGGTCGGCCTGCTCGCCGGCCTGCTCGCCGCCGCGGCCGGCGAGATCACCGCCTCCACCACCAGCCGCGGCCGCTCACCGTCCTCCGGGCTGGCGCGCGGCCTGGTCGACGCGGCCCCCGCGGTGCTCGTCGACGGCGGCGTCGCCCTCGTCGGCCGCGCCGACAAGCCCGGCCTGGCCGTGCTCGCCGCCGGCGCCGCCGGCCTGGCTGCCGCTACGGGGGGTGCCCTGGCCGGCCGCCGCCCGGGCCTCGGCGCCGCCGTGGCCGCGCTGCCGCACGCCCTCGGCGGCTGCCTGGCGCTGCGTCGCGGCGATGCCTCGGCCCGCGACACCGGCGTCGCCACGGCCGCCGGCACGCTGGTCGCCGCCGCCGCGGTCGCCCCGCTGCCCGTGCGGCCCCCGGCGGTGCTGGCCGCCGCTGCCGCCGCCACGGGCGCCGTCGTCGCCGTCGACCGTCGTGCCCGCCGCCGCGGCGCCGCCGCCCTGCGCGACCGCGTGCGGCTGCCGGCGCCCGCCCGGCCGCTGCCCCCGGTCCCCGCCGCCGAGGCCGCAGCCCAGGAGGGCGTCGCGCCGCTGCTCGCCCGGCCCGGCGAGCTGGTCGTCATCGACGTCACCGTGCCCGAGCCCCGCACCGACCTCGGCGCGTGGCGGCTGGAGGTGGGCGGGCACGTGGAGAAGCCGCTGTCGCTGACCCTGCCCGAGCTGCTCGCCCTGCCCCTGGCCGAGCGGGACCTGCTCATGGTCTGCGTGCACAACCCGGTCGGCGGCGCGCGGATGGGCTGCGCCCGCCGGACCGGCATCGGCCTGGCCGACCTGCTCGACCGGGCCGGCGTTCCCGACGACGACGGCTGGCTGGTCGCCGAGGCCGTCGACGGCTACACCAACGTGCTGCCGGTGGCCGCCGCCCGCGCGCACGGGTTCCTCGCCGTGGGCATGGCCGGGCAGCCGCTGCCCCGCGAGCACGGCAGCCCCGCCCGGCTGCTGGTCTCCGGCCGGCACGGGCAGGACGGCAACCTCAAGTGGCTGCGGCGGCTCACCGTCACCGCGACCCCGCCGCCGTCGTACTGGGGCTCGCGCGGGTGGGCCGACGGCACCTACCCGGTGCACCCGGCCGCCCGCATCGACACCCCGGGCGCCCACGGCTCCCTCGCGCCCGGTGAGGTCACCGTCCGCGGCTACGCCTGGGCGCCGCCGGTCGGCGTCGACCGGGTGCAGCTGCAGGTCGACGGCGGTCCCTGGGTCGACGCCGCGCTCGGCTTCGACCTCGGCCCGGACGCCTGGCGGCCGTGGACGGCCCGCTGGACGGCTCCCCCCGGCCGGCACGAGCTGCGGGTCCGCTGCCGCACCACCGCCGGGCAGTGGCAGGAGGAGCAGACCTCGACCCCGTTCCCGCACGGTGTGCGCGGCGTCCACGCCGTTTCCGTCCACGTCGGCGGCGGACCCGCCGGTCCGGCGATCCGCCGCCTGGTCGACGAGGGCTTCACCCGCCTGAGCTGGGCGGCGCGCAGCATCGCCGCGTGGCAACACGGCAGCGCATCGGTCGAGTAGCCGAGCCGGGCGGACCCAATCCCCGATAAGCCACGGTGACCAGCCTCGCCGGCCCCCGACCGGCGTCCGTACCGATCAGCGTGACGCGCCTCTCCATCAAGAGGCGCGTGGACCCTTGCGCAGATGACAGAGGCCCTCACAGTTCCTGTGAGGGCCTCTGTACCTGGTAGCGGGGGCAGGATTCGAACCTGCGACCTCTGGGTTATGAGCCCAGCGAGCTACCGAGCTGCTCCACCCCGCGGCGGTGAGACCACCATACCCCCGCGCGACCCGGGCGTGCAGCGCGGGCCGGCGTGGGCCCCGCCACAGGATGGGACCCACGCCGGGCCCGGGCTCAGCCCCCCGGTGTCGTGGCCGCCTGGCCGGCCTGGGCCTGCGCGGTCTGGTACGCGGTGACGGCGGCCTGCAGGTCCTCGAGGGCCTGCCCCTGCCCGGCGAAGTCGCCGTTGCGCTGCGCGGTCTCCAGCGCGGCCAGGGCGCTGTTGATGGCCTGGACCGCCGACTGCATCTCCGGGGTGCTCGGGGTGTCCGCCGTCCCGCCGTCGGCCGGCGGGGCCGGAGTCGCCGGCGCATCGGGCTGATCGGTGGGTGCGGGGGCGTTGTCGTTGTCGACGGCAGCCTGTCCCGCCCCGGCGCCGAACACCTGGTCGAGGGCCTCGGCGAGGGTGTTGGCGTACCCGACCCGGTCGCCGTAGTTGACCAGCACCTTCTGCAGCAGCGGGAAGGAGTTCTCGCCCGTGCCCTCGACGTACAGCGGCTCGACGTAGAGCAGGCCGTTGTCGCCGATCGGCAGGGTGAGCAGGTTGCCGAACACCGCTCGGGACTCCGCGCTGTTGAACAGCGTGAGGTCCGGGCGCACCTGGTTATTGGTGATGAACGACTGCTGCACCTGCTGCGGGCCGCGGAACGGCGTGTTGCCCGGCAGGGTCAGCACCTGGATCTCGCCGTACGTCTCCGGCGCGCTGGACGCCGAGACGAACGCCGACAGGTTCTCGCGGCGGAAGGCGTTGAGCGCACTGGTCAGCTGGAAGCTGGCCTGCGGGTCGCCCGGCCGCTGGGCCAGGATGTAGTACGGCGGCTGCGGCTCCTGGGTGTCCTGCGTCGGGTCGGCCGGAACCGCCCAGCGGTCGTTGCCGCTGTAGAAGTCGCCCGGGTCGCTGACGTGGTAGCGGGTCAGGATGTCCCGCTGGACCTTGAACAGGTCCTCCGGGTAGCGGACGTGGCCGACCAGGTCCGGCGCCATCTCCTCACGCGGCTGGACCAGGCCGGGGAAGGCCTTCATGTAGGTCTGCAGGACCGGGTCCTCGGTGTCCCACTCGTAGAGCGTGACCGTGCCGTCGTACGCGTCGACGGTGGCCTTCACCGAGTTGCGGATGTAGTTGAACGTCTCGTTCGGCAGCGGCGTCGTCCCGGTACCGGTGAGCGCGTCGGTGGCCGCCTCGCCCAGCTCCATCTGCTCGGAGTAGGGGTAGGAGCCCGAGGTGGTGTAGCCGTCGAGGATCCAGTTGACCCGGCCGTCGATGACCGCGGGGTACGGGTCGCCGTCCACGGTGAGGAACGGCGCGGCCTTCTCCACCCGGTCCATCGGGTCGCGGACGTAGAGCACCTTGGAGGCGTCGTTGACGGCGCTGGAGAGCAGGAAGTTCCGCTCCCGGTAGAAGATCGCGAAGGTCAGCTGCCGGAAGAAGCTGCCGATCTCGACGCCGCCCCGGCCGTCGTAGGTGTTGTTGATCTGCCCCTCGCCGTCGCTGCCCTCGGGCAGGTCGAACTCCCGCGGCACACCTCCCTCGGGGGCGCCCACGACCGAGTAGTCCTCCATCAGTTCGCCGTAGTAGACCCGCGCGCCGTCGTCGCTGACCTCGATGGTGCCGCGGGTGGGCAGGTCCCGGGTGGTGAAGCGCGGCTCGCCGCCCTCCTGACCGGCGACGACCTCGTTGGCCGGCGCGGCCACGAACCCGTTGCCGTGGGTGTAGACGGTGTGCCGGTTGATCCAGGTGTCCTGGTTCTCGCTGAGCCCCTGGCTGTTGAGCTCGCGGACCGCGACCACGTAGTCCTGCGTCTCGCCGTTGATCGTGTAGCGGTCGATGTCGAGCTTCTCGGGGAAGCCGTACACGTTCCGGATCTGCTGGCGCGCGGTGAACGTGTCGGACAGGACGTTGGGGTCCAGCAGCCGGGCGTTGGGGATCGTCTCGGTGTCGTTGCGCAGCTCGGCCAGGGCCGCGGCCGGGTCGACCTCCTCGCCGGTCTCCTGCTGGGCGTAGTCGACGTACTCCACGTCGGCCAGGCCGTAGGCCTGACGGGTCGACTCGATCGCGCGGGCGATGAAGTCGGCCTCGCGCTCGTTGGCGCTGGGCCGGACGACGAACTGCTGCACGATCGCCGGGTAGGCCACGCCGATCACCAGGCTGGAGATCAACAGCAGCACCAGCGCCGCGGCCGGCAGCCGGAAGTTCCGGACGACGACGTTGGCGAGGAACGCGACCGCGCAGACGGCCGCGGCGAAGACCAGGATCGTCTTGGCCGGCAGCAGCGCGTTGACGTCGGTGTAGCTGGCGCCGGTGAACAGGCCGCCGCGGTCGGAGTAGACCAGCGCGTAGCGGTCCAGCCAGTAGGCGACCGCCTTGAGCGCCACGAACAGCCCGAGCAGCACCGACAGCTGCACCATCGCCGCGCCGGTGAGCTTCTGGCCCGGGGTCTGCAGCCGCAGGCCACCGAACACGTAGTGGGTCAGCAGCGAGCCGATCAGCGCGAGGATCACGATCGCGAAGCCGAAGCCCAGCAGCAGCCGGTAGAAGGGGTAGTCGAAGACGAAGAACGAGATGTCCAGGCCGAACTCGGGGTCGACCCGGCCGAAGGCGGTGCTGTTGCGGAACTGCAGCCAGGTCTCCCAGCTGCCCTGCGCGGTGAACCCGGCGAACAGGCCCAGCACGACGGCGACCGAGGTCAGCACCAGGGTGCGGCGCGGCTCGATCGACTGCCGGTAGCGCTCGAGGTTCTGCTGCTCCAGCGACATCGGCCGGAACGTCGGGCGGAACCGGTAGGCCAGGTGGATGGCCAGCGCGGTGAGCCCACCGGTGGCCACGCCGGCCACGGCGAACAGCAGGGCGCGGGTCTGCAGCTCGGTCCAGAAGACCTCGGTGAACCCGGTCTCGTCGAACCACAGGTAGTCGACGTAGACGTTGGTCAGCGTCCCGATGGCGGTGAACAGCACCAGCAGGACGGCGATGGCCCCGATGACCACCTTCGCGCGCCGCGACAGGGTCGGCACGGCTACGGGGGGCCGCATGGCCACGAGGATCTCCTTCAGTTGCGGTCGTGGTGGAGCGCCACGGACGGTGCCGGCCACGGACGGTCGGGTCGGCCCCGGCTCGGGCCCCCGGGCACCGATCCGGTCGCCCAGACCAACGCTCGGGGCCGTGCGGGGTTCCCCGACCGCCCGCTCCGCCCGACAGCTTCCCCCAACGAGGGGCGTCCGTGTCGCCGGGGCGGCGTCAGCAGGACCGCGGGGTCCGGCCGGCGCGGAGGTCCTCGAGCGCGGTCAGGGCCTCGTCCAGGTTCCCCACCCGGGCGAGGGTGAGGCCCGGCTGCAGAGCGCCCAGGGCGTCGGGGCAGTTGTCGGCCGGGACGAGGAAGAGCTCGGCGCCGATCTCCTCGGCGGCGATCATCTTCAGCTGGATGCCGCCGATCGGGCCGACCTCGCCGGTGGCGGTGATCGTGCCGGTGCCGGCCACCGTGGCGCCGCCGGTCAGGTCGGTGTCGCCGACCAGGTCGAGGATGCCGAGGGTCAGCATCAGCCCGGCCGACGGGCCGCCGACGTCCTCGACGGCGATGTCGACGTCGAAGGGTGCCGCGGGCTGCTCGCGGACGAGCACGCCGAGCAGCGAGCCCTCGCGCTCCTCGGCGTCCGCCGGGCCGTCGGTCTGCTCGGCGTCCGCGGCGGAGCGCGTCGTGATCGTGGCGGTCCCGGGCTGCCCGAGGCGGGTGTACCCGACGCTCACCGTCGTGCTGCCGGGGATCGACCGCAGGACGGCGTCCAGCGTCGCGAGGTCGGGCGTCGGCCGGCCGGCGACGGTCTCGATGGCGTCACCCTCCTGCAACCTGCCCTCGGCCGGCGAGTCCTCCGACAGCTCACGGACGACGACCTTGACCGGATAGCCGAGCTCGGCCAGCGCCGCGGCCTCGGCCGCCTCCTCGGAGGTGAGGAAGGCCTCCCGGTTGGCGTCGCGGGTCTGCTGCTCGGTGCGTCCCGGCGGGTAGACGGTCTCCTCGGGGACGACGCTGACCTCGCTGTCGAACCAGCCCTGGACCGCCTCGACCAGGCTCAGCCCGGCCCGGCTGACGCCGACGGTGGTCAGCGTCAGCTCGCCCTCGGTCTCGTTGCGCTCGCGGCCCTCGACGCTGATGATCGGCTCACCGTCGACGTCGCCCAGCGTGTTGAAGGTCGGCCCCGGCACCTGCGCGACGTAGGGCACCGGCACGGCCGCACCCAGGACGCCGAACACCACCAGCAGCACGACACCGACGCTGAGGACGGCCATCCGACGGGTCACGACCGGCGAGCTTAGATAAAGGACCGACCTGCCCCCCACGCCTCGTGAGAGGACCCCGTCCTCCTCACCGCTCGCGAGCTCGCGGCGAGCCTCTGGACGGGCCAGCGGGACCCTGCAGGGAGGCCGCTCCTGCCCCCTCCGCTCGCAGGCTCGCGGCGGGGCCCTGCAGGAGGGCCGTCCGCGCAGGGCGTAGCGGCGGCCCGCTCCGGTGGAGATCACGCGGCTACCGTGGGGGTATGAGCGATGTCCCGTTCGGCTTCGGTGTGCCCGACCGCGACCCCGAGCGTCGCGACCAGTCCGGGTCAGGGCCCGGGAACGATCCCTTCGGGGGGTTCGGCGCGCTCTTCGGCGGCGCCGGTGGCGGGACTCCGGAGGAGCTGCTCGCCAAGATGCCGCTGTTCGCCGAGCTCCAGAAGCTGATGACCTGGTCCGGCGGCCCGGTCAACTGGGACCTGGCCCGGCAGGGGGCGATCAGCTCGCTGGCCGCCGGGTCGCAGCCGACCTCCGACGCCGAGCGCGCCGCCGTCGCCGACGCCCTCCGGCTGGCCGACCTGTGGCTCGACCAGGTCACCGAGCTGCCCTCCGGTGTGGACCGGCCGCTGGCCTGGTCCCGCGTGGAGTGGGTGGAGCAGACGCTGCCCGCCTGGAGCACCCTCATCGACCCGCTCGCCGAGCGCGTCGTCGGCGCCATGACCAGCGCCCTTCCCGCCGAGGCCGCCGCGATGGCCGGCCCGCTCGCCGGCATCATGGGCCGGATGGGCGGCCTGATGTTCGGCGCCCAGGTCGGCCAGGCCCTCGGCCGGCTGTCCGGCGAGGTCCTCACCAGCAGCGAGATCGGCATCCCGCTGGCCCCGGCCGGCGCCGGTGTCCTGCTGCCGCAGAACGTCGCCGAGTTCGCGGCCGGCCTCGACCGCCCCGCCGACGAGGTGCGACTGTTCCTCGCGCTGCGTGAGGCGGCCTCGCAGCGGCTTTTCGTGCACGTCCCGTGGCTGCGCCAGCAGCTGCACGACGCCGTCCACGCGTACGCGCGCGGCATCCACGTCGACCGCGAGGCGATCGAGCGCGGCATCAACGAGGCGATGGGCTCCATGGGCGGGATCGACCCGACCAACCCCGAGGGCATCCAGGCGCTGCTGGGCAGTGGGCTGCTCGAGCCGGAGGAGACCCCGGAGCAGCAGGCGGCGCTGCGCCGGCTGGAGACGCTGCTCGCGCTCGTCGAGGGCTGGGTCGACAGCGTGGTGGCCGCGGCCGCCGGCGACCGGCTGCCCGGGCACGGGGCGCTGGCCGAGACGATGCGCCGCCGTCGCGCCTCCGGCGGACCGGCCGAGCAGACCTTCGCCACCCTGGTGGGCCTGGAGCTGCGGCCGCGGCGGCTGCGCGACGCGGCCACCGTCTGGGGCGCCATGGGCCAGCGGCACGGCAACGCGGAGCGCGACCGACTGTGGTCGCACCCGGACCTGCTGCCGACGTCGGACGACCTGGACGAGCCGCTGGACTTCGTCGCCCGCCAGGGTGCGGACGACGAGCTGCGCAGCCTCACCGCCGACGACGCCCAGAAACCCGACGCCCAGAAACCCGACGCCCAGAGGCCGCACACCCAGAAGCCCGACACCGAGGACTGAGCCGGGGACGACTCCTGGCCGCGGTGGCCGACGGGAGTCGCTCCGCGAGGGGCGCGCCCGTTCGCGAGCCCCGGAGGGTCCCCGCCGGGTGCCACGGGAGGCTCAGCGCCGACCGGGGACGGCTCCTCGCCGCGGGGTCGGCCGGTGGGCCGACGACGTGCTCAGTCGACGTCGTCATCCCCGGCGGACGAGGTGCCGTGCGCGCTGCCCAGCTCGACGCCCTCGAGGAAGCCGCGCGCCCGCTCGGCTCGCGGGTAGCGCGCCACCAGTGACCAGAAGCGCGCGTCGTGGCTCGGCTCCACCAGGTGCGCCAGCTCGTGCACCAGCACGTAGTCCACGACGTACTCCGGCATGGCGCGCAGCCGGCTGGAGAGCCGGATGGTGCGGTCGGCCGGCGTGCACGAGCCCCAGCGCCGGTTCTGGTTGTCCACCCAGCGGACGCTGGCCGGCTGCGGCGCCCCGTCGAGGTGTGCCGCGGAGAGCGCCCGCGCCCGAGCCATCAGTTCGTCGTCCCCACCGAGGGACCGGCGGCGCCGCTCCTCACGGGTCTGCAGCTTCGCGACCATCTGCGCCACCCAGCGCCGCTCCTCGGCCGGGCTGAACGCCGCGGGGATGAGCACGACCGTGCGCCCGGACTCCCGGTAGGCGGTGACCGTCCGCCGCCGTCTGCTGCTCCGCCGCACCTCGACGTCCCCTCCGGGCGGCGTTGCGCCGGACGTCCCCGCCGACCGGTCGGCGGGGACCGCGCGGGAGCCCCGCACGTCCCCTGGCACCGAGGGGTCGGGGCCGGGGCGGCGCTGGGTGTCGGGAGACGTTCCTGGCACGGAGGAACCGTAGCCACCACGACGGCGGCACGCGCCGGCAGCCGCACCGCGGCGGTCCCATGTCGCACGGACGGTGGACAACAGCCCGCCCGGTCCGGGGACGGGTCCCTCAGGTGGCCGTCCACAAGGACGCACCAGACGTTCCCGCAGGTGGGGAGGCGCGTCGCGTCGTGTCGCACCCGCGCCGCTCGGAGGGCTGTCCCCCGGCCGCGCACAGCGACACGCCGCCGGTCCCCACGTGCTCCACAGGGCTGTCCACAGGCTGTGGGCGGCGCGGGCGGCCGGGGCCGCCGCCGCTCCGGGAACCGCGTGCGCCCCGGGTAGCGTTCGGGAGGACGGCGCCCCGCGCGGGGACGCCGAGCGGACCGAGACGAGGAGGCACCGTGGCGGAGAGCTACAACGGCTACTGCGTGAAGTGCAAGGAGAAGCGCGACTTCGACGGCGAGGTCAAGGTCAGCGAGTCCGGCCGCCGCATGGCGCAGGGCACCTGCCCGGTGTGCGGCACCAAGATGAACCGGATCCTCGGCAAGGCCTGACGAAGGACGACCCCTCCCCCTCGGAAGCGGACCCCGTCCTCCCCACCCCTCGCAGGCTCGGGGACGGGAACCGGGACGCGGCCCGGGAGGGACGGCGAACGGCGGTGCTCGCACGGCGGGCACCGCCGTTCGCCGTCTCCGGCCCCACCGGGTGCCTGTGGACGGACGGAGCGCGCCGGGCCGTGCGCTGGCACCCTGCCCCGGTGGCCGACACCGCGCACCCCCTGCTACCCGCGAGCGTCCCGCTGCTGCGCCTGGCCGGGACGGGCGGCAGCGACGACCTCCAGGTCGGCGGCGCCGACTCCGCCGACGGGCTGCTCGTCTCCCCCGGTACGGCCGGGCTGCGCACCCTGCTACGCGGACTGGACGGCCACCGGCCGCAGCGCACGGTCCTCGCCGAGGCCGCCCGGGACGGCCACGACCCCACGGCGGTGACCGCGGTGCTCGACGCCCTGCGCTCCACCGGTCTGCTCGTCGACCTGGACCCCGCCGACCTGCTGGCCTCCGCCGGCGGGCCGGCCGCCGCCGCCCGCACGCAGGCCGAGCTGCCGACCGCCACGAGCCGGGACTCCGGGTCGCGCTGGCGCGGCCGTCGGTCGGCGACGGTGGTCGTCGACGGTGCGACGAGGGTCGGCGTGCCGCTCGCCGCGGTGCTGGCCGCGAGCGGCGTGGGCCGCGTGAGCGTCCGGGACGACGGGCTGACCGCGGCCGGGGACGCCGTCGTGGGTGGGCTGGGTGCCGACGACGAGGGCCGTCCGCGGGTGCTGGCGGCCGCCGACGCCGTCCGCCGGGTCAGTCCACTGACCGACCTGCGCCCCCTCCCCGCCGGCAGCACGGCCGACCTCGTCGTCCTCACCCGGCCGTGGGCCGCCTCGGACCCGCTCGCGGCCGACCTGCAGCGGCGCGGGGTGCGGCACCTGGTGGCGACCGTCCGCGGGGAGACCGGCGTGGTGGGGCCGCTGGTGGTGCCCGGCGCCACCAGTTGCCTGCGCTGCGCGGACCTGCACCGCCGGGACGCCGACCCGCGGTGGCCGGTGCTGGCCGCCCAGTTGACCTCGGGCGAGGCGCCGCCCGGTGGGGCGACGGTGACCTGCCTGGCGACGGCGGTGACGGCTGCCGTGCAGGTCCTGGCCGTGGTCGACGGCGCAGGTGCCCCGGTCAGCCTCGGGACGACGGTGGAACTCCGCCCGCCGGACCTCCTCCCCCGCACGCGCCGGTGGACGGCTCACCGGGACTGCGGCTGCATGCCCCGCAGCGCCGGCGACAGGGCCTGAGCTCCTCCGTCAGCGGCGCTGCCGCACATCGGGGGACAATGGTCGCCGAGTGCGCCTCCGGGCCCCGGACGGGGCCGGCGCCGCCGCGACCGCGGCCGACCGACCGCCGAGGAGGATGCGTGACTGAGCCCGACCGGGGGATCCCACGAGGCTCGGTCTCACGGACCGCACGCCTGGCCTCGCTGCCGCTGGGCGCGGCCGGCCGCGCGACGCTCGGCATCGGCAAGCGGCTCTCCGGCCGCGACGCCGACGCGGTGAACGCGGAGCTGCAGCAGCGCACCGCCGAGCAGCTCTTCGCCGTCCTGGGCCAGCTCAAGGGCGGGGCGATGAAGCTCGGGCAGACCCTGTCGGTGTTCGAGGCCGCCGTGCCCGAGGAGGTCGCCGCCCCCTACCGCGAGGCGCTGGTCAAGCTGCAGGAGGAGGCGCCGCCGATGCCGGTGCGCACCGTGCACGCGGTGCTCGCCCAGCAGCTCGGCGGCCGGTGGCGGGAGCGCTTCCGGGACTTCGACGACACCCCGGCGGCCGCGGCCAGCATCGGGCAGGTGCACCGGGCGACCTGGCGGGACGGCCGGGACGTCGCGGTCAAGATCCAGTACCCGGGCGCGGCCACCGCCCTCATGGCCGACCTCAACCAGCTGGCCCGTTTCGCCCGGCTGTTCGCCGCGCTGTTCCCCGGCCTGGACGTCAAGCCGCTGATCACCGAGCTCAAGGCCCGCGTGGTCGAGGAGCTGGACTACGGCCTGGAGGCCGACGCGCAGCGGACCTTCGCCGCCGCGTACGCCGGCGACCCGCAGATCGTCGTCCCCCGGGTGGTCGCCAGCGCGCCCAAGGTGATCGTCTCCGAGTGGCTCGAGGGGACGCCGCTGTCGAAGGTGATCGCCTCGGGCAGCCGCGAGGAGCGCGACCGCGCCGGGCACCTGCTCGCGGTGCTGCACTTCTCCGGTCCGCAGCGGGCCGGGCTGCTGCACGCCGACCCGCACCCGGGGAACTTCCGGTTGACCCCTGACGGCCGCTTCGGGGTCATCGACTTCGGCGCCACGGCGCGGCTGCCCGATGGGCACCCCGAGCCGATCGGGCGGCTGGTGCGCTGGGCGCTGGAGGGCCGGGCCGAGGACGTGCTGGCCGACCTGCGCACCGAGGGCTTCGTCCGCCCGGGCGTGGAGGTCGACGCACAGGGGGTGCTGGAGTACCTGCTGCCGCTGCTGGAGCCGATCCGGCAGTCGCGCTTCCACTTCACGCGGGCGTGGATGCAGGAGCAGGCCACCCGGATCGCCGATCCCCGGACCGAGGCCAACCGGCTGGGCCGGATGCTCAACCTGCCGCCGGCGTACCTGCTCATCCACCGGGTGACGATCGGGTCCATCGGGGTGCTCTGCCAGCTCGACGCGGAGGACGACTACCGCAGCGTGGTCGAGGAGTGGCTGCCCGGCTTCACCGAGTGAGGACCTCCTCCTCCCTGCGGCGGGGCCACGGCGCAGAGGAGGCCGGGTCCGGACGCACCGGGAGCGTCCGGACCCGGCCTCGGCCGGATGGCCCCGCTGCAGGGGCCCACCGCCCGGCCCCGTCCCGAGGCTCGCGCCGAGCTCGCGAGCCGTGCGGACGGGGTCCTTCCGTGGTGGAGGGCAGCGGGGCCGATCTTCAGCGGACGGCAGCGCTGGCCCGCGCCGCACGCCGCGTGGCGTACTCGGCGCGGCGGGCCCAGCGGCGAGCGGCCCGCAGACGGCGGGCGCGCGCCTCGGCGTCGGCCTCGGCGCGCAGGCTGCGCAACCGGTCGACGGCCAGGTCGTACTCGTAGCTGTACACGTCAGGTCCTCACGTCGTCGTGGGCAGCCCGCCGTCGGCGGACCGGTGGTGTCGTGTCGACTGGGACTGCGTGCCGGTCGCTCAGGCGACCGCCACCTTGCGGGGGCGACCCCGCGGGCGCTTGCGCGGGATGACCACACCCCGCTCGAAGATCTCCCCGCCCCAGACGCCCCACGGCTCGCCGCGGTCCAGTGCTCCGGCCAGGCAGGCGTCGCGGACGGGGCACTCCGTGCAGCGGACCTTGGCCTCCTCCAGCCCTGCCGGGGTCTCGGCGAACCACAGGTCCGGGTCGGTCCGGCACGGCAGCGGGCGCCGTACCGGTGCCGGCGCCACCTGGGGCGCCGGGCGTCGGGGAAGGGGGCCACCGATCCGGGGCAGCCCGGTTCGGCGGTGGGACGTCGGACGGTCGGCCGTCGACTGCACTGCCGCTCCTCCTCGTACTCGTCGTCTACGACCGGCGGAACCCGCCGACCGGGGAGTCGGGGCCGGGTACCGCGGGGGAGATGAGAGAGGCCGCGGATCCCGGGTTCGGGTTCCGCGGCCTCGAGGAGGTCCTGTCGAGCGCTAGCTCGAGGATCTCCTCGAGGAGTGGATCCCGAGGGTGGTGCCGTTGTGCTCGGTGGTGCTGCGCTTGCTGACCTGCTGGGCGTAGCCGGTGGTGCCGGAGGCGTCGGTCGCCGGCGTCGCGAAGACGTCGATGCCGGGGACTCGGGTGCCGAAGACACCGGTGGCGGGGCGCGGGGTGGCGACGGGGGTCACCGGGAGGGCGCGCGGGCGCGCGGTCACGGGCGACTCGACGGCGCAGGCAGCCGTGCGCACGGCGAGGCCCACCGGGCCACGAGCCCCGGCGGGGGCGGAGGTGCACATCGTGCTGATCACGTCGCCCACCTCCTCCGGGGGTCGGATCGCGGCCGTGCGGCCGGTCTCGGGTCTGGCGCGCTCGCGTGCTCCCGAGCGCGATCAGGACAGTAGGGTGCCGCCGCGGAGACGGTCAACGCAATTAACCGGGCCGTGTCCGAGTGGCTCAGCAGGTCCGATCGCCGTGACCGATCGCGATGGGTCAGGAGCCCAGAGTGCTCAGCACGTCCTCGCCGTAGAGCTCGAGCTTGCGGGCTCCGATGCCCGGCAGCGCGGCCAGTTCGCGCAGCGACGCCGGCCGGGTCTCCGCGATCGCCTGCAGCGTCGCGTCGGTGAAGACGACGTAGGCGGGGACCGACGCCGAGGCCGCCGCCTCGCTGCGCCAGGCCCGCAGCCGCTCGAACAGCTCCCCCGCCTCGCCCTCCAGGACGACCTTGGCACGCTTCTGCCGGCGCTGCGGCGGCGCCGCCGTCGGCGTGGACCCGGGAACCAGCCCGTCGAGGAAGCGACTGCGCGGCCGGGACCGGCGCCCACCGGGGTTGCGGACCAGCGACCACGAGAGGGTCAGCCGCTCGCGCGCCCGGGTGACGGCGACGTAGAGCAGCCGTCGCTCCTCCTCGACCGCGTCCGGGCGGGACAGCGACTGGAAGATCGGGAGGACGCCGTCGACCAGGCCGACGACGAAGACGGCATCCCACTCCAGGCCCTTGGCCGCGTGCATCGAGGCCAGCGTGACGCCCTGCACGGTGGGGGCGTGCTGGGCGTCGGCGCGGGCGGCCAGGTGGGACACGAAGCCGGCGAGGTCCAACGTCGGGTCCTCGGCCACGAGGTCCACGGCGAGGTCGACCAGCGCGGCGAGGGACTGCCAGCGGTCGCGGGCCGCTCCCCCGGGCGGCGGGCGGTGCTCCACCCAGCCGGTGGAGGCCAGCACGTCGCGCACGGTCGGCACCAGTGCGCCCGGGTCGGTGCCGCCGGCCGCGGCGCCGCGCAGCAGCAGCACCGCCTCGCGCACCTCCGGCCGCTCGAAGAAGCGCTCGCCACCACGCAGCACGTAGGGCACGCCGACGGCGGCGAGCGCGTTCTCGTAGACCTCGGACTGGGCGTTGATCCGGAACAGGACGGCGATCTCGGCGGCCGGGGTCCCGGCGTCGACCAGCGCCCGGCACGCCTGGGCGACCGCCGCGGCCTCGCTCGGCTCGTCGGGGTGCTCGGAGAAGCGCGGCGCGGGCCCCTCGGCGCGCTGGCCCAGCAGCCGCAGCCCGGGCAGCCCCTTGCGCGGCGGCGCCTGGCCGATCAGCTTGTTGGCCAGCGCTACCACCTGCGGCGTGGAGCGGTAGTCCCGCTCCAGCTTGACGACCTCCGCGTCCGGGTAGCGGTCGGCGAAGCCCAGCAGGTAGTCGGGGTCGGCGCCGGTGAACGAGTAGATCGTCTGGTTCGGGTCACCCACCACGCAGACGTCGGCCCGGCCGCCGAGCCAGGCGTCGAGCAGCCGCTGCTGCAGCGGGTTGACGTCCTGGTACTCGTCGACGACGAAGTGCCGGTACTGCCCGCGCACCTGCCGGGCGACGTCCGGGTGCTCCTCGAGGGCGAAGGCGGTGACCAGCAGCAGGTCCTCGAAGTCCAGCGCGCCGTCCCGCTGCTTGGCCGACTCGTAACTCGCGTAGACCCGGGCCACCGCCGCCGGCTCGAACGGCGGCTCGCGGCCGGCGGCCTGGGCCCGGGCCGGGTAGTCGTCGGGCGTGGCCAGCGTGGTCTTGGCCCACTCGATCTCGCTGGCGAGGTCGCGCAGGCTGGTGCGGTCGGTCGACAGCCGGGAGCGGGAGGCGGCGGCCGCCACCAGCCGCAGCTTGTTCTCGACCAGCTGCGGCATCGGGCCGCCCAGCACCCGTGGGGCGAAGTAGCGCAGCTGGCGCATGGCCGCGGCGTGGAAGGTGCGGGCCTGCACCCCGCCCACCCCGAGCGCGGCCAGGCGGGACCGCAGCTCTCCCGCGGCGCGGGCGGTGAAGGTGACGGCGAGGACCCGCTCGGGCGCGAAGGCCCCGGTGTGCACGCCGTAGGCGATGCGGTGGGTGATGGTGCGCGTCTTGCCGGTGCCCGCACCGGCGAGGATGCAGACCGGCCCGGACACCGCCTGGGCGGCGGCGCGCTGCTCGTCGTCCAGCTGGGCGAGCACCGCCTCGGCCCCCGCGACCCGGACGTCCCCGGGTGCACCGGCGATCTGCGACATCGGCCTCCCCGTCTCCCGTCGATGGCCGGGCCCATCCTCCCAGCCGGCACCGACGGGCGGGGGAAGCATCCCCAGGGGCGCGGCGTTGTGGCCCGTGACCGCCCGGCGCCCTGTGCCCGGCTCCCCGTCGACCAGGAGGAACGCCTCGATGACCGCCGCCCCCGCCGCCGTGACCATGTACACCACCAGCTGGTGCGGGTACTGCGTGCGGCTGAAGAAGCTCATGCAGCGCGAGGGCATCGAGTACGCCGAGGTGAACATCGAGCAGGACGCCGCCGCGGCCGACCTGGTCATGCAGGCCAACGGGGGCAACCGCACCGTCCCCACGCTGCTCTTCCCCGACGGCAGCGCCCTGACCAACCCCACCATCGACCAGGTCAAGGCCCAGCTGGCGCAGTCCACACGGGCATGACGGCGGGTGGTCCCTCCGCAGCGTCGCGTGAGGGGGCATAGTCGGGGTGACCGGCTCGTCACCGTAGCCCGGCTGCCCGCCGGGCCCAGTCCCTCGCGGAGGCCGCCCAGTGAGGAAGCGCACACACCCAGCGGAGTGCCCGCCGCCGTCGCCGTCGGCCGGTTCCGAGGCGTCCGGGTGAGCCAGGGCCTGGAGGACGTGACGGCGACGGACGACCCGTGCGGCACGGAGCAGCCCACCGTGGTGGTGGCCCGCACCGGGCGCGGCTGGTCGGTGTTCGCCCCTGGCCGCGCGGAGGACGTCGACGACCTCGTGGAGGGCATGAGCCTCGCCGACCTGGTCAGCGAGGAGCTCGGCGCGTCGGTCGAACCGGACCGCGGAGCCCGCCGCGCGGCGCGGGGCGCGGCGGCCGAGCCCGGCCCGGACGCCGATCCGCGGGACGCCCGGATCGCTGCGCTGGAGCGCACCGTCGCCCAGCTCGAGCACGCCCTGGCCGCCCGGGTCACCACCGAGCGGGCCATCGGCGCGCTCGCCGAACGGCAGGGCACGACGCCGCAGGCCGCCTTCGAGCAGTTGCGCCGCGACGCCCGCTCGCAGGGACGGCCGGTGCCCGAGCTGGCCCGCGAGGTGTTCGACGGTCAGGCCGCTCGCGTCGCGACGGTGGAGGCCGAGGTCCCCGCCACGCCGAGGACCGCACCACGCACCCCGCTCCGCGAGGCCGGCCGCGCTCCCCGCACCCGCTCGCGGACCGGGCGCGGGCCCGCCGAGGGCCGGTCCTGACCCGTCCGGAGCCGCTGACGCCCGGGGCGCTGGCCGACCGGCTCGCCGCGCTGCTCGCCGGTACCGAGCCCGACCCGGGGGCATCCGCACTCCGGGTCGCCGTCGACGGCCCCGACGTCGCGCGACCCGTCGAGCTGGCGACCGCGCTCGCCGGACGCCTCCCGCCGCTGGGTCGCCCCGCTGTCGTCGTCCCGGCCGGCGGGTTCCTGCGCCCGGCGTCGGTGCGGCTCGAGCGCGGCCGCACCGACCCCGACGCCCGCTACACCGACTGGCTGGACGCCGGCGCGCTGGCCCGCGAGGTGCTCGACCCGGTGGGGCCCGGCGGCTCCGGGGAGTACCTGCCGGTCCTGTGGGACGTCGAGCGCGACCGGGCCGCCCGCGCCGTCCCCCGGCCGATGCCGCCCCGCGGGGTGCTGCTCGTCCCGGGTGCGCTGCTGCAGGGGATCGGGCTGGCCTTCGACGTCGTCGTCCACCTGCGGGTGGCCCCGGCGGCCCGTCGCCGTCGCACGCCCGCCGAGCGGGACTGGGAGCTGCCGGCGTTCGACCGCTACGACGACGAGGTGGAGCCGGTGTCGCTGGCCGACGCCGTGGTGCTGACCGACTCCCCCGACCACCCCGCGCTCGTGCTCCAGGGCCGCTTCACCTGAGACTTCCGATGATCAGGGTCCCTGATCACAACGTGTCCTCCCCCACCGCAGAACGTGAGGGAGGACGCTCCACGATCAGGGGACCTGATCATCGCCACGCGGTTTCGCCTAGAGCTCGCCGTCGACCCAGCGGTCGATGATGTGCCGGGCGATCGAGACCGCCGGTGGCAGCGCCCGCGGGCCGGCGCCGGAGCGCAGCTCGTCGCGGGTGAACCAGCGGGCCTCCTCGATCTCGGTGGGGTCCAGGTGCAGCGTCGGGTCGCCCTCGACCCGCGCGGTGTAGCCCAGCATCAGCGACTGCGGAAACGGCCACGGCTGGCTGCCCACGTAGCGGATGTCGGTGACCCGCAGCCCGACCTCCTCGGCGACCTCCCGGGCCACCGCGCCCTCCGCGGACTCCCCCGGCTCGACGAAGCCGGCGAGGATGGAGAAGCGTCCCGGCGGCCACACCGCCTGGCGGCCCAGCACGCACCGGTCGCCGCCGTCGTGGACCAGCATGATCACGGCCGGGTCGGTGCGGGGGAACAGCTCCGCGCCGGTCTCCGGGTCCCGTTGCACCCAGCCGGCCCGCTCGATCGTCGTCCGCGCGCCGGACAGCGGGCTGAACCGGTTGCGCTCGTGCCACTCCACCATGGCGACCGCCTCGGCGAGCAGGCCGGCGTCCAGGTCGTCGAGGTCCGCGCCGAGGTCCCGGAGCCCCGCCCAGGTGTCGGCCGGGCGGCCGCCGATGGTCAGCCGCCGCTCTCCGCGGACGGCGGCGTAGCACACGCTGCCGGCCTCACCGAGGTAGACCGCGCCCTCCGGCAGCCCGGCCCGCTCCTCCCAGAGCAGCCGCGGACCACCCTCGGCCTCCTCGACGGGCACGGTGCGCCGCCCGTCCACCGTGAGCACCCGCACCGGGCGGCCGCCGGTGGGGTCGGGCAGCAGGCGGGCCAGGTGGCTGCGGTCGTGCGCGGACCGGGACAGCACCGGCACCGCGCCGGCCGGCGAGGGGCTGCTCTCCGGCCACGAGACGCCGTCGCCGGACGGCGGCGGGTTGTCCGCGGGGGTGCTGCCGCCGTCCGGGACGCTCATGCCTGATCCGCCGGGGAGACGACCTCGACCGGTCCGAACGTCCGCAACGGGTCGGTGACCTGCCCCGCGTCGCCGACGACGACGGCCGTCAGCGCGGCCGGCTGCAGGACGCGGCGGGCCGCCTCCTGCACCTCCTCGACCGTGACCCGGGCCAGCGCCTGCTGGTGCTCGGCCAGCCACTGCGGCGGCAAGCCCGAACCGGCGAGCGCCGACAGCGTGCTGGCCAGCCCCGCGTGCGTGGCGGTGGACAGCGCCATGCTGCCGAGCACGTAGCGGCGGGCGGCGTCCAGCTCCTCCTCGGTCACCGGCACGAGTGCCATGCGGCCGAGCTCGTACCAGGTCTCGAGGAACGCCGGCCCGGTGACCTCGGTGGCGACGTCGGCCTCGACGAGGAACGAGGAGGCGGCGGCCAGGTGGTCGACCGAGCTGCGCGGGCTGTAGCTGTAGCCGCGCCGCTCGCGGATGTTCTCCACCAGGCGGGAGGAGAAGTAGCCGCCGTAGACCATGTTGGCCAGCCGCACGGCGGGCAGGTCGGGGTCGGTGCGGCTGGGCGCGGGGCCGCCGAGGCGCAGGTTCGACTGCACCGCGCCGGGCCGGTCGACCACCTGCAGCGCCCCGGGTGCCGGCTGCGGCACCGGCGGGGCGGCGACCGCCGTCCCCTCGCCGGTCCAGCCGGCCAGCGCGGTGCCGACGGCGTCGACGGCCGCGGCCGGGTCGAGGTCGCCGACCAGCACCAGGGTGCTGCCGGCGGGGAGCACCCGGTCCCGGTGCAGCTTGCGCAGCGCCTGGCTGCGGACCGCGTCCACCAGCTCCACGGCGGGCAGCTGCTCGGCGTAGGGGTGGGCGCCGTAGCGGCGGGCGGCCAGCGCGGTGCGCGCGATGATCCCGGGCTGGGACCGGGCGATGGAGATCCGCTCGGCGACCCGGGCGCGCTCGGCCTCCACGCGGTCGACCGGGTAGGTCGCGTCGGTCAGCACCTCGGCCAGCACGCCCAGCACGGGAGCGAGCCCCTCGGCGAGCAGCGTGGTGGCGAACAGCAGCCGGTCGGGGTCGGTGGAGACCGACAGCTCCCCGCCGTGGGCCTGGACGGCCTCCGCGATGCCGGTGGCGTCGCGCCCGCCGGTGCCCAGCAGAACGGCACCGGACAGCACCGAGGCGCGGGCGGTGTGCTGCGCGGCGGCGCGCGCGGTCGCCGCGGCGAAGGGCACCCGCAGCCGCAGCTCGACGAGGGGGACACCCGGCCGCGGGACGACGACCAGCCGGAGGCCGTTGGGGAGCGTCGCCTCGGTGACGGCCAGCTCGGGCTGCGGCCGGGGCTCACCCAGCGGCGGGACCAGCACGGGCGCGCTCACGAGCCCTCCTCGCTGTCGCCGGCCGGCCGCGTTCGCGGCGCTGCTGTGTTCACGGACGAGCTCGCGAGCTCGCTCATCGACGTCCCCCCGTGGCGCGCAGCTCGAGGAGCGCGACGGTACCGGGGTCCAGCCCCCGGGCGGCGGCCTGCACCTGCTCGGAGCCGACGGCGGCCAGCCGGGCGGCGAGCTCGCCGGCCAGCTCCGCGCGGCCGTGGACCAGCTCGGCGGTGGCGAAGGCCAGCGTGCGGCCGAGCACCGAGTCGGCCTGACGCAGCAGCTGGGCCTCGGTGCGCGCCTGCACGCGGGCCAGCTCGTCGGCGCCGACGCCGTCCTGGGCGATCCGGCCGATCTCCTCGTGCACCGCGGTGACGACCTTCTCGACCGGGACCGACGCCGGGTGGTGCACCTGGGTGGTGAGCAACGTGGCGTCCCGGACGTCGAACGGGTCGCCGAACAGGCCCACGTAGCTGCTCTGCGCGATGGCCAGCTGGTCGTCGTGGACCAGCCGGCGCTCCAGCCGGGAGGCGTCGCCCTCGCTCAGCAGCTCGGCGAGCAGCACCGTGCCGAGGTAGGTGTCGAGGTCGCCGACCGGGTCCGGAACGCGCCAGCCGAGGGCCACCGCGGGCGCCGGGGCCAGCGGGTCCTCGACCACGCCGGAGCGCACGCTCGTCGGCGACGGCTCCCCGGTGGGCGGCGTCGGCGGCACCTCGCGGGCGGCGATGGGCCCGAACCAGCGGCGCACCAGTTGCTCGGTCTCCTCGACGTCGAGGTCGCCGCCCAGGCACAGGACGGCGTTGCCCGGCGCGTAGTAGCGGTGGAAGAAGTCCGTGGCGTCGTCGACGGTCGAGGACTCCAGGTCCACGAACGAGCCGTAGCCGTCGTGGGTGTTGGCGAAGCTCTCGAAGGCGATCGACGGCAGTTGCAGCCACGGGAAGGCGCCGTACGGGCGGTTGAGCACGTTGACCCGGATCTCCTCCTTGACCACGTCGATCTGGTTGCGGAGGTTCTCCTCGGTGATCGCCGGCGCCGCCATGCGGTCCGCCTCGAGGAAGAGGGCGCGTTCGAGGGCCTCGGCGGGGAGGGCTTCGTAGTAGTTCGTGTAGTCCTGGTGGGTCGAGCCGTTGAAGGTGCCGCCCGCGGCCTGGACGAGCCGGGCGTGCTCCATCTTCGGGACGTTGGCCGAGCCCTGGAACATGAGGTGCTCGAAGAGGTGGGCGAAACCGGTGCGGCCCTGGGGCTCGTTGCGCATCCCGACGTCGTAGGAGACGGTCACGGCGACCACCGGGACGCTGCGGTCCGGCGCCAGCACGACGCGCAGCCCGTTCTCCAGTCGGAAACGCTCCACCGGGTGCCGGAGGGTGAGGTCGGCCCCAGCTGCAGTCACGTGCCCGACCCTAACCGCGCCCGGGCACGCCGCGCCGGGCGACGCCGGGGCTGCGACGTCGGCCACCCGCGGCGGCTCCCCCGCTCCTCCGCCGTTGCACCCGCTCCCGCGCCGCTGCGCCCGCGCGAACGCGAGGGCGACCGCGCGAGAGTTCCGGTGGACCACTCGTCGCCGGGACGGCAGGCGGCCGGGACGGCACGTGGCCGCGGTGCGGGTACCTGGGAGCGGCGGCCCGGAGGGTCCCCCGAGCGGGGACGGTGGTCCGGACCTCAGCGGCGGCCGGGACGGCACGTGGCCCCGTGTCGGCCGGTAGGCCGACGGTGTCACAGCACGTCGACGCCGTCGACCACCCGGTCGATGACCCCGTACAGCTCCGCGTGGGTGTTGGGGATGGAGATGTACAGCAGCGCGGGGGCCGGGCGGCCGACGTCGACGAGGAGCAGGGCGACCCGCTCTCCCGACGCCTCGTAGCCGTCGACGTCCCAGGACAGGTCGAACTCGAGCAGGTGTGCCGGGACGCCGTCGACGGTCCGGGCCTCGTCGCGCAGGACCTCTCGCTCGTTGGGGCTCGGGTAGTAGTTCAGCCGCACGCTGTCGGCGACCCGGGTGAGAGCCGGCTGCAGACCCCCCGCACCGGGGTAGAGGCCGGGCAGCAGCGGACCCGAGGTGCACTGGGCGATGAACAAGCCGTCGGGCGTCACCTCCTGCGTGACGAGGTACTGCCCGGCCACCGACGTCGTCTCGACCACGTCCTGCAGGTCGTACTCCAGCCAGCCCTGGCCGAGGTACGGATAGGCGATGCCGGCGGCCTCGTCGACGATCCGCACGGTGCCGGGCGGGAACGGCGAACTGGTCGGCGGGGGCGGTGCGGCGGTGCCCCGGTCGTCGTCCGGACCGCTGGGCCGCCCGACGAGGAAGCCGATGAGGACGACGAGCACCAGCCCGAGGACGGACAGCCCGACCACCCAGGCGGTGCGCTGCGGTGGCCGTCCAGGGCCGGGCGACGGGTTCTGCTCGGGGATCCCGGGCGCCGCGGCCGGCGGCGCGACCGGCGCCTGCACGGCCACGCCGGGACCGGCAGGGGTGGTGACGTCGGACCAGCCGGCGCCGCTCCACCAGCGCACCATCCCGGGTGTGCCGTCGGGGTCGGGGTACCAGCCCGGCGGTGCGCTCGACTGACCGGTCACGGCATCACCCTAGGACCGCCGCCGGGGTGCTCCGGTCACCGACGGTCGGCGGCGTCGTCCCACCAGGAGACCAGCTCGCGCAACTCGTCCTCCCCGCCGCCGCGCACCTCGGCGACGGCGAGCGTGCCGGTGTCGTCCCAGGTCCAGCGCAGTTGCGCGTCGCCCTCGGCATCGAGGGAGCAGGCCAGCCGGCCCACGGTCCGGTCGTCGGAGTCCTCCAGCGGCAGCCAGCCCTCCGGGTCGTCGCCGTTCCCGCAGCCGTACTCGCTGTCGAGCACGGGCAGCCCCGCGGCCGCCACGTGCTCGGCGAAGGCGGTGGCCGCGCCGTCCCCGGCGTACAGGGCGTACGTCCCCGCCGGGGCGCCGCCCTCGTCGAGGTCCCCCGCCGGGCACTCCAGCCGACCCAGTTGCGCCCCGTCCACGGGCGCGGCCGTGCAGTCGGCGGGGTCGACCTCCTCGGGCAGCGCCAGGGCGAGCAGCCGCTGGGCGATCCCCGAGACGTCGCCGGCGGCCTCGTCGGCGCGGCGGTCGGTGGTGACGAGCAGCCCGGCGAGCACCAGCGCCGCTCCCGTCGCGACGGCGGCGAGCAGCCACGGCAGCCAGCCGAGCCGGCGCCGGGACCGACCGGCCGGGGGATCGCCGACGAGGGTCGGTGCGGGCGCGACCGGGGCGGCTGCCGGCACCTGCCGGGTGGTCGAGCGGTCCCCGTCCACCGGCCGGGGCCCGGCTGCCGTCGGGGCGTCGTCCGGGCGGGGCACCGGGACGCCGCTGCCGGTCAGCGCCGACCGCGCCGCGTCGGCCAGGTTCCCGGCGCGCTGCCAGCGCCGCTCGGGGTCCTTGGCCAGCCCGCGCAGGACGGCCTCGTCCAGCGCGGCGGGCAGTTCCGGACGCAGGGACGACGGCGCCGGCGGCACCTCGTGCAGGTGCGCGGCCATCGTGCGCGCCGGATCGCCCGGGGGGAACGGACGGCGCCCGGTGAGCAGCTCGAACAGCAGGCAGGCCAGGGAGTAGACGTCGGCGCGGGCGTCCGGCGGCGCCGCGCCGAAGCGCTCGGGGGCCATGTACTCGGTGCTGCCGACCGCGGTGCCGACGGCGGTCAGCGCCGGTCCGGGCCCGTCGTCGGCGCCGCGGGCGACGCCGAAGTCGGCCAGGTAGGCGAAGTCTTCTCCGGCGGCGGAGGTGGCCAGGTCCCGCCCGTCGGCCCGGGCGACGAGCAGCACGTTCGACGGTTTGACGTCCCGGTGGACCAGGCCCCCGGCGTGTGCGGCGTCCAGGGCACGGGCGACCTGGCCGACCAGGTCGACGGCGCGGGCGGGGTCCATCGGGCCGGTGCGCCGCAGCAGCGAGTCGAGGTCCTCGCCGTCGACCAGGCGCATGTCGAGGAAGAGCTGCCCCTCGATCTCGCCGTACCGGTGGATGGGGACGACGTGCGGCTCGGTGAGGCGCGCGGCGATGCGGGCCTCACGCCGGAAGCGGTCGCGGTAGCCCTCGTCCTGGGCCCACTGCGGGTGCAGCACCTTGAGGGCGACGTCCCGTTCGTGCTCGCCGTCGTGCGCCCGGAGCACCTGCCCCATGCCGCCACGGCCGAGGACGCCCAGGATCCGGTAGGGGCCGAAACGCCCGCCGTCCTGGCGGTCGGTCACCGCGGGCGCAGCGGCACGGTCGCGAGTTCCCGCCACAGGTGCGCGGCGGCCTCGGCCCCGCGGTACAGCATCGGCAGCAGCACCCGCTCGTTCGGCGAGTGGATGCGGTCGGTGGGCAGCCCGGCGCCGAGGAACACCAGCGGCGCGCCGAGGACGTCGACCAGGTCGGCCTCCGGGCCGCTGCCGCCCTCGCGGGTGAACAGCACGTCGGCCGGGTCCCGGTCGAAGGCCTGACCGATCGCGGTGAGCAGGGCGGCCATCGCCGGGGAGTCCAGGTCGCTGGCGCACGGGGAGACCCCGCCGGCCGGGACGTGCACGTCGGCCTGGATGCCCGCCGGCAGGTTGGCCGCCACCCAGCCGCGCACCTGCTCGGCGAGGTCGGCAGGGCGCTGGTCGGCGACCAGCCGGAAGGTGATCTTGGCGTGCGCCTCGGCCGGGATGATCGTCTTGTGCCCGGGGCCGGTGTAGCCGCCCCACATCCCGTTGACCTCGGCGGTGGGCCGGGCACCGATCCGCTCCAGGGTGGTGAAGCCGTCCTCCCCGGTGGCGAGCCGGGAGGCGGCGGGACCGGTCAGCCAGGCCTGCTCGTCGAAGGGCACGCGGGCCATGAGGTCGCGCTCGCGGTCGGTGAGCGGGCGGACCCGGTCGTAGAAGCCGGGCAGGGTGACCCGCCCGTGGGCGTCGTGCAGGCTCGCCAGCAGGGTCGCCATGGCGTGCAGCGGGTTGGGGACGCCGCCGCCGAAGGAGCCGGAGTGCAGGTCGACGGCGGGCCCGCGCAGGGTGATCTCGGCGTCGGCCAGCCCGCGCATCGCCACGACGGCGCTGGGGACGTCGGGGGCGGCCATCCCGGTGTCGCTGACCACCACGACGTCGCACCGCAGCCGCTCGGCCCGCTCCCGCAGCAGGGTGGCGAACTGCGGCGAGCCGGATTCCTCCTCGCCCTCGACCAGGACCTTGACGGTGACCGCCGGGGTGTCCCGGCCGGTGGCGGCCAGGTGCGCGCGCATGCCGAGCAGGTGCATCGCGACGTTGCCCTTGTCGTCGATCGCGCCGCGGGCGTGCAGCTCCGGGCCGTCGGGGCCCTCGACGCGGGTGGGCTCGAACGGGGGGTGCGCCCACAGCTCCAGCGGGTCGACCGGCTGGACGTCGTGGTGCCCGTAGACGAGGGCCACCGGCGCGCCGTCGTCCGCCGAGGGCCACTCGGCGTAGACGGCGGGGGCACCGGCGGTCTCCCACACCTCCACGACCGGGAAGCCCGTGCGGCGCAGCGCGGCGGCCAGCCACTCGGCGCTCGCGGCGATGGCCGGCGCGTGCGCGGGGTCGGCGGAGATCGACGGGATCCGCAACCAGGCGTCGAGGTCGGCGTGCAGGTCGTCGAGGTGCGCGCTGACGAAGTCGCGTTCCGGGCTGCTCACGACTGCCGACGGTAGCGTCGCGGCCATGTCGGGACAGCTCCTGCGGGTGGACGTCGGCGACCTCAGCTTCGACGTCCGGGCCGACGGGCCGGACGACGGCCGTCCGGTGCTGCTGCTGCACGGCTTCCCGGAGACATCGGCGTCGTGGGCGGCGGTGACCCCCCAGCTGGCCGAGGCGGGGCTGCGCAGCTACGCCGTCGACCAGCTCGGCTACTCCCCCGGCGCGCGACCGGACGAGGTCGAGGCCTACGCCCTGACCAACCTGGCGCAGGTGACCGCCGACCTGATGACGGCGATGGACGTGCCGGTGGCCGACGTGGTCGGGCACGACTGGGGTGCCAACGTGGCCTGGGCGCTGGCCGCCTGGCACGAGGACCGGGTGCGTTCGCTGACCGCGGTCTCCGTGCCGCATCCGACGGCGTTCACCACGGCGTGGCGCTCGGACCCCGAGCAGCAGGAGCGGTCGGCCTACATCCGCCTCTTCTGGCAGCAGGGCAAGGCCGAGGAGGTGCTGCTGGCCGACGACGCCCGGCGGCTCCGGCGGATGTTCGGGGACGCCGTCCCGGCCGAGGCCGTCGACGAGTACGTGGCCGTGCTCTCGGCGCCGGGCGCGCTGACCGCCGCGCTCAACTGGTACCGGGCGATGAGCTCGTCCACGCCGGTCGACGACGTCCCGGTGCCGACCGCGTACGTGTGGAGCGACGGGGACGTCGCCATCGGGCGGCGGGCCGCGGAGGGCTGCGCCGAGTACGTCACCGGCGACTACCGGTTCGTCGAGCTTGCCGGGGTGAGCCACTGGATCCCCGAGCAGGCTCCCGAGCAGCTGGCCGTCGCGATCCTGGACCGCATCGCCTCCACGTGAAGCGGGACCCCTGCCCCCCGCCATGGAAGAACCCGTCCTCCCCGCCCCTCGCGAGCTCGGGGCGGTGCCCTGGACGGGGCCAGTGGCGAGCCCCTGCAGGGGGCCACGTCGCGGGAGGTCAGCACTCCTCCGGCTCGGGCTCGTCGGGGAGCACGTCGTCGTCGGCCGCCTGCCCGGTGACCAGGGCGAGCAGGCCGGCCTCGTCGAGCAGGTCGACCGGGCGCACGGTGACGCCGGCGGAGACGTGGTGGAAGCCGGCGCTGACCCGTTCGACCGGGACGCCGGTCAGCCGCGACCAGCCCAGCCGGTAGGCGGCCAGCTGCACCGCCGCGGCGGCGAGCTCGGCGCCCGACGGCGGCGGGCCGGTCTTCCAGTCGACGACCTCGAAGCCGCCACCGCCGTCGTCGAAGACCGCGTCGATGCGCCCGCGCAGGGTGAGCGGGCCCAGGGGCGTCTCGAAGGGCACCTCGACCTCGACCGGTTGCCGGTCGGCCCAGGGGCTGGCCAGGAACGCCTCCTGCAGCGCGGCCAGCGCGCCGTCGGGAGCGGCGGACTCGTCGCCGGAGCCGGGCAGCTCGTCCAGGTCGAGCAGCCGGGCGACGCCGAAGCGCTCCTCCAGCCAGGCGTGGAAGGCGGTGCCGCGGCGGGCCAGCGGCGCGGGCGCGGCGGGCATCGGCCGGCGCAGCCGCCGGGCGAGCTCGGCGGGGTCGCGGCGCAGCGTGACCAGCTCGGACACCGACAGGTGGCTGGGCAGTGGCACCTCGACGGTCGGGCGGGCGGTGCGCCGTCGCTCGCGCAGCAGCAGGTCGGCGTCGCGCACCCAGCGCTCCACCTCCGGATCGCCGGTGCCGAGGGCGGCGGCGGCGTCCAGCGGGTGCGGGGCGGCACCGGCCACCAGCTCGGCGGCGGCGGTGAGCGCACGGCGGCGCGGCGGCGAGAGCGGGTCGGCCGGCCACACGCCCACCGGCCACTCCTCCAGCGCCGGGTTCGTGGCCCCCTCCTCGGGGCGTTCGGCCCACGCGACGACGACGCCGGCACCGGCCGAGCACGCGCGGCGGACGGCGTCGAGCAGCACCGACGGGCCGTTCGGCTTCACGCCCTCGCGCCACCAGCTGCCCGAGCACAGCAGCAGGTGCTTGGCGCGGGTGACCGCCACGTAGCCCAGCCGGATCTCCTCGGCCTCCCCGAAGCGCTTCCACTCCTCGACGTAGTCCTCGAGCGCGGCGCGCACCGCGGCCTGGTCGCCGGAGCCCGGCACCGGCAGGCGCAGCTGCGGCAGCTCCGCGCGGTCGGTGGTGCGCAGGTCGACCGGGACCGCGCCGGGGTCCTTGACCCACGAGTCGCTGGTGTCGGTGCGGGCCGGGAACTGGTCGGCCGTCATGCCGGGCACGGCGACGACGTCCCACTCCAGGCCCTTGGCCGAGTGGCCGGTGAGCAGCTGGATCGACTCGGGGTCGACCGCGACCTCGCCCGGCTCGAGGCCGCGCTCGCGCTCCTCGGCGTCGCGCAGGTAGCCGAGGAAGGCCGGCAGCGAGGGCAGCTCGGCCAGCTCGGTGAACTCCGCGGCGACGGCGTGCAGCGCGTCGAGGTGCGCCCGCGCCGAACCGGGGCTCACGCCGGGCGCGCTGGCCAGCTCGGTCTCCAGGCCCAGCACCCGCGCGACGTCGTCGACCAGATCGGGCAGCGACTCCCCCAGCCGGCCGCGCAGGTGCGCCAGCTCCGCGGCCAGCCGCCGCAGCCGCCGGTGGGCCGCGGGCGAGTAGGCCGACGGGTCCCCGAGGTCGTCGAGCGCCTCGACGATGCTGCCGCGCTCGGACGGCCTGGGGTCGTCGCCGTCCTCGCGGTCGGGCTTCCGGGAGTGCACCAGCGCGCGGGCGCGGGACTCGAGCGCGGCGAGGTCGCGGGGGCCGATCCGCCAGCGGGCGCCGGTGAGCAGCCGGCCCATCGCGTCGCCGGCGGTGGGGTCGACGAGCACGGTCAGCGTCGCGACGACGTCGGAGACCTCGGGCACCTCCAGCAGCCCGCCCAGGCCGACGACGGTCACCGGCAGGCCGCGGGCGCGCAGCGCGGCGGCGATGCCGGGCAGCTGCTTGCGCGTGCGCACCAGCACCGCCGTCGTCGGGGAACGCCCGTCGGGGCGCGGCGGCAGCGCCGGGTCCTCGCCGCGCCAGCTGGCGGCCAGCCGGTCGGCGAGCGCCTCGGTCTCCTCGGCCACGGTCGGGTAGAGGCCGGCGGTGACCAGCCCGTGCCCGGCGGTGGGCGCCGGCGCGAGGTCGGGCAGCGGCACCTCGGGCGCCGGCAGCAACCCGGCGACGTCGTTGGCGACGGCGAGCACCGCGCCGTCGTTGCGCCAGCTGGTGGCCAGGGTGAGCCGCTGCGCCTCCCGGCCGCGGACCCCGGGGAAGGTGCGGTCGAAGCGCTCGATCGTCCCCGCCGACGCGCCGCGCCAGCCGTAGATCGACTGCCGCGGGTCCCCGACGGCGAGCACCGGGTGCCCGGTGGTGCCGCCGAACAGCGCCTCGAGCATCCGCAGCTGGCCGACGCTGGTGTCCTGGTACTCGTCGAGCAGCACGATCCGCCAGCGGGCCCGCTCGCGGCGGCCGACCTCGGGCGCGCTCACGGCGACCCGCGCGGCCAGCGCCACCTGGTCGGAGTGGTCGATCGCGCCGGCGGCCCGCTTGCGTGCCTCGAACGCCTCGACCAGCGGCAGCAGCGCCACGCGGGCGCGCTGGCGGGCCAGCATCTCCAGCACCGGCCTGTAGGGGCCGCGCTTGCCCCTCGCGTCGGGATAGCCGGCGATCTGCCGCTCCAGCTGCGCGGTCCACGCGCGCAGCCGGTCAGCGGGGATGTCGTGCTCGCCGAGCTCGCCGGCCAGCGCCAGCACGTCCTCGACGGTGGTCAGCGGGGTGAGCTGGACGTCGTCCATGTCGCCGGTCCAGCCGGACACGACGGACGCCGCCTGCCCCCAGCACATCGCCGGGCCGAGCACGCCGGCGCCGGGCTCGACGCCGATCCGCAGCCCGTGCTCGCTGACCAGCGAGGCGGCGTAACCGTGGTAGGTCGACACCGTCGGCATCGCGACGGCCAGCCGCTCCCGGAGTTCCGGATCGGTCTCCGGGTGCCGGGACAGCGCGCCCAGCCGGATGCGGATGCGCTCGTTGAGCTCGCTGGCCGCCTTGCGGGTGAAGGTCAGCCCGAGGACGGCGTCGGGGGCGACCAGCTCGTTGGCCACCAGCCAGCAGACCCGGGCGGCCATCGTCTCGGTCTTGCCCGACCCGGCCCCGGCGACGACGACCAGCGGCCGGTCGGCCGGCGCCGACACCACCCGCGTCTGCTCGTCGGAGGGCGCGTAGGCCAGGCCGCAGCGCGCGGCGACCTCGGCGGGGGTGAGCGTCCGGCGCTGCCGCACCGGCTCGGGCGCCGCCCCGAACAGGGCGTCGTCGAACGCGAGCTGTTCCTCGACCGGCGCTGGTGTCCGGCGGCTCACGCGGACTCCCCCACGCTCACGCCGTGACCTGCCGGCCGCGCTCGTGCAGCGGGCAGCTGCGCCGGGCCGGGCACCGGGAGCAGTGGCTACCGGTCCGCACCTCGAAGGTGGCCGCGCCCATGCCGTCGCCGACCTGCGCCACCAGCTCCCCGGCCCAGGTCTGCCCCACCGGGACGCCGGCGGGCAGCGGGTCCTGGGCCTGCTCCTTGGCCCTGCTCCCGGAGCCGACCTGCAGCAGCGCCGCTCCGCCGGGGGCATCGCCGTGCTCGCCGAACGCGCCGGCGGCGACGGCCACCTGGTAGGCGGCCAGCTGCCCGTGGGTGTCGATGTCGCGCGCGGCGGTGCGGCCGGTCTTGAGGTCGACGACGACCAGCCGGCCGGCGCCGTCGCGCTCGAGCCGGTCGACCTGGCCGCGGATGCGGGCCCGCCCCACGGTGACGTCGAAGTCGGCCTCGGCGGCGAGCAGCTCGCGGCCGTTGGCGGCGTGCCAGCGCAGGAACCGGTCGAGCATGTCGCGGGCGGCGGTCTGCTGCCGCTGGTCGGCCCAGCCGGGACCGAGGTCGAGCTGGTCGAGCTCCTCGGCCAGCGCGGCGGGTGCCTCGGCGGCGGGCAGCCCCTCGGCCACCTTCTGGGCGACGGCGTGCACCGCCGAGCCGACGGTGCGGGTGGCGTCGGGCGAGGCCTCGGCGCCGACCGCGCCGAGCACCCACTTCAGCGGGCAGCGCTGGAAGGTCTCGATCGCCGACGGGCGCACCCGCACCGCCTCGCCGTCGGGCACCAGCGGAGCGTCGTCGGACAGCGGCGCCAGGCCCCACCAGTCGGCCGGGGAGGCGCCGGGCACGCCCTCGTCGGCCAGCCGGCGCAGCACCGCGGCGGCGGCAGACCGCCGGGCCGGCTCGGTCTGCGGGTCGCTGACCGCCCGCCGCAGCTCGGCGACCAGCGCGGGCAGCGTCAGCGAGCGCGGCAGCGGCGTCAGCGGCCGGCCGTCGTCGGGCCGGGGGACGACGAGGTCGAGGAACCGGGAGGCGGTGGCGCCGGCGTCGGGACCGTCCAGGGCACCCTCGACGGCGGTGACCACCAGCCGCCGGCGGGCGCGGGTGCAGGCGACGTAGAACAGCCGCCGCTCCTCGGCCAGCATCTGCACCCGCCGGTCGAGAACGGCGCCGTCGATGCCCGCCACCCGCTCGACCAGCAGCTCGGTGCCCAGCAGCGTGCCGCGGTCGCGGAGGTCGGGCCAGATGCCCTCCTGCACGCCGGCCACGCAGACGACGTCCCACTCCAGGCCCTTGGAGGCGTGCGCGGTGAGCAGCCGGACGGCGTCGGTCGCCGACTCCCGGCCGGCGCCGGTGACCCCGGGCAGCTCCTGTGCCGACAGGTGCTCGACGAACGCGCCGACGGTGGCCGAGGGCAGCCGGTCGACGAAGCCGGCCGCGGCGTCGAACAGCGCGACGACGGCGTCGAGGTCGCGGTCGGCGGCCGCTCCGGCCGCCCCGCCGGCGGCGCTGGCCCGCGCCCACCGGCCGGCCAGCCCGCTGCGCTGCCACATCGCCCAGAGCACGTCCTCGGCGGACCCGTCGCGGGCCAGCGCCACCCGGCCGGCGGCCAGCACGTCCGCGACCCGGCGCGCGGGGCGGGCGACGGCCTCGGGCAGCTCCTCGAGCAGCCCCTCGTCGACGAGCGCGGTGGCCAGCGGCGCGCCCCGTTCGTCGGCGTCGACCCCGCGCCGGGCCTGCGCGATCCGCACGGCACGGCGCAGCCGGCGCAGGTCCAGCACGGTCGCGCCGCCCAGTGCGGAGGTCAGCAGCGCCTCGGCGCCGAGCTCGTCGAGGGCCAGCGTGCCCGGCTCGGCGCCCGGGCGCGGCAGCAGCGCGCCGAGCGCGGCCAGCAGCGGCGCGACGGCCGGCTGGGCGGCCAGCGGCAGGTCGTCTGTGCCGACCTCGACCGGGACGCCGGCCGAGGTGAGCGCGCGCCGCAGCGGCCCGATGGCCAGCGCGGTGCGGATGACGACGGCCATCTCCGACCACGGGACGCCGTCGACCAGGTGCGCGCGGCGCAGGGTGTCGGCGACGTAGGCGGCCTCGACCGACGCCGAGTCGAAGACGTGCACCTCGGCGCTGCCCTCCTCGGCCCCTTCGACCGCGGACAGCCGGCGGTGCTCCCACGGGCCGGGCAGCGCCTCGGCGACCCTCCGGCTGACCTCCAGCAGCGCGGGGCCCGAGCGCCGGCACACGCCCAGCGACAGCCGCGGTGCGGGTCGGCCGCTCACGGTGCGGAACCGCTCGGGGAACTCCACGATGCCGCGCGGCTCGGCGCCGCGGAAGGTGTAGACGGCCTGGTCGGGGTCGCCGACGACGACCAGGTCACCCCCGCCACCGGCGAGCAGCTGCAGCAGCTCCACCTGTGCGGGGTCGGTGTCCTGGTACTCGTCGACGAACAGCCACCGGGCCCGCTCGCGCTCGGCCCGCAGCAGCGCGGGGTCGTCCTCGAGCTCGGCGATCGCGGCCCGGACCAGCTCGGCGGAGTCGTAGCCCGACGCGTCACCGCCGCCGGCGGTGGAGAAGGCGGTGACCGCCTCGTACTGCTCCTGGAAGGCCGCGGCGTGCAGCCACGCCTCGTTGCCGGTCTCCCGGCTCCAGGCGGCCAGCAGCTCGGGGTCGACTCCCCGCTCGGTGGCCCGCAGCAGCAGCTCTCGCAGTTCGCCGCGGAAGCCGGCGGTGGTCAGCGCCGGCAGCAACGACTCCGGCCAGCGCACCGCGCCCTCCCCGGCCAGGTCACCGCGCAGCAACTCGGCGACGACGGCGTCCTGCTCGGCGGCGGTCAGCAGCCGCGGGGGCGCCTCCCCGCGCAGCAGCGCCGCCCGTCGCAGCACGCCGTAGGCGTAGGAGTGGAAGGTGCGGGCCAGCGGCTCCCGGAGGGTGCGCGCCACCCGCGCGGTGACGCGGTCGCGCAGCTCGGCCGCAGCCCGGCGGCTGAAGGTCAGGACGAGGATCTGCTCGGGGTCGACGCCGCCGTCGATACGCGCGGCGACCGCCTCGACGATCGTCGTCGTCTTGCCCGTGCCGGGGCCGGCGAGCACCAGCAGCGGGCCGCCCTGATGGTCGACGACGGCCTGCTGGGTGGGGTCGAGCCGGGGGCGTGGCACCGACGCTCCGGCCGGCTGCACGAGGCGGTAGACCGGCGTCGACTCGTCCCCCCTCAGTGCCACACTCCGATGACACCACGAGCGTCGGACGTTCTCGGGAGGGCCGGGCCACCGGCGCGGCCGGAGCGCGGCGGCTGCTGCCGTGCAGGGGTCCGCGCGCCTGCCGGTCCACCGCTTCCGGGCCCACGTGACCAGCAGCACGGGCCCGCCGTCCGGCCGGCTCAGGGCCAGCCGAGGGCGGTCAGGTCGACGCGGCCCGAGCGCACCGGCACGCCCTCGGCGGCGAGCCGGGCGAGCTGCTCGACGCGGACCGGCTCGGCGACCGACCCGTCGGCGCGGACCACCCGGTGCCAGGGCACCGCTCCCCCGCCCTGGGACAGCGCGCGGGCGACCCGCCGCGGCCCGACGCCGACCAGCCGGCCGATCGCGCCGTAGGTGCTCACCCGCCCGGGCGGGATGCGCTCCACGACGTCGAACACCGCCTCGTCCACGTCCAGCGGCGAGGTGTCCGGGGAGGGCTGCCCGCCGCGGCCGTGCGTACGGGTCCGCGGGTCGTCGTCCACCACCCACACCGACCTCCCGGGGTCAGCCCCGGCGGCCGTACCTGCCCAGCAGCCGGGCCTGCGGTGGGGCGGTCCGCGGCACGTCGAGCGGTGGGTCGAACAGGCCCGGCACACCGTCTGCGGGGAGCCGGTCGGCGACGACGAGCGCCGCCGTGACCAGTGCCGGGTCCAGCTCGGTGTCGCCGTGGGTGGCCCGGGCGAGGTCCCAGGAGTGCACCGTGAGGTCGGCGGTCATCTCCTCGATGTACTCCCCGGCCGGCACCTTCCCGCGGGACAGGTGGACGGTGTGCAGCAGCGCCCGGTCCTGCGCGAAGGCGGTCAGCGCGCCGTCGGCGGCGGACTCCCAGCCGGTCAGCGGGTCGTCGCCGAGCAGGTCGCTGGTGTCGTCGGGGAAGCGGCCGTCGATGAGGTCGAACGGCTCCCCGGCCAGCAGCGGCGGCACCCAGAGCGCCTCGGACACCAGGTGCGCGACGAGGTCGGCGACCGTCCAGCCGGGCAGTGCCTCGTCGTCCCACTGCTCCGGCTCGACCGCGTCGACGCGGTCGGTGAACGCGGCCTGCGCGCGCTGGAAGAGCGCGATCAGCTCGGCGGGGGCGAAGTCGGGCATGCGCTCAGTAGACAGCGCGAGGGCCCGGTCCGCTCCCGTACGGGAGCGGACCGGGCCCGGTGACGTGCTGGAACCGGCCCCCGTCCAGGGCCTCACCCTGAGCTTGCGAAGGGTGGGGAGGACGGGGGTCCTTCTAATAGGTCGGCAGCGTCTTGTCGATGCGCGTCGCCCAGGCCGTCACGCCGCCCTGGACGTGCACGGCGTCGGAGAAGCCCGCGTTCTTCACCGCGGCGAGCACCTCGGCCGAGCGGACGCCGGTCTTGCAGTGCAGCACGATCGGCTTGTCCTGCGGCAGCTGCGACAGCGCGCGGCCGGAGAGGATTTCGTCCTTGGGGATGAGCGTCGCACCGGGGATGGACACGATCTCGTACTCGTTGGGCTCCCGGACGTCGATCAGCTCGAAGTCCTTGCCGGCGTCCATCATGTCCTTGAGCTCGTCGACGGTGATCGTCGAGCCTGCGGCCGCATGCTGGGCCTCGTCGGAGACCACACCGCAGAAGGTCTCGTAGTCGATGAGGCCGGTGATCGGCTCGGCCTCCGGGTCCTTGCGCACCTTGATGGTGCGGAAGGTCATCTCCAGGGCGTCGTAGACCATCAGCCGGCCGAGCAGCGTCTCGCCGATGCCGGTGATCAGCTTGACCGCCTCCGTGGCCTGGATGGCGCCGACGGTCGCGCACAGGACGCCGAGCACGCCGCCTTCGGCGCAGCTGGGCACCATGCCGGGGGGCGGCGGCACCGGGTAGAGGTCGCGGTAGTTCGGGCCGTGCTCGTTCCAGAAGACCGAGACCTGGCCGTCGAACCGGTAGATCGAGCCCCAGACGTAGGGCTTGCCCAGCAGCACGCAGGCGTCGTTGACCAGGTAGCGGGTGGCGAAGTTGTCGGTGCCGTCGACGATGAGGTCGTACTGACCGAAGATCTCCATCACGTTGTCGCTGTCCAGCCGCGTCTCGTGCAGGCGGACGTCGACGTAGGGGTTGATCTCCTTGATCGAGTCGCGCGCGCTCTCGGCCTTGGACCGGCCGACGTCGGACGCGCCGTGGATGATCTGGCGCTGCAGGTTCGACTCGTCGACGACGTCGAACTCGACGATGCCGAGCGTCCCGACCCCGGCCGCGGCCAGGTACATCAGGACGGGCGAACCGAGGCCACCGGCGCCGACGGCGAGCACCTTGGCGTTCTTCAGCCGCTTCTGGCCGTCCATCCCGACGTCCGGGATGATCAGGTGACGGCTGTACCGGCGGACCTCGTCGATCGTGAGATCGGCGGCGGGCTCCACCAGGGGTGGCAGGGACACGAGCTGCTCCTCAGTACTCGACAGCGGCCCAGCGCAGGCCGGCGTTCATCGGGTCAACAGCCCGGCACCCAGGACGATTCCCACGGCATGCCGGGCTGTCGTACCACCGGCCGAGCACCGGATCCTGTGCGCCGACGCGCAGTTCGGACCACCGGACGTGCACACCAGCGCACACCGTCGCCGACTCACGCGCCCACCTGGTCGTTGACGGACGGCTGGCGGACTGGCGAGGGACCACACCCGCTCAGCGCAGGGGAGGCGGCACGTGCTGGCGGGGTCGGCCCGCGGGCCGACCGTGTCACGGATGGGGCCAGGCGTTCTTGGCGCAGCCCTCGAGCCCGAGGGTCTGCTGCTGCATGACCGGTGCGGGCCGGCCGGGACCGGGGCACGCCTGGTGGCCATTGCCGAGCGCGTGGCCGACCTCGTGGTTCACCACGTAGTGCCGGTAGGTCGGGACGTCGCCCTCGTAGTCGGGAACGGCGGTCGCCCAGCGGGCCAGGTTGATGACGGCCCGATCGCCGTACCGGCAGGAGGTGTAGCCGCCGGTGCCGACGCCGGGACAGTAGCGCTCCATGTTGCCGGGGCTGATCAGCGTCACCTTGAACGCGTAGTCGCCGGCCGCAGCCTCCTCCTGGCCGACCCGCTGGAACGACATCCGCCCGCCGTTGCCCCACGACCGCGGGTCGCCCAGCGTCTCCTCGACCGCGGCGGCGAACGACGGCCCGTCCACCTCGATGCCGTCCTCGACCTCGACGACGAAGCGCTGCAGCGGCCCGGTGCCGTAGATCTGCGAGCTGCCGGGGACGACGGTCACGCTCCCGGCGCCCTGCTGGACGAAGCCGGGCGCGCCCGCGGCGGTCTCGGGCGCCGCGGTCGGTGCGGCGTCGATCTCGGCCGGCGCCGTCGGCGTCGCCGGGGGCTCGGCGACCGCCTCGGCGGTGCGAGGGGCCGCGGCCTCGGCCGAGGGCGTCGGCGCGGCGGTGGCCGACCCGCTCGTGCCGGCCCCGCCGGACACGAGGTCCACGAGGGTGACCACGGTCGCCAGAGCGAGCAGCGGGATCGCGTAGGCGCGCCAGCCCCACCGGGTCACGAAACGGTGGAACCGGCCGCCTCCGCCGCCGGTGGACCCTGACCGGGTGCGGCCGCTGACGACGACGCGGGTGCCTCCGGTGCGGCGCTCCGCGGGGACCCGCCCGGGTGTGCGGTCGGTGGCGACGGGTCGGCGGACCCGCGGGCGCTCCGTCGGGCTCGGGGAGTCCGACCGGGTCACCACCGGGTTGGTGTCGGCGAACCTCGGGGGCTGCTGCGGCGCGGCGCGGCGGGCGGCGGGCGGGGGCACGCGCGGGAGGCCGCGGACCGGCTCCTCGGCGCGAGCGGGACGACCGGGCGGGCCGGCGTCCGGCGCCGGTCGCGTGCGCCCGTTCGGCCCGCGGCCGGGGAAGGCGTCCGCGGGACTCACCTCGTCAGACTCTCACGGCCCCCCGGCTCCGGTGCAGACCGCGCGGCGACGGCGTGTGGCCGGGCGACGGTCCGTGGCCTCGCGTCGCCCCGCCGCAGGTCAGGAGGCGTGCGCCGGGTCGTGCAGGGCCGCCGCGGCGGCGTCCTCGGCCAGTGCCAGCACCGCCCGCGCCATCGGCTCGGGGGCCTCCAGCATGGCGACGTGCCCGACGCCCTCGAGGACCTGCAGCCGCGCGTCGGGGACGGCCGCGGCCAGCCGGGGTCCGAGGGCGGGGTCGACCAACCGGTCGCGGTCGCCCCACACCACCAGCGTGGGCGGGCGCAGCGACCGGGCCAGCCGCCAGGCGTTGCGCGGGCCCACGCGGAGGTAGGAGGTGATCAGGCCGCGCATGCTGCGGGTCAGCGCCCGCGTCGCCCACGGTTGCCCGGCGCGCTCGCGCATCTCCTCCAGCGCCTGGTCCAGCCGTGCTCTCGGCACACGGCGCGGGTCGCCGAAGCACACCTGCACCATCCCGCGGACCTGCTGCTCGGGCGTCACGCCGGACAACCGGCGCTCGGCCAGCGCCGGGATCCCGGGCAGCAAGAGCAGCAGGAGCAGGCGGCTGAAGGCGCCCGGCACGCGGCGGACCGGCATCGCCGGCGACACCAGGGTCAGCGTGGCGACCAGGTCGGGGCGGCTGGCGGCGACGAACAGCGAGACCAGGCCGCCGAGGGAGTTGCCCAGCAGGTGCACCGGCCGGCCGGCGGCCTCTCCGGGCTCGGCGACGACCCGCTCCAGGACGTCGACGACCGCCGCCACGTGCCCGCGCACCGAGTAGGAGGTGCGCGCCGGCGGCCGCGAGCGGCCGAAGCCGGGCAGGTCGAGGGCCCAGCCGTCGAAGCGGACGGCGAGCAGCGCGGCGAGGTCGGTCCAGTTGGTCGAGGCGCCGCCGAGCCCGTGCACGTAGAGCGCCCGCTCCCGCGGTGCACCCGCGGCCGCGCCGTCCACCGGGCCGGTCCACGGCGTCCGCCGGACGAACACCTCTCCTCCGCGGACGGCGACCTGCTCCCCGGGCCACGGCGGCGGGAGGCGGTCCGTGCTCGGCAGCGGGGTCGTCGACAGGCGGGCCGGGTGTGCGTCGGCGGCGGCGCGGGCGTCGGGACCGTCGGACACCCGGCAGACGCTAGGCCAGCGCGGACGGCGGCGCGCGAGCGGGTGACCGGTCGGTAACATCCCTCCGCCATGCACGTATCCCGGTCAGCGCCCGCGCCCGTCCGCCGCTCGTCCCGTCTGCCGCGGGGCGCCCGCCGCGCGCAGCTGCTGCAGGCCGCGCAGGAGGTGTTCGTCGCCCAGGGCTACCACGCCGCGGCGATGGACGAGATCGCCGACCGGGCCGGGGTCAGCAAGCCGGTGCTGTACCAGCACTTCCCGGGCAAGCGGGAGCTCTACCTGGCGCTGCTCGAGCAGCAGGTCACCCTGCTCACCGACCGGGTGCGCGAGGCGATGGAGGGCACCGACGACAACCGCACCCGCGTCAACGGGGCCGTCGGCGCCTACTTCGACTTCATCAACGCCGACGGCGCCGCGTTCCGGCTGGTCTTCGAGTCCGACCTGAACAACGACGAGGACGTCCGCGAGCTGGCCGACCGCGGTCACCGGGCCTGCGTGGAGGCGATCGGCGAGGTCATCGCCGCCGACACCGGCCTGGACCGGGAGCGGGCGCTGCTGCTCGCCTCGGGCCTGACCGGGCTGTCGGAGACCAGCGCCCGCTGGTGGCTGCCCCGCAAGGGCACGGTGTCCCGCGACGAGGCGGTGTCGCTGCTGACCGCGCTGGCCTGGCGCGGCATCTCCGGCTTCCCCCGGGTCGAGGGCGGCGAGGGCGCGGCGCGCTGAAGAAGGACCCCCTGCCCCCCACCGCTCGCAAGCTCGCGGCGGGCCCCTGCAGGGGGCCGCGTTCGCTGACGGCGCACCTGCACGGCAGGTCGGCGGATCGACCGCTGCACTAGCGTGGGGAACAGCCGCGCAACTCGAGGAGGCATCCCCCGTGGAAGTCAAGATCGGTGTCCAACACTCCCCCCGGGAGCTGGTCATCGACAGCCCCAAGACCCCCGACGAGATCGCTGCCGAGGTGGCGAAGGCCATGTCCGGCGCGACGAAGGACGGCCTGCTGACGCTGGTCGACGACCGCGGTCGCCGGGTGCTCGTCCCCGTCGACCGCATCGCCTACGTGGAGATCGCGCAGGCCGACCAGCGGCGCGTGGGCTTCATCGCGGGGGCATGACGACAGCCCCGGGAGCACCACAGCGAGGCCCCCGCCGACAGGGCACGAGCATCGCAGCGAGGAATCAGCGAGGAGCGGAGCGTCCGCGGGGCCGGTGCACGGCTCCGGGCGAGGATCGGAGCGTGGCGCGGAGTCGGGCCGACAGCAGGATCTGACGACCGACGGCACGTCCACGACGGGGCGTCCCCTCTACCGAGGGGGCGCCCCGTCGCACTGCACGGAACCGGACGGTCCGCCCGACGCCGTTCCGCACTGAGGTCAACATCACGTCGGGGCCGACCGATGCAGACGGTGCCAGCCTCTCGCCGTCCTCGTGCCTGGAGTGCCCCCATGAGCGTCAAGACCCGCCTCGTCGTCAGCACCGTGGCCGTCGTGGCTGTCGTCCTCGCCGGACTGGCCACCGTGGTGACCATGCTGACGACTGCGCAGGCACGCGAGGACGGGCTGCGCTACGCGCAGAACCTGGCCACCGCGCAGGCCGAGGAGGTGCAGGTCGGCCTCACCCGCCAGCTCGGGACGGCGCAGGTCCTCGCCGGCAGCCTCTCGGCGATGGTGGCCACCGGGAAGGCCGATCGCGCCCTGGCCGACGCCGTGGAGCGACGGCTGCTCGAGGACGACCCGACGCTGCTGGGCACGTGGTCGGTGTTCGAGCCGAACGCCTTTGACCTCGCCGACGCCCTCCACGCCGGCCGGGCGCCCAGCGACGCCAGCGGCCGCTACCTCTCCTACTGGTATCGCGACGGCGCCAGCATCGGGGTGACCCCGATCGCCGGCTACACCGAGCCGGGCACCGGCGACTTCTACCTGCTCGCCCGGGACCGCGGCGTCGACGTGACCACCGAGCCGTACGTGTACGAGGTGGCCGGCGAGGAGGTCCTGATGACCTCGCTGACCTCGCCGGTCCGGGTCGGCGGCACGGTCGTGGGTGTGGCGGGCGTCGACGTGTCGCTGTCCACCGTGCAGGAGCAGATCGCCGGCGTCCGGCCGTACGAGGTCGGCCGGGCGGCGCTGGTCTCCACCGCCGGCATGGTGGTCGCCAGCAACCGCTCGGGCGACGTGGTCGGCGAGACGCCGCAGGGCGGGGCCGGCGCGGCGGCCACCGAGGCCATCACCGAGGACTCGGTGGTGCAGCGCACCGTCGACGGACGCGTGGTCGTGGCGACGCCGTTCCCCGTGGCCGACGGCCAGCAGTGGGCCCTCGTGGTCGAGATCCCGGAGGACGCGATCCTCGCCGACGCCGCCGCCCTCCGGACCACGATCCTGGGGGGCGCGCTCGTGACCATGCTGCTCGCCGGCCTGGCGGTGCTGGTGGTCGCCCGCCGGGTGGTGCGCCCCCTCGACGCCCTGCGCGCCCGCATGGAGGAGATCGCCGACGGCGACGGCGACCTGACCGCGCGGGTCGACGAGTCGCGCAAGGACGAGATCGGCCGGCTGGGCGCGGCGTTCAACCGGTTCGTCGTCAAGGTCGCCGACACCGTCATGGGCATCGGCCGGGCGTCGGGATCGCTGGTGGAGCTCTCCTCGGGCATGTCGGGTGTGTCCGGCCGGCTGGCCGAGTCGGTGGAGCAGACGAGCGCGCGCACGCAGGAGGTGTCCGCCGTCGCTGAGCAGGTCTCGCGCAACGTGCAGACCGTCGCCGCCGGCGCGGAGGAGATGGGCGCGAGCATCCGCGAGATCGCCACCAACGCCTCCGAGGCGGCGCGGATCGCCGGGGAGGCGGTCACCGTCGCGCAGGCGACCAAGCAGACCGTGGCGAAGCTCGGCGACTCGTCGAAGGCCATCGGGGACGTGCTGCGGGTCATCACCGGCATCGCCGAGCAGACCAACCTGCTGGCCCTCAACGCCACGATCGAGGCGGCGCGGGCTGGGGAGGCGGGCAAGGGCTTCGCGGTGGTCGCCACCGAGGTGAAGGACCTGGCCCAGGAGACCGCCAAGGCCACCGAGGACATCGCCCGCCGGATCGACGCCATCCAGACCGACACCACCAGCGCCGTGACCGCCATCGCCCGCATCGACGAGGTGGTGTCCCGGATCAGCGACTACCAGACCACCATCGCCAGCGCGGTCGAGGAGCAGACGGCGACGACCAGCGAGATGTCGCGCGGGGTCACCGAGGCGGCGCAGGGCACCGGGTCGATCGCCTCGGCCGTGGTGACCGTCTCGGCGGTCAGCAGCGAGACCGAGCAGGAGGCGTCGCAGGCTCGCTCGGCGGCGGAGGGACTGGCGGGGATCACCGCGGAGCTGTCCCGCCTGGTCTCCCAGTTCAAGGTGTAGAGCGAGGTGCTGAGGCCCCGGTGCAGGGGCTCGCGCCGAGCTCGCGAGGCGTGGGGGCCGGGAGGTGCTGCAACGGTCCCGGTGCAGGGGCCCGCGCCGAGCTCGCGAGGCGTGGGGGCCGGGAGGTGCTGCAACGGCCCCGGTGCAGGGGCCCGCGCCGAGCTCGCGAGGCGTGGGGAGCACCGGGGTCCTTCTTCTAGGGATTCAGGCCGAGGGCCTTCATCCGCTCGGTGTGCGCGCTGGTGATCCGCTCGACCAGCCGCCCGATGCCCTTCAGGTCGCCGGTGCCCTCGAGGATCAGCGCGGCGAGCTGGTCGCGCTCGGCGATCACCGCCTGCGCCTGCCGCATGGCCTCGCCCACCAGCCGTCGTCCCCACAGCGCCAGCCGGCCGGAGAGCGTGCGGTCGGTCGCGATCGCCGCCCGCACCTCGCGGACGGCGAAGTCCGCGTGCCCGGTGTCGGCGAGCACGTCGAGGATCAAGGCCCGGTCGGGGTCGGGCAGGAAGCCGGCGATCTCCCGGTAGAACTCCGAGGCCAGGCCGTCCCCGACGTAGGCCTTGACCAGCCCCTCCAGCCAGGTGCGCGGCCGGGTGGTCTCGTGGAAGGCGTCCAGCGCGGGGACGAACGGGCTCATCGCCGCGGCCGGCTCGGCACCGAGCTCGGTGAGCCGCGCGGTCAGCCGGCGGTGGTGGTCGATCTCCGCAGCCGCCATCTGCGCCAGCGCGGCCCGGCCGCCCAGGGTGGGCGCGAGGCGCGCGTCCTCGGCCAGCCGGTCGAAGGCGGTCAGCTCGGCGTAGGACAGCACGCCCAGCAGGTCGACGACGGCTCGCTGGTCGACCGCGTCCACTGGCAGCTCCCGGGGTCGGTGGGACGTTGGCGCCTGCCCCGGACGGGTGGCTCGGCGCCCCGGACCGCGCGGCGGAGGGAGGCTAACCGGTGCGCACGCTAGACTGGGAATCGGCGAGCCCTCGGGTTCGCTGTGTATCTGTGCGCTGACGACCGCTGGAGACGATGCCCCGAGGGGCTTCCTCCCGGGCCGACACCGTGGTGTGGCCCGGTTTCTGCTGGCCGCGTCGGCGCTGGAACCGATCCCGCGACACCCGACCGGGACAGGTGCGGAGCGACAGGCGTCCCGGACCTGCTCCCCCGGCAGACCAGAGGCGAGACCCTGACCTTGACCGAGAACACACCCACCACACCCGAGCTCGACCACGCCGAGACCGGCGCGCCTGCGCCCGAGCAGCTCGAGCAGGCCGTCGAGGAGCTCGGCGGCGCGCCCGTCGCCGAGGACGCCCCGCTGTTCAGCTACTTCGACGTCCACCCCGACGTCGTCGCGGCGCTGGCCGAGGTCGGGATCACCCGGACCTTCGCCATCCAGGAGCTCACCCTCCCGCTGGCGCTGGCCGGCAACGACCTCATCGGCCAGGCCCGCACCGGCACCGGCAAGACCCTGGGCTTCGGCGTCCCGATGCTGCAGCGCGTCGTCCCGCCGGCCGAGGGTGGCGACGGCGTCCCGCAGGCGCTGGTCGTCGTTCCCACCCGTGAGCTGTGCGTGCAGGTCTCCCGCGACCTGGCCACCGCCGGCAGCAAGCGCGGCATCCGCGTGCAGGCCATCTACGGCGGCCGCGCCTTCGAGCCGCAGGTTGCCGCGTTGCAGGCCGGCGTCGAGATCGTCGTCGGCACCCCGGGCCGGCTGCTCGACCTGGCCCAGCGGGGCGACCTGATCCTGGGCAAGGTCAAGGTGCTGGTCCTCGACGAGGCCGACGAGATGCTCGACCTGGGCTTCCTGCCCGACATCGAGCGGATCCTGGCCATGGTCCCGGACAAGCGGCAGACCATGCTCTTCTCCGCGACGATGCCCGGCCCGATCGTGACCCTGTCGCGGTCGTTCATGACCCAGCCGACGCACATCCGCGCCCACGGCAACGACGAGGGCTCCACCGTCCCGCAGACGACCCAGTTCATCTACCGGGCGCACAACCTGGACAAGCCCGAGCTGCTCTCCCGCGTCCTCCAGGCACGCGACCGGAGCCTGGTCATGGTCTTCTGCCGCACCAAGCGCACCGCGCAGAAGGTCGCCGACGAGCTGGTCGACCGCGGCTTCGCCGCCGCCGCCGTGCACGGCGACCTCGGCCAGGGTGCGCGCGAGCAGGCGCTGCGCGCGTTCCGCAGCGGCAAGGTCGACGTCCTGGTGGCCACCGACGTCGCCGCCCGCGGCATCGACGTCACCGGCGTCAGCCACGTCGTGAACTACCAGTGCCCCGAGGACGAGAAGACCTACCTGCACCGCATCGGCCGCACCGGCCGGGCCGGCAGCGAGGGCGTCGCCGTCACGCTGGTCGACTGGGACGACATCCCCCGGTGGCAGCTGATCAACAAGGCGCTGGAGCTGGACTTCACCGACCCGCCGGAGACCTACTCCACGTCGCCGTGGGTGTACTCCGACCTGGACGTGCCCGAGGGCGCGACCGGCCGGCTGCCCCGCTCGCAGCGCACCCGCGAGGGGCTGGACGCCGAGACCGTCGAGGACCTCGGCGAGACCGGCAAGCGCACCCGCTCCGGCGGCGGCTCCGGGGCGGGTCGCGGCCCCGCCCGCGAGGACGAGGAGAAGCCGGCCGGCCCGCGCAAGAGCCGTCCGCGCCGGCGCACCCGTGGCAGCGGTGCCGCGGTGGGGGACGCGCCCGCTGCACCGGCCGACGCCTCCTCCGGCGAGGCCGCCGCGACCGGCGACGGTGCCGCCCGCAAGCGCCGCCGTCGTCGCCGTGGCGGCTCCGGGCAGGGCTCCGCCGAGCCCGCCGCCTGAACGAGTCGGAGGACCCGCCCCTCCCCCACCCCTCGCTCCGCTCGGGGCGGACCCCTGGAGGCGGGCCGTCCCAGCACGTGACCACGCTCGGGAGGTGGCCGATGCGCCCGCCGCTGCGGGTGTGGGGGTGGACGGCGGCCGCCCTCGCGCTGGTCGTCGTCTGGGCCCTGCTGTGGCGGGGCTCGGACGCGGCCGCCACCGACAGCACCACCGCAGCACCGGCCGACGTCCCCACCGGGACGCCGGCCGGTGCCGTCTCCGCCGCCTGGTCCGCGCCGACGACGCCGACCGGCGGCGCGGTCCGTGCGACCGTGGACGGCGGCCGCGTGGTCGTCGGCGACGAGCACGGGGTGCGCGCGCTGGCGGTCGACAGCGGCGAGGAGGCCTGGCGCTACACCCGCGCCAACGCCCGGCTCTGCGACTGGACCCTCGTGGGCGGTCGCGTCGTCGCCGTCTTCGGCACCGAGGACCGCTGCGACGAGGCGATCGCGCTCGCCGTCGACACCGGCGTGCGGGCCTGGACCCGCAACCTCGACCTGCGCCCCGACGCGGTGCTCTCGAGCACCGAGGGGATCGTGCTGGCGACCAGCCCGACCGGCGTGCTCACCCTCGACCCGGTCGGCGACAGCATCCGCTGGCGGGCCGATCCGGACGAGGGCTGCTCGTTCGCGGACGGCGACGTCGGCGGCGCAGGCGTCGCCGTCCTGCAGACCTGCGGCGGGTCGGTGCAGGTGCGCCTCCTCGACGGCTACGACGGCACTCCGCTGTGGACCCGGGACGTGGCCGGGGGGACGACGCTGGCCGCGTTGGCGCAGGCGGTCGTGGTCGCCGGGGACGACGGCGTGCAGCTGCTCGCCGGCGCCGACGGCGTCCCGCTCGGGTCGCCTCTCGGGGAGGCTGCGGGCGAGCCGCTCGCGACCGGCTTCGGCACCAGCGCGCTCGTGTGGGCCGACGGCACGCTGACCGTCGTCGACCAGGGCACCGGCGCGGTCTCCTGGCGCACCCCGGCCTCCGGCCTGACCGCGGGCACCGCCGACCGGGCGCCGCTCCCCGCGGGGACGTCGGTCCCGGTGCCCGAGGGGAACGCCGTCGTCCTCCGCGACCTCGTCACCGGCGACGAGCTGCAGCGCGTCGACGCCCCCGGACTGGACGCCGGTGGGCTGGTCACCGTGGCCGGCCCGGTCCTCGTCCACCAGCTGCCCGACCGCGTCACCGCCTACCGTTGACCCGCCGGCGCGGCGCGGTCGCGGCGGGCGATGTTCACTGGTGGGCATGGTGATGCCCGACGGCCCGGACGACAGCGCTCCCGTCTCCATCGCACCCGACGACCTCCGCCAGCTGGCCGAGCACGACGCACGGCAGCGCAACTTCGAGGGCGGCGCCGGCCCGCTGGCGGCGCTGGACACCGGGGGGACCGGGGACCGCGGCACCGTCCTCCTGGTCGCGGGCTTCACCGGCAGCAAGGAGGACTTCGCGCCGCTGCTGCGCCCGCTGTGCGCCGCCGGGTACCGCGTCGTCGCCCTCGACCAGCGGGGCCAGTTCGAGTCCCCCGGGCCCGATGACCCGGCGCGCTACTCGGTGGCCGAGCTGGCCGACGACCTCCTCGGCGTCGCGCGGCAGCTGCGTGCCGAGGGCGCAGCTCCGCTGCACCTGGTCGGGCACTCCTTCGGCGGTCTGGTCAGCCGGGCCGCGGTCCTGGCCGAGCCGGCCGCGTTCAGCACGCTCACCCTGCTCGGCTCCGGCCCTTCGCGGCTGGGAGGCGCCCGGGCACAGCTGCTCGCGCACCTCACCCCGCTGCTGGACGAAGGCGGCGTGCCCCTGGTGCACGAGACGCTCGAGCAGCTGGCGATGACCGATCCCAGGGCCCAGCTGGTGCCGGAGCCGACCCGCCAGTTCCTGGCCCGGCGGTTCCTCGCCAACAGCGCCGCTGGCCTGCGCGGCATGGCCGATGCGATGACCAGCGAGCCGGACCGGGTCGCGGAGCTCGCGGCGACCGGCGTCCCGGTGCTGGTGGCGCACGGCGCCGCGGACGACGCGTGGACGCCGGCCGCGCAGGAGGACATGGCGCGCCGGCTCGGCGCCCGGCACGGGGTCATCGCCGGCGCGATCCACTCCCCCGCCATCGAGAACCCGCCCGGCACGTGTGCGGTCCTGCTCGACTTCTGGGCCTCCGTGCCGGCCACGGCCGACGCGGCCGGGGCGCTCCGGTGAACCGGCTGCCGTCGGTCGACGACTTCACGGCCGAGGAGGACCTGCTCGGCTTCTTCGGCCCCGACAGCATCAGCTGGCGGATCCACGCCGACCCGGCGTTCTCCATCGGTGGCCTCCGGGCGCTGCTGCTGCAGGCGCTGCACCCGGTCGCCATGGACGGCGTCGCCCGCTTCTCCACCGCCTTCACCGACGACCCGTGGGCGCGGCTGACCCGCACCGCGGAGTACGTCGCCACCCTGACCTTCGGCACCCGCCGCGAGGTGCTGCGGTCGGTGCGCCGGGTGCGCGGCATGCACCGGCGCAAGTCGGCGGTCGAGCAGACCACCGGCCGCAGCTACGCCGTCGACGACGCCGACCTGCTGCTGTGGGTGCACTGCTGCGAGGTCGACTCGCTGCTGTCGGTCGCCCGGCGGGCCGGGGTTCCGCTGACCGACGCCGAGGCCGACCGGTACGTCGCCGAGCAGGTGACCGCCGCGGTGCTCATCGGCTGCGAGCCCGACGACGTGCCGGCGAGCGTGGCGGAGCTGGACGACTACCTGCAGCGGACCCGCCCGCAGCTGGGAGTGACCCCGGCGGCGCGGAACGCCTCCCGCTTCGTCCTGCTGCCGCCGATGCCCGGCTGGGTGCAGCTGCTGACCCCGGCACGGCCCGCGTGGGGCACGCTGGCGGCGCTGGGGGCCGCGACGCTGCCCCGGTGGGCGCGCCGGCTGTACGGACTGCCGGGCTACGGCCTGACCGACACCGCGGCGACCGCCGCCGTGCGCGCCTTCCGCCGGGCGGCGCTCACGGTTCCGGCGCAGGTGCGGGAGTCGCCGATCGTGCGCTCGGCCCGGGAACGCGTCGCGTCCGCCGAGCCGCTCACCGCCTGACAAAGGCCCCCCTGCCCCCCACCACTCGCAAGCTCGCGGCGGGACCCTGCAGGGGGCCGCCGTCCTCCCCACCCTTCGCAGGCCCGGGGCGGGGGCTCGGGGCGGGGCCGAGGGGCGTCATCCCTGCGCGGCGGTCTCCTCGGCGAGGAAGCTCCACGACTCCCGCGGCGGGGTGGCCGCCTGACCGACCGAGCAGCTGGGCCGGAAGTCGCACCAGCCGCACTGCCGGCCGGGAGCCGCGGGGAAGGCGACGTCCGGGTCCTCCCCGCCGTCGACGGCCGCGGTGGCGGCGGCGATGTCGGCGGCGACGTCCTCGGCCCGCCGGACGTGGTTGGCCAGCGACCGGTCGGTGTGCTCGAAGGCGGCCACCGTGCCGGTGGGCAGGTGGTGCAGCTCGACCCGGTTGCACGGCCGGCGCAGCGTGCGGCGCACCCCCAGCACGTAGGCGGCCAGCGCGGGTGATCCACGGGCCTCGTCGTCGGTGCAGACCGAGCGGCCGGTCTTGTAGTCGACGACCACCAGCTCGTCGCCGCGCTGGTCGATCCGGTCGACCCGGCCGGACAGCGCCAGCCGCTCGGTGGTGGCGGCGACCTGGCGCTCGGTGCCGACCGGCTCGTCGGCGGGATCGAGGCCGGTCACGTAGTCGGTGAGCCAGCCGGCCGCCCGGGCGCGCCACCGCTCGGACTGCTCGGCGTCGCGGAAGCCGGCGGTCGACCAGACCCCGTAGAGCAGCTGGCGCGCCGCGCCCGGGGTGCGCCTGGTCAGCGGCAGCTCCCACCACGAGCGCAACGCGGCGTGCACCGCCGAGCCCATGCTGTTGTGCGCCCAGGCCGGGCCCTTCGCCGGGGTGGGCCGGTCGACGTAGGCGTGCCGGTAGCGGCGCGGACAGTCGCTGAAGGCGGCCAGCTTGCTCGGTGTGGCCGGGAACAGCCGCCGCGGCATGCCCGGCATCTCCAGCTGCGCGGCTTCCATGCCGGTCACGCTAACCGGAGGCGCCGGTGCTCCCGCCGAACGACGCGGCGCCGGTGCCCGCCGCCAGCAGCGCCTCGAACTGGTCCGGCGCGGTGGTGCAGGCGCCGATCGGTGTCGTCTTGTTGCTGCCGTGGTAGTCGCTGGAGCCGGTGACCAGCAGCCCCAGCTCGCCCGCCAGGCCCCTCAGGTGGGCGCGCTCGTCCGGGTCGTGGTCGGGGTGGTCGACCTCCAGGCCGAGCAGCCCGGCCTCGGCCATCGCCGCGATCGCCTCGTCCCCGACCACCCGGCCGCGCCGGGTCGCCAGGCCGTGGGCGAACACCGGCACCCCGCCGGCGGCACGCACCAGCGCGATGCCGGCGAGCACGTCGGTGTCGGCCTTGGCGACGTAGAAGGGGCTGCGGTGGTGCAGCAGCGTGGCGAAGGCGTGGTCGACCGACTCGACGACGCCGGCCTCGACCAGGGCCCGCGCCACGTGCGGCCGGCCCACCACCCCGCCGCCGGTGCGCTCGACGATCTCGCTCCACGCGACCGGGTGGCCGGCGTCGGCGAGGGCGGTCACGATCCGCTCGCCGCGGCCGAGCCGCTCATCGCGCAGCCGGGCCCGCTCCGCTGCCAGCGCCGGGTGCGCGGGGTCGAAGAGGTAGGCCAGCAGGTGCACGCTGATCGGCGGTGAGCCCGCGGGGAACCAGCGGCAGGACAGCTCCATGCCCGGGACGACGGTGAGCCCGTCGGGGCGGGCCCGCTCCGCCTCGGCCCACCCCGCGGTGGTGTCGTGGTCGGTGAGCGCGACGACGTCCAGGCCGGCGGCCCGGGCCGCGGCGAGCAGCTCCGGAGGGCTGTCGGTGCCGTCGGACACCGAGGAGTGGGTGTGCAGGTCGATCCGCATCAGCGCCCAGCCTGCCGCACCCGCTGGCCGGCCACCTTCGCCGAGCGGGGACGCCGCGAGGGCAGCGGCGGGATCGGCTGGGTGTCCCGCCGTCCGTCGGTGGCGGTCTGCGCCGCGGGGCGGTCCGGCGACGGGGGCGGGAGCCGACGGGGCTGCCGCGGCGACGGTTCGGCCTCGCCCTCGTCGTCGCCCTTGTCGGCGCCGTTGTCGCCGAACAGCAGGTCGCTCACGTCGCGGTACAGCACGCCGGCCCGCGGCAGGTAGGTGATCTCCGACAGCGCCTGCTGCTGGCCGGCCGACTCGAAGCGGAAGGTGCCGTAGCCGAGGAGCTGGCCGAACGGCGTCTCCTTGTACGTCAGGTCGGTGATCCGGCGCAGCGGCAGCAGGGCCACGGTCCGGACGATGATCCCGGTGGTCAGCAGCACCCGGCGGTTGGTGACGATGAAGTGCCGCATCCACCACTCGCCGACCCGCAGCGCCAGGTACCCCAGCGCCCCGACCAGCACGATGAGGCCGACGCTGGCGGTGACCCGGTTCTCCGGGTCGAGCACCATCAGCCAGAGGCTGACGGCCAGCGTCGGGAGCGCCTTGGCCGCCGGCACGATGAGCACGGCCCAGTGCCGGCGGGTGGCGACGACGGGCGGCTTCTCGTGCTCGAGCAGGTACTTCTCGGCGTCCTTGCTCCACCGCGGCCGGCGGCCGTCGGGAGGAGGCGTCGCCGGGCCGCCCACGCCGGCTAGGCGAGCGAGTCGAAGAACGAGGCCAGCGAGGACGCCGCGTTCCCCAGGGCCTGGCCGGCGGTGCGGACGAAGTCGGCCGAGTCCTCGGGCGCCGAGATGACGTAGAAGACGACGAAGGCGAGTGCCAGCCAGGTGAGGACCTTCTTCACCGTCACCTCCGCGGTTGTGTCAGGCGGGCGCGCGGACGGGGTCGCCCGCACGGCGAGCCCCATGGGTAACACACGCCTCAGGGCTCCCTCCCGGGACACGCCGCCCGGGATGTCGGTCGATCCGGTCCGGTCCGTCACGGTCCGGGCAGCAGGTGCTCGCTGGGCGGGCCGAGCGGCAGGTCGGGGTAGAGACGCTCGCGCAGGTCGAGCAGCTGCAGCCGCTCGGCGAGCAGCCAGGCCGCGGACATCGGCCACATGACCAGCCACAACCAGACCCCGTAGGCCTCCCCCACGAAGGCGGCCCGGTCGTCGGAGGTCGGCACAGCCCACAGCGGCGCGCGCTGCCCGGCGGCCTCGACGTCGGCCGACGAGGGGCCGGAGATGACGTCGCCGGGGTCGAGGCCGGGCAGCCCGGCGTACCCGCAGCCCACGCCCGTGCCCGGCTCCTCGGCGACGAGCACCAGCTCGGCCGAGCCGCCGAGCGGGGCGGGCCCGGCGCAGTCGACGACGATGGCCCGCGCGCCGGGCTCCCCGCCCCACGCGAGGCCGGTGACCGTCCAGCCCGACGGCATCGGGTCCGGAACCCACGCCGGGACCCGGGCGTCGGCGGTCACCGCGGCGATGGCGTCGTGCGCCACCAGCAGCGTGTGGTGCAGCGGGGTCACCGCCCCGTGCACGTGGCACCAGGCCTGGGCCGGGTTCCCGGGACGGACGACCACGCGCTGGCCGCAGCGGGGACAGACCGTGGTGGCAGTCATCGGGCATCACCGTCCTGTGACCTGACGGGTTCGTCAAGCGCTGACCCGGCGGGGTCGTGCGTACCGTTCGGGGCGTGCCGCCCGCCGCCGACGCCCCCGTGCGGGTGGTCGCCTGCGTCGGTGCGGTGGTGTTCGACCCGCGCGGCCGGCTGCTGCTGGTCCGGCGGGGCAACGAGCCCTCGCGCGGCCTGTGGTCGGTGCCGGGCGGGCGGGTGGAGGCCGGCGAGTCGGTGGCCGCGGCGGTCGAGCGCGAGGTGCGCGAGGAGACCGGGCTGGCGGTGCGGGCCGGCGCCGAGGTGGGCCGGGTGCGGATCCCCGGCTCCGGCGTCGTCTACGACGTCGTGGACCTGACCTGCACGCTGCTGGACCCCTCGGCCACGCCGGTCGCCGGGGACGACGCGGACGCCGTCACCTTCGCCGATGCGGCCGACCTCGAGCGGCTGACCTGCACGCCGCGGCTGCTGGAGACGCTGAGCGGCTGGGGCGTCCTGCCGTCCTGACCGGGCGCGGCAGCACGCCGCCGGTCATCCGCGCGGCTTCGGCTCCGGGCGGCCGGGCTGCTCGCCGCCGCGGGCCTCGCCGTAGGAGCGCTTGGGCACCATCACCTTGCGCCGGAAGGTGCAGACCACCGTGCCGTCCTGCTTGTAGCCGATCGTCTCGACGTGGACGACGCCGCGGTCGTCCCTCGACCTCGACTCGGTCTTGTCCAGCACCGTCGTCTCGCCGTAGATGGTGTCGCCGTGGAAGGTCGGCGCCACGTGCCGCAGCGACTCGATCTCCAGGTTGGCGATGGCCTTGCCCGACACGTCCGGGACGCTCATGCCGAGCAGCAGCGAGTAGACGTAGTTGCCGACGACGACGTTCTTGCCGAAGTCGGTGGTCTCCGCCGCGTAGTGGGTGTCCAGGTGCAGCGGGTGGTGGTTCATCGTGATGAGGCAGAACAGGTGGTCGTCGTACTCGGTGACCGTCTTGCCCGGCCAGTGCTTGTAGACCGCACCGACCTCGAACTCCTCGTAGTACCGACCGAACTGCACCTGCTGCCTCCCGTTGTCGACGCTGACAGCGGACACCGGCCGGTCGCAGGCGCGGCCCACCACGCCCGGCGGGCCAGTTGCCCACCCCGCGTCGGTGACCCACCTGGACGGCCGCCGATCCTACGATGCGCCCGTGGTACCGGCTCCTCCCGTTCCGGACACCGGGGAGACCGGTGTCCTGACGCTTCCCCCCTCCGGCCGGCGGGTCCGGCTCGCCGCCACCGCCGTGGTGCTCGCGCTGCTGCTAGGAGGCACCCTGTGGGGCAACGACTCCGAGTTCCCGTTCGGCCCGTTCCGGATGTACTCGACGCGTGCCGACCCCGACCGGCCGGTCGTCTCCACCAGCGTGGTGGGCGTGACCGCCGACGGCGACGAGGTCCGGCTCTCCGGGGGCGAGGTGGGCCTGCGCCGAGCGGAGTTCGAGGGGCAGCTGCCCCGCCTCGTCGAGGAGCCGCAGCTGCTCGGGTTGCTGGCCGAGTCCTACGCCACCGGCCACCCCGACGCCGAGCCGCTCGTGGCGGTGCGGGTGGTGCAGCGCCGCCACGCGCTCGACGACGGCCGGCGCACCGGTGAGATCACCGAGAGCGTGCTCGTCGACCACGCCGTGACGACCGGTCAGGAGGGCACCCCGTGAGCGCCGCCGCGCCGTCGTCCGCACCCCGGCGGGTGGGCTGGGACTGGTGGTTCCGGCCCGTTCCGCTGGCGCGCATCGCGGTGTTCCGCACCATCGCCTACCTGTTCGTGCCGGTCGACGTCTTCCTGACCACGGCATGGGTGCGGGCGCACGGCGACGTCCCGACCGAGTGGTACGCGCCGCTGACCATCGGCCAGTTGCTGCCCCTGCCGGCGCCCACCCCGGCGGTGGTGTTCGTCGTGCAGTGGACCCTGGTCGGCACCGCCCTGGCGGCGGCGACCGGCCGAGCGCCCCGACTGCTCGGCACCGCGGTGTTCCTCCTCTACTTCGAGTGGATGGTCATCGCGATGAGCTACGGGAAGGTGGACCACGACCGGATCGCCTACCTCGTCGCGCTGGCGGTGCTGCCCACCATCGGGCGCGTGCGGTGGCGCGACAAGCGCTCCTCCGAGGCGGCCGGCTGGGCCATGGCGGCCGTCTTCGTCACCGTCATGCTCACCTACTTCCTCGCCGCCTGGGCCAAGATGCGCTTCGGTGGCTGGGACTGGGCGACCGGCTCCACGCTGGCCCGGGCAATCGTGCGGCGCGGGACCGTGCTGTCGGACTGGCTCCTCGAGACACCCGGCCTGCTGGTCGGCGCCCAGTGGACGATGCTGGCGCTGGAGTTCGCTGCACCGCTGATGCTGCTCGTCTGGTCGGCCCGCACGCGCGTGGCGCTGGTGGTCTTCCTGCTCGGCTTCCACCTGGCCGTCTACGCCGGCGTGGCGATCATCTTCCTGCCGCACTGCGTCGCGATCCTGTCGATCCTGCCGTGGGAGCAGCTGCCCGGGGTTGCCCGGCGGCTGCGGTCCCGCGGCGGTGGACGCCCGGCCGAGGTGACCCCGGCCGGGACCGCGCCACCGGGCTGAGCCCGCACCCGGGCCGGCGTCAGAGCAGCGCACCGATGCGGGCCGCCATGTCCGCCTCGTGCTGCTGGTAGGACGCCGCCACGCCGTCGAGGAGTCCGCCCATCCCGGTGAGCGCGTCGCTGACCCCCTGGGCGCTGAGCCGCCACTGCTCGTAGAGCTCGGTGAAGCGGGCCGCGGCCTGGCTGTCGGTCCAGCCCTCGAGCACCGAGGCGTCGACGGTGCTCGACAGGGTGCTGTGCCGGGCCGTGGTGTCGGCGGCCTCGGCGCGGCACTGGCCGGCCAGCGACTGCAGGGTGGCGATCTCGACCTTCACGTGTCCTCCTCGTGGTCCGGGTCCCTCCCGGTCGGGGTGGACGGTAGGGGTCCTCGGCCGGTACCGGCCCCGGCCCTCCACAGCCCCGCCCGACGTCCACAGATCCGTGCGCGGAACGCGGTGGGCGGTCTGCGGCGAGCAGGGTCCCGGCGTGCCCGCCCCCTGCCCTGCCACCCGGTGCTGGACCCTCGTCACGCCCACCGGCGCCCTCGACGTGGCGGTCTCGGCCCGGAACGACGACCGGCTCGGCGCGGTCCTGCCCCGGCTGGCCGCCGCCCTGCGCCTGCCGTCCGCGGAGCTCTGGTCCGGCAGCACCCGGCTGGACGACGAGCTGCCGCTGAGCGATCCGGCGCTGGCACACGGAGCGCTGCTGGGGCTGGGCCGGCCCGGCCCGCGCCCGGGCCTCGCCACGCGGTCGAGCGCGCTGGAACTGCACGTCGTCGGGGGCCCGGACGCAGGCACGGTCCTGTCGCTGGCGCGGGGTCGGCACGTCGTCGGCCGCGGCGGTGAGGCCACCGCCCGGCTGACCGATCCCGACGTGTCCCGCCGGCACCTGCTGGTGGAGGTCGGCACCGGGGACCTCAGCGTGCGCGACCTCGGGTCCAGCAACGGCAGCGAGCTGGACGGCGAGCCGCTCGACGGGGAGCCGCGGCCCTGGCCCGCGGGCGCGCCGATCCGGCTGGGGTCCAGCACGCTGCGGACGGCTGGGCCCGGGAGCGCCCGGGCCACCCTCGGGACCGGGGACGGCGGGCGACTGCGCCTGCACCCGCGTCCGCGGTTGCACCCGCCGCGCGAGGACGTCGAGGTCACCTTCCCGGCCGCGCCCGCCCCCGCGCCGCCCCGGCGGCTGGCGTGGGTCGCGGTGGCGCTGCCGGCGGTGGGCGGTGTGGCCCTGACCTGGGTGCTGGACGCGCCGCACTTCCTCTTCTTCGCCCTGCTGAGCCCGGTGGTGGCGGTCGGTACCTGGTTGTCGGACCGGTGGTCGGGTCGGCGCAGCACACGACGCGCCAGCGCCACCCATGCAGCCGAGCTCGCCGCGGCGCGGAACCGGCTGGCCGCAGCACTGCGCGCCGACGAGCGCGCCGCGGAGGCCGCGCACCCCGACCTGGCCGTTCTCACCACGGCGGCGCGCCGGCGGTCCACCGACCTGTGGCAGCGCCGCCGGGGGGACGCTGACGCGCTCGCCGTGCGGATCGGAACCGGCCCCGGGGAGTCCCACGTGGTGCGGGTGGAGTCCGACGGTCCCCGGCGGCGGGAGCCGTCGGAACTGCTGCCCGTCGTCATCGAGCTCGCCGGCACCGGTGGGCTGGGGGTCGCCGGTCCGCGCGCCCCGGCGGTGGGCGTCCTCAGGGCCGTCCTCGGCCAGCTGGCAGCGCTGCACGCTCCCGGTGAGGTGGAGCTGGCGTTGCTCACCACCCCCGACCGGCTGGCCGACTGGGCGTGGCTGCGGTGGCTCCCGCACCTCGCCGCCGAGGCGGTGCAGGTCCACTCCGCTCCCCCGGCCGACGGCCCCGACGGGGACTCGCTCCGCTGGTTCACCGCCCTGCTGTCCCGGCGGGCAGCGGCCGAGGACGGTGCACCCGGCTGGGTCGTCGTGCTGGTCGACCGGCCGGTCGGCCCCTACCTGCTCGCCGCCCTGCGCACGGCCCGATCCGCCGGTGTCGTCCCCCTGGCCTGCGGGTCGTCGACGGCCGACCTCCCCGGGCTGGGCGAGGCGGTGCTGCAGCTCGGTGGCGAGACCGGCGGGCAGGCGACCCTCCTCCGGTCCGGCACCGGCCGGCGGCCGGTCACGGCGGTCGACCGGCTGCCCCGCCGCGTGGCCGCGCAGCTGGCCCGCGACCTGGCAGCGCTGGCACCGGCCACCTCCGACGCCGCCCTCCCCCGGCACGTCCGGCTGCTCGACCTGCCGGCCGCCGGGGCGGTTCCCGCAGCCGCGGGCGCGCCGTCCGGCGGCTGGTCCCGTGCCCGGGACTCGCTCGTCGCGACGCTGGGCCGCACCGCGACCGGCGACCTGTCGGTCGACCTGTGCCGGCACGGACCGCACGCCCTGGTGGCCGGGACGACGGGTTCTGGCAAGTCCGAGCTGCTGCAGACCCTCATCGCCGGCCTGGCCCTGGCACACCCGCCGGACCGCTGCACGTTCCTGCTCGTCGACTACAAGGGCGGCGCGGCGTTCGCCGAGGCGGCCGCGCTCCCGCACACCGTCGGCCTGCTGACCGACCTCGACGGCGCCACCACCGCCCGCGCGCTCCGGTCGCTCACCGCCGAGCTCACCCGACGCGAGGCCCTCCTCGCCGCCCATGGCGTGCCGGATCTGAGCGCCCTGCCCGACGCGGTGGAGCTGGCCCGCCTGGTGATCGTCGTCGACGAGTTCGCCGGGCTGGCCGAGGAACTGCCCGCCTTCCTGTCCGGGCTCGTCGGGATCGCGCAGCGGGGTCGCTCGCTGGGCGTGCACATGGTCCTGGCCACCCAGCGGCCCAGCGGGGTCGTCTCCCCCGAGATCCGGGCCAACTGCACGCTGCGCGTCTGCCTGCGGACGACCGACGAGGCGGAGTCCCGGGACGTCCTCGGCTCCGCACAGGCCGCCGCCCTGCCGGTCGACACCCCCGGCCGCGGCTACCTGAGGGCCGGCGGGGGCGCCGCGGTGCTCTTCCAGGCCGCGAGGGTCAGCGGTGGCCCCCTCGACGTCCGGGACGGTGGAGCGCAGGTGGCTCTCTGGCGCTGGCCGGCACCCCCGGCGCCCGCACCTGCAGCGGGTCCGGCCGGGCAGAGCGACCTCGCCGTGCTGACCGGGACGCTGGGGCGCCGGGCCGGCGAGACGGGCCTGCCGCTTCCGCACCGGCCGTGGTGCCCCGCTCTCCCGGACCGCCTGACCGCCGAGGACCTCGAGCACCGGGGTGGGCGGCCCGCCGCGGTGGACCGGTTGCGACTGGGGCTGCTGGACCGCCCGGACGTGCAGGCGCAGGAACCGCTCGAGCTGGACCTGGCCCGCGCCGGCGGATGGCTCGCGGTCGGCGGGCCCCGCAGCGGGCGGACGACGTTCCTGCGGACCGTGCTGGCCGAGGCGGTCACCGCACTGGCCCCCGACCGGCTGCACGTGCACGTGCTCGACCACGGCGGAGGCGGACTGGCCGCGACGGTGGCCGGTCTGCCGCACACCGGTACCGCGGTCGGCCGGGACGACGCCCTGCGCACCGTGCTGCTGCTGGACCGGCTGGCGCAGGAGGTGGCCGCACGGCGCGCCGCCCCGCCGGAGGACCCGCCGGCGCACCTGCTGCTGCTCGTCGACGGCGCGGAGTCGGTCATGGCGCAGCTGGACGAGTCCGATCCGGGCCGGGGGTCGGCGGCGCTGCTGCGCCTGGTCCGGGACGGCGGAGCGGCCGGGCTGACGTGCCTGCTCACCGCCGACCGGGCGGTGCCGGGCGGCCGGCTGGCCAACGCCGTCGGCACCCGGCTGGTGCTGCCGCTGGCCGACCGGGCCGACTACGCCGTCGCCGGTGTCCCGGCCGGCACCGTGCCCGGGCACCGGCCGCCGGGGCGCGCGCTGGTCGGCGAGGACGCCCGGGAGTGCCAGCTCGCGCTGCCCCGCCGGCTGCCCGGCACCTGGCCGGGTGCCGCCCCCGGACGGCAGCGGCCGCTGTCGGTCCCCGAGCTGCCGGCCGCGCCCGTGCTGCCGCTGCCGGCGGCGACCGGCTCGGGGCACCCGCTGCTGCTGCCGGTCGGTCCGGGCGGCGACGACGGCGGCGTGCTGACCGTCGACCTGGCCCGCACCGGAGGCCTGCTCGTCGCCGGGCCACCCGGCAGTGGCCGGACCACGGCGCTGGAGGCCTGCGCCCGCCACCTCGCGGCCGCGGGGGTCGCGGTCCGGCACGTGGTCCGGAGCACGCTGGATGCGGACGCGGACGGTGCGCCGGGGCAGGTGCGGCTGGACGCCACGGACGTCGCCGGCTGGCAGGCCTGGCTCGCCGGCCTGCACGGCAGCCCGGCCGCCGTGGTCGTCGACGACTGCGCTCTGCTCGCCGACTCCGCGGTGCTCGGCGCGCTGCCCGCGGCGGGGTCCGTTCCGGGCGTCGTCCTCGTCGTGGCGGGGACGGCCGCCGAGCTGTCGGCCGCCTACCGGGGTCCGGTGCCCGCGCTGCGGCGGCGGCGCAGCGGCCTGCTGTTGTCCCCCGGTCCCGGGGACGCCGACCTGCTCGGCATCCGGCTGCCCCGCACGCCGGTCCCCGCGCGCCCGGGGTCGGGCTGGCTGGTGGTGTCGGGCACCGCGCAGCGGGTCCAGGTGGCCCGCCGCGATCCGCCGGCGGGGAGCGCGGTCGAGGCGCTCGCGGGCAGCGGGGCGTGCGGAGCGGGGTGGTGACCGCCCGCTCCGGGCCGCGCTCAGAGCAGCTCGAGCAGCGCCCCGATCTCCTGGGTGGCGTACCAGGCGAGCTCGTGCCCCTCCGCCTGGTCGACGACGAACTGCGCGTCCGCGCTGCCGAGGTCGGCCTCGAGCACGACGCCGACGGCCGCCCGGACGTCGTCCTCGGCCGCGGCGTCGTCGACGTGCGCGCTGGCCACATCGGCTCGGGCGACGTCCGTGGTGACCCGGACGGCACCACGGTCGGCGTCGGGGTCCTCGATGTCGTCGACCGCGGCGTCGGGGACCTCGGCGGCGAGCACGACCCGGCGGCGGGCCGCCGACGGGTCGACGTCGATGAGCCGGAGGCTGGCCCGCGCGGCCGCCAGCAGGGCGGCGTACTCGAGCTCCTCCTCGTCGGCGCCGGCGTCACTGAGGGCGTAGAACTCCCGCAGACCCGGGGTGACCGCGAAGGCGGTGAGCGGCCCGGTCAGCCGCCCGTCGTCCACGAGGGTCCGCAGGACGCTCGTCGTGGCGGGCAGGTAGACACGCACCGGGCTGGCTCCTTCGTGCTGGACGGACGCCCGACGGTATCCCGGCGCCCGAGCGGTCCCGCCCGCCCCGGGTCAATCCGCGGTCTCGACCAGGCCGGCGAGCTCCTGCTCGATCAGGTCGGCGAGCACGTCGACGTCCCCGACGCCGTCGCGGTCGGCGTTCAGGCCGAAGAAGACGCGGCCGTCGTAACTGGTGATGCCCACCGACAGACCCTGCCCCGGCGCCAGCGGGACGACGGGGAAGACCTCGAGCATCCGGGCGCCGGCGGCGTAGAGCGGCACCTGCGGGCCAGGCACGTTGGTGACCACCAGGTTGGCCATCCGGCGGGACAGGCCGCGCGCCGCCCGGGCGCCGAGCGCGTGCAGGGTCGGCGGGGCGAAGCCGGTGAGCGCGATGAGCGTGTCCGCGCCGACCGACCGGCCGTGCTGGCTCACACCGCGCATCGCATAGCTCAACCGCGTCAGCCGGACCCGGGGGTTCGGCTCCCCGACCGGCAGGTCGACCAGGTAGCTCGACACCCGGCCGCCCGGGACCTCCCCATCCTCGTCCTGCACCGACACCGGCACCAGCGCCCGCACCGAGGTCGAGCCGAGGACGGCCTGGCCACGCGACAGCAGCCAGTCACGCACCGCCCCGGTCACCACGGTCAGCAGCACGTCGTTGACCGTGCCGCCGTGCGCCTTGCGCACCCGCTTGACGTCGTCGAGCTCGGCCCGTGCCACCGCCACCCGGCGCTGGCTGCCACTGGTCGCGTTCAGGAGGCTGTGCGGTGCCGGGAACAGGGCCGACCGCGCTGCCCGCACCGCCCCGCCGGCCGCGCTGGTCAACCGCGCGCCGGTGGCCCGGGCGTCGGTGACGGCGTGCCGGGCGGTCTCCACGACCGTCGACGGGCGCTGCACGTACTCCTCCACCGCCTGGCCGACCAGCCGGAGCGCACCGGGCAACGGGCGGGGGCGCCACTGCTCCGGCTCGGGGAGGGACGCGTCGGGCGAGTCGTCGAGCAGGACCTGGCCGATGTCGACGGTGCCCAGCCCGTCGACCAGCGCCGGGTGCGTCTTGGTGATCACCGCGACCCGGCCCTCGGGCAGGCCCTCCACGACGTAGAGCTCCCACAGCGGCCGGTTCCGGTCCAGTGGCCGCGCGACCACCCGGGAGACCAGGTCCAGCAGCTGGGCCTGCGTCCCCGGCCGGGGCACCGCGGACCGGCGGACGTGGTACTCGACGTCGAAGTCCGGGTCGTCGGCCCACACCGGGTTGGCCAGGTGACCGGGCACCTCCAGGACACGCTGCCGGTAGCGCGGGACGAGGGGCAGCCGGGCCTCCACCAGCGAGGCCAGCGCGTCCAGACCGCCCGTGGGCGGCTCGAGTACGAGCACGCCGGCCACGTGCATCGGGTTGTCCGGCTTCTCCAGGTAGAGGAACGACGCGTCCAGGGTGGTCAGGCGCTCCACCTCAGGTCTCCTCCCGGTCGGGGTCCCCACGCTACGACGCGGCACCGTCGAGGGGCACCTGGGACGGAGTGGTCGCCGCTCAGCCGGCGCGCCGGCGCAGCCGTGGGCGCCCGCGACCGGCGACCGGCACCGGCACGCCGGTGAGCGCCGCCGCCATGGACCGCAGCCCCTCCCGCAGCGGGGAGGACGGCGCCACCTCGGCCAGCGTGCGCCCCTCGGCCAGCGCCGCGTCGGTGGCGCGTCGGTCCGCGGGCAGGAAGAAGCCCACCGCGCGGCCGGAGAAGCGCTCGAGCGCGGTCCCGATCTCGCGGCGGGGGTCACCGGGCACCGGGCCACGCCGCACCTGGTTGACGACCACGACCGGCTCGACGTCGGGGAGCACGTCGCGCAGCTCCCCGAGGGCGCGGATGCTCCGCTGCAGCGCCACGGGGTCCGCCCCGCTGACGCAGAGCACGACGTCCGCGGCCTCGAGGACGGTGAGCGTCACGCCGTTGCGCCGGGGCGCCGCGGTGTCGAAGGAGAGCTCCTCGTCCTCCTCGAGGCTGAAAGCGCAGTCCACCACGGTGAGCTCGGCACTGCGGCGCACCTCGTCGAGGACGGCGGCCACGGCGTGCGGGCGCAGCTCGGGCCAGCGGTCCGCGCGTGCCAGGCCGGTGAGCACACCCAGCCGCGGGCGCACCGCCCACGCCAGGCGGCCGAGCGCCGCCTCGTCGAAGGTGCCCGCGGCCGCCTGCCGGGCCGCGCCGGCCAGGCCGGGCGACTCGTCGAGCAGGCCGAGCACCTGGGCCACCACACCGCCGTAGACGTCGGCGTCCACCAGCAGGGTCGGCACGTCCAGCCGTGCGGCCTCGTCGGCCAGCCCCACGGCCACCGTGGTGCGGCCCGGCGCGCCGGTCGGGCCCCAGACCGCCACCACCCGACCCCGGCCGGCCGGCCGTTCCGGCGCGGGCTCGGGAAGCCCGTGCGCGGGCAGGGCCGCTCGCGGGTCGGCGATGTCCCGCCCGGGCGCCGGGCCGCCGGCCACCGCCTCGCGGAGCGCCCGGGCGATCTCCTCCGGCTCGGCGTCGGCGGGCAGCACCCGCCCGATCCCGAGGCCGCGGAGCCGGTCCGCGGCCTGCTCGTCCCCAGGGTCGACCAGCCCGACGACGGCCACCCCGGCCGCCGACAGCCGAGCGACGGTGTCGCCGTCCAGGCGGCGCAGGTCCGCCGACAGGAGGGCGGCCTGCGCCGTTCCGGTGGCCGCTGCGGCCAGCAACTCGGAGACGTCCACGCACCGGCGGACGACGGTGACGCCGTGGTCGGCCCGGTCGAGGGCACCGACCAGCGCGGACTCCCAGCCGGCACCGGTGACGGCGGTGAAGACCTGCAGTGCCATCAGGGCGTCCCGGTCGCCGGGGCGGCGGGCGCCACGGCGCCCGGCTCGGCGGACGGCGTCGCGGCGGACGCAGCCGGCGGGACGGCCGGGTCAGCGGCGGGCGGCGTCGTCGGAGCGGCGGGCGGCGGAGTCGGCGGAGCGGTGGGCTGCGGAGTCGGCGCGACAGGCGTCCGCGACGGGACCGTGGGCGCCGACGAGGAGCCCGGTGCCGGCGTCGCGGTCGGGCGGGCGGACGGCGTCGCCGCCATGCCGGCGGCGACGTCCACCGAACCGTGGACCACGACCACCAGCGGCCGGCCGCCGATCGTCCCGAGCACGACCGGCGCCTGGTCGACCGGCACCGAGACGACGACCTGCACCGTGGTCGTGGCCGTCGAGAGCACGCCCTCGGTGCGCCCGGAGACAGCCTGCACCGGTGCCGCCGCCACGACCAGGGCCACGCTGCCGTCCCCTGCTGCGGTGGCCCCGGCAGCGGGGTCCGCCACGGCGTAGACGTCGACGACCTGCCCGCGGTCCAGCCCCGGCGGCACGTACCCGGCCTGCACCGGCAGCGCCAGCTGCACCAGCCCCGCGGGCTCCTCCAGCGCCGTCCGCGGCAGCAGCTCTCCGTTCCGCACCCCCCGGGCGAGGGTGCGGCCCTCCGGGCGGGTGCTCGTGGCGAGGTAGGCGCCGGCGACGTCGTCGAGCCGGACGTCCACGGCCACGAGGTCCCCGGCGGTGAGCACCGTGCCGGCGGCGAGGTCGCCCGCGGCCGACCAGACCGGCACCGTCGCGTCGGCGGCGGCGACCACGCGCGCCCCCAGCAGCACAGAGCCGAGCACCAGCAGGACGCCCAGGACCAGGCGCAGGTCCAGCCAGCGCGGGGGCCGGACCCGTCGCGGTGCGGCCCCTGGCACAGGGGCGGCCGGGCCCGGGGCGGCTGCCAGGGCGGTGGGCACGGTGCGCGTGGCGCTCACAGCCAGCGGTTCCTCCATCTGCACGGACGCCGTGGACGGCGAAGGTGGGCCACGGTCGGAGGCAGATGATGCGGCAGCGGGGCCGGTGCGTGCAGGCGCTGTCCACACGTTCGGGGTTGTGGACGGCGCGCATGCCACCCGGACGGGGCTGCCAGACTGTCCGGGACCGGACGGAGACCTGATGCCCACACCGCGGTTCCTGACCCTCGACGACGTCGCCGAGATCCTCAACGTGTCGTGGTCCCAGGCCTACGCGCTGGTGCGCCGCAAGGAGCTGATCGCCATCCAGATCGGCGGTCGCGGCCAGTGGCGGGTCGAGAACGAGGAGCTCGAGCGCTTCATCGCGCGGAAGTACGCCGAGGCGCGCGCCGGTTCGGTCCCCCCCGAGCCCGCGGCCGACGAGCCGGCCGGGCAGGACGACGCGGCGAGCACCCCCGGAGGGCGCGGCCGGGGCTGACCCCGCACGGCGCCGGAGGTCGCCCGGCCCGGGCCGGACTGGTCCGGTCCGGTCCGGTCCGGTCGGAGCTAGTCGAGACCGGGCGCCAGCGTCCGCACCACCGCGACCGCCGGCAGGGCGATCGCCCGCACACCGCGCACGGCCGCAGCCCGACGCGGCTGGTCGGCCGCGTGCTCGGCGAGCTCCACGTGGTCGGCGCCGACGCCGTCCACGGTGCCGATGTGCACCGCGCCGTCGTCGAGCACGACATGCACCACGCTCCGGTCGCGGGCCAGGCCACGCAGCGCCCGCCGCAGGTCCAGCCGTGCGCGGACCGGGCCGGGGTCCTCGGCCGGGGCCGTGGCCCGCCCGAGTCCACCGACCGTCCGCACCGTCGACGTCGCCACCAGGACCTCGCGGCGGCCGTCGTCGGTCAGCAGCAGCCAGTCGGCCCCCACCTCGACGAGGACGCCGGCGACGTCCCCGGCGCCGCGGCACCGCAGGGTCAGCGGGTGGCCGAGCGCGCCGGCCAGCCGGTCCACCAGCCGGACCGCCCCCGCCTCCGCGCGCCGGCGCGAGGCGTCCTCCGCCCGCTCGGCCGCGGCCTCTGCCTCGTCGAACTCCGCCTGCAGGTCGGCGAAGAGCCGTTGCCACCGCATCCGCCACCTCCTCGGTTTCCACAGTAGTGGGTGCCAGACCTTGCGTTTGCATGCGTTTGCTTGCTTTAGTCACGCGGCACGTCGACCAGTCGAGGAGGAGACATGTCGATCCGGCGCCTGCTGGGGACGACGGCAGCGATGGCTGCTGCGGCCGCCGGCCTGTCCGCGGTCACCCCGGACCTGGCCGCCGTCGCCGACGCCGGTCTGGACCTGCAGCGCGCCGTGGACACCGCCGGCCCGGAGACGGTCCTGCTCGCCGGTGTCGCGGCGCTCGCCTGGGCCGTCTGGCTCTGGGGCGCACTCGGCCTGACCCTCACGGCGTTCTCCGCCCTCCCCGGGGCTGCGGGCACGCTCGCGCGGGCCCTGACCCGGTGGGTGCTGCCCGCCGGCGCCCGGCGCGCGGCGGCCCTCGCCCTCGGCGTCGGACTGGTCACCGGGGGCCCGCTGCTGGCCGGTTGCGCTGCGGCCTCGGGCGCGCTCCCCCGGGCCGTCGCCGTCGTCTCCGCGGAGGCCCCCGCTCCCTCCGCGCCGGAGCCGGTCGCGGACTGGCCGGCCATGCCGTCCCTGGAGCCCGGACCCGACCGGCCGACGTCCGCACCGGTCGTGCCGGACTGGCCGGCCCCGGTGGCGGGCGAGCACGTCGTCCTGCGGGGGGAGTGCCTGTGGGACCTCGCCGCGGGCGACCTCGCCCGACGGACCGGCAGGACCCCGACCGACGGTGAGGTGGCCGCCGCCGTCGACGCCTGGTGGCAGGCCAACGCCGCGGTGATCGGCCCCGACCCCGACCTCCTGCTGCCGGGCCAGGTGCTGCGCCCACCCCCGGCGTCCTGACCTCGCCGCCCCGTCCGTTCCCGAGCCCCGGAGCACGCCCTGATGACCGCACCATCCACCCCCGCCCAGCTCGCCGTCGACGGGACCGCGCCTGCGACCGGTCCGCAGCCGCTGCGCGCGGCGACGCTGCGGCTCACCGTCGTCCCGACGCCACAGCCACCACTGGACCCGCAGCCGGTGCTGCGGCTGGTGGTGCCGGGCGCGGCGATCCCGCGGGCGCCCCACCGGCCGGGTCCGCGGCCCCGCCCGGAGGACCCGCCCGCGGGCTTTCCGCCGGGCTTCGAGCCGACCTGGTCAGGCCGTGCCGACCTGCCTGATCCGCAGATCGCCGGCCGGCGGCTGCTGACCCTCACCCTCGAGGCGCTGGCCGGGCGGAGACCGCTGACCCAGGTGCAGCCGCTCACCGCCCTCGGCGTCTACGCGGCCCTCTCCAGCGGCCGCCGGCCCCGGTGGTGCGCCGGCGGGACCGCTCCGGTGCTGCTGGGTCCGGTGCACGTCTGCGAGCCGGTCGACGGGGTGGCCGAGGTCACCGCGGTGGCCCGCCGCGCCGGCCGGGCACACGCGGTCGCCGCGCGGCTCGAGGGCATCGACGGCCGGTGGCGGTGCACGGCGCTGCAGATCGGCTGAAGGCCAGACGACGGCCCCCAGCACGGTCCCGCCGCGGCCCCGTCCGGGTCCCGGCCTGAGGTTGCCAACGGTGGGGAGGACGGGGTCCTGCCACGGTGGGGGCAGGGGGTCGTTTCTCAGGCGCGCGAGGGCGCCCCGTGGCAGACCTTGTACTTCTTGCCCGAGCCGCAGGGGCAGGGCGCGTTCCGGGCCGGCTCCTTGGTGCCGGTCACGGTCGCGCTCTTGGCCGCCTTGACCCGTCCGCTCTCCCGGGGCGAGGCGTCCAGGCTCGGCGCCGAGTAGCTGAGCTGGTCGCTGCGGTGCGGGTCGTCGAGACCCGTCACCGACAGCTCCGGACCGGTGCCCGCGGGCACCGGCTCGTCGGCCTCGGGCGCCGCCGGGGCGAGGGCCTCCGGCGCGGCGTGCCGACCGCGCCGGGCCGTCCCCGTGCGGCGGGCCGCCGGGACGGGCTCGGCGACCGGCGCGACGCCATCGCCCTCGACCGGCGCAGGAGCCGGCTCGACCGGCGCCGGGACCGGCTCGACCGGCGCCGGGGCCGGGGCCGGCTGCGCCGGCGCGGGAGCGGGCTGAGCAGCCGCGGGCGCAGCGGGAGCCGACTCGGCGAGGGGCGGCTCGGCGAGGGCCTGTCGGGCCGGCGGGGCGGCAGCCGGGGCAGCGGGCGCCGGAGCCGCCGCGGCCGCCTGCGCCGCTGCGGCCTGCGCGGCCGCCCCCTGCCGGGCCCGCACCCGCGCCGTCCCCTGCTGGGCCGCCGCCAGCGCCTTGGCCTCGGCCTCGGCCTGCGTGGCCCGCGCCTCGGCGTCCTGCTGCTCCTTGGTCTTGACCTCCAGGTTGAACAGGAAGCCGACCGACTCCTCCTTGATGCCGTCGAGCATCGACATGAACATGTCGTAGCCCTCGCGCTGGTACTCCACGACCGGATCGCGGTTGGCCATCGCGCGCAGGTGGATGCCGGCCCGCAGGTAGTCCATCTCGTAGAGGTGCTCGCGCCACTTGCGGTCGAGCACGCTGAGCAGCACCCGGCGCTCGAGCTCCCGCATGACCTCCGCGCCGAGGGCGGCCTCGCGCTCCTCGTAGGCCCGGTGGACGTCGTCGAGCAGCTCGCTCTTGAGGACGTCGGCGGTCAGCGCCGCCTGGTCGCCGTCGGCCACCCGGTCGATCAGCTCGTCGCGGTCCAGGCCCACCGGGTAGAGGGCCTTGAGGCCGGTCCACAGCTGCTCGAGGTCCCAGTCCTCGGCGTAGCCCATCTCGGTCGCCCCGTCGACGTAGGCGCTGACGACCTCGTCGACCATCGCGCGGACCTGCACGTGCAAGTCCTGCCCGTCCAGCACCTTGCGCCGCTCGGCGTAGATGACGGTGCGCTGGCGGTTGAGCACCTCGTCGTACTTCAGGACGTCCTTGCGGACCTCGAAGTTCTGCTGCTCGACCTGGGTCTGCGCCGACAGGATCGCCCGGCTGACCATCTTCGACTCGATCGGCTGGTCGTCGGGGACCCGCAGGGTGGTCATCATCGACTCGAGCATCGGGCCGTTGAACCGCCGCATGAGGTCGTCGCCCAGCGACAGGTAGAACCGGGACTCACCCGGGTCGCCCTGGCGGCCCGACCGGCCGCGCAGCTGGTTGTCGATGCGCCGGCTCTCGTGCCGCTCGGTGCCCAGCACGTAGAGGCCACCGGCCTCGGTCACCTCCTCGTGCTCGGCCCCGACCTGCTCCCTGGCTTTCTCCAGCGCGCTGTCCCAGGCCGCCTCGTACTCCTCCGGCGTCCCGGCCGGGGACAGGCCGCGGGCGCGCAGCTGCTCGTCGGCGATGAAGTCCGGGTTGCCGCCGAGCTGGATGTCGGTACCGCGGCCGGCCATGTTGGTGGCCACGGTGACCGCGCCCAGCCGACCGGCCTGGGCCACGATGTGCGCCTCGCGCGCGTGGTTCTTGGCGTTGAGGACCTCGTGCTTGATACCGCGCTGCAGCAGCAGCTTGGACAGCACCTCGGACTTCTCGACGCTGGCCGTGCCGATCAGCATCGGCTGACCGGCCTCGTGCCGCTCGGCGATGTCGTCGATGACGGCGTCGAACTTCGCCTGCTCGGTCTTGTAGATGACGTCGGAGCGGTCCTCCCGGACCATCGGCCGGTTGGTCGGGATGGGGACGACGCCGAGCCCGTAGGTCTGCGAGAGCTCGGCGGCCTCGGTCTGGGCGGTGCCGGTCATCCCGGAGAGCTTCTCGTAGAGCCGGAAGTAGTTCTGCAGGGTGATGGTGGCGAGGGTCTGGTTCTCGTCCTTGATCTGCACCCGCTCCTTGGCCTCGATGGCCTGGTGCATGCCCTCGTTGTAGCGCCGGCCCGACAGCACGCGGCCGGTGAACTCGTCGACGATGAGCACCTCGCCGTTGCTGACGATGTACTGCTGGTCGCGGTGGTAGAGCTCCTTGGCCTTGAGCGCGTTGTTCAGGAAGCTGATCAGCGGGGTGTTGGCCGCCTCGTAGAGGTTCTCGATGCCGATCTGGTCCTCGACGAACTCCACGCCCTCCTCGGTGATGGCGACCGTGCGCTTGCCCTCCTCCACCTCGTAGTGGACGTCGCGCTGCATCACGGGGGCCAGCCGCGCGAACTCGGTGTACCAGCGGTGCATCGCCGGGTCGCCGGCCGGGCCGCTGATGATCAGCGGCGTGCGGGCCTCGTCGATGAGGATCGAGTCGACCTCGTCGACGACGGCGAAGTGGTGCCCGCGCTGCACGAGGTCGGCTTTGTTCCAGGCCATGTTGTCGCGCAGGTAGTCGAAGCCGAACTCGTTGTTCGTGCCGTAGGTGATGTCGCAGGCGTACTGCTCGCGGCGCTGCGCCGGGCGTTCGCCGGAGAGGATCACGCCGACCGACAGGCCGAGGAAGCGGTGCACCCGGCCCATCCACTCCGCGTCGCGCTTGGCCAGGTAGTCGTTGACCGTGACCACGTGCACGCCCTGGCCGGTGAGCCCGTTGAGGTAGGCGGGCAGGACGCCGGTCAGCGTCTTGCCCTCACCGGTGCGCATCTCGGCGATGTTGCCCAGGTGCAGCGCGGCACCGCCCATGATCTGCACGCGGAAGTGCCGCTGGCCGAGCGTGCGGGTGGCGGCCTCGCGGACGACGGCGAAGGCCTCCGGCAGGAGCTGGTCGAGGGTCTCCCCCTCCGCCAGGCGCTCCTTGAACTCGTCGGTCCTGGCGCGCAGCTCCGCGTCGGTGAGGTCGGCAGTTTCGTCCGCCAGCGACTCGACCGCGTCGGCGATCTTGTTCAGTCGTCGGAGGATCTTGCCCTCACCGGCTCGGAGGATCTTCGAGAACACCACGTGTCCAGGGTAGGCGGCGCCACCGGCCACCCGGGGCTGCCGGCGACGACCCGCCGTGCGCGACCGCGACGCTCAGCGGCGGACGAGCCGCTTCTCGCCCGGGTCGAGCACGATCTCCCGGCCGCCCTGCCGAAGCCCGTCGAGCACCGCCGCGACCAGCTCGGCGCGGTCGTGTCCCGGGGGCAGCCGCGGCGGGTCGCCGGCGAGGGCGCGGTCGACCAGCCCGGTGTCGATGTGCGGTGGCCGCACGTCGAGCACGGTGATCGAACGGGTCCGCAGCTCACGGCGCAGCACACCGGCCCAGACCGACAGCGCCGCCTTGCTCGCCGAGTACTCGGCCATCTGCAGCGTCGGGGCGTCGGCCACGATGGCAGACAGCAGCACGACCGCCCCACCCTCGGACAGGTGCGGCAGCGCGGCGCGGACCAGGCTCATCGGCGCCAGCGTGTTGACTGCGAACAGCTCCTCGGTCACCGCGTCGTCGGCCTCCGCCGCCGGGCCGAAGGCCACCACACCCCAGGCGACGACCACGGCGTCCAGCCCACCGAGGCCCGCCACCGCGGCGCCGACCGCGGCGCGGACCGCCTCGACGTCGACGGCGTCCACCACGATCGCGGGGACGCCACCGAGTTCCCCGGCCAGCGCCCGCAGCGCGCCGTCGTCCCGGCCGGTCAGCGCCACCCTGGCCCCGGCGCCGTCCAGCGCCCGCGCCAGCTCTCCGCCGAGCACCCCGGTCGCCCCGGCGACGAGGACCCTCGCACCCGCGAGTTCCATGGACTGCGCATGCCCCGGTAGTGCACGACCTAACCTCGCTCCGTGGCCCACGACCTCGACGACCTCCCCGACGGCCTGCTCACCTTCCTCACCGAGCGGCACCTGGCCACCCTGACCACGCTGCGCACCGACGGGAGCCCGCACGTCGTCCCGGTCGGGGTCACCTACGACCCCGCCACCCGCACCGCCCGGGTCATCACCTCGGGGACGTCGGCCAAGGCCCGGCACGTCCGCGCCGGCCGCGCGCGGGTCGCGGTGTGCCAGGTCGACGGCCGCCGCTGGGTGACCCTCGAGGGGACGGCGGTGGTGCGCGACGACCCGGCCGCGGTCGCCGACGCCGAGGCCCGCTACGCCCGCCGCTACCGCACCCCCCGGGAGAACCCGGCACGGGTGGTCCTGGAGATCTCGGTCGACCGGGTGCTGGGCAAGGGGTGATCATCGCTGCATGACCTCGACTCCACGGCCCCGGCCAGAGGCTCGCCGCGAGCGTGCGAGTGGTGAGGGGGCCGGGGGCCTCTCGCTCACCGGCGTCGACCTGACCACCGAGGTGGTCCGCACCGAGCGGCTCGTGCTGCGCCCGTTCCGCCCGGACGACGTCGACGCGGTGTTCCGCGCCTGCCAGGACCCGGAGAGCAGGCGGTGGCTGCTGAACCTCCCGGAGCCCTACACGCGGGCCGACGCCGAGGAGTTCGTCGCCGTGGCCGCCGCGCGCGGTCGCGCCGGGGGCACCGCGCTGGACACCGCCGTCGAGGCCGACGGCGGGCTGGTCGGCGCCTGCGGCGTGCGGCACCTGGACGGCGGGCTGCTGCTGGGGCCGGACCTCGGCTACTGGACCGCGCCCTGGGCCCGCGGCCGGGGCTACGCCGCCGAGGCCGCCCGGGCGCTCGCGGACTGGGCCTTCCGGCACGGCGCGGAGCGGGTGCACCTGTTCACCGACGTGGCGAACACCGCGTCGCAGTCGGTGGCCGAGCGAGCGGGGTTCAGCCGCGAGGGCGTCGCGCGCCGGTGCCTGGCCTACCGCGACGGCCGCCGCGCGGACGCGGTGCTCTTCGGGCGGCTGCGGGAGGGGTGAGCGGGGCGGGGGCGGGGTCACCCGCGCCCCCGCCCCGGCGTCAGGCCCCGGTCGCCGCGGCCTCCGCGGGCGCGGCGGACTGCCGCGCGGCGGTGCCGTCCAGCGGTGCGTCGACGAGCCGGATGAGGCCGTAGTCGTAGGCGTGCCGGCGGTAGACCACCGTCGGCTGCCCGGTGTCGGCGCACAGGAAGAGGAAGAAGTCGTGGCCGACCAGCTCCATCTCGTGGAGGGCCTGGTCGACGTGCATCGGGGTGGCCGGGTGGTGCTTCTCCCGCACGATCTGGCCGGGGAGGTGCTCGTCGAGGTCGGTGACGTGTGGCCCCTCCGCGAGCTGCCGGTCGCGGTCGAAGGACTCCGCGACGTCGGTGTCGGGGGCGCCGGCGCCCACCCGCACGCTGGCCGGGGTCCGTCGTCCGTGGTGGACGCGGCGGCGGTCGGCGGCCTTGCGCAGCCGGTGGTCGAGCTTGCCGGCGGCCAGGTCCAGCGCCGCGTAGAAGTCCGGCGCGGCGGCCTCGGCGCGGACCACCGGGCCCTTGCCGCGGAGGGTGATCTCCACGCGCTGGCACTTGCCGGACTGGCGTGGGTTCTTCTCGTGGAAGAGCTCCACGTCGATGCGCAGGATCTTCAGTTTCCCGTCGAACCGGTCGGACTGTCCGACCTTGTCCTCGACGTGCTGTCGGTAGTGTTCGGGGACTTCGACGTTCCGGCCACGGACCACGATCTCCATGAGACCTCCCGGTCGTTCGGGTTGTGATCGAACCCACGCTAGTCCGCGTTGCCGGGTCCCGACAGTCGATCAGCAGACCCCCCACGACGACGTGGGGGGACGCTCCGCGGAGCCTGCGCGGGAGGCCGCCGCGGGGTCGCCGCGACGACCGCGGCGAGCACCGGGGGGCCGGCGGCCGGCGCGAGCACCGCGGCCGCCTCGGTGAGCGTCGCGCCACTGGTGACGACGTCGTCGACGACCACCAGCACCGCCTCGTCGGGCAGCTCGCGCGCGCCGTCCCGGAGCGCGAAGGTGCCGGCCAGGTTGGCCCGCCGCTGTGCCGCCGAGAGCCCCGCGGAGTCCGCGGCGCGTCCGCTGCGGCGCAGCAGCCGCGCCTCGGCCGCGGGCACCCCCGCCGCCCGGAGCTCGGCGACCGCGCGGGCGGTCAGCTCGCGGACGTGGTCCCGGCCGCGGGCGCGCAGCGCGGCGGCGCCGCTGGGGACCGGGACCAGCCGGACCGGCCCCGGCCGCGTGGACAGCCCGGAGAGCACGCCGGCGACGGCCAGCGCCAGGGCGGCGCCGAGCGGGCGGGCCAGCTCGGCCCGGCCGCGCTCCTTGAAGGCGTTGACCGCCGGGCGCACCGGCCCGGCGTAGGCGCCGGCGGCCACCGTCGGCGGGAAGCCCGCCGGGAAGCGCCGCGGCTGGGCCAGGTGCGGAACGGTGAGCAGCGCGGCGCACCGCCGGCACAGGACCGCGTCCGGCACCCCGCACCCGGCGCACTCGCGCGGCAGCAGCAGGTCCGCCAGCGCCGCGAGCAACCCGCCGTCCACTCCTCCAGCCTCGCGCCCCGCGTGCCCACCCGCCCAGCGCCGCCGCGCATCTGTGGACGCGGGTGCAGCCCCTGGCGTCTCGCTCGTGCGGCCCCTCGCAGGGTCCCGCCGCAGGCCCCGTCTCGGGTCCCGCCCCGAGCCTGCGAGGGGTGGGCAGGACGGGGTCCTTCCCTGGCGGGGGGACGGTGACGTGCCGGAACGGCCCCGCGTCAGGGCCCCGCCGCGAGCTTGCGAGGGACGGGGGGACGCGGGGTCCTTCTTCAGCCGGGGTAGAACGGCTCGGTGCCCGGCTGCGGCTGCTGGCCGCGGACCAGGGTCACCCAGGTGCCCCCGGCGACCTGCCACTCCCAGATCGTGCCGCCGGCGCTGACCAGCGGTGGACGCTCGGGCGCCGCGGCGACCTGCGTCGCCTGGCTGGGCAGCCCGGCGGTGGGCACCGGCGAGAGGTCCCAGCCGTCGACGCCGACCAGGTAGGGCACGGTCCGCTCCTCGCCGGCGTCCCCGGCCAGCACCAGCAGGCTGCCGGAGGTCCGCCACGCGACGTCGACCACCTGGCCCAGCGCCGGCGCGACCTCGCGCCAGTCGCGCAGCGCCACCGGGCCGTCGTCCGAGCGCACCACGGTGCCCACGTGCAGGCTCCGCCGCTCGCCGTCCTCCACGACGACCGCGGCCCGGACCCCGTCGGGCGAGAGCTGCAGCGCGGTGGCCCGGCCCAGGCCCGGCAGGGTGACGGCGTTGACCGCCTGCGGGGGCCGGCCACCGGCGACCCGCACCACCGTCGAGCCGTCGCGGACCACCCAGAACTCCTGGCGGGCGGGCGCCACGGTCGGCACCGTGAGCGAGCCGCTCGGCAGCACCGGCATGAGGTCGCCGCCGTAGGGGCCGGTGAGCAGCGTCACCGCGCCGTCCCGCTCGGCCACCCCGACCATCTGGGTCAGCTCGCCGGTGCTGGGGTCCGTCGCGACCGCGGCGCTGGACAGCCCGTAGGCGCCCGCGCCGGCCGGGCCGGGCGCCGGCGCCGGCGCATCGGTCGCCGTCCACAGCGCGCCGTCGACCAGGTAGTGCCCGACCGCGTCCACCGGGGCGGCGTCGGGGTCGAGGGCGGTCCAGGTGTCGACGGTCTGCACCGCCGGCACGCCGTCGAGGGTCAGCGGGTCGCCGTCGACGCGGACCTCCACCGAGCGCACCGACGGCAGCTGGCCCAGCGTCCACACCAGCTGGGCCGACAGCCCGGCCAGGCGGGTGGGGGTCGCGTCGGCCACCCCGGTCAGGTCGACGGTGACCGCCTGCGCGGAGACCACCACCGTGCTGCCCAGCGCGGCTCCCTCGAGCTCGTTGCGGACACCCGCGGCCAGCACCGCCGACGGCCCCGCGAGCAGCCGCTCGACCAGCACCGTCGGCTGGGCCTCCCCGGTGATCAGGTACCGCGGGTCGGGCACGAAGCGCTGACCGGTCGGATCGAGGAAGTAGAGGTCGCGCCGCTCGTAGAGGCGCTCGAAGTCCGGCTCGAGCATGAGCAGCCCGTCCGGCGGGTCGCTGATCCGCCACTCGCCGCCGACCTGCTCGAGACGGAACTCCCGCGAGTAGACCTCCTGCCCACCCACGGTGAACCCGCCCCGCTGGTCGATCGTGCCGACCAGCTCGCCGGTGACGACGACGGTGCCGGCGTCGGTGGTGACGGTGGCGTAGTCGGCGCCGAGCACGGTGATGCCCGCGTCGTCCGACCAGGACCCCTGCGGCTCCGGGGCCAGGTGCTCGCGGGCCACGGGGTGCCCGCGCACGGTGCTGGCGGCGGCGTCGAGGAAGCCGCGGACGACCTCCTCGGGGGTGGCGCCGGTCTCCGGCGACAGCGGCTCGATGCCGACGGGGCTGTCCGCACGCGGTGGCGCCTGCGTGATCTGCACGACCGACGAGCTCGTCGGCACGGTGGCGCAACCGCTCACCAGCGCCAGCAGCGCCGCCCCGAGGACGGCACCCCGGCGGGTCACCGGGCACCCCCGGGAGGGCGCAGGGCCGCCGGTCGCAGCGGCAGCGGCGAGCTGGTGAGGTCGGTGCCCGCCGTCAGCGGCAGGGTCAGCCGGAACTGCGCACCGGCGCCCGGCTGCCCCCACACCTGCAGCCAGCCGCCGTGCAGCCGGGCGTCCTCCAGGCTGATCGACAGCCCCAGCCCGCTGCCGCCGACGGTGCGGACCCGCGAGGGGTCGGCGCGCCAGAAGCGGTCGAACACGTGCTGCGCCTCGGCCGGGGACAGCCCCACGCCGTGGTCGCGCACGGTGACCGCCGCCGCCGTCCGGTTGGCCGCCCAGGTGACCTCCACCGGCTTCCCGGTGCCGTGCTCGATGGCGTTGCCGACCAGGTTGCGCAGGATCCGCTCGACCCGGCGGGCGTCGACCTCGGCGATGACGTCCTGCGCGGGGCCGGACACCGTCAGCCGGCAGCCGTGCCGCTCCGCCAGTGCCGACATCCCGGCCGCCACCCGGCGCACGAGCGCACCGAGGTCGGTCGGCTCCCCGTCGAGGACGGCGGCCCCGGCGTCGTAGCGGCTGATCTCCAGCAGGTCGGTGAGCAGCACCTCGAAGCGGTCGAGCTCGGTGTGCATCAGCTCCGCCGAGCGGGCCACGTGCGGCGGGAAGTCCGCACGGGACTCGTAGAGCACCTCGGCCGCCATCTGCACCGTGGTGAGCGGCGTGCGCAGCTCGTGCGACACGTCAGAGGTGAAGCGCTGCTGGAGCTGCGACAGCGACTCCAGCTGGGTGATCTGCCGCTGCAGGCTGTCGGCCATCGCGTTGAAGCTGGTCGCCAGCCGCGCCAGGTCGTCCTCGCCGCGGACGGCCATCCGCTCCTCGAGCTGCCCCTCGGCCAGCCGCTGCGCGGTGCCCGCGGCCTGGCGCACCGGGTCGACCACCAGCCGGGTCACGAGGACGGCGATCCCGACCACGAGGAGGGTGAGCGCGATGCCGCTGATGACCACCGTGGTGCGGAACAGCGAGAGGCTCTCCGCCTCCTGGTCGAGCGGGAAGGCGTAGTACAGCTCGATCTGCTCGGCGCCGGCCGCGCCGGTGGGCACCGGAGCGCCGACGAGGTAGGTGGGCCGGGGCTGCCCGCTGCCGTCGGGGACCATCGCGTACTGCGCGTACTGGCCCCCGGAAGCGACCTGGACCCGCAGCTCGGCGGGGATGGCCGGGTAGATGCCGCGCCGGCTGACCGCGGGCGGGCGCTCCGAGTCGCCGGTGCGGTAGACCATGACGACCTCGAAGTCACCGGCCGGGCCACTGCTCTCACGCAGCTGCCGGACGGTGCGGTCCAGCGTCGCCCGCACGCTCGCGCTGTCGCCGGCGGCGATGCCCGCCACCTCCGTCTGCGCGTAGATGACGCCGGTCTGCACCTGGTCGATGGCCGCCTGCTCCTTGACCGACAGCAGCTGCTCGCGGATCTGGCTGAACAGCACCAGGCTCACGATGACGACCACCGTGCCGGCCACGAGCATGGTGATCGCGCCGATCCGGACGTGCAGCGACGAGCGCCAGGCGGCCACCGCCCGTGCGGCCAGCCGCGTGGTGAGCCGACGGGTCCGGACGGCCCGCCGCCGCAGCTCGCGCCGCAGCGCGCCGAGGCCGCCCGATGGCGTCCGGCGCGGCGCGGAGGCGGGCGCCGGCCCGAGGGTGCCGGAGGACGACGAGGCCTCGGGCGGGGCACCGGCCGCGGGAGGCGCGGGCCGCGTGGTGCTCACGGCCGACGGGTCCACCGGATCACGGTGCCCACCGGTCCACTGCCGCGGCGGGCTCGTTGCTCGCGGCGGTGCTCACGAGCCCGTGCGTTCACGGCGGACCGGCCTTGTAGCCGACCCCCCGCACGGTCAGCACGATCTCCGGCTTCTCCGGGTCCCGCTCGATCTTGGCGCGCAGCCGCTGCACGTGGACGTTGACCAGCCGGGTGTCCGCCGCGTGCCGGTAGCCCCACACCTGTTCGAGCAGCAGCTCGCGGGTGAACACCTGGCGCGGCTTGCGGGCCAGGGCGACCAGCAGGTCGAACTCCAGCGGGGTCAACGCGACCGGCACGCCGTCCCGGGTTACCTGGTGCGCCGGGACGTCGATCTGCACGTCGCCGATCGAGAGGTTCTCCGCCTGCCCGGTCTCCCCGCGGCGCAGCTGCGCCCGCACCCGGGCAACCAGCTCGACCGGCTTGAACGGTTTGGTGACGTAGTCGTCGGCGCCGGCCTCGAGCCCCTGCACGACGTCGATGGTGTCGCCCTTGGCGGTGAGCATGACGATCGGAACGGCGGACTGGGTGCGGATGTCCTGGCAGATCTGCAGGCCGTTGCGGCCCGGCAGCATCAGGTCGAGCAGCACGATGTCGGGGCGGGTCTGCTGGAACGCGCCCACCGCGCGGTTGCCGTCGGAGACGAAGGCGGGTTCGTAGCCCTCGCGCCGGAGCACGATGCCGAGCATCTCGGCGAGGGCGGCGTCGTCGTCGACGACCAGGACTCGGCCGCGGGAGGACCCGTTCTGAGCAGCGGTGGGTGGCACGCCCACCATTCTGCGCTGCTCGGCGCCCGAAACGGGGACACCCGCCCGGAGTGCTCCGGACGGGTGTCCCCCGTGCCCCGATCGCGTGGCCGCGCCGGCCCCCTGCAGGGCCCCGCCGCGAGCTGGGTGACGTGCTGGAACGGCCCCGCTGCAGGGTCCCGCCGCGAGCTGGGTGACGTGCTGGAACGGCCCCGCTGCAGGGTCCCGCCGCGAGCCTGCGAGCGGTGGGGGGCAGCGGGGTCCTTTCAGTAGCGGTAGTGGTCGCTCTTGTACGGCCCCTCGACCGGGACGCCGATGTAGTCGGCCTGCACCTTGGTCAGCTCGGTGAGCTGCACGCCGAGCGCGTCGAGGTGCAGCCGCGCCACGTGCTCGTCGAGCTTCTTCGGGAGCACGGTGACGCCCGGGGTCTGGCCCTCGTACGCCGCCCGGTTGGTCCACAGCTCGATCTGCGCCAGCACCTGGTTGGAGAACGAGGCGCTCATGACGAAGCTGGGGTGGCCGGTGGCGTTACCGAGGTTCAGCAGCCGACCCTCCGACAGCAGGATGACCGTGTGGCCGTCGGCGAACCGCCACTCGTCGACCTGCGGCTTGATCGTCGTCCGGGTGATGCCGGGCGTGCGGGCCAGGCCGGCCACGTCGATCTCGTTGTCGAAGTGGCCGATGTTGCCGACGATCGCCTGGTGCTTGGTCGAGGCGAGCTGCTCGGCCGAGATGATGTCCCGGTTGCCGGTCGCGGTGATGATGATGTCGGCCTTGCCGATGACCTCGTCGAGCGTGGTCACCTCGTAGCCGTGCATCGCCGCCTGCAGGGCGTTGATCGGGTCGATCTCGGTGACGATCACCCGGGCGCCCTGGCCGCGCAGCGACTCGGCGCAGCCCTTGCCGACGTCGCCGTAGCCGCAGACGACGGCCACCTTGCCGCCGATCATGACGTCGGTGGCGCGGTTGATGCCGTCGATGAGCGAGTGCCGGCAGCCGTAGAGGTTGTCGAACTTGCTCTTCGTCACCGAGTCGTTGACGTTGATGGCCGGGAACAGCAGCCGGCCGTCGCGGGCCAGCTCGTAGAGGCGCATGACACCGGTGGTGGTCTCCTCGGTGACGCCGGCGATGCCCTGCCCGATCCGGGTCCAGTAGCCGGCGTCGGTGGCCAGCGTGCCGCGCAGCGCGTCGAGGATGACGCCGTACTCCTCGGAGTCGGCCTCGGTGGTGTCGGGGACGGCGCCGTCGGCCTCGAAGCGGGTGCCCAGATGCACCAGCAGCGTGGCGTCGCCACCGTCGTCGAGCAGCATGTTCGGGCCGACGACGGTGCCGGACTCGTCGCGGAACTCGAAGAGCCGCTGGGTGCACCACCAGTACTCCTCCAGCGTCTCGCCCTTCCAGGCGAACACCGGGACGCCGGCGGGCTGCTCGGGGGTGCCGTTCCCGACGACGATCGCCGCGGCGGCGTGGTCCTGGGTGGAGAAGATGTTGCAGCTGACCCAGCGCACGTCGGCGCCGAGCGCGACGAGGGTCTCGATGAGGACGGCGGTCTGCACGGTCATGTGCAGGGAGCCGGCGATGCGGGCCCCGGCCAGCGGCTGCTGGTCGCCGTACTCGGCGCGCAGCGCCATGAGGCCGGGCATCTCGTGCTCGGCGAGCCGGATCTCCTTGCGGCCGAAGCCGGCCAGGGAGAGGTCGGCGACCTCGAAGTCGCCGTCGGTCAGCACACGGGTGGTGGTGGCGGTCATGTCGCTCCAGATCCGCCCGGCCCAGGAGCCGAGCGATGCGTGTCGGATGCAGTGTCGCTGCGATCCCCGCTCCGGCGGGGAGAGCGAGCATGCCGAGGCTTCGGCGGGGCTCGTGCCGCCGACCACGATACGCGGGCCGATCCGGTCCTACTCGCAGCCGACCCCGTCACCGTCGCCGTCGAAGGCGGCGCTCCACCCCGGCTCGCCGCGCCGGATGGGCGCCGCACCGGCCGCCCGGACCGCGTCGCAGTCGGCGTAGGCGGCGTCCGCCGGCGCCGGCCGGGTCGCTGACGCCTCCGTCGCCGGGTCGCCGGGCAGCGGTTCCGCGGGGCAGCCGGCGAGCACGGTGGCGGCGGCGTTGCGCTCGGCGCGGGTGGCCCACAGCCGGTAGCCGGTCTTCACCGCGACCTGCCGGGCGACGTAGGTGCACCGGTAGGCGGTGTTCGGCGGCAGCCACGTCGCGGCGTCGCCGTCCCCCTTCTGCATGTTGAGCGGCCCGTCGACGGCGAGCAGGTTGAGCGGGTCGTTGGCGAAGGTCGTGCGCCGGTCGGTGTCCCAGCCCTGGGCACCCTTCTGCCAGGCGTCCGACAGCGCGACGACGTGGTCGATCTGCACGTCGTCGCTGGTCTCCTCGCCGCGTCGGAACTCGATGGTGCGCCCGGAGTAGGGGTCCTCGAGGGTGCCGGAGACGACGACGCAGTCGCTGCCGGACCGGAACCGCTCGCCGGTCAGGTCGCGGGCCAGCACGTCATTGCGGGTGTCGCAGCCGTTGCGGTCGGTGTCCACCCAGCCGTCGCCGAACCGGTCGCGGTCGTAGCCGGTGCGCGGCGCCCGGCCCCGCACCTCGACGTCGGCGAGGGCGGCCAGCGCGGAGCCCGGTGGCGCGGCCGCGATCGCCTGGTCGGCGGCCGCGTCGTCCAGGACGCCGGTCGGCGCACCGCCGGCCGGCTGCTCGCCGGGCGGCAGCACGCAGCCGGTCAGCAGGACCAGGGCGGTCCAGCCGAGCAGGGCAGCGCGGCGCACCGTGGACGGCGTTGCGGGAGTGCGGGGGCTCACGGGGCTCCTCCCACGCGCGCGGACGGGAGATCTCGACGCTAGGGCGCCGACCGGGCACCGCCGGGACGCCACGCCCGGTCAGTCCCCGGCGGGGTCCCGGGGTCCAGGACGCGGACGACGACCTGCTCGTTGTTCGACGTGTACGCCGCATAGGCCGCCCGGGTCCCGGTGCGCGCGAGGTGCTCCTGCCACGCCCGGTACTCGTGCTGCTCCCAGCCCGGGAAGTTGAAGAACTCGTCGAAGACCACCACCGAGCCGGGGACCAGCCGGTGGCCGACGTGCTCGAGGACGGTCACTGCCGAGGAGTAGAGGTCTCCGTCGACGTGCAGCAGGTGGACCGGACCCGGGTGGGCGGCGAGGAAGCCGGGGAGGGTGTCCTGGAACCAGCCCACGACGAGTTCGGCGCCGGCGACCTCGGGCAGTCCGTCGGTGGCGAAGGCGCCGGCCCGCACGTGGGGGCGGTAGTCCGCCGGCAGCCCCTGGAAGGAGTCGAAGCCGTACACGTCGCGGCGACCGCGCCCCTCGGCGATGACCTCCAGCGAGCTCCCCCGGAAGACGCCGAACTCCAGCGCCAGGCCGCCGGTCGGGGCGATCTCGACGGCGTACCGCAGCGTGCTGACCGGGTCGTGGAAGGCGAGGGCGGTCGACATCTCCCGGGCCGCGAACCGGGCCGAGGCCACGGCCGCGTCCCGCTCCCCCGCCGCGAGCAGGTCCCGCCGCTCCCGGAACTCGACCTCGTGCACCGCCCGGATCACCCGGTCGGCCTCGGCGCGCACGACCGCCTCCACCTGGTCGGCCTCGGCGCGCACGGCCGCCTCCACCCGGCGGGCGAACCGGGCCTCGACCGGCGCCACCGCCGTCCGGACCAGCCAGCGCCGCACCGCGGCGGGAAGCCGGCCGGGTCGCATCCGTGGACCTCCGGACACGCGCACCCCTCCCCCGGCCGCGGCTCCGGCGGGCTCCGCCGCCAGGTCTCCACGGCTCTCGCACCTTGGTCCCACCGACGTCGCGGCAACCACGGCGAGTGACCCGGTGCCCACTCCGGGGGGTCGGTACACCACCACCCGGGGTGCGCGTCTTCCCTGGCGGCGGAGGGAGCGGCGGCGATGCCGCACGGGCGCGGTTCCGGACCGGTGGTGGCGTCGTGGGATCGCCGTAGGCTGCCCTCGACCGATCCGGCTGTGACCCGGACCACACCGACCCGGACGGAGATCATGGCTTCGGCACAGGAGCCCGTGCGTCACCCGGCGGCCGCCCACGAGACGGCCGTCATCGAGGATGCCGCGCGGATCGGTGCGGGCACCCGGATCTGGCACCACGCCCACGTCCGGGCCGGCGCGGTGATCGGAGCAGGCTGCGTCCTCGGCAAGAACGTCTTCGTGGACTCGGGTGCCGTGGTCGGCGACCGGTGCAAGATCCAGAACAACGTCTCCGTCTACAACGGGGTCAGGCTGGGGTCGGAGGTCTTCGTCGGCCCGAGCGCCGTGTTCACCAACGACCTGCGGCCCCGCGCCTCGGCCGACCAGTGGTCGGTCACCCCGACCGTCGTGCACGACGGCGCCTCCATAGGCGCCAACGCGACCATCGTCTGCGGCACCGTGCTCGGCCGCTGGGCGATGGTCGCCGCGGGTTCGGTCGTGACCCGGGACGTCGAACCGCACCAGCTGGTGATCGGCAACCCCGCCCGCCCCGCCGGATGGGTGTGCGAGTGCGGCGAGGTGGTCAGCCGTGCCGCGGAGCCCCCCGGTGACCTGCGGTGCACCGATCACCGCGACGGGACGGCAGAGCACCGAGCGGCGCTGGTGTGAACGCGCCGATCCCGATCTCCGCCGTCGCCATCGGCCCGGACGAGGAGGCGCTCGTCCTCGAGGTCCTGCGCTCGGGCCGGCTGACCCAGGGGCCGAAGGTCGAGCAGCTCGAACAACGGTTCGCCGCCGCGCACGACGTCGAGCACGCCGTCGCCGTCAACAGCGGCACCACCGCGCTGGTCGCGGCGCTCCAGGCGCTGGGGATCGGACCGGGTGACGAGGTGATCACCTCGCCGTTCACCTTCGTGGCGACGCTGAACGCCATCCTCGAGTCGGGAGCGACCGCGCGCTTCGCCGACGTCACGGAGGACTTCTGCCTCGACGTCGAGTGCGCGCGGGCACTGGTCGGCGAGCGGACCCGGGCCGTCCTCCCGGTGCACCTCTACGGGCTGCCGGCGGACATGCCCCGGTTCGACGAGCTCGCCCGGGAGCGGGGACTGTCGATCGTGGAGGACGCCGCCCAGGCGCACGGTGCACGGGTCGACGGACGCTCCGTTGGGTCCTTCGGCGTCGGGTGCTTCTCGTTCTACGCGACCAAGAACGTCATGTGCGCCGAGGGCGGGATGATCACGACCGCGGACGCGGACGTCGCCGATCGGCTCCGCCTGCTCCGCAACCACGGCATGCGGGTGCCGTACCGGTACGAGGTGCCCGGCCACAACTACCGGCTCACCGATCTCCAGGCGGCGATCGCCCTCCCCCAGCTCGGCCGGCTCCAGGCGATCAACGACGCCCGGCGCGCCCACGCGGCCCATCTGTCGGAGGGGCTGCGCTCCGTGCCCGGGCTGCGCCTGCCCTCCGTGCCGACCGGACGCGAGCACGTCTTCCACCAGTACACGGTGCGGGTCACCGCGGACGCGCCAGTGGACCGGGACGGTGTCGTGGCCGGGCTGGCGCAGCGAGGCATCCGGGCCGGCGTCTACTACCCGACGCTGGTCCACGACCACCCCGGTCACCGGGACCACCCGCGGGTCGTCGTCGACGAGACGCCCGTCGCAGCGCAGATGACGACCGAGGTGGTCTCCCTCCCCGTCCACCCCCAGCTGAGCCGGTCCGACCTCGACCGGATCGTCGCAGCCGTCACCGAGGTCCTCCGGTGACCGCGGTGGCCGTCGTGGGCGCGGGGTTGATGGGGGCCAACCACGCCCGGGTCCTGCGCCGACTGCCCGAGGCGGAGCTGACGCTGGTCGTCGACCCGGACGGTCCGCGCGGCCGGGCGCTGGCGGAGTCCGTGGGTGCGCGGTACTGCGCCGAGCCTGCAGCGGTCGCCGGGCTCGCCGAGGCCGCCGTCCTCGCCGTACCCAGCGAGCGGCACGCCGAGATCGGCGTCCCGCTGCTCGAGGCCGGGGTGGACCTGCTCGTCGAGAAGCCCATCGCCACGACGGTCGAGGACGCCGACGCCCTCATCGAGGCGGCCCGGGAGCACCACCGGGTCCTGATGACCGGCCACGTCGAGCGCTTCAACCCCGCGGTGCTCCAGCTCGACGGCCTCGTGCACGACCCGCTGCACGTGGAGCTGACCCGCATGGGCCCGTTCTCGCCGCGGGTCACCGCAGACGTCGTTCTCGACCTCATGATCCACGACCTCGAGCTGGCCCTGGCCCTGGCCGGCTCCGACGTCGAGCGGGTCGAGGGGATGGGCCGGCGTGAGCGGACCGACTCCCTGGACCTCGCGACCGCCCTGCTCCGGTTCCGGAACGGGGTGACGGCGAGCGTCACGGCCAGCCGGATCGGGCAGACCAAGATCCGCCGCATCGAGCTGACCCAGCGCACGAACTTCGTCGTCCTGGACCTGGTGCGCCAGGACCTCACGATCCACCGGGTGGACCACAACGAGTTCCTCGCCGAGGGGGGCGTGCGCTACCGGCAGAGCGGGCTGGTCGAGATCCCCTTCCTCGAGCACCGCGGAGAGCCGCTGGCACTCGAACTCGAGCACTTCCTCGACTGCGTCATGCACCGCCGGTCACCACGAGTGACCGGCCTCCAGGGTCGTCGGGCTCTCGAGGTGGCCCTGGCCGTGCGGCGGTCGGCCGGCTCGCCCTACCGCTGAGCGGCCGCCGCCGCTCGTCCGTCTGCCGGGGACGCGTGCCGGCGCCGGATCGCCAGCAACCCCACGGCCATCTGCCAGACGTCCCGCACGGCGATGCGGCTGCGATGGTCGCGGTGCTGCGGGGAGAGCCGCACCGGCACCTCCAGCGGCTGCACCCCCGAGCGTTCGGCGACGTGGCACAGCTCCGTCGTCACCAGGTAACCGGGCTCGACGAGCCGGGGGACGATTCCGCGCGCCCAGTCGCCGGCCAGCACGAACGTGCCCTGCGGGTCGAGCGTCCGCATCCCCAGGACCACGCGTCGCAGCACCCGGAAGCCCGAGCTGAGGACCCGCCGCAGGAGCCCCCGGTCGACGTCGGAGTCCGGATGTCCCTTGGACCCGATGACCACCGGGTGGGCGGTGGGGTCCACGCCCTCGGCGGCGTCCAGGTCGTCGAACCCGAACGGCAGGTCGTCCGCCGTCAGGACCACCCGTTCCCCGCGGCTGGCGGCGATGCCGGCGCGGTAGGCGTTGCCCATCCCCTTGGCCGACCGGAGGAGCCGCAGGGGCACCCCGGGGTGGGCCCAGGTCTGCTCGATCCCCAGGAGCAGGGCGGAGGTGCCGTCGGTCGAACCGTTCTCGACGACGATCACCTCGGCGTCCCGGTCGGCCAGTCGGCTCGCCAGCGCGCGGAGCGTGGGCTCGATGGCCAGCGTGCTGTTGTGCGCCGGGACGACGTAGGTGAGCGCGCACCTCGCGGCGCCCTGAGCCGAGCCACTTCCCGGCGTGGGTGCCGACTCGTCCATGCCCGCTGGCTCCCGTCCCGCTCCACTCGTCCCGCGCCAGCTCAGGGGCCCGATCCGCTCTCGGAGGGTAACGTCACAGCACCTCGCGCCCGCGCCGACCGTGCACGACGAGGGATGACCACGGATCCCGGGCACCACGGAGGAGAGGCCTCTCGGTGAGCACCGCTGCGGAGAGGTCGACCGGACCGCCGACCAGCGACCGCCGCCGGCACCGGGTTCTCGAGGTCGTGGTCGTCGTCGGCGTCGGGCTCGCCGTCGCAGTCCTGACGACCATCCCGTTCCTGCAGCGGCACACGTTCTACTACCGCGGGGACAACCCCGAGTCCTTCGTCCCGCTGTGGCACCAGTTCGGCGAGCGACTGCGCAGCGGGCAGTGGCCTCCGATGGACCCCGCCGGCTGGAGCGGCGGCAACTACGCCGCCGAGGCGGCCTATGCGCTGTGGAACCCGGTCCAGCTGCTGGACTACGTACTGGTCTCGCTGTTCGACGACCTGGCCGCGGCGGCCGCCGTCGTGCAGATCCAGTTCCTGGCCCTGCTGGGCATGGGCGCCTACCTGCTGTTCCGCGAGTACGGGGCCTGCCGGGTGGCCGCGGTGGTCGTCGCCCTGGGCGTCCCCGTCATGGGGTTCACCCTGTTCTACGAGGCGTCCGGCTGGCCGGCAGGGCTCATGGCGTTCACCTGGGTGACCTGGTTCTGGTGGGCGGCCCGTCGTCAGTCCCGCGGCCACCTCCTGCCGGTCGTGCCGTTCGTCTTCGGCGCCCTCGGCATGACGACCGGCAACCCGTACGCGGCGCTCGGCATGGTGGTCGTGCTCGCCGGCATCGCCGCCGAGCTCCTCGCGCGCCGGGAGCACCGCCGGCTGGGAGGGCTGGTGCTGACCGGCGCCTGCGTGGGAGCCACCGCGGCACTCGTCTTCCTGCCGCTGGTGGGGACGCTGCCGGTGACCGAGCGGCAGCAGGTCGCGATGCTGGCGAACGACACGTTCCTCGTCCCCCAGCTCGGCGACGTCGCCGCCTCCAGCGCCCCCACCTACGTCCCCGCGATCCTCAACTGGGGTGGCGCACTCGTCGAGCGCCTGCCCTCGACCTACTTCCTCTGGTTCGCCCTCCCGCTGCTGCCGTGGGTGCGGTGGCACGGGTGGCGGCGCCCGGACCGGCCGGTGACCAGCGCACTGGTCGCCGCCGCCGTGTTCGGGGTGCTCGCCCTCGGGCCGTCCAACCTCTGGCTCTTCCGCTGGCCGATCCGGCTGATCGAGTACCTCTACCTCGCGCTCGCCGTCGTCCTCGCGCTCCTGCTGTCGGCGGGGCTGGCCGGTGACCGGATCCGCGCCCGGACGCTGACGACGGTCGCCGTCGTGGCCGCGGGCGGCTACCTCTCCTTCGCCGTCCGGCCCGACGTCGTCCTGATGCACGTCGTCGCCGCGCTCGTGGTCCTCGTGCTCGTCCTCCTGGCCGTGGCCGCGTTCCACCGGCGCGGGCCGGTCCTCTCCGCCGCGGTCCTGGTCGTGGGCACCGCCCTGGTCGTCACCTACCAGAGCGGTCAGCTGCCGCTGCCCCCGCCCGAGCAACCCGACGCAGCGGACGACGCCGACGCGGTCGTCTCCCTGCCCACGCCCGTCTCCATCACCGAGGTGCGGGAGCGCACGTCCGCCTACCGGGGCACGGTGCTGCAGCTGGCCTCCCGGGCGTCGCCGGTGACGGTCCCGGCCCGGCCGCCCGGTGACCTGCTGTTCGGCAACGAGCCCCTCATGTCCGGGCACGAGTCGATCGTGCGGTACAGCGGCATGGGCTTCGCGGAGTTCGTCGACGCCCTGTGCATGGACTACCGGGGGCAGGTCTGCCCGGAGGCCCTCGACCGCGCCCTGCGACCGGCCGGCGCCACGGGCGTGCCGCTGGTCGACCTGTTGCGCGTGCAGACCCTGGTGATCGATGCCCGGCTCTTCCCCGGACCGGCCGCCGGGCCCCCGCCGGACGGGTGGTCGGTCGCGGCCCGCGACGACCTGCGCACCGTGTGGGTCCGGGGCCCGACCGTCGGGTACGACGGGCGGCTGTCCTGGGTGTCGCCCGGGGTGGAGGTCCTGTCGGACGCCGGGACAGGCGTCCGCGAAGAGGTGCGGTTCCAGGCCGCCCGTCCCGGCACGCTGGTCTTCGCCCGGTTGACCTGGCCCGGCTACACCGCGACGCTCGACGGCCGGCCGGTCCGGGTGCTGGACGGACCCGCCGGGCTCCTCACCGTCGCGGTCCCGGCCGGCCGGCACGTCCTGGAGGTCGACTTCCGGTCGCCCGGGTCGTCGGTGGGGGCGGCGGCCCTGGGCGTCGCGGCCCTCGTCACCCTCGGCCAGTCGGTGGTGTGGGCCGTCGGCGGGCACCGACGTCGCCGGCGGGGTGGGCCACTCCCCACCGCGGACCCCGGGCCCGCGCCGGACGGGACGCCCGACGTGCTCTCCGGACGCGGGGACGCCGTCCGCGCGGGTACCCCGCAACCGTGACGAGCCGATGAGTGACGGTCGGCCGCACCGCGCCACGCCGGATGGTGGCGGTGCGGACCCGGTGGACGACGACGTCGCGGAGCCGACCGGCTCCGCCCGGACGACGCCGGCCGTCGCCATCCCGCACCGCACCGGGCTGTCGGTGCTGCTGACCTGGGTCAGGCGGCTGACGGTGGCCACCGTCGTGGCGTTCGCCGCGGTCCAGGTGGCCCGGCAGTGGCCCGAGGTGTCCGCCACTGTGCGCGCCCTCCCGTGGGTACACGTCCTGCTCTCGGTGCTCGCCACGGCGGCGGGGGTGCTGCTCGGTCCGCTCGTCTGGCGTGCGGCGCTGGCCGCGATGGGCGCGCGTGTCCGGATCCCCCAGGCCGCAAGGGTCTATCTCGTCGGCCAGCTCGGGAAGTACGTGCCGGGCTCGGTCGTGGCGCTCCTGCTCCAGATGGAACTGGCCCGGGCGGCCGGCATCTCCCGGGTCCGCGGCCTCACCGCCTCGCTGCTGACCGCAGGGGTCGCCGTCGTCACCTCCCTGCTCGCCGGCCTGCTCGCGATCCCGGCGCTGGCCGGCAGCCGACCCGCCCTGCTGTGGCTGTTCACCCTGCTGCCCGTGGGCCTCGCACTGCTGCACCCCGCGGTCCTGACGTCCGTCGTCGACCGGCTGCTGGCGCTGCTGCGGCAGCAGCCGCTCCCGCAGCGTCTCGCCGGCGGGGCGATCCTGCGCGCGAGCGGTCTCAGCCTCCTGGGCTACCTGCTGTACGGCGTCCAGCTGTTCCTGTTGGTCGACACGGTCCTGGGCCCCGGGTCGACCAACAGGGCGCTGCTCCTCGTCCTGTGCGTGGGGACCATGGGGGTGGCGATGACCGCCGGCCTGGCCGCCTTCGTCCTGCCCTCGGGCATCGGGGCCCGGGAGGCCGTCATCGTGGGAGCGCTGACCGCGGTCCTGCCCTACGGGCAGGCCCTGGCCCTCGCCATCGTGTCCCGGGTGGTGTTCACCGTCGTCGAGCTGGCCTCCGCCGGGGTCGCCGCGCTCGTCGCCCGGCGCTCGACCCGTCACGGGACACCCGGCTGAGCCGTCCGTCGGGCGGGGGTCAGCGCAGGTTCGTCGTGCTCCGGTAGAGCAGCGCGGGACCGCGGGCGGTGACCGGCTCCCCGGCCGGGACGAACGCCGACTGCCCCCTCTCCAGGACCAGCTCGCCGTCCGCCGCGGCCAGCACCGCCCGGCCCTCGGTGCACAGCAGCACCTGCGGCCCGGAGGTGGTCAGCGTCCCGGTGCCGTCGTCGAGCTGTACCCGGGTGAGGTCGAAGTCCTCGACCGGCACGGGGTAGCGCAGCCCGCCCGGACCGAGCACGGGGTGGATGACCGGGATCCGGCCGTCGGTGAAGTCGAGCACCTCGATCAGCGCGGCCAGGTCGACGTGCTTGCGGGTCAGTCCGCCGCGCAGCACGTTGTCCGAGCTGGCCATGACCTCGACCCCGGCGCCGCTCAGGTAGGCGTGCAGGTTGCCGGCCGGCAGGAACACCGCCTCACCGGGCGCCAGCTTGAGGTGGTTGCACATCAGCGAGATGACGACGCCGGGGTCACCCGGGTAGGCCCCGGCGAGCGTCGCCGCCCAGCGGTAGGTGTTGATGAACTCCGGGTCGTGGGCGGCGACGAAGGACGCCGCCTTGTCCGCGACGGCCTCGACCAGGGAGGTCCGGCGCCGGCCGGACAGCGCGATCAGCTGCGGGATGGCCGCCCGCAACCCGCCGCGGGCGAGGGCTGCGATCGTCGGCTTGAGCTCGGGCAGCTGCAGCTTGGCCAGGCAGTGCAGTGACTCCTCGACCGGCCGGAAGCCGCACAGGGCCTCGAAGGTGGTCAGCGCCAGCAGCAGCTCGGGCTTGTGCCACGGGTCCTTGAACGTCCGCGTCGGGTCGTCCTTCGGGATGCCGGCGGCCTCCTCGGCGGCGTAGCCGGCCGCCGCCTGCTCCATCGTCGGGTGCGCCTGCAGCGACAGCGGCCGGTCGGCGGCCAGCACCTTCATAAGGAACGGCAGCCGCGGACCGAAGCGCGTCACGACCGGCCCGCCGAGCAGCCGGTCGGGATCCTGGGCGATGGCCCGGTCCAGCGGACGGCCGTCGGCCAGCAGGCTGGGCTCGTCCGGGTGCGCGCCCAGCCAGAGCTCGGCGTGCGGCTGCTGGGCCGGACTGGGCTGACCGAGCAGCTCGGGGATGACCGTCAGGCTGCCCCACGGGTAGAAGCGGACGGCGCTGGTGAGGGACCACATCAGCCGGGAGGTTACTGGCCGTTCCGCTCCGGTGGGCATGGCGCGGGCCACACCTGCCGGGGTGCTCCCCCGATCGGGTCAGCCCGCCGTCCGCGCGAGGTCGGCCACCTCGCGCGGCGTCCCGGCCGAGTGCCCGGTCAGGCGCGTGGCGGCGGCCGGGGAGGTGCCGCCGCTCACGCGGAGGCGGACCTCTCGGCGTCCAGGGCCAGGGCCAGGTAGACCGCGGTGAAGTCGGCCACCGCCAGCTGCCGGGCCAGGCGGGGCAGCCGCCCGTAGCGCTCCGGCTCCCCGTGCTCGGCCAGTCCACTCACCGGGACGTTGGCCACCGAGGCGCTGCGCAACGCCTCGGACAGCGCCTCGCGGGCCGACCGGGGCTCGCGCTCGCCCGCGCCGTCGTGCTCGCCGGCGTCGGCGTCGCGGACCGTGAGCAGCCGCAGCCGGCGGCCGGTGTCCTCGGCCCGGTCGCGGAAGAAGTCGTTCTCGCCGCTCTCGGGCGCCAGCGGGCCGCGCAGCACCGCGCAGGCGGCGACCCGCTGGTCGGGCATCCGGAACGTGGTGACCGGCAGCCCGGCCAGCGTGGCGAGCTGGTCGGCGATCCGGGTGGCGGCGGTGCCGGCCAGCGGCCCCTCGGCGGCGATCACCGGCAGCGCGTCGAGCAGCTCCAGGGCCAGCGTCTTGGCCGGGTTGACGAAGGACTCCCGGGCCGGCCCGCACTCCGCGGCGACCTCGTCGAGCGCCGCGGCGACCGCCTCCAGGTCGGCCGCGCCCTCCGACACCAGGTCCAGGCCGACGGCCAGCCGCACCATCGGCGTGAGCAGCGACCAGAGCGTCGTGTGCCGCACCCGCGAGCGCGGCAGCGGGACGTAGGGCGCGCGGGCGGTGGAGCAGGCCGCGCGCAGCGGAGCGTCCTCCGCGCCGATGCCCAGCAGCGTCACGCCGCGACGGGCCGCCTCGTAGGCCGGGGTGACGGCGTAGCGGCCGGCGCCGGTGCGGGTGGCGACGACGGCGATGTCGCTGGGACCGGTCCACACCGGCAGGTCGGGCCCGGGGACGACGTCCACGGTGACCGGGCTGGCCGGGCCGAGCAGCGCCCGCAGCACCTGCGCGGCCACGGCCCCCTCGCGGCGGGCCACGATGACCAGCCCGCGCGGGCGGCCACCGGCGGTGATGCGCTCGAGGCCGGCCTCCTCGGTCAGCCGCATGGTCTCCCGGACCTGCGCACCGGCGCCGGCCACCGCCGGCAGCAGGCCGCGCGGGTCCCGGGCGCGCAGCACGTCGAGGTCGTCGAGGACCTCCTCGGCCAGCTCCGGCGACGTCATGCCGCCCCCGTGCCCCGCTGCCGCGCCTCGTCCAGCAGCAGCACGGGGATGCCGTCGCGCACCGGGAACGCCCGGTCGCAGGTGGTGCAGACCAGCTCGCTCGCCACCTCGTCCACGGCCAGCGGGCTGTGGTGGGTGTCCGGGCAGGCGAGGATCTCCAGCAGCGCGGGGTCCAACCCCAGCGAGCCGGTGGGGTCGGGAGGAGGACTCGTCGTCATGCGCGCACCATCTCCAGCACTCGATCCCGCAGTTCGGTCATCCGCGCCCGGTCCGGCGCCTCGACGTTGAGCCGCAGCAGCGGTTCGGTGTTGCTGGCCCGCAGGTTGAACCACGAGCCGTCCGGCAGGTCGACGGTCAGCCCGTCGAGCTCGTCGACGGTGACGCCGTCCTGCTCCTCGAACGCCTCCCGCACCGCCCGCGTGCGGCCGGCGGCGTCGGCGACGGTCGAGTTGATCTCCCCGGAGGCGGCGTAGCGGGTGTAGCCGGCGGTCAGCTCCGACAGCGGCCGGCTCTGCTCCCCCAACGCCGCGAGCACGTGCATGGCGGCGAGCATGCCCGTGTCGGCCCGCCAGAAGTCGCGGAAGTAGTAGTGCGCGGAGTGCTCCCCGCCGAAGACGGCGTCGGTGCGGGCCATCTCGGCCTTGATGAAGGAGTGCCCCACGCGGGTGCGCACCGGCTCGCCGCCGTGCTCGCGGACGATCTCGGGCACGGCGCGGGAGGTGATCAGGTTGTGGATGACCGTCGTCCCCCGGCCCTTGGCCAGCTCCCGGACGGCGACCAGCGCGGTGATCGCCGAGGGGCTGACCGCCTCGCCGCGCTCGTCGACGACGAAGACCCGGTCGGCGTCGCCGTCGAAGGCCAGCCCGATGTCGGCGCCGGTGCGGCGCACCTCGGCCTGCAGGTCGACCAGGTTGGCCGGGTCCAGCGGGTTGGCCTCGTGGTTGGGGAAGGAGCCGTCGAGCTCGAAGTACAGCGGCAGCACCTCCACCGGGAGGCCGGCGAGCACCACCGGGACGGTGTGCCCGCCCATGCCGTTGCCGGCGTCGACGACGACCCGCAGCGGCCGGATGGTCGAGAGGTCGACCAGCGAGCGCAGGTGCGCGGCGTACTCGGCGAGCAGGTCACGCTGCTCGATCGACGCGGTCCGCCCGGGAGCCCGGTCGTAGGAGTCGCGCTCGGCCCACTCCCGGAGGGTGGCCAGACCCGAGTCCTGCCCGACCGGGGTGGCGCCGGCGCGGCAGAGCTTGATGCCGTTGTACTGCGCGGGGTTGTGGCTGGCGGTGAACATCGCGCCGGGGACGCCGAGCGAGCCGGAGGCGAAGTACAGCAGATCGGTGGACCCGAGGCCGGCCTCGACGACGTCGACGCCCCGGGACAGGACGCCCTCGGCGAAGGCCCGCGACAGGGGAACCGAGGAGTCGCGCATGTCGTGCGCGGTCACCACCGCGGTGGCGCGGCTCTCCTGCCACACGAGCTCGGCGAACGCCGCGCCGATCCGGCGGGCGACCCCCTCGTCCCATTGGTCGGGGACGACGCCGCGGACGTCGTAGGCCTTGATGATCGAAGAGAGACCGTCCACCCTGCCACCTTCGCCGGAGCCGGCCGCCGACTCCCCGGTCGACGGCGCCGCCCGACCCTAACGGGAGCCGGGGAACCTCTTTCAGGTGATGTCGGGGAGGACCCGCAGGTGGCCGCGGCGGGTGCCGCTGCCGTCGTCGGCGGGATTGCGCGGGGGCTCGGGCCGGGCGGCCTCGCGGACGGCGTCGGCCAGGGCCAGCAGGTCGTCCCCGGTCGGACCGGAGTCCTCGACGTCGATCTCGTGCCGGACGACCTCCCAGCCGCGTGGCACGGTGAGCCGCTCGGCGTGGAACTCGCAGAGGTCGTAGCTGTGCGGCTCCGAGAACGTCGCCAACGGGCCGACGACTGCAGTCGACTCCGCGTACACGTAGGTCAAGGTCGCTGCCGCCGGTTGCGCGCAGCCGCTGCGCGAGCAGCGACGTGACTGCCTCACCACCGGTTCCTCACGGACCGCACAGTAGACGCGTACCCGGGTGGTTGGCATCAGGCGCACCGGGTTTCGGCGCCCTGGAGGAGCAGCAGTCCCATCCTGCACGACGGCCCCGTGCACCCCGTCGCGCGCCCGCTGCGGCCCGTGCCCGACCCCGCACCGGGCGCGCCCCCGATCCACCCGGCCGTACGCTCGCACCCGTCATGAGCCGACCCGCCCGATCCCGCCGCGACCGGCACGGCAGGGGGCTGCGCGGCCGCCTGGTGCCCGACGGCGTCCCGCTGGCCCGCAGCCGCGCCGCGCAGTTCGACGACCTGGTCCTCGACGCGGTCGAGGACCTCGAGCGGCGGTGGGAGAAGGAGCTCGCCGGCGTCGAGTTCGCCGTCGAGGACGTGCCCTGGGTGGAGCACACCAGCCCCGACGAGGTGGTGCTCGACGCCGACGTGCTCGACGACGGCAGCGTGCCGCTGGCCCGCGTGCTGCCCGCGCACCGCGACGGCACCAGGGAGGTGCCGCCGCGGATCGTCGTCTACCGCCGGCCGCTGGAGCTGCGCGCGCACGACCGCGACGACCTCGCCGACCTGGTCCGCGACGTCGTCGTCGACCAGGTCGCCGTCCTGCTGGGGCGCGACCCGGAGGAGATCGACCCCACCGGGTAAGGACCCCCTGCCCCCCCACCACTCGCGAGCTCGCGGCGGGACCCTGCAGGGGGCCGGCGAGGCCCGAGACGGGGTCGGCGAGGGAGCCGCTGGCGGCTGCGATGCTCTGTCGCGATGGACTCCTCCGCGCCGGCCGCCGTCCCCTGGGTCGTGCTGGTCCTGGCGCTGCTGGCGCTGGCCGGCCTGGCCGCGCTGGCGCTCACCCGGCCGCGGAGCCCGGCTCCTCCCCGGACCGGGCGGGACCCGGCGGCGGCCGCACGGCCGGCGTCGCGCTGGCCGGACGACGACCTCCCGGGCTTCCTGGAGAGACCGCCCGGCACGCCCGGCGCCCTCCCCGCGCCGGCCACCGCGCCCGTGGCGGACGCCGTCGAGGAGCCTGCCGGCACGCGGGACGGCAGCCGCCGCGTGCTGGCCGGCATGGCGGCCGCGGGGCTGGTGCTCGTGGCCGCGCTGGCCGGCGTGGCGGTGGCGACCCGCGACGGTGGCGATCCGCCGGGGACCCCCGCTCCCGGCACGGGAGCGCCGTCCCCGCGGGCGGGCACGAGCCCGGCTTCGTCCCCGGCGCTGCCCGCCGTGCCGGTGGACCCGCTGCCGGGCGAGGGCGGCGCGGGGGTGCTCGCCGCCCGGTCGGTGCCGCCCGGCGAGGACGGCGTGGTGGCACGGCTGGCGTTCGGCGGCATCGTCGTCGAGCGGCACGCCGTGGGGACGACGGTGGCCTACCCGTCGGTGAGCGTGACCGCGGCCGGGGACGGCGGGACGGCGCTGGCGCACCTGCGGCTGCCGACCTGGAACTGCCTGGCCCTCGAGCCGCCTGCCGACCCCGCCGCCGCGGGCTGCGTGCGGTCGCGGACCGAGCACGCCGACCTGCCCTCCCCCGCCCTCACCGTGACGAGGGACGGCCGCGACCTCCGGCTGACCGGTCGCTTCCCCACCTACACGCGGCCGATCGGCACCGCCCCGGCCTACACGGGGCGGGGGTACGACCTGACGGTCACCGTCTCCCCCGCCGGGCCGGTCCGGAACGGCGCGGCGGCCGCCGAGGGCACGTTGTTCCTCGGCACCGACCGCGCCGGCAGCGTCGACGAGCCGGGGCTGAACGTCGTCCGGTACGCCGGCTGAGAGCGGACCCCGTCCTTCCTCGTCACGGCCGGCGCAGCAGCGCCATGGGCCCGCCGCCGCGCAGGGTCAGCGAGACCAGCGGCGCGCCCATCTCGGTGCGCAGGCCGGAGTCCGGGGTGCTCCACCACGGCCGCCGGTCGGTGCCGTCGACGAGGGTCAGCAGGCCGGCTCGCAGCCGGTCGCCGTCGGCCACCGTGGCGAGCTCCACCTCCCCGATCGCGGCGTGCAGCCGGGTGGCCACCCGCAGCGCGGTGCGGACCCGGCGGTCGGGCTCGGCGGCGAGCAGCGCGGGCAGCCGGCGCTCGACCTCGGCGGGGTCCCGGGTGCGGTGCACCGGACCGGCCTCGTCGAGGGTGTCGACGAGGCGGGCGGTGCGGGCGCTGGCGAACGCCGCTTCGGGTCGGAGCCGGCCGATCGCGCGCAACGTGGGGTCGCCGAGGGGCAGGCCGGCCAGCCGCAGCGTCCAGGGCCGGCGCACCCGGTCGAGCAGGTCCAGCACGCCGGCGGCCAGCCGCTGGGCGGCGGCGTCGTCGCGGGCCGGCAGGCGGGCCGGGGCCGCGCCGGCGGGCACCGGCAGGCCGTCGCCGAGCAGCGTGGCGGTCAGCCGGAGGCTGCCGCGCAGGACCAGGGTCGCGAGCGCCTGCGGGGTGTGCGTGCCGCCGGGCGGGTCGACCACGACGGCGACCGGCCGGGGCCCGGCGACGCGGGCGGCGTCGAGGGCCAGCGCGGCGGTCAGCCAGGGAGCGCGGGCGGTCACCGGGGCGTGCAGCGCCGCGAGCAGCGGGCCGGCCGCGCAGAGCTCCCGCACCACGCCGGCCCGGCCGGTCACGACGCGCACACCCGAGGTCGACACGCCCCGAACAACACCACAGCCGCCGACGGGGTCCGTCGGCGGCTGTGGGGACAGCTCGGAGCTGGTGTCAGGAGAGGACCCCCTGCCCCACCGCTCGCAAGCTCGCGGCGGGACCCTGCAGGGGGCCGGGCCCGGGACGAGGCCACTCGAGCGTCGGGCGGAGCGGACGGGGACGTCTCTCAGACGGCGCGGCGGCGCAGCCGGCGGCGCTCACGCTCGGAGAGCCCGCCCCAGATGCCGAAGCGCTCGTCGTTGGCCAGCGCGTACTCGAGGCACTCGGCCTTGACCTCGCAGCCGGTGCAGATCTTCTTGGCCTCGCGGGTGGAGCCGCCCTTCTCCGGGAAGAACGCCTCGGGGTCGGTCTCGGCGCACAGCGCGCGCTCCTGCCAGGACTGGACCTCGGCCTCCAGGCCCATGCTCCACAGGCCCGCGAAGCCCCGCTCGTGGCCCGCCGGGCCGCGGTCGGCGTCCCGCTCCGACGCGCTGACGTAGTCGCTCAACCACGAGACCTCTGCCATGACGATGCGTCCCCTCTCGCTGCCGTCCCGATGTGCGTTCCACGGGACGTTCCCGGGCCGCTCGGCACTCGTTGACACCGCCGGAATTACACGCGTGTCGTTGTGGGGGCGTCAACTCCGCCCGGTGTAAGCGTCACGTCACACCAGCCCCGGCGGCCACAGGGCGTTCGTCACTTCTCGCTGCACACCTCGACACGCCCGGCGAACAGTGGACAACTGCCCATCGGGCACGATGACTTTCGTGCACATCGTCGTCCTCGCGGGTGGGGTCGGCGGGGCCCGGTTCCTGGCCGGACTCCGCGCTGCCGCGCCCGGTGCCCGGCTCACCGCCGTGGTCAACACCGGAGACGACGTGACGATGCACGGGCTGCGCATCTGCCCGGACCTCGACACCGTCATGTACACCCTCGGCGGCGGCATCGATCCCGAGCGCGGGTGGGGCCGGGCCGGCGAGAGCTGGACGGTCAAGGAGGAGCTCGCCGCCTACGGGGCCGAGCCGACCTGGTTCGGCCTGGGCGACCGCGACCTGGCCACCCACCTGGTGCGCACCCGGATGCTCGACGCCGGCTATCCGCTGTCCCAGGTGACCGCGGCGCTCGCCGACCGCTGGCAGCCCGGCGTGGAGCTGCTGCCGATGAGCGACCAGCGGGTGGAGACCCACGTGGTGGTCGCCGACCCGGAGACCGGGCGGCAGCAGGCGGTGCACTTCCAGGAGTGGTGGGTGCGGCACCGCGCCGAGCCCGAGGCCCGCGCCTTCGTGCAGGTCGGCGTGGACGCCGCCCGCCCGGCCCCGGGAGTGGCGGAGGCGTTCGCCGGCGCGGACGCGGTGCTGCTGGCGCCGTCGAACCCGGTGGTCTCCGTCGGCACGATCCTGGGCGTCCCCGGGCTGCGGCAGGCGCTGCTGGCGACCCCGGGCCGGGTCGTGGGCGTCTCCCCGATCGTCTCGGGCGCCGTGGTGCGCGGGATGGCCGACCGCTGCCTGCCGGTCCTGGGCGTGGCGGTCAGCGCCGAGGGGGTCGGGCGGCACTACGGCGCTCGCTCCGCCGGCGGGCTGCTCGACGGCTGGCTGGTGCACACCGGCGACTCGGCCGACGTCCCCGCTGTCGATGTCCGCGCCGTTCCGCTGCTCATGTCCTCCCCCGAGGCGACCGCCGCGATGGCGCGGGCCGCGCTGGACGCCGCTGGTGTCTGAGCAAGGACCCCGTCCTCCCCACCCTTCGCAGGCTCAGGGCGGGACCCGGGACGGGGCAGCCCCCTGCCCCCCGCCACCCAGCGGCCTCCAGGTCCTCCCGGTCCGCGGGCTGCCGGAGTTCTCCCCCGGCGACGACCTCGGCGCCGCGATCGCCGGCGCCATGCCCTGGCTGGCCGACCGCGACGTCGTCGTCGTCACGTCCAAGGTGGTGTCCAAGGTCGAGGGCCGGCTGGTGCCCGTCGCGCCCGGCGAGGACCGGGAGGCCGCGCGCCAGCGGGCGATCGACGCGGAGACGGTGCGCGTGGTCGCCCGGCGCGGGCCGCTGAAGATCGTCGAGACGCCGCAGGGCTGGGTGGTCGCGGCGGCCGGGATCGACGCCTCCAACGTGTCCGGCGACGCGCTCGTGCTGCTGCCGGAGGACGCCGACGCGTCGGCCCGGGCCCTGCGCGACCGGCTGCGCGAGCTGCTCGGCGTCGAGGTCGCGGTCATCGTCAGTGACACCTTCGGCCGCACCTGGCGGGACGGGCTGACCGACGTCGCCGTCGGCTCGGCGGGCATCCCCGCGCTGGTCGACCTCCGCGGCGCGGTCGACGCCCACGGCAACCGGCTGGAGACCACCCAGGTCGCCCTGGTCGACGAGCTGGCGGCCGCTGCGGACCTGGTGAAGGGCAAGCTGGCCGGCATCCCGGTGGCCGTCGTCCGCGGGCTGCCGTTCGACCCACCGGAGGACGACGCCGGCACCCGGCCGTTGGTCCGCCTCGGTCCCGGCGACCTGTTCCCCTACGGCAGCCGCGACCTGGTGGCGACCCGCGTGCCCGGCGCGGACCTGGTCCCCCGCGACGGCGAGCTGGACGCCGTCGCCGCCGCCTTCCGGGTGGCGACCGCGGCCCTGCCGGAGTTCCCGGTCGTCCTCCGCTACGGCGGCGAGGGCGACGGCGTGGTCGACGTGCACCTGCCGGAGCGGGCCACCACGACCGCCGCGCTCAACCTCGGGGCGCTGGTCGGTGCGGCCGTCGTGCAGCTGCACGCCGAGGGCTGGACCACCCGATGGGAGCCGGTGGGCACCCCCGGCGGCAGCTCACTCGTCGGGAGGTTGTGGCTCGGGTCGCCCGCGTCCTGAGCTCGGCTCCGCCGGTAGCGTCGCCGGACATGCGGGGCATCATCCTGGCCGGGGGGACCGGCAGCCGCCTGTTCCCGATCACCCAGGCGGTCAGCAAGCAGCTGATGCCGGTGTACGACAAGCCGATGGTCTACTACCCGCTCTCGACGCTGATGATGGCCGGCGTCCGCGAGGTGCTGGTGATCACCACTCCCGGCGACCAGGAGGCGTTCCGCGCGCTGCTGGGCGACGGCACCCGGCTGGGGATGCGCATCGAGTACGCCGTCCAGCCGCGGCCCGAGGGGCTGGCGCAGGCCTTCCTCATCGGCGCGGAGTTCGTCGGGGACCAGTCGGTGGCCCTGGTGCTGGGCGACAACATCTTCTACGGCGCGGGCCTGGGCACCGCCCTGGGCCGGCTGCCCGACCCCGACGGCGGGCACGTCTTCGCCTACCACGTGGCCAACCCGGAGGAGTACGGCGTCGTCGAGTTCGACGGCGACCGCCGGGTGCTGTCCATCGAGGAGAAGCCGGTGGCACCGAAGAGCTCCTACGCCGTTCCGGGGCTGTACTTCTACGAGTCGTCGGTGGTCGACGTGGCGCGGGGCATCCGGCCCAGCGGCCGCGGTGAACTGGAGATCACCGCGGTGAACGAGCACTACCTGCGCCAGGGACGGCTCACCGTCACCGTTCTGGACCGCGGCACGGCGTGGCTGGACACCGGGACCTTCGCCTCGCTGCGGCAGGCCACCGAGTTCGTGTCGGTGGTCGAGGAGCGGCAGGGGCTCAAGATCGGCTGCATCGAGGAGGTCGCCTGGCGGCAGGGCTGGCTCGACGACGACGGCCTGCGCCGCGCCGCCGAGCCGCTGGGCAAGAGCGGCTACGGCGACTACCTGCTGCACCTGCTCGACGACCCGGTGGTCTGAGGGGCCCGGCCGGTGATCAGCTGAGCTGATCGTCGTGGGTCCTGGCTCACCACCGGCGCTGAGCCAGGACCCACGACCGTGAGCTCAGCTGATCATCGGTAGACGGTTGGCGTGGTGCGCGCGGTGCTGCCGCCGGTGCCGCCGCGGCAGGGGCGGGCCGACGGTTCAGCCGCTCTGCCATGGCCCACCCGGTGAGCAGGAAGGCCGCGGGCATCGTGACGGCGACCGCCACCGGCGGGGCGAGCTGCTCGTCGAGGGACAGCAGCGCGACGAGCACCCAGACCACCGCCGTCCGCAGGAGGATCGTCGTCCCGTTGGCGCCCAGGTACCGCAGCAGCCGACCGCGTGACGGCGCGACACCGAAGGCGTAGCGGGCGTTGGCCAGGTAGGCCACCAGCACCGCGACGACCAGCGCCAGGGTGTTGGCCACCAGGTAGGGGGTGACCAGCAGCAGGAGCAGGTAGAGCCCCCAGTAGAGGCCCGTGTTGAGGACGTTGACCAGCACGAAGCGCAGGAAGACGGCGACCCGCTCGCGGCTCACCCCTGCGGCCCCGGTGCGTCGTACCGCCCGAGCGCGGCCCGCAGCAGGATCTCCACCAGCGCGAACTGCGCGCGCCGGCCGTGGATCTTCGTGGGGACGTCGCCGGCGTCCGGGTAGGCGCGGGTGACCGGGACCTCGGTGCACCGGTAGCCCAGCCGTGCGGCCCGGATCGGCAGGTAGGCCAGCAGCTCGTAGGTGTCGAACACCTCCCGCATCGGCGCGACCCGCGGGTCCAGCAGCAGCGCCCGAGAGTGGCCGCGGAACCCGTTCGTCGTGTCGGTGTACCGCGTCCGGGCGGCCAGCGACGTCACCGGGGCGTGGAAGAGCTTGATGGCCAGGTGCCGGTCGCGCGGGGTGTTGACCGACCTGCCGCCGGGGACGTACCGGGACCCCTGGACGAACCCGGCGCCCGCGTCGAGCGCGGCGACGAACCGGGGCAGCGCCGAGACGTCGTCCTTGCCGTTGCCGTCGACGGTGATGACGCCCTCGTACCCCTCGGTGAGCGCGTAGGCGAAGCCCATCCGCAGCTGGGCGCTGAGCTTCCCGCTGTCGCGCTTCACCAGGACCGCCCGGACGCCGAGGTCGCGCAGCAGCTCCGGGTCGTTCGAGCCGTCGGTGCTGCCGCCGTCGGCGACGACCACGTCGAGGTCCAGCCCGAGGTCGCGCAGCCGGCGCAGCTGGCCCAGGACGCGCTCGCCCTCGTTGATCACCGGGATCACGACGCAGTGGCGGCTGGCGCGCGGGCGCAGGACGTGCACGTCGCCGCGGGGCACCGCCCAGCCGGTGGTGTCGGGGGTGGCCTGCAGGTCGCTGGTCACGAGTAGGTCTTCCTCACGAACTCGGCGGTGCGCCGGACGGCGCCGGTCAGGTCGTCCTCGCTCGGCGGCAGCATCTCGACGGAGACGTGCCCGTCGTAGTCCGCGGCCCGCAGGGCGCCCGCGACCGCCTCGTGGTCGACCGGGCCGTCGGGCCCGACCGGGCCCAGCTGCGGGGCGCTGGCGTGCACGTGCGCCAGCACGTCGGCCCCGGCGCGGACCCGCTCGGCGGCGTCGTCCCCGGCCAGCGCCATGCAGGCGGTGTCCAGGTGCAGCCGGACGCCGGGCGAGTCGACGGCGCGCACGAAGGCGGTGGAGGCGACCGCGTCGGTCAGCCAGTCGCACCCGTAGACGGTCGGGTTGGCCTCGATGCAGAAGCAGACGCCGAGGTCCGCGGCGCGCGCCCCGAGGCCGGCGAACACCTCGGCGGCGATCTCGTCGGCGTGCGGCACGGGCAGATCGACGCGGCGCCGGTTGCCCGGCGAGCCGAACACCAGGCGGGTCGCGCCCAGGCCCGAGGCCAGCCGGGCCATCCCGAGGAGGTGCTCGACGAGGCCCGCACGCGCCTCGGCGTCCCCGAACAGCTGGAACTGCGGGCGGCCGAAGAGCAGCGACTGCAGGGCGACGATCCGCAATCCGGCCGCCTCGACCGCCGCGCGGGCCGCGGCCACCTCGTCGGCGTCCTGGGCCAGCGGCTCGGTCCACAGCCGGGTGGGCGCCACCTCGAGGCAGCCGAAGCCCCGCTCGGCGAGCTCGGGCAGCACCGCCGCGTCGAGGTCGGCCGGCCAGGCGAGGTTGGAGAAGGCCAGCCTCATGCCCGGGCCGCCGGCAGCCGGGCGCCCCAGGTGCGGATGCCGGTCAGCACCTCGTCCGCGGAGCGCAGGTACCGGCCCTCGCGTCCGGCGAGCGCGGCGGCGTGGGCGGTGTGCAGGTCGTAGGCGACCCGGGGCCGGTCGTCGCAGCGGTAGTCCACCCCGAAGCACTCGTGGGCGACCTGGGCCGAGGTGACCGGTTCGGTCGCGAGGTTCACCACGGACAGCCCGGCGTCGCGGGCGAGCAGCACGTGCCCCCAGAGGTCGCGCACGTCGTAGAACTGGAAGCTGGAGTCCTCGTGGGCGAACCGCGCCTCGGGCTGGTGGACCAGGTCGTACACCAGGTTCTTCTTCAGCCCGGGGCCGTACATGCCGGGCAGCCGGACGACCAGCACGTCGTCGAACCGCTCGCGGACGAACTCCTCCAGCAGCGCCCGGTGCCGGCCGTAGGCCTGCTCCTGCGTGGTGTCGGCCGGGGTCGTCTCGTCCACGCCGCGGGAGTCGGCGAAGACGTCGACCGTCGACACCAGGACGCAGGACGTCGCACGGCTGCCGTCGAGGGCGGCGATCAGCCGGCGGATCCCGGCGAGGTCGGCCTCCGGCTCGGCGTTGGCGCGCCACTTCTCCGCGGGGGCGCCGGCGCAGACGACCTCGTCGACGTCGGCGGCGGGCAGCCGGTCGACGTCGGTGCTGCGGAACCGGGCGACCGGGGCGATCCGCGCATCGAGGGAGCCCCCGACGAAGCCGCTCCAGCCGACCAGCGCCCGACGGGCGGGGCGGGTCACTGCCGGACCCCCGTCTGCTCGGCGGCGCCCTGCACCGCGGTGGCCTCGGCGTCGACGTTGAGCGTGTCCCGTGCCGCCAGCACCGAGCTGGTGGCCTCGAACGCGACCCGGTAGATGGGCCGCTCGTTCGCCGTCTCGTTCGACTGGAACATGAACTCGGCCATGATCGCGATGACGACGCTGAGCATGAAGAACATGAAGCTCATCTGCAGGCTCATCGACGTCCAGCCCTCGACGGCCCCCCGGAACAGCCCGACGGCCACCACGTAGAGCGCGTACAGCATGTTGACCAGGCTGGTCACCAGCGCGATGCCGACGGCGACCCGCAGCGGGCGGCCGCTGGCGTAGAAGATCGAGCGCACCACCTGCCGGAAGCTGCTGGCCTGCCGCGGGTGCTGCCGGTCCCCCGACTCGTAGGGCAGCACGGCCCACGGGTAGCCCGAGATCGACGGCAGCAGGCGCAGCACCCGGTCCCGGTCCCGGCGGGGCAGCCACGCGTCGAGCGCCGGACGGCTGTAGCCGCGCAGCCCCAGGCTGACGGTGGCGATCTCCTCGCCCATGCTGCGGCTGGCCAGCGCCCGGCTCAGCCGCAGGGCGAGCCGGCGGCCGGCCGGGGCGCGGCGGTCGACCCCGACGACGACGGCGGTCTCGTCGGTGACCATGCCCGCGCAGCGGAGCACGTCCTCGGGCGCGTCCACCCCGAGGCGTGCGGTCACCACGACGTCGCCGAGAGCGCCGTCGAGACCGGCGGTGAAGGCGACCTCGTCCCGGACCGGCTGCACCAGGCCGAGCACCTGGAGGTTCGGCTGCCGCTCGGCGAGCGCGCGGGCCCAGGCCAGCCGGCTGCGGGACCCGGAGAGGACCAGCACGATCTCGTGCACGGGGTACGCCCGGGCGACGGCGGCGTCCAGGGCGGTGAGGTCCTGCTCGATCTCGGCCGCCGCCCCGTCGGCGACCACGACGACGCTGAGGAAGGTGCCGGACCGGGCCGACGGCGCCGGCGTGCGGACGACGACGTCGGCGCGCGGCCCCCCGACCTCGCTCCCCGCGGCGCGGTGGGTCTCAAACAGCGTCACGGAGGTGCTCCTCAGCCACTCGGAGTGCGTCACCGATGTTGTCGATCTTGCTGCCCAGCAGGGACAGCACGCGGCCGCCGTCGGACCGGCGGAGGACGATCGGCCGGGCGTCGTCGCCGTCACGACGGGCCGGCACGGTCTTGACGCCCCACAGCGACTCCCGGTGGACGGCGCCGGCCAGGGCGGGCACGTAGCGCGCCGCGTCCCGGATCATCCAGTCCGCCCGGGTGGTCAGCCCCGCGCGCAGCGCCGTCACCGCCTGCTCGTAGGTCGGGTGCGAGCCGTGCGGTGTGTACCGGACGTGGCTGAGCGTGGAGAACGGCGTGGACGGGAACGGCATGAGCGAGAAGTAGGGGCCGTCCATCACGGTGACGCCCTTCCCGCGCAGCGGCTCCGGCAGGTCCACCAGCGCCATCTCGCACGGCTCGCAGTGCAGTCCGCCGTACCCGACGCCCGGCGGCAGGGTGTCGATCCCCTCGCCGTAGGTGCACACCAGCACCCGGTCCCCGGTGAGGACCTCCCCGGTCTCGAGGGTGACGAGGGCACCGGCCGCGGTCTCCGCCACGCCCGACACCGGGGTGCCCAGCCGGACCGTGACCCCGGCGTCGGCGAGCTCCTCACGGACGAGCTCGCGCAGCCGGACCGCGTCGAAGACGGACTCACGGGTCACCCAGGAGGCCTCGATCGTCGCCGGGTTGAACAGTTTGCGCACCGAGGCGGGCGCGTCCATCAGCGGTGCCCCGATGTGGTCGCAGACGCGGCGGAACTTGCGGGCGTTGGTGAGTGACCCGCGCGCCACGGCGTAGATGCACAGGAAGTCGTCGACGACGCAGGAGGCGTAGCGCGCCGTGAAGGACTCGTAGGAGGCCTGGCTGCGACCGGCCGTCCGGAGCGAGCGCGGGTAGTGGTAGCCGCCGTGCACCCGGGCCTGGTTGAAGTAGCTGGCCCCGCCGAGCAGTTCGGCCCGGGCCTCCAGCACGGTGACCCGCGCGCCCCGGCGGGCCAGGTGCGTCGCCAACGAGCAGCCGTAGAAGCCACCGCCCACGACCAGGACGGCGCCCTGCGGGGCGCCGTCGCCGCCGGCTGTGCGGTCCGCGCGGGACGATCGGGACACTCAGCGGTCTTCCTGCTCGGGGGATGGCACCCGCACGAACCGCGGGCTTCATGGAGAGTACGTGCACAAACACGTTGCGTCACGTCAACGTGTCGACACGGCGGCGCACCCGGCACGTGCGACCACACCTGTCACACGGGTCGCAGCCGCGACGTTCGCGGGTCGCTCAGCCGCCGTGGGCCGGCGGGGGCGGGGCGAGCAGGCGACCGTAGAGGGCCGCCGTGGCGGCGCCCGCGGAGAAGGTGATGGCCGACGCCGAGCACGAGCCCAGCGTGGTCAGCGGGCCGTCGTCCGCTGAGCCCGGATCCACCGTTGATCTTGTGTAGTGGGGGCGCCTGAGGCTCGGGACGCGCCGCCGACCTGCGACAACGCTCGCGAGAGGCGCACACCGGACCTGCATCCCGCAGATGCAACCCCGAAAGGGCGCCGGAAAGAGCATCCGCGCAGGTCACCGGCGCGCCAAAGGCCGCTCCCGGAATGCGCTCCTATCGTCAGCGGTGGATCCAGGCTGAG
>NZ_FRDM01000014.1 GCF_900143215.1 Geodermatophilus obscurus | reverse complement strand
CGCACGCTCGCTCACGTGCCCTCCTCGCTGGCGCTCGTCAGCCAGGTGCGCGCCGCTGCTCCACTCATGCGTGAGCTCGCACGCTCGCTCACGTGGTCGTCACCGGCTTGAACGACGTCGGCGGGACGGCGTCCGGGCGGCGCAGGTACAGCGGCACCAGCGGCGCGGCGGACGACGGGTCGAGCAGCTGCGGCGCCGCCGCCCGGACCAGGCCTGCTGCCGTCACCTCGGCCGGGGTGACCTCGACGCCCAGCCGCTCGGCGAACCGGGCCTCCCCCACGACCGGGCCGGCGACCGCCAGCTCCTCCGGGCGGACCACGCCCGGGCCGTCCGAGCGCGAGCCGTCGGCGGCGTAGGCGGCCCAGTAGACCTCCTTGCGGCGGGCGTCGGTGACGACCGTGCGCGCACCGGAGCCGACCGCGTCCAGCGAGCAGACGCCCACGACGGGGAGCCCGCGGGCGTCGCCCAGCGCGGCCGCGGTGACCACCCCGACGCGCAGCCCGGTGAAGGGTCCGGGGCCCAGCCCGGTGACGACGGCGTCCACGTCGGCGAGCGCGAGCCCGGCGTCGCGCAGCACGTCGGTGACGGCGACGGTGAGCAGCTCGGCGTGCCGGTTGCCCGACGGCACCGCCCGCTCGGCGAGCACCTCGGTCGCGCCGTCCGGGGACCACCGGGCGAGGCCGGCGACCAGCGTCGGCGTGGCGGTGTCGAGGGCGAGGACGAGCACGACCGCCCAGCGTAGTGGCCACGGCGACTGCCTGGACGAGCATGGGTGATGCGTTGATGCGGTAGCATCAGCGGGGTGCGCACGACTCTGGACCTGGACGACGACGTCGTCGCGGCTGCTCGGGAGCTGGCCACGGAGCAACGTCGCTCGCTGGGCTCGGTGGTCTCCGAGCTCGCCCGGCGAGGGCTCACGCCCGCGCGGGTGGACACCGAAGGCGGCCTCCCGGTCATCCGCGTCCCCTCCGGGAGTCCCGCCATCACCGCCGCGATGGTCCGCCGGGCCCTCGACGAGGACTGAGACGCCGTGGCCCTGCTGGACGTGAACGCTCTCGTCGCGCTGGCGTGGGACTCACACGTGCACCACGTCGCCATCCGCTCCTGGTTCGCCGCCCGTGCTGCGAACGGGTGGGCGACGTGCCCGGTCACCGAGAGCGGTTTCGTCCGGGTGTCGTCCAACCCGAAGGTGCTGCCGAACGCCATCGCCACGTCGACCGCTCGCGAGGTCCTCGCAGCCCTGCGCCGGGCACCGGGCCACCGGTTCCTCGGCGACGAGGTCTCGATGGTCGACGACGACGTGCCGCCGGTCTCCGGGCACCGTCAGGTCACCGACGCCCACCTGGTGACGCTCGCCCGTCGGCACGGCGTCGGGATGGTCACCTTCGACGCGGGGCTGGCCACCCTGGCCGGCCACCGTGACGTCGAACTGCTCACGGCCCTGTAGTCAGGGAGGGGGCTCACTCGACGGAGAGCGCGGTGCCCCCGGCTCGACCGCCCGCCGGAGCACCTCGACGTAGGCCGGGTGGGCCAGGCGCAGTCCGGGCAGGTCCGCGGCGGTCACCCAGCGCAGCGCGTCGTGCTCGTGCGGCTGCAGGTTGCGCGGCTCGCCGTCCCACTCCCGGACCACCCAGAGTGACAGGCGCAGCTCGCCGTCCCCGATCCGGGTCAGCGGCACCGGGCCGCGGGGGACGACGCCGACCTCCTCGCGCAGCTCCCGGGCCAGCGCCGCCGGTTCGTCCTCCCCCGGCTCGACGTGGCCGCCGGGGAGGTCCCACACGTCGGGGTACCAGCGGCGCTCCGGCGACCGGTGGCCCATCAGCACCGTGGTCCCGCGGACGAGGACCCCGGCGACGACGTGGTGCCCGGCGACGACGTGGTGCCCGGTCAGGCCGAGCCGTCCAGGCGCTGTTCCCAGCCGAGGCCGTGCGGTACGAGCAGCGCCGTCCGGACGTCGTCGTCGCGGCGGTCCAGCCGCACCTCGAGGTGCTCGTCGGCCAGCTGCTCGACCAGCCCCTGCCCCCACTCGACGACGGTCACCGACCCCTCGGTGGACGCGTCGAGGTCGAGGTCGTCGACGTCGGCGACCCCGCCGAGGCGGTAGGCGTCGACGTGCACCAGCGGCAGCCGGCCGCCGCGGTGCACACGGGCGATGACGAACGTCGGGGAGGTGACCGGCTCCCGCACCCCCAGCGCCTCGCCGAGGCCCTGCGTCAGCGCGGTCTTCCCCGCACCGAGCGGCCCGACCAGCACGACCAGGTCGCCGGCGCGCACCACCCCGGCCAGCGCGGCGCCCAGCGCCCGGGTGTCGCCCGGGGTCGGCAGCACGTGCTCGCGCCTCATGCCAGGGTCCCCGCCACCGTGGTGAGGTCGGCCAGCAGCCCGGCTCGCGGCGCCCCCCGCGGGCCGAACCGGATCGCCGCCGACGGATGGTAGGTGGCCCAGACGGCCCGGCCGTCGACGTCGTGCGCCCGGCCACGGGCCTGCGCCAGCACGGTGCGCGGGCCGAGGAACCACTTGGCCGACGACAGCCCCAGCGCGACGACGACCGGCGGGTCCAGCAGCTCCAGCTGGCGCCGCAGCCAGCCGCTGCAGCGGGCCACCTCCGACGCCTTCGGCGTCCGGTTGCCCGGGGGGCGGCACTTCACGATGTTGAGCACGGCGGCCTCGGCGCGCTGCAGCCCGGCCTCGGCCAGCAGCTGGTCGAGCAGCTGACCCGACTTCCCCACGAAGGGCCGGCCGGTCGAGTCCTCGCTCGCGCCCGGCGCCTCACCGACCAGGGCGAACCGTGGGCGCCCGCCTGCCGGGGGGTCGCCCACCACCACGTGCTGCCGGGTGGCGGCCAGCTCGGGGCAGGCCACGCAGGGGCGGGCCACGGCGGCCAGTGCCGCCCAGTCGGGAGCCGCGGCCGCGGTGCGGGCGACCTCCTCGGCGGCCGCGTCGGAGCGGAGCGGCCGGGTCACCGTCCCGCTCCCGTCGGGAGGTCGGCGACCACCCGGCGCAGCAGCGCCGCCAGCGCCGTCGTCACCTCGTCCGGCTTCTCCAGCGGCACCATGTGGCCCGCCTCGGAGACGACGACGTGCTCGACACCCGGCGCGCCGAGCCCGCCGAGCAGCTCCACGATCATGTCGCTGTGCTCCGGCGGGATCAGCGTGTCCTTGTCCCCGGTCAGCACCAGCACCGGGACGCCGCGCAGCGGCTGCAGCGCCGCCGTCTCGTCCAGGCCGGCCAGCGCCGGGTAGAACTCCGCGATCACCTCGACCGGGGTGCCGGCGATCATCGAGTCGACGTAGCGGCCGAGCGCCGGGTCGACGTCCTTCGACGCGAACGACAGCGACCAGGTGACGTGCGAGATGAGGTCGGCGGCCAGCCGGCGGGTGCGCTCGGCGAAGCCGGGACGGCGGCGCATCGTGAACGCCGCGATCGGCAGCACCGCCGCCCGCAGCCGGGTCAGCAGCTCGGGCAGGCCGAAGTCGAGGTCGGCGAGGTTGCCGCTGGAGGTGCTCATCAGCGCCGCCCCGACCACCCGCGTCCCGAACAGCTCCGGGCGCACCTCGGCCAGCGCCATCACCGTCATCCCGCCCATGGAGTGCCCGACCAGCACCACCGGCCCGTGTGGCACCCGGGCCCGCAGCACCGCATCGAGGTCGCGGCCCAGCTGCTCCATCGTCGAGTGCTCGGCAGGCCCGCGGCCGGAGGCACCGTGCCCGCGCTGGTCGTAGAACACCAGCCGCGCCGTCGGGCGCGAGCCGTTGGCGGTGGCCAGCGCGGCGCCCAGCGCCCGCCGCTGGAAGGTCCACGACGCCATCGACAGCGAGTAGCCGTGGCAGAAGACGACGGTCAGCGGGGCGTCGCTCGGCCCGACCTCCTCCACCGCGAGCAGCACGCCGTCGTCGGCGGGGACCAGCGCGGTGCGGTCGGCACGGCGGGACTCCGGGCCGAGCGGGTCGTCCTCGCGCAGCTCGGCGTCCGAGGCACCCGGTGGCAGCCCCGCCTTCGAGCCCAGCCGCTCGGCGCCCACCCGCCGGGCGGCGGCCCGGCTGACGGCGATCCCGACGGCGGTGCCGGCCGCGGCCAGACCGAGGACCGCGCCGAGGACGCCGACCCGGTGGTGCGGGTGCGGCTGCCGCCCCGGGCGCTTGGGCGTCGCCATCAGACCGCCCCCGCCGAGCCGACGTACCGACGGGTGAAGCGGCCGCCGATCCGGGTGACCAGCTCGTAGTGGATGGTGTCGATCGCGTCGGCCCAGTCCTGCGCCGTCGGCTCGCCGCGGTCCCCCGGCCCCCAGAGCACGACCTCGTCGCCGGCCCGCACCTCGGCGTCGCCGACGTCCAGGACGAACTGGTCCATGCACACGCGTCCGGCGATGGTCCGGCGCGCGCCGGCGGCGAGGACCGACGCCCGGTTGCCCGCCGCGCGCGGCACGCCGTCGGCGTAGCCGACCGGCACCAGCAGCAGCGTCGTCTCGGTCTCCGGGAAGTAGGTGTGGCCGTAGGAGACGCCGACCCCGGCAGGCACCCGCTTGGTCAGCGCGGCGCGGACGCGCACCGTCATCGCCGGCCGGAGCCCGTGGGCGGCCGGGTCCCCGCCGAGCGGGTCCAGGCCGTAGACGGCGATCCCCGGGCGGACCATGTCGTACCAGGTGCCCGGCAGCGCGACCGTGGCCGCGGAGTTGGCCAGGTGCAGCCGCGCCCCGGTCAGCCCCGCCGCACGGGCGATCGCCACGGCCTCCTCGAAGACCCGGACCTGCGCACCGATCGTCGGGTGGGTCGGGGCGTCGGCGTAGGCCATGTGGCTCCACAGCCCCACCACCGCCACCTCCCCGTCGGCCTGGGCCCGCGCGGCCGCGGCGACGAGGCCGGGCCAGTCGGCCTCGGTCGCGCCCTCGCGGGACAGCCCGGTGTCGACGAACAGGTGCAGCTGCGCGGTGCGGCCGGTGGCGCGGGCGGCCGCGACGACCTCGGCGAGGGCCCACTCGGCGTTGACCGACACCTCCACGTCGGCGGCCGACGCGGCGGCGTAGTCGGTGCCCGGGGTGTGCAGCCAGGCGAGCAGCGGAGCGGTCACGCCCGCCGCGCGGAGCGCGAGCGCCTCCTCCAGGACCGCGACGCCCAGCGCGTCGGCTCCCCCGGCCAGGGCCGCCCGCGCCGAGGGCACCAGGCCGTGGCCGTAGCCGTCGGCCTTCACCACCGCCATCAGCGGCCGGCCGACGCGCTCGCGCAGCGCGGCGGTGTTGGCGGCGATGGTGTCGAGGTCGACGACCACCTCGGCCCGGGCTGGGTGCGTCACGTCCCCTCCTCGCTGGCGCTCGTCGACGACGTGCCGATCCGTGCTGTGCCTCCGCGTGACCTCGCTGGCTCGGTCACGTGCCCGAGTCTCCCAGCCTCCCCGCGGGCGCCCGGTGCAGGAGGGCCAGCGTGGCCGGCAGCCGGCGGACGAGGTCGCCGGCGATCAGCGGCCCCTCCTCCGCGGCCAGCTGCCCGGCCCGCCCGTGCACGTGCGCACCGACCGCCGCCGCCTCGTCGGCCGGCAGCCCGGTGGCCAGCAGCGCGCCGGTGATGCCGGAGAGGACGTCGCCGGTGCCGGCGGTGGCCAGCCACGGCGTGCCGGTCGCGTTGACGTACGCGGTGCCGCCCGGTGCGGCGACGACGGTGGCGTCGCCCTTGAGCAGGACGACGGCGCCCAGGTCGGCGGCCAGCCGGCGGGCCGCACCGACCCGGTCGTGCCCCACCTCGGAGCCGAATCGGGCGAACTCGCGGTCGTGCGGGGTCAGCACGGTGGGCGCCGACCGCTGCCGGACCAGGCCGGGCTGCTGCGCGGCCATCGTCAGCGCGTCCGCGTCCACCAGCACCGGGAGGTCGGTGGCGAGCACCTCGGCCAGCACGCTGTGAGCGTCGTCGTCGGTGCCCATCCCGGGCCCGACCACCCACGCCTGCACGCGCCCGGCGTCCCCCGGCCGGCCCTCGGTGACGATCGCCTCCGGCCACGCGGCCCGCACGCCGGCGGCCGCCGTCCCGGCGTAGCGGACCAGACCCGGCCGGGCGCGCAGCGCCGCGCCCGTGCAGAGCACGGCCGCGCCCGGGTAGGCCCTGGAGCCGGCGACGACGCCGACGACGCCCTGCGTGTACTTGTCGTCGTCGCTGCCCGGCGGGCGGATGCGCGGAGCGACGTCGGCGTCCGTGAGCTGGTGCGTGCCGGCCGGGGGGAGGTCGAGCCCGATGTCGACGAGGTGGACCGCCCCGGCGTACCCGCGGCCCTCGCCCACCACCAGCCCGGTCTTCAGCGCGCCGAAGGTGACGGTGTGCTGGGCGGGGAAGGCCGGCCCGGGCACCACCCCGGTGTCGGCGTCCACCCCGCTGGGGACGTCGACGGCGACCATGAGGCCCGGCCCGGTGGCGGCCCGCTCGACCAGCGCGGCGGCCGGCGGGCGCAGCCCCCCGCGGCCGCCGGTGCCGACGATCCCGTCGAGGACCAGGTCGGCGCGCTCCAGGCCGGTGTCCCCGTCGGGGCCGGTGACCCGCCCGCCCGCGGCGCGCAGCGCGGCCAGGCCGGCGGCGTGCGCCCGCTCCGCGTCGAGGAGGACGGCGGTGACCCGGGCGCCGCGGCGGGCGAGGTGCGCCCCGGCGAAGAGCGCGTCCCCGCCGTTGTTGCCGGCGCCGACGAGCGCGGTGACCCGCGTGCCGTGTGCCCGCCCGAGGAGCCCGAGGCAGAACGTGGCCAGCCCGGTCGCGGCCCGCTGCATGAGCGTGCCCTCCGGGGTGGCGGCCAGCAGCGGCTCCTCGGCGGCGCGCACCTCGGCGGCCGTGTACAGCCCGATCACGGCTGCGCCTCCTCGCGGGGGAAGCCCTCGGCCACCACGACCGCGGACGCGATCCCGCCGTCGTGGCTCAGTGACAGGTGCCAGGAGGTGATGCCCAGCTGCGCCGCCCGTCCGGCGACGGTGCCGCGCACCTGCAGGCGCGGGCGGCCGTTCTCGCCGGTGACCACCTCGGCGTCGTGCCAGCGCAGGTCACCGGGCGCACCCAGCGCCTTGACCATCGCCTCCTTGGCGGCGAACCGGGCGGCCAGCGACTCACCGGTGCGCGGCGTGCCCCGCGGTGTCTGCTGCTCCTCGGCGGTGAACAGCCGGTCGCGCAGGCCCGGGGTGCGGATCAGGGACTCGGCGAAGCGGTCGACCGGCACCACGTCGATCCCGACCCCGATGATCACCGGCACAGTCTGCCGTGCCGCCGTCCGTGCCGCCGTCCGGCCCCGGACCCCCCGGCGCCGTCCTCCCGCAGGGCAGCGCGTCCTCCCCGACCGTGGACGGCTGGGGAGGACACGCGACGATCAGGTCACCTGAACGTCGCGAGCGTCACTCGACGGTGACGCTCTTGGCCAGGTTGCGGGGCTGGTCGACGTCGTAGCCGCGGGTGTCGGCGATCTCGCAGGCGAGCACCTGCAGCGGCACCGTCGTCACGATCGGCGCCAGCAGCGTGGGCGTGCGGGGCACCCGGATGACGTGGTCGGCGTAGGGCAGGACGTCGTCGTCCCCCTCCTCGGCGATCACGATGGTGCGCGCCCCGCGGGCCCGCACCTCCTGGATGTTCGACACGACCTTGCCGTGCACCGACTCCCGGGAGCGCGGCGACGGGACGACGACCACGACCGGCGTCCCCTGGTCGATCAGCGCGATCGGCCCGTGCTTGAGCTCGCCGGCGGCGAAGCCCTCGGCGTGGATGTACGCCAGCTCCTTGAGCTTCAGCGCGCCCTCCAGGGCCACGGGGAAGCCCACGTGCCGGCCCAGGAACAGGATCGTGTCGGCGTCGGCCAGCGACCGGCCCAGTTCGCGCACCGGCTCCATCTGGGTGAGCACCTGCTCGACGGCCTGCGGCAGCTCGCGGATGTCCTCGACGATCGCGGCGACCTCGTCGGTGTACTTGATGCCGCGGATCTGCGCGAGGAAGAGGCCCACCAGGTAGCAGGCGACGATCTGCGCCAGGAAGCTCTTGGTGGACGCGACGGCGATCTCGGGGCCGGCGTGGGTGTAGAGGACGGCGTCCGACTCGCGCGGGATGGTCGAGCCGTTGACGTTGCAGATGGCCAGCGTGCGGGCCTTCTGGTCGCGGGCGTGGCGCAGCGCCATCAGGGTGTCCATCGTCTCGCCGGACTGGCTGATGACGACGACCAGCGTGGACCGGTCGAGCACCGGGTCGCGGTAGCGGAACTCGCTGGCCACCTCGACCTCGACCGGGATGCGGGTCCAGTGCTCGATGGCGTACTTGGCGATCAGGCCGGCGTGGTAGGAGGTGCCGCAGGAGACGACGAAGACCTTGTCGATGTCGCGCAGGTCCTGGTCGGTGAGCCGGACCTCGTCGAGCACCAGCCGGCCGTCGTCGCCGAGCCGGCCCAGCAGGGTGTCGGCGACCGCCTGCGGCTGCTCGGCGATCTCCTTGAGCATGAACCAGTCGTGACCGCCCTTCTCGGCGGCCGCGGCGTCCCAGTTCACGGTGTAGGCGGTGGGCTCGACGACGGCGCCGTCGAAGGCGGTGACCGTGAGCCCGCGGTTGCGGTCGATCTCGACGACCTGGTCCTGGCCGAGCTCGCGGGCCTCGCGGGTGTGCGCGATGAAGGCGGCGACGTCGGAGCCGAGGAAGTACTCGCCGTCCCCGACGCCGACGACCAGCGGGCTGTTGCGGCGCGAGGCGACGAGGGTGTCGGGCTCGTCGGCGTGCGAGGCGACCAGGGTGAAGGCCCCCTCCAGCCGACGGCTGACCGCACGCATCGCCTCGGCCAGACGGCCCGGCCCCTCCGGGGTCACGTCGTAGGTGGCCGCCAGCAGGTGGGCGGTGACCTCGGTGTCGGTCTCGGAGGCGAACTCGACGCCGGCCGTCTCGCACTCGGCGCGCAGCGCGGCGAAGTTCTCGATGATCCCGTTGTGGATCACCGCGACCTTGCCGTCCGCCGACAGGTGCGGGTGGGCGTTGCGGTCGGTCGGCCCGCCGTGGGTCGCCCAGCGGGTGTGCCCGATGCCGATCGTCGACTCGGGCAGCGGGGAGTCGGCCAGGGCCTTCTCCAGGTTGGCCAGCTTCCCGGCCTTCTTCGCCGTCGCCTGCCCGCCGTCAGCGAGGACGGCGACGCCCGCCGAGTCGTAACCCCGGTACTCCAGCCGGCGCAGACCCTCCAGGACGACGTCCAGAGCGTTCTGCGGGCCGACGTATCCCACGATGCCGCACATTCCACCGAGGTTACCGGCGGGACCGGCCGGACCCGTCCCTCACACGAGTGGAACGCGACGGATGTGACGCGTGTGTCAGTCGACCGCCGCGACGACGTCGGCGAGGCGCCTGGCGATGGCGTCGGCGCGCTCCTGGGTGGGCGCCTCGACCATCACCCGCACGAGCTGCTCGGTGCCCGAGGGGCGCAGCAGCACCCGGCCGTCGTCGCCCAGCTCGGCCTCGCACCGGTTGACCGCGGCGGCGACCTCGTCGCTCTCCACGACCGCCAGCCGGTCGCGCACCGGCACGTTGACCAGGGTCTGCGGCAGCCGCTGCACCACCGAGGCCAGCTCCGCCAGCGACGAGCCGGTCTCCGCCATCCGGGACAGCAGGGACAGGCCGGTGAGCAGCCCGTCGCCGGTCGTGGCGTGGTCGAGGAAGACCAGGTGACCGCTCTGCTCGCCACCCAGGCTCAGCCCGTGCGCCCGCAGCGCCTCGAGCACGTACCGGTCGCCGACCGCGGTGGTGTGCACCGCGATGCCGGCGTCGCGCATCGTGTGGTGGAAGCCGAGGTTGCTCATGACCGTCGCGACGACGGTGTCGCCGGTGAGCCGGCCGTGCTCGTGCAGGCCGAGGGCGCAGACCGCGAGGATCGCGTCGCCGTCGACGACGTCGCCCTCGGCGGTGACCGCCAGGCAGCGGTCGGCGTCGCCGTCGTGTGCGATGCCGAGGTCGGCACCGTGCGCGCGCACGGCCTCGGTCAGCGGGCCGAGGTGGGTGGAGCCGATGCCGTCGTTGATGTTCCAGCCGTCGGGCTCGCCCCCGATCACGTGCACGGTCGCGCCGGCCCGCCGGTAGACCTCCGGCGCGCACACCGCAGCCGAGCCGTGGGCGCAGTCGACGACGAGGGTGAGGCCGGACAGCGGCCGGGCGACGGCCGTGAGCAGGTGGTCGACGTACACCGCACCGGCGTCCGGCAGGTCCTGCACCCGGCCGATCGCCGCGCCGGTGGGGCGCGGCCCGTCGGTCTGCCCAGCGGTCACCGCCTGTTCGATGGCCGCCTCGACCGCATCGGGCAGCTTGTGCCCGCCGCGGCTGAACAGCTTGATGCCGTTGTCGGGCATCGGGTTGTGACTGGCGGAGATCATCACGCCGAGGTCGGCGCCGGAGTGCGCGGTGAGGTGCGCGATCGCCGGGGTGGGCAGCACCCCGGCCCGCAGCACCTGCGCACCGGCGCTGGCGAGGCCCGCCACGACGGCGGCCTCGAGCATCTCCCCGCTGGCGCGGGGGTCACGGCCGACGACCGCGACGGGACGCTGGGTCCCGTCGCGGTCGGCGAGCACACCGGCGGCAGCACGTGCCACCGAGAGGGCCAACTCCGGCGTGAGGTCGGCATTGGCCCGACCCCGGACGCCGTCGGTCCCGAAGAGGCGACCCACGGGCGTACCGGTCAGCGCTTCGAGTACTGAGGCGCCTTGCGGGCCTTCTTCAGCCCGTACTTCTTGCGCTCGGTGACGCGCGGGTCGCGGGTCAGGAAGCCGGCCTTCTTCAGCGCCGGACGGTCCTCGGCCTCGACCTGGACCAGCGCACGGGCGATGGCCAGGCGCAGCGCGCCGGCCTGACCGCTGACGCCGCCACCCTTGAGGATGCCGACGACGTCGTACTGCTCGGTCCGCTCGACGGTCACGAACGGCTCGCGGATGAGCTGCTGGTGCACCTTGTTCGGGAAGTACTCCTCGATGGTGCGGCCGTTGAGCCGGAACTGACCGGTGCCGGGCAGCAGGCGCACGCGGACGATGGCCTCCTTGCGCCGGCCGACGGTCTGCACCGGACGCCCCTCGGCGTCGGTCACGGTGAGGGCGGTCGTCACTGGGCCACCTGCTTGATCTCGTAGGACTGGGGCTGCTGGGCGGCGTGCGGGTGCTCGGGCCCGGCGTACACCTTCAGCTTCTTGAGCATCTGACGGCCCAGGCTGTTGTGCGGCAGCATGCCCTTGATCGCGCGCTCGATGACGCGGTCGGGGTGCGTGCGCAGCTGGTCGCCGACGTTGATCCGCTTGAGGCCGCCCGGGTAGCCCGAGTGGCGGTAGGCGATCTTCTCGTCGCGCTTGGAGCCGGTCAGCGCGACCTTGCCCGCGTTGACGATGACGACGAAGTCGCCGACGTCGACGTGCGGGGCGTACTGGGGCTTGTGCTTGCCGCGGAGCAGGATCGCGGTCTGGCTGGCGAGTCGACCGAGCACCACGTCGGTGGCGTCGATGACGTGCCAGGCCCGGCTGACCTCGCCGGGCTTCGGGGTGTACGTGCGCACGGCGCTCGCGTCCTCCGTCGTCGTCGGATCGGCTGGTGGGATCGCCTCACCGAGCACGGGAGACAGGACGGCACGCGGGCACCAGCCGGCCAGCGCGCCAGCCGATGACGATACCAGCAGCTACGACGCCGGCTCTTGGCCCTGCTGCAGGGACCCGCCCCGAGCGTGCGAGGGGTGGGGGGCAGCGGGGTCCTCTATCTCGCGCAGCAGCCCGGTGTCGACGTCGTAGACGGTGCCCCGGACGTCGCGGGAGAGCAGGTACGGGTTCTCGTGGATCAGCCGCATCGACTCGCGCACGTCGTCCTCGGCGTCGCGGAAGGCACGCACCGCCCACGGTGGGCGGCGCCCGGTCGCCTGCTCGACGAGGTCGGCGAAGGAGTTGTCGTCGGTGGCCTGCAGACCGCACTGGGTGTGGTGCACGAGCAGGATCTCGCGGGTCCCCAGCACGTGCTGCGAGACGGTCAGGGAGCGGACGACGTCCTCGGTGATGACCCCGCCGGCGTTGCGGATGACGTGCGCGTCGCCGACCTCGAGGCCGAGCATCGGGAACAGGGGCATCCGGGAGTCCATGCAGGCCACCACCGCGACACGGCGGGCCGGACGCACGTCCTTGGAGCCGGGGAACTGCGCCGCCCACTCGGCGTTGGCCGCCAGCATCCGGTCGATCTCGTTCATGCCCACCCCTCGCTCCACCCGTCGGTCCGCACGGACCCTAACCGGCAGCTCAGCGTCCCGGACCCCGAGCACGACCGCACCGAGGGCGCCGGGGTCGAGCTGCGGGTCGAGCTCGCGGTGTCCTGCCATCGGTGCGCCCGGCGCCGATCGGTCAGGATGTGCCCCGTGCGCACGGTCGAGGAACACCAGGCGGTCGTCGCGGCGCTCCTCGCCCCGCTGGACGAGGAGCAGGTGCCGCTGGCGGCCGCGCACAACCGGGTCCTCGCCCGGGACGTGACCGCGCGGGTGTCGCTGCCCGGCTTCGACAACTCCGCGATGGACGGCTACGCCGCGCGCTCGGCCGAGCTCGCCGCGCTCCCGGTGCGGCTGCCGGTCGCCGACGACGTCCCGGCCGGGCGCACCGACGTCCGCCCGCTCGAGCCCGGCACCGTGCAGCGGATCATGACCGGCGCCCCGCTGCCCGCCGGCGCCGACGTGATCGTGCCGGTCGAGCTGACCGACGGCGGGACCGACGCCGTGGAGATCCGCGACGCCCCCGTCGCCGGCACCCACCTGCGGCACGCCGGTGAGGACATCACCGCCGGGACCGTCGCGCTGACCGCCGGCACCCCGCTCGGTGCGGCGCAGCTGGGTCTCGCGGCTGCCGTCGGCGCGACGACCGTGGAGGTGCACCGCCGCCCCCGCGTGCTGGTGCTCTCCACCGGCAGCGAGCTCGTCGACCCCGGCGGGCCGCTGCTGCCGGGGCAGATCTACGAGTCCAACTCCGCGCTGCTGGTGGCCGCCGTCGAGGATGCCGGCGGGACCGCGCGGCGGCTGCACTTCGTCCCCGACGACGTCGGTCAGTTCCTCGCCACCGTGCGCGCCGAGCTCCCGACCGCCGACCTGCTGATCACCAGCGGCGGGGTCAGCGCCGGCGCCTACGAGGTCGTCAAGGACGCCTTCCGCGAGCTGGGCACCGTCGAGTTCGTCAAGGTCGCGATGCAGCCCGGCGGCCCCCAGGGCGCCGGCACGGTGGACGGCGTCCCCGTGGTGACCCTGCCCGGCAACCCGGTGAGCTCCTTCGTCTCCTTCGAGGTCTTCGTCCGGCCGGCGCTGCGCCGCGCCCTCGGCCACGCCGCACCCGGCCGGCTGCGCGCCCCCGCGACGCTCACCGCGCCGCTGCGCTCCCCCGCCGGTCGCCGCCAGTTCCTGCGCGGCCGCTACGACGCCGGCACCGTCTCCCAGGTCGGCGGGCCGGGGTCCCACCTGGTCGCCCACCTGGCGCGCGCCAACTGCCTGGTCGTCGTCCCCGAGGACGTCACCGAACTGCCCGCCGGCGCCCCGGTGGACGTCGTGCTGATCGAAGGAGCGCTGCAATGAGCGACAGGCTCACGCACGTCGACGAGGCCGGCGCCGCCCGCATGGTGGACGTCTCCGCCAAGCCGGTCACCGCCCGGGAGGCGACGGCCGCCGGCCGGGTGCTGGTCGGCCCCGAGGTGGTGGCGCTGCTGCGCGGCGAGGGGGTGCCCAAGGGGGACGCCGTCGCCGTCGCGCGGATCGCGGGCATCGCCGGGGCCAAGCGGACGCCGGACCTCGTGCCGCTGTGCCACCCGATCGCCCTGCACGGCGTCACCGTGGACGTGACCGTCGCCGACGACGCGGTCGAGATCGTCGCCACCGCGCGCACCGCCGACCGCACCGGCGTGGAGATGGAGGCGCTCACCTCGGTCGCCGTCGCCGGGCTGACCGTGATCGACATGGTCAAGGCCGTCGACCCGCGCGCCGCGATCACCGACGTCCGGCTGCTGGCCAAGTCCGGCGGCAAGAGCGGGGAGTGGCGGCGGTGAACGCCGCGCTCCCGGACGGCGCCCGCGCCGTCGTCGTCACCGCGTCCAACCGCGCCTCCGCCGGCGTCTACGCGGACCGCAGCGGGCAGGCGCTCGCCGAGGGGCTGCGCGCGCTCGGGTTCACCGTCGAGGGGCCGCACGTGCGCCCCGACGACGCCGCCGAGCTGGAGATGGTGCTGCTGGAGGCGATCGGCTCCGGCGCGGACGTCGTCGTCACCACCGGCGGCACCGGGCTGTCCCCCACCGACGTCACCCCCGAGGCCACTCGCCGGGTGCTCGACCGCGAGGCGCCGGGCATCGCCGAGGCGGTGCGCCGCTACGGGGAGGGCGAGGTGCCGACCTCGGTGCTGTCCCGCGGGATCGCCGGCACCGCCGGGCGCACGCTGGTCGTCAACCTGCCCGGCTCGACCGGCGGGGTGAGGGACGGCCTCGCCGTTCTCGGCCCGCTGCTCCCCCACGTGGTCTCGCAACTGCGCGGCGGAGACCACTGAAAGAGGACCCCGTCCTCCGCACGCCTCGCAAGCTCGGCGCGAGCCTCCGGACGGGGCCAGGCGACGGAGTGGTGTGGCGCCTCGCGTGGGTCGACGACCCGCTGGGACCTGGCAGCACGGAGGTGAGCTGGCGCCGTCGCCCTCCTGGAGTCGGGGTGACCGACGGTGTCCTCCTCGAGCGCGGCCCGCTCGTGGCCTGGTGGGACGGCATGGACCCGGGCTCCGTCCCGTCACGGGGCCGCCTGGTCGCCCAGCTGCACGGCGGCCTCATGCCGGACGTGCCCAGGGTGACCGGAACGGTCGTGGGCGGGCACGTGATCACCCAGGCGTACCGGCGCACCGGACCTCGCAGCCAGGAGCCCGTGCCTGGCGACTTCGCCCTGCGGGCCGTCACCCGGGCACCGAAGTGGTTCCACCGCCGCTCGGGCCGGGTCGGGTACCCGGACGTCGACCGGCGGGACGACGGGGTCCTGGTACGGCTGGCCCTCGACGGGCCCCGCGGTTGATCATGGGCTTCTTGCCGCCGACACGCGTCGACACGCCGCCGAGCGCGGCAACGAGCCCATGATCAACGCTGATCCGACTGCTCCGGCAGGACGACCCGCTCGGTGCGGGTGTAGACGTTGCAGCCGTCGCCGCGGAGAAAACCGACCAGGGTGATGCCGACGTCGGCCGCCAGCTCGACCGCCAGGGACGACGGCGCCGACACCGCGGCCAGCACCGGGATGCCAGCCATCGCCGCCTTCTGCGTCAGCTCGAAACTCGCCCGCCCGCTGACCATCAGCACGTGCCCGGCCAGCGGCAGCCGCCCCTCGCGAACCGCGTCGCCGACGACCTTGTCGACGGCGTTGTGCCGGCCGACGTCCTCGCGCAGAGCCACCAGCTCGCCGTCGGCGGTGAACAGGCCCGCCGCGTGCAGCCCGCCGGTCTTGTCGAACACCTGCTGGGCCGCGCGCAGCCGGTCGGGCAACGCGAGCAGCGTCGGCAGCGGCAGCCGGACGGCGTCCCCGGCGACGTCGTGGCGCGTCTTCGTGCGGATCGCGTCGATGCTGGCCTTGCCGCACACCCCGCAGGAGCTGGACGTGTAGAAGTTCCGGTCCAGCGCGGTGTCCGGCGGCTCCACCCCGGGCGCGAGGTCGACGTCGACGACGTTGTAGGTGTTGCGGCCGTCCGCGTCGACGGAGGTGCAGTAGCGCAGCCCGGCGACGTCGTCGGCCGACCCGATCACCGCCTCGGTGGTGAGGAAGCCGTGCACCAGGTCGAAGTCGTCGCCCGGCGTGCGCATGGTGACCGCCAGCGCCTTGCCGGCCAGCCGGATCTCCAGCGGCTCCTCGGCCGCCACGGTGTCCGGGCGCGTGCTATGTGCCGGGCCGCGGATCCGCAGCACCGGCGTCCGGCTCGTGACTCGTCCCACGGCTGGCGACGGTAACCCCTACGGTCGCACCGTGTCCGAGCTGCCGCCCTACGCCGCCGTCGTCCTCGCCGGCGGCCGCGCGGCGCGGATGGGCGGCCAGGCCAAGCCGCAGCTGGACGTCGGCGGCCGTCCCATCCTCGAGGCGGTGCTGGCCGCCGTCCCCGACGCCGCACCGCGCATCGTCGTCGGCCCGCCGCAGCCGGTGCCGGCCGACGTCGTCGTCGTGCGGGAGGCCCCGCCCCGCGGGGGCCCGGTGGCCGCGATGCGGGCGGGCCTGGCGCACGTCCCGACCGAGGTGGTGGCACTGCTCGCCGGCGACCTGCCGTTCATCACCGCCGGGCTGGTCCGGGCGCTGCGCGAGCGGCTCACCGGCGACGGTGTGCTCGTCGTCGACGACACCGGCCGGGACCAGCTGCTGCTCGGGGTGTGGCGGACGACGGCCCTGCGTGCCGCGGTCGCCGACGTCGACGGGCCCACCTCGGTGCGCCGGGTGCTCGCCCCGCTGGCCGTGCGGCGGCTGCACCCCGAGGTCGAGTCCGGTCAGCCGCCGCCGTGGACCGACTGCGACACCCCGGCCGACCTGGCCCGCGCCCGGGCCGCCGCCGCCCGGCTCGGTCCCCGCCGGGTACCCCGCCGCCCCCAGGGGTAGGGCCGCCCCATGCGCATCGTCATCGCCGGGGCCCACGGGCAGGTCGCCCGCCGTCTCGGCCGCCTGCTGTCCGGCCGCGGTGACACGGCAGTCGGCATCGTCCGCAACCCCGCGCACTCCGACGACCTCCGCACCGACGGGGTGGAGCCGGTCGTCCTCGACCTCGAGCAGGCCCCCGTCGAGCAGGTCACCGAGGTGGTGTCGGGTGCGGACGCCGTCGTCTTCGCCGCCGGTGCCGGTCCGGGCAGCGGTGAGGCTCGCAAGCACTCGGTCGACAAGGGGGCGGCCCTGCTGCTCGCCGATGCCGCCGAGCGGGCCGGGGTCCGCCCGTACCTGCTGGTGTCCTCCATGGGTGTCGAGCAGGCCCGGCAGGGGACGCCGCAGGGCATGGACCCGGTCTTCGCCGTCTACCTGCAGGCCAAGCTGGCCGCCGAGGACGCGATCCTGCCCCGGCCCGCGCTCGACACGGTGATCCTGCGGCCCGGCCGGCTGACCGACGAACCGGGCACCGGCCGGGTCACCCTGGCCCACGGTGTCGACCACGGCGAGGTCCCCCGGGACGACGTCGCCGCAGTGCTGGTCGCGCTGCTGGACGCCGGGAAGACCGATGAGGTCGTCGAGCTGGTCAGCGGCGACACCCCGATCGAGGAGGCCGTGGCCGCGCTGCCGTGAGTCCGGCTCAGGAGCGGAGGCCCCGGGTGAGCACCGCGCGGGCCGCCAGCTCGTCGTCCGGCGGGTAGTCGACCCCCACCAGGGTCAGCCCGCCGGGCGGTACGACGGGCACCTCGCCGGAGCGCTCCGTGCTCGTCAGCAGGGCCGCCGGCCACTGCGGCGGGCGGCGCCCCTCCCCCACCGCCGTGAGGGCGCCGACGAGACTGCGCACCATCGAGTGGCAGAAGGCGTCCGCGGAGGCCCGGACGGTCACCAGGTCGCCCTCGCGGGTCACCGCCAGGGTCAGCAGCGTGCGGATCGTCGTGGCGCCCTCCCGCCGGCGGCAGAAGGCGGCGAAGTCGTGCAGGCCCAGCAGCGGTCCTGCGGCGGCCGCCATCGCGTCGGCGTCCAGCCGCCGGGGCCAGCCGACAGTGTCGGCGCGGCGCAGCGGCGGCGGACCGCTGTCGGCGTCGGTGAGCCGGTAGACGTAGTGCCGGCGCAGCGCCCCGAAGCGGGCGTCGAAGTCCGGCGGCGCCTCCTCGACCGTGTGGACGGCGATGTCGGCCGGGAGCACACCGCGCAGCCGGCGCACCAGCCGGGACCGTTGTTCCGCCCACACCGCGCGGGGGACGTCGGCGTGCGCGACCTGGCCGGCGGCGTGCACCCCGGCGTCCGTGCGCCCGGCCACGGTCAGCGAGACCGGCTGCCGCAGTACCCGGGCCAGGGCCTCCTCGAGGTCGCCCTGCACCGTCCTCTGCGCCGGCTGACGGGCCCAGCCGTGCAGCGCGGTGCCGTCGTAGGCGATCCCGAGGCGGAGACGGACGAGCCCGCCACCGGGTGCGGTGGCGGGCTCGTCGGCAGTGCGGTGGGTGGTCAGCGACCGCTCACCGGGGGTCGGGAGCGGCCTCGCCCCCGGGAGCCTGCAGGCCGGCGGTCGCGGCGTCACCGAGCTCGGCGGCCTCGACCTCGGCGGCGGCCGCGCGGGCCACGTCCGGGGAGAGCGCCGGGTCGTCGACGACGGCGACGTTCTCGCGCTGCGGCTCCGAGGTGACGTCGGCGTCGTCCTGACGCTCGCCGTCGGGATTGAAGACGTCCGCGACGACCGCCTGGGCCTCGGGGTCGACCGTGGGGTGGGCGGGGTCGGATGAGGTCACGGCCGGCGAGGTGTCGCCGCCGGGACCGGTCGTCTCGCCCTCGAAGGTCGCGCCCTGGTCACCGCCACCGGCGGAGACCCCGGCAGCACCGGCCGGGGCGCCCTCGCCCGGGTTCTCCCGCTCGCTCACCGCGCGCCGTCCGTGCCCTCGGCGTCGTTCGGGGACTCGGCGTCGGTGGCCACGGTCTCAGCGGTGGCGTCCACGTCGCTCGCCGCGGTCGCGCCCGCGGCGTCGTCGGTGTCGATGGCCTCGGCGTCGGTGGCCACCTCGTCCGGCGAGTCGGCCGAGTCCGCGCTGTCGGCCGAGTCGGCGGAGTCCGCGCTGTCCGCGCTGTCCGCGGACTCCAGCGCGTCCGCGGTGACCTCACCGGCGGCGGAAGCGGCACCGGCACCCCCGGCGAAGCGGGTGCCACGGGCACGCTCGGCCTCGCCGACGGCCTGCTGGGCCACGGTCTGACCCTCGACCAGCTCGATGACCGCCATGGGGGCGTTGTCGCCCTTGCGCGGGCCCACCTTGGTGATGCGGGTGTAGCCGCCCGGACGGTCCGCGAAGCGCGGCCCGATCTCGGCGAACAGGGTGTGGACCACGTCCTTGTCCCGGATCGTCGTCATCACCTGACGGCGGGCGTGCAGGTCACCGCGCTTGGCGAAGGTCACCAGCTTCTCGGCCAGGGGACGCAGCCGCTTGGCCTTCGCCTCGGTGGTGGTGATCCGCCCGTGCTCGAACAGCGACGTGGCCAGGTTGGCCAGCATCAGCCGCTCGTGCGCGGGGGAACCGCCGAGACGGGGGCCCTTGGTGGGGGTGGGCATGTCGGTCCTTCCTCAGGCTGCCGGGCCGCGGTGCCGGCTGCGTTCCGTGTTGTGCTGGTGTCTCGTGCGCGGAGCGCGGGTGGTGCGTCCGAGCCAGTGTGGCGGGCCCGGCAGGAGGTCCGGACGGCGGGTTCCCCCGCCGTCCGGCCCTTCTCAGAGCTGCTCGGTCTCCTGGTAGGAGCCGTCGTCGTACTGCACCGGGTCGTAGCCGGCGGCGAAGTCGCCGTGGCCCTGGTAGGCGTCGGTCTCGTAGCCCTCGTCGTAGCTCTCGACCGAGGTGGGGATGAACCCGGGCGGGCTGTCCTTGAGCGCCAGGCCCATGGCCGCCAGCTTCATCTTGACCTCGTCGATGGACTTGGCCCCGAAGTTCCGGATGTCGAGCAGGTCGGCCTCGGAGCGGGTGACGAGCTCCCCGACGGTGTGCACGCCCTCGCGCTTGAGGCAGTTGTAGGACCGGACGGTGAGGTCCATGTCCTCGATCGGCATCGAGAAGTTGGCGATGTCGGCGGCCTCGGCCGGGCTCGGGCCGACCTCGATGCCCTCGGCGTCGATGTTCAGCTCGCGCAGCAGGCCGAAGAGCTCGACCAGCGTGGAGCCGGCGCTGGCGATCGCGTCGCGCGGGGCGATCGACGGCTTGGTCTCGACGTCGACGACGAGGCGGTCGAAGTCGGTCCGCTGCTCGACACGGGTGGCCTCGACGGCGTAGGTCACCTTGAGGACCGGCGAGTAGATCGAGTCGACCGGGATCCGGCCGATCTCCTGGCCGGGCTGCTTGTTCTGCGGCGCCGGCACGTAGCCGCGGCCCCGCTCGACGACCAGCTCGATCTCCAGCCGGCCCTTGCCGTTCAGCGTGGCGATGTGCAGCTCGGGGTTGTGCACCTCGACACCGGCCGGGGGCGCGATGTCGGCGGCGGTGACCTCACCGGGGCCCTGCTTGCGCAGGTACATGGTCACCGGCTCGTCGGAGTCGGAGCTGACGACCAGACCCTTGAGGTTCAGGATGATCTCGGTGACGTCCTCCTTGACGCCCGGCACGGTGGTGAACTCGTGCAGGGTGCCCTCGATCCGGATGCTGGTGACAGCAGCACCGGGGATCGAGGAGAGGAGGGTGCGGCGCAGGGAGTTGCCGAGGGTGTAGCCGAAGCCCGGCTCGAGGGGCTCGATGACGAACCGCGAGCGCGACTCGGTGATCGTCTCCTCGGTGAGGGTGGGGCGCTGTGCGATGAGCATGGTGGTGTTCTCCTCCAGGTCCTCCGGCGACCGCCATATGACGCCGTGAGGGGGTGGTGCAGGCCCTGGCGGACATCTGTCCGCCCGCCGGAGCCGTGGGCCCCCTGCAGGGTCCCGCCGCCGGCCCCGTCCCGGGTCCCGCCCCCGAACGTGCGAGGGGTGGGGAGGACGGGTCCTTCTACGGTGGGGGTAGGGGTCCTACTACTACTTGGAGTAGAGCTCGACGATCAGCTGCTCCTGGACCGGGGTGTCGATCACCTGGCGGGCCGGGACGCTGTGGACGAGCACGCGCAGCTGGCTGCTGATGACCTCCAGCCACGGCGGCACGGGGCGCTCGCCGGCGCGGGCCTGGGCGATCTCGAAGGGCAGCATCCGCCGCGACTTCTCGGCGACCTCGATGATGTCGTTGGAGCTGACCCGGTACGACGGGATGTCGACCTTGCGGCCGTTGACCCGGATGTGACCGTGGCGCACCAGCTGGCGGGCCATGTCGCGGGACTCGGCGAAGCCGGCCCGGTACACGACGTTGTCCAGGCGCGACTCGAGGATCTGCAGCAGGACCTCACCGGTCTTGCCCGACTTCTTGTTGGCCTCTTCGTAGTAGCCGCGGAACTGCTTCTCCAGGACGCCGTAGATGCGACGCGCCTTCTGCTTCTCACGAAGCTGGAGCAGGTACTCGCTGTCCTTGCTGCGGCCACGGCCGTGCTCGCCCGGCGGGTAAGGCCGGATCTCGATCGGGCACTTCGGTGACTCGCACTTGCTGCCCTTGAGGAACAGCTTCATCTTCTCGCGCCGGCACATGCGGCAGTCGGCTCCGGTGTAACGGGCCACGTCAGGTACTCCTCGTTCGTCTCGTCAGTGGCCGGTCAGACCCGGCGGCGCTTCTTGGGGCGGCAGCCGTTGTGCGGCTGCGGGGTCACGTCCTGGATCTGGCCGACCTCGAGGCCGGTGGCCTGGAGGGACCTGATGGCGGTCTCACGGCCGGAGCCGGGGCCCTTGACGAAGACGTCGACCTTGCGCATGCCGTGCTCCTGCGCCTTGCGCGCGGCGTTCTCGGCAGCCATCTGCGCGGCGAACGGCGTGGACTTGCGCGAACCCTTGAAGCCGACGTGGCCGGCGGAGGCCCAGCTGATCACGTTCCCGGTGGGGTCGGTGATCGACACGATCGTGTTGTTGAAGGTGCTCTTGATGTGCGCGGCACCGTGGGCGACGTTCTTCTTCTCCTTGCGGCGGACCTTCTTGGCACCAGCCGCGGCGCGAGCCCTGGGAGGCATGTCTCTCCGGTTTCCTTCAGTTCAGTGGCCAGATGAGCGCGAGGGGCGCGCCGTCGTTCCCGCCCTCACGGGTCGTGCGACGACACGCCTCACGGCTTACTTCTTGCCGGCCTTCTTCTTGCCGGCGATGGTCTTGCGCGGGCCCTTGCTCGAGCGCGCGTTCGTGCGGGTGCGCTGCCCGTGGACGGGCAGACCGCGGCGGTGACGCAGGCCCTGGTAGCAGCCGATCTCCACCTTGCGGCGGATGTCGGCGGCCACCTCGCGGCGCAGGTCACCCTCGACGCGGAAGTGCTCGTCGATGTAGTCGCGCAGCTTCAGCAGGTCCTCGTCACCGAGGTCCCGGACGCGCAGGTCGGGGCTGACGCCCGTCGCGGCCAGGGTCTCCTTGGCGTGGGTCTTGCCGATGCCGTAGATGTAGGTGAGCGCGATCTCCATCCGCTTGTCGCGGGGGAGGTCGACGCCGGCCAGTCGTGCCATGTCCAGGTACTCCCTCAGCCCTGCCGCTGCTTGTGGCGGGCGTTGTCGCAGATGACCATGACCCGGCCGTGCCGGCGGATCACCTTGCACTTGTCGCAGATCTTCTTCACCGACGGCTGGACCTTCACCGGTGCCGCCCCTCATTCCTGTCGATCGTGCGCCGAGCGCGCCGGCCCGTCGGGCGGCGCGCAGCGGCGGTTACTTGTACCGGTAGACGATGCGACCGCGGGTCAGGTCGTAGGGCGAGAGCTCCACGACCACGCGGTCCTCGGGCAGGATGCGGATGTAGTGCTGGCGCATCTTGCCGCTGATGTGGGCGAGCACCCGGTGCCCGTTCTGCAGCTCGACCCGGAACATCGCGTTGGGCAGCGGCTCGACGACGCGACCCTCGACCTCGATGGCCCCGTCCTTCTTCGCCATGCCCGACACGGCCTCCCTGACTCGGTGGTGCTGGTGTCCTCCCGCGCCCATGCCGGGACCCGGCGGACGCGCTCGGTGGTGTACAGAACAGGTGGTGCAGACGCTCCCGCGAGGGCGCCCCGGGTCGTACGGCCACAGCACGACAACAGGGCGGCGCAAGCGCCATCGGCCACTGTACCCCGCTGCGACGAGGCACTCCAACCCGCCCTCGTGAGGTGCTGGAACGGCCACCCTGCAGGGGCCCGCGCCGAGCCTGCGGGGCGTGGGGGGCAGGGTGGCCGTTCTTCAGGTGCGGGGGGTGATCCCGAACGGAGCCAGCCCCGCGACACCGCCGTCCTCGGCCGTGAGGACCCACGGACCCTCGGGCGTGATGGCGACGGAGTGCTCGAAGTGGGCCGCACGGGACCCGTCCTTGGTGACCACGGTCCAGCCGTCCTCGAGCTCGACGGTGGCCGGGTCGCCCACGGTGACCATCGGCTCGATCGCCAGCGCGAGCCCCGGCACCAGCCGGGGTCCACGACCGGCCCGGCCGTAGTTCAGGACGTGCGGGTCCTGGTGCATCTCGGTGCCGATGCCGTGCCCGCCGTAGTGGTCGACGATCCCGTACGGGTGCTGCTCCGCGGTGATCGTCTGCTCGACGGCGTGACTGATGTCGGTCAGCCGGCCACCGGCCAGCGCCTTGGCGAGCCCGGCCCACATCGACCGCTCGGTGACGTCGAGCAGCGCGGCGTCCTCCGCCGACGGCGGGCCGACGGTGACGGTGACCGCCGAGTCGCCGTGCCACCCCTGCAGGATCGCCCCGCAGTCGATCGAGATGTTGTCACCCTCGGCGAGGACCCGACCCCGGTTCGGGATGCCGTGCACGATCTCGTCGTTGATCGACGCGCAGATGCTGCCGGTGAAGCCGTGGTAGCCCAGGAAGGACGGCACGGCCCCGGCGGTGCGGATGTGGTCCTCGGCGATGGCATCCAGCTCACCGGTGGTGACACCGGGCCGGACGGCGGCGCGGACGGCTGCGATGGCCCCGGCCACGACGAGCCCCGCTGCGCGCATGAGCTCCAGCTCGTGCGGCGTCTTGATCTGGATCATCCGTCCACTCCACTTCGCCAGCAGCGGGATCCGGCCGAGGATGCCACCGGCCGTCATGTGCGCCGCCTGTCCTCAGCCCGCGCTCGGCCCGTGGGGACGCGCGCCTCCGCAGGCCTCCAGCGCGCTCATCGCCCGCTGGGTGACCTCCTCGACCGCACCGATGGCATCGATCTGCGTCAGCAGTCCCTCGGAGTCGTACCAACCCGACAGCGGGGCGGTCTGTTCCCGGTAGACGTGCAGCCGGTGCCGCACGGTCTCGGGCTTGTCGTCGTCCCGCTGCACCCACTCGCCATCGACGAGCACGCGGCGCCCGGAGAGCCGGCGCACCAGCTCGTCCTCGTCGACGACCAGCTCGAGCACGCAGTCCAGCGCCTGACCGAGCTCGCGCAGCGAGTTCCGCAGCTGCTCGGCCTGGGCGATGGTGCGCGGGAAGCCGTCGAGCAGGAAGCCGCCCTTGGCGTCGTCCTCGGTGAGTCGCCCCTTGACCATGGCCACGGTGATCTCGTCGGGAACGAGGTCGCCGGCGTCCATGTAGGTCTTGGCCTGCAACCCGAGCTCGGTCCTGCCGCTCACGTTCGCGCGGAAGATGTCACCGGTCGAGATGGCCGGGACCCCGAGCCGGTCGGCGATGACCTGCGCCTGGGTCCCCTTGCCCGCTCCGGGAGGGCCCAGCAGCACGACGCGCACTACTTCAGGAACCCTTCGTAGTTGCGCTGGTTGAGCTGCGTCTCGATCTGCTTCACCGTCTCCAACCCCACTCCGACCATGATGAGGACCGCGGTCCCCCCGAACGGGAAGTTCTGGTTCTGCCCCTCCTGCGTGACCGACAGGAAGAAGTTGGGCAGCACGGCCACGATGCCCAGGTAGAGCGACCCGGGCAGGGTGATCCGGGACAGCACGTACTGCAGGTACTCCGCAGTGGGCCGACCGGGGCGGATGCCCGGGATGAAGCCGCCGTAGCGCTTCATGTCCTCGGCGCGCTCTTCGGGGTTGAACGTGATCGACACGTAGAAGTACGTGAAGAAGACGATCAGCCCGAAGTAGAGCGCGACGTGCACCGGGCTGCTCTGGTCGATGACGTAGTTCTCGAAGAACTGGCGCACCGGACCGGTCTCGTTCCCCTGCAGCTGCGTGAGCAGTTGCGGCAGGTACAGCAGCGAGGACGCGAAGATGACGGGGATGACGCCGGCCTGGTTGACCTTCAGCGGGAGGTAGGTCGACGTGCCGCCGTACATGCGGCGGCCGACCATCCGCTTGGCGTACTGCACCGGGATGCGGCGCTGGGCCTGCTCGACGTAGACGACGGCACCGATGATAACCAGCGCCAGCAGGCACACCAGCGTGAACACGATGCCGCCGCGGGTCTGCAGGATGGCGCCGCCCTCGGCGGGGATGCGCGCGGCGATCGAGGTGAAGATCAGCACGGACATGCCGTTGCCGATCCCCTTCTCGGTGAGCAGCTCGCCCAGCCACATGATCACCGCGGTGCCGGCGGTCAGGGCGACCACCAGGACGATCGTCGTCCAGATGGAGTTCGACGGGATGATGTCCTGTGAGCAGCCCGGGAACAGCTGGCCACTGCGGGCCAGCGCGATGATGCCGGTGCTCTGCAGGACGGCGAGGGCGATCGTCAGGTAGCGGGTGTACTGGGTCAGCTTCGCCTGACCCGACTGCCCTTCCTTCTTCAGCTGCTCGAATCGCGGGATCACCACGACCAGCAGCTGCACGATGATGCTCGCCGTGATGTACGGCATGATCCCGAGCGCGAAGACCGACAGCCGCAGCAGTGCACCGCCGGAGAACAGGTTCACCAGCGAGTAGAGGTCGCGCTGGTCGGAGGCCTGCGCCTGCTCGAGACAGCTGTTGATGGCCTCGACCGAGACGCCGGGGCCGGGTATCGCGGCTCCCAGGCGGTACACGGCGATGATCGCCAGGGAGAACAGCAGCTTGCGCCGGAGGTCTGGCGTCCGGAACGCCGCAGCGAACGCCTGCAGCACGTGCCCTCCCCTACTCGGTCGGATGAGGTTAGCAACGGCGAGGGACGGTCGTCCGGGCACCCGTCGACACGGGCGCGGCGCGGCGTCGTCGTCCCCCGGGCCCGCCGGCGCTCGTGCACCGGGCCGGGCAGCAGACGACCCCCGGGGCGGTGGTGCTGCGCCCGGGGGTCGTCGGCGGTCAGATGCGGGAGGTGCTGCCCCCGGCCGCGCTGATCTTCTCAGCGGCCGACGCGGAGAACGCGTGCGCGTGCACGTGCACCTCGACACCGCCCAGGTCACCGGTTCCGAGCACCTTCACCGGCTGCCCGCGCCGCACGGCGCCGGCTCGGGCGAGGGTGTCCGGGTCGACCGAGCCGCCCTGGGGGAAGAGGGCCGCGATCCGGTCGAGGTTGACGACCTGGAAGACGACCTTGTTCGGCCGCTTGAAGCCCGAGAGCTTGGGCAGCCGCATGTGCAGCGGCGTCTGCCCGCCCTCGAAGCGCGCGGAGGTGTTGCCACGCGCGCCGGTGCCCTTGGTGCCGCGACCGGCCGTCTTGCCCTTGGAGCCCTCACCGCGACCCACGCGGGTCTTCGGGGTGTGCGCGCCGGGAGCCGGACGCAGGTGGTGGACCTTGAGAGTCATCGTGTGTCCCTGCTCAGCTGATCTCTTCGACGGTGACCAGGTGCGGCACCGTCGCGACCATCCCGCGGATCTCGGGACGGTCCTCCTGGACGACCGAGTCGTTGATCCGCTTGAGGCCCAGCGAGCGCAGTGTCTGGCGCTGGTTGGGCTTCGTGCCGATCACCGACCGGATCTGGGTGACCTTCAGCTGCGCCATGTCAGACCCCCTGGCCTGCACGCGCCCGCAGCATGGCCGCGGGAGCGACGTCCTCGAGCGGCAGTCCGCGGCGGGCCGCGATCTCCTCGGGACGGACGAGGTCCTTCAGCGCCTGCATGGTGGCGTGCACGATGTTGATCGGGTTCGACGACCCGAGGCTCTTGGAGAGCACGTCGTGGATGCCGGCGCACTCGAGCACGGCACGCACCGGGCCACCGGCGATGACACCGGTACCGGGGCTGGCCGGCTTGAGCAGCACGACGCCCGCAGCCGCCTCACCCTGCACGGGGTGCGGGATGGTGCTGGCGATGCGCGGCACCTTGTAGAAGTGCTTCTTGGCCTCCTCGACGCCCTTGGCGATCGCCGCGGGCACCTCCTTGGCCTTGCCGTAGCCGACGCCCACGGTGCCGTCGCCGTCGCCCACGATCACCAGGGCGGTGAAGCTGAAGCGCCGACCACCCTTGACGACCTTGGACACGCGGTTGATGGCCACCACGCGCTCGATGAAGTTGCTCTTCTCGGCAGGTGCGCCGCCGGGCCCCCGCCCGCCGTCACGACGGTCGCGGCGGTCGTTGCCGCCGCCGGCGCCGCCGCCGCGTCGCTGTGGTCCTGGCATCAGACGTCCCTCTCGATCTGCTGGTTCGCGGTGTGGCTCATCAAAAGTCCAGCCCTCCCTCGCGGGCGCCGTCGGCCAGCGCCGCGATGCGGCCCTGGTACCGGTTGCCGCCCCGGTCGAACACGACCGCGGTGATGCCGGCGGCCTTGGCGCGCTCGGCCACCAGGGCGCCGACCCGGCGGGCCAGCGTGGACTTGTCGCCCTCGGCGGTGCGCAGGCTGGCGTCCAGCGTCGAGGCGCTGACCAGGGTATGACCGACGGTGTCGTCGACGACCTGGACGTGGATGTGCCGCGAGCTGCGCTTGACCACCAGGCGCGGGCGCTCCGGGGTACCGCCCACGCGCTTGCGCAGGCGGGTGTGCCGGCGCAGGCGGGAGACCCGCCGCGCGGTGCTGACGTCGGTGCCGACGGGCTTGTGCACCCGAGCACCGCTCTTCTCGGTCTGTGCCATCACTTACCCGTCTTCCCGACCTTGCGCTTGACGACCTCACCCTGGTAGCGCACGCCCTTGCCCTTGTACGGGTCCGGACGGCGCAGCCCGCGGATGTTGGCCGCGACCTGGCCCACCAGCTGCTTGTCGATCCCGGTCACCCGCAGGCGGGTCGGGGACTCGACCGTGAAGGTGATCCCCTCGGGGGCCTTCACCGGCACCGGGTGGCTGTAGCCCAGGGCGAACTCGAGGTCCGACCCGCGGGCCTGCACGCGGTACCCGACGCCGACGATCTCGAGGGTCTTGGTGTAGCCCTCGGTGACGCCGGTGATCATGTTGGCGACGAGCGTGCGCGACAGCCCGTGCAGGGCCCGGCTCTCACGCTCGTCGTCAGGCCGCTGCACCTGCAGCGTGCCGTCCTCGCCGCGCTCGACGGTGATCGGCGAGGCGACGGTGTGGTTGAGCGTGCCCTTGGGGCCCTTGACGCTCAGCGTCTGGCCGTCAATGGTGACGTCCACGCCACCGGGCACGGGAATCGGCAGTCGTCCGATCCGCGACATGTCACTCGCTCCTCACCAGACGTAGGCGAGGACTTCCCCACCCACGCCCTTCTTGTTCGCCTGGCGGTCGGTCAGCAGCCCGGTCGAGGTGGAGATGATGGCCACCCCGAGGCCGCCCAGCACCTTCGGCAGCGCGGTGGACTTGGCGTACACCCGCAGACCGGGCTTGGAGACGCGCCGGACGCCGGCGATGCTCCGCTCACGGTTGGGGCCGTACTTGAGGTCCACCACCAGCTCCTTGCGGGTGGTGCCGTCCTTCTCGACCTCGTTGACGGTCCAGCCGGCGATGTAGCCCTCCTGCTGGAGGATCTCGGCGATGTGCGTCTTCAGCTTGGACGACGGCATGGTCGTAGAGTCGTGGTACGCCTGGTTGGCGTTCCGGATCCGCGTCAGCATGTCCGCGATCGGGTCGGTCATCGTCATGTCGGGTGTTGCCTCTCTCGCCGCGGTTCCTCATGCGCCGGGTCTCGGGGACTTGGCGCGCGGGCCTCTCGGCGATCGGTGGTGCGTTAGTGAGTGGATGGCACGGCCTGCTCCCGGGGCCCGCCGCAAGCTTGCGAGCGGTGGGGAGGAGCAGGTCCTTCTAGTTCACCAGCTGGACTTGCTGACGCCCGGCAGTTCGCCGGCGTGCGCCATCTCCCGCAGGCAGATCCGGCACAGGCCGAACTTGCGGAAGACCGAGTGCGGGCGACCGCACCGCTGGCACCGGGTGTAACCGCGGACCGCGAACTTCGGCTTGCGGGCCGCCTTGTTGATCAGCGCCTTCTTGGCCATCTGGGTGTCTCCTCCCCCGCTCAGCGGGTGGTGGTCACGACGGGCTGGCCGGCGAACGGGAAGCCCAGCAGGCGGAGGAGCTCGCGACCCTCCTCGTCGTTCGTGGCGGTGGTGACCAGCGTGATGTCCATGCCACGCGGACGGTCGATCTTGTCGACGTCGATCTCGCGGAACATCGACTGCTCGGTCAGGCCGAACGTGTAGTTGCCGTGACCGTCGAACTGCTTGGCGTTGAGCCCGCGGAAGTCACGGATGCGGGGCAGGGCCAGCGACAGCAGCCGGTCCAGGAACTCCCACATGCGGTCGCCGCGGAGGGTGACCTTCGCGCCGATCGGCATGCCCTCGCGCAGCTTGAACTGCGCGATGGACTTGCGGGCCCGCACGACGGCCGGCTTCTGGCCGGTGATGGCGGTCAAGTCGCGGACCGCGCCGTCCATCAGCTTGGCGTCGCGGGTCGCCTCGCCGACGCCCATGTTGACGACGATCTTCGTCAGCCGCGGGATCTGCATGACGTTCTCGTAGCCGAACTCGGACTGCAGCGCCGGAGCGATGGACTCGCGGTAGTGGGCGAGCATGCGGGGCAGCTCACGGGTGGGTGCACTCATGGCGTCAGAGGTCCTTACCGGTGCGCCGCGAGACCCGGATGCTGCGGCCTTCCTCGTCCTTGCGGTAGCCGACCCGGGTCGGCTTGTCCTCGGAGTCGATCACCATCACGTTGCTCACGTGGATGGGAGCCTCCTGCGTGACGATCCCGCCCGACTGGGCACCACGCTGGTTCGAGCTGATGCGGGTGTGCTTCTTGATCCGGCCCACGCCCTCGACGAGGACCTTCTGCAGCTTCGGGTAGGCGGCGATCACCCGGCCCTTGGCGCCCTTGTCCTTGCCGGACAGCACCACGACGGTGTCGCCCTTCTTCACCTTCATCGACGGCGCCTTGGCCTTCGAGTGGGCCGTCGTGTCCTTCCTGGCAGCCATGGTCACAGCACCTCCGGAGCGAGCGAGATGATCCGCATGAAGCGCTTGTCGCGGAGCTCACGGCCGACCGGGCCGAAGATGCGCGTACCGCGCGGGTCGCCGCTGTCGCGGATGATGACCGCGGCGTTCTCGTCGAAGCGGATGTAGGAGCCGTCCGGACGACGGCGCTCCTTGGCGGTGCGGACGACGACGGCCTTGACGACGTCGCCCCGCTTGACCCCTGCACCGGGCAGTGCGTCCTTCACGGTGGCGACGATGACGTCGCCGATGCCCGCGTAGCGTCGCCCCGACCCGCCGAGCACCCGGATGCAGAGGATCTCCTTTGCACCGGTGTTGTCGGCGACCCGCAGTCGCGACTCCTGCTGGATCACGTCCTACTCCCTGATCTCAGATGTGACAGCCGGGCCGGAACGGTGAACCGGCTGTCCGGAACCCACGTGCGGACGCACCGGCAGCGAAAGCCGCCGGTGCGTCCGAGCACGGGTACCGGGATGGGCGCGCACCCCCGAGAGCGCACCAGTGGTCCAGGGTACTCGCTCCCGGACCCGCCCCGGAGGGCGCCTCCCACGGGGCCACGAGGGGACCCGATCGGTCCTACTTGGCCCTCTCGAGGACCTCGACCAGCCGCCACCGCTTGGTGGCCGACGTGGGCCGGGTCTCCATGATCTGCACCCGGTCACCGACGCCGGCGACCTGCTGCTCGTCGTGGGCCTTCAGCTTGCTGGTGCGACGGATGACCTTGCCGTAGAGACCGTGCTTCACGCGGTCCTCGACCTCGACGACGATGGTCTTGTCCATCTTGTCGCTGACCACGAGGCCCTCGCGGACCTTGCGGTAGCCACGGCCGGCCAGGCCGGGGCCCGACGCGGTCTGCGTCTCCTGGGGCTCGCTCATGCCACACCCTCGTTCGGGGCGACCGAGAGGCCCAGCTCGCGCTCGCGCATGATCGTGTAGATCCGGGCGATGTCGCGGCGGACCGTCTGCAGCCGCCGGTTGTTGTCCAGCTGGCCGGTGGCCACCTGGAACCGCAGGTTGAACAGTTCTTCCTTGGACTCGCGCAGCCGCGTGGCGAGCTCCTCGGCGGAGAGCTCACGCAGCTCGGGAGCGGTCAGACCGGCGGCCATCACACCTCTCCTTCACGAGTGATGAAGCGGCACTTCATCGGCAGCTTGTGGATCGCGCGGCGCATGGCCTCGCGGGCCACCGGCTCGGCCACGCCCGAGAGCTCGAACATGATCCGGCCGGGCTTCACGTTGGCGACCCACCACTCCGGCGAACCCTTACCGGACCCCATGCGGGTCTCGGCCGGCTTCTTGGTGAGCGGACGGTCGGGGTAGATGGAGATCCAGACCTTCCCGCCACGGCGGATGTGGCGGGTCATGGCGATACGAGCGGACTCGATCTGCCGGTTGGTCACGTACGCCGGCTCGAGCGCCTGGATGGCGTACTCGCCGAAGTTGATCTCGGTTCCGCCCTTGGCACGACCCGATCGGCTCGGGTGGTGCTGCTTGCGGTGCTTGACGCGCCGTGGGATCAGCACGGTGTCAGACCCCCTGCTCGGTCGACGGGGTGGTGTTCTGCGCGGCCGTGTTCTCGGCCGCAGCGGTGGCCTCGGCGCCGGCGTTCTCAGCGACGGTCTGCTCGGGAGCCACCTCGCCGGAGGTCGCGGCCACGCTGCTGGTGGACGTGGCGCTCTCGGTGGTGTCGACGGCCGGGCCGGTCGAGGACGCGGCGGCGCGGCCGGCCTCGGTCCCGCCGGCCGTGGTGCCCGACGAACCGGAACGGCGCTGCGGGCGCTGGGCCCGCTCGCGGCGCTGCTGACGCGCGGCGAGGGCCTCGAGGGCCTCCCGCTCGGCACGCGAGCCGCTGACGTCGCCCTTGTAGATCCAGACCTTCACGCCGATGCGGCCGAAGGTGGTCCGGGCCTCGTAGATGCCGTAGTCGATGTTCGCCCGGAGGGTGTGCAGCGGCACCCGGCCCTCGCGGTAGAACTCCGACCGGCTCATCTCGGTGCCGCCCAGGCGCCCGGAGCACTGCACCCGGATGCCCTTGACCTGCGGGCTGCGCTGGGCCGACTGCATGGCCTTGCGCATGGCACGGCGGAAGCTGACCCGGCTGGAGAGCTGCTCGGCGACGCCCTGGGCGACCAGCTGCGCGTCGGCCTCGGGGTTCTTCACCTCGAGGATGTTCAGCTGCACCTGCTTGCCGGTGAGCTTCTCCAGCTCCCCGCGGATGCGGTCGGCCTCGGCGCCGCGGCGGCCGATGACGATGCCCGGCCGGGCGGTGTGGATGTCGACGCGGACCCGGTCACGGGTGCGCTCGATCTCCACCTTGGAGATACCGGCCCGCTCCATGCCCTTGGACATGAGCTTGCGGATGGCCACGTCTTCCTTGACGTAGTCCTTGTACAGCTTGTCGGCGTACCACCGGGACTTGTAGTCCGTGGTGATGCCCAGTCGGAACCCGTGCGGGTTGACCTTCTGACCCACTAGCGGGTCCCTCCTCTCGTGTTGCTCTGCTGCTGCCCTGTCTGCTGGGCGGCCGGGCCGGACTGGCCGGTGCGGCGGCGGGCCGTGCGCGACTTCCCGGCGAGCTCGGTGCTGGAGGAGACCTCCGCGACCTCGACGGTGATGTGGCAGGTCCGCTTGTTGATGCGGTAGGCGCGGCCCTGGGCGCGCGGCCGGATCCGCTTGAGCGTCGGGCCCTCGTCGACGTAGGCAGCGCTGACGACCAGCGCGGCCGGGTCGAGCCGCAGGTTGTGCTCGGCGTTGGCGACCGCGCTCGCGACCACCTTGAGGACCGGCTCGCTGGCCGACTGCGGCGCGTAGCGCAGCAGGGCCAGGGCCTCGTCGGTCGGCAGGTAGCGGATGAGGTCCACCACCCGGCGTGCCTTCATGGGCGTGACGCGGACGAACCGGGCGGTGGCCCGGGCGGTCTGCGTCTCCTCTCCCAGCTGGGATGTCATGGGTATCTCTCTCTACCTGGTCAGCCGCGCCGGGACCGGCGGTCGTCCTTCACGTGCCCACGGAAGGTGCGGGTGGGCGCGAACTCGCCGAGCTTGTGCCCGACCATCGCCTCGGTCACGAAGACCGGGACGTGCTTGCGGCCGTCGTGGACGGCGATGGTGTGGCCGAGCATGTCCGGGATGATCGTCGAACGACGCGACCAGGTCCGGATGACGTTCTTGGTGCCCTTGTCGTTCTGGGCGTCCACCTTCTTGAGCAGGTGGTCGTCGACGAACGGGCCCTTCTTCAGGCTGCGTGGCATGTCTGTCGGACTCCTCTACCCGCTCAGCGCTTCTTGTTGGTGCGCCGGCGGCGCACGATCAGGGCGTCACTGGCCTTGCGCTTGCGCGTGCGGCCCTCCGGCTTGCCCTTCGGGTTCACCGGGTGGCGACCACCGGAGGTCTTGCCCTCACCACCACCGTGCGGGTGGTCCACCGGGTTCATGGCGACACCGCGGACGGTCGGGCGCTTGCCCTTCCACCGCATGCGGCCGGCCTTGCCCCAGTTGATGTTCGACTGCTCGGCGTTGCCCACCTCGCCGACGGTCGCGCGGCAGCGGACGTCGACGTTGCGGATCTCGCCCGACGGCATCCGCAGCTGCGCGAGACGGCCCTCACGGGCGACCAGCTGGACGCTCGTCCCCGCGGAGCGGGCGATCTTCGCGCCTCCACCCGGCCGCAGCTCGATGGCGTGGATCACCGTGCCGACGGGGATGTTGCGCAGCGGCAGGTTGTTACCCGGCTTGATGTCGGCCGCGGGGCCGCACTCCACCGTGTCACCCTGCTTCAGCCGCGCCGGCGCGATGATGTAGCGCTTCTCGCCGTCGGCGAAGTGCAGCAGCGCGATGCGCGAGGTGCGGTTCGGGTCGTACTCGATGTGCGCGACCTTGGCCGGCACGCCGTCCTTGTCGGCCCGGCGGAAGTCGATCACCCGGTAGGCGCGCTTGTGCCCGCCGCCCTGGTGCCGCGCGGTGACCTTCCCGTGGACGTTGCGCCCGCCACGACCGTGCAGCGGCCGCACCAGCGACTTCTCGGGATGGTCCCTCGTGACCTCGGCGAAGTCGGCGACGCTGGAGCCGCGGCGGCCCGGCGTCGTCGGCTTGTACTTGCGGATAGCCATCTGACTGGAGTTCCTCTGTCTCTGGTCCGATCGGTCCGGGCGCTCAGGCGCCGGGACCACCGAAGATCTCGATGCGGTCGCCGGGTGCCAGCGAGACGATGGCGCGCTTGGTGTCCTTGCGCTTGCCGAGCTTGTTGCCCCGGCTGCGCTTGCGCTTGCCCTGGCGGTTGATCGTGTTCACGCCGAGGACCTTCACGTTGAAGACCTGCTCGACCGCGATCTTGATCTGCGTCTTGTTGGCCTCGGGCAGGACGATGAACGTGTACTGGTTCTCGTCGAGCAGCCCGTAGCTCTTCTCCGAGATGACCGGGGACAGCAGGACGTCCCGGGGGTCGCGGACGCTCATGCCTTCTCCTCGGGGGTCGCGTCGGTGGTGCCGTCCTCGGTGGGCGCAGTGGCGTCGACCCCCGCGTTGGCGGCCTCGGCCTGCTCGGCCGGGGCCGCAGCAGCCTCGGCTGCGGTCGCCGGCGCGGCGTCCTCGGGCGATGCGGCCGTCGGCGCGGCCGTCCTCGCAGCGGTCTGCGCCGGGGCTGGCTCGGCCGGGATCTCGCCCAGGTCGAGGTCGGTGGTGCCCTCGGCCGGCTGGATCGACGGGATCGCGCCCGGCACGTCCGGCGTCGTGAGATCGGGCTTGGCGACCCCGCGACCCTTGGCTGGCCCGGCGACGAACTCGGCCAGCGCGGCCTCGGTGAAGACGACCTCGTCGGCGACCAGCACGTCGTAGGTGTTGAGCTGACCGGCCTCGATCAGGTGCACCTGCGGCACGTTGCGCAGGCTCACCCAGTTGAGGACGTCGTCGCGGTCGAGGACCACGAGCACCCGCTTGGCCCGGGTGATGGACTCGAGGGTCGCCAGCGCGGCCCTGGTCCTCGGGGCGTCGCCGTCGACGAAGGTGCTGACCACGTGCACGCGGTCCTCGCGGGCCCGGTCGGAGAGCGCGCCCCGGAGAGCGGCGGCCTTCATCTTCTTCGGCGTCTTCTGCGAGTAGTCCCGCGGCTGCGGGCCGTGGACGGTGCCACCGCCGGTGAACTGCGGTGCCCGGATCGAGCCCTGCCGCGCGCGGCCGGTGCCCTTCTGCCGGTACGGCTTGGTGCCACCGCCGCTGACCTGGCCACGGGTCTTCGTCGCGTGCGTGCCCTGGCGCGCGGCCGCCAGCTGGGCCACCACGACCTGGTGCATCAGCGAGACGTTGGCCGACGCGTCGAAGAGCTCACCGGGCAGCGTCACGCTGCCGGAGGTCTCCCCCGCCGGGGTTCGGACGTCGACCTGCCGGTCGGTCCGGATCTCGGCCGCCCCGCCGTTGATGGACGTGCTCACTGGTTCTCACTCCCCACGGGGCCACCCTTGACGGCCGAGCGGACGAGCACGAGGCCGCCCTTCGGACCGGGGATCGCGCCCTTGATCAGCAGCAGCCCGCGCTCGGCGTCGACCTTGTGGACGGCCAGCGACAGGGTCGTCGTCTTGACGGCGCCCATGCGGCCGGCCATGCGCAGGCCCTTGAAGACGCGGCCGGGGGTCGAGGCCCCGCCGATGGAACCGGGCGACCGGTGCTTGCGCTGGGTGCCGTGCGCCGCGCCGAGGCCCTTGAAGCCGTGACGCTTCATGACGCCGGCGGTGCCCTTGCCCTTGCTGGTGCCGATGACGTCGACCTTGGCCACGCCGTCGAACACGTCGGCGGTCAGCTCCTGGCCGACCGTGTACTCGCCGGCGTCCTCGGTGCGCAGTTCCACCAGGTGCCGCCGCGGCGTCACGCCCGCCTTGGTGAAGTGCCCGCCCTCGGGCTTGTTCACCTTGCGCGGGTCGATCTCACCGAAACCGAGCTGGACGGCGGAGTAGCCGTCCACCTCGGGGGTGCGCACCTGGGTCACCACACACGGGCCCGCCTTGACGACGGTCACCGGCACGATGCGGTTGTTCTCGTCGAAGACCTGGGTCATGCCCAGCTTCTCGCCGAGGAGACCACGGAATGTGCTCGCCATGTCTGCTGACTGCCCTTACTGGATGTTGACGTCGACCGAGGCCGGCAGGTCGATGCGCATGAGCGCGTCGACCGTCTTCGGCGTCGGGTCGAGGATGTCGATGAGGCGCTTGTGCGTGCGCATCTCGAAGTGCTCGCGCGAGTCCTTGTACTTGTGCGGCGAGCGGATGACGCAGTACACGTTCTTCTCCGTCGGCAGCGGCACCGGGCCGACGACGCGCGCACCGGTCTTGGTCACCGTGTCGACGATGCGCCGCGCCGAGGCGTCGATCGCCTCGTGGTCGTAGGCCTTCAGCCGGATGCGGATCTTCTGTCCCGCCATCGCTGTCTTCTGCTCCTGCCGATCGGTGTCTGTTCTTGCTGGGAACGCCGGGTGGTCGCAGACCTCATCCGGTCTGGCCCCAGCGGGATGGGTGGTACTGCGCACAGGCAGGGCCACCCGGGACGGGCGGCGGCGCAGGGGTGCGCCGCCGCCCGTCGGGGGTGTTACTTGATGATCTTGGTGACGCGACCGGCGCCGACGGTGCGGCCACCCTCACGGATGGCGAACCGCAGGCCCTCCTCCATGGCGATCGGCTGGATCAGCTCGACCGTCATCTCGGTGTTGTCGCCCGGCATGACCATCTCGGTGCCGGCCGGCAGGGTCACGACGCCGGTGACGTCGGTGGTCCGGAAGTAGAACTGCGGACGGTAGTTGTTGAAGAAGGGCGTGTGACGACCACCCTCGTCCTTCGAGAGGATGTAGACCGAACCCTCGAAGTTGGTGTGGGGGGTGATCGAACCCGGCTTCACGACGACCTGACCGCGCTCGACGTCCTCGCGCTTGATGCCGCGGAGCAGCAGACCCACGTTGTCGCCGGCCTGGCCCTGGTCGAGCAGCTTGCGGAACATCTCGACGCCGGTGACGGTCGTCTTGGTCGAGTTCGGGCGGATGCCGACGATCTCGATCTCCTCGGAGACCTTGACGATGCCGCGCTCGACGCGACCGGTGACGACGGTGCCGCGACCGGTGATCGTGAAGACGTCCTCGACGGGCATGAGGAAGGGCTTGTCGATCTCGCGCTGGGGCTCGGGGATCGCCGTGTCGACGGCGTTCATGAGCTCCATGAGCTTGTCGCCCCACTCGGCGTCGCCCTCGAGGGCCTTGAGCGCCGAGACGCGGACCACGGGGACGTCGTCGCCCGGGAACTCGTACTCGGACAGCAGCTCGCGGACCTCGAGCTCGACGAGCTCGAGGATCTCCTCGTCGTCCACCATGTCGGCCTTGTTGAGCGCCACGACGATGTAGGGGACGCCGACCTGGCGGGCCAGGAGGACGTGCTCCTTGGTCTGCGGCATCGGGCCGTCGGTCGCGGCTACCACCAGGATGGCGCCGTCCATCTGCGCCGCACCGGTGATCATGTTTTTGATGTAGTCGGCGTGCCCGGGGCAGTCGACGTGCGCGTAGTGACGGTTCTCCGTCTGGTACTCGACGTGGGCGATCGAGATCGTGATGCCGCGGGCCTTCTCCTCGGGCGCCTTGTCGATCTGGTCGAAGGCCGACGCCTCGTTGAGGTCCGGGTACTTGTCGTGCAGCACCTTGGTGATCGCCGCGGTCAGCGTGGTCTTGCCGTGGTCGATGTGCCCGATGGTGCCGATGTTGACGTGCGGCTTGGTCCGCTCGAACTTGGCCTTGGCCACTGGGTTCCTCTCCTCGTGGTGTCGCAGTCGTGCGCGATCTCTGGGGTGGGCTTGCTGGGGGCCGGGCGGGGACGTACCCCGCCCGGCGGGTCACTCGCCGGTCGCCTCGGCGGAGTCCGTGGCTCGGCTCCGGGCTCGCTCCGCTCGTCGGTCGCTGACGCTCCCTACGTTGCTCACTCGCCCGTCGCCTTCGCGATGATCTCCTTGGCGACGTTCTGCGGGACCTCGGCGTACGAGTCGAACACCATGGTGTAGCTCGCCCGCCCCTGGGTGCGGCTGCGCAGGTCGCCCACGTAGCCGAACATCTCCGAGAGCGGGACCAGGGCCCGGACGACGCGGGCGCCGGAGCGCTCCTCCATCGCCTGGATCATCCCGCGCCGGGAGTTCAGGTCGCCGATGACGTCACCCATGTAGTCCTCGGGCGTGACGACCTCGACGGCCATCATCGGCTCAAGCAGGGCCGGGCTGGCCTTGCGCGCGGCCTCCTTGAAGACCATCGAGCCGGCGATCTTGAAGGCCATCTCCGAGGAGTCGACCTCGTGGTATTGGCCGTCGATCAGGGTCGCCTTGACACCCACCACCGGGTAGCCGGCGAGGATGCCGTACTGCATGGCGTCCTGCATGCCCTGGTCGACCGAGGGGATGTACTCCCTCGGGATGCGACCACCGGTGACCGCGTTGACGAACTCGTAGGTGGCGGAGTCACCGCTGATCTCGAGCGGCTCCAGCGTCACCTGGACCTTCGCGAACTGACCCGACCCACCGGTCTGCTTCTTGTGGGTGTAGTCGTACTTCTCGACCGCCTTGCGGATCGTCTCGCGGTAGGCCACCTGCGGCTTGCCGACGTTGGCCTCGACCTTGAACTCACGTCGCATCCGGTCGACGAGGATCTCCAGGTGGAGCTCGCCCATGCCGGAGATGACCGTCTGGCCGGTCTCCTCGTCGAGCCTCACCTGGAAGGTCGGGTCCTCCTCGGCCAGCTTCTGGATGGCCGTGCCGAGCTTCTCCTGGTCGCTCTTGGTCTTCGGCTCGATGGCGACCGAGATGACCGGCGCGGGGAAGGTCATCGACTCCAGGATGACCGGGTTCTGCGGGTCGCAGAGCGTGTCACCCGTGGTGGTCTGCTTCAGGCCGACGACCGCGACGATCTGGCCGGCGCCCACGCCCTCGCGCTCCTCGCGCTTGTTGGCGTGCATCTGGTAGATCTTGCCGATCCGCTCCTTGCGGTCCTTGGTGCTGTTGAGCACCGGGGACCCCGAGGAGAGCTTGCCGGAGTACACGCGGACGTAGGTCAGCTTGCCGAGGTGCTGGTCGGTCTGGATCTTGAAGGCCAGCGCCGAGAACGGCTCGCTCTCGTCGGCGTGCCGGAGGACCTCGGTCTCGCCGTCCAGCGCGGTGCCGACGATCGCCTCGACGTCCAGCGGGCTGGGCAGGTAGTCGGTGACGGCGTCGAGCAGGGGCTGGATGCCCTTGTTCTTGAAGGCGGTGCCGGTGAGGACCGGGTTGACCTGCGCGGCGATGGTCGCCTTGCGGATCGCGGCCTTCAGGCGCTCGACGGAGATCTCCTCGCCGCCGAGGTAGGCCTCCATGAGCTCGTCGTCGAAGTCGGCGATGCCCTCGAGCAACTTCTCGCGGTACTCGGCGGCCTGGTCGGCCAGCTCCGCCGGGATCTCCTCGACCGCGTAGTCCTCGCCCATGGCGGTCTCGCCGCGCCAGGTCAGCGCGCGCATCTGCACCAGGTCGACGACGCCGACGAAGTCGGCCTCGGCACCGATCGGCAACTGCAGCACCAGCGGGTTGGCGCCCAGCCGCTCGACCATCATGTCGATGCAGCGGAAGAAGTTCGCGCCGGTGCGGTCGAGCTTGTTGACGAAGCACATGCGCGGGACGCCGTACTTCTCCGCCTGCCGCCACACCTGCTCGGTCTGCGGCTCCACGCCGGCGACGCCGTCGTAGACCGCAACAGCACCGTCGAGCACCCGCAGCGACCGCTCCACCTCGACGGTGAAGTCGACGTGCCCGGGGGTGTCGATGATGTTGATGTCGTAGCCGTTCCAGGAGCACTTCGTCGCGGCGGACGTGATGGTGATGCCGCGCTCCTGCTCCTGCTCCATCCAGTCCATCGTGGCCGCGCCGTCGTGGACCTCACCGATCTTGTAGTTGATACCGGTGTAGAAGAGGATGCGCTCGGTCGTCGTGGTCTTGCCGGCGTCGATGTGCGCCATGATCCCGATGTTGCGGGTGTTGGCGAGGGTGGCCTTGAATTCGGCCATGTGTCTCTCCTCTGTGGATCGGGTCCGCGTGCGGGGTCGGGGTGGTGGCCCGGAACACCCGCCGGCCGCGGGGGCCGGCAGCGCCGGCCGGGGTGGCACTTACCAGCGGTAGTGCGCGAAGGCCTTGTTGGACTCGGCCATCTTGTGGGTGTCCTCGCGACGCTTCACCGCGGCGCCCAGACCGTTGCTCGCGTCGAGCAGCTCGTTCATCAGACGCTCGGTCATGGTCTTCTCGCGGCGAGCCCGGCTGTACTGGATGAGCCAGCGCAGGCCGAGGGTGGTGCTGCGCGAGGCGCGGACCTCGACCGGGACCTGGTAGGTCGCACCACCGACGCGGCGGCTGCGGACCTCGAGGGCCGGCTTGACGTTGTCCAGCGCGCGCTTGAGCGTGACGACCGGGTCGGTGTCGGTCTTGGTGCGGCAGCCCTCGAGGGCGCCGTAGACGATCGCCTCGGCGACCGAGCGCTTGCCATCGACGAGCACCTTGTTGACCAGCTGGGTCACCAGCGGCGACTGGTACACCGGGTCGGCGACCAGCGGGCGGCGCGGTGCGGGGCCCTTGCGCGGCATGTCAGCTCTTCTCCTTCTTCGCGCCGTAGCGGCTGCGAGCCTGCTTGCGGTTGCGGACACCCTGGGTGTCGAGCGAGCCGCGGATGATCTTGTAACGCACGCCGGGGAGGTCCTTCACGCGACCGCCGCGCACGAGCACCATCGAGTGCTCCTGCAGGTTGTGGCCGACGCCCGGGATGTAGGCGGTCACCTCGATGCCACTGGTGAGGCGGACGCGAGCGACCTTGCGCAGCGCCGAGTTCGGCTTCTTCGGCGTCGTCGTGTACACGCGGGTGCACACGCCACGACGCTGAGGGGAGCCCTTCAGCGCCGGGGTCTTGGTCTTCTCGACCTTGTCCTCGCGGCCCTTGCGGACCAGCTGGTTGATCGTGGGCATGGGTGGCCTGGATCTCCTACCTGCGCTGGGTCGTGCTGTGGACGGTGCTCTGCTGTGCCGGATGCCGGTCCTGCCGGGGCCGTACCCACCTCCGGCCGTGACCCACCACCGGTCCCCGCGGTCGGGCGTGTCGCCCTTCCCAGGACCGGCCGGCGGTTCGAACCGGATCGGTCGCCCCCCGCGACTCGGCGCCACCACCTGTCGGCAGGCGCACCGCGAACGGGAGCAGGCCCAGGGCACCCTGGGCACGGCTGACCACGATACCCGCGTGCTGGAGACCGGTCAAAGCCGGGTCCACCACAGCTCGGCAGGCCCGGTCGAGCCCTGTCCACCGGGGGGTTCGCGGGGATCAACGTCGTCCGCATCGCCTGGTGTTCCCGGCGGACGGACCCGGTGCGGGCCGGAGGTGGCGCGACTGTAGCGGCTCCCGGCGGACACGGGGTCGAGCGCCATCCCGACACCCCGGTCGAGGAGGCCGGCCCCCGCGACTGTCGGACCCCGGTCCTACGGTCGGTACCAGGACGCCCACCCACCGCCACCGGAGGACACGTGCACGTCGACCTCGCCCGTGAGCTCAAGGCCCACCTGTCGGCCCGGCTGGCCCGCTCCGCCGAGCCGGTGACGGCCAGCGACGCCGGCGGTCCGCGGTGGACGCGCCCCGCCCTGGGCCTGGCGCCCGTCGCCCCGGGCCAGGCGCACCTGGCCATCCGGCTGGCTGCCAAGGAGGACGCCGACGTGCTCCTGGCCGGCCTGGACGACGCGGTGCTCGACGAGGTCGACGTCCGCGTCATCGGCGCCGTCCGCGCGCTCTCCTCCCCCACCCCCGAGGAGCTCCAGCAGCGCACCCGGCCGCTGTTCCCGGGATTGTCCATCGCCCACCCAGCGGTGACGGCGGGGACGCTGGGGGGCTTCGTCCGGGTCGGCGGCCGGCTGGCCGTCCTGTCCAACAAGCACGTGCTGGCCACCGGCGACGCCGCCTCGGTCGGCGACCCGGTGCTGCAGCCGGGCCCGGCCGACGGCGGGGACCCGGCGACCGACCGGGTGGCCACGCTGACGGCCTTTGAGCGGTTCACCGCCGACGGCCGGGCGAACCTGGTCGACGCCGCGGTGGCGGTCGTCGACGCCGAGGTCCCCCTGGAGCCGGGCCGGCTGCCCGGGGGGCCGCTCGGTGCCGATGCCCTGCAGGTGGACGACGTCGAACCCGACGAGCAGGTGGAGAAGGTCGGGCGCACCACCGGCCACACGGTCGGGCGGGTCAGCGCCGTGGAGGTCGACGGCGTGGCCGTCCAGTACGACCGGGCGATCTACACCTTCGACGACCAGGTGGAGATCGACGGCGTCGCGGGGAGCTTCAGCGCCGGTGGCGACAGCGGCGCGGTCATCTGGCGCAGCACCGACCGGGGCCCGCTGGGGCTGCTCTTCGCGGGCAGCGAGACCGGCGGCCGCACGGGCGGCGGGGTCACCTACGCCAACCCGCTCGCGACCGTGCTGTCGGTCCTCGACCTCCAGTGGGTCGCCTCCTAGCGAGGACCCCTGCCCCCACCATGGAAGGACCCCGCCCCCACCCCTCGCAGGCTCGAGGCCGGACCCGGACGCGATCGGCGGTGGGACCCTGGAGGGGGCCGCCGGCCTGGCCAGGGCCGGCGGCCTGTTCTCCGGCCGCTCGACGGGGCACCATGGGTGCATGACCGACCGCGCGTCCGCCCGAGCCGCGAAGAGCGCCCTCAGCCACCGGCTGGCGGCCGACCCGGGGGTCGTCGGTGTCGGGCTGGCCCGCCGGGACAGCGGTTACGTCGTCAAGGTCGACCTGGCTGACGCGCACGCGGCCGAGCGCGTGCCGGGGGACGTCGACGGGGTTCGCGTGGTCACCGAGGTCGTCGGGGTCGTCCGCCCGCTCTGAGAGGACCCTCCTGCCCCCGCCGCTCGCAGGCTCGCGGCGGGACCCTGCAGGAGGGCCGCCCGAAACCGCCACTCGATACGGTCGGCGCGGCGCCAACGGTGGCGCCGTCGACCCGAGGAGTGGACGTGCGCATCGGCATCCAGGCCAGCTACAGCGGAGGGTTCCACCAGACCGCCGCGGAGATCCGTGGACTCGAGTCCGCCGGCCTCGACCTCGCGACGGTCGCGGAGGTCTACACCTTCGATGCCGTCAGCCAGCTGGGCTACCTGGCCGCGGTGACCGAGCGGGTCGAGCTGATGAGCGGGATCTTCCCGATCTACAGCCGCACTCCTGCTCTGACGGCCATGACCGCCGCCGGCCTGGACTTCGTCTCCGACGGCCGCTTCACCCTCGGGCTCGGCGCCTCCGGCCCCCAGGTGATCGAGGGTTGGCACGGCGTCCCCTACGACGCACCGCTGCAGCGCACCCGCGAGGTCGTGGAGATCTGCCGGCAGGTGTGGCGCCGCGAGCGGCTGGTCCACGAGGGGCCCAAGTACACGGTTCCGCTGCCGGCCGACCAGGGCACCGGCCTGGGTAAGCCGCTCAAGCTGATCAACACCCCGGTGCGCGACCGGATCCCGGTCATGCTCGCCGCCATCGGCCCCAAGAACGTCGAGCTGGCCGCCGAGATCGCCGAGGCGTGGGAGCCGATCTTCTTCATGCCGGAGCGGGCGGGCTCCGTGTGGGGGGACTCGCTGGCCGCCGGGAAGGCCAAGCGGGACCCGGCTCTGGGTGAACTGCAGATCGTGGTCGGCGTCCCGATCGCCATCGGAGACGACGTGGAGCCCGTGCTGGACCTGGTGCGGCCGCAGCTGGCGCTCTACATCGGTGGCATGGGTGCGCGCGGCCGGAACTTCTACAACGACCTGGCCCGGCGGTACGGCTACGAGGACGAAGCCCGCACCATCCAGGACCTGTACCTCGACGGCAGGAAGGACGAGGCGGCCGCCGTCGTCCCCGAGGAGCTCGTGCGGGCGGTGTCCCTGGTCGGCCCCGAGTCGCACGTCGCCGAACGCGTCGCCGCCTTCCGGGAGGCCGGCGTGACGACGCTGGTGCTGCAACCCCTCGACGACAGCCCCGAGGGCCGTCTCCGCACCGTGGAGACCATGCGGAAGATCGCCGACCGCTGAGCGGGAAGCCCGGAACGGGTCCGCGGTAGCCGGGGACGGCACCCGGCCGCGGTGGAGTCCGGTGGGGTGTGGGTGACGACGAGAGGGCCCCGCAGGCGATCGCCTGCGGGGCCCTCTCGTGCACTACCGGGGGTCAGCCCCGCCAGTCGTACTCCTCCAGGCGCACGGCCTCGCCGCTGCCCTGACCGAAGACGTCCGGGCTGTAGTACTGCCCGTCGTCGTACCCGGCCATCGTGTAGACGGCGGCGCGAGCCTCCTCGGTCGGCTCGACCGTGATGTTCCGGTAGCGGCTGATGCCGGTACCGGCCGGGATCAGCTTCCCGATGATCACGTTCTCCTTGAGGCCGAGCAGGCTGTCGCTCTTGCCCTGGATCGCGGCGTCGGTGAGCACCTTGGTCGTCTCCTGGAAGGAGGCAGCCGACAGCCACGACTCGGTCGCGAGCGAGGCCTTGGTGATGCCCATGAGCACCGGGCGGGCCGAGGCCGGCTCGTTGCCCTCGGCGACGACCCGACGGTTCTCGGTCTCGAACAGCGTCCGCTCGACCAGCGCACCGGGGAGGAACTCCGTGGCGCCCGAGTCGATGATGGTCACCCGCTTCAGCATCTGGCGGATGATCACCTCGATGTGCTTGTCGTGGATCGACACGCCCTGGCTGCGGTAGACCTCCTGGACCTCGCGCACCAGGTGCAGCTGCACCTCGCGCGGACCCATGATCCGCAGCACCTCGTGCGGGTCCACCGCACCCTCGGTGAGCTGCTCGCCGACCTCGACGTGGGCGCCGTCATCGACCCGCAGCCGCGACCGGCGCGACAGCTTGTCGTAGACGACCTCGTCGGAGCCGTCGTCCGGGGTGATCGTGAGCTTGCGGAACTGCTCGCCGTCCTCGATGCGGACGGTGCCGGCCAGCTCGGCGATCGGGGCCTTGCCCTTCGGGACCCGGGCCTCGAAGAGCTCCACCACACGCGGCAGACCGTGGGTGATGTCCTCACCCGCGACACCACCGGTGTGGAAGGTGCGCATCGTCAGCTGGGTTCCGGGCTCACCGATCGACTGGGCGGCGATGATGCCGACCGCCTCGCCGACGTCCACCAGCTTGCCGGTCGCGAGGGACCGGCCGTAGCAGGTGGCGCAGGTGCCCAGCAGCGACTCGCAGGTCAGGACGCAGCGGACCTTGACCTCCGAGATCCCGGCGTCGACCAGCTGGCTGATCAGCACGTCACCGAGGTCGGACCCCGCCTGGGCGACCAGCGTGCCGTCCTCGGCCGACACGTCGGCGGCCAGGGCACGGGCGTAGACGCTGGTCTCCGCGTGCGGGTCACGGGTGAGCACGCCGTCGACCGAGGTCGCGATCGGCATGACCACGCCGCGCTCGGTGCCGCAGTCCTCCTCGCGGATGATGACGTCCTGGGAGACGTCGACCAGCCGGCGGGTGAGGTACCCGGAGTCCGCGGTGCGCAGCGCCGTGTCCGCCAGACCCTTGCGGGCACCGTGCGTGGAGATGAAGTACTCCAGCACGGACAGACCCTCCCGGAAGTTGGCCTTGATCGGCCGCGGGATGATCTCGCCCTTCGGGTTGGCCACCAGGCCGCGCATCCCGGCGATCTGGCTGATCTGCATCATGTTGCCTCGGGCGCCCGAGTTGACCATGACCCAGACCGGGTTGGTGGTCGGGAAGTTGTCCACCATCGCCTGGCTGACCTCGGCCCGCGCGCGGGTCCAGATCTCGATCAGCTCGCCACGACGCTCGGCGTCGGTGATGACGCCGCGCTCGTACTGGCGCTCGATCTGCCGGGCCTCGTTCTCGTGCCGGTCGAGGATCTCCTGCTTGGCCGGCGGGGTCACGACGTCGTCGATGGCGATCGTGACGCCCGAGCGGGTGGCCCAGCGGAAGCCGGCCGACTTGAGGGCGTCCAGCGTCGCCGCGACCTGCACCTTGGGGTAGCGCTCGGCGAGGTCGTTGACGATCGCCCCGAGCTCCTTCTTCGGCACCTGGTAGTTGACGAAGCGGTAGTCCTCGGGCAGGGCCTCGTTGAACAGCACCCGGCCGAGGCTGGTCCGCACCAATGCCGGCTGACCGGGGGTCCAGTCCTCCGGCTGCTCCCACGGCTCGTTGACCTTGCCGTTGTCGACGCCGAACACCTCGTCCAGGCGGATCAGCGCCCGCTCCTGCAGACCCAGCGCGCCCTTGTCGAAGGCCATGATGGCCTCGGCGGTGGAGCCGTAGGCCGCCGGCTGACCGCCGTCGGCCTCGTGCCGGCTGGGCACCAGGGTGGTCAGGTGGTACAGGCCCAGCACCATGTCCTGGGTCGGCGCGGTGATCGGACGACCGTCGGCCGGGCTCAGGATGTTGTTGCTGGACAGCATCAGGATCCGGGCCTCGGCCTGCGCCTCGGCCGACAGCGGCAGGTGCACCGCCATCTGGTCACCGTCGAAGTCCGCGTTGAACGCGGTGCAGACCAGCGGGTGGATCTGGATGGCCTTGCCCTCGACCAGCTGCGGCTCGAAGGCCTGGATGCCCAGGCGGTGCAGCGTCGGCGCCCGGTTCAGCAGGACCGGGTGCTCGGTGATGACCTCCTCGAGCACGTCCCAGACGACCGGCCGCGCACGCTCCACCATCCGCTTGGCGGACTTGATGTTCTGCGCGTGGTTGAGGTCGACCAGCCGCTTCATGACGAAGGGCTTGAACAGCTCCAGCGCCATCTGCTTGGGCAGGCCGCACTGGTGCAGCTTCAGCTGCGGGCCGACGACGATGACCGAACGGCCGGAGTAGTCGACGCGCTTGCCGAGCAGGTTCTGGCGGAACCGGCCCTGCTTGCCCTTGAGCAGGTCGCTCAGGGACTTCAGCGGACGGTTGCCCGGCCCGGTGACCGGCCGGCCGCGGCGGCCGTTGTCGAACAGCGCGTCCACGGACTCCTGCAGCATCCGCTTCTCGTTGTTCACGATGATCTCGGGGGCGCCGAGGTCGAGCAGCCGCTTCAGCCGGTTGTTCCGGTTGATCACGCGGCGGTACAGGTCGTTCATGTCGCTGGTGGCGAAGCGGCCACCGTCGAGCTGCACCATCGGGCGCAGGTCCGGCGGGATGACCGGCACGCAGTCGAGCACCATGCCCATGGGCGAGTTGCGCGTCTGCTGGAACGCCGCGACGACCTTCAGCCGCTTGAGGGCCCGCAGCTTGCGCTGGCCCTTGCCGCTGCGGATGGTCTCGCGCAGCGAGGCGGCCTCGGCGTCGAGGTCGAAGTCGGCGAGCAGCTTCTGCAGCGCCGCGGCGCCCATGCCGCCCTCGAAGTACTCACCGAAGCGGTCGCGGAGCTCGCGGTAGAGGCCCTCGTCGGCGATGAGCTGCTTGACCTCGAGCTTGCGGAAGGTGTCGAGCACCTCCTCGAGGCGGTCGATCTCCCGCTGGGCGCGGTCGCGCAGCTGGCGCATCTCGCGCTCGCCGCCCTCGCGCACCTTGCGGCGGACGTCGGACTTGGCACCCTCGGCCTCGAGCTCGGCGAGGTCGGTCTCGAGCTTCTGCTGGCGGGCCTCCACGTCGGCGTCGCGGCGGCTCTCGAGGTTGTGCTTCTCCGCGCTGATCTCGGCCTCGATGGTCGGGAGGTCGCGGTGGCGCGTCTCGTCGTCGACCGAGGTGATCAGGTAGGCCGCGAAGTAAATGATCTTCTCGAGGTCCTTGGGCGCCAGGTCGAGCAGGTAGCCCAGGCGCGAGGGGACGCCCTTGAAGAACCAGATGTGGGTGACCGGGGCGGCCAGCTCGATGTGGCCCATCCGCTCACGCCGCACCTTGGCGCGGGTCACCTCGACGCCGCAGCGCTCACAGATGATGCCCTTGAAGCGGACCCGCTTGTACTTGCCGCAGTAGCACTCCCAGTCCCGGGTGGGACCGAAGATCTTCTCGCAGAAGAGACCGTCCTTCTCCGGACGCAGCGTCCGGTAGTTGATGGTCTCGGGCTTCTTCACCTCACCGTGCGACCACTGGCGGATGTCGTCGCCGCTGGCCAGACCGATGCGCAACTCGTCGAAGAAGTTGACGTCGAGCACTGAGTGGACCCCTTTCCCGGGGTTTCGTTACTGAACGATCTCTGAGTGAAGTCTTGGCTGGAAGGCCCCTCCAGGACTCCCCTGAGCTTGCGAAGGGGATCCCGGAGGGGGTCCTTTCTCAGACGTCCTCGACGGACGACGGCTCGCGGCGGGACAGGTCGATGCCCAGCTCCTCCGCGGCCCGGAAGACCTCGTCGTCGGTGTCGCGCAGCTCGATCGCCTGGCCGTCGCCGGAGAGGACCTCCACGTTCAGGCAGAGCGACTGGAGCTCCTTGAGCAACACCTTGAACGACTCCGGGATGCCCGGCTCGGGGATGTTCTCGCCCTTGACGATCGCCTCGTACACCTTGACGCGGCCGAGGATGTCGTCGGACTTGATGGTGAGCAGCTCCTGCAGCGCGTAGGCCGCGCCGTAGGCCTGCATCGCCCAGCACTCCATCTCACCGAAGCGCTGACCACCGAACTGCGCCTTACCACCCAGCGGCTGCTGCGTGATCATCGAGTACGGGCCGGTCGACCGGGCGTGGATCTTGTCGTCGACCAGGTGCAGCAGCTTCAGGATGTAGACGTAGCCGACCGAGATCGACTCGGGGAAGGGCTCCCCGGAGCGGCCGTCGAACAGCCGCGCCTTGCCGGTGGGCTGCACCATCCGGTTGCCGTCGCGGTTGGGGATCGTCGAGCCGAGCAGGCCGACGATCTCCTCCTCGCGGGCGCCGTCGAACACCGGCGTCGCCGTCCGGGTGCCCGGAGCGGCGGAACGCGCGGCGTCGGGCAGGTTGCCCGCCCACTCCGGGGTGCCCTCGACCTGCCAGCCGGACTTGGCGACCCACCCGAGGTGGGTCTCCAGGACCTGGCCGACGTTCATCCGGCCGGGGACGCCCAGCGGGTTCAGGACGATGTCCACCGGGGTGCCGTCCTCGAGGAACGGCATGTCCTCCTGCGGCAGGATCTTCGCGATGACGCCCTTGTTGCCGTGGCGCCCGGCGAGCTTGTCGCCGTCGGAGATCTTGCGCATCTGGGCGACGTAGACCCGGATCAGCTCGTTGACGCCGGCGGGCAGCTCGTCGCCGTCCTCGCGGGAGAACACGCGGACGCCGATGACCTTGCCGGACTCACCGTGCTTGACCTTGAGGCTGGTGTCGCGGACCTCGCGGGCCTTCTCACCGAAGATCGCCCGCAGCAGCCGCTCCTCGGGGGTCAGCTCGGTCTCGCCCTTCGGCGTCACCTTGCCGACGAGGATGTCGCCGGGGACGACCTCGGCACCGATGCGGATGATGCCGCGCTCGTCGAGGTCGGCGAGGACCTCCTCGGAGACGTTCGGGATGTCCCGGGTGATCTCCTCGGCACCGAGCTTGGTGTCCCGCGCGTCGACCTCGAACTCCTCGATGTGGATCGAGGACAGGACGTCGTCCTGCACGAGGCGCTGCGACAGGATGATCGCGTCCTCGTAGTTGTGGCCCTCCCACGGCATGAAGGCGACGAGCAGGTTCTTGCCCAGCGCCATCTCGCCCTCGTCGGTGCACGGACCGTCGGCGATGACCTGGCCGACCTCGACCCGCTGCCCCTCGTCGACGACGGGGGTCTGGTTGATCGAGGTGCCCTGGTTCGAGCGGCGGAACTTCAGCAGCCGGTAGGTCTGCCGGGTGCCGTCGTCGGCCATGACGGTGACGTAGTCGGCGGTGGAGTCCTCGACCACACCGGCCTTCTCCGCCACGACGACGTCGCCGGCGTCGACGGCGGCCCGCAGCTCCATGCCGGTGCCGACCAGCGGCGCCTCGCTGCGCAGCAGCGGGACGGCCTGACGCTGCATGTTGGCGCCCATGAGGGCGCGGTTGGCGTCGTCGTGCTCGAGGAACGGGATCATCGCCGTCGCGACCGAGGTCATCTGCCGCGGCGAGACGTCCATGTAGTCGACGTTCTCCGGCACGAGGTAGTCGACCTCACCGCCCTTGGTGCGGACCAGGACGCGGTCCTCGGCGAACCGGCCCTGGGCGTCCAGCGGCGAGTTGGCCTGGGCGACGACGAAGCGGTCCTCCTCGTCGGCGGTCAGGTAGTCGATCGTGTCGGTGACGACGCCGTTCTGGACCCGGCGGTAGGGGGTCTCGATGAAGCCGAAGGCGTTGACCCTCCCGTAGGCCGACAGCGAGCCGATCAGGCCGATGTTCGGGCCTTCCGGCGTCTCGATCGGGCACATCCGGCCGTAGTGGCTCGGGTGCACGTCGCGGACCTCCATGCCGGCCCGCTCGCGGGACAGACCACCCGGGCCCAGCGCCGACAGGCGGCGCTTGTGGGTCAGGCCCGCGAGCGGGTTGGTCTGGTCCATGAACTGGGACAGCTGGCTGGTGCCGAAGAACTCCTTGATGGAGGCGACGACCGGCCGGATGTTGATCAGCGTCTGCGGCGTGATCGCCTCGACGTCCTGGGTCGTCATCCGCTCGCGGACGACGCGCTCCATGCGGGAGAGGCCGACGCGGATCTGGTTCTGGATCAGCTCGCCCACCGTGCGCAGCCGGCGGTTCCCGAAGTGGTCGATGTCGTCGGTGCCGTGGTCGGGCTCACCGGCGTGCAGACGCACGACGTACTCGATCGTGGCGACGATGTCGTCCTCGGTCAGCGTGCTGGTGCCCTGCGGCACGTCGACGCGGAGCTTCTTGTTGACCTTGTAGCGGCCGACCTTGGCCAGGTCGTAGCGCTTGCCGTTGAAGAACAGGTTCTCCAGCAGCGCCTGGGCGCTCTCCCGCGTCGGCGGCTCGCCCGGCCGCAGCTTGCGGTAGATGTCCAGCAGCGCCTCGTCCTGACCGGCGATGTGGTCCTTCTCGAGGGTGGCCAGCACCGTGGGCGACCACTGGAAGTGCTCGCGGATGCGGTCCTCGGTCCAGCCCAGCGCCTTGAGCAGCACGGTGACCGGCTGCCGGCGCTTGCGGTCGATGCGGACGCCGACGGTGTCGCGCTTGTCGACGTCGAACTCCAGCCACGCACCACGGCTGGGGATCACCTTGGCGCTGAAGACGTCCTTGTCCGACGTCTTGTCCAGGGTCTTGTCGAAGTAGACGCCCGGGCTGCGGACCAGCTGCGAGACGACGACGCGCTCGGTGCCGTTGATGACGAACGTGCCCTTGTTCGTCATGATCGGGAAGTCGCCCATGAACACCGTCTGGCTCTTGATCTCGCCGGTGGTGTTGTTCATGAACTCGGCGGTGACGAACAGCGGCGCCGCGTAGGTCATGTCCTTGTCCTTGCACTCCTCGAGGGACGCCTTGACGTCCTCGAAGCGCGGGTTGGAGAAGGACAGCGACATCGAGCCGCTGAAGTCCTCGATCGGGGAGATCTCCTCGAGGATCTCGGCCAGCCCACCCACGGCGTCGGCCTGCTCCTCCGGCGAGAGGGTGGCCCGCCACTCGGGGCTGCCGATGAGCCAGTCGAACGAGGCGGTCTGCAGCGCCAGGAGGTCCGGCACCTCGAGCGGCTCGGAGATCTTGGCGAACGAGACGCGCAGCGGCGCGCCGGGGATCTTCTGCTGGTCGGCCTCACCGGTGCGGGGGCCGGCCTGTGGGGCCTGTGACTGCTGGCCGTAGGGCCCGGAGTCGGTGGTGCGGGGGTTGATGCTGGTGGGGCGAGAGCCTGCCAAGATGCGTCCTTCCAAGGACCTCACGACGTGCGGGCGGTGGGTGCTGTTTCGTCCTGGGTCGTCGTCGGTAATGGCGGGGCTGTCCGCGTTCGTCCTGCCCGGGACGGTCGACGGGCGTCCGGAGGACGGTCCCCCCGGGCACCCCAGGCGACCCGTCTCGGCGGGCAAGCAGTCAGGGGGCAGCGCAACAGAGAACCTTACCCCGTCTGCAGCGGGCTGTCCACGTCGGGGGTCCGCACGCGAGGGGACCACGCCCGGGGAGGGCAGCCGGCCGGCGGGGCCGGGTCGGGCCGTCGAGGACGGCCCGCTCATGATGCCAGTCCGGAGGCGGTCGTGGGGCCACCACGCCGCGCGCGTCGGGTCTCCACGACGGCCGCAGCGGGCCGGTCAGGTGGTGGTGAGCGGCCTCGGCCTGCTGGACTCCCAGGTCCCGGCGACGTCCGGCAGCACGACTGCACCGTGCGCGTCCCGGACCCCGCGGACGGGCGTGCCGCCGGATCCACCCGGACGGGGGACGCACGCGGACGACGCAGGGGCCGCCCTCCGGGTGGAGGACGGCCCCTGCGGGTCGTGCGGAGTGGTGCGTTCCCCGGTCAGGTGGCCGGGGAGGGGGTCACGGTGACGCGTGACGTACCCGGCGTCGAGATCGCCGGGTACCGGGTCACTTGACGGTGACGGTGGCGCCGGCGCCCTCGAGAGCGGCCTTGGCCTTCTCGGCGGCGTCCTTGTCGACCTTCTCCAGGACCGGCTTCGGCGCGCCGTCGACCAGGTCCTTGGCCTCCTTGAGGCCGAGCGAGGTCAGGCCGCGCACCTCCTTGATGACCTGGATCTTCTTGTCGCCGGCGCCCTCGAGGATGACGTCGAACTCGTCCTGCTCCTCGGCGGCGGGGGCACCACCGTCGCCGGCACCACCGGCGGCCGGGGCGGCCGCGACGGCGACCGGAGCAGCAGCGGTGACCTCGAAGGTCTCCTCGAACTGCTTCACGAAGTCGGACAGCTCGAGCAGCGTCATCTCCTTGAACGCGTCGAGCAGCTCCGTGGTGGACAGCTTGGCCATGATCTCTCCTTCTGGGGTCAGTCGGTGCTGGCCGCGGCGTCCGCGGCGGCAGCGGTGTCGGTGGCGGTGTCAGCAGCGGTGTCGGCGGCGGAGTCGGCACCCTCGGCGGGCTTCTTCTCCTGCAGCGCGGCGGCCAGACGGGCGACCTGGGACAGCGGGGCCTGGAACAGACCCGCGGCCTTGCTGAGGTTGCCCATCATCGCGCCGGCCAGCTTGGCCAGCAGGACCTCGCGCGGCTCGACGTCGGCGAGGGCGGTGACCTCGGCGGCGCCGACCGTGCGGCCCTCGACCACGCCGCCCTTGACGACGAGCAGCGGGTTGGCGCGCGCGAAGTCACGGATGGCCTTGGCCGCGTTGACCGGATCGCCCTCGATGAAGGCGATCGCGGTCGGGCCGTTGAGCAGCGGCGCGAGGTCGGCGTGACCGACCTGCTCCGCGGCCCGCTTCGTCAGGGTGTTCTTGACGACTGCGTAGCTGCTGCCCTCACCGAGGGAACGGCGCAGCTGGGTCAGCTGGGCCACGGTCAGCCCGCGGTACTCGGTGAGCACCGCCGCGCTGGACGACTGGAACCGCTCGGTGATCTCGTCGATCACCGCGGCCTTCGCCTGCGTGGGCATGGGCCTCCTCTCGTCTGTCGGGCGGACCGCCGGCCGGTGCGCGACGGCGGGCGATCAACTGGCCCCGGAGACGAGGAACGCCCCGGCGCAGGCGCACGGGGCGAGGACGCGGGCGCGAGAGCGCCACGTCGATCGAACCGTCCTCCTGCGCGGGTCGCCCGGGATCCGGGACCTTCGATCGCACGCGGACGTGCGACGACCAGCGGTCTGTGGGGGAACGCCGACGAGCATACGCGACGCGGCGGAGTTGCCGTTCGTCGCCGCCGGGGTCCCACTGCAGGGCCCGGGCCCGCGGACCACCACCGCGGGGCCGCCCTGGTCCTCCGGTGACGAGGCGTTGACGGGTCGGTGGGTAAATGGCCGCAGGCGCTGGAGCGCGCACCGACACCGCAGGGGGGATCGCCATGACGACGACAGTCCTGACGGGCGCCTGGTCGACGGCGGCGTCGATGAGCACGCCTCGCAGCGGGCACACCGGCACGCTGCTGCCCGGCGGTCGTGTGCTGGTCGCCGGGGGCGACACGGGCGGACAGGAGACGCCCACCGCCGAGTTGTACGACCCGCTCACCGACACGTGGCTGCCGACGGGCGGCCTGTCGGCAGCCAGAGCCCACCACACCGCCATCGCGTTGCCCGGCGGCGGCGTCCTCGTGCTCGGCGGTTACGCCCAGAACGGCTTCGTCCGCGACATCGAGCGGTACGACCCGGCTACGGGCACGTGGTCGAGTGCGGGGATGTCCAGCGCTCCACGGGAAGACCCCACCGCAGTGCTGCTGGACACTGGCTCCGTGCTGATGTGCGGGGGCTACGACCGCCTGGGGAACACCGACCTGGCGACGTGCGAGCTGCTCGACCCGGTGTCCGGTACATGGACGGCGGCCGCACCCATGGTCAGTCCTCGCTACAACCACCCGGCCACGCTCCTCGCCGACGGACGTGTGCTCGTGGCCGGCGGCGTCAACGTGCTCAACCAGGGCGGGATCGCCCTCACCGAGATCTACGACCCGGCGACCGACACGTGGTCAGCCGCCTGCCCCATGACCCAGGTCCGTCAGACCGACGACAACGGCCAACCCGCACAGTTGCGGCTGCCCTCCGGGGACGTCCTGACCGTCGGGGGCTACAACCGCATCGACGGCGTGCTCCGGACGGGGGAACGTCGCGACACCGGGACCGGGGCGTGGTCGGCGATCGCCCCCATGACGACTGCCCGTGAGGGCCTGCACACCGCCACTCTGGTCGCCACGGGGGCGGTCCTGGTCGTCGGCGGGGTCGACGACGATGGTCCTGTGCCGAGCGCGGAGGTGTACGACCCGACGACTGACACGTGGTCGGCCGTCCCCACTCCCGGCACGGCCCGGGCCCGGCACGTCGCCGTCCGGCTGCTGGACGGTCGGGTGCTCGTCACGGGCGGTGTGGACGGCGCCGGCGGTGCCGTCGCCACCGCGGAGCTGTTCGTCCCCTGACCGGTGCGCAGACGACGGAGGCCCCGCCGCGCGGTGCGCGACGGGGCCCCCGGCGACCTCCGTGGGCGGCCCCTCGCAGGGCCCCGCCGCGAGCGTCAGCGAGCGGTGGGGGCGAAGGGGTCCTTCCTCAGGCGGTGGGCTCGTCCACCGTCAGGTTGCGGGTGCGGTTCGGGTCGACCGGGATGCCCGGGCCCATCGTGGTGGAGATGGTGACCTTCTTCAGGTACCGGCCCTTGGCCGCGGCCGGCTTGGCCCGCAGCACCTCGTCCAGCGCCGCGGCGTAGTTCTCCACGAGCTTGGTGTCGTCGAAGGACGCCTTGCCGATCACCAGGTGCAGGTTGGCCTGCTTGTCGACGCGGAAGTTGATCTTCCCGCCCTTGATGTCGTTGACCGCCTTGGTGACGTCGGGGGTCACCGTGCCGGTCTTCGGGTTCGGCATCAGGCCGCGCGGGCCGAGGATGCGGGCGATCCGGCCGACCTTGGCCATCTGGTCCGGGGTGGCGATCGCGGCGTCGAAGTCCAGGAAGCCGCCCTGGATGCGCTCGATCAGGTCGTCGGAACCCACGACGTCGGCGCCGGCAGCCTCGGCTTCGGCGGCCTTGTCGCCGGTCGCGAAGACGATGACGCGGGCGGTCTTGCCGGTGCCGTGCGGCAGGTTGACCGTGCCGCGGACCATCTGGTCGGCCTTGCGCGGGTCGACGCCCAGGCGCATGGCCACCTCAACGGTGGCGTCGTACGCCGTCGGCGAGGTCTCCTTCGCCAGACCCGCCGCCTGCAGCGGGGTGTAGAGGTTGTCGCGGTCGACCTTCGCGGCTACCTCGCGGTACTTCTTGCCGTGCTTCGCCATGGTGGTTGTCCTCTCCCCCGGCGCCTCGGCCGGGAGTCCTGTGGTGCGCGGGCCTGGCGTGGCCCTCCCACAGGTGCGGTGATGGAACGGCCCCGGTGCAGGGCCCCGGCCCGAGCGGAGCGAGGGCTGGGGGGGCAGCGGGGTCCTTCTGTTACTGGACGGTGATGCCCATCGACCGGGCGGTGCCGGCGATGATCTTCTCCGCCTCGTCGAGGGAGTTGGCGTTGAGGTCGGCCATCTTGGTCTGGGCGATCTCGCGGACCTGGTCACGCGTGACCGTGGCGACCTTGGTCTTGTGCGGCTCGCCGGAGCCCTTCTCCACACCGGCCGCCTTGAGCAGCATGCGCGCCGCCGGCGGGGTCTTGGTGACGAAGGTGAACGAGCGGTCCTCGTAGACCGAGATCTCGACCGGGATCACGTTGCCGCGCTGCGACTCCGTGGCGGCGTTGTACGCCTTGCAGAACTCCATGATGTTGACGCCGTGCTGGCCCAGCGCCGGACCGACGGGCGGGGCTGGCGTGGCCGCACCGGCGTTGATCTGGAGCTTGATGACCGCGGTCAACCGCTTCCTGGGGGGCATCGCTTTCCTTCTTCTTCCTTCGTGGTCTGGGCTGGAAGGCCCCGGTGCAGGGTCCCGGCCCGAGCGGAGCGCGGGTCGGGGGGCACCGGGGTCCTAGATCTTCTGGACCTGGTTGAACGACAGCTCGACCGGCGTCTCCCGGCCGAAGATGGACACGAGCACCTGCAGCTTCTGCTGCTCGGCGTTGATCTCGTTGATCGTGGCCGGGAGCGTCGCGAACGGGCCGTCCATGACGGTGACCGACTCGCCGACCTCGAAGTCGACGACGGTGGTCGGTGCGGCGGCGGTGGTGGTGCTCGTGGTCTCCGCCGTCCGGGCGGCCTGCGGGGTGGCCGCGGGGGCGAGCAGGCTGACGACCTCGTCGATGCTCAGCGGCGAGGGACGGGAGGTCGCCCCGACGAACCCCGTGACGCCGGGGGTGTTGCGCACCGCACCCCAGGACTCGTCGTTGAGGTCCATGCGGACCAGCAGGTAGCCGGGCAGCTTCTTCCGGTTGACCTGCGTGCGCTTGCCGTTCTTGATCTCGGTGACCTCCTCGGTGGGCACCTCGATCTGGAAGATGTAGTCCTCCATGTCCAGCGACTGGATGCGCGACTCCAGGTTGGTCTTCACCTTGTTCTCGTAGCCGGCGTACGAGTGGATGACGTACCAGTCGCCGAACTGGCTGCGCAGGACCTTGCGCATGGCCTCGGCCGGGTCGGCCTCCTCGTCGTCCTCGGCCTGGTCGGCCAGCTCGGAGGACTCCGCCGGGGCGGCGAGCGGGTCGGTCGCCAGGCTGGCGGGGTCGCCGGTCTCGACGCCGGGCGCGACGTCGGCCACGCCGGTGAGGGCGTCCTGGTCGGCGGTGTCGACGGAGCCCTCGGCAGCACCGGTCTCGCCGGCGCCGGTCTCGACGTCCGTCGTGCCGCGCACGTCGAAGCGAGCGTCGTCGAGGTCGATGGCCTCGACGGCGCTGTCGGTGTCGAAGGGCTCGCGGGGGTCGGTCACGGTGTCTCTTCCTTGTCGGTGGTGCAGGCGCGGGTGGGCTCAGCCGAAGACGGCGAGCACACCCTGGGCGAAGAGGAGGTCCAGGCCGGCCACCAGGGCGACGATGAAGGCCACGAAGACGATGACGACGGTCGTGTAGGTGATCAGCTCGCGGCGCCCGGGCCAGATGACCTTGCGCAGCTCGGCGACGACCTCGCGCAGGAAGCGTCGGAGGTTGCGCCGCTGCCGTGTCGCGGCGGCGCGATCGCGTTCTGCGGCGGCGCGGGACCGGGTGGCGCCTCCTTCGGCGGCCGACCCGGCGGGCCGGGACGGCGTGCGCTCGCGGGCGACCCGACGGCTGCGGGGCGCCGACTCGTCGTCGTCCTCGTCGTCCCCGGCGGTGATCCGGCTCCCGCGGCGGGCGCCGGTGGGCCGCGCGGCCACGACCTTGTCCTCGTCGGTCTCCGCCTCAGCGGCGACCTCGGCCTCGGCGGCCTCCAGCTCGGCGGCGTCGGCCACGCCGGGAGCCTCGCGGTCGAGCTGCTCGTCGGTGGGCTCGGCGTCGGAGGCGGCGCGGGGATCGCCCTCGCGTGCCGGCTTCTCGTCGCTCACTGCGCCTCGCTCGCCTCGGTGGTGGTGGCCGCTGTCCTCAGGCCGACGGTCGGTGGTGCTGTCGTACGGTCGTGCACGCCGCCGGCACAGGTGCCGGCGGCACGGGCAGGGGTGACAGGACTTGAACCTGCAGCCTGCGGTTTTGGAGACCGCTGCTCTGCCAATTGAGCTACACCCCTTGGAGGACCTCGTCCCCCCACCCGTCGCGCGCTCGGGGTGGGGCCCGGGACGGGGCCGCCCGGGACCGCGTGGCCCGCTCCGGACGGCACCGTTCCCACGAGGGTTCCGGGGCACGCCGGTGGCGGGGTCAGTGGCCCCAGGGCCGCCAGTGTACGGGACCGCCGAGGCCGCCAGCCAACCTGCCGGGCGGTGACCGTTCCGTGCCGGGCGGCGGGGCTCCCGACGGGGTACGGAGGCGACCGCGGAGGTCGTCCTCCGACATGATGGGGCCATGACCGCCGCCTCCCCCACGGAGTCCGCTGCCCCGCCCGCCGACCGGCGCGTCTCCCGCCGCGTGGCCGCCATCGCCGAGTCGGCGACCCTGGCGGTCGACGCCAGGGCCAAGGCGCTCAAGGCCGCGGGCAAGCCGGTCATCGGCTTCGGCGCCGGCGAGCCGGACTTCCCGACGCCGGACTACATCGTCGAGGCCGCCGTCGCCGCCTGCCGGCAGCCGGCGATGCACCGCTACACCCCTGCGGGAGGTCTGCCGGCGCTCAAGGAGGCGATCGTCGCCAAGACCGCCCGCGACTCGGGGCTGCCGGTCACCCCGGCCAACGTGCTGGTGACCAACGGCGGCAAGCAGGCCGTGTACGAGGCCTTCGCCACGATGCTCGACCCGGGCGACGAGGTGCTGCTGCCTGCGCCGTACTGGACCACCTACCCCGAGGCGATCGCCCTGGCCGGCGGCGTGCCGGTGCCCGTCGTGGCCGACGAGGAGAGCGGCTACCTGGTGTCGGTCGCCCAGCTCGAGGCCGCCCGGACGCCGCGCACCAAGGTGCTGCTGTTCTGCTCGCCGTCCAACCCGACGGGCGCCGTGTACCCGCCCGAGCTGGTCGAGGAGATCGGCCGCTGGGCGCTGGAGAACGGGCTGTGGGTGCTCACCGACGAGATCTACGAGCACCTCACCTACGACGGGGCCACCGCGCCGTCGATGCCGGTCGTCGTCCCCGAGCTCGCCGACCGCTGCGTCGTCGTCAACGGGGTGGCCAAGACTTACGCGATGACCGGCTGGCGGGTGGGCTGGGTCGTCGGGCCGGCCGACGTCGTCAAGGCCGCGACCAACCTGCAGTCGCACGCCACCTCCAACGTGGCCAACGTGTCGCAGGCCGCCGCCGTCGCCGCGCTCACCGGTGACCTGTCGGCCGCGGCCACGATGCGCGAGGCCTTCGACCGGCGGCGTCGCACGATCGTCTCGATGCTGCGCGAGATCCCCGGCGTGGCCTGCCCCGAGCCTCGCGGCGCCTTCTACGTCTACCCGTCGGTCAAGGCGCTGCTGGGCCGGCCGGTCGCCGGCCGGACGGCGCAGGACAGCGTGCAGCTCGCCGAGATCATCCTCGAGGAGGCGGAGGTCGCCGTCGTCCCGGGTGAGGCGTTCGGCACGCCGGGCTACCTGCGGATGTCCTACGCGCTCGGTGACGACGACCTCGTCGAGGGCGTGAGCCGGATGCAGCGACTCCTCGGCACGGCCGGCTGAGAGCGGCCCCTGGCTCCGTCCAGAGGCTCGCCGCAGGCCTCGTCCCGGGTCCCACCCTGAGCCTGCGAAGGGTGGGGAGGACGAGGTCCTTCCACGGTGAGGAGGACGGGGTCCTTCAGTCGTCGAGAGCGCCCGCCTCGGTGAGGACGTCGAGCGCCGCGGGCAGGTCGGCCAGCGCCGCGCCGACCTCGCTGACAGCGGGGGAGCAGCAGCAGGGCGGCGGCCAGCGCGAGCCCGGCCGGCCGCGTCGCACTCACGCCAGCTGGACGGTGGCGCGGGCCAGCGAGAGCACCTTCTCGCCGCCGCTGGTGACGGTGAGGTCGACCCGGGCTCGGCCGTCCTCGCCTAGCGCGCCCACCTTCCCGCGGACCGTCACCCGGGCTCCGGCGTCGTCGTCGGGGACGACGACCGGCCGGCCGAAGCGCACGTGGTACTCGACCAGCGCGCCCGGGTCACCGGCCCAGGCGGTGACCGCGCGCGCGGCCAGCGCCATGGTGAGCATCCCGTGCGCGATGACGCCGGGCAGGCCGACCTCGGTGGCCACCCGCTCGTTCCAGTGGATGGGGTTGAAGTCCCCGGAGGCGCCGGCGTAGCGGACCAGGTCGGCTCGGGTGACCGGATAGGTCTGCTCGGGCAGCTCGGTGCCGACGCCGACGTCGGCGGCTCGGACCGTGGCGGTCACCATGCCCTCCCTTCGCTCCCGCCCGGCGGAGCCGGCCGTGTCGTGGAGTCGCTCACGCGGTCCCCCGGGCGACGAGCATCGAGGTGGCGGAGCAGACCGGTTCGCCGTCCTCGGTGGCGACGTCCACCCGGGTGGTGAGCAGGTCGTTGCCGCCGACGCTGCGCACGGCCTCGATGGTGGGGGTGGCGACGAGCCGGTCGCCGGCACGGATGGGCCGGTGGTGGGTGAAGCGCTGCTCGCCGTGGACGACGCGGCTGTAGTCCAGCGCGACGTCGGGGTCCTCGACGACGACGCCCGCGGCCGACAGCGTCAGGGCGATGGCGAAGGTGGGCGGGGCGATGACGTCGGGGTGTCCGGCCGCGCGAGCGGCGTCGGTGTCCCGGTGCACCGGATCGGCCGCTCCGATGGCGTCGGCGAACTCGGCGATTTTCTGCCGGCCGACCTCGTAGACGGCGGAGGGCGGGTAGCCGCGCCCGACCAGTGTTGGATCGAGTGCCATGCTCCCGCCCTCCCTCTCGCAGGGACCGCTGGCTCAGCGGGTCCCTGCGGTGGCTCGAGACCGCGTCAGCGCGTCTCGCGGTGGATCGTGTGCTTGCGGTCCTTCGGGCAGAACTTCTTCAGCTCGAGCCGGTCGGGGTCGTTGCGCCGGTTCTTGCGGGTGATGTAGTTCCGGCTCTTGCACTCCTGGCAGGCCAGGGTGATCTTCGGACGGATGTCGGTGGCTGCCACGGGGCGCTCCTCGCCTTGTCGGTACCGGGCCGGGGCCCGGGAACGTGCGGGCGGGTGCCCGCACGGTGCTGCAACACGCCGACGGACCCCGGGTCGCGGGGTCCGTCGTGAGTAGCGGTGACCGGATTTGAACCGGTGACACAGCGATTATGAGCCGCTTGCTCTGCCTGGCTGAGCTACACCGCCGGACGTGACCGTGCGACCCGGTCTCGGCGACCGGGCCGAGCGGCCACTGCGTTCCAGAGCCCCTTTACGGAATCGAACCGTAGACCTTCTCCTTACCATGGAGACGCTCTGCCGACTGAGCTAAAGGGGCGGGCTTCGAGCCGTCGAGAACTCTACCCGACGCCTCCGGGAACCTGTCGCAGGGGGTCCCCGGCCCGACGCTCAGGAGCGCACGAACAGCCGCCGGTGCGGCGTGCCGGCGACGGCCGAGCGGACGCCGGTGCGGGCCAGGATCCAGCTCTCCAGCCGCTGGTCGGGCAGCGGTCGGCTGACCAGGAAGCCCTGCAGCTTGTCGCAGCCCATCTCGGCGAGCAGGTTGCGCGTCAGCTCGTCCTCGACACCCTCGGCCACCACCCGCAAGCCCAGGTTGTGGGCCAGCTCGATGATCGAGCGGGCGATGAACGACTCCCCCTGGCTGGTCGACATGCCCAGCACGAAGGACTTGTCGATCTTCACCTCGTCGATGGGCAGCTGGCGCAGCTGGGACAGCGAGGAGTAGCCGGTGCCGAAGTCGTCCATCGACAGCCGCAGGCCCAGGGCGTGCAGGTCGGCCAGGACGGTGCTGCTGCGCACCGAGTCGTCGACGACGCTGCCCTCGGTGATCTCCAGGGTCAGCAGCTCCCCGGGGACGCCGTGGCGGCGCAGCGCCCGGCGCACCCGGTCCACCAGGTCCGGCTCGGTCAGGCAGCGGGCGGAGAGGTTGACCGCCACCGACAGCGCGATGTCCCGGTCCAGCCAGCGGCGACAGCGGGCCAGCGCGAGGTCGAGCACGTAGTCGGTCAGCGGACCGATCCGGCCGATCTGCTCCGCGAGGTGGATGAACTCGTCCGGCGCGATCGCCCCGTAGCGCGGGTGCGCCCAGCGCACCAGCGTCTCGACCGAGACGATGTCGGAGGTGCGGGCGTCGATGATCGGCTGGAAGACGACGCTGATGTCGCCGTCGGCCATGGCCTGCTCGAGCTCGGTGCCGAGCTGCAGGCGGCGCAGGCTCTGCTGGTCGAGCACCGGGTGGTAGCTGGCCACGCCGCTCTTGCCGGCCCCGGCCAGCAGGGCGACGTCGGCCCGCTGCATGAGCGTGCCGGAGTCCGCGCCGTGCACCGGGGCGGCGGCGACGCCGATGGTCAGCGTCACCTCGAGGTCCAGGCCGGCGACCCGGACGCGAGTCGAGGTGGCCTCGCGCAGCCGGCGGGCGGCCCGCTCGGTCGCGGGCAGCGACAGCCCGGGGAGCAGGACGGCGAACTGCTCACCCTCCATGCGGGCCACGAGCGCCTGCGGCGGGGCGTGCTCGCGCAGCAGGCCGGCGGTGACCAGCAGCAGCTCGTCGCTGGCCGCGTGGCCGAGCGTGTCGGTGACTTCGGCGTAGTTGTCCAGCGAGGCCAGGATGAGGCCCGCGCGCCCGGCGACCGGGTCGGCCGCGAGCAGTTCGTCGATCTCCACCGCGAGGCGCTGCCGGTTGGGCAGGCCGGTGAGCCGGTCGTGGTCGGCGTCGTACCGGATCTGGGTCAGCAGTTGCTGCTGCCGGATCGCGGCGTTGACGTGGGTGAGCATGGAGTCCAGCGCCGACCGGTCGCCGTCGGAGAACCAGACGACGTCACTGCGGCGGTCGCAGATCTCCAGATAGCCGGGCTCTCCCGCGGCGGTGGCCACCGGTGCGGCGAGCAGGTCGTGGGCACCGCGGCGTTCGAGAGCCGCAGCCTCGGCCTCGGTCGCTCGAGCGGGGGAGACCAGCAGCGGACCGTCGTGTGCACCTTCGGTGGCCCGCCGACGGAACAGATCGTCAGGGTCGCTCGGGCCGTCGTACCAGCTGCGGCCGTCGTCCGAGGCGACGACCAGACATGGCTCTTCGTCCAGGTACGGCGGTAGCCAGAGCGCCACACGCTCGGCGTTCAGCAACTCCTTGACCGCCTCGACGATCCGCCTCGTACCGTCCTCGTCCGCACCGACCTGTTCCACGCGGCGGGCGAACTCGTAGACCCTCTCCAGGCGCTCGCTCTCGCGGGTCACCCGGGCGAAGCGCCGGTAGAGCAGAGCCAGCGCGAGGAGAACGGGGAGCAGGAGGAGCCAGGCCCAAGCGGTCCGGTCGACCATCAGCGAGGCGGCGAGTCCGATGACCGTCGACAGCGGATAGACGACGAGCACGGGGGCGAAGAGCCGGGTCAGCATCGCCCGGCCGGGGTCGCCCTGGGTGATGGCGATCGCAGCTACCACGATCACCGTGCCCACCGCCGTCGCCGCGATGACCGCAACGAGGTAACAGAGCCACGTCACCGGGTCGTCGAGCGGACCGACGGGCAGGCGGTCCAGCAGGACCACGGCGACGCCTACCTGGATGATGTACATCGCGACGTTGGTGAGGGTCTTCGCGACCGGGATGCGATCGCGGATGCTGATCGCCCACATGGCCCCGGCGTACGCCAGCGCGGTCCATGCGCCGCTCATCTCCACGAGCGAGACGACCAGCACCACCTCACCGACGGAGCAGGCGATGGTGTGCGAGCGGATCTCGACGGCAAGCGTGAGGGACTCGGCCACGATGAACGCGACGAAGAACGCCACCACCACCCACGGCCGCACAGAGCTGATCGCTTCGCTCAGCAGGTAGGCGACGAAGGGCAGCGCCATCGTGATGACGCCGGCGGCCACGACAGATGGCTGGCGGAACGCCGACCACCGCGCGGGCGCGCTCGGATCGAGTTCGGCCACGGTCACCCGGTCCTCGGGGATTGGGGGGAGGAGACGTGCGGCGAGAGGCTAACAGCCGATGACCTCTCCCTCGGCCTGCGCGACCGGTCCCGGGCACCCGAAAGGGGTAGCGGGCGTCAGTGACCCGCTACCGCTACGGGACGGCAGCTCAGTTCCAGCGGCTACCGCGGTTCCACCGGCTGCCGCGGTTCCACCGGCTACCACGGTTCCACCGGCTGCCACGGGACTGAACGGAAGACTGGATAACACTCATGACGCCTCCTCAGGCTTGAAGAACTGCAAACACGTATGGCAGTCGTCCAGGCGCGGGGGCAGAGCGTTGGGTACGGACCGCGCCTGAGAGATTGCTGCCCGTCACTCTTTCGGGGCAAGCGTCCGATCCGCCACGCGGATTACAGCAGGGTCGCGATTCGTCATGCCGTCACAGAAGGTGACGATAAGTAGGCGTACTGTCACGCTATGGGGTGACACGAGGGACGCGTGGTGCATCGGGCGGACGGCTGGTCCGTATCGGTTCCCCGTATCGGTTCCCCGTATCGGTTCCCCGTATCGGTTCCCCGTATCGGTTAAAGGCCCGCCACCGAGGCCGGCACTCGGACCACTCCCGGACCGGCCACCGCTCAGGAGCCGGGACGCCCTCGCTCGCCCTCATCAGGCGAAGATGTCCCGGCTCGTGCAGGGATCCCGGACTCTGGACCGAGCGCGGTCACCCCTGTCCTGCGCGGATCGCTGCTGTTCCGAACCGACCCAGCGCTTCCAGGTCTGCAACCAGGAGCGGCAGCAGGGCCGAGGAGGAGGGCGGGTACGGCGAGCACGGGCCCCCTGCCCACCTCCCCCAACGGACCGGCTCACGTCCACGGACAGGAGCGGTGCGAGCGCCCGCGGACCGACGTGTCCGGCGGGAGCGGCAGCCCCGGACCGCGGGACGGAGCGTCGTCCGGCGGACTGCGCCGGAGAGGTCGCTGTTCGTCCCCCGTCCGGAGCAAGCACCAGGATCGCGGGGCGGTGCCGATCAGTTCTGCCGTCACGCAGCGCGACGTGCTGCGACGTGGCGTCATCCGGAGCCCTGACCCGCATCCGGGGCGATGCCGCGGCGGCCGGCGCCGCGAGGACCCGACGCGCCGGCCTCTCCACAGGCGCGACTCCGGCTCACCAGGGGTCCCCCGATCGGGTCCACAGCTCTCCACATCGCCGTCCACGGCTCGTGGACGGGCCGGACGGCGGCCTACGCTGCGCCACGTGCGACCGGACGGAGAGGACGGCGAGCGCGGCTCGACGCTGCCCCTGGTCCTGGTGTGCTGGCTGGTGGCCGCGCTCATGACCTTCGGGGCGATCGCGGCGTCGGACGCCTTCCTCGAGCAGCAGCAGGTGCAGTCGGTCTGCGACGGTGCCGCGCTGGCCGCGGCCAACGCCACCGACGAGGCGGCCCTCTACGCCATCGGCGTGGGGACGGCGCTGCCGTTGACCCGCGCGAGCACGCAGGCGGCCGTGGCCGACCAGCTCGCCGACGGGCGGACGGCGCTGCACTCCTGGTCCACCGAGACCGACGGCGTGGAGGTGACGGTGCGGTGCACCCGCTACGCCGAGATCGCGTTCGGCTGGCTCTTCCTCGGCGGGCAGCCCCTGGAGCGCACCGCCGTCGCCGGCGCTCGTGCCCCCACCACCTCCTGAGACGCGCCGCGGCCCCCGACCTCGGCTGAGGTCCGGGGGCCGCGCGTACCGGATGTGGCGGGTGAAGGATTCGAACCTTCGTAGGCTAAGCCGACGGATTTACAGTCCGCTCCCATTGGCCACTCGGGCAACCCGCCGTGGTGGTACCGGGAGAGCGTACAAGACACCGGGAACCGGCTTCGGACGTGGCCTCAGGGCGCGACCGTGGCGGGTGGACGACAGAGGGAAGGAGCAACCGACACATGGCCGACTCGTCGTTCGACGTGGTGAGCAAGGTCGACCGCCAGGAGGTCGACAACGCCCTCAACCAGGCCGCCAAGGAGCTCTCGCAGCGGTTCGACTTCCGGGGCACCAACGCCTCGATCGCCTGGGCGGGCGAGGAAGGCGTGACGCTGAGCGCCGACACCGAGGAGCGGGTGACCGCGGCCCTCGACGTCTTCCGGGAGAAGCTCGTCAAGCGGGGCATCTCGCTCAAGGCCCTCGACGCCGACGACCCGCAGTCCTCCGGTCGCAGCTACAAGATCGGCGCCCGCATCAAGCAGGGCATCGAGTCCGACACGGCCAAGAAGATCGCCAAGATCATCCGGGACGAGGGCCCCAAGGGCGTCCAGGCCCAGATCCAGGGCGACCAGCTGCGGGTGAGCGGGAAGAAGCGGGACGACCTGCAGGCGGTCCAGCAGCTGCTGCGCGGCAAGGACCTCGACGTCGCCCTGCAGTTCGACAACTACCGCTGATCCGATCTGTTGGGGAGGTCAGCGCGTCGTCACAGCGTCTCGGTCCGCGGGGAGTCCGCACGTGCGCCCAGCGCGGCGGCCATCGGTCGCCGGCTGCGGCGCGCGTGCGGTCCTCGGCAAGTCGGTCGCGACGAGGTGGGCAGTGTTGGACGTGTGCGCGCGGGTCGTCCCGACGTAGGCCGAGGCGGCGCCGGTGTGCTCCCCGATCACGACGTTCGCGGCAGTGACGGTGTCGCCCTGGGCGCCGTGCGCGGTGGAGGCGTAGGCGAGCTGCACGTGTTCGGTGACGTGGTCGGCCGGCAGCATGCGCTCCCCCGGGGCGGCTGCGGTGGCCTCGCCAGGGACGACGGTGAGCTCGCCGCGGCGTTCGACGGCGGTGACCGTCCAGGTGTCGCGGTTGGCCACGGCCAGGGCGCGGTCGTTGCGTCGGGTGGCGATCCGGTCCCCGGCGGTGATGCGCTGCCCGGCGCGGGTCGTGGCGACCTGGGTGTCATCGACCCGGTCGGCGACCACCGACTGTTCGCGAGTGGCGGCGTCGAGCTCGTCGGACTCTTCGCCGGTGTCCACCACGAGTGCCACGCGCTCCCTCTGATCGGTGGCCCCCACGGTGGAGCAGCTGGTACAGGTCCTGCGGTGAGGCTGCCAAGGCGTCGTCGGACGACCCCGACCGAGGAGTCGGTGATGTGCGGCTGCTGCGGCCGGGATCTGCCGCGCACCACGGTGCACGAGCTGGGCGGCACGTCGGAGGTCTACGTCTGCCGGCGCTGCGCTCTGTGGATGGCCGCGCGGATCGGACGGCGGTAGCTGTGAGCGTCGAGGACAACAAGCGGCTGGTGGCCCGCGCGGTCACTGAAGTCATCAACCGCGGGAACCTCGCCGCGGTCGAGGAGCTGTACGCGTCGGAGATCGCCGCAGCGGCGCGCGAGTGGGTGGCCCCCTTCCGGACGGCGTTCCCGGACGTGCGGATGGAGACCGTCGCCCTGGTCGGCGAGGGCGACACCGTGGTCGGCCACTTCCGCTGCTCGGGCACCCACTCCGGGCCGTGGATGGGTCGGCCCGGCACCGGTCGGGCCTTCCGCGATGTACGAGAGGTGTACTGGTTCACCGTTCGCGGCGGCCGCATCGTCGACTGGTGGGGACTGGAGGACAACGACGACCGACGCCGCCAGCTACGCGCCGGTGGCGCACCTGCCTGACGGGCACCGGGCGACGCGGCAGCCACGCCTGCACCGATCTCGACGAAGATTCGACACTTGGCGATAACATCGCCTGGTGTCGATGAAAGCGCCCCAACGTCACGGCAGCACCGAGGCTCCTCTGCTCGAGACCTCCGGGCTCTCGCCGGCGGCGTCTCTGTTCCACAGCCTCTCGGATCCGACGCGCTTGGCGATCCTGCGCCACCTGTCCCTCGGTGAGCACCGCGTCGTCGAGCTGACCAAGCACCTGGGCCTCGCCCAGTCGACGGTCTCCAAGCACCTCGCCTGTCTGCGCGACTGCGGCCTCGTCGAGTCCCGGCCACAGGGGCGCGCGTCGATGTTCTCGCTGACGACACGCGACGAACTGCTCGAGTTGCTCGCTGCCGCCGAGCGGCTGCTGGCCCTCACCGGCGACGCCGTCGACCTCTGCCCCACCTACGGCGTTGCAGCTCGCGCGGGGGCCGAGTCGTGACGACCGCGACGCTGAGTGCCGACCGCCGCGCGGCTCTCGCGCGGCGCATCCGCTTCCTGGTCGCAGCGACGATCACCTACAACCTGATCGAAGCCGTCGTCGCCCTCACTGCCGGCACCGCCGCCTCGTCGTCGGCACTCATCGGCTTCGGGCTCGACTCGGTGATCGAGGTGTCCTCGGCGCTGGCCGTCGCGTGGCAGTTCGCCGGCAGTGACCCCGAGGCGCGCGAGCGGGCGACCCTCAAGGTCATCGCCGTCTCGTTCTTCGCCCTGGCTGCCTTCGTCACCTTCGACGCGCTGCGGTCCCTCCTCGGCTCCGGCGGAGCCGAGCACTCGACGGTGGGCCTGGTGCTCGCCGCGGTGAGCTTGGCGGTCATGCCCTTCCTGTCCTGCGCCCAGCGCCGAGCGGGCCGAGAGCTGGGCTCGGCCTCGGCCGTCGCCGACTCCAAGCAGACGCTGCTGTGCACCTACCTCTCCGGCGTCCTGCTCGTCGGGCTGGCGCTCAACAGCCTCTTCGGCTGGTCCTGGGCCGACCCGATTGCCGCCCTCGTCATCGCAGGCATCGCCCTCAAGGAGGGCCGCGAGGCCTGGCGCGGTGACAGCTGCTGCTCGCCGACCGAGGCGCTCTTCGCTCATGCCGACGGCGCCCACGACGACTGCGCCTGCTCCCCCGGCTGCGCCTGCTGCTACTCCGACCGGAACGCCTGAGTGGCCATCACTGCGCTGCTGATCTACCTCGTGGGATCGGCGGTCGCCTTCGGCCTGCGGACCGTGCTGCAGCTGCGACGCACCGGCTCGTCGGGCTTTCACGGCATCTCCGGCAAGCCCGGCTCGCTGCGGTGGTGGGCCGGCATCTCCCTCGTCGCCGCCCTCGTGCTCGGCCTCACCGCGCTGGCTCTCGCCGTCGTCGACGTCGCGGCTCGCCCGAGCGGATCGTCGGTCGACGCCGCCGGCCTCGTCGGCCTGGTGCTCGCTCTCGTCGGCTTCGCCGGTGTGCTCGCCGCTCAGACCGGGATGGGCTCGTCGTGGCGCATCGGGGTCAAGGAGACCGAGCGCACCGAGCTGGTGACCGGTGGCCTCTTTGCGTTGGTCCGCAATCCGATCTTCACGGCGATGGTGGTCGCCCAGCTGGGTCTGACCCTGATGGTGCCGACGTGGTTGTCGGTGGCCGCCCTCGTGTGCCTGGCGGCCGCTGTCGAGATGCAGGTGCGTCTCATCGAAGAGCCCTACCTGCTCACCACCCACGGCGGCAGCTACGCGCGCTACGCCGCGGCGACCGGCCGCTTCATCCCCGGCGTAGGCCGCCTGACAACTTCCGGTGTCACACCCCGCAGCTGGCCGTGACCCTCGCGCCGATGCCCGCTGCGACCGCGGCCGGAGGGCTCACATCGAGTACGTCATGACCCACGACCGGAGCCCTGGCAGGCACCTCGAGCGCGTACCGCCTGAGCGGCTGCGGCTGTCCTCGGACGACTGGGTTCACCCATCGAGGTTCATCACATCGACGGATGTCATTACGATCCCCATCGATGACCCTCGATGGGAGCGAGACGATGAGCGACCCCGGCTTCGCCTGCTGCACACCCCTGACCGGCTCGGCGATGAGCAGCGAACAGGCCGAGGAGCTGGCCGCGCTGCTCAAGGCCCTGGCCGACCCGGTGCGGCTGCGCATGGTCAGCCTGATTGCCTCCAGCGAGGCCGGTGAGGCCTGCGTGTGCGACCTCAACGAGGCCTTCGACCTGACCCAGGCCACGATCAGCCACCACCTCAAGGTGCTGCACTCCGCGGGGATCCTGGACCGGGAGAAGCGCGGCGTGTGGGTCTACTACGCCGTGCGCCCCGCGGCGCTCTCGGCGGTGGCCAACGTGTTCAGCTCGCCCGCCCTGGCGGGTGCGAGCGCATGAGCGACACCGTCGGCGAGACCGCCCGCCCGGGCACCGACGTCGACGCCCCGGTCCTCCAGCGCCTGTCCACCCTCGACCGGTTGCTCCCGGTCTGGATCGTCGCCGCCATGGCCGCCGGCCTGTTGTTGGGCCGCCTCATCCCCGGCCTCGACGACGCCCTGTCGGCGGTCGAGGTGGGCAACGTGAGCCTGCCGATCGCCATCGGGCTGCTGCTGATGATGTATCCGGTGCTGGCCAAGGTCCGGTATTCCGAGCTGGACCGGGTGACCGGGACCGCAGGCTGCTGGGCGCGAGCCTGGCGCTCAACTGGCTGATCGGCCCGGCGCTCATGTTCGCCCTCGCCTGGCTGCTGCTGCCCGACCTGCCCGAGTACCGGACGGGATTGATCATCGTTGGCCTGGCGCGATGCATTGCGATGGTGCTGATCTGGAACGACCTGTCCTGCGGTGACCGCGAGGCGGCAGCGGTTCTGGTGGCCATCAATTCGGTGTTCCAGATCCTGGCCTTCGCGGCGCTGGGCTGGTTCTACCTGCAGGTGCTGCCCGGGTGGCTGGGGCTGTCGACGTCGTCGGCAGAGTTCAGCGTCTGGGCCATCGTGGTGTCGGTGCTGGTCTTCCTCGGCATCCCGCTGGTGGCCGGCTTCCTCACCCGCACCCTGGGTGAGCGGGCCCGCGGGCGGGAGTACTACGAGAGCCGGGTGCTGCCCAGGATCGGCCCGATCGCCCTCTACGGGCTGCTCTTCACCATTGTCATGCTCTTCGCGCTGCAGGGCGATGCGATCACCTCCCAGCCCTGGGACGTCGCGCGGATCGCGCTGCCGCTGCTGGCCTACTACTTCCTGATGTTCGGCGGCAGCTTCCTGCTCGGCATGCGCCTGGGCCTGGGCTACGCCAAGACGGCCACGCTCGCCTTCACCGCGGCGGGCAACAACTTCGAGCTCGCTATCGCCGTCGCCATCGGCACCTTCGGCGTGACGTCCGGCCAGGCGCTGGCCGGCGTGGTCGGGCCGCTGATCGAGGTGCCGGTGCTCGTCGCGCTCGTCTACGTCGCCCTGTGGGCCGCTCGGCGCTGGTTCCCCGGCGACCGCACCGTCCCTGATGCTGCAGTGAGGAGTGCTCGATGACCCGCGAGGACAAGGCCCTGCCCGGGCTGCTGGTGCCCGAGGCCACGCTGCACCGCCTGGTTGACCAGCTGGCGGTCCGCTTCGCCGGGGTCTTCGCCCGCGAGACCATCGACCGCTACGTCTTCGAGTCCTACACGGCGCCGGCCCGCACGGCGACGGTGACCGCGCACCTGCCGGTGCTCGCGGGGCGCTTCGCCACCGAGCGCCTCACCGCGCTGGCCCAGGCCAAGGGCGTCATCGACAGCGACGTCTGCGAGATCCTCTTCGTCTGCGTGCACAACGCCGGGCGCTCGCAGATGGCCGCGGCGCTGATGGCGCAGCACGGCGGGGACCGCGTGCACGTCCGCTCGGCCGGTTCGCAGCCGACGGCGAGTATCGATGCCGCCGTCGTCGAGGCGATGGCTGAGGTCGGCGTCGAGTTTGGCGCCGAGTTCCCCAAGCCGCTGACCGACGACGTCGCCCGCGCCGCCGACGTGGTCGTCACGATGGGCTGCGGCGACGCCTGCCCGGTCTACCCGGGCAAGCGTTACCTGGACTGGCAGGTCCGGGACCCCGCCGGTCATTCCGTTGGTGAGGTCCGCGCCATCCCGCGCCGACATCGACGCTCGTGTACGGGCGCTGCTTGCCGAACTGCACCCCGCTGGCGCCTCGCGATGACCGCGCCGGCTCACCGACCCCGAGGAGATTCCACCGTGGCTGACAAGCCAAGCGTCCTGTTCGTCTGCGTGCACAACGCCGGCCGCTCCCAGATGGCCGCCGGCTGGCTGCGCCACCTCGCCGGCGACGCCGTCGAGGTCCGCTCCGCCGGGTCCATGCCGGGCGACCGGATCAACCCGTCCGCGGTCGAGGCGATGCGCGAGGTCGGCATCGACATCACCGATCAGCGGCCCAAGGTGCTCACCACGGAGGCCGTCGAGGCCTCGGACGTCGTCATCACCATGGGCTGCGGCGACGCCTGCCCGATCTTTCCCGGCAAGCGCTACGTCGACTGGGCCCTCGAGGATCCGGCCGGCAAGGGCGTCGAGTCCGTGCGCCCCATCCGCGACGGGATCGAGACCCGCATCCGCGGCCTGCTCACCGAACTCCAGGTGCCCTCGGCTCCCGGCCGCTGAGCCGACACCCCTCTCGTCCCGCGCGCGCCGCAGGCCGCCGCACCCCAACACGCCAGCGGTCAGGGGCCGGTACCAAGGGTCAGCTGGCGGCGGTGGTGCTCGAAGTGCCGGGTTGCGTACCGGTACACCTCGGCCAGCGTCAGATGGCCGAAGTACGGATCCCAACCGGCCGGGAACGGCATGCCGCGGTGCAGGGCCGCCTCCTTCTCCCGCGCCAGACTCCGCTGCAGCGCGGCGATGGTGCGGTCCGCCAGTGGTCCCATCCGGAAGTGGTTGAACACCCGGGCGCCGCCCACCGACCCCCAGTAGTTGACGACGTGGAAGGGCCGGGTGGTGGAGTCCAGCAGTGCGGCCCACCCGCGGCCGACCGCCGGCGGCAGCCGGCTGACCACGCGGACGAGCGGCAGCAGGGTCCGGACGATCAGGTATCCGAAGACCATGTGGTACATCAGCTGCTCGTTGGTCCACCGGGTGCCGTGGCTGCCACGGCGCAGGTCACCGGCGTCGGCAGTGGCGAGCAGCGCGTGCAGCCGGGCCAGGGCCTGCTCCATCTCACCGCTGATGGCGGCCCGGTCCACCGGGTCCTCGGCAGGCGGCCGGCCAGCGGCGGATTGGCGCCTCACCCGGCCACGGTGAGCCCACCTGGCGCGTGGTCGCAAGGCCTCGCGCCGTCACGGTGTTGGTCGCTCGGAGGCGGCCCGCCAGGCCAGCGCCGCGGCGACCAGGACGACGCCGGCCAGGAGCGAGAAGGCCGCCGCGTAGCTGCCGACGACCTCGGCCAGCGCCGTGCCCGCCCAGGGCGCGAGCGCGGTCGCTGCGGTGATGGGAGCGGCGAAGAAGCCCGACAGGGTGCCGTAGCGCGCCGTACCCCACCGGTCCGCGACCGCCGTTGCCTGCAGCAGGGTGCAGGCCCCGCGGACCGCGCCGAGGGCGACTGCAGCGCCGATGAGGGCAGCCGGTGGGCCGGTGAGCGCTCCGAGGAGCCCGATGGCCAGCGCCGAGGCCCCGATGAGGATCACCGCTCGCCCGGTCGGGGTGGTGCGGGCAGAGAGTGGTCCGTAGACGATGCGGCCGAGCAGCTGGCCGGCACCCAGGAGCCCGAGGGTGGTCGCTGCCAGCGACGCGGAGAAGCCCCGCCCGGTGAGTAGCGGGATCACCGTCAGGCTCGTCGCGTAGAGCCCGAAAGCGGTGAGCGTGAGTGCTGCCGACAGGGCCAGGAACTCGCCGCTGCGCACCTCGAGGGGGATCCGGCGGGCCCGGTGGCGCGGTGAGGACTCAGGGATGCCCTCCTGCACCCAGGGCGCAGTCAGCGTGAAGACGTGCAGCGGGATCGTGACCACCGCCAGCACCGCGGCGAGCACCAGGTAGGTGCCGCGCCAGCCGAGGGCCTCGATCAGCGCGTTGGTCAGCGGCGCGAACAGCGTGCTGGCCAGGCCCGCGACGAGAGTCAGTGCCGTCAGCGCCCGGACCCGGCGGTCACCGTACCAGCGGGTGAGCGCCGCGAACGCCGCTTGGTAGAACACCGCGGCCATCGCGGCCCCGGCGACCAGCCAGGCCGCCAGGAACGTCGCGTAGTTCGGCGCCAGCGCGATGCCGACGGTGGACGGAACGGCGAGCACGGAGCCTGCGGTCATCACGCGGCGGGGCCCGTAGCGGTCGAGCCAGCGCCCGACGGGGATCCCGACCAGCGCCGAGACCACCAGGCCGGCGGAGAAGGCCGCTGTGGTGGCGGTGGCCGACCAGCCGGTGTCGGCGGTGATCGAGGCCAGGGCGACCGGAAAGGCGTAGTAGAGGACGCCCCAGCTGGTGACCTGGGTGATGCACAGTCCGGCCAGCGCCCGCCGCGGCGGGTGCCGAGAGCTCCCGGACACCGCCGCGGCGGGCTGCGCTGATCCCATGGCCCGGCGTTCAGCCTCCACAGGAGGGCGACGGCACCGGGACCGGCGCCGTCGCGCTGCCGCAGCAGCTGCTGGCTGCCACCGGCTCTTCGGCTGAGTAGCCGTGTTCCGAGCCGGTCGCGAAGCCCACTCCCCCTGCCTCGGCTGCCTCCGCTTCACCGAGGTCGGTCGAGCAGACGCCGGTCGCCGGCAGCGCGAGCTCCACGCGCTCGGCGGCCTCGCTGTCTCCGGCGAGCGCCGCGGCGATGGAGCGGACCTGTTCGTAGCCGGTGGCCAGCAGGAACGTCGGCGCCCGGCCGTAGGACTTCATGCCGACGATGTAGAAACCCTCGTCGGGATGCGCCAGCAGCGCCTCGCCGTGCGGCGGCACGGTGCCGCAGGAATGGAAGTTCGGGTCGATCAGCGGCGCCAGCGCCGCAGGCGCCTCGACCCCGGGATCGAGACCGAGGCGGACCTCGCGCAGGATCTCGAGATCGGGGCGAAAGCCCGTGGCGGCAGCGATGGCATCGGCCTGGAGGCTCACCGGCTCTCCGTCGCGCCCGGTGCCGGCGACCGTCACCTGCCCGGTCCCGTCGGTCGGCGGGGCCAGGGAAGTCACCGTGAACTCGCGGATGAGCGTGACCGCGCCGCTGGCAACGGCCGCCTTGAGCGTCGAGCCGAGCAGGCCGCGCGCCGGCAGGCCGTCGGCGTCCCCCCCGCCGTAGAGGCGGGCCGGGGAACGGCCGCGGATCGCCCAGGTGATCTCGGTGTCCGGCTCTTCCTCGCGCAGCTGCACCAGCGCCAGCAGGGTGTTGGCCGCCGAGTGGCCCATGCCGACCACGAGGGTGTGCTTGCCGGCGAAGCGCTTGCGATCGGCGCCCAGCACGTCGGGCAGCGGGCCGACCAGCCACGGACCGGTCTGGTCCTCGCCGATGGCCGGCAGCCCGGCGGCGCCGAGGGGGTTCGACCTCCCCCACGTTCCTGACGCGTCGAGCACCGCCCGGGCGGCGATGTCGACGACCTGGCCGTCGCGCACCGTCCGGACGACGTACGGGCGGCCCTCACGGCCCACGGTGCGTGTCTTGTCCACGCCCAGGCGACTGACCGCGAGCACCCGGGTGCCGGTGCGGATGCGCCCGGCGAGCTCGGGCGTGGCTGCCAGCGGAGCCAGGTAGGACTCGACCAGCTCGGCACCGGTCGGGAGTTCGTCGCGGTCGGGCGACTCCCAGCCGTGGGCCTCGAGGAGGCGCAGTGCAACCGCGTCGACGTCGTACTCCCACGGGGAGAACAGGCGCACGTGGCCCCACTTCCGGATGGCCGCGCCGACCTGGTCGCCGGCTTCCAGCACCAGGGGCTCCAACCCGCGCTCCAGCAGGTGCACAGCCGCAGTCAGTCCAACCGGGCCAGCTCCGATGACCACGACCGGCAGCGTTGTGTCCACGGCATCCATCCCGATCCACTCCTCGACACTTCGACGTCTGTCGATGGCCGCGACGGTAACAACGAACGCTGTTGACAACAACCTCCGCGTGTAATAATCATGCTCATGCGCCAGGAGCTCGACGTCCGCCTTCTCGACCCCGAGGCGTTCACCTCCGCTGCTGATCGGGCCCGCCTGCTCGCTCCGCAGCTCAAGGCCCTGGCCGATCCGAACCGGCTGCACCTGCTGCTCCTGCTGGCCGAGGGCCCCCGCTCGGTCCGCGGGCTCACCGAGCTCAGCGGGATGAGCCAGACCCTGGTCAGCCACCACCTCGCCCCGCTCCGCGAGCAGGGCCTGGTGACCATCACCCCCAAGGGCCGCAGCAACGTCTACTCCCTGTGCTGCGAGGCCCTCGCCGGACCCGTCAAGCTGCTGGCGACCCTCGCCGCCCTCACGCCCGAGGGCGCCGACGCCTGCTGCTCGGGATAGTCGACTCGCGGGTTGACCTTGGGACCGCGGTCCAAGGTCTGGGGTCCGCCGCATGACCACCACGGCGGCACGGGGACTGCGGGTCACGGAGTCGGCGACTGCCGTGGGAGTGCGGCCGGACACCATCCGCGACTTCGAGCGGGCCGGTCTGCTGCCGGCGCCCGAGCGCACCGCCGCGGGCTACCGCAGCTACGACGTCGGCGCGCTCGATCGGCTGAGATTCATCCAGGGCGCACAGCGCCTCGGCTCGCGCCTGGCCGACATCCGCACCCTGCTGACCGTCCGCGACACCGGCACCTGCCCCTGCGAGCCTGCGGAAGACCTGCTCCGCAGGCGCCTCGTCGAGATCGAGCCGAGATCGCCCGACTGGCGGCGCTGCGCGCCGAGATGGCGGCCATGGCGGACGCCTCGCCCACCGCCTCCTGCCCTCCACCGAGCCCCGGCACGGGGTGCCCGCCCGCGGAGGGAGGTGACTCCCCGTGCTCGAGCTGACGGGTGACTGCGGTTCCGACTGCTGCGACGGGACATGCGACTGCGAATGCTGACCGCCGCGCCGGATCGAGAGGCGGCTGCCGGACCCCCCACCATGCTCGTCCCGGCCCGAGCAGGGCTTCAGCGCTCCCGCGAGGGCCGTCCCGCCGGCCCCGTCCAGCGGCTCGCCGCGGCCCCGTCCCGGCCCCCTGCAGGGTCCCGCCGTGAGCGTGCGAGTGGTGGGGGGCTGGGGGTCCTTCCACCGAGCCTGCGAGGGGTGGGCAGCGGGGGGCCTCACTCGAGCTCCCGGGCGATCTGCTCGAGCCGGGCGATCCGTTCCGGCATCGGCGGGTGGGTGGCGAACATCGAGGCCAGGCCCTGACCGCGGAACGGGTTGGCGATCATCAGGTGGCTCTGGGTCACCAGCCGGTCCTCCTGGGGCAGCGGCCGGGCGGCCGCGCCCGAGGCGATCTTGCGCAGGGCCGATGCGAGCGCCAGCGGGTCCCGCGACAGGACCGCGCCGGAGGCGTCGGCCTGGTACTCCCGGCTGCGGCTGACCGCCATCTGCACCAGGCCGGCGGCGAGCGGGCCGAGGAACACCAGCAGCAGGCTGCCGAGTGCGTTGCCGCCGCCGCGGTCGTCCTCGGACCGGCCGCCGAACAACGAGGCGAACATCGCCATGTGCGCCAGGTAGGTGATCACCGTGGCCATGGCGCCGGCGACGGAGCTGATCAGGATGTCGCGGTTGTAGACGTGCGACAGCTCGTGCGCGAGCACGCCGCGCAGCTCCCGGCGGTCCAGCAGCTCGAGGATGCCCTGCGTGACGCAGACGGCCGCGTTGCGCGGGTTCCGGCCGGTCGCGAACGCGTTGGGCTGGTCGGTGGGGCTGACGTAGAGCCGCGGCATCGGCTGCCGGGCCTCGGTGGCCAGGTCGCGCACCATCGCGTAGAGCGCCGGCGCCTGGGTCTCGGTCACCGGGAACGCCCGCATGGCCCGCAACGCGAGCTTGTCGGAGTTGAAGTAGGCGTACCCGTTGACCGCGAGGGCGATGAGCAGGGCGACGAACAACCCGCCCCGGCCGCCGACGGCCCCGCCGATCAGGAGGATGAGGCCGCCCATGAGGCCGAGGAGCACCGCGGTCTTGAGTCCGTTGCTCCAGCGCTGCACGTCCCACCAACGCGGCGCCCCTGGAGGCCGTTCCCCCGTACCTCCCCCGTCGAGGTGCGACCGCGGTCACGGAATGGGGTCGCACTCCGCCGGGTTGGTGCTGCCAGGTGCCGGGCTCTCCGGCCGATCCACTGTCACCCGCATCACAGGTCCGCGGAATGTGACAGACACGTAACCTCGGCCGGTGGAGGTGCACCACTGATGACCACGACAGACCCGTCCGTCGACGCCAGCACGGCGGGGAGCTCGACGCCCTTCGTCAAGAGCGTCGTCGAGCTCGACCGCGTCGTCATCCGGCTCGCCGGCGACTCCGGCGACGGCATGCAGCTCACCGGCAACCGGTTCACGAGCGAGACGGCGTCCTTCGGCAACGACCTCTCCACGCTGCCCAACTTCCCGGCCGAGATCCGCGCGCCGACGGGGACCCTGCCGGGTGTCAGCTCCTTCCAGCTGCACTTCGCCGACCACGACATCATGACGCCGGGCGACGCCCCGGACGTGCTGGTCGCCATGAACCCGGCCGCGCTCAGGTCCAACCTCTCCGACCTCCCCGGCGGCGGGCTGCTGATCGTGGACGCCGACGAGTTCACGCCGCGCAACCTCGCCAAGGTCGGCTACGCCACCAACCCGCTCGAGGACGACTCCCTCCAGGGCTGGCAGCTGGTCAGCGTGCCGCTGACGACCCTCACCCTCGAAGCGCTCGCCGACTCCGGTCTCGGCAAGAAGGAGGCCGAGCGCTCGAAGAACATGTTCACCCTCGGCCTGCTGAGCTGGATGTACCACCGGCCCACCGAGGGGACCGTCCGCTTCCTCGAGCGGCAGTTCCGCCGCAAGCCCGAGATCGCCGCAGCCAACATCGCCGCCTTCCGGGCCGGCTACAACTACGGCGAGACGACGGAGGCCTTCGCGGTCTCCTACGAGATCAAGCCCGCGCCGATGGCGCCGGGGCGCTACCGCAACATCTCCGGCAACCAGGCGCTGGCGCTGGGCCTCGTCGCCGCCGGGCAGCGCTCCGGCCTGCCGGTGTTCCTCGGTGCCTACCCGATCACCCCGGCGTCGGACATCCTGCACGAGCTGTCCCGGCACAAGGCCTTCGGCGTCCGCACCTTCCAGGCCGAGGACGAGATCGCCGGCATCGCCTCGGCGATCGGCGCCTCCTTCGGCGGTGCCCTCGGCGTGACGACGACCTCCGGGCCGGGCGTCTCGCTGAAGTCCGAGGCGCTGGGTCTGGCGGTGATGACCGAGCTGCCGCTGGTCGTCGTCGACGTGCAGCGCGGTGGCCCCTCGACCGGCCTGCCGACCAAGACCGAGCAGTCGGACCTGCTGCAGGCGATGTTCGGCCGCAACGGCGAGGCGCCCCTGCCGGTCGTCGCGCCGCGCTCCCCCGCCGACTGCTTCGACGCCGCGCTCGAGGCCGCGCGGATCGCGCTGACCTACCGCACGCCGGTCATGCTGCTGTCCGACGGTTACCTGGCCAACGGCGCCGAGCCGTGGCAGATCCCGGACACCGAGGACCTGCCGGACCTGCGGGTGGAGTTCGCCAGCGAGCCCAACGCCACCACTCCCGACGGGACGCCGGAGTTCCAGCCCTACCTGCGCGACCCGGAGACCCTGGCCCGCCCGTGGGCCATCCCGGGCACGTCAGGGATGCAGCACCGCATCGGCGGTCTGGAGAAGGCCGACAAGACCGGCAACATCTCCTACGACCCGGCCAACCACGACCTGATGACCCGGCTGCGCCAGGCCAAGGTCGACGGCATCGCGGCGAGCATCGGGCCCACCGACGTCGACGACCCGGCGGGCCCCGATGGTGAGACGGCCAGCGTGGCTGTCATCGGCTGGGGCTCGACCTACGGGCCCATCGGCGCCGCCTGCCGGCGGATCCGCCGCTCCGGCCGGCCGGTCGCGCAGATCCACCTGCGCCACCTCAACCCGTTCCCGGCCGACCTCGGCGAGGTGCTGCGCCGCTACGACCGGGTGATCTGCCCGGAGATGAACCTCGGGCAGCTGTCCATGCTGCTGCGCGCCAAGTACCTCGTCGACGTCCAGAGCCACACGCAGGTGCGCGGGCTGCCCTTCCGGGCCGCCGAGCTCGCCGCGGTCGTGCAGGACGTCATCGACTCCACCAGCGGCGCCCCGATCGCCGCCGACCCCACCGGAGGCGCGGAATGACCACCGTCGAACTCGGCATGCCGGCCGAGGGCCCCATCGCCGACGCCATCGCGCGCTCGCTGGAGACCCAGGGCGAGAAGCAGAACCAGCTCAAGGCCAAGGACCTCAAGACCGACCAGGAGGTGCGCTGGTGCCCCGGGTGCGGTGACTACGTCATCCTCAACGCGGTCCAGAGCTTCCTGCCCAGCCTCGGCATCGCGCGCGAGGACATGGTCATCGTGTCGGGCATCGGCTGCTCGTCGCGCTTCCCGTACTACATGAACACCTACGGGATGCACTCGATCCACGGCCGTGCGCCGGCGATCGCGACCGGGCTGGCCGCGTCCCGCCCGGACCTGTCGGTGTGGGTCGTCACCGGGGACGGCGACGCGCTGTCCATCGGCGGCAACCACCTGATCCACACGCTGCGCCGCAACGTGAACCTGAAGATCCTGCTGTTCAACAACCGGATCTACGGGCTCACCAAGGGCCAGTACTCGCCCACCAGCGAGGTCGGCAAGGTCACCAAGTCCACCCCGATGGGCTCGCTGGACCACCCGTTCAACCCGGTGTCGCTCGCGCTGGGCGCGGACGCCACCTTCGTCGGCCGGGCCATGGACTCCGACCGCAAGGGCCTCACCGAGGTGCTGCGGCAGGCCGCCGAGCACCAGGGCACCGCGCTCGTCGAGATCTACCAGAACTGCAACATCTTCAACGACGGCGCGTTCGACCTGCTCAAGGACCCGACCACCGGCGTGCAGTGGTCGATCCCGCTGGTCCACGGCCAGCCGCTGGTGTTCGGTCCCGACGGCGCCTCGTGCGTGGTCCGCGACGAGTTCGGCGGCCTGCGGATCGCCGAGACCAACCAGGTGGACGCGAACGAGATCGTCGTGCACGACGCCACCCGGGAAGACCCGTCGTACGCCTTCGCGCTGTCGCGGCTGGCCAGCCAGGACCTGCGCTACACCCCGATGGGCGTCTTCCGGTCGGTGCAGAAGCCGACCTACGACAAGATGATGGCCGACCAGGTGGAGGAGGCCCGCACCTCCTCCCCGGCAGACCTGGGCGCACTGCTCGCCGGCAGCGACACCTGGACCGTCTCGGCCTGAGAACGACGCGAGGGGCGCCCGGGGACCGTCGTCCCCGGGCGCCCCTCGTGCATCCGTGATCAGGACGGCAGGCCGTGCCCGGGGTCAGTGCCCGCCGTGGGGGTGCTTGTCGCCGTCGTCGTGCTTGTCGCCGTCGTCGCCGTTCTCCTCGTCGACGACCTCGACGTCCTCCCTGGTCTTCGAGTCGAGCTCATCGCCGTTCTCGTTGATGGTGACCGTGACGTCGACCTTGTCGCCCTCCTCGGCCTTCCCGGAGTCATCGTCCCTGTCGAGGTCGACGGTGATCTCGTTCTTCTCACCGTTGCAGTCGAGGTCCTCCTCGTCCTTCGAGTAGCTGAGGTCCTCGTCCTCGTTCTTGGCCTCCACGTCGGCCGTGACCGAGTCCTCGTCCTCCTCCTCGCACTTGTACTCGAAGGTGACCTGCAACACCTCGCCGTCGTCCTCGAGCTCGGCCTCGTCCGCGATCTCGATGACCTTGGCCCAGGTGTCGTCGTCGTGGTGCCCGTCGCCGCCGGCCAACGCGGGTGAGCCTCCGGCGAGGACCAGCGCCGTGGCGGCGGGGATGGCGAGGAGCAGACGTCGACTGTTCATGGAGATCTTCCCTTCTCGGCGGCCGCATCCGTGCGGCCTCGAGTGCAATGACGGCCGCGACCCTCCCCAAGACGGGCCGGACATCACAACCACGTCACGGGGAACAGGTCGAGCTGGAGCCGGATCTCGCGCACGGCGTGACTCGAAGCAGTCGGTCGGTGCCGTCGCTGTTGCCGCAGCGCGCCCGGCGGCGCTCCGGGGCAGCGAGAGGTCGGTCGCCGATCGTCGTCCCCGGACTCAGCTCAGCACGTCGCGCAACGCGCCGGTCAGCACCGGCAGGGCGCGGCCGAGGTCGGCGCGGGTCGGGGCGGCGAACCCCACGACCAGTCCGGCCGCGTGCGGCTCGGGTCCCGTCCAGTGCCGCCCGAGACCGTCGACCGCGACGCCGGCCGCGGCCGCCCCGGCGACGACCGCCGCCTCGGCCCCCCGGTCCGGTAGCGGCACGAGCACGTGGGCGCCGGCCGGGTCACCCTCGGCCTGCCCTCCGCCCGCGGCCACCGCCGCCAGCACCTGCGCGCGCCGGACGACCAGCTCCCGCCGGAGCCGGCGCAGGTGCCGGGCGAGGTCGCCGCTCGCGGCGAGCGCGGCGAACACCCGCTGCCCGGCCCGCGCGGGCCGGGTGCCGGTCGCGGTCCGCCGGGCGACCAGCGCGGCGCGCAGTTCCGGCGGCGCCACCATCCACCCCACGCCGAGCGTGGGGCTGACGATCTTGCTGCTCGTGCCCAGGTGCACCGCGACGTCCGGCCCGAGGGCGCCCAGCAGCGGCAGGGGCGCGACGTCGTACCGCAGCTCGCCGTCGTAGTCGTCCTCCAGCACCGACCAGCCCTCGGCGCGGGCCCGGGCGACCAGGGCGAGCCTGCGGGCCGCGGACAGCCGGCGGCCGAGGGGGTACTGGTGCGCCGGCGTGCAGTAGACCGCCGCCAGCCCCGCGGGGACCGCGTCGACGACCAGGCCGTCACGGTCCACCGGTAGCGGCACCACGGGGACCCCGACGTCCCGGAGCGCGCCCACCACCCGCTGGTAGCCCGGGTCCTCGACCCCCACCCGGCTGCCGGGCGGCAGCAGCCGGGCCACCTCCGCGACGGCCGCCGATGTCCCGGCGGTGGCCAGCACGTCCCCGGGCACGGCGGCCAGGCCACGGTGCCGGAGCAGGTGCTCGGTGACGGCGCGCTGGAAGCCCGGGTCGGCGGCCGGCTCCGGGCCGGCGTCGGGAGCGGGGTCCCCCGCGGCGCGCCACGCACGCCGCCAGGCCGAGCGGTCCAGCACCTCCAGGCAGGGCGCGCCGGCCCGCAGGTCGATCGGCGCTGCGGTCACCCGGGGAGCCGCCGGGGGCGCGGGGGGACAGGTGGGCGCGGCGGTCTGCACCCCGACGACGAAAGTGCCGACGCCACGGCGCCCGTCCGCCCAGCCCTCGGCCAGCAGCTGGTCGTAGGCGGCGGCGGTGACGGTGCGGCTGACCCGGAGGGCGACCGCCAGCTCCCGCGTGGAGGGCAGCCGGTCGCCCGGGCGCAGCGTGCCGCCCACGGTCGCCGCCCGCAGCGCGTCGGCCAACTGCACCGACAGCGGCGTCCCCGACCCGCGGTCGAGCACCACCGGCGGGACGTCGACCACCCCGCACCTCCTCCGGCCACCGGCAGTGGCCTGCCGGAAGGGCAGCGTATTGGCCCTTGGACGAGGCCACCGCACCGGGCACGGTGGGCCCATGGACACCGCACCACCGCTCTCCCCCACGCCCCGCAGCACGATCCGTCGAGGAGCGACGCGCGCCCGGACCGACCGCACCGAGCTGTACGCGGTCCTCGACGCCGGTCTGGTGGGACACCTGGGCGTCGTGCTGGACGGCTCACCGGTCGTGCTGCCGACCGGCTACGGGCGCCGGGGCGACACCCTCTACCTGCACGGCTCCACCGGTGCGGCGACGCTGCGCGCCGCGGGTGCGGGTGTGCCGGTCTGCTTCACGGTGACCCACGTCGACGGCGTGGTCTACGCCCGCTCGGCCTTCCACCACTCGATGAACTACCGCTGCGCCGTCGTCCACGGCGTCGCCCGTCCGGTGAGCGACCCGGACGAGCGCCTGCTGGGCCTGCAGGCGCTCACCGAGCAGCTGGCCCCCGGCTCCTGGACCGCCACCCGGCAGCCCGACCGCCGGGAGCTCGCCGCCACCGCGCTGCTCGCCCTCGACCTGACCGAGGCCAGCGTCAAGGTGCGGACCGGCCCGCCCGGCGACGACGAGCGCGACCTGGCCGCACCGGTGTGGGCGGGCGTGCTGCCGCTGCGCACCGTCGTCGGCGAGCCCGAACCGTGCCCGCTGCTGCCGTCCGGGGTGCCGGTGCCGGCCCGGATCCGGGACCGGGCAGTCTGAGAAAGGACCCCGTCCTCCCCACCCTTCGCAGGCTCAGGGCGGGGCCCGGGACGGGGCCGCTCAGCGCGGGGTGACCCGCAGCAGGCGGTCCTCGCCGTCGCCGTTGTCGGTGGTGACGTACAGCGCACCGTCCCCGCCCTGCTGCACGCTGCGGATGCGGCCGTACGTGCCCTCCAGCTCGGGCAACCGGAACTGCTCGAGCAGGGTGCCGTCGTCCGCCACGCGCAGGGCCAGGACGCCGCGGTCCCTGAGGACGCCGAGCAGCAGCAAGCCCTCGTATCCCTGCCACTGCCCGCCCGACAGGAAGGTCGCGCCCGAGGGAGCGATGGTGGGGTCCCCCGACGCCCAGGTGGCAGGCATCGCGTCGGGCAGGGAGAGGTCGGTCATCGGCACGAACTCGCCGTAGCCCGGACCCCGGGGCGCGAAGCCGCCGTTGCCGCCGGGGCGCAGCAGGGTCACCTCGTCGTCCCGGCGGGGTCCGTGCTCGGCGGCGTAGACCTGGCCCGAGCCGGGCCGCACCGCCAGCCCCTGCACGTTGCGGTGCCCGTAGGTCCACACCCGCGGGTCGGCGTCCGCCCGGCCGAGGAACGGGTTGCCGGCGGCCGCCTCCCCGGTGCCCGGGTCGACCCGCAGCACCTTGCCGGCGACCGTGCCGAGGTCCTGGGCGTTGTCGGCGACGGCGTTGTCGCCGGTGCCCACGAGCAGAGCGCCGGTGTCGTCGAAGCGCAGCCGGCAGCCGCCGTGCCGGCCGCTGCGCTCGTTGACCGGGATGTCGTCGATCAGCGGGTCGGCGACGCGGGTAGCCGTCGTCCAGCCCGGGTCGACGGTCCAGGCGGTCACCTGGATCTCCGCGCCGCCGTCCTCCTCGACGCCCTGGCAGGTGTAGAAGCGGCGGTCCTGCGCGAACCCGGGGTCGAGCACCAGGCCCATCAACCCGGTCTCCCCGGTGGCGAACAGGTCGCCGAAGTCGGCGTCCAGCGCGCGCACCGTGCCGTCGGTCAGCACCGCGGTCAGCCCGCCGCCCCGCTCGTCGAGCAGCAGGGTGCCGTCGTGGGCCTGGGCGACGTCCCAGGGGTGGTCCAGGCCTTCGGCCACGACGGCGACGTCGAGCGCCGGGCGCGGCTCGGTTGCCGGGTCGGGCTCAGGCGCGGACGTCGTCGGACCGGGTGCGGACTGCTCGGTCGGTGCGGCGTCGGCGTGCTCCCCGGCCGTCGCGGAGCACGCGGACAGCAGCAGGACGGCCCCCGTGCCGAGTGCGGCCGGCCCCGTCCGGAGGCTCACCGTGAGCTCGCGAACGGTGAGGAGGACGGGGCCCTTCCACGAAACGGTGGGAGGCAGGAGGGTCCTTCGACGGCGGGGTCAGGGGAGTCCTCCACGGGGTCCTCTCTCAGCTGGTGCGCGTGACGACGTAGTCGCACAGCGCCGAGAGTGCCTCGCGGACCGGCCCCTCGGGGACGCCGGACAGCCGCGCCTGCGCCCGGTCGGCGTACTCGCGCAGCACCTCGGTGGCCCGCCGGAGCGCCGCCGACGAGCGCAGCAGCTCCAGGGCCTCGGCGTGCTCGGCGTCGTCGGCGATGGGGCCGGCGACCAGCTCGCGCAGCCGCTGCTCGGCCGGGTCGTCGCCGGCCAGCGCGAAGAGCGCGGGCAGCGTGGCGATGCCCTCCCGCAGGTCCGTGCCCGGCGCCTTCCCCGACGCGCCGTCCCGGCTGACGATGTCGAGGAGGTCGTCGGAGAGCTGGAAGGCGACGCCGACCTCCTCGCCGAAGGAGGTGAGGGCGCCGACCAGCTCGACGTCCACCCCGGCGAAGGAGGCGCCGAAGCGCGCCGAGGTGGCCACCAGGGAGCCGGTCTTGTCGGCCAGCACGTCGAGGTAGTGGGCGACCGGGTCGTCACCGGGCTGGGCGCCGACGGTCTCCCGGATCTGCCCGGTGACCAGCCGCTCGAAGGTCCGCGCCTGGATGCGCACCGCCTCGGGGCCGAGGTCGGCCAGCAGGTCGGAGGCGCGGGCGAACAGGAAGTCGCCGGTGAGGATGGCGATGCTGTTGGACCACCGGCTGTTGGCGCTGGGCGCCCCGCGGCGGACGACGGCCTCGTCCATGACGTCGTCGTGGTACAGCGTGGCCAGGTGGGTGAGCTCGCAGACCACCGCGGCCTCGGTGACCCCCCGCGCGTGCGGATCGCCGAGCTCGGCGGCGAGCAGCGCCAGCAGCGGGCGGAAGCGCTTGCCGCCGGCGGCGACCAGGTGCCCGGCCGCCTGCCGCACGAAATCGTGCTCGCTGCCGACGGCGGTGCGCAGCGCCTCCTCGACCCGACCCAGCCCCCCGGCGAGCCGGACACCGAGATCGCCCTCGGGCAGCCACGGGCCGATCGTCGAGGCGGGGGTCGAGGTCCGCTGCCAGGTGTCGGTCGGGGTGTCCCCGCCGACGGCGGCGCTGGCTCCGGTCATCAACCGACGAATCTAGCCGCCTGCTCCGCCAGATCGAGCACCGCCCCGGGCACGACGCCCAGCACAACCGTCGCGGTGACCGTCACGGCCAGCACGATCGTCGTCGGCAGGCCGGGAACGCCCACCGTCGGGCCGTCCACGGCCGGCTCGGAGAAGTACATGAGCACGATGACGCGCAGGTAGAAGAACGCCGCGACGGCGCTGGCCAGCAGCGCCACGACCACCAGCGGCCAGGCCCCGTCGTCGATCGCGGCCCGGAAGACGGCGAACTTGCCGGTGAACCCGCTGGTGAGCGGGATGCCCGCCAGCGCCAGCAGGAACAGCGCCATGACCGCCGCGGTGAGCGGCGAACGGCGCCCGAGCCCGGCCCACTTCGACAGGTGGGTGGCCTCACCGTCACCGTCGCGCACCAGCGTGAGCACCGCGAAGGCGCCGATGGTCGTGAGGCCGTAGGCCAGCAGGTAGAACATCGTCGGGCCGAGCCCGGAACCGGTGCCGTCGGCGCCGCTGCCGTACCCGATCACGCCGGTGAGCAGGAAGCCGGCGTGCGCGATCGAGGAGTAGGCGAGCATCCGCTTGAGGTCGGTCTGGGTGAGCCCCAGGACGGCGCCGACGACCATCGAGACGATCGCGATGCCGTAGACGAGCGGCCGCCAGGTCCACTCGCTGGTGCCGAAGGCGACGTAGAGCAGCCGCAGGATCGCCCCGAAGGCCGCGACCTTGGTGCAGGCTGCCATGAAGGCGGTGACCGGCGTCGGGGCGCCCTGGTAGACGTCCGGCGTCCAGGCGTGGAACGGCGCCACGCTGGCCTTGAACATCAGCCCGACGACGAGCAGGGCCAGGCCCAGCACCAGCAGGACGCCGCCGCCGGCCCCCGCGGCGGACTCACGGATGGCCGACAGCCGGATGCTGCCGGTGGCGCCGTAGACCAGCGCCAGGCCGTAGAGGAAGAAGGCCGAGGCGAACGAGCCCAGCAGGAAGTACTTGACCGCCGCCTCCTGCGACAGCAGCCGGCGGCGGCGGGCCAGCCCGCTGATCAGGTACAGCGGCAGGCTGAGCACCTCGAGGGCGACGAACATGATCAGCAGGTCGTTGGCCGCGACGAACAGCATCATGCCGCCGATGGCGAACGTGGTCAGCGGGTAGACCTCGGTCTGTACGCGCGGGGCGGTCATCAGCTCGCGGTCGCGCGGGCTGCCCGCGGGCACGGCCGCGGCGGCGACGAAGGCCGACCGGGCCGGGTCCAGCGAGCGCTCGGCGAACAGCAGCAGCGACAGCGCGCCGAGGCCGGCGATGGTGGCCTGCAGGAAGACCGCAGGGCCGTCGACGGCCAGCGCACCGCCGGCGGTCACCAGCCCCTCCCCCGCCAGCAGCAGGCTGGTGACCAGCCCGCCGAGCGTGCCGACGAGGGCGACGGCGACCTGCACCGGGTGCCGGCTCTCCCGCGGCGCGAAGGCCTCGACGAGGACGCCGACGCAGGCGGCACCGAAGACGAACAGCAGGGGGGCCAGCGCGGCCAGGGAGAGGTCCGGGGCCTCGATCATCAGTCCGTCCCCTCGACGGGAGCCTGGGGGGAGACGCCGGCCGGATCGGCCCCGACGTCGCTCATGGTGGCCGCGACCGCCGGCTCGATCAGGTCGATCAGCGGCTGCGGGTAGACCCCGAGCGCGATGATCAGCGCGACCATCGGCGCGGCGACGGCCAGCTCGCGGCGGGAGAGGTCACGCACCCGAAGCCGGGCGGGCGCGGCCGCCGGGGCCTCGAGGGTGGTCGCGGTCGCTCCGCCCCCGGCACCGGCGGTGGGCGCGGAGGTCTCCGGCGACGGCTCGAGCAGCACGCCGCGCGGCGGGCCGTGCATGGTGCGCTGGTAGACCAGCAGTGCGTACAGCGCGGCCAGGATGATGCCGACCGTCGCGAGGACCGTGAACACCGGCCGGGTCGGGAACGACCCGACCAGCACGAGGAACTCGCTGACGAAGCTGTTGGTGCCCGGCAGCGCGAGAGCGGCCAGACAGGCGACGAGGAAGGCCCCGGCCAGCAGCGGTGCCTGCGCGGCGACACCCCCGTAGTCGCCGATCTGCCGCGACCCGCCGCGGGCGATGAGCATGCCGACGACCAGGAACAGCAGCCCGGTCGCGATGCCGTGGTTGACCATGTAGAGCACGGCGCCGGTGCCGGCCTCGGTGGTGAAGGCGAAGATGCCCAGCGCGATGAAGCCGAAGTGCGCGATGGAGGTGTAGGACACCCAGCGTTTGAGGTCGGACTGCCCCATCGCCAGCAGCGCGGCGTAGAGGATGCCGGCGACGGCCAGGGTGAGCACGTACGGCGCGAGGTCGCGCGAGGCGTCGGGGAACAGCGGCAGGCAGTAGCGGAGGAAGCCGAAGGTGCCGACCTTGTCCAGGACGCCGACCAGCAGCACCGCACCGCCGATCGGCGCCTCGGCACCGGAGTCGGGCAGCCAGGTGTGGAACGGCACCAGCGGCGCCTTGATCGCGAAGGCGACGAAGAAGCCGAGGAACAGCAGCTTTTGCACACCCGGGTCGATCTCGACCTGCCGCAGCGCGTCGAAGGCGAACGTCCCCTCGCCCAGCTCGTTGGCGCTGACCACGTACAGCCCGATGACGGCGGCCAGCATGACCAGCCCGCCGACCAGGCTGTAGAGGAAGAACTTGACCGCCGCGTACTGCCGGCGCGGCCCGCCGAAGCTGCCGATCAGGAAGTACATCGGGACGAGCATCGCCTCGAAGAAGACGTAGAAGAGGAAGACGTCGGTGGCGGCGAAGACGCCGACCATCAGCGACTCGAGCAGCAGCAGCCAGGCGAAGAAGGTCTTCATCGACCGGTGCCCGGTGGGCTCGTCGCGCCAGGAGGCAAGTACCACCACCGGCACCAGGACACCGATGAGCAGCAGCATCACCAGCGCGATGCCGTCGACGCCGAGGGCGAAGTCGACGCCGAAGTCGGGGATCCAGGAGACCGACGTCGTCAGCTGGAACCGCTCACCGCCGGCGTCGAAGGCCACGGTCGCCAGCACCGCGAGCAGCAGCACCAGCAGGCTCACCCCGAGTGCGGCCCGCTTGGCGCTCTCGTCGCGGCCCCGCGGGAGCGCCGCGACGACGGCCGCCCCGACCGCCGGGACGGCGATCATCGTCAGGAGCCAGGGGAAGGTGTTCATGGCTCGCCTCCGCAAGCTCCGGCTCGGCAGGTCACGACGTCGCCTCTCGGTTGTGCAGGGACCCGGTCACCCGGCCGTCACCGCCAGCAGCGCACCCGCGACGACCACCGCGCCGCCGAGCATGGACAGCGCGTAGGAGCGGACGAACCCGGTCTGCGTGCGGCCCAGCCGGGACGACGAGCCGCCCAGCGTCGCGGCCAGCCCGTTCACCGCGCCGTCGACCCCGCGGTTGTCCACGAAGACCAGCGCGCGGGTCAGCCACTGGCCCGGCCGCATGAACAGCGACTCGTTCACCGCGTCGGCGTAGAGGGCGCGGCGGGCGGCGCGGGTCACCGCCGACACCCGCACCGGCGCGGTCACCGGCACCTCGCGGCGGCCGACGAACAGCCAGGCGGTGAGCACGCCGAGCGCCATCACCACGGTGACGAGGATGCTCACCACGAGCGGCGCGACGACGTGCTCGGCCGCCTCGGGCTCGCCGAAGACGGGGGTCAGCCACGCCTCCAGCGGGAAGGCGACGACCAGCAGGAAGCCGGCGAGGACCGAGCCGACGGCGAGCAGCACCATCGGCGCGGTCATCACCGACGGCGACTCGTGCGGGTGGACGCCGGGCTCCCACCGGGGGCGGCCGAAGAAGGTCATGAGCATCAGCCGGGTCATGTAGAAGGCGGTGAGCCCGGCGGCCAGGATCGCGACCCCGCCGAGCAGGTAGCCCCAACCGTCGCCGCGGTCGAACGCGGCCTCGATGATCGCGTCCTTGGTGTAGAAGCCGGACAGGAACGGGAAGCCGATCAGCGCCAGGTAGCCCAGCCCGAACGTCACGAAGGTGACCTTCATCCGCGAGGCCAGCCCGCCGAAGCGGCGCATGTCGACCTCGTCGTTCATCGCGTGCATGACCGAGCCGGCACCGAGGAACAGGCCGGCCTTGAAGAAGCCGTGGGTGAGCAGGTGCGCCAGCCCCGCGACGTAGCCGACCGGGCCGAGCCCGACGGCCAGGAACATGTAGCCGATCTGGCTGACCGTCGAGTAGGCCAGCACCTTCTTGATGTCGTCCTGGGCGCAGCCGGCGATGGCGCCGATCATCAGCGTGATCGCGCCGACGGCGAGGACGACGGCCCGCGCGGTGGGCGTCTCGTCGTAGATCGGTGCGCAGCGGGCGATGAGGTAGACGCCGGCGGTGACCATGGTGGCCGCGTGGATCAGCGCCGACACCGGGGTCGGGCCCTCCATGGCGTCGGGCAGCCACGCCTGCAGCGGGAACTGGCCGGACTTGCCGCACGCGCCGAGCAGGAGCAGCAGCCCGATCGCGGTGACCGTGCCGCCGGCCAGGGTGCCGACCGCGCCGAACACGCCGTCGTAGGCGACCGTGCCCAGCTGCGCGAACATCAGGAAGATCGCCAACGCCAGCCCGACGTCGCCGACCCGGTTCATGATGAACGCCTTCTTCGCGGCGGTCGCCGCCGACGGGCGCTCGTGCCAGAAGGCGATGAGCAGGTAGGACGCCAGGCCCACGCCCTCCCAGCCGACGTAGAGGGCCACGAAGTTGTCGCCGAGGACCAGCAGCAGCATCGCCGCGACGAACAGGTTCAGGTAGGCGAAGAACCGCCGACGGCGCGGGTCGTGCGCCATGTAGCCGATCGAGTAGACGTGGATCAGCGCGCCCACGCCGGTGATCAGCAGGACGAAGACCGCCGAGAGCGGGTCGAACAGCAGGCCGGCCTGCACGTCCAGCGACCCGGTGGCCATGAAGGTGAACAGCTCGACGTCGAGCCGCCGGCCGTCGAGCTGCAGCGTGCACAGCAGGCCGAGCACGAAGGCCGCGACGACCGTGCCGGTGCCCAGCAGGTGCCCCCACCGGTCGGTGCGCCGTCCCCCGAGCAGCAGCACGGCGGCGCCGGCCAGCGGCAGCGCGATGAGCAGCCAGGCGGAGGTGATCAGCCCGTCGGCCGGTGCGGTGTCCATCCCGGGTCCCCGTCCCTCAGTACTTGAGCAGGTTGGCGTCGTCGACCGACGCCGACCGGCGGGTCCGGTAGATCGACATGATGATCGCGAGACCGATGACGACCTCGGCGGCGGCCACGACCATGACGAACAGCGCGATGATCTGGCCGTCGATGGTGCCGCTCGCCCGGGCGAAGGTGACCAGCGTGAGGTTCACCGAGTTGAGCATCAGCTCGATGCACATGAAGACGACGATCGCGTTGCGCCGCACGAGGACGCCGACCGCGCCGATGGTGAACAGGATCGCGGCGAGCACCAGGTAGTTGGTCAGACTCACCGATGGTCACCGCCCTCACGGCCACCCGGGACGTCACTGGGCGCCGGGTCGAGGGTGCCGAGAGCGGCGTCCGGGCTGCCGAGCTGAGCGCGGCCGGCGGGGCGCGGCATCTGCTCGACCTCCTGGGGCTCGATGCCGGTCGCGAAGCTGTCCTCGGCCAGCCGCCCGTCAGGCAGCAGACCGGGCGCGGCGACGGAGTTGGCCCGGGCGTACACGCCGGGGCCGGGCAGGGTCTGCGCCCGGCCGGTGAGGAACCGCGCTCGCGACAGCTCCTTCTGCGTGCGCCGCTCCCCCGCCTCCCGCTCCACGTGCGTCAGGACCAGGGCGCCCACGGCAGCCGTGATCAGCAGCGCACCGGTGACCTCGAAGGCCAGCAGGTAGCGGCTGTAGAGGAGCCCGGCGATCGCCTCGATGTTGCTGGTCTCCGCGCCCTGCACGGCCGCGAGGCCGGCGACCGGGAGGTCCTGGGTGGCCCGGGCGATCCCGGCGCCGACCAGCCCGGCGAAGCCCAGACCCAGCACGATCGCGGCGACCCGCTGGCCCCGGAGGGTCTCGACCACCGAGTCCGAGGAGTCGCGCCCGACCAGCATGAGCACGAACAGGAAGAGGATCATGATCGCGCCGGTGTAGACGATGATCTGCACCGCCCCCAGGAACGGCGCCTCCTGGACGACGTAGAAGACGCCCAGCGCCAGCATCGTGTTGATCAGCCACAGCGCCGAGTGGACGGCGTTGCGGGAGAGCACCATGCCGAGCGCCCCGGCCAGCGAGATCGGGCCGAGCACCCAGAAGACGACGGCCTCACCGGTGCCGATGACGACGTCGTTCACGGCTGCTCCACGGTGACCGGCTCGGCAGGCGACGCGGGGTCCGGCGTCCGGACGTAGTAGTCCTTCTCGTCCTCGCCCAGCCGCATGGCGTGCGGCGGGGCCTCCATACCCGGCAGCAACGGCGCCATGAGCTGTTCCTTGGTGTAGATCAGGTCCGCCCGGTTGTCGTCTGCCAGCTCGAAGTCGTTGCTCATGGTCAGTGAGCGGGTGGGGCAGGCCTCGATGCACAGGCCGCAGAAGATGCAGCGCAGGTAGTTGATCTGGTAGACGCGCCCGTAGCGCTCGCCGGGCGAGTAGCGCTCGTCCTCGGTGTTGTCGCCGCCCTCCACGTAGATGGCGTCGGCCGGGCACGCCCAGGCACACAACTCGCACCCGACGCACTTCTCCAGCCCGTCGGGGTGCCGGTTGAGCACGTGCCGCCCGTGGTAGCGCGGCTTGGTCACCTTCGGGACCTCGGGGTACTCCTCGGTGGTCACCTTGCGGAAGATCTGCGCGAAGGTGACCCCGAAGCCCTGACCGGGGCCGGGCAGCCAGCTGGACCGCTTGACCGGCCCCGCGTCGCGGCCACGGCGCTCCAGCTCGTGCTTCGTCTGCGCCACCATGTCGTGGCCGGGGTCGTGGGGATCCGGCGAGCGGCGGTCCACGTCGCGGTGCTCAGTCATCGACGTCCTCCTCGATCGTGGCGGTGCTGCGCCGTCCGGTGCCCACCACGGCGCCCTCGGGCGCGACCGCGTCGCGGCGGTGCAGCCGGGGCGACGGCGGGACGGCGAGGTCCATCGGCGGGATGGGGAAGCCGCCCTCGGCCCGGCTGGGACCGCCCGGCCGGCGGCGCGGCCCGGGCGGCGGCAGCACCTCGGGCTCGGTGGGGTGGTTGGAGCCCGCCGCGGCCTCCCGTGCCGCGAGGCGGGTGTCCCGGTTGCTGGCCCGGCTGGCGAGCAGCAGCCCGGCGATGACCAGCAGGGCGATCGGCACGCCGACGAACAGCGCCACCTGGCCGGTCGACAGGTTGGCCTCGCGGGCCACTGCGCGCATCGTCGCGACAGCGAGGATCCAGGCGAAGGCGACCGGGACGAGCACCTTCCAGCCGAAGCGCATGAACTGGTCGTAGCGCAGCCGGGGCAGCGTGCCGCGCAACCAGATGAAGACGAAGAGCGCCGCGACGACCTTGAGGAAGAACCACAGCAGCGGCCACCAGCCGGAGTTGGCGCCGTCCCAGATCGAGATCGGCCACGGCGCCCGCCAGCCGCCCAGGAACAGCGTCGCGGCCAGCGCCGAGACGGTGACCATGTTGATGTACTCGGCGAGGAAGAACAGCGCGAACTTCAGCGACGAGTACTCCGTGTGGAAGCCGCCGACGAGCTCGCTCTCGGCCTCGGGGAGGTCGAACGGCGCCCGGTTGGTCTCCCCCACGACCGCGATGGCGTAGATGACGAACGAGACCGGGAGCAGGACGGCGTACCAGCTCGGCCCGGTGAACTCGAGCCCGAAGAAGGACACCTCGTTGCCGTCGGCCTGCGCCGCGACGATCTCCGAGGTCGACATCGAGCCCGCGTAGAGGAAGACCGCGACGATGGACAGCCCCATCGCGATCTCGTAGCTGATCATCTGGGCCGCGCTGCGCAGCGAGCCGAGCAGCGGGTAGGTGGAGCCGGACGCCCACCCGCCCAGGACGATGCCGTAGATCCCCATCGCCGAGCAGGCGAGGACGATCAGCACCCCGATGGGGGCGTCGGTGAGCTGCAGCGGCGTCTGCTGGCCGAAGATGCTGACCACCGGGCCGAGCGGGATGACCGAGAAGGCCAGGAACGCCGGGACGGTGGCCAGGACCGGGGCAAGGAAGTAGACCGGCTTGTCCGCCATCGCCGGCATGATGTCTTCCTTGAACGCCAGCTTCAGCCCGTCGGCGAGGCTCTGCAGGTAGCCGCGCGGCCCGACCCGGTTGGGGCCGATCCGCTGCTGCATCCGCGCGACGACCTTGCGCTCGAAGACGATGGCGAACAGCGTCAGCAACACGAGGACGACGAAGACGCCGACGACCTTGATGAGGACGATCCACCAGACGTCGTTGCCGAAGTCCTCGAGGGTCGGCTGGTTGGCCGCGGCGGCGAGGATCACTCCGCACCTCCCGTCGGGGTGGCCGGGGTGGGTGAGGACGTGGTCGCCAGGCGGACGACGCCGCCGGGCGGGGTGCCCAGCCGGGTCCGCAGCTCGCTGCCCGGTGAGCGCATCGGCAGCCAGACCACCTGGTCGGGCATCTCGGTCACCAGCACCGGCAGGCTGATCTCCCCCATCGCGCCGCAGACGGTGACCCGGTCGCCGTCGGCCAGGCCCAGCCGGCGTGCGGTGTCCTTGCCGAGGCGCGCGACCGGCGGGCGGGCGGTGCCGGCGAGCTCCGGCTCGTCGCGCTGCAGCGTCCCGACGTCCAGCAGCTGCCGCCAGGAGGCGAGCACCGCCTGGTCGTCGGCGAGCTCCGGGTCACCCGGCGGGACGACGTCCAGACCCGGAACCCGCGGACGCTCGGCGACGACGCCGAGGGCGGCGAGCTCGGCACGGGCCACCTCGGGTGCGGGCAGCCGCAGGTCGACGTCCATCTCGTCGGCCATGTACTCGGCGAGGCCCTGCAGCACGCGACCGTCGGGCAGCTGCCCGGCGCCGTGCAGCGTGGTGTCGAACGGGCGCAGCCGGCCCTCCCAGTCCAGGTAGGCGCCGGCCTTCTCCGAGGCGGCGGCCACCGGCAGGACGACGTCGGCGTGCTCGGTGACCGCGCTGGGGAGCATCTCCAGGCTGACCACGAAACCGGCCCGGACCAGGGCGGCCTCGGCCAGGCCCGGATCCGGGAGGTCGGCCGGGTCGACGCCGCCGACGAGGAGGCCGGCGAGCTCTCCGTGGACGACCGCGGTGAGGATGCCGGTGGTGTCGCGGCCGGGGGTGTCCGGCAGCTCGCCGACCCCCCAGGCGGCGGCGACCTGGGCGCGGGCGCCGGCATCGGTGACCGGGCGCCCGCCGGGGAGCAGGGCCGGCAGCGCGCCGGCCTCGACGGCTCCGCGCTCACCGGCCCGCCGCGGCACCCAGGCCACGCGCGCACCGGTGGCGCGGGCCAGCGCGACCAGGGCGGAGAACGCGCCGGGCGACTCGGCCAGCCGCTCGCCGGCGAGCACGACCGCACCCGGCTGCCGCAGCGCCTCGACCGCGGGTCCGCCCCAGCTGCCCTCGGCGAGCGCGGTCAGCGATCGGGCCTCCGTGCCGGGGCGGGTGGCCAGCACCGTGGCCTGCAGCTTCTCCGCGGCGGGAGTGGCGAACGGGGCGAGGTCGTAGACGGCCAGCCGGTTCGTGCGCACCGCCCGGCGCAGCCGCAGGAAGACGATCGGCGACTCCTCCTCCGGCTCGAGACCGGCGAGCAGCACCGCGGGCGCGCTGCTCAGGTCGTCGTAGGTGACCGCCCCGTTGGCCGGGCCGGTGCCGGCGACGTGCGCCACCAGGAACGCCAGCTCCTCGGCCGAGTGGGCGCGGGCGCGGGCGTCGACGTCGTTGGTGCCCAGCGCCACCCGGGCGAACTTGGCGTAGGCGTAGGCGTCCTCGACGGTCAGCCGGCCGCCGGGCAGCACCCCGACCCCGCCGGCGTCCCGCGCGGCGCGCAGCCCCTCGGCCGCCGCCGCCCACGCCTCGGGCCAGGACGCCGGCTCCAGCACGCCGTCCCGCCGGACCAGCGGCGTGGTGAGCCGGTCGTTGGCGGTGGCGTAGCGGAACGCCCACCGGCCCTTGTCGCAGTTCCACTCCTCGTTGACCGCCGGGTCCTCTCCCGCCAGCCGGCGCAGCACCTTGCCGCGGCGGTAGTCGGTGCGCTGCGCGCAGCCCGAGGCGCAGTGCTCGCAGACGCTCGGCTCGCTGCGCAGGTCGAACGGGCGGGAGCGGAACCGGTACTGGGCGCTGGTCAGCGCGCCGACCGGGCAGATCTGCGTGGTGTTGCCGGAGAAGTAGGAGGAGAACGGCTCGTCCTCGTAGATGGCCACCTGCTCCAGCGCGCCGCGCTCGAACAGCTCGATGAACGGGTCGCCGGCGACCTGCTGGGAGAACCGGGTGCACCGGGCGCAGAGCACGCAGCGCTCGCGGTCGAGCAGCACCTCGCTGCTGATCGGCAGCGGCTTGGGGTAGGTGCGCTTGACGTCGACGAACCGGCTCTCGGCCCGGCCGTTGCTCATCGCCTGGTTCTGCAGCGGGCACTCGCCGCCCTTGTCGCAGACCGGGCAGTCCAGCGGGTGGTTGATCAGCAGCAGCTCCATCGTGCCCTGCTGCGCCTTGTCGGCGACCGGGCTGGTGAGCTGGGTCTTCACCACCATCCCGTCGGTGACCGGCATGGTGCAGGAGGCGACCGGCTTGCGCTGGCCCTCCACCTCGACCAGGCACTGGCGGCAGGCGCCGACCGGTTCGAGCAGCGGGTGGTCGCAGAACCGCGGGATCTGCACGCCGATCTGCTCGGCCGCCCGGATGATCAGCGTTCCCTTGGGCACCGCCACGTCGAAGCCGTCGATCGAGCAGTGGACGGCGTCCGGCGGGGTCTGCGGGCCGGGCACCGCGGGCGCGGTGGCCGGGGCGGGCTGGGGCGTCGTCACGAGGCCACTCCGACGGGCTCGAGCCGGAGACTGCGGCCCAGGCGGGCCTGTTCCTCCGGCGGCAGCAGCGCGACGTAGTCGTCGCGGAAGTACTTCAGCGAGCTGGAGATGCAGCTGGTCGCGCCGTCACCGAGGGCGCAGAAGGAGCGGCCCAGGATGTTGTCGCAGGTGTCGGTGAGCAGGTCCAGGTCGGCCGCCGTCCCCCGGCCGTCGACGAGGCGCTGCAGGATCTGCACCAGCCAGTACGTCCCCTCGCGGCACGGGGTGCACTTGCCGCAGCTCTCGTGCGCGTAGAACTCGGTGAACCGCAGGGTGGCCTCGACGATCGAGTCGGTCTCGTCGAAGACCATGAGCGCGGTGGTGCCGAGCATGGAACCCGCGGCGGCCACCGAGTCGAAGTCGAGCGGGACGTCGAGGTGCTCGGGGGTGAAGTACGGCGTCGAGGAGCCGCCCGGCGTCCAGAACTTCAGCTGGTGCCCGGGGCGGACGCCGCCGGCCATCTCCAGCAGCTCGCGCATCGTCGTCCCCATGGGGGCCTCGTACTGGCCGGGGCGGACGACGCGGCCCGACAGCGAGAAGATCTTCGGACCGGGCGACTTCTCCGGACCGAACTCCTTGAACCAGTCCGCGCCGCCGCGGACGACGAACGGCACGCTGGCCAGCGTCTCGACGTTGTTGATCACTGTGGGGGCGCCGTAGAGCCCGGCCACGGCCGGGAACGGCGGCTTGAGGCGCGGCTGGCCGCGGTAGCCCTCGAGCGAGTCGAGCAGCGCGGTCTCCTCACCGCAGATGTAGGCGCCGGCGCCCGCGTGCACGATCAGCTCCAGGTCGTAGCCCGAGCCCAGGATGTCCGTGCCGAGGTAGCCCGCCTCGTAGGCCTCGCGGACGGCGTTGACCAGCCGGCGGTGGGCGTGCACCGCCTCGCCGCGGACGTAGATGACCGCCAGGTGCGATCGGATGGCGTAGGCCGAGATGATCACGCCCTCGATGAGCGAGTGCGGGTCGGCCATCATCAGCGGCAGGTCCTTGCAGGTGCCCGGCTCGCCCTCGTCGGCGTTGACCACGAGGTACTTGGGCATCGCGGCCGGACCGGTCGGGGTCTCCCCCGGCTTGGGCTGCGGGATGAAGCTCCACTTCATACCGGTCGGGAAGCCGGCGCCGCCGCGGCCGCGCAGCCCGGAGTCCTTGACCATGCCGACCAACTCGTCGGGGGGCATGGACAGCGCGGTGCGTAGAGCGGTGTAGCCGTCGAGGCGCTCGTAGGTCGACAGCCGCCAGGACTGCGGCTCGGCCCAGCGCGAGGTGAGGACGGGTGCGAGAGGCACGGCTCAGGACTCCTTGCTCTGGGTCGGGGTGGTGCCGGTGGCGGGCTCGGCGGCGGGCGGGTTCTCGGTGCCGGCGTGTTGCCGGCCCCGCGGCTGCCCGTACTCGGCGCCCTTGTCGGGGTGGGCCTGCGCGGCGCCGGCCCGCTCGGCGGGGTTGTCCGCGGCCGCGACGCGGGCGTCGGCGGCCTCCTCCTCCGGCGTCTCGCCGGTGCGACCGGAGGGCTGCGTCGTCTCGCCGGCCCCGTCCCGGGCCCCGCCCTGAGCCTGCGAAGGGTGGGGAGGACGGGGTCCTTCTACGGTGTTGGCGGGCGGCTGCGTGGGCCCGGGCATCGGCGGGGCCGACTCACCGCGCTCGGCGGCCAGCCGCAACCCGGCCAGCGTCGGGCCGATCGCGCCCTCGGCGTCGACCGCGGCCGCTCGGGCGACCTGGTCGCCGTACTGGTCGAAGCCGGCCAGCTGGCGGGAGACGCCGCGGAAGTCGGTCAGCGGCGCCCCGCGGGTGGGGTGCGGCTTCTCGCCACGGCGGAGTGCCGCGACCAGTTCGCGGGCACTGTCGAGGTCCTGCTGGTCGTAGAACTCGTAGTCGACGGTGACCACCGGCGCGTAGTCGCAGGCGGCCAGGCACTCGGCGTGCTCCAGGGTGACCGAGCCGTCGGCGGCGGTCTCGTCGTGGTGGACGCCGAGGTCGCGGGACAGCGCGTCGAAGATCCGCTGCCCGCCGAGGACGGCGCACAGGGTGTTGGTGCAGACGCTGACCAGGTGCCGGCCGGTGGGACGGCGCTTGTACATCGTGTAGAACGTCGCGACCGCACCGACCTCGGCCTTGGTCAGCCCCAGCTCCTCGGCGCACAGCGCGACGCCCTCGGGGGTGACGTAGCCCTGGTGGCTCTGCACCAGGTGCAGCATCGGCAGCAGTGCGGAACGGGGCTGCGGGTAGCGGGCGATGATCTCCCGCGCCTCCAGCCGGACCTGCTCGGTCAGCGGCGGCAGGTCCGCGGCGGCGGGCTCGACCGGGCTGGAGTCCAGCCCGGTGACCGCCGTGCCCTCGGCGCTCCCCGGCAGGGCACTCATCGGTCGCACCCGCCCATCACCGGGTCGAGCGAGGCGATCGCGGCGATGACGTCGGCGATCATGCCGCCCTCGCTCATCGCCGCCGTCGCCTGCAGGTTGACGAAGCTGGGGTCGCGCACGTGCACCCGCCACGGTCTGGTGCCGCCGTCGCTGACCACGTGGTAGCCCAGCTCGCCGCGGGGCGACTCGATGGGCACGTAGACCTGGCCGGCGGGCACCCGGAAGCCCTCGGTGACCAGCTTGAAGTGGTGGATCAGGGCCTCCATCGACTGCCCCATGATGTGCTTCACGTGCTCCAGGGAGTTGCCCATGCCGTCGGGCCCCAGCGACAGCTGCGCGGGCCAGGCGATCTTCTTGTCCTCGACCATGACCGGCCCCGGCGCCAGCCGGTCCAGCGCCTGCTCGATGATCTTCAGCGACTCGTTCACCTCGGCCATGCGGACCAGGTAGCGGCCCCAGGCGTCGCAGGTGTCGGCGGTCGGCACCTCGAAGTCGTAGGTCTCGTAGCCCAGGTAGGGCTCGACCTTGCGCAGGTCCCAGGGCAGCCCGGCCGCGCGCAGCACCGGCCCGGTGACGCCCATGGCCACGCAGCCGGTGACGTCGAGGTAGCCGGCGTCCTTGAGCCGGGCCTGCCAGATCGGCTGGCCGGTGAGCAACTTGTGGAAGTCGGCGACCCGGTCCGGCATGACCTGCAGGAACTCCCGGATGTGCTCGACCGCGCCGGGCGGGAGGTCCTGCGCCAGCCCGCCGGGGCGGATGTAGGCGTGGTTCATCCGCAGCCCGGTGATCTCCTCGAGCAGGTCCAGGACCAGCTCCCGCTCGCGGAAGCCGTTGGTCATCCCGGTGAGCGCGCCCATCTCCATGCCGAAAGTGGCCAGCGCGACCAGGTGCGAGGCGATCCGGTTGAGCTCCATGACCAGCACGCGGATCGTCTGCGCGCGCTGCGGCGCCTCGATGCCCAGCAATCTCTCGACAGCGAGGCAGTAGCCGGCCTCGTTGTAGAGCGGGGACAGGTAGTCCATCCGCGTGACGAACGTCGTCCCCTGCGTCCAGTTGCGGTACTCGGTGTTCTTCTCGATGCCGGTGTGCAGGTAGCCGATCACCACCCGCGCCTTGGTGACCGTCTCGCCCTCGAGGTCGAGCACCAGCCGCAGGACCCCGTGGGTGGAGGGGTGCTGCGGGCCCATGTTGACGACGAGGCGCTCCTCGCCCTGAGCCTCCGCGCCCAGCGTCTGGTCCCAGTCGCCGCCGGTGACGGTGTAGACGCGGCCCTCGGTGGTCTCCCGGGAGCCGGCGTAGGGGTCGTACGTGGTGCTCATCGTTGGCCCCTCATCGATAGGACCTGCGGGTGTCGGGGGGCGGGATCGTGGCGTCGTGGTACTCGACCGGAACCCCGCCGAGCGGGTAGTCCTTGCGCTGGGGGTGGCCGTCCCAGTCGTCGGGCATGAGGATCCGGGTCAGCGCCGGGTGGCCGTCGAAGACGACGCCGAACATGTCCCAGGTCTCCCGCTCGTGCCAGTCCGCCGTCGGGTAGACGGAGGTCACCGAGGGGACGTGCGGGTCCTCGGCGGTGACCGCGACCTCCAGCCGGATCCGCCGCCGGTAGGTCATCGAGGTCAGGTGGAGGACGACGTGCAACCGGGGCCGGCCGGGACCTGCCGCCGGGCCACCGCTGTCCAGGTAGTCGACGCCGGAGACGCTGCTGCACAGCTCGAAGCGCAGCGCCTCGTCGTCGCGCAGGGCCCGCACCAGGGTCAGCAGGTGCTCGCGGGCGACGAAGTAGGTGATCTCGCCGCGGTCGACCAGCACCCGCTGCACGGCGGCGTCGTAGGTGGCCTGGCCGACGGCGTCGATCAGCGCGTCGGTGACCTCGTCGAAGTACCCGCCGTACGGCCGCTCGGTGGAGTGCAGCGCGACCGCGCCGCCGGGCTCGACGCGGACCAGCCCGCCGAAGCCGGAGGTGTCGCCGCTGCCGCTGACCCCGAACGCACCCTTGCGGAACCCGCCGCCGGGCGCGGTGGCGCCCTGCTCGGCGTCCGTGCCGCTGCGGTCCCCGGGGCCGGTCACCGGTTCCCCCGCACGTACGGCTCGGGCAGCAGGACGGCGTCGCCGCCGCGCTGCTCCATGGCGAACTGGCCGGTGCGCCGCTCGGCCGCCGCCCGCTGGTAGGCCTCGCGCGCCGCCTTGTCGGCCCGGACGCTGGACGGCATCTCGACGTACAGCTCCTCGGCCCGCCCCTCGGCCCGCGCCTGCTCCAGCTCACGAGCCCGCCTCGGCCCCAGCGGCTCGTGCATGATCTTGTGGTGCAGCTTGAGGATCGCGTCGGTGAGCATCTCCGGCCGCGGCGGGCACCCGGGCAGGTACATGTCCACCGGGACGACGTGGTCGACGCCCTGCACGATCGCGTAGTTGTTGAACATCCCGCCGGAGCTGGCACACACGCCCATCGCCAGCACCCAGCGGGGCTCGGGCATCTGGTCGTAGATCTGGCGCAGGACCGGGGCCATCTTCTGGCTGACCCGCCCGGCGACGATCATCAGGTCGGCCTGCCGCGGGGAGGCCCGGAAGACCTCCATGCCGAACCGGGCCAGGTCGTAGCGGCCGGCGCCGGTGGCCATCATCTCGATCGCGCAGCAGGCCAGCCCGAAGGTGGCCGGCCACAGCGACGACTTGCGGGTCCAGTTGACCAGCTTCTCCACGCTGGTCAACAGGACGCCGCTCGGCAGCTTCTCCTCGAGTCCCACAGGTCAGCTCCTCAATCCCACTCGAGCCCGCCGCGCCGCCACTCGTAGGCGTAGGCGATGAAGACGGTGCCGATGAACACGGCCATCGCGAACAGCCCCCACAGCCCCAGCGCGTCGTTGGCGACCGCCCACGGGTAGAGGAAGACGACCTCGATGTCGAAGACGATGAACAACATGGCGGTCAGGTAGAACTTGACCGGGAAGCGGCCGCCGCTGAGCGGCTGGTCCACCGGCTCGATGCCGCACTCGTAGGCGGCCAGCTTGGCCCGGTTGTACCGGCGGGGGCCGACGAACGGCGCCACCGTCACCGAGAACAGCGCGAACGCCGCGGCCAGCACGAACAGGCCGACGATCGGCATGTACACCGAGAGCACCAGCGTCTACCTCTCGCCGTCGGGGATCGGGTCGGGAGCGGTCACGTCAGACCGCCGGAGCCAGGCGGGTCAGGACGGCGACGGCGCGGTCGAACCGGTCGCCGTCCCGGCCGTCGGAGAGGTTGCCCATCAGCCGCAGCGCCCTGGCCACCAGCGCCGGTCGCTTCAGGCCGTGCGCGGTCGCGAAGCGGACCAGGTCCGGCCGAGCCAGCAGCGCCAGGAAGCCGGTGCCCAGCCGGTGGTGGCGCCCGTACTCCGCGCGCAGCCGGGCCGGGTACCGGCGCAGCACCGCCTCCCGCGCGAGCCCCTCCGGCGCGGCCAGCGCCTCCGCGGCGGTCTCGGCGGCCATCCGGCCGGTCTCCAGCGCGTAGCTGATGCCCTCGCCGTTGAACGGGTTGACCGTGCCCGCGGCGTCGCCGGCCAGGAGCAGCCCGCGGGTGTAGGCCGGCCCGCGGTGCAGGGCCATCGGCAGGCCCGCACCGCGCAGGGGGGTGACCGCGTGCTCCTCGCCGAGCTGCCACTCGGCCGGCAGGGTGGCCAGCCACTCGCGCAGCACCGCCCGCGGCTCGGCGCCGGTGCCGCGGCGGGTGTCGAGCAGGCCGAAGCCGACGTTGCTGGTGCCGTCGCCCATGCCGAACGCCCAGCCGTAGCCGGGCATCGAGTCCGCGCTCGGGCCGCCGCTGGACAGGTCGAAGGAGATGTCGAGGTACTCGTCGTCCGTGCGCGGGGAGGACACGTACCGGCGGACGGCGACGCCGAGCGGCCGGTCCTCCCGCCGCAACAGGCCCAGCGCCTTGGCCAGCCGCCCCGAGAGGCCCTCCGCGGAGACCACCAGCGGCGCGCGCCAGGTGGCCGGCGTCCGGTCCGCACCCTCTGCGGCGTGCACGCCGGCGACCCGGCCGGCGTCGTCCAGCAGCGGGCCGGTGACCGTGACCTCCTGCACCAGCCGGGCGCCGGCCGCGACGGCGTGGTCGGCCAGCCGGGCGTCGAGGTCGCGGCGGCTGCGGATCAGGCCGTACGACGGCCAGCGGTCCAGGACCGGCCAGTCGACCTCGACCACCTGGCCACCGCCGGTGACCCGCAGCCCCCTGTGGCGGACCCAGCCGGTGGTGTCGACGCCCATGTCGTCGAGCGCCTTGACCCCGCGCGGGGTCAGCCCGTCGCCGCAGACCTTCTCGCGGGGCAGTCGGGCCTTCTCCAGGACGGCGACGTCGAGGCCGGCCCGGGCCAGCTGCCAGGCGGCCGAGGACCCCGCCGGGCCGGCGCCGACGACGAGCACGTCGGCCCGCCGGTCGCCGTCGTCCACCTCGGCTCCCTCCGTTCGAGTTCCCCCGCCACTTTGTGAATTGCTTCACAAGGCGGCCCGGTCACCACTCTAGGCCGGGGTGTGACCTTGGTGACAAGTGGGCACCTGGGATTGGTACGTCACGGTTCCGTCTCGTCCCACCCGCCCCAGCGTCGGCCCCCTTCCGGGTACCGCCCCGAGCGTGCGAGGGGTGGAGGGGGTCCTCACTCAGGCGAGCGGCTTGCGGCCGCGGTGCAGCGCCACGACGCCGCCGGTGAGGTCGCGCCAGGCGACGTCGGCCCAGCCGGCCTCCTGCAGCCGGGCGGCCAGCGCCGGCTGGTCGGGCCAGGCCCGGATCGACTCGGCCAGGTAGACGTAGGCGTCGGGGTTGCTGCTGACCGCGCGGGCGATCAGCGGCAGCGCCCGCATCAGGTACTCGGTGTAGACGGTGCGGAACGGCGCCCAGGTGGGACTGGAGAACTCGCAGACCACCAGCGTGCCGCCGGGGCGGGTGACCCGGGCGAACTCGCGCAGCGCGGCGTCGGGGTCGGCGACGTTGCGCAGGCCGAAGGAGATGACCACGCCGTCGACGCTCTCGTCGGCCAGCGGCAGCGCCATGGCGTCGCCGGCCACCTTGGGCACCGGCCGGGCCGCGCCCGCGCGCAGCATCCCCTGGGAGAAGTCGCAGGCGATGGCGTGCACCCCGCCGGCCGACAGCTCGACTGTGGACACCGCCGTCCCGGCGGCGACGTCGAGCACGGTCTGCCCCGGGCGGGCATCCAGGGCCTCGCGGGTGGCGCGCCGCCAGGAGGCGTCGAGGCCGCCGGAGAGGACCGTGTTGGTGACGTCGTAACGCGCCGCGACCCGGTCGAACATGGCCGCGACGTCGGCCGGCCGCTTGTCCAGACCGGCCCGGACCCCGGCGGTGTGTGCGCTGTCTCGCCGGTCTCCCACGACCGCGACGCTACCGGGCTGCCTACTCTGGGCTGGTGAGCGTGGCAGCAGTGACCACCCCTGGTGCGGTCACGCCCGTCGTCACGACCACCCCGCTGCTCGACCCCCCCGCGCTGCTCGACCGGCTCCCGGCCGCCGGCGCCCTGTCCTGGGTGCGCCGCGGCGAGGGCCTGGTCGGCTGGGGGGAGGCGGCCCGGCTGGAGGTCACCGGCCCGCGGGCCCTGGCCGAGGCGGCCGCGTGGTGGGAGGCCCACAGCGCCGGTCTCGACGTCGACGACCGGGCCGGGGTGCCCGGCTCGGGGCCGGTCGTGTTCGCCAGCATCGCCTTCGACCCGGCTGCCGGGACGTCGGTGTTCATCGTCCCCGAGGTCGTCGTCGGCCGGCGGGACGGCCTGGCCTGGGTGACCACCACCGGGGACGCCGACCCCGCCGACGTGCTGTCCGCCGCGCCCGCGACCGCGCCGTCCGCGCTGGGGCGGCTGCGCTACGCCGACGGTGCGCTCGACCCGGCCTCGTGGTGCGCGAAGGTGGGCGCGGCCGTCGAGCGGATCGACGCCGGCGAGCTGGCCAAGGTCGTGCTGGCCCGCGACCTGCTGGTCACCGCCGACGCGCCGCTGGACCCGCGCGCGCTGCTCGCCCGGCTCGCCGCCCGCTTCCCCGACTGCTGGACCTTCGCCGTCGACGGTCTGCTCGGTGCGACGCCGGAGCTGCTGCTGCGCCGGACCGGCCGGCAGCTGTCGTCGCGGGTGCTGGCCGGGACCGCCCCCCGCGGCGCCGGCGCCGACGACGAGCGGCTGGCCGCCGGCCTGCTCGCCTCGGCCAAGGACCGCGCCGAGCACGCCCTCGCCGTCGAGTCGCTGGTGCGCGCGCTGGAGCCCTACTGCACGACGCTCACCGCGCCCGACGAGCCGGAGCTGCTGACGCTGGCCAACGTGCGGCACCTGGCCACCGACGTCACCGGTGTCCAGCGCCGCAGCGGCGCCCGCGGCCGCGCCGGGCTGCTCGAGCTGGTCGGTGCGGTGCACCCGACGGCCGCGGTCTGCGGCACCCCGACCGACGCCGCCGCCGCGCTGATCGGCGAGCTGGAGGGCATGGACCGCGGCCGCTACGCCGGCCCGGTCGGCTGGGTGGACGCCCACGGGGACGGCGAGTTCGGCCTGGCGCTGCGCTGCGCGGAGCTCTCGGACCGGGACCCGGCCTCGGCACGGCTGTTCGCCGGCTGCGGCATCGTCGCCGGCTCCGACCCGGCCGCCGAGCTGGCCGAGACCCAGGCGAAGTTCGCCGCCTTCCAGGCCGCGCTGGAGAGCTGACCGGCGCGGCGCCCACCCCGACTGCACTGGCGCAGAGGAGTCGAGCTGCCGAGTGGGCGGTTGCGGTCCCCCGGCACGGAGCGTCTGCGCGTGTCGCCCCCCGCAACTGCACACTCGATCAGCGACGCGGGCGCCTGGGACTCAGGCTCCGCCCAGCGCCTCGGCGGCGCCCGACCGCAGCCGGGTCGCCAGCTCGGCCTCGGCGCGCTGGTCGGTGCGGACGACGACCACCCGGGGTCCGCCCGCGGCGACGGCGTCCCGGAGTTCGGCCGACGAGGACACCCGCTCCGCCGGCCAGCCGAGCGCCTCCGCGACGGCGACCAGGTCGCGGCCGTGCGGCGTGCCGAACACCCGCCGGTAGCCGGCCTCGTACCGCGGCTGCCCGGGTTCGAGCTGGGCGAAGATGCCGCCGCCGTCGTTGTCCGGGACGACGAGGGTGAGGTCCGGCCGGGGCTCGCCCTCCCCCACCAGCAGGCCCTGCAGGTCGTGCAGGAACGTGAGGTCGCCGAGCAGCGCGAACGCCCGGCGATCTCCGCGGAGATCGCCACGGGAGTGGACCAGCGCGGCCCCGACGGCGGTGGAGACCGTGCCGTCGATGCCGGCGACCCCGCGGTTGGCCAGCACGGTGAGCCCCGCGCGCGGAACGGCCAGCCGGTCGACGTCGCGCACCGGGGTCGACGAGCCGAGCACCAGCAGCGCGCCGTCGGGCAGGGCGGCGACGAGGTCGCGGGCGAGCAGCCCGGCGGTCAGCCCGGGCAGCGCGTCGAGCACGCCGTCGACCGCCGTCCCCACTCCGTCCGCGGCCGCGCGCCAGGCGTCCCGCCACGCGGTGTCGCCCGGGGAGCCAGCGTCCCGCCACGCGGTGTCGCCCGGGGAGCCAGCGTCCCGCCACGCGGTGTCGCCCGGGGA
>NZ_FRDM01000077.1 GCF_900143215.1 Geodermatophilus obscurus | reverse complement strand
GGTCAGCTGCAGGCGGGTGGCGACCCGCTCCTGCGGCACCCACTCGACGATCTCGCCCTGCGGGGAGCCGGCCGGCGGCTGCACGCCGTCGTCGAGACGGCCGGGCACGGCGACGAACCGGGTCCCGCGGCCCGGCGCGCTCCGGTCGTCGACGACGTAGGAGACGTCGCAGACGGCGCAGTACGGCTCCAGGACGGCGAGCGCCTCCCACACGCGGCGCCGCTCGTGGGGCACCTCGCGGCTACCGGTGACGGTGACCGGCTGGGGCATGGGACCTCCGGGGACGACGGGCAGCGGTTCCGCCGACGGTAGTCCGCTCCCGGCCACCTCCAGGCGGCCGGTAACGGGCGAGGGGGTCCTCTCAGCGACCGCTGACCGAGACCTCGAACTCCACCTGGCTGACGTCGGGCCGCAACCGGGAGAAGCTGTGCACGAGGGGCTGGCCGGCGCTGTCGCGCACCGTCGTCCGGACCACCAGCAGCGGCGAGCCGGCGACCACCTGCAGCAGGTCGGCCTCGTCCGGCGCCGCGGTGCCGACGTCGACGACGATGCGGGCGGTGGCGAGGTCGGCCGAGTACTCCCGCCGGAGGAAGTCGTAGAGCGAGCCCTCGCTCAGGTCCACCTCGGCCGCCCGCGGGTACGTGGCGGCCGGCAGGAAGCTGTGCGCCACGTGGTTGGGTGCGCCGTCGACGCTGCGCAGCCGGACCAGCTCGACGACGTCGGTCGCGGGCTCCAGGTCCAGCTCGGTGACGACCGGCGGCTGGACCGGCACGATCCGCTGGGTGAGGACCGTGGTGCCCACCTGCGCGCCCTGCTCTGTCATCACCGAGCTCCACCCGGCGATGCGGTGCACGAAGCTCTCGCGGTACTCGTGGCGGATCGCCGGGCGGGTCACGTAGGTGCCCCGGCCCTGCTCGCGCACCAGGTGACCGTCGGCGACCAGTCCGTCGACGGCGCGGCGCAGCGTGATCCGGCTGACGCCGTACTCCTCGCACAGCACCGGCTCCGGCGGGAGCAGGGTGTGCTCGGGCAGCGCGGACACCCGGCGTCGCAGGTTCTCGCGGACCGACAGGTACTTCGGTCCCGACACGGCGCTGGTCACGTCCCTGAAGGTACTGCGGGTGTAGACGTCTGGTCGTCTGCAGACGTCTCTCTCACCCGGCCGTGTCGCCCCGGCGTCCGGCCCGTCTCCGGCGGTGCCGGGGTGACCGACTCGGGAATGGTGCGGATACACCGAGATCGACACATGATGTGGTGTCGTCTCGGCGTTCTCGCCCGGTCGCTGTCAGAAGTGGCCGAGCGCCGGGAGCGCCGCGGACGAGAGGAGGGACCGGGTCGTGGCCCAGGACCACCGCGCCCGTCAGTACGCCTCCACGCACCGGCGGATCTACGACACCGCGATGGAGCTGTTCGCGGAGCACGGCTACGAGGACGTGCCGATCGGCCGGCTGGCCGCGGCGGCCGGGGTGTCGGTGCAGACGTTCTACGCGCACTACCCGGGCAAGGACGACCTGATCATGGCGCTCCCGGCCCGCGCCGAGATCGAGGCCCTGGTGGCGACGGTCCCGGCCGACCGGCCGCTCGGCGCGCGGCTGCGTGGGGCGATCCTCGTCTTCGTCCGCGGGCTGACCGGGGACGCCCGGTCCGACGCCCTGGCCCGGTGGCGGCTCATCGCGACCACACCACGCCTCCGCTACCGCGCGGCGGAGTTCGAGCGGGCGACGGCGCAGCTGTTCCTCGAGGCGCTCGGCCTGCAGCGGGACCCGGCCGCCACCGTCGCGGTCACCGCGCACCTGTCGGCCTACACCCAGGGGCTGCTGCGCTGGGCGGACTCCGGCGGTGAGCTGGCGTTGGAGGAGGTCGTCCAGGAGGCCCTGGACACGCTGCGCGAGCTCTGAGCCTCAGGGAGCGCGCAGCTCGACGACCGCGACCTCGGGCCGCGCGCCGATCCGCATCGGCGGACCCCAGAAGCCCGCGCCGGTCGTGACGTAGAGCTGGGTGTCGCCGACCCGGGACAGCCCCTGCACGACGGGCTGATCGAGCCGCACCGCGTAGTCGAAGGGCCACAGCTGGCCGCCGTGCGTGTGCCCGGACAGCTGCAGCCCTACCCCGGCCGCCGCCGCCTGCTCGACCTGCACCGGCTGGTGGGCCATGAGCACGACCGGCACGGCGTCGTCGCGGCCGTCCAGCGCGGTGTCGAGGTCGGCGCCGTGGCCGGGCACGCCGGAGCTGAGCGCCGTCCGGTCGTCGATGCCGGCCAGGTCGACCGACGCGCCGCCGCGCACGATGGGCACCCGCTCGTTGCGCAGCACCTGCACCCCGAGGGTGGGCAGGTGGCGCAACCACGCGGTCGTGTCGACGAAGTACTCGTGGTTGCCGGTCACGAAGTAGACGCCCTGCTCGCTGACCAGGTCGGCCAGCGGGGCCACCTCTTCGCGCAGCTCGCCGAGCTCGCCGTCGACCAGGTCGCCCACGATCGCCACGACGTCGGGGCGCTGGGCGTTGACGATCTCCACCAGCCGCTCGAACCGCCGTGTGCTCGACATGGCCGAGAGGTGGCCGTCGGAGAAGGTGACGATCCGCAGGCCGTCCAGGGCCGGGTCGAGCCCGGCCAGCGTCACCGGCACCCGGCGGACGACGGGGGCGCTGTTGGCCAGGTAGGCGCCGGTGCCCGCCGTCCCCAGCGCGACGGCGCCGGCCGTGACGGCGAGCCCACGGGCCAGCAGCAACCGCCGCGAGGGGTCGGCGACACCGCTGCCCTGCGGGACCGGGATCCCCTCGGGCGCGGTCGCGGCTCCCACCGGCACGGCGACGGGCTCCGCGGCCGGCGCGCTGGAGAACCGCCTGCGCAGCAGCAGGCGGGCCGGCTCCAGCACCAGCAGGGTCAGGAAGAGGTAGAACGCGACGCCCAGCCAGCTGAAGCCGACCCACTGCACCACGGTGCTGAGCACCGAGTCCTCGCGGCGCAGCAGGACCGCCCCCACCGGGAGGAGGCCGAGGAGCAGCAGGCCCAGCGTCAGCAGCCGCCGCGCGCGGCCCGGCCGGGTCGTGCTGCGGACCAGCCGCCACCACAGGTAGCCGTGCAACAGCAGGACGGCCAGGAGGACGACGGTGGCGAAGCCCAGCAGGCCGATCAGGGACAGCGGAAGGACCTCCTCGCCCCCCACCATGGAAGGACCCCGTCCTGCCCACCCCTCGCGAGCTCAGGGCGGTGCCCTGGACGGGGCCAGCGGCGGGACCCGGCAGAAGTGGGGGCCTTCTCTCAGGTTAGCGAGGCCACGGCCTTCACCGCGCGGCGCAGGTCCCGCTCCAGCGTCCAGAACCCCGTCTCGGCGGTCTCGGCGCGGGCCTCCTCGAGGGCGTGCAGCCGGCCGTAGATCCAGGCGTTCTCCCCGGCGGTGAACGCGGCCCGCCCGACCCGCACGGCGACGTCGCGGGTGACCACGGTGTCCTGGGCGGCGCCCAGCAGGTCCTGCACCTGCTTGGTGCACTCGACGAGCGCGGTGACCGGCTCGCCGAGCTCGGCCTCGGCCACCTCCGCGGTGTAGCGCACCCGCTTGGCCGCCTTGCGCACCTCGTGCAGCCGCTCGTGCCGCTCGGCGCCCTCGGCCTCGCGGGCGGCGTCGACGGCGCGGCGCAGCCGTTTACCGGTACGACGGACGGCGTCGGCCAGCTGCGGAGACGCGGGCGCGGCGGCCGGCTCGGTCAGCGGCGGGTCGGCCAGCAGCGCGTCGACGGCGTCGATCAGCCGCAGGTAGCGCCGGTCGGTGAGGGTGCGGGCGACCCTGCGGCCGCCGGCCTCGTGGTCCTTGATCTGGGTCTGCTGCAACCGGGCGGCGACCGGGCCGAGCACGAGCTCCACCGGCTGGGCGGCCACCAGCTCGCGCAGGTGGGACAGCGCGACCTCGGTGTCGCGGGCGCCGGAGAGCTGGGCGCCCACCCACCGCAGCTCCTCGCGCAGCGGGTCGGTGTGCCCGCGGTCCAGCACCGGCCGGAACGCGGCGAGGATGCTGCGCAGCCGGCGGCAGGCGACCCGCAGGTCGTGCACGCCCTCGGGTTGCTCGGTGCGCACCGCCAGGTCGGCGTCCCGCAGCGCCTGGAGCTGCCTGGCCACCGCGCCGAGGACCACCTCGCCGGCCGTGCGGACCGGACGCTGCTCCTTCTTGGCCTTCTTGCCCTTCTTCGTCGTCCCGTCGGCCTCGGACGGCTCCGGGGCGGGGGCCCCCGGCGTCGGCAGCCGCCCGTCCAGCACCCGGGCGAGCTTCGAGGGAGCGGCGGCGGGGCGGGCGCCGGCCGCGACGAGCCGCTCGGTGACCGCCTGGAGCAGCGTCTCGTCGCCGTCGACCAGCTCGACCTCGATCTCCCGCCAGGTGGTGACGGTGGCCGGCTCGCCGGGCGCAGTCGCGAACGCCGTGCCGACGACGGCGTCGTCGGCCACCTCGGCCAGCACCCTCTCCTCCTCGTTCAGCAGCCGGTGCACCACCCGGCGGGTGGAGAGGGTGGCGACCGGCTCGGCCGCGGCGGTGCCCAGCAGGCCCAGGATCGGGGCGACGACGGCGCGCGGGGCGGTGCGGGCCGCCCGGCCCAGCGGCTGGTGCAGCTCGCGCCGGGCGCCGTCCGCCCCGGGGAGCTTCACGTGCCAGCCGGCGTCGGCCCCGCCGGTGCGCCGCCGCAGCGTCACCCGGGAGCGCAGCAGCCGCAGGTCCGGGGTGTCGTAGTAGGTCGCCTCGAGCGACTGCTCCTCCGGACCGCCGACCGCGGCGACCCCCCCGGCACCGGTCAGGTCCGGCAGGGAGAAGCCCTCGTCGGCCTCGAACTTGCGCTCGACCTCGATGTGCTCGCTGGTCACAGGTGCCACGGTAGGCAGGGAAGACCGCCTCAGCACACCGGCGGACGCCGCGCAGCACCCCATGTTCGGCCGGTGTCCCGGGTGGGCACGCTGGACCCGGCGGGTCCCGTGCGGGATCAGCGAGGACGAGGGGAGCCGACCCGGTGTTGAGCGAGCGAGAACTGTCCGCGGCGATCGGCAGCGCGGCCTACGGCCCGGACGGCGAGAAGATCGGCACGGTCGAGCACTTCTTCACCGACGACCGGACCGGAGCCCCCACTTGGGCGGCAGTCTCCACCGGGCTGTTCGGCACCCGGCACTCCGTCGTCCCCGCGACCGACGCCACCTTCACCGAGGGCACCGTGCGCCTGCCGGTCACCAAGGAGGCGGTCCGCACCGCGCCGTCGGTGTCCGATCAGCACCTCGACCCCGAGGCCGAGGCGCTGCTGCGCCAGCACTACGGCCTGGACGCCGGGACGACGACGACCGGGACGACGACGACCGGGACGACG